>NZ_CP094723.1:0-1200000 GCF_025558585.1 Staphylococcus sp. IVB6214 | reverse complement strand
GTTGCAATTTCCAATATCGTTATCAATCCCAATCATTTTGATTCTTTGAATTTGAAATTAGTACGTCATGTTGTACAAGATGAACAGGCTACATTATGGGACTCTCATCAGCTTCAACATTTAAATCTGGGCGCATTTTCGTTCCAGTTTTTAAATAGTGATATTGGACAAAGTGAAGACCCGAATGAACATTCTATTGTGACATTCGTGAACATTAATCAGAACAAATTATTGTTAATGGGAGATGCGACAGTTAATAATGAAGAACAGTTAATGAATGCATTTGCATTACCGAAGATAGATATTTTAAAAGTAGGGCATCACGGTAGTAAAACAAGTAGTTCAACGGCATTTCTCAACGTAATAAAACCTACTCATGCAATTGTTTCTGTTGCAAAACACAACATGTATCATTTACCGAGTCCAGTGATTATCGACCGATATCATTCACTTCATATCCCTATTTATAGCACTGCAGAGTTGCATCATATTGTTGTGACATTTGATGAAAGTTTTGCACATGGTTACACAATTTCACACATGACAACTGGTATGAATTAGAAAGAACAACGAACCAAATCATGCTATAATACAAATACATTGATTTTGAAAGGGAGAAGTACATGTCGTATTTGCATGCTGTATATGGCGAAGTACCAGAACTTGTCGATAAAGAGAGTGATCGACTCATTGAAACATACCTAGAAAAGGAACCAAAAGATGACTTTAACTTTGTGAAATATAATTTATATGAAACAGAGTTGAATACAATTATGGAAGAAGCAATGACAATGCCTTTCTTTTCAGATAAAAAAGTTGTCTTGGTACAAAACAGTTATATCTTTACTGGGGAGAAAGTAGCTAAAGAAAAGCAACCGAACTTAGAAGGGTTTATCCGATTTCTTGAAAACTATGATGGACAAACACTTATCGTATTTCAAGTGAATGCTGTTAAGTTGGATGAACGAAAGAAGGTTGTAAAACAGCTTAAAAAGTATGCATCACTGAAAAAAGTTGAGCAGTTTACAGAACAAGAGATGAAAACATGGATTCAAAAAGAATTACATGAGCAATTTAAAGATATTAAACAAGATGCATTAGATACGTTAATTGGACTGACAGGTATACATTATCGTATCGTTCAACAAGAACTGGAAAAAATTGTTTTATTTATTGGTGACCAGCCGACAATTACTAAAAAAGATGTACAAACTATTGTGAATAGAAGTCTTGAGCAAAATGTCTTTTTGTTAACGGAATACATACAAAAAGGCCAAAAAGATCGTGCCATACAACTCATGAAAGATTTAATCCAGTTAAAAGAAGAACCGATAAAGTTACTAGCTTTGATAACGAGCAATTATCGCTTGTATTATCAATCTCTGATTTTGAGTCAAAAAGGGTATTCGCAGCAGCAGATTGCAAAAACTGTTGGCGTGCATCCATATCGAGTAAAGCTTGCATTACAACAATGCAGAAAATATCAGTTACATCAATTGTTAGAGATTATTGATGCTTGTGCTGAAACGGATTATAAACTAAAGTCGTCATATATGGATAAAGTTCTTATTTTAGAATTATTTATTTTAAGTTTATAGATGCAAAAGGGTGAGTGTGCGATGTTTTCGTATCTCATCCTTTTATTAAAATGAAAAAACCGTATTTCATATTGAAACATTCAACACGAAATACGGTGAGACATAGTGAAGACACTATGAAATTATTTTGCTGACATTAATTTAGATTTCATTCTATCAGCTTTGTTAGAATGAATTAAATTCTTTTGCGCAGCTTTATCAATACGTTTGATTGCTTTGCTTACTAATTCTTGTTTATTGTCAGCATTAGTTTCAATTGCTTTTTTTGCGTTTTTCACTGCAGAACGCATATCATTTTTTTGTGAAATGTTTTGGCTCTCAGCTACTTGCGTTGTTTTTACACGTTTAATAGCAGATTTAATGTTTGGCATGAAAGACACCTCCTAGAATCAACTTGGTATCAAAATAACTTTGATTACAACAGAATTTATTCTATCAAATGTGTACACAATGTGCAATCATTAATTATACAGTTAATCTTATTTTTTAATTTTATAATGACAAGGTTATTTCAAAATGCTACTTCATCTAGTTGCAATTGTAGCCTAAAAACGTTATCATAGCAAAGATGTAAGAGTTTATAAATCGGGAATATGATGAAAGCGAGCAGGATGTTATGAACAATAATGAGCGTTTAACAAGACGTAAAAATATTAGAAACTTTTCGATCATTGCCCACATTGACCATGGTAAGTCAACATTAGCAGATCGAATTTTAGAAAACACAAAATCTGTTGAATCACGTGAAATGCAGGCGCAACTGTTAGATTCTATGGATCTGGAACGTGAACGTGGTATTACAATCAAATTGAATGCGGTTCGTCTAAAATATGAAGCAAAAGACGGCGAAACTTATACATTTCATCTGATCGATACACCAGGACATGTCGACTTTACATACGAAGTGTCACGCTCACTCGCTGCATGTGAAGGGGCAATTCTTGTCGTTGACGCTGCACAAGGTATTGAAGCACAAACATTAGCAAACGTATATCTTGCGTTGGATAACGATCTTGAGTTGATCCCTGTTATTAACAAGATCGACTTACCAGCTGCTGAACCAGAGCGCGTAAAACAAGAAGTAGAAGATGTTATCGGTCTCGACAAAGATGATGCTGTGTTAGCCAGTGCCAAGTCTAATATAGGTATCGATGAAATTTTGGAGAAGATCGTTGAAATTGTTCCAGCACCAGACGGCGATCCATCTGCACCACTCAAAGCGTTAATTTTTGACTCTGAATATGATCCGTATCGTGGTGTCGTATCATCTATTCGTGTAGTAGATGGTGTTGTTAAGGCGGGAGACCGCATTAAAATGATGGCAACAGGCAAAAGCTTTGAAGTTACAGAAGTGGGGATTAATACACCTAAGCAATTACCTGTTGATGAACTAACGGTCGGAGATGTTGGATACATTATCGCAAGTATTAAAAATGTAGATGACTCTCGTGTTGGGGATACGATTACGCACGAAGACAATCCAGCAAGTGAGCCATTACAAGGTTATAAGAAGATGAATCCAATGGTATATTGTGGTCTTTTCCCAATTGACAATAAAGATTACAATGACTTGCGTGAAGCATTAGAAAAATTACAATTAAATGATGCCTCACTTGAATTTGAACCAGAATCTTCAAAAGCACTTGGATTTGGATACCGTACAGGATTTTTAGGGATGCTGCACATGGAAATTATTCAAGAACGAATTGAACGTGAGTTCGGTATTGAATTAATTGCTACTGCACCATCAGTTATTTACACAGTTGTGTTAAGAAATGGCGAGTCCATAAAAGTTGATAACCCAGCACAAATGCCTGATCGTGACCAAATTGAAAAAGTATTCGAACCATATGTTCGCGCGACAATGATGGTACCAAATGATTACGTAGGGGCTGTCATGGAGTTATGCCAACGTAAACGTGGTCAATTCATTACGATGGACTATTTAGATGATATTCGTGTAAGTATCGTTTACGAATTGCCATTATCAGAAGTCGTATTTGATTTCTTTGATCAATTGAAATCAAACACGAAAGGTTATGCGTCATTCGACTATGAATTTATCGAGAATAAAGAAAGTAATCTCGTTAAGATGGATATTTTATTAAATGGTGATAAAGTTGATGCATTAAGTTTTATTGTGCATCGTGACTTTGCATATGAGCGTGGTCGTGTGCTTGTCGAAAAGTTAAAAACACTTATTCCAAGACAACAGTTCGAAGTACCCGTTCAAGCTGCAATCGGACAAAAAATTGTTGCCCGTACGAATATCAAATCAATGGGTAAAAACGTCCTTTCAAAATGCTACGGTGGCGATATTAGCCGTAAACGTAAATTACTTGAAAAACAAAAAGCCGGTAAAGCAAAGATGAAGGCTGTTGGTAGTGTTGAAATTCCACAAGATGCCTTTTTAGCAGTTCTTAAAATGGATGACGAATAAATATTATATAGCTCTCAGTCACTTGAATGACATTGTGACTTGGGAGTTTATTTCGTAGGAGGAGAACATATGCAAGACGTTAAAAGTGCTTATATCCATATTCCTTTCTGTGTGAAAATATGTACCTATTGTGATTTTAATAAATATTTTATACAACATCAGCCGGTCGATGACTATTTGACGTGTTTAATAACAGAAATGTCATGGGTTGGTAAGCGACCTTTGTCAACAATGTTTGTTGGTGGGGGAACACCGACTGCTTTATCTGAAGAGCAATTGGAGCGCTTATTGATTGCTATTCAAGAACAATTTGATATCAGCGGTGAATATACATTCGAGGCCAACCCAGACGAACTGACTGAGGAAAAAGTAGCACTTTTGAAAAAATATGGTGTCAATCGATTATCATTAGGTGTTCAAACTTTTGATGAAGCATTATTAAAAATATTAGGTCGTAGTCATCGGCGTGAAGACATTTATACGGCCGTTCATAATGCTAGAAAACACGGTATTCCATCTATTAGTATTGACCTGATGTATCAGCTTCCAGGTCAAACGATGGCACAATTTGAAGAAAGTTTAGATGAGGCAATTGCTCTCAATGTTGACCATATATCAAGCTACGGACTGATTTTAGAGAAGCAGACACAGTTTTACAATCTATATCAACGTGGGGAATTAAATGAACCAGATGAAGATCTGGGTGCTGAAATGTATCATTATATGATTAAAAAGTTAGCAGAAAATGGATTACATCAATATGAAATTTCTAATTTTGCAAAAGTCAACCATGCCTCGACACACAATAAAGTGTATTGGAAAAATGAACCTTATTTTGGTTTCGGTGCGGGTGCAAGCGGTTATGTAGATGGTGTGAGATATTCAAATATCAATCCTGTACAACACTACATTGAACAAATTCGTCAAAATAAAAAGCCGATACGAACAAAAGATGTTTTGACGATGCAAGAGAAAATGGAAGAAGAGATGTTTTTAGGATTGCGTATGAATGAAGGCGTAAATAAGGAAGTATTCTTTGAAAAATATGGTATCCAACTCACTGATTATTATCATGATGAGTTACAGCAATTAGGTCGTAAACAGTTAATCCGTCAAACAGAGACGCATGTAGCTTTAACAGATGAAGGTAGAGTGATTGGAAATTACGTCTTTGAGACATTTATCAAGTGACAAATAGAAATTTGAGATTTAAGAGCTTTAACATTGACTTACTTTGACCTTTCTGATAAATTATAATTAGCACTTGAGATAAAGGAGTGCTAATGAGGTGGAAACATGATTACACAAAGGCAAATTAGTATTTTAAATGCAATTGTTGAAGATTATGTTGAATTAGGCCAACCTATTGGTTCTACCACATTAATTAAGCGACATAACGTCAAAGTTAGTCCAGCAACAATTAGAAATGAGATGAAAATGCTAGAAGAAAACCACCTGATTGAAAAGACACATTCATCATCCGGTCGAATACCTTCTGAAGCAGGCTTTCGTCTTTATGTAGATCAGCTGCTGGAACATGAAGATGTGGAAGAGCATCCAAACAAATTAAATCTTAATACTTTGTTTAGTGAGAATCATTATGATATTTCAACTACATTGAATCGTTTGGCACAGTTGTTTTCTGATCAAACGCATTACACGACGATAGTAGTTGGTCCAGATCATACTAAGGCTTCAATTCTTAATGTCCACTTGATGAAAATCAATGACAAACATTTAATTGTCGTACTGATCTATCAAACGGGTCATGTAAAGCATTTGCATTTATCATCAACGATAACAGTTGATGATACGACCGTTATTAAATTATCTAATTTTATTTCGAGTAATCTTAGTAGTTTTTTGAATAACGGAAAGTATCAAATAGATGCATACCGATTGATGGGTTTTAGTGATCATGAAGTGGCGATATTGTTACAGGTGTACTTTCTAATAAAGAAACACCTCGATTCTGAAACATCACGTATTTATTTGGGCGGTAAACATCAATTAATCGAACGATTGAATGAAAGTACAGTGACTTCAATTCAACCTATATTGAAGTATGTGGAGTCTGGAAAAATCACTCAATTGATTGACCAAATGTCAGATGCGCCGATTCATATTAGTATTGGTTCTGAGATAGATCAGAACTTAGAAGGAATTGCGATTGTGACCCGACCTTATGCTTTAGCGAATCAAATAGAAGGTCATATTGCGATAGTTGGCCCAACAGCAATGCGCTATCAAAATGTGATACAATTGCTTAGTCAAACAAGATAAAACAATTCAAGAGATAGAGACAAAAGTGCTTAGGATTCGAGCGCAATCAAATGATGCATACAAAGTCATTATGTCTCAGCTCTGATGGAGGTTTAGAAATGTCAGAAGATAAAGCGTCAAGAGAAGAAGAAACACAAAAAGAGACAACTGAAGAAACAGTTGACTTTAACGCAACTGAATCGGAAGAAAATGTCGAACAAGAAGCTGTTAATGAAGAGAACGTTGAAGATTCAACTGAACCAACATTAGAACAGCAACTTGAATCATTGCAAGCAGAAGTCGATGCTTCTCAAGAAAAATATTTAAGATTATACGCAGAATTTGAAAATTATAAACGTCGTATTCAAAACGAAGCAGATATTCAAAAAACGTACCGTGCGCAATCAGTATTAACAGATGTTTTACCAACGCTTGATAATATTGAAAGAGCACTACAAATAGAAGGTGATGATGAATCATTTGTTGCACTAAAAAAAGGTGTTCAAATGGTTTATGACAGCCTTATCAAAGCACTTGAAGACAATGGATTGGAACGCATTCAAGCGGAAGGCGAACAATTCGATCCAAATTATCATCAAGCTGTCATCCAAGATGATAACCCTGAATTTGAATCAGGTGCAGTTACTGAAGAATTACAATCAGGCTACAAGTTAAAAGATCGCGTATTACGCGCATCAATGGTTAAAGTAAATCAATAATTTTTGACGAAAATCAATCATTTATGTAAAATAACATTGTTTGTAAATTAGGAGGAATTTGATTATGAGTAAAGTAATTGGTATTGACTTAGGAACAACAAACTCTTGTGTATCAGTATTAGAAGGTGACGAACCTAAAGTAATTCAAAATCCTGAAGGTGCGAGAACAACGCCATCTGTTGTTTCGTTCAAAAATGGAGAAACACAAGTAGGTGAAGTGGCAAAACGTCAAGCTATCACAAACCCAAATACAATTCAATCTATTAAACGTCATATGGGAACTGACTACAAAGAAAACATTGAAGGTAAAGATTATACACCACAAGAGATTTCAGCGATGATTTTACAAAACCTAAAAAATACTGCTGAAAGCTATCTAGGTGAAAAAGTTGAAAAAGCAGTTATCACAGTTCCAGCTTACTTCAATGACAGTGAACGTCAAGCTACTAAAGATGCTGGTAAAATTGCTGGATTAGAAGTAGAGCGTATTATTAACGAACCAACAGCTGCTGCATTAGCATATGGTTTAGATAAAACCGACAAAGAAGAAAAAGTATTAGTATTCGACCTTGGTGGTGGTACTTTCGACGTCTCAATTCTTGAATTAGGTGACGGTGTATTCGAAGTATTAGCAACTGCAGGTGACAACAAATTAGGTGGAGATGACTTTGACCAAGTTATCATCGATTACCTAGTAAATGAATTCAAATCTGAAAACGGTGTAGATTTATCACAAGATAAAATGGCATTACAACGTTTAAAAGATGCAGCTGAAAAAGCGAAAAAAGATTTATCAGGTGTTTCTTCAACACAAATTTCATTACCATTCATCTCAGCGGGTGCTGCAGGACCTTTACACTTAGAAACAACACTAACACGCGCTAAATTTGAAGAATTAGCAGACAAACTTGTACAAAAAACAATGACTCCAACACGTCAAGCGATGAAAGATGCTGGTTTATCAAATTCTGATATCGACGAAGTAATCTTAGTTGGTGGATCAACACGTATTCCAGCCGTACAAGAAGCAATCAAAAAAGAAATTGGCAAAGAACCAAATAAAGGTGTAAACCCAGATGAAGTAGTCGCAATGGGTGCTGCAATTCAAGGTGGCGTTATCACTGGTGACGTTAAAGATGTTGTACTTCTAGACGTTACACCATTATCATTAGGTATCGAAATTATGGGTGGACGTATGAATACGTTAATCGAACGTAATACAACAATCCCAACATCTAAGTCACAAGTATATTCAACTGCAGCTGATAACCAACCAGCCGTTGATATCCATGTTCTTCAAGGTGAACGTCCAATGGCATCAGATAACAAAACATTAGGCCGTTTCCAATTAACTGATATTCCACCAGCACCACGTGGGGTACCACAAATCGAAGTAACATTCGATATCGATAAAAACGGTATTGTAAACGTAACTGCAAAAGATTTAGGTACAAACAAAGAACAAAACATTACAATCGAATCTTCATCTGCACTATCTGACGAAGAAATCGATCGCATGGTGAAAGATGCTGAGCAAAATGCTGAAGCTGATAAAAAACGTCGTGAAGAAGTAGACTTACGTAACGAAGCTGATCAACTTGTCTTCCAAGTTGACAAAACATTAACTGACTTAGGTGAAAATGTTACTGAAGACGATAAAAAAGAAGCAGAAGACAAAAAAGAAGCATTGAAGTCAGCACTTGAAGGTGACGATATTGATGCGATTAAAGAGAAAAAAGAAGCACTAGAACAAGTGATTCAACAATTATCTATGAAGATTTACGAACAAGCACAGCAAGCACAACAAGCTCAAGGCGGTGCTACACAACAAGACGATACAGTACAAGATGCTGAATTTAAAGAAGTAAATGACGACGATCAAAAATAATAGATCACAATAAATAGATTGACTGGTATCAGTCGCTCAAAGGGGCTAGGACAATCATCGTCCCAGCCCCTTTTACTTTCATGATATTTATTAACGAAAAGGAGAGATTGCATTGGCAAAAAGAGACTATTATGAAGTCCTTGGCATTTCGAAGAGTGCTTCGAAAGATGAAATAAAGCGTGCTTATCGTAAGCTGTCAAAAAAGTATCATCCAGATATTAATAAAGAAGAAGGCGCGGATGAAAAATTTAAAGAAATCAGCGAAGCTTATGAAGTACTGAGTGATGAAAATAAGCGTGCAAACTATGATCAGTTTGGACATGCCGGTCCACAAGGTGGCTTTGGTCAAGGTGGGTTTGGCGGCCAAGACTTCTCAGGATTTGGTGGCGGCGGTTTTGAAGATATTTTCAGTTCATTCTTCGGCGGTGCACAGCGTCAACGTGATCCGAACGCACCGAGAAAAGGTGACGATCTTCAATACACAATGACAGTAACTTTTGAAGAAGCGATCTTTGGTACAAAAAAAGAAATTTCAGTCAGAAAAGAAGTCGTATGTCATACATGTGACGGAGAAGGTGCAAAGCCAGGCACGAAAAAGCACACATGTAGTTACTGTAACGGGACTGGACATGTGTCAGTAGAACAAAATACTATTTTAGGTCGTGTGCGTACGCAACAAGTTTGTCCTGAATGTAACGGAACTGGACAAGAGTTTGAAGAACCTTGTCCAACATGTCACGGTAAAGGAACAGAAGTTAAAACAGTAAAACTTGAAGTTACTGTGCCTGAAGGTGTAGACAATGATCAACAAATTCGCCTTTCTGGACAAGGATCTCCTGGTGAAAATGGCGGCCCTGCCGGTGACTTATATGTTGTTTTCCGTGTGCAACCATCTGATAAATTTACACGTGATGGTGACGATGTGTATTATCAACATTCTATCAGTTTTGCACAGGCGGCACTTGGTGATGAGATTAAAATTCCTACTCTAAACGGACAAGGAATTTTAACGATTCCAGCGGGTACACAATCAGGCAAACAATTCCGTTTAAAAGGGAAAGGTGTTAAAAACGTTCATGGTTATGGTTACGGTGACTTATTCATCAATATCAAAGTTCACACACCAACCAAATTAACTGAGCGTCAAAAAGAATTATTGAAAGCATTCGCTGAAGAAAGTGGCGATGAAATAAACGAACAACCAAGTAATTTCAAAGATAAAGCACGTCGTTTCTTTAAGGGAGATTAATGTGATGAATTGGATAGAATTATCTGTAACTGTAAATGAAGACGCTGAATCCATCGTTTCTAATTTGTTGCAAGATATCGGTTCGAATGGTGTTGCCATTGAAGACTCGAATGAAATCGGAAAAGTTAGAGAAGACAAATATGGTGAAATATTTGTCTTAGATCCAGCCGATTATCCAGAAACGCACATGGTGATTAAAGGTTACTATACAGAAATGCAAGTCGATCAGGCTTTTGTTGAACGCTTAAAAGAAAAGCTATTGTCAATTGATGAAGTTGATTCGCATATTTTACAAATATCCACAAAGGTGATTGAAGAATCAGATTGGGAAAATGAATGGAAAAACTATTTCCATCCATTTCGAGCATCTGACAGGTTCTTTATTGTACCTAGCTGGGAGACTATCGATCAGGCTGACGACTTCTTATATATCGAATTAGATCCAGGAATGGCTTTTGGTACAGGTGATCACCCGACAACAAGTCTTTGCTTAAAGGCGATTGAACGTGTCGTTCAACCTCAACACAATGTTATCGATGTTGGGACTGGTTCAGGCATTCTAAGTATTGCATCACATCTGATGGGTGCACAATCAGTAAAAGCAATTGACTTAGATGAAATGGCGGTAAAAGTTGCGCGTGATAATTTTGAGAAAAATGGTTGTGCTGATGCGATTGAAACAGCAACTGGAAACCTGTTGACGAATGAAACGGCACAATATGATGTTGTGATTGCGAATATTTTGCCACACATTATCGAGTTGATGATTGAAGATAGTTACAAACGATTAAACCCATCTGGTTACTTTATTACATCTGGAATTATTGAAGAGAAAAGTGAGTCAATCCAATCTCAAATGAAGGCGGTTGGTTATAACATTGTTGATGTACAACATGATAATGGTTGGGTTTGTATCACAGGACAGAAGGTGGAATAATTATGCAACGTTATTTCCTAAATGAAAACGCTGAGTGCCATCAGCGTTTTTTTATCACAAATAAAGATGATATTCATCATATGTTAAAAGTAATGCGCTATACAGAAGGCGACACAATCATTATCAACTTTGACAATCAACAAACTTTTAAAGCAACAATTATTCATGCCGAGCAGAAAGCAATAGAAGTTGAAACAATAGAGCGACTTGAAATTCATAGTGAAATGCCTGTTTCATTGACGATTGCAAGTGGGTTGATCAAGTCAGATAAATATGAATGGCTGTTACAAAAGGCGACAGAACTTGGCGTAAATGATTTTATCGCTGTTCAAATGGATCGTTCAGTTGTAAAGTTGAATGATCAAAAAGCGAATAAAAAGCTGGAACGTTGGTCAAAAATTATCAAAGAAGCTGCTGAACAAAGTTATCGACAACGCATTCCAAACATAAAATATTGCTCGAATTTAAAATATGTATATGATATGATTAGTGAATATGATTATATTCTAATGGCATACGAAGAACAGGCAAAAAAAGGTGAGTCATCTCAGTTTAAAAAGACACTCACACAACTAAAACCAAACGATAAAGTACTTCTTTTGTTTGGGCCTGAAGGTGGCTTTAGCGAAGGAGAAGTTGCATTGTTTGAACCACACGCACACATCGTTGGGCTTGGACCAAGAATTCTTCGCGCTGAAACAGCAGCACTTTATGCGTTAAGTGCCATTAGTTACGAAATAGAATTAATGAGGTGAAGTCATGTCAACAGTTGCCTTTCATACTTTAGGGTGTAAAGTAAACCATTATGAGACAGAAGCAATTTGGCAATTATTTAAAGAAGCTGACTACGAACGTGTTGATTTTGAACAAAACGCAGATGTATTTGTGATCAACACGTGTACAGTTACAAATACAGGTGATAAAAAAAGTCGTCAGGTGATTCGTAGAGCCATACGACAAAATCCTGAAGCAGTGGTTTGTGTTACAGGTTGTTACGCACAGACATCTTCTGCTGAAATCATGGAAATTCCAGGCGTTGATATTGTTGTAGGTACACAAGACCGCCATAAATTGTTAGGTTATATCGATGAATATCAAAAAGAGAGACAACCAATTAACGGTGTAAGCAATATTATGAAAAACCGAACGTATGAAGAATTGGATGTCCCATATTTCACAGACAGAACACGTGCATCACTTAAAATACAAGAAGGATGCAATAACTTCTGTACGTTCTGTATCATTCCGTGGGCACGTGGTCTGATGCGTTCACGTGATCCTCAAAAAGTTGTTGAACAAGCGACACAACTTGTGCAATCTGGATATAAAGAGATTGTGTTAACAGGTATTCATACTGGTGGCTACGGACAAGACTTGAAAGACTATAACTTAGCGCAACTTTTACGTGATTTAGAAACAGTTGATGGTCTAGAGCGTATCCGTATTTCGTCTATTGAAGCCAGTCAATTAACAGACGAAGTCATTGATGTATTACAACATTCAACGAAGGTTGTTCGTCATTTGCATATCCCGTTACAATCAGGTTCTGATAGTGTGTTAAAACGTATGCGACGTAAATATTCAATGGCACATTTCTCTGAACGTATTAAAAAGCTACATGCAGCATTGCCAGGCCTTGCAGTAACAAGTGATGTGATTGTAGGTTTTCCTGGTGAGACAGAAGCAGAATTCCAAGAAACATATGATTTCATTGTGGAACATCAGTTTTCTGAGTTACACGTATTCCCGTATTCACCAAGAATTGGTACACCTGCTGCACGAATGGATGATCAAATTGATGAAGAAGTAAAAAATGAACGTGTTCATCAGCTGATTGAGTTAAGCAATCAACTTGCAAAAACATATGCTTCTCAATTTGAAAATGACGTTTTAGAAGTGATTCCAGAAGAAAAAAGTGCAAAAGATGGGGTACTTGTAGGATACGCCGATAATTATATGAAAGTAGAATTTGAAGGCGATGTGTCACTGATAGGTGAAATTTGTAAGGTGAAAATTGATAAAGTGGGATACCCAATCAACTACGGTACATTTTTAAGAACAGTTGAACATGCAAATAATCAATCTGAATTTGAAATGCTAGCATAAAATTATAAAGTAATTATTTAAAAAAATGGTTGTTATCCATAAAAATGTAAATTTGTTGATTGACCGTGAATAAGATTTATTTTATACTAATTTATACATGGTGAGTTACTATGTAAATATGAAAAAAGTTTTTTTGATATTTGGAGGGAGGGAAATACAGATGTCTAAAACAGTAGTCCGTAAAAACGAATCACTAGAAGATGCATTACGTCGTTTTAAGCGCTCAGTGTCAAAAAGCGGTACAATTCAAGAAGTTCGTAAGCGCGAATTCTATGAAAAACCAAGCGTAAAACGTAAGAAAAAATCTGAAGCTGCTCGTAAGCGTAAATTCAGATAATCATTAATGTGTTGAACTCCCTCAACATTCAAAATTAATGATATATTGAATCTCAAATTTTGGTTAAGTTCCAAAGTTTGAGATTCTTTTTTTCTATATGATTCAAGACGCCTTATTTTCCTCAATGTTTTGCCACAGCTTATAAAATATACCAATTTGATTTCATTATGGCTATGACTATAAGTACTCAGAAAATTCATGTATACTTAGTAGAGAGAGCGAGGTGAATTAAGAAAAAGATGGGGTTACATACAATAATCTTAAATGGAGCGATTTCATTTCAAGGAGGATTACAACAATTCGGTGCTTGGCTCACGTCACCTCTGATATCATTAATTCTCACATGCTTGATCTTTCTCGGCTTTGTTTACCAACTGTATTCTAAACGTATCAATTTTGCAGGTATCTTGTCGTTAATATCACTGTTACTCATTTTACTTGGGTTTATCGTACAAGGGGATGTATCTGCAGTTACGTTATTGTTATTGATTATCGGGATTATTCTCGTAATTATTGAGCTTTTTATAGTTGGTGCAATACTTGGTATCATCGGCATGGGTCTGATCATCTTTAGTTTGATCACGATAGGTGATAACTTATCAATGATGCTATTGAATGTTTTCGTTGCATTAATTTTAACTATTATTGAGTGGGTGATATTAGTGAATATTTTCAAAAAGACGATTTCTTTATTTGAGAATGTCGTTTTAAAAGACGCAACAAATAAAGAATCAGGCTACACGTCGCACAATGATCGCTCTCATCTCGTAGGTGAGGTTGCGATGACACTCACAGATTTACGCCCTTCCGGAATTATTTTATTAAATAATGAGCGGATTGACGCCGTATCAGAAGGTCCCTTTATTTTAAAAGACTCACAAGTAGACATAGTAGAAGTTGAAGGGACAAGAGTAGTCGTTAGATTAACAAATTCATAAAAGGAGATGGAACAATATGTTTTCAGCAGGTATGATTTCTCTAGTAATTATTGCAGTGCTCGTTGTCGTTGCACTCATGATTTTATTTTCTTTCGTACCAATTGGACTTTGGATTTCAGCATTAGCTGCAGGTGTCAAAGTCAGTATTGCAACACTCGTCGGTATGCGTTTACGTCGTGTATCACCGAGAAAAGTGATCGGGCCATTGATCAAGGCACATAAAGCCGGATTACAAATCACAACAAACCAATTAGAGTCACACTATTTGGCAGGGGGTAACGTTGACCGTGTTGTTGATGCGAATATTGCAGCGCAACGTGCGGACATCAACTTACCATTTGAACGTGGTGCAGCGATTGACCTTGCTGGTCGTGACGTGTTAGAAGCAGTTCAAATGTCTGTAAACCCGAAAGTTATTGAAACACCATTTATTGCCGGTGTTGCAATGAACGGGATTGAAGTGAAGGCAAAAGCACGTATTACGGTTCGAGCAAATATTTCTCGCTTAGTCGGTGGTGCCGGTGAAGATACGATTATTGCTCGTGTCGGTGAAGGGATTGTCTCTACAATCGGTTCAAGTGAGCACCACACAGAAGTACTTGAAAACCCGGACAATATTTCTAAAACAGTTTTAAGTAAAGGTTTAGACTCTGGTACTGCATTTGAAATTTTATCAATTGATATCGCTGATGTTGATATTAGCAAAAACATTGGTGCAGACTTGCAAACAGAACAAGCAATTGCGGATAAAAATATTGCACAAGCCAAAGCAGAAGAACGTCGTGCGATGGCTGTTGCACAAGAGCAAGAAATGAAAGCACGTGTCCAAGAAATGCATGCCAAGGTTGTGGAAGCTGAAGCTGAAGTACCACTTGCAATGGCAGAAGCATTACGTTCAGGCAATATCAGTGTGAAAGAGTATTATAATCTAAAAAATATTGAAGCAGATACTGGTATGAGAGAAGCAATTAACAAGCACTCTCAAGAACAAAACAATACACCATCTGATCAATAATTGAGGTGATCTTATGAGTATGGGTTTCATTATTTTCCTCATAACAATCGCTTTTTCATTATTTAGCGCCATGGGGGATAAGCAGCATGAAAAACGTCAAAAACAGCAACCACCTCGTCCAAAAAAACACGTAGAATCTCCAGATAAAGGCTTTTTTGATAAAGTTCAAGAAACACTGGCCGAGATTGAAGATACTTTTTCAGCGGAAGAAATATCAAAGCGGGAAGCATCTGAAGAGAAACATACATCTAACAAGCACACTACGAAACCTGTAAGTAGACCGGAAGTCGTGCGCACAGAATCTAAGACATCAACGACATCAAGTAGACGCAATGATATCGAACAAGAACGTCAACATTTGAATGATATGGTTGCCGATCGCATGAATCAACTTGATGATGAATTACATCGTGAACGTCAAAAGCAACTCGCTCGAATTGAACGCCGTGCGAAAATGATCATTGAAGATCAATATCTATCTAATCGAACGAAACAGATCAAGTTGAAGGCATTGATGGACACAACGAATGTTAAAAATACGTCTGCGCAAGGTATGACATTTTCCGATAATGAAGTAATAAATGGTATCATCTGGTCGGAGATTTTGAACAAACCGAAACAACTTTAATATGATTATGAGCTACAATGATTTCAATTGATTATTGTAGCTCATTTTTTATGAATACAGATCTTTCTACACATCGTATTTATATCCGAACGAAACTGTAAAATCATGATATAATATAGGAAAATATGAATGAGTATATTTGTACCTTATCTCATTTATTTGTTAGATTATAGTCAACAATTATGTAAAGGAGAGACTGTATGCCTGAAATTATTCAGATAGATGATATTCACCAAGCACAAGCATTACTCGGTACGAACGATGAACATATTACGCTTGTTGAAAATGCATTTGGTGTGATCATTCATGCACGAGGACAAGAAGTTGCAGTAAAAGGACAAAAAGTGGACGATGTGACCGCAGCAGAGTCAGTTTTACGCAACTTACTAAAAGTCATTGAGAAAGGTGAATCAATTGCTGTTAAAGATGTTCAAGCAGCAATAAAGATGGCTAAAAATGGAACAATTAACCATTTGATTGATTTATACGATGAGGCCATTACGAGAGATGCATACGGTAAAACAATACGCCCAAAAACAATGGGGCAACGTATGTATATTCATGCAATGAAACAACATGACCTTGTGTTCGGAATTGGACCAGCCGGGACTGGAAAAACATTCTTAGCTGTTGTTTACGCTGCAAAGGCACTCCGTGCAGGGGAAGTAAAACGCATTGTACTCACTAGACCAGCCGTTGAAGCTGGGGAATCTCTTGGTTTTTTACCGGGAGATTTAAAAGAAAAGGTTGATCCTTATTTAAGACCTTTATATGATGGACTGCATACAGTTTTAGGAGTTGAACAAACGACACGTTTCATCGAACGGGGTGTCATTGAAATCGCACCTCTTGCATATATGCGCGGACGAACACTAGATGATGCATTCGTGATACTAGATGAAGCACAAAATACAACGCAAGCACAGATGAAGATGTTTTTAACACGTCTTGGTTTTGGTTCTAAGATGGTTGTCACAGGAGATAGAACTCAAATTGACTTACCAAAAGGGGTCAAAAGCGGTCTTGTAGAGGCTGAGCAACGTCTAAAAGGGATTAAAGGATTAAGTATCCAACATCTTGACCAAGCAGATGTCGTACGTCATCCACTTGTTGGACGTATCATTACGAGATATGAGGAGGAAGCATAACATGTTTACGATTGACTTCAACGACCTTACAGGTTTAGTGGAACAAACTTGGATTGATCAAATTGATAGCTTATTAACCTTTGCGAAGCAGCAAGAAGGAATAGACGAATCTGCAGAATTATCAGTGAGCTTTGTCGATCAAGAAGAGATTCAAGCAATCAATCGAGATTATCGAGATAAAGATAAGGTGACGGATGTCATTTCATTTGCATTTGAAGAAGATGAAGATGTGTTCGAAGGTTTTGAAGGTGCTGAAATCCCTCGTGTCTTAGGTGATATTATCATTTGTACAGATGTTGCAAAAACGCAAGCAGCTCAGTATAACCATTCATTTGAACGTGAGTTAGGATTTCTTGCTCTCCACGGATTTTTACATTTACTTGGCTATGATCATATGACAGAAGCCGATGAAAAAGAAATGTTCGGACGTCAAGATGCCATACTCAACGCTTATGGATTAACGAGAGACGCATGATAGCACGTTTTAAACATGCATTTGAAGGTGGTTGGACACTTTTAACAAAAGATCGTAACTTCTTCTTACATGTGGTAGCAGGTGGAATGGCAATTGTGCTTGGTATCATGTGTCACATTAGCAAACTTGAATGGTTATTTGTCATCATAGCAATCGCACTTGTATGGCTAACAGAAGCTTTAAATACAGCAATAGAATACACTGTCGATCTCGTGACAAAAGACTATCATATTGATGCAAAAAGAGCGAAAGATATCGGCGCATTTAGCGTTTTACTTGCTTGTATACTTGCAGTGATTATCGGTCTGATAATATTTGTACCAAAATTACTATAAGGAGAGAATGCATATGACCTATACAGACAAACACTTTGAAGAAGTAAGAAAAGCACAACAGAACGCCTATGCACCATACAGTGAATTCAAGGTAGGTGCGTATCTTGTTACGAAGGATGGGCATCATTTTTATGGTGCAAATATTGAAAATGCTGCGTATCCAGCGACTATTTGTGCTGAACGTTCTGCACTTGTTGCTGCCATGTCACAAGGCTATCGACCAGGGGACTTCGAATCGATAACAGTTACCGTTGACAGTGATGAAGTCTCGTCACCATGTGGATCATGCCGACAAGTTTTAAAAGAATTGTGTGATGATGAAATGCCTGTTTACATGACAAACCATAAAGGTGAGATGAGATCATTAACGGTTGCAGAATTATTACCACTCGGATTTTCAGGAAAGGATTTAAATAAATAATGAATGAATATAAATCAGGATTTGTGACGATTATCGGCCGACCTAATGTAGGAAAGTCAACATTTGTAAATAGGGTAATCGGACACAAGATTGCAATCATGTCTGATAAAGCTCAGACAACACGTAACAAAATTCAAGGTGTCATGACACAAGATGATGCACAAATCATTTTCTTAGATACACCCGGTATCCATAAACCGAAACATAAACTTGGGGATTACATGATGAAAGTTGCCAAAAACACACTTTCAGAAATTGATGCAGTCATGTTCATGGTGAATGCAAATGAAGAGATTGGTCGTGGTGATCAATATATTATGGAAATGCTAAAATCTGTAAAAACACCTGTCTTTTTAGTGTTAAATAAGATTGATTTAGTACATCCAGATGAACTCATGCCTAAAATCGAAAAATATCAATCTTATATGTCATTTGCGGAAATTATTCCGATCTCTGCGTTAGAAGGTCATAATGTAGATCATTTCTTAAATGTATTGAAAAGTTACCTACCAGAAGGCCCACAATATTATCCAGATGGCCAAATTTCAGATCACCCTGAACAATTCGTTGTCAGTGAACTTATTCGTGAAAAAATACTTCAAACAACTTCTGAAGAAATACCGCATTCCATTGGCGTTAACGTAGAACGTATGATTCAAGAAACAGAAGATCGTGTACATGTTGAAGCGGTCATCTATGTAGAACGTGATTCACAAAAAGGAATTGTAATCGGTAAAGGCGGTAAAAAGTTAAAAGAAATCGGTAAGCGTGCACGACTTGATATTGAACATCTACTTGGTTCAAAAGTCTATCTTGATTTATGGGTAAAAGTCCAAAAAGATTGGCGTAACAAATCACAATTCATCAAACAAATGGGCTACGTGGAAGACGAATAGTTACAAGGTGGGGCGATAAATGCTCATCAAACAAAAAGGAATTATTATTAAAACAGTTGATTATGGAGAATCAGATAAGATTATTACTGTATTAAATGAATTTGGTGCAAAAGTGCCATTAATGGTGCGCCGTGCAAAAAAGGTAAAATCTGGTTTGCAAGCAACCACACAATTATTTGTAAAAGGGCTATTTATATACAATAAATGGCGTGGTATGGGAACTTTATCATCAGTCGATGTCATCAATAGTTATTATGGGTTACGTGTGGATATCTTTACAAATAGTTATGCGAGCTTATGTTTAGAAGCGATTGACGGTGCAATGGATACCGAGCATGTAGATGCACAAATGTACGCACTGTTAGAGTTTGCATTGACTCAAATCGATGAAGGACTATCCGCACAATTAATAGCGAATATTGTACTGCTAAAATGTATGACTTACTATGGATTTGATATTAATCTGACACACTGTGCTGTAAAAAATTCAGATCGTCCAGGTGAATTTGTAGGGTACAGCTTCAAATATGATGGGGTTTTATCAAAGTCAGCAGCACATTTCGATCCACATTATATGCCATTGACAAATAAAGCCATTTATTTGATGGCGATACTCAAACAGTTACCGTTATCAAAAATTAACTCTATCTCCATTCATGATGAGATCGTAGAAGAAATGTCACAATTCATCTTGATGATCTACAAAGAATATTCGGGTGTGTACTTTAAGAGTCAACGGTTAATTAATCAACTAAGACGATTTAATTCAACAATTGAATAACATAAAAACATTGTATAGAGCCATAAACAGGTCTTTATACAATGTTTTTTTGCTTAAAAATGGCCAGGCAATCTCATAAGACACCTGGCCAAACTTTATTATCAATTGATATTAGAATTTAACTTTTTCAGCTAAAAATGCGTTTAATTCACTAATTGGCATACGTTCTTGTTCCATTGTATCACGATGACGTACTGTCACTTGTTGATCTTCAAGTGAATCAAAATCGAATGTAATACAATAAGGTGTACCAATCTCGTCTTGACGACGGTAGCGTTTACCGATTGATTGTGATTCATCAAAATCAACCACAAAATCTTCACTTAATTGCTCATAAACTTTAATTGCGTCAGCAGATAATTTTTTGCTCAATGGTAAAATCGCTGCTTTGTATGGCGCAATGGCAGGGTGGAAGTGTAATACTGTACGAGCATCTTTACTTCCTTCAACACCTTCTTCGTCGTATGCATCACATAAGAATGCTAATGTTACACGATCTGCACCCAATGATGGTTCAATACAGTATGGAATGTATTTTTCATTCGTTTCTGGATCGTGATATTTGAAGTCATCACCAGAGTGTTCACTATGTTGTTTTAAGTCATAATCTGTACGACTTGCGATACCCCATAATTCACCCCAGCCAAATGGGAAGCGGAATTCGATATCAGTTGTCGCATTCGAATAGTGTGATAATTCATCTTCATCATGATCACGAAGACGAAGATTTTCATCTTGTAATCCTAAGTCTTTCAACCATTTTTCTGCAAATTCTTTCCAATAGCTTTGCCACTCGATTTCTGTACCTGGTTTACAGAAGAATTCTAATTCCATTTGTTCGAATTCTCTCGTACGGAAAATGAAGTTACCTGGTGTGATTTCATTACGGAATGATTTACCGATTTGACCGATACCAAATGGTAATTTCTTTCTCATTGAACGTTGTACATTTTTGTAGTTAACAAAAATACCTTGTGCTGTTTCCGGACGCATGAAGATTTCGTTTGTAGAGTCTTCAGTTACACCTTGGAATGTTTTGAACATCAAGTTGAATTGACGAATGTCCGTCCAATTTGCTGTACCACTTACAGGACAAGTGATTCCCTCTTCTTCAATGATACGTTTCATTTCATCAAAGCTAAGGCCATCAGCGATAAAGTTTTCATCACCTTTAACATTTGCCATGTAGTCTTCGATAAGTTTGTCAGCGCGGTAACGAATCTTACTATCTTTGTTATCAATCATAGGGTCATTAAAGTTACCGATATGACCAGAAGCTTCCCAAGTTTTTGGGTTCATTAAAATTGCCGCATCTAAACCAACATTATAAGGTGATTGTGTAATGAATTTTTTCCACCATGCTTTTTTAATGTTGTTTTTTAATTCGACACCTAATGGACCGTAATCCCATGTGTTTGCTAAACCACCGTAGATTTCACTACCTGGGAAAACGAAACCTCTGTGCTTCGCTAATTGAACAATTGTATCCATATTTTTTTTCATAAATGTTCACTCCTTCAAAATAAAAAGCCCCAAGGAAAAGAAAAACTTCTTAACCTTGGGACGAATTAACATAATAATCCGCGGTTCCACCCAAATTAGTGTTGCCACTCACTTTAATTAATTTTAATTGTTTGCCAAATTGTGTTGTTAAGCTTTCACCATCCTTAACTCGCTTTAATCATCATTTTATGTCATCATCGTAAGAAAGGCAAGTGAAAACATAATTGTGTCAGAATAAATAACAAGCTATAATAGTATTTATAATAAAATTTACTAATAAAAATTGTTTAAGGCGCTGTCTTTAAATCTTTAATTGATTATCGTACAAATAAATATGATGCTGATATTGAGAAAAGGAGGGAATTCTGCTATTTAACGAGCATGAGGTAGAAAAGATATAGTAAAGTCAAATTGAAATGAATACACTATCTACTTCTTAAATAGACAGAAATGATCATAGAACTCAATCAACGACAAGAAAAAATTGTAGAGATCGTTAAATCATCTGGACCAATTACTGGAGAAAAGATTGCTGAAAAATTGAATTTAACACGAGCGACATTGCGCCCTGATTTAGCGATTTTAACGATGTCAGGATTCCTAGAAGCACGACCACGTGTTGGTTATTTTTATACTGGGAAGTCACGCGCACAACTGTTGACAGAGCCGTTAAAGAATAAAATTGTAAAAGACTATCAATCACACCCAGTCATTTTAAAAAGTGATGTTACTGTTTATGATGCCATCTGCGCGATCTTTATTGAGGATGTGGGTACGTTATTTATAGTAAATGAAGAAAATGACCTTGTAGGTGTCGTATCACGTAAAGATTTGCTACGATCTTCTATGGCAGGACAGGACATACACAGTATGCCAGTCAATATTATTATGACTCGAATGCCAAATATTGTTCTACTCAATGAGAATGACTATGTGCTATATGCTGCAAAACAAATGATTACGAAAGAAATAGACTCCATTCCAATTGTAAGAGAGAAAGAAAATGGCAATTACGAAGTGACAGGACGTATTTCAAAAACAACGATAACAAAACTATTTGTATCATTATTTGATCAATAGGAGGCAACCAACGATGACTCAAACAAAAATTATTATCGCATCAGATTCAGTTGGTGAAACTGCTGAACTAGTTGCAAAAGCATGTATGTCACAGTTTTCTAATTGTGATCTAAAGACAGACATATTACGCTATCCTTATATCGAAACAAAACAAAACGTAGAAGATGTAATAGACATGGCGAAAGATTGCAATAGCATTCTTATCTATACACTTGTGAAACCTGATATACGTGAATATATGGAGACATTAATTGAGACACATAAAATTAGATCGATCGATATAATGGGGCCAATTATGCAAACGATGCAACACGTTTTTGAACAAACCCCACTTAATGAACCAGGCATTGTTCATAAACTGGATGAAGATTATTTCAAAAAAATTGAAGCGATGGAATTTGCTGTCAAATATGATGATGGTAAAGATCCTAAAGGTCTTCCGAAAGCAGATATCGTATTGATCGGTGTTTCCAGAACTTCAAAAACACCTATTTCACAATATTTAGCGCATAAGCGATATAAAGTGATGAACGTACCAATTGTACCTGAAGTAAATCCACCAGAGATGCTGTTTAAAATTGATCCGAAAAAATGTGTCGCATTAAAAATCAGTCCGGAAAAGTTAAACGCCATACGTAAAGAACGCTTGAAACAACTGGGTCTTTCAGATTCTGCACGTTATGCAGATGACAAGCGAATTGAAGAAGAGTTGGACTACTTTAATCGCATTGTCGAAAAAATTGGTTGCCCTGTGTTAGATGTTTCCGAAAAAGCAATTGAAGAAACAGCAAACAACATTATTCAAATTATTGAGCATAAAGATTCCTTTTTACATTAAAAAACAGTATAATAGAGACGTTACACTAAATTGCAACAATTGTTAGAGATAGTGATATGGAATACAAATTAATGGGTGATGTGTGTGAGAATACCACAAGCAACAATTGATGAGATTAAACAAAACACAGATATTTTAGATGTCGTAAGTGAATATGTAAAGCTAGAGAAAAGAGGACGCAATTATATCGGTTTGTGTCCTTTTCATGATGAAAAAACGCCTTCATTTACAGTTTCTGAAGACAAACAAATCTGTCATTGTTTTGGCTGTAAAAAAGGTGGTAACGTTTTTCAATTTATTCAGGAAATCGAAAAAGTATCATTTGCCGAAGCGGTGAAGCATCTCGGTGAGAGAGCGAACATTAAGGTTCAAACTGAAATGATGAACCCAACGAATGATATCGCTTCTGATGATTTAAAAATGATACAAATTCATGAAGAACTGCTTGACTATTATCATTATTTACTGAAAAAAACAGTAGAAGGTGAAGCAGCATTAAGTTACTTGTACAGCAGGGGTTTTACAGACGAATTGATTGCTAAGCGAAAGATTGGTTATGCACCAGATGCATCAAGCTTTGCAACTGATTATATGGAAAAAAAAGGCTACGATCTTTCACTTGGCTATGAAGCAGGTATTTTATCAAGAAATGAAACTAACTTCAGTTATTATGATCGTTTTAGAGACCGGATTATTTTCCCGTTGCCGAATGCACAAGGTCGAATTATTGGATTTTCAGGTCGAGCATATCAAGAAGACCAAACACCGAAATATTTAAATAGTCCAGAATCACCAATATTTCAAAAACGTAAGTTGCTCTACAACCTTGATAAAGCACGTAAAAGTATACGTCAGCAAGATGAGATCATCTTATTAGAAGGTTTTATGGATGTTATTAAGACGAGTGAAGCAGGATTGGAAAATGTCGTAGCAAGCATGGGTACACAAATCTCCAAAGAACATATGACAGTACTTAAAAAGTTATGCAAAAATGTAACAATGATGTTTGATGGGGACTTTGCAGGAACACAGGCAACGATTAAAACAGGACAAGCACTGTTGGAGAGACAGTTTGATGTGTTTGTTATTCAACTGCCCACAGATATGGATCCTGATGAGTATATTGAAAAATACGGCAAAGAGCGATTTCTTGAATTTGTGCGCAATGAGAAAAAATCATTTGTAACATTTAAGTTAAATCAACAAAAACAAGAAATTCAGAACAATGACCTCGCTTATGAGAAACACTATAAGACGTTTGTAGAAGATGCGGCATTGATACAATCTCAAATTTTACGACAAAAAGTGGTCCAAGAAGCGGCAGAATTGTTTAAAGTTGACGTGAATCGTCTATTAGTAGAAGTAGAAAGACGTCAACCACAAACGAATGTGCAACACACACAGCCAATTCAACAAGCTGGGCATCCAGTGAGACTTACTAAAAACGAAAAAGCAGAATGTGCATTATTAAAACACTTTTTCAATGATAAGTCGTTATTTTTACGCTTTTATCAAGATATTGAAGAAAGCGACTTTACAAATGAACATTTTAAACGTATATTTAATGTCTTAAAGGACTATTATGCAGAATTTGATACTTTTACAATCAGTGATATATTGAGTTATGTCACTCATGATGATGTAAAAGAAACATTGATTCAACTTGTTGACTATCCGTTGAACCATGATCCATATGAAAATGAAATAATGGATTATATTTCAGTTATGTCATCAAATCGTACTGAAGAATCAATGGATTCATTACAAACAAAACTTAATGAAGCAGTCCGTATTGGAGATAGCGAAGCACAAAGATATTATCTCTCACAGATTGTAAATAAGAAAAGAGAACAAATCAGAAGTAAAGATTAATTTCGGGAGGCCTTTTTATGTCTGACAACCAAGTTAAAGTTATTAAAAAAGAAACGATTGATCCGACACTGACTATTGAAGATGTGAAGAAACAACTAATCGAAAAAGGGAAAAAAGAGGGTCATTTGAGCCATGAAGAGGTAGCAGATAAACTTCAAAATTTTGAGATGGATTCTGACCAAATGGACGAATTTTTCGATATGATCAACGACAATGATATTCAGCTCATCAATGAAAAAGATAGTACAGATACAGATGAAAAGCTTAACCCGAATGACTTAAGTGCACCTCCAGGCGTTAAAATTAATGACCCTGTACGCATGTACTTAAAAGAAATAGGGCGCGTTAACTTACTAAGTGCGCAAGAAGAGATTGAACTTGCGAAGCGTATTGAACAAGGTGATGAAGTAGCAAAAGCACGTTTAGCAGAAGCTAACTTACGTCTTGTAGTTAGTATTGCGAAACGCTATGTTGGTCGTGGGATGCTGTTCCTAGACTTAATTCAAGAAGGTAATATGGGCTTGATCAAAGCAGTTGAGAAGTTTGACTTCAGTAAAGGTTTCAAATTCTCAACTTATGCCACATGGTGGATTCGACAAGCGATTACACGTGCCATTGCCGACCAAGCACGTACAATTCGTATTCCTGTACACATGGTTGAAACAATTAATAAACTGATTCGTGTTCAACGTCAATTACTACAAGATTTAGGCCGTGATCCATTACCAGAAGAAATCGGTGAAGAAATGGATTTACCACCAGAAAAAGTCCGTGAAATTCTAAAAATCGCTCAAGAACCAGTCTCTTTAGAAACACCAATCGGGGAAGAAGACGACAGCCACTTAGGTGATTTTATTGAAGATCAAGAGGCGCAAAGTCCTTCAGATCACGCAGCTTACGAACTGTTAAAAGAACAATTAGAAGACGTATTGGATACATTAACAGATCGAGAAGAAAATGTCTTGCGCTTACGATTCGGTTTAGATGATGGTCGTACACGCACGCTTGAAGAAGTCGGAAAAGTTTTCGGTGTAACAAGAGAACGTATTAGACAAATTGAAGCAAAAGCATTGCGTAAGTTAAGACATCCAAGTCGCAGCAAACGACTTAAAGACTTTATGGATTAATTTAAACGACATGATATAAAATATGATTTATGTTTTAGCGAGAATATCAACCATTTTGTAAAATATGGCGATGATTCTCGCTTTTTTAACATCTAAGTTTTCATGCATATAGTCACTAAAATTAAAAATCTGTATAATATATAGTATTACTTTAGATGCACATCAAAAGGAGTCTCAATCATGATACCAATCAATAGACGTTTAAAAAAAGTAAGTGAATATGTCACAGGAGAAAAGCTCGCGGACATTGGCTCAGATCATGCTTTTTTACCGATGTATTGTTTAGAACAAGGATTCATCTCATCAGCTATTGCTGGGGAAGTTATCCCTGGTCCGTACTCAGCAGCGGTTAAAAGTGTTGAGCGCCATGGCTATAAAAGTCAAATTGATATCCGTCTCGGCAATGGTTTGACGATTTTAAATCCTGAAGAAGATGCAATTGATACAGTTACAATTTGTGGTATGGGGGGACCGTTGATTGCAAAAATTTTGAATGAAGGTTTCAAGCATATTCCTCAACGCCCAAGACTTATTCTACAATCCAACATTCAATCTGAGCCGATACGTCAATTTTTACAAGCAAATGGCTACCATATTGTGACTGAAACATTAATCAAAGAACGTGCGCATATTTATGAAATTATCGTAGCGGATGCCGGTACGATGGACTTATCAGAGAAAGATTTTAAGTTCGGACCATTTTTACATCCGAATCCGTCAGATCTTTTTGTAGAAAAATGGATGCGTGAAATTGAAGCTTTAGAGGAGATTAAGAAACAATTAGATCCTGTGCGACATCAAAAGCGCTATGATGAAATTACAAGACAAGAAAACGAAATTAAAGAGGTGCTTAATCGATGAAGTTAGATGAACTATTAAAGGTTTTAAATGATCAAGTCCCATTTAACAGTGCGGAATCATGGGATAATGTTGGATTACTCATTGGTGATCGTTCTTCAGAAGTAACGGGTATTATGACCGCTCTTGATTGTACAGTAGATGTTGTGAACGAAGCAATCGAAAAGGGGTGTAATACGATTGTTGCGCACCATCCACTGATTTTTAAAGGAATGCGTACCATTTTAGCAGATGATGGATATGGACAAATCGTATATAAATTAATCCAAAATCATATAAATCTCATCGCGTTGCATACAAACCTTGATGTACTCCCAAATGGCGTCAATGCGATGCTTGCTGAACTTATTGCTTTAAATAATTGCAAAATACTATTACCACAAACAGAGACATACTATAAAGTTCAGGTGTATATTCCTGAAGAAAATGCAGATGTATTCAAGCAACGTTTATCAGAGCAGGGACTTGCGAAAGAAGGCAATTATGAACATGCCTTTTTTAACACTCTTGGGCAAGGACAATTCAAACCAGTAGGAGAAGCACAGCCGCATATTGGCGAAATTGATAAAATCGAAACGGTTAAAGAAGCAAAAATTGAATTCATGGTGCCAGCCGATCAACGCGTGTTAACACAACAATTAATTCACAAATATCATCCATACGAAACACCTGTCTATGACTTCATTCCTTTAGAGAAAGAAATTGAACGTGGATTAGGTATGATTGGAGAACTCGCACAACCAATGTCAGTAGAATCATTTGTTGCACATGTCAAAGAGCAATTAAAAATGCCGAGTGTCCGCTATATTGGAGATGTGAATAAACAGATACAAACAGTGGCCATTATAGGGGGCTCTGGAATCGGTTATGAAATGACAGCAGCGAAACAAGGTGCAGATATTTTCTTAACAGGTGATATTAAACATCATGATGCACTAGATGCGAAACTGGCAGGTATGTCATTGTTGGATATTAACCATTACAGCGAATATGTCATGAAAGAAGGTCTTATTACCTTATTAAACGAATGGCTGACAACAGACTTCAACGGTGTCATCCTCGCTTCCAAAATACACACAGACCCATATCAATATATGTAAAATACACCCCATTATCGAATTGTACTGCGATAATGGGGTGTAAAAGTTAATAAATGAACAGTTACTATTTCATAATTTCAACGGGTTTTGCTTTTTTAATCTTCGGCAATATTTTCTCAACGGGTACATGAGAAGTCGTATCGTGTGTTGTCGGATCTAGTGGATCATATTGGTTAAAGAAATTAATCACTTCTTTCACAATAGGCGTTGGCGTAGAAGCTCCGGCCGTCACAGCAACTGTCTCTACACCATCAAGCCACGATAAATCCAATTGTGAAATATCAGCAATACGGAATGATTTTGTATGTGCGATATCATTAGATACTTGTGCCAATCTATTCGAATTATTGCTTTTTGGATCTCCAACTACGATGAGTAAATCTGCTTGTCCGGCTTGATTTGCTACTGCTTCTTGACGCACTTGTGTTGCTTGGCAAATCTCTTTATGTTGCTCTATATGTGGATATTTTACTTTGAGCTCATCCATCAAATGAAGCACATCCCATTGAGACATTGTCGTTTGGTTCGTCACAATGAGTGGATAGTCGTGCAAACTATCTGGTAAAGCATTAACGTCATCTTTCGTTTCAACGAGATGAACAATTTCAGGTGCAACGCCAACTGCGCCTTCAGGTTCTGGGTGTCCTTTTTTACCAATATACACAACGTGATAGCCATCTGCTTTTTTCTGTCTAATCAGTTCGTGAGTGTTTTCAACATCTGGACATGTCGCATCGATACAAGTTAATCCTTTGTCTCTTGCACGTTGTTTTACTTCAGGTGACACACCATGTGCTGTAAAAATAACAGTACCTGTCTCAATTTGTTCTAAAATTTTCAATCTGTTAGGACCATCTAATGTGATAATCCCATCTGATTCAAACGCATCAGTGACGTGCTTGTTATGCACAATCATCCCTAAAATATATATCGGACGTGGTAAGTTAGGGTCTAAAGAAGCATTGCGCGCAATAACCATTGCATCAACAACACCATAACAATAACCACGGGGTGTAATTTTTATAATTTCCATAAATTTCACGAACCTCCTTCAATCATTTATTATATCAACATATGTTGTTCTTTTAAAGAAAAGGAGCTAGATTGTATTCAGTATGTCTTTAGATTTTTTCTATTGAATTTACAATCAATAACCTATAAATATAGAACAACATGAGATTGTTTATTTTCTTTATGCATTATTTCATTTATAATGGATAGATGAATCTTTAAGGAGGCCAAACAATGGCAAAACATCCATTCGAGCAATTTAACTTTGACTCAGATATTTTAACAGCAATAGATGCATTAAATTTTAAACAACCTACTGATATACAACAACGTGTTATTCCAAAAATGATGAAACAAACAAATATTATTGGACAATCACAAACAGGAACAGGAAAGTCACACGCATTTTTACTTCCATTATTCCAACAGATTGATCCGAAAGTAACAGAACCACAAGCAATTATTGTAGCACCAACTCGTGAATTAGCAACGCAGCTATATCATGCTGCTCTGCAATTAGCTGAACATAAACAGGGTGTAAAGGTAAGTTTGTTTATCGGTGGAACAGATTTTGAAAAAGACAAACAAAAAACAACTGTACAACCACAATTAATTATTGGTACACCGACACGCATAAATGACTTAGCAAAAATTGGTGAGCTTCATGTTCATCTTGCACATTATCTAGTTGTAGATGAAGCAGACTTAATGATTGACTTAGGTCTTATTCAAGAAGTCGATCAAATCGCTGCACGTCTTGACGACAATACGAAGATGGCGGTATTCAGTGCAACAATTCCAAAATCACTACATCCATTTCTCAATAAATATTTAGAAAACCCTACTTTTATTGAAGTAAAAACAACTTCTAAAAATAAAAGTAGTATTGAATTTTACCTTATACCGACACGTGGTTCTGCAAAAATTGAAAAAACTATTGAATTAATTCATACATTAAACCCATATTTAGGCATTATTTTCTGTAATAGCCGTGAAAATGCAGATCATTTAGCACAACAATTAACGTCAGAGGGTATTCAGATAGGTATGATTCACGGGGGACTCTCTCCACGTGAGCGCAAACAACAAATGAAACGTATCCGTAACTTGGAATTCCAATATGTCATCGCAAGTGATCTTGCTTCTCGTGGTATTGACATTGAAGGTGTCAGTCATGTTATCAACTTTGATGTTCCAAAAGATATCGATTTCTTTACGCATCGCGTGGGACGTACTGGTCGTGGTAACTATAAAGGGATTGCGATTACATTATATACACCTGACGAAGAAACATTGATTCATCAAATCGAAGCAAAAGGATATCATTTTAATAACGTAGATGTGAAAAATGGTGAATTGGTACCAATTAAAGCACACAACACACGTCGTTTACGTCAAAAACAGGATGATCATATTACGCAACAAGTAAAGCATAAAATTAAACGTAATAACAAAAAGAAAGTAAAGCCTGGCTACAAGAAAAAATTCAATCAAGAACTTGAAAATTTAAAAAAACAAGAAAAACGTCAATTTAGTCGTCGTAAAAATCGACAAAATCGTAAAAATAAAAAGTAAAGGTGGATAACAAGATGTTAATCGGATCACATGTCTCGATGAGTGGTAAGAAAATGTTACAAGGATCTGCAGAAGAAGCACATAAATACGGAGCATCAACTTTTATGATTTATACGGGCGCACCGCAAAATACACGCAGAAAGCCAATTGAAGAACTAAATATCGAAGCTGGCCAACAAACTATGGCGGAATATGGCTTATCAAATATTGTGGTACACGCACCGTATATTATTAATATTGCGAATACTAATAAACCCGAAGTCTTTCAGCTCGGTGTTGATTTTTTACAAAACGAAATTGAACGAACTGAAAAGATTGGTGCTCGAGACATCGTATTACATCCAGGTGCTCATGTCGGGGCAGGAGCTGAAGTAGGAATCAAACGTATCATCGAAGGGTTAAACGAAGTATTAACGAATGATAACAATGTTCGTATCGCACTAGAAACGATGGCGGGCAAAGGATCAGAAGTAGGCCGTACTTTTGAAGAAATCGCACAGATTATTGATGGTGTTCATAATAATGAAAGATTATCAGTTTGTTTAGATACATGTCATATCCATGATGCAGGTTATGATGTTGTAAATGACTTTGATGGCGTACTCAACCAGTTCGATAAAATAGTAGGGGTCGATCGCATCAAAGTGATTCATGTCAATGATAGTAAAAATCCAATGGGTGCACATAAAGACCGTCACGAAAATATCGGATTTGGACATATTGGTTTTGATGCATTGAACTACGTTGTTCACCATGAACAATTTAAAGATATACCTAAAATATTAGAAACACCTTATGTAGGAGAAGACAAGAAAAACAAGAAGGCACCTTATGCACTTGAAATTGAAGCATTCCGTAGCCAAACATTTGATCCGGAATTGAAAAATAAACTTTTAAGTTAATTTAACTAAATAACCAAAAGTTGCTATACATTGATGTTTTTGAATCAATCAATGTATAGTTTTTATTTGTCCGAAGTCGTAAACATTACTATTTACATTTAATGTCGCGACGTTTATAGTATTTAATGAGGTGAATGAATGATGCAACCTGTTTTCGAGCTGAAAGAGATAGACTTCTATTTTGAAAATAAAAAAGTACTTGAAAATATCAATATCCGCATAAATAAAGGAGAATTTTTAGCAATTGTTGGCCCAAATGGTGCAGGAAAATCTACATTGTTAAAGTTAATGTTAGGACTTTTACCGATTCAAAAGGGGGAAATTTTTGTAGATGGTGAAGCGTATCAAAAGAGTATAACGTCAGATAAGATTAGTTACGTTTCTCAAAAAGCTTCTGCGGTAGCAGCTGGTTTCCCTGCCACAGTCAATGAAGTCGTTATCAGCGGATTAACACGACAAAAACGACTATTTAAATGGTTTAATCGACAAGATCAACAAAAAGTAGATCAAGTGTTGGAGCGTTTAAACATTTCCCATTTGAAAGGGAAAAATATCTCTGAACTTTCAGGCGGACAACAACAACGTGTCTTGATTGCACGTGCATTAGTAAGCAACCCGACGGTACTAATACTCGATGAACCGACAAATGGGATTGATGCGAAACACGTAGGAGAGTTCTATGATACGTTGGAACACTTGAAAAACGAAGGTGTGACAATTATATTAGTGACCCATGATATTGGGGTTGTAGCAGATACAGCAACTGAAGTGGCGTGTATTAATAAGCATCTTCATTTCCATGGTACTGCACATGAATTTAAATCATTAGATGAAGTAGAAATATCAAAAATATATGGTCATCCTATAAAGTTTGTTGACCATAAACATGATAGGGATTGTTGTTTATGATAGACGCATTATTGAACTTTGAATTTATTAGATATTCATTTATCAGCGGTATTTTAATCGGCTTAATCGCACCACTCATCGGTACGTTTATCGTTGTACGAAGATTATCATTAATTGCCGATGCATTAAGCCATGTTACGTTAGGCGGCATCTCATTTGGGATGTTTCTTATTACCGCCGTACCACTTTTTGCAGATATTAATCCAATATGGACGGGTATTCTGTTTTCAATTGTAGGTGCATTATTAATTGAAAAACTGCGTAGTTCATATAAAAATTATCAAGAGATTGCCATCCCAATCATCATGAGCACCGGGATTGGACTGAGTGCGATCTTTATCTCACTTGCAGATGGATTTAATCAAGAGTTAGTCGGCCTTTTATTTGGATCAATCAGTGCCGTGTCCATTAGTGATTTGATCACTATTATTGTGATTGCAGTTATTGTTTTATTATTTATCTTATTATTCTATAAGGAATTGTTTATTCTGTCATTTGATGCTGAATATAGCCAAGTCATTGGCATTCCAAAATGGATTCAATTTCTATTTATTGTGATTGTTGCACTCGTTATTTCAGCATCTATGCGTGTGATTGGTGTATTATTAGTGAGTGCACTTATTACATTACCCGTTGCAATTGCTATGCGATGGACAAAGGGGTACAAACAATTCATATTTATGAGTATCGCCATTGGTGAATTTTCTGTAATTACAGGGTTAATCTCTGCATTCTATTTAGATATCTCTCCAGGTGGTATTATTGTTGTGATTCTTGTATTACTTTTATGTATCACGATGATGTATCAAGGTTTACTGAAGGGGAAGGTAAAAGGAGTGAAAGTAAATGCAAACGAATAAAGCCATTCAACTACTGAAAGAAAACGGACATAAATATACAGACAAACGAAGAGATATGATCGATATCTTTGTTAATGAAGATAAATATATCAATGCAAAACATGTACAAAAACTAATGAATGACACGTATCCAGGTATTTCATTCGATACGATATATCGGAACCTTCATTTATTCAAAACATTAGGTATCATTGAAAGTACAGAATTAGATGGTGAGATGAAATTTAGAATCTCATGTAGTCATCACCATCATCATCACTTTATCTGTAAATCATGTGGTGACACAAAAGTAATTGATTACTGTCCAATGACAGAAATTCAAAAGTCATTACCGGAAGTCGAAATTGAAATGCACAAACTTGAAGTTTATGGCGTTTGCGAAAAATGTCGCTAAACCAAAACCCTTGTAGGCAGTGATGCTGCTTACAAGGGTTTTTAAGTTTGACACGTTCAGAAATGAAACAATTTTATTATGTTCCACCCTCTAATGTACACAATATACAGTTATGATTGTGCTGCTTTATCTCGATTTGCTTCCATTTCCGCAGCAAGCTTATCGATTTCTTTTTTTAGTTCTTCAACCATTGTTTCTTCAGGTACCTTTCTTACTGTTTTACCTTTCATGAACAAAAGTCCTTCTCCTCTTGCACCAGCGATACCAATATCAGCTTCACGCGCCTCACCTGGTCCATTAACAGCACAGCCCAGTACTGCTACTTTCAAAGGTACTTGAAGTTTCTCGATATATTCTTCTACTTCGTTAGCAATAGAAATTAAATCAATTTCAATACGTCCACAAGTAGGGCAAGCGATTAATGTTGCAGCGTTACTTGCAAGACCAAATGCTTTCAATAATGATTTCGCAACTTTTACTTCTTCAACTGGATCTGCTGACAATGAGATACGCGCAGTGTTACCGATACCTAAGGCTAAGATGGCACCTAAACCAGCTGATGATTTGACTGTACCATTAAATAATGTACCACTTTCAGTAATTCCCAAATGTAGCGGATAGTCGAATGCTTGCGCAGCTTTCGTATATGCTTCAATTGCTAAGTTGACATCACTTGCCTTCATTGACACGATAATATCGTGGAAGTCCAAATCTTCAAGAATTTTAATATGATGCAAAGCACTTTCTACCATACCATCAGCAGTTGGATAACCGTATTTCTTTAAAATATGTTTTTCTAGTGAGCCGGCATTCACCCCGATACGAATTGGAATACCTTTTTCTTTACAGGCTTCCACAACAGCTTCTACTTTTTCACGTCTACCGATATTACCTGGATTGATACGAATTTTATCCGCACCGTTTTCAATGGCAATTAATGCTAATTTATAATTAAAATGAATATCTACGACTAATGGAATATTAATTTGTGCTTTTATATCTTTTATGGCATGTGCATCTTCTTCATTCGGACATGCTACACGAACAATCTGGCAACCTGCTTCTTCTAATCGCTTAATCTCTGCAACAGTCGCCTCTACATCATGTGTTTTTGTTGTTGTCATACTTTGGATCACAACTTCATCGGAACCACCAATGGTTAAATTACCAACTTTGACAGGTCGTGTATTTTTACGATGTGTAATTTCTGACATGTTAGGAAACTCCTTTATAACAGTTTTATATATTGAAAATGCACTTTGACAAGCTATTCTTTTCAATGTTAATACTTATTATACAATATAAAAAGGCTGATATTCAAAACAATGAACTAATTTCTGTCACATTTTATGTTTAAAACAAATTGAAATGTGAAATACATAAAATGAACACTTCTTAATATTCTCTTTTTAAGCAGATTGATTGTAAGAAGAATAAAAGTATTGTTAGAATATAGTTGGAATCAACAATTAGGAGGATGATTAATTATGGCTTTCGAATTACCAAAATTACCATATGCTTATGATGCATTAGAACCACATTTCGACAAAGAAACAATGGAGATTCATCATACAAAGCATCATAACACTTATGTTACAAAATTAAACGGTGCGGTTGAAGGAACAGAGTTTGAAAACAAATCAATTGAAGATCTTGTTGCAAACTTAAACGATGTACCTGAAGAAAAACGTACAGCTGTGCGTAATAATGGTGGCGGTCACTTAAACCATTCATTATTCTGGCAATTATTAACACCTAATTCAGAAGAAAAAGGTACAGTGGTTGAAAAAATCACTGAAAAATGGGGTAGCTTAGATAGCTTTAAACAAGAATTTGCTGATAAAGCAGCAGCTCGATTTGGTTCAGGTTGGGCATGGTTAGTTGTTGACAACGGTGAATTAGCAATCGTCACAACTCCTAACCAAGATAATCCACTGACTGATGGCAAAACACCATTATTAGGATTAGACGTGTGGGAACATGCTTACTACCTTAAATACCAAAACAAACGTCCGGATTATATCAATGCTTTCTGGAACGTTGTTAACTGGGAAAAAGTAGACGAATTATACGAAGCTGCAAAATAATAATATAATGACGAGAAAGGAGCTGAGAATCATGTCTCAGCTCCTGTTTTTAAATTATAGAATTAAGTGTAATAGCAGTGGGTGTCTGAAGTGAAAATGCGTTTTAATTCAGAGACTCTTGCCGGGGTGAGACGACGAAATCTTTTATAGTAACAAAGATTTCTGTCTCACTTTTTTTATTTGCATTGTTTTCGAATAATTACTTAAACTTGCCAGCTATAAAATTTCTTTGCACATTTCTTTAAAAAATATTAGCCAAATAGCCGAATTTCATATATCATTTTAAGAAGAAAACGTGCGAATTGAGGTAGATTGTGTTGTTAAAACGTTTAAAGGAAAGAACAAACGATGAAAAAATACGCAATCAAATGAATAAACGTATTAATTTCATCTTTGGCGTGATTATATTTGCCTTTGTTGCAATTGTATTAAGGCTAGGCTATCTCCAAATTGCACAGGGCTCTCATTATCATCAAATGATCAGAGAAAGTGAAAACGTCACCGTCAATGAATCCGTTCCAAGAGGGCGTATTCTAGACCGTAACGGCCGTGTTATTGTTGATAATGCATCGAAAAAAGCCATTACATATACGCGTGGAAAGAAAACGGATCAAGAAGAAATTCTTGATACCGCAAAAAAACTAGCCAAATTGATTGATATGAATACTGAAAAAATAACTGAGCGTGACAAAAAGGACTTTTGGATTACATTACATCCCGATACTGCGCAAAATCGTATGAAAAAGGAATTAGAACTGTATAAAAATGGTGATATTTCTCAAGAAGATTATGATCAACAATTACGTGATAAGATCGGTGAAAAAGATCTGGATTCATTGAGTGAAAAAGACTTAAAAGTATTAGCCATTTATCGTGAAATGATGCAAGGAAGTACATTAAGTCCAAGAACGATTAAGAATGATGATGTCACGGACAAAGAATTTGCGACCGTATCACAACAGTTGTCTGACCTACCTGGTGTCAATACGACAATGGATTGGGATCGTAAATATCCATACGGTAATTCTCTCAGAGGGATATTAGGAAGCGTATCTACGCCAGAAGAAGGGTTACCAAAAGAGTTAACGAACTATTATTTATCTAAAGGCTATTCCCGAAATGATAGAGTCGGCAAAGGTTATTTAGAGTTACAATATGAAAGTATTTTACGTGGTAAGAAAAAAGAAATGCGTTATACAACTGATAAATCAGGGGGTATCATCGATTCAGAAGTTGTCAATGAAGGGTCACGTGGTGATGATCTCATCCTTACAATTGATATGGAACTGCAAAAGAAAGCAGAAGAATATCTTGAAAAACATATCAATAGTTTGCGTAGTCAAGGGGCAGTCAACATGGACTCTGCATTACTCGTTATACAAGATCCAAACAATGGCGATATCCTTGCAATGGCAGGCAGACAAATTGAGACGGATGGTACATTAACTGACTTTGATATCGGTACATTCACAACGCAATATGCTGTTGGTTCTTCAGTCAAAGGAGCAACTTTACTAGCTGGATATCAAAATAACGTCATTAAACCCGGAGAGCAAATGGTCGATGAACCACTTACTTTCCAAGGTGGTTTGACCAAGCGCTCATACTTTAACAAGAGTGGTAGTCGCTTGATCGATGATACTGAAGCACTTATGCACTCATCTAACGTATTTATGTTTAAAACTGCTTTGAAAATTGCTGGCATAGAGTATTATCAAGGTATGCCATTACCTGATGATATTACGGAAGCAGGTAAAAAGTTGCGTAAAGGGTTAAATCAAGTTGGACTTGGAGTTAAAACTGGCATTGACTTGCCAAACGAAGTGACAGGTCAAATTGAACCTTTGAATGACAATCCTGGTAACTATTTGGACTTGGCAATTGGTCAATATGACACATATACACCATTGCAACTTTCACAATATGTCTCTACGATCGCAAATGATGGGGATCGCGTTCAAACCCATATTGCAAAAGAAATACGCAAAGCAACAAACGATGATTCCATTGGACCGGTGAAACATAAAATTACTGGTAAAGTGTTGAATCATGTCAATAATACACCAGATCAGGTTGCCCAAATTCAAAAAGGATTTGACAAGGCATTTAATAAGCCAGAAGGAACAGGTTATAAAAGTTTCAAAAATACTGTTGTACGTTCAGCAGGTAAAACGGGGACAGCTGAAGTCTTCCAAAACGGAGAACCTCGTGTTAATTCAACTTATGTTGGGTATGCACCAGCTGATGATCCAAAATTAGCATTCTCTATTGTTTATACAAACCAACCAGTTCCAGAACCATGGTTGCCTGGTGGTGATTTAGGTAGAGATATCATCAACTACTACTTTGGTAAAAAGGATTCATAATAAAAATAAGGCGTGGGCATCTGTATAAAAGGATGCATACACGCCTTTATTTATTTGATTGCAGTTTATATGTATGTAACAATCCTATTGTGACAGAAATTAAATTTATACTTTTCAATTTAACTAGAAAATGATATGATAATAAAGTCGTATTTTGAAGAAAGATTAGGAGGGGTAATATGCGCGTAAACGTAACGCTTGCATGTACAGAATGTGGAGACCGTAATTATATCTCTACTAAAAATAAACGAACTAACCCAGAACGTATTGAAATGAAAAAATTCTGTGCACGTGAAAACAAACAAACTTTACACCGTGAAACAAAATAATTTAATCTTGGGCTAGAACATGTCATTGTTCTAGTCTTTTTTTATATAATACGATATGTTCAAAAAAGATAAATATTATAGTGAGCAAGCGATATATTTCTTTACAATCTTATATAAACAGCCAATATAGTTCTTCCACGCTAAACTTATAGGCAAAGAACCTGCGCTATTATTATTTTTCAATACCTTTTAACTTTAATTTTTAGTCTAATTAATATATGCTTATATATAGATATGGCACATTAGTTACTGTATAAAATATCGCCATGAACGATATATACGATATAACGTGAAGTATTTTTAAAAATCAACATAGATTCCGACGAAAAAATAGATACAAAACGAACTGTATTTATATTAAAATATAGTTTGAAGTGATATACTTCGTGTTTTAAATTTGAAAGAAGGTGAAACATATGGCAGAGAAAAAAGGCACTATTTCAGGTCGTGTCGTAGAAACAAAAGAAGGTAAAGTCAAAGGCACAGTAGATCAAGCAACTGAAAAGAAATAATCACTCTCCAAAACCAACCATATAGCGTATAACGCTATAATGGTTGGTTTTATTTTTGTGAAGGTATGTCTTGATAACCCTTATTGAATATGACGATATTCATGACACCTAAGCATTCGCACGTTATAATAGGTAATGTTAGGAGGGAATTGTCGTGGATAAAAAAACAATACGCAAAGAAATATTGAAGAACATGAAACAGCTTCACCCTAAACAAAAGATAGATGCAGACCATTGGTTACATCAACAACTATTAAGCCATCCGTATTATCAAAAAGCCAAAAATATAGGTATTGTGTTATCTATGCCGCATGAAGTGAACACTGGTCCACTCATTGAAAAAATGCTTGAAGATGGCAAACAAGTTTTTGTCCCTTCGACGAACTACACAGAAAAAACAATGTGTTTTCAACAACTTCTTGACCTTAAAGATGTTAGCCATGATGAGAAAGGGATAGGCTATATTCCCCAAAATACAGATATTAACAACCATTTAGATTTGGTTATTGTACCTGGCGTTGCATTTAATAAAGAAGGTTATCGTATCGGTTATGGTGGTGGTTATTACGATCGTTATCTAAACACTTATGATGTTAAAACAATAAGCCTAATCTACGATATCCAACTCTGTGAAGCTTTACCAATTGAAGTACACGACTATCCAGTCGCACATCTTATCATTGCAAAAACATCAGAATTCGGAGGGTAATATGCTAGACGAAAAAGATTTATGGAAATCAGGCTACATATGGATACGTTATTATGGATATACATGTGTACACTACGATAAAGAACGACAAGAAGTTTGGTTAGCAAATAAACATAAACAACATGTTGCAATATTTAAAACAGGTAGTTATACATCACAGTCTTTAGAATTTGATAAAGATCGTATTCTTGAACACCAAACTCAAATCAATGAATTTCTAAAAAGTGTCGTCACAAGTTATGATATTTATTTCTTCACTGAAAAACCGTTTAACCAAGCTATGCTTAATGTGAAAACACCGATTCAAATAAAATTTCATTCTATTCAAAACATAAAAACCCTTGCGAGAAAACTGACTCATCCAATAGCTAAAAGACATCTTTTACTTAGTGATAATAAATCACATGACTTTTACAAGAAACGCGTATTAAATCAAAACCTAATCGAAAACGGTATGTATCAATTTACACCTATCACTTTTAGTTTAATATCCATTAATATATTGATATGGATTTGGGCAACATTTTTTATGCCACATCATACAGATATTGAAATAATTGATTTAGGCGCACTGGCGCATTTTAATGTTGTGCATGGCGACTGGTATCGATTGATTTCTTCTATGTTTCTTCATTTGGACATCGAACATCTCTTACTCAACATGATGTCGCTCTATATATTTGGTAAGCTTGTCGAAGCATATACGAGTTCATTAAAAATGCTTGGTATTTACTTCGTTTCAGGAATGATTGGTAATCTACTGACACTTGCTTTTAATACAAATAGTTTATCTGTCGGTGCAAGCGGCGCTATATTCGGTTTATTAGGTGCACTCGTCGCATTATTAACAATTAGTAAACGATACAGTCAAAAAACGATATTCCAACTATTGATTGCAGTAGTTATTATGGCAGTCATTTCAATCTTTATGCGAAATGTAAATATTATTGCCCATCTTGGTGGTCTTATGGGCGGTATATTAATTGTATACTTAGGCTATTATTATCAAACTTCAAAAAAAGTCTTTTATTGGTTGTTAGGTATGACGGTTGTAATGACAATCTTGTTATTAGTTAAAATTTTTATAACGCCAAGTGAAAATATTTATAATCAAATTATCCAAGAACAAATGCAAAAAAAGCACTATTCGCAAGCAGAAGAGATGATTGAACAGACCATTAATCGAGATTACGCAGATGATATGACTTACTATTTATCAGGAATGGTCATTGCATCACAAAAGTCTAAAGCAGAAGCCATTGCAGAATGGGAAAGAGGTTTACGAAACTTCCCGAACTCTGTACAACTCAATTATGTTATGGCGATTGCGAATCGATCATTAGGAGACAATAAAAGTGCAAAGAAGTTCATCAAGAAAGCCGCTGAAAATGCACCTGAAAATGAAAGTGTGAAAATCTTAAAACGAGAGTTGGATGATTGACATGGAAACAAAACTCAATACATTTTATGATGTACAACAACTTTTAAAGAAATTTGGTTTTATTATTTATTTCGATGACAAAGAAGATATGTTAGAGATGATTGAACAGGAACTCAAATCGCTTTTTAAGCATCAATTAATTACACGAGAACAATTTTTACAATCTCGCCATATCGTCAATGAGAGAAGGCTAAATCGTCTATGAAGCATAAGATTATACTTTCCGCTGATATCGGTGGAACAACTTGTAAATTAGGTATTTTTGATCAAAATTTGCATTGCATTGAAAAATGGGCGATTCACACTGATACTACCGATCAATCAGGGTTCATGTTACTCAAGCAAATACACGATGCTTTCGTCGAAAAAGTAACTATGTTAGATTATCAAATAGAGCATGTCATTGGCATTGGTATCGGTGTCCCCGGTCCGGTTGATTTTGAATCAGGAGTTGTACGTGGTGCTGTGAACTTAAATTGGCCTGAAAGTGTGCCGGTTGCCAAAATAATGACTGATTTATTAGGGCGACCCGTCATTGTAGACAATGATGCTAATGTTGCAGCACTCGGAGAAATGCACAAAGGTGCCGGCCAAAGTCATTCTGATATCGCAATGATCACATTGGGCACAGGTGTAGGGGGCGGTATTGTCAGCAATGGCAAAATTGTACATGGACATAATGGTTCAGGCGCAGAAATTGGTCATATTCGTGTCGATCACGATCAACGTTTCAAATGTAACTGTGGCAAATCAGGCTGTATTGAGACAGTCGCATCAGCCACGGGGGTCGTCAATCTCGCGCATTATTATCACCCACAACTTTCCGATCAGTCTCAATTATTACCATTGATAAACAATAAAAGTGTATCTGCAAAAGATGTATTTGATGCAGCGAAAAGTGGTGATCTGTTTAGTCTCCATATCGTTGAAAAAGTATCACAATACATCGCATATCTCGCAAGTATTTTAAGTGTAACTGCCAATCCAAAATATATCATTATTGGCGGGGGGATGTCAGAGGCAGGACATATATTGATTGAAAATATTAAAACAGCATACCAACAAATTGCTTTTACACCTGCACAAGAAGGAACTGAAATTTTACAGGCTCAACTTGGTAATGATGCAGGTATTGTGGGAGCTGCTGGATTAATTAAAACATATATATTAGAAAAGGAGTAGATATAAATGGCAATTGTAGATGTAGTCGTTATCCCAGTAGGAACAGAAGGTCCAAGTGTCAGTAAGTATATTGCAGAAATTCAAACAAAATTAGAATCGTTCAAACAAGAAGGTAAAATTAACTATCAATTAACACCAATGAACACTTTGATTGAGGGCGATTTGAAGGATTTGTTTGAAGTGATTCAAGCGATTCACGAATTACCATTCAACAAAGGATTAGACCGTGTATGTACAAACATTCGTATTGATGATCGACGAGATATTGAACGTGAAATGAATGATAAACTTGCATCAGTTCAAAAACATCTGAAATAAAAATATCTTGGATTGGAGTCAAATTATGAAAATATCATTTTTAACGCTTGGTATAGCTGAGACAAACGCATATTTTGTAGAGAATGATTCAGAGCTGCTATTGATAGACCCGTCTGGCGAACCAGAAAAAATCATCTCTAAACTATCGTCTATGGATAAACCATTAATTGGTATTCTTTTGACACATGCGCATTTTGATCACATTGCTGCGCTAGATGAAGTATTGGCATACAAAGATGTTCCTGTATATATGCATCTAGAAGAAGTAGACTTTTTAGTAGATCCAGAAAAAAACGGTTCGGCGAAATTCGCAATACATGGTTTCCCAATAATTACGAGTCAAGCAACACCTAAACTTCAAGAAGAAGGTGAGATGCAGATCGGTCAATTTAAAATAACTGCATTGCATACACCGGGTCATTCACCAGGAAGCTTGACTTATGTATTCGAAGACTTTGCTATTGTTGGAGACACATTATTTAATAATGGAATTGGGCGTACAGACCTATATCGAGGTAATTATGAAACCTTAATTGATTCAATCAAGGATAAACTTTTTGAACTAGATGAAACATTACCGTTATATCCAGGTCATGGGCCTTCAACTACAATTGAACAAGAATACATGAATCCATTTTTAAACGGATAAAAATATCATCTAGAAAAAGTAAAAACATCATCTCTTGCGTGTATATAGGCAAGAGGTGATTTTTTATGCAATTTTTGTTGGATACAGTCTTACAACATGCATTGTCTGAAGGTGCATCCGATATACATTTTATCCCATCATCGGACCATGTCGAAGTAAAACTACGTGTCAATGATCAGTTATCTTTGTACGACTCGTTAAATTTAGAGACATATCAGCGGTTATTAACACTATTAAAATTTCAAGCTGGTCTTGATGTATCTTCAAGACATCGTGCGCAAAGCGGGAGATACATTTATCAATTTAAAGAATTATATTATTTGCGTGTGTCTACTTTGCCTATTAATTTAGGCAATGAGAGTTGTGTTATTCGCATTACACCACAGTATTTTCAAAATATTGCACTGGAAAACACTGAAGATATATGTAGTTTAATGGAGAAGAAGCAAGGCCTGATACTCTTTAGTGGCCCCACTGGTGCAGGCAAAAGTACACTCATGTATCAAATGGTACTCTATGCAAAGCAAGCACTCAATCTTAATATCATTACAATAGAAGATCCAGTAGAAAGACTTATTAATGGCGTAACCCAAATATCTGTGAATGAGAAGGCAGATATTACATATAACGCATCATTAAAAGCAATATTACGATGTGACCCAGATGTCATACTGATAGGTGAGATTCGCGATGCATCTATTGCCCATGACGTGATACAAGCCAGCTTGAGTGGTCATCTTGTACTCACAACAATTCACGCCAGTGATTGTCAAGGTGTTTTATTACGCTTAATTGAAATGGGTGTATCAAAACAAGATTTACTCCAAGCAACAAATTTAATTGTAAATCAACGACTTGTCACTACAACCGATCAAAAACGAGAACTTGTATATGAAACGATGCTACACGATGATATACAGCACTTTTTTGATCATGACTTTCAACTACCAATGGCATTTTCTAGCTTAACAGATAAACTTAATTTGCTAAAAGAACAGGGGGTCATCGATGCGGCAACTTTTAGAAAATATCGAACATAAACGTACACAGGCATTTATCAAAACAAACCATTTACTCATCTTAGACCGAACATGTCAGTTATTACAACATGGCTTTACATTGATTGAATCCATTCAATTTGTGCATCAACAACTAAATATTAAAGATGAAAAGTTTAATCAATACTTTCTACAAACAGTTGTACAAGGGGGATCTTGCTATGAAATCTTTAAATATTTAAATTATCCCGATATTATTTTAATGCAAATATATTTTGCAGAGAAATATAGCGAACTAAGCGAGACATTGTCACAATGTTATCTATTTTATGCTAAACATTTAAAGCTTAAGGCACAATTTATGAAAGCAATCCAGTATCCCTTTCTACTTCTTTTTATTTTTCTAGTACTCATTCTAACACTTAACCACACAGTGTTACCTGAATTCGACCATATGTATGAAACAATGCAAATCAAACACACTTTTCTTCAATCTCTGCTAAAGGTTTTTATTTCTAATTTTCCATTGCTATTAAGCATCACACTTTTAACGACACTTTCTGCTTTGCATATATTTAAAAAATGGCTTACAAAACAATCTATGCAAACACAAATACATGTATTAACACACATACCCATCTTCAAAAAATATTATCGCCTATTTACAACTTATCAAATATCACAACAATTTGTACTCTTTTTCAAAAATGGCATCACACTTAATGACATCGTCAAAATTTATTTATCTCAAAATGAAAATCTCTTTCTAAAATATATAGGCGAATCTTTGCGATCCGAGCTACAAAAAGGCAACCCTTTTTCTAATATTTTACGCACATTAAATTGTTTTGAAGACAATTTCATTTCATATATTGAACAAGGTGAACAACGAGATAAATTAGATATTGAATTATTGATATATAATCGATTTCTTATGGATCATATTCAATCTTTTATCAAACGACATATCAAGCTTATTCAACCAATCATGTTTCTATTTATAGGTCTACTAATCACGGGCGTTTATTTAGAAATGATGTTACCTGTTTTCGAAATGATGCAATCCATACAACAATAGGAGTGATACTGATGAAAAAATTATTTTCAATGATAAAACAAAACAAAGCTTTTACTTTAATTGAAATGTTGCTAGTCCTTTTAATCATAAGTGTATTGCTTATATTGATTATCCCCAATATTGCAAAACAATCCGATCATATTCAAAAGACGGGTTGCAAAGCACAAACACGACTTGTCGATAGTCAGATTGAAGCTTATACATTAAAGTTTAATCACAAACCAGATTCAATTGATGATCTTGTAAGAGAAGGTTACATCAAAGAAAATCAAAAAACATGTAAATCCGGCGAAACAATCCGAATTCAAGATGGTGAGGCTGTTGCATCATAAAAGAGGGTTTACATTAATTGAAATGTTAATCGTTTTATCCGTAATTTCTTTATCAATATTTATTGTTCTACAACATGCCACAGAGATATATTCACCGAACAATTTAGATGATCAAATCAAGTTGTTAACGAGTAAAATTGACTATTATCAATCTCGCGCCATAAAAGAAAAACAAACCATTCTTATGGTTTTTCGACCCAGTCAAAATAATATTCGTATTGTATTTCAAAAACACCATAAAGACATAATTGAACCACTGTCTCCATTACACCTTGATATGAACAGCAACCTTTACACACTCAGTTTCAACTCGAATGGTGAGATTATGAAGTTTGGTCGTATAAATTTTAAATATCGATCAGAACATTTTTCTATTGTTTTCCATATCGAACAAGGGAGGTATCGCGTCATCAAAGCATGAATCGTTATGGTTATACACTTATCGAAGCACTTTTTGCATTTTTCCTATTTTCAATCATCTGCTTGTCTCTCATTCCACTCTTACACCAATTAGAAAACAAATACGTAGAAGTACAGCAAACGCTCGAACTACAACGGACATTATATTTCTATCTCAAAGAAAACCCTCTAGAAAGGCAAAAAGAATATGGACACTTCAATATTGTTACAACACATGAAAGAGTATGTATTACACACATGCAAACAAAAGCGACTTATTGTTACAAGTTCAAAAGGATTCACAATGATTGAGTCGCTTTTTTCGCTATTTGTACAAATGCTAATTGTCGTTTTACTTCCTGCTTTAGTCTTAGCACTTATCAACTTTAGAACAAGCTTTATAGATGATACATCATTTTTACAAGAATTGATGGCTAAGGAAATTGCATACCACTTACATGAGCCACAGGCAAAGATCATTGGTACGAATCATCAAGTTTTAAAAATTAAAAGTGGTTTAACAACGTATCGTTATTACATTCAAAACCACAAGTTAATCAAACAAGTAGATTCAAAAGGGAACATAACAGTTCTCAATGGTGTAAAGCATATTAAATTTATTCGAATCAGCACGAAAAATCTTAAAATCATTATCACATTTTTAGAAGGGAATTCCTGGATTGAAAAAACATTTATTATCTAATGATGCTTTTACGCTCCCGTTATTATGCTTATTATTTAGTGCGTATATCCTATTTATTTCTTTTATTATTGTCATCTATACATTAAAATTAAATGCATTAGATGCATTGTCTGATTATTATAAAAACGAAATCAATCATACCTTAAAAACTAAAGAGGTGAAAATATGAGCTTACTGAAACGTCCAATTATTTTGATTGGCTTTATGGGCGCAGGAAAAACATCTGTTGCTCAAGCACTAGCTCAAAATTATCAATGTCGTTTTGTCGACTTAGATGAACATATCGCTTCGTCTGAAAATATGTCAATTCCTGAAATATTCAATCAATATGGTGAAGATACTTTTCGTGCCCTTGAACACCAATACTTACAACAAGTAATTGATGAGTATGAGATTGTCTCAACAGGTGGAGGTATTATATCCTCAGATGAAACATTTGAATTTTTAAAAACGGTAAATGCCGATATCATTTGGTTAGATGCGCCATTCTCCGTATTATACACAAGAATTAAGGATGATCAGAATCGACCAAAAGCAAAGAACACCCCGAAGGAAACACTAAAAAACTTGTACTCGTCACGTGTTTCACGATATAATGAAATCGCATTCATGAAGGTGTCAACGAATAGCACTTTCAATGAAACAATTGCTACAATCGAAAAAAATATTTCTGCGAATGATCAGTATTAGAGAGAATGGCTTTTGCCATCGCCGAAGGAGCAAATGATGAGGCATCATGAAACTCTCAGGCAAAAGGATAATATTGTGACGCATTCCTGAAGATATTTCAACAGGGCGTATTTTCTTCTTAAATACGTCCTGTTTTATTTATTATAGGAGGGTATGTTATGGCACAAGAGTTGAAACAAACACCGCTGTATCAAGAATATGTTGCTGCGGGGGCAAAAATTGTAGAGTTTGGTGGCTGGGCGATGCCTGTTCAATTTTCTAGTATCAAAGAGGAACATAATGCAGTCCGCTCAAAAGTCGGCTTGTTTGATGTCAGCCACATGGGAGAGATTTTAGTCGAGGGAGAACAAGCACTTGATTTAGTGCAATATGTCCTCTCAAATGATACAGATTTATTAACAGAACAGAAAGCACAGTACACATGTTTATGTAATGAACGTGGTGGTGTCATCGATGACCTCGTTGTATATAAATTAAATAATCAAAAATTATTACTTGTTGTTAACGCAGCAAACACTGAAAAAGACTACAACTGGATTGTAGAGCATACTAGCCAATTTAACGCTAAAGTCACAAATGTGTCAGATGACTATGGACAACTTGCTATTCAAGGACCAGAAGCACGACAACTGGTACAAGATAATACAGATGTGGATGTCAGTGAACTCGGTATGTTCGAATTTTATCAAAATGCTGCATTCTTCGGTAAAAACGTCATATTATCACAATCTGGTTACACAGGTGAGGATGGCTTTGAAGTTTACTGTTCAAGTGAAGATGTCGTTGATCTTTGGAAATCTTTACTTGATAAAGGTGTTACACCATGTGGTCTAGGCGCACGTGATACATTGCGATTAGAGGCTGGTCTTCCACTACACGGGCAAGACTTATCTGAAGAGATCACACCTTATGAAGGCGGTGTTGCTTTCGCTGCAAAACCATTAATTGAAGCAGACTTCATTGGTAAAGCAGCACTTAAAGAACATAAAGAGAATGGCGCACCAAGACGTACAATTGGTATTCAAATGATTGAAAAAGGTATTCCTCGTACAGGCTATGAGATTCTAGATTTAGATGGCAATGAAATCGGCGTTGTAACTTCTGGTACTCAATCACCATCAACAGGTCATTCGATTGGTTTAGGTCTGATTCAACGAGATGCTTTTGAAATGGGTAAAGAAATTGTAATTCAAGTAAGAAAACGACAAGTTAGAGCAAAAATCGTTAAGAAAAATCAAATTGAAAAATAAGGGGTGAAGGCATTGAGTCATCGTTATATTCCATTAACTGAAAAAGATGAAAGACAAATGCTAGATACAATTGGTGTTAATTCAATTCAAGATTTATTTGGTGATGTACCTGAAAATGTTTTATTAGACAGAAATTTAGACATTGCAGATGCAGAATCTGAAACGCAACTCTTAAAAAGATTAAATCGTGTCGCAAGTAAAAATATTACCAAAGAAACACACACAAGTTTCTTAGGTGCTGGGGTTTATGATCACTATGCACCTTCTGTTGTTGATGCGATGATTTCTCGCTCAGAGTTTTATACAGCTTACACACCATACCAACCTGAAATTTCTCAAGGTGAATTACAAGCAATTTTCGAATTCCAAACAATGATTTGTGAATTAACAGGCATGGATGTTGCAAACTCATCAATGTATGATGGTATGACAAGTTTTGCTGAAGCTTGCTTATTAGCATGGGGCAAAACTAAGAAAACAAAATTAGTCGTGTCAAAAGGTTTACACTATCAAGCTTTACAAGTATTACACACATACTCAAATATCAGAGATCAATATGAAGTTGTAGAAGTTGATTTGGATGGTACAATTACTGACCTAGAAAAGTTACAAGCAGCAATTGATGATGATACAGCTGCTGTTGCAGTACAATATCCAAACTTCTATGGTTCAATTGAAGACCTAGAAAAAATCAAATCATTTGTCGAAGGTACAAAAGCTTTATTTATAGTTTATGCGAATCCATTAGCACTTGGTTTATTAACGCCACCGGGAGAATTTGGTGCAGATATCGTTGTCGGTGATACACAAGTATTTGGTATCCCATCACAATTCGGTGGTCCTCATTGTGGTTACTTTGCAACTACGAAGAAATTAATGAGAAAAGTTCCGGGTCGTCTTGTTGGACAAACACAAGATGATGAAGGTAATCGTGGTTTTGTATTAACATTACAAGCACGTGAACAACATATTCGTCGTGAAACAGCTACTTCTAACATTTGTTCAAACCAAGCATTAAATGCACTTGCTTCTTCTATTGCCATGTCAGCTTTAGGTAAGCAAGGTCTACAAAATATTGCTGAACAAAATATGGAAAATGCCAATTATGCAAAAGATGCATTTAAAGAAAAAGGATTCGATGTATTAGAAGGTATCTCATATAACGAGTTCGTAGTGAAGTTTAATCATCCAATATCAGAGATCAATAAACAATTATTAGAATACGATATCATTGGCGGCTTTGATTTAAGTGTTGTGGATACATCATTTGAAAATCATATGCTTGTAGCTGTAACAGAACTGCGCACAAAAGCCGAAATTGATTATTTTGTAGAGAAAGCTGGTGAGCTCAATGACAAGTAAATCAAGTCCATTAATTTTCGAACGTTCTAAAGAAGGTCGTTATGCGTATTCATTACCACCAAAAGAAATTGATAACGGTGTAGCAAAAAAATTACTCGATGATAAATTTATTCGTAAAAATAAAGCAGAGTTTCCAGAAGTATCAGAATTAGATCTTATTAGACATTATACTGAGCTTTCTAATAAAAACTTCGGTGTTGATTCAGGCTTTTATCCATTAGGCTCTTGTACAATGAAGTATAACCCTAAAATTAATGAAAAAGTTGCACGTATTCCAGGATTTACAGAATCGCATCCATTACAAGAAGTTGACCAAGCACAGGGGTCATTAGAGATTATCTATTCATTACAAGAAGAATTGAAAGAGATTACTGGTATGGATGAAATCTCATTGCAACCTGCTGCTGGTGCGCATGGTGAGTGGACAGCATTAATGATTTTCAAAGCGTATCATATCAAAAATGGTGATACACAACGTGATGAAGTCATTGTACCTGACTCTGCACATGGCACAAACCCAGCTTCTGCTGTATTTGCCGGTTTCAATGTGGTCACAGTTAAGTCCAATGAAAAAGGCGAAGTTGACATCGATCACTTGAAAGAATTAGTGAGTGAGAAAACAGCTGCTATTATGTTAACAAACCCAAATACACTTGGAATCTTTGAAACAAATATTATGGAAATCCGCGATATCGTACATGAAGCAGGCGGGTTATTATACTACGATGGTGCAAACCTGAATGCCATTATGGACAAAGTACGTCCTGGTGATATGGGCTTTGATGCGGTTCACTTGAACTTACACAAAACATTCACAGGCCCACACGGTGGTGGTGGCCCTGGTTCAGGTCCAATCGGTGTTAAAAAAGCATTGCGTGAATTTTTACCAAAACCACTTGTCATCAAAAACAATGATAAGTTTGAATTCGACAACTCAATGGAACATTCTATCGGTCGAGTAAAACCATTCTACGGTAACTTTGGCATTTATCTTCGTGCTTATACGTATATCCGCACAATGGGTTATCAAGGTCTGAAAGAAGTTTCTGAAGTAGCAGTTCTAAATGCCAACTATATGAAAGCACGCTTAAAAGATGCTTTTGTTATTCCGTTTGATCAATACTGCAAGCATGAGTTTGTATTAAGTGGAACAAAACAAAAGAAATTAGGTGTACGAACTCTTGATATGGCGAAACGTCTCCTAGACTTCGGTGTACATCCACCAACAGTTTACTTCCCATTAATTGTGGAAGAGGGCATGATGATTGAGCCAACTGAAACAGAGTCTAAAGAGACACTTGATCATTTCTGTGATGTATTAATTCAAATTGCAAAAGAAGCTGAAGAGAATCCAGATATCGTTCTTGAAGCACCACATACAACTGTGATTGACCGATTAGATGAAACAACAGCAGCGAGAAAACCAATTTTAAAATTTGAAGGATTAAAAGCTGAAAAAGAATAACATAAAAAAACTAGGGACGAGTCAGTGACTCATCCCTAGTTTTTCTATTTTTTGGACTTGACTTTGCCTGTCCATTTTTTATAGCCACCTTTTAACATGTAAAGCTCTTGATAGCCTTTTCTTTTAAGGGTTCTTGCTGCTCTATAACTCCCAATGCCATTAGCATCGACTAGATAGATTGGTTGATCTTTTCTCAGCCCTTGATAGCGTTGACGAAAAATAGTCATTGGAATATTTCTAGCACCGACAATATGTCCATAATCATAATCTGCTTTTTCACGCAAATCAATCACTTGTGCCTTACGTAATCCTTGTTGAAATTCTTCTTGATTCAATTCTTCAACAGCTCTTTTATTCAATAGATATTGAATAACCATCCAAATAATAAGAGCAGCTAAAATAATTAATAAAGTCACAGCTGTGTTACTCATCTTGCATCCTCCCTCAAATACCGATATTATTATTATAAGACTGATAGGATAAATTATCAAAATTTTTATGTTAAGATATCAAATGAAAAAATAAACATTACAACATAGCAAATGGAGGCATTTATTGTGACAGAAACTTGGCATTTTATCAATACTGGTAGCCATGATCCATACTATAATATGGCATTAGACGAAGCCTTACTCAATTTTGTTTCTCGTGGCGAAATTGATCCGGTGGTTCGTTTTTATACATGGTCTCCTCCAACATTATCAATTGGCTATTTCCAGCGTTTAGAAAAAGAGATTGATATTAATAAAGTTCAAGAAAAAGGTTATGGACTTGTTCGTCGTCAAACAGGTGGACGTGGCGTGTTACACGACAAAGAGTTAACATATAGTGTCATCGTTCCGGAGTCTCATCCTGACATGCCTAAAACAGTCACTGAAGCATATCGTGTGATTTCAACTGGATTATTAGAAGGGTTTAAGTTACTCGGTTTTGATGCATACTTTTCAATTCCACGTTCCAAAGAAGAGCGAGAAAAACTTAAACAGCCTAGAAGTTCGGTTTGTTTCGATGCACCTAGTTGGTATGAACTCGTTGTTGAAGGTAAAAAAATTGCTGGTAGTGCTCAAACAAGACAAAAAGGGGTTATCTTACAACATGGTTCCATTTTACAAGATGTCGATATTGACGACTTGTTTGATATGTTCATTTTCAAAAATGACCGTTTAAAAAATAAAATGAAAGAGGCATTTGTTGAAAAGGCGATTGCAATCAACGACTTGTCTGAAACACATATCACTTTAGACGAAATGGAAATAGCTTTTAAAGAAGGATTCCAAAAAGGATTAGGCATTACATTTAAGCCATTGACACTAACACCTTCACAATTAGAGGAAGTAAAGTCACTTGAAGAAAAATATCGTTCTGCTGAATTTTTATTTCGCAAATAGTCAAAGGGCAACTGTCACGAATTATGACAAGTTGCCCTTAATTTATTTACGTCTACGGCGCTTCCATTTGTTTTTCCAAATGATTTTTTTGATTTCTCGCTGATCTTTTGTAAGGAAAAAGAAATAATACAAAAGATATATCACAACTATGATAACTAGTAATGTGATAAGGGTATTTGTAATACTAAGTAAGAAGTCATCTAGATTTGTAATTAATCCAATGAACGCCACAATTACGATTAAGCCAAATAGTATTTTTTGTAATATTTGCATCTACATCGCCTCCCTTATTACTGCTTATCGTCTGATGTATCTACTTTTATACTCGTAAGTGCTTGACGACCCTGTTGAATTATTTTTTCGTCTTTTTTAACGTAACCTTTACGAATTTGTCTAAATGCATCCGTTACATCTTTCTGTATCGCAAGGACATTTTTATGTTGTGCTTTCACTTCATCATCCTTTTTCACAACGTCGAGCTCGCCAGCATCTACTTCATAACGATCCACAGCAAGTTCATGATCATCAATGACCGCTTCTAATTGTTCAATGACCTTTTCTTTCTTTTTGTTCTCTAACACATCTTTATCAAGATTTTGATAGGCATAAATAATATCAGTAACATCACCATAATATTTTGATGATACTTCATAATACTTTGCAGTTTGATGATTTTGTTTTGCTTTTTTCGTATCTTTTGTATCCTTTTCTAAAGCTGTTAGTTGTTTTTCTTTAGCTGAGATATCATTTTTTATTGATTGATTTTCTAATTTTAGTTCATGATTTGCATCTCGTAGTTCTGTACTTTGTTCTTCTAAAGGCAGTAGATTTTGATTCCCACAACCACTTAATAAAACAAATGTGCTAAAACTTAAAAAAATAATTTTCTTCATTTTTTACTCCTGTTTTGGTGTTTTACGCTATACATCACTCTATTTTAAGGTATCATATAAATAAGTACAAATATTCTAGGAGGGGATTTGTTTGAAACATCGTATTGAAAGGGCAAAACGCATATTAAAACATCAAGATTTAGATGCATTACTTGTATTGACAGACTATAATCGACGCTATCTATCAGGTTTCACTGGAACAAGTGGTGCACTGATCATTACGCGTTCCGAACAATTTTTGTTTACAGATTTTCGCTATACGGAGCAAGCAACTAAACAAGCCACTGAATATGCCATTGTTGAACAACAAGGGGATCTTATTTCAACATTGCAAAAACATATTAAAGAAAATAATTATCAAAATATTGGGTTTGAAGGACATATCGTTTCATACGACACATATGTAAAACTGAATGAAGGCGCTCATCAGCTGATGACAATAGGAGAAGCGATTGAACATATCCGAATGGTCAAAGATGAAGCTGAGATTGCTAATATTAAAAAAGCAGCAGAAATTGTCGACAAAGCTTATGAATATATCTTAACAGTTGCAAAAGCAGGTATGACAGAAAAAGAACTTAAAGCACTTTTAGAGAGTAAAATGCTGCATTTGGGTGCTGATGACACGTCATTCGATACAATCGTTGCTTCTGGTTACCGTGGTGCATTACCACATGGTGTAGCATCAGATAAAGTCATTGAATCAGGCGATATGGTTACATTAGACTTTGGTGCTTATTACAATGGGTACGTATCAGACATTACACGAACATTTGCAATCGGACAACCTTCAGATGAAATGATTAAAATTTATAACATCGTATTAAAAGCACAAAAAACGGCTGTATCTCAAATTAAAGCAGGCATGACTGGCATAGAAATTGATAAAATTGCTCGTGATATTATTACAGATGCTGGATACGGTGAAAACTTTGGCCACTCACTCGGACACGGTATCGGTTTAGAGATTCATGAGAGACCGATGTTATCGCAAAAAGCGGACAATATTTTAGAACCAAACCACTGCGTCACAATTGAGCCTGGTATTTATGTGAATGGATTAGGCGGTGTGCGCATTGAAGATGATATATTAATTCAAGAAAATGGCGGTCAATGCTTTACTAATTCAACAAAAGACCTTATTATTTTAAAAGAAGAGTGATTCTGAGGAGGAAACATTATGATTTCTGTAAATGATTTTAAAACAGGACTTACCATTTCAGTTGATAATGGTATTTGGAAAGTATTAGAATTCCAACACGTTAAACCAGGTAAAGGGGCCGCATTCGTAAGATCAAAATTACGTAACCTACGTACTGGTGCTATCCAAGAAAAAACATTCCGTGGCGGCGAAAAAGTTGAGCCTGCTATGATTGAAAATCGTCGTATGCAATACTTATATGCGGATGGCGATACTCATATCTTTATGGACAACGAAACTTTCGAACAAACTGAACTTTCTACATCATACTTAGAGCATGAGTTAAAGTTCTTGAAAGCAAACATGGATGTTCATATTCAAACATATGAAGGCGAAACAATTGGTGTTGAATTACCAAAAACAGTTGAACTTGAAGTAACAGAAACTGAACCTGGTATTAAAGGTGACACTGCAACAGGTGCAACAAAATCAGCAACAGTTGAAACAGGCTATTCATTAAACGTACCACTATTCGTAAACCAAGGGGACGTTTTAGTGATTAACACTTCTGACGGAAGCTACGTTTCACGTTCATAATCAAGCAACTGGGAAAATCAAATTTTCATTTGACTTTCCCAGTTTTTTCGACATTGGTTAACACCTATCAATTATGACTTTGCTTGAATTGGCCTACTCCCTCAAGTAAAATGATAAGATACAAATCATTATTGAGGGAGTAACCAATATGAACTTTAATGAGATAAAAGAATTAATCGAAATGCTTGATCAGTCGAATTTGACTGAAATCAAAATTGAAAATAAAGATTCAAAGATCAGTTTGAAAAAAGAAAAAATCACGCAACAAATAACAGCTGCATCTGTGCCAAGTGTTGCACAAGTCAGTCCAGAACCTTCACCACTAGAACAAATACCAACAGTACACCAAGAAGTTGCTGATTCATTGAAAACGATCAGTGCACCAATGGTTGGTACATTTTATAAAGCACCTTCACCTGAAGAAAGCCCATACGTACAAGTCGGAGATCAGGTCAACCCAGAAACCACTGTCTGCATCCTTGAAGCGATGAAGTTATTCAATGAGATCCAAGCAGAAGTGAGTGGGGAAATTGTAGAAATACTTGTGGAAGACGGACAAATGGTTGAGTATGGCCAAGCGTTATTCAAGGTGAAATAGTATGAAAAAAGTTTTAGTAGCAAACCGTGGCGAGATTGCAGTACGTATTATTCGTGCATGCCGCGAGTTAGGGATTCAAACAGTAGCGATCTATTCTGAAGGCGATAAAGATGCATTACATACTCAACTAGCTGATGAAGCCTACTGTGTTGGACCTAAGCAATCAAAAGATTCTTATTTAAACATTCCTAATATCTTATCTATTGCAACGACTACGGGATGTGATGGCATCCATCCAGGATATGGCTTTTTAGCAGAAAATAGTGACTTCGCTGAATTATGTGAAGCAGTGCAACTTAAGTTTATCGGACCGAGCTACCAAGCGATTCAAAAGATGGGCATCAAAGACGTAGCAAAAGAAGAGATGAAACGCGCAAATGTCCCGGTTGTTCCCGGTAGCGAAGGGCTTGTAACAACAATAGAGCACGCAATCGAAACAGCAAACAAAATTGGTTACCCCGTCATCATTAAAGCGACTGCCGGTGGTGGTGGGAAAGGTATTCGTATCGCACATGATGAAGAATCGCTCATAAATGGTTATAAGATGACCCAACAAGAAGCAGAAACGGCGTTCGGTAATGGGGGATTATACCTGGAAAAGTTCATCGAAAATTTCCGTCATATTGAGATTCAAATTATCGCCGATGAACATGGTAACGTCATCCATTTAGGAGAAAGAGATTGTACGATCCAAAGACGTATGCAAAAGCTCGTTGAGGAGGCCCCCTCACCAATTCTTTCAGCATCTAAGCGCCAAGAAATGGGCGAAGCAGCTGTGCGTGCTGCAAAAGCTGTTGGATATACCAATGCAGGGACAATAGAGTTCATCTACGACCTAGATGACGATGCGTTCTACTTTATGGAGATGAATACACGTATACAAGTTGAGCACCCGGTTACTGAAGTTGTCACTGGTATCGATTTATTGAAGCTACAACTTAAAGTTGCGATGGGAGACGTGTTACCATATAAGCAGGAAGATGTTTGCATTAATGGACATGCGATGGAATTTCGTATAAATGCGGAGAATCCTTACAAAAATTTTATGCCATCTCCCGGTACGATCACACAATACTTAACACCCGGTGGTTACGGCGTGAGAATTGACTCGGCTTGTTATATGAATTATGCAATTCCACCGTATTATGACTCAATGGTAGCCAAACTAATTATTCATGCAGAGACGCGAGAAGAAGTGATTCAGACTAGTATACGTGCGCTTAATGAGTTTGTCATTATGGGTATTGATACAACGGTTCCATTTCATATTCGTCTGCTACAACATCCTGTATTCCAAAGCGGTGTATATAATACTAAATTTTTAGACATTCATGATGTGATGAAGGAAGATTAATAATGAAAGCGGAGGTTTTAGCAATGACAAAATCTATAGAAAATTACAATCCAAATCTTGGTAACGTAGAAATTGTACCAGAAGTCATCTCAGTAATCGCAAGCATTGCGGCATCTGAAGTTAAAGGTGTACAAGGTATGTTTTCAGATAAGAAAAACTCAACTTTAGAACGACTCGGACGTAAAAATTTAAGCAAAGGCGTAAAAATAGAAACATCAGATAATGAAATTATAATTAATGTTTATTGTTCATTAAAATATGGTGTTAAAATTTCTGATACTGCCCTTAAAGTTCAAGAATCAATTCATAACGCAATTAAAACAATGACTGCATTAACACCTAAACAAGTCAATGTACACATTACGCACATTGATATGGGAAAACCTAAAAGCTAATATCGACAGAATGGAGCATTAACATGAGTAGAAAACAAGCGAGAAGCCAGGCATTCCAAACTTTATTTCAACTAGAAATGAAAAATTCTGATTTAACCATTGAAGAAGCAATCAGCTTTATCAAAGATGACTATCCAGATCTCGATTTCGATTTTATTCAATGGCTTGTTTCTGGCGTGAAAGATCATGAGCCTGTCTTAGATGATAAAATTTCACCACATCTTAATGGCTGGACAATTCCGCGCTTACTTAAATCTGATCGTATTATTTTAAGAATGGCTACTTTTGAGTTGCTTCACAGTGAGACACCACCAAAAGTGATTATCAATGAAGCAGTAGAACTCACAAAGCAATTCTCTGATGACGATCATCATAAATTTGTCAATGGTGTACTAAGTAATATTAACTAAGTTAGAGTGATATCATGGAAAAATATTTAACGGTCTCAGCATTAACCAAATATATAAAATATAAGTTTGATCAGGATCCTCATCTGCAATCCGTGTTGATAAAAGGAGAACTTTCTAACTTCAAACGCCATAGCAGTGGGCATCTTTATTTTGCTTTGAAAGATGAGAATAGCGTCATTAGCGCAATGATGTTTAAAGCTGTTGCAAATCAACTTGACTTTGACCCAAAAGAAGGAGACCAAGTCATCGTTGAGGCACGTGTTTCAGTGTATGAACGTCGAGGTAGTTATCAAATTTATGTAAATAAGATGCAATTGGATGGCGTTGGAAATCTGTATCAAAAGTATGAACAGTTGAGAAAACAATTAGCCAAAGAAGGCTATTTTGACACAGCACATAAAAAACCGATACCACAATACCCAAAAAAGATTGCAATTATTACAGCTAGTACTGGTGCAGCGATACGAGATATTTTAAATACATTACAAAATCGATATCCACTTGTTGAGCCAGTCAAAATTAGCGCGCTTGTTCAGGGTACGCAAGCATCCCAAGATATCGTAGACAAATTGAAGTATGCAGATACTTTAGATGTCGACACTATTATTGTCGGCCGTGGTGGTGGGTCTATTGAAGACTTATGGAGTTTTAATGAAGAAATCGTCGTAAAAGCTATATACGATTGTAAAACGCCCGTCATTTCTGCAGTTGGACATGAAACAGATACGACACTTAGCGACTATGTTGCGGATGTTCGTGCGGCTACACCAACTCAAGCGGCGATGATTGCAACACCGGATCAACAAGAGCTCTATCAATTACTAGAAAAAAGTCAAAATTATTTACAACGTTATATTAACCAATATTTAAAACATGCGAGACAGTCATTAGCACGATATCAAGATTATTACAAATTCAAACAACCAACACTGCTATATGAACAACATATTCAAAAACGAGATGATTTGGAACGTACGCTTCATCATGCAATGGACAATATCATTCAGAAGCAACAACAACGTCTAAAGCTTATAGAACAACGGTTTTATGTACGTCATTTACAAGATGCAATTAAACGCGAACAACAAACAGTGAGTCAAGCGCAAGAAAAGCTTCATCGTGAGTTGAAAAAGTTAATTACTCAAAAGCGACAATTGCTCGTTCAACAAATCACTTCTCTTGATAACTTAAGTCCTACTCGAACGATGTTACGTGGTTACGCGATCATCAAAAAAGAGGATGACGTCGTAACAAGTAGTCATGATTTGACAACAGGAGATCAAATTGAAATTACAATGAAGGATGGCCAGGTGGATGCCATTATTGAAAAGGTAAGGTGTGAAGATGACAACAGATAACCAATCTTTTGAAACAATGATGCATGAATTAGAAAATATCGTAAAACAATTGGATAATGATACGGTTTCTTTAGAAGAATCACTTGCTCTCTACCAAAAGGGCATGACATTATCAAAAGCATGTGAAAAAACTTTAAAAGAAGCTGAGAATAAAGTGTCAAAATTAATTGAAGATGAGGCTGATGAGGGAAATGAATCAAAGTCTGAATAAATTATTAGCAACTTTTAATGACACACTGATGACAAGTATCAAAACATCAAAATTGAATACAGATCTCGAACAGAGTATGCTCTATTCATTAGAAGCTGGTGGGAAACGTGTACGTCCTCTTTTGCTTTTGGCAACGTTAAATATGCTTCAACCGAATCAATATGAAAAAGGGATGCAAACAGCGGTCGCACTTGAAATGATTCATACTTATTCATTAATTCATGACGATTTGCCTGCAATGGATAACGACGATCTTCGTCGAGGTAAACCAACCAATCATAAAGTATACGGAGAATGGTTGGCCATCCTTGCTGGAGATGCACTGTTGACGAAAGCATTTGAATGTGTGAGTAACGATCACTCACTAACAGCGGAAACACGTGTTGCACTCATCTCATCGTTAAGTGATGCAAGTGGACATCTTGGTATGGTTGGTGGGCAAACTTTAGATATGCAAAGTGAGTCCCTAGACATTCCACTCTCAACTCTTGAACAAATTCATCTGCATAAAACAGGTGCACTTATCCGTTTTGCGGTTCATGCTGCAACAATCATTGCAAACACGAATGAAAACGAACAACAACAATTGCTTCAATTTGCTAATCACTTAGGTATTATTTTTCAAATCAAGGATGATCTTCTTGATCAATATGGAACAACTGAAGCATTAGGGAAACAAACAGGCAGTGATGATGCAAATAATAAATCAACGTATGTGACATTGTTAGGTCGTGCTGAAGCGGAAACAATTCTTGCACGTCATGTTGCTGACGCAGAGGAAATATTAGCTGTCCTGTCTCAAAAATATAACACAACTGACCTTGATTATTTATTAAAACTTTTTTATCAACGTCAAAATTAATTTGTTTCTATCTCGACAGAACAATGGGTGTTATAATCGAAAGAGACAAAGATAAAGGGTGATATAAATATGGATATACGAACGATTAAGGATCCGTCATTCTTAAAAAGTCTTTCTGTACAAGAACTTGAAACACTGAGCCATGATATACGTCAATTTCTCATAGAGACTTGCTCTGTAACTGGTGGGCATATCGGAGCAAATCTCGGTGTTGTAGAATTAACAATAGCATTACATAAACACTACCAAAGTCCGATTGATAAAATCATTTGGGATGTTGGTCACCAAAGCTACATCCATAAAATATTGACAGGGCGCGCAAATCAATTTGATACATTAAGACAATATAAAGGATTATGCGGTTTTCCAAAATTAAGAGAGTCAGAGCACGATGTATGGGAAGCAGGTCATAGTTCTACATCGCTCTCTGCAGCAATGGGGATGGCAAAAGCAAGAGATATTTTAGGACATTCTAATCATATCGTACCAATTATAGGTGATGGGGCACTTACTGGTGGGATGGCATTAGAAGCATTAAACAGTATCGGTCATGATCGTACAAATATGACAATCATTTTAAATGATAACGAAATGAGTATTGCACCGAATGTTGGTGCTATGCATAATATGTTAGGTCGAATTCGAATGAACCAAGGCTATAACCGTTTGAAAGTTGATGCTGAGACTGTTCTCAGTCGATTACCTGGGGGGAGTCGACTACGTGAATCAGCAGATAGACTGAAAGATAGTTTGAAATATCTTGTTGTAGATGGTGCATTTTTTGAAGAATTAGGTATCCGATATATCGGACCTGTTGACGGTCATAACTATGAAGAGTTGGAGCATGCACTTAAGACTGCTGACTCAATTGACAAGCCAGTGCTGATTCATGTTGTAACAAAAAAAGGAAAAGGGTATCATCCTGCAGAAAATGATAAGATTGGGACATGGCATGGTCTCGGACCTTATAAACTTGACACAGGCGAACAGATTAAAGGTCAACCCAAAGGGCCTTCTTGGAGCCAGCTTATGTCAGATGAAATCTTATCATATGCACGTGAAGACAAACACGTTGTTGCAATAACACCTGCGATGCCAGTTGGCTCAAAACTCACAAAATTCCAATCTGAGCTACCAGAACAATTTTTTGATGTCGGCATTGCGGAACAACATGCGGTAACTATGGCTGCCGGATTAGCCATAGAAGGTATGCGTCCGTATGTTGCGATTTACTCTACATTCTTACAGCGTGCATACGACCAAGTATTGCATGACGTCGATCGTCAAAAGTTAAATGTCATATTTGGTATCGACCGATCAGGTTTAGTAGGTGCTGATGGAGAAACACATCAAGGTGTCTTTGATATTGGCTTTTTAACACAATTTCCAAATATGGTTGTAATGATGCCAAAAGATGAAAATGAAGCGAAGGATATGGTTTTTACAGCGATGGAATATAAAGATGGTCCTATCGCAATTAGATATCCACGTGGAAATGGTCTGGGTGTTGAAATTAATGATAAAAGAGAGTTATTACCAGTTGGAAAATGGGAAACGCTAACTGAAGGAACTGATATTGCCTTAATTGCATACGGTCCAACAGTTGAAACCATTAAACAAGTAGCGGATTCACTAAAAGAACAAAATATTCATGCGACAGTCATTAATGCACGCTACATTAAACCGATGGACATCGATTTACTACATCAACTTGGTAAATCAAATATTCCAATTCTTACAGTTGAAGAAAATATGTTAAATGGTGGTCTCGGTAGCCTAATCAGTAACTTTATAACAGATCATGCGTATCCGAACAAGCTCAAACGTCTTGGTATCGATGACATTTACATTGAACATGGTGATGTTGAACGAATTCTTCAAGATATCGGATTAGATGCTGCTTCAATTGAACAAACCGTAAAAACACTTTTAAACAATTAAAAAGCTTTTAAAATACATGACAATTAGAACCCTTTAGATGGCCACTCAATATAACGTGGCCATCTAAAGGGTTATTTTAGAATTCCATTTTTTGTGGTGGTCTTATCACAAAAACTAACTAATTTTATATTTAATATATCGTTACACATTGGCGTATGATGTCTATACTCAATTTTTTGTTAAAGAACTTAAAATTAAAGAGACATGAGCTCTTTTTGTAATTTGAATAAATATATTAATCAGAACGCTTTATGCTTGTATAAAAGGTATTTCTTTTAGACATTGAATATCTCTCTGTGGAGGTGAGACATAATAAATTTGTGCTCTGGAAGTCTGATAGACGATGTCCCAACCTGTTTCTTAACGTAAAGCGAATAGAACAAGTATGATATTGAGTCACTTTATGCTAAAATCGTTGTATAAATATTCATTATGGGGTGCATATAATGCCTAAAAAATCAGTAAGACATATAAAAATAAGAGAAATTATTTCAAATGAACAAATAGAGACGCAAGATGAACTTGTAAAACGATTAAATGATTTTGATATGAATGTAACACAAGCAACTGTTTCACGAGATATCAAAGAACTCCAACTTATTAAAGTGCCAACGCCGACTGGAGAGTATATTTATAGTTTGCCAAATGATCGTCGTTACCATCCACTTGAAAAGTTAGGTCGCTATTTGATGGATTCATTTGTAAAAATTGATGGTACAGATAACTTACTCGTATTGAAAACTTTACCTGGAAACGCGCAATCAATCGGTGCAATTTTAGACCAAATTGATTGGGAAGAAGTACTCGGCACGATTTGTGGCGATGATACATGTTTAATTATATGTCGCAGTAAACAAGATGCTGAAACAATAAAAAATCAAATTTTTAATATGTTATAAGGATGAGATACACATGTTACAAAGTCTATCAATTAAACAATTTGCAATTATTGATGAACTTGAAATTCAGTTTTCTGATGGCTTAACGGTATTGAGTGGTGAGACTGGTGCAGGTAAGTCGATTATTATCGATGCAATCGGACAACTTATCGGTATGCGTGCATCTTCAGATTTTGTACGTCACGGCGAGAAGAAAGCAATTATTGAAGGATTATTTGATATTGATAATGCAAAAGAAGCCGTTCATATGTTAAGTGAATTAGGCATTGATATTAATGAAGATTTTTTAATCGTGAAACGCGAAATATTTAATTCTGGGAAAAGTATCTGCCGAATCAATAATCAAACGGTAACATTACATGATTTACGACAAGTGATGCAACAGTTGCTTGATATACATGGACAGCATGAAACCCAAGCGTTACTTAAGCAAAAATATCATGTAGAACTACTTGATAAGTATGCGGATGGCGCTTATTCTGATGCGCTGACTACTTATCAAAATACGTTTGAAACACACCGTCAAAAATTGGTAGAGTTGTCAGAATTAGAATCTGCAGATCAAGCACTCTTACAGCGTTTAGACTTGATGAAGTTTCAATATGACGAATTGAAAGAAGCCAAACTGCAAGAGGATGAAGTTAAGCAATTAGAAGTCGACATTAAACGCATTCAAAATTCAGAACAATTGAGCCTTGCATTGAATAATGCCTATGTCACATTAACCGATGAACATGCCATCACAGATCGTTTATATGAACTCAGTACACAATTACAAAATATTGATCAAATTTTGCCAGATACGTATGCAACACTTAAAGAACAAGTTGATCAATTCTACTACCTATTAGAAGATACGAAACATCAACTCTATGATGAAATGAACCAGAATGAGTTTGATGAACAGATGTTGAACGAACTTGAATCACGTATGAATTTATTAAATAATTTAAAACGTAAATATGGCAAAGATATTCCTGAGTTAATCACGTATCAGTCAAAGTTAGAAGATGAAATTGATAAAATAGAGAATTATGAAGAGTCAACCGCACAATTACGTGCAGATATTCAACAATTATCAGAAAAACTCATGACTGACGGTAAAAATTTATCACATGAGCGACGTCAAGTTGCACGAACATTGCGTGACCATATTGTTCGAGAAATTCAAAACTTACAAATGAAAGATGCTAACTTAGAGATTTCTTTCAAGCCATATGAAAAACCACAAAAAGACGGCATTGAACATATTGAATTTTTAATTAGTCCTAACAAAGGGGAGCCACTTAAAAGTTTGAATAAGATTGCGAGTGGCGGTGAACTGTCACGTATTATGTTGGCATTAAAAAGTATTTTCGTTCGATCTCGTGGGCAAACAGCTATTCTTTTCGATGAAGTAGATTCAGGCGTTTCAGGTCAAGCTGCACAAAAAATGGCTGAAAAAATGAAACAGATTGCATCAGCCATACAAGTGATCTGTATTTCTCATCTGCCACAAGTTGCTTCGATGAGTGACCATCACCTATACATTTCCAAACGTGAAAAAGACGATAGAACGACAACATCAGTTCAAGAACTGACAGGCGATGATCGCATAGAAGAAGTTGCACGCATGATTTCTGGTGCAGCAGTGACTGATTTAACCAAACAAAGTGCCAAAGAAATGATAGAACAAAACCATTCCATTTAAATATAGTCAGATACGGTTAAGACAAAAGTGCTTATGATTTATTGGAATATCGATACTTCCTAAATCACTAACTGAAAATGTCCGAACCGCATCTGATTTTTTTATGTTCATCTTTTAATCAATATCATGGTCCTTAAACTTATATTCAATAAATGTATAAAGTTAATCCCTATCAACTATCTAGGATATTTCTTGTAAATTTATTTTAATAGAAGTATACTGAATCAATCGAGTTGCTTATTACAAGTATATTTGAAAAGAACCAATACTTCAAAGTATCACAATCAAATTGAACGAGCACTTGACTCTAAATAATCAAAGGGACTGGCGTATTGAATGATCAAACGATTACTCTCAATACTACCATGACCTATCGTTAGGGGAGACACAGAATGACACACGATAAATACGATTTAGTCGTACTTGGTGGTGGTATTAGTGGCTATTCAGCAGCCATCCGAGCCACCCAGCTAGGAAAGAAAGTTGCAATTGTAGAAAAATCTTGTCTAGGCGGTACATGTTTACATAAAGGCTGTATCCCAACGAAATCCTTCTTGAAATCAGCTGATACCTATCAACTAATCCAACACGCCGAACACTACGGCATTTCCGCTTCTAAACCTACCTTTGATTTTCCAAAAGTACAATTACGAAAACAACGCATTGTAGACACGATGTATCAAGGTTTACAATCGCTCATCAAACAGAAAAATATTGATATATTCTATGGAGAAGGACGACTGCTCGGTCCGTCTATTTTTTCACCGCAAAGCGGGACCGTCGCTGTAACTTATGAAGATGGACAATCGGACTTAATCCCAAATGATTACGTATTAATCGCAACGGGATCATCACCGATTACATTGCCATTTTTGCCAATTGACCATGAACGTATCGTTGTGAGTGATGATATTTTATCAATGACAACATTACCAAATTCAATTGCGATTATTGGCGCAGGAATTATTGGTCTTGAATTTGCTTCATTTTTTAGTCGCATTGGTGTACAAGTTCATATCATCGAATCAGAAGATGACATTGTCATCAATGATAGCAAAGCCGTCACTGAACAACTCATCACATCTCTTACAAAAAATGGTGTCGTCTTTCATAAAGGCATCGCCTTAAATGATCAAAATACAAAGGTAACAGAAACAGGGGTCATATTTGAATTAGATGAATCTTTTACAACCGAAATGGCACTTGTTGCAATTGGACGACGTGCGAATATTGAACATATCGGCTTGAATAATACAGAAGTTGAAACGACTGAACAGCATACGATTAAAACAAATGCATACATGCAGACGAAAGCATCACACATTTATGCTTCAGGTGATGTCATCGGACAGCTACAACTGGCTCATGTAGGTGCAAAAGAAGGTGTAATTGCTGTTGAACATATGTTTCAACAAGACCCATTACCGATCGATTATTCAAACATGCCAAAATGTATTTATAGTCATCCAGAAATTGCTTCAATCGGATTAACAGTAAAATCTGCAAAAGAAAAAGGATACCAAGTTAAATCAGTTAAAGCTGCATTTAATACAAATGGCAAAGCACTCATAATGTCACCTGAAGTACCTGATGGTTTTGCTGAGCTTATTATTGACCGTTCAGACGGCTCCATTCTAGGTGCTCAACTAGTCGGTCTAAATGTAACCGAACAGATTAATGAGCTTAGCGTTTTACAATTTTTAAATGGTTCTGCACTCGAACTCGGCATGACAACTCATGCACACCCTTCAATGTCAGAATTATTAATGGAAATCGGTCTAAAATACGAAGGGCAATCCATTCACCTATAAAATAATAGGAGGAAACATTATGTTGGACTATAAACATACACGATTAAATAAAAATGACTTACTGGAAATTTATAAAGCAATGGATTTAGGTCGCAAAATTGATGAACGAATGTGGTTATTAAACCGAGCAGGTAAAATTCCTTTCGTGATCAGTTGTCAAGGGCAAGAAGCAACACAAGTAGGTGCTGCCTATGCGTTAGAAAAAGGGGATATTACAGCTCCTTATTATCGTGATCTCGCCCTTGTTACATATTTAGGGATGACACCTTTAGAAACAATGTATTCTGTGTTTGGTAAGCGAGAGGATATTAGTTCGGGTGGTAAACAAATGCCATCTCATTTCAGCAAAAAAGAAATTGGCATTATGTCACAAGGTTCATCGGTTGCAACACAAATATTACATGCCATTGGTGCGGCACTCACTTTTAAAATGGATAAAAAACAACAAGTTGCATTAGCTACTCTTGGTGAGGGGAGTTCCAATCAAGGAGACTTTCATGAAGGACTCAATTTTGTTGGCGTACACAAACTGCCATTTATATGCATTATTGAAAACAATCAATATGCCATATCCGTTTCGAAAGATTTGCAATATGGTGCAGAAAAATTATCTGATCGTGCAAAAGGATATGGCATGTTCGGTGTAACAGTGGATGGTAATGATCCTATTGCAGTGTATACTGCGGTTCATGAAGCGCGTAAACGTGCCTTGAATGGAGAAGGGGGCACATTGATCGAAGCGATGTGCACACGCCTAACCCCTCATTCGTCAGATGATGATGATCGCTATCGAGATGAAAAGATAAAACAGTTGGATAAGGAAGCTGATTGTAATAAAACATTTAAACAATACCTTCTTGATCATCATATTGCTGATACCTCATGGTTTGACGAAATCGAACAGTCGCATAAATCAATTGTGAACGAAGCAACGAAAAATGCAGAACAAGCACCTTATCCTGAAGTAAGTGAAACATATACACATGTCTATGAAGAAGGAGGTCCTTTCAATGCCTAAAATATCATATCTTGAAGCGATAAAAGATGCCTTATCAATCGCTTTAGAACAAGACCCACAGACTTTTATCTTGGGTGAAGATGTCGGCAAAAAAGGTGGCGTTTTTGGTGTAACTGCTGGACTACAAGACAAGTTTGGTCTTTATCGTGTTTTAGATACACCATTGGCAGAGTCGAATATCGTGGGATCGGCTATTGGTGCGGCCATGATGGGTAAGCGGCCAATTGCTGAAATTCAATTCGCTGAATATATCTTGCCTGCAACTAATCAAATTATGAGTGAAGCGGCCAAAATGCGTTACCGCTCGAATAATGATTGGCAAGTACCACTCACGATTCGTGCGCCATTTGGTGGAGGAATTCACGGTGCCCTGTATCATTCACAAAGTATAGAAAGTGTATTCGCTTCAACTCCTGGATTAACAGTGGTAATACCATCCAATCCATACGATGCAAAGGGACTATTGTTAGCTGCAATTTCATCTAACGATCCTGTTCTATTTTTTGAACATAAAAAAGCATATCGTTTATTAAAAGCAGACGTACCAAATGACTTTTATACCGTGCCATTAGGTAAGGCAGATGTTAAACGAACTGGGACTGATATCACAGTATTTACTTACGGTCTTGCCGTGCATTATTGTATAGAAGCCGCAAACGAGTTAGAATCATCTCAAATCAGTGTTGAAGTCGTCGATTTACGCACCGTGTATCCATTAGATAAACAAACAATTATCGAACGAGCAAGACAAACTGGCAAATGTTTGCTTGTTACTGAAGATAATTTGGAAGGCAGTGTCATGTCAGAAGTGGCAGCTATTATTGCTGAAAATTGCTTATTTGATCTTGATGCACCGATTATGCGCTTAGCTGGTCCAGATGTTCCTGCTATGCCATTCTCACCACCGTTAGAAGATGAATTCATGATTAACACAGAAAAAATTAAAAATAAAATGCGCGAACTCGCTGAGTATTAAAAGGGGGCAAATCAATGGAAATTAAAATGCCAAAACTAGGTGAAAGTGTGCATGAAGGCACAATTGAGCAATGGCTTGTTAGTGTTGGAGATCGTGTAGAAGAATATGATCCACTCTGTGAAATCATCACGGATAAAGTGACTGCTGAAGTGCCTTCTTCTTATGCTGGTGTTGTGACAGCACTTCACGTCGAACCAGGAGATATTGTCTCAATCGGCACAGTGATTTGTTCAATAGAAGTCGAAAATAGGTCACAATACGAAGATAATCATGCGTTAGCTAATTCATCTTCACCAGCATCTGAAACAACTGAATCTTCAACATTGGACAGTAAGTCATTTACTGAGAAAAACAATGGTCGCTATTCACCCGTGGTGTTCAAACTTGCATCAACACATGAAATAGATTTGAATCAAGTACCAGGTACAGGTTTTAATGGCCGTGTCACTAAAAAAGATATGCTCCATTATATTGAAACTAACAAACAAGCCCAAAACAAAACGTTAGAGCAAAAACCTAAGACCATAGATGATTCAAATGATACTCAAGCAGATAAAACAATACCCGTTAATGGGGTACGCAGACAAATTGCAAATAAAATGGCACAAAGTGTGCAAGAGATACCACATGCTTGGATGCAAATTGAAGTCGATGCCACTGAATTAGTAAAAACACGTGAACATTATAAAGGATCATTTAAAGAACAAGAAGGATACAATCTAACCTATTTTGCATTTTTTATTAAAGCAGTCGCTGAAACTTTAAAAAAATACCCGATGTTAAACAGTTCTTGGCAAAATGATGAGATAGTCATTCACGATGATATCCATCTTTCCATTGCCGTTGCACATAATGACCAATTATATGTGCCAGTTATTCACCATGCCGATGAAAAATCAATCAAAGGTATAGCGAAAGAGATTCACACATTAGCTAAAAAAGTACGTAATAATCAATTAACGACATCAGACATGACAGGTGGCACATTCACAGTAAACAATACCGGAACGTTTGGATCAGTAAGTTCTATGGGCATTATTAACCATCCACAGGCCGCCATCTTACAAGTGGAGTCAATTGTTAAAAGACCTGTGATTATCAACGATATGATTGCTATTCGTCATATGGTGAATTTGTGTCTTTCAATCGATCATCGCATATTAGACGGCCTTCAAGCTGGTATGTTTTTAAACGATGTAAAACAACAAATCGAACACATAACATTGGATCAAACTTCGATTTATTAAGTGGTAATTTATGCATCTAAAGTATTCAGAAATTGAATTGATATGAAACCTTTAGTAAAATGAAAATATATCAACAACGGAGGTAGATACAATGGACTTAAGTTTCGATTTATATATGAACAATGTTGTTCAACAAGCACGTGAAGATTTGGTAAAAGCTGGATACGAAGAATTAACAACTGAAGAAGAAGTAGATAACGTATTCAAACAAGATGGAACAACACTTGTGATGATTAACTCAGTTTGTGGCTGTGCCGGTGGTATGGCGCGACCAGCAGCACAACATGCTTTACACTATGATGTTTTACCTGACCGCTTAGTTACAGTCTTTGCAGGTCAAGATAAGGAAGCAACACAACGTGCACGTGATTACTTTGAAGGTTATGCACCATCAAGCCCTTCATTTGCTTTGATGAAAGATGGTAAAATCACTGAAATGATTGAACGCCATCAAATCGAAGGCCATGACACAATGGATGTTATTACGCAATTACAACGTTTATTTGATAAATATTGTGTAGCAGAGTAAGGAGTGGACCGTATGTTACGTTTGAATCCATATCGAATTGGGTGGCGAACGATTAAAACTGCGGTCGGTATGGCACTAGGTGTAATTATCGCCAAGCTAATGGGATTAGATAATTATGCATCTAGTGCCATTTTAGTTGTCCTATGTATAAAGGACACTAAAATGAACTCCGTTAAAGCCATTTGGTCTCGTCTCGTTTCCTGTATGATTGCTATGGGATTCGGTGCCACCATTTTCCCATTACTTGGGCAACATGCCTGGGTATTAGGTCTTATCGTGTTGTTTTTTATCCCACTCACAGTCATGTTTAATACGCAAGAAGGTGTCGTGACAAGCATCGTTATCTTATTGCACTTTTTCAATGCTACAACCATTGATATGAGCTTAATTTTGAATGAAATGATGCTCTTGTTAATAGGTCTTTCCATCGCTTTTATCATGAATACATTTATGCCAAGTTTTGACAAAGAATTGACAAGTTATCAAAATGATATCGAAGCACAAATACGTCATATATTTTATACATACAGCACGATGTGCTCAAAAGATACAAAGACATGTGACTTGTCATTTGATCAGTTGTTATTAACGATTCGAAAAGCAAAATCAATTGCCTTTCGTGACGTTAAAAATCACTTTGTCAGAAACGAAAATAGTTTTTATCACTATTTTGATATGCGACAAGATCAAGTTGACATCCTCCAACGGATTCATTTTAACTTGAATCATATGACAGTGGATGATGTTTTACTTCCTAAAGTAGCACAATTGTTTAAAGAAATGGCAGACAATGTGAATGAAAATAATTATACAGCGATGCGCTTACACATGTTGTATGACATCAGGTTACAAATAGACGAATTACCATTGCCAGATTCTCATGATGCACTTCACACACGCGCAAGTATTATTCAAATTTTATACGATACAGAAGCTTACCTAAATATTAAGTCAAACTTTGGGTCACTCAAGCTATATCATGAAGTCGGCTAATGTTTAAGAAGTGTAAAAAAAGGATGCCCATTCAATTGTTTGGGCATCCTTCTATATTTAAGTCATTACATGCTTAATAATGGCGCAACACCTGTTAATATTAATGACACGATAATTGCTAACAACATCACAATAAGCAATACTTTTCTAAACTTCTTGTTTTGCACGTTAAATTGCCTCCATTTACCTTATATGTTGATTCATGTTTAGTATTAACACAAATTATAACATCTTTAAAATATATTTCTCAAGTCACATTGAAACATATACATTTTGCAAAATGATCAAATTTCGATACACTTATAATGACGTAAAAAGGGGGAATTAGGCATGATTAATCAAGAACGTTTATTAAATACTTTTTTAGAGTTAGTTCAAATTGACTCGGAAACTGGTCATGAGGAAACGATTCTACCGATCTTAAAAAATAAGTTTGAACAACTTGGATTGATTGTAAAAGAAGATGATGCAAAAGCAAAAACAGGATTTGGTGCAAATAATTTAATTTGTACATTACCTGCAACTGATGACAGTAGAGAAAAAATCTATTTTACGAGTCACATGGACACAGTAGTGCCTGGTAAAGGGGTAAAACCCATAATTGAAGATGGTATGATTAAGTCTGACGGAACAACGATATTAGGTGCAGATGACAAAGCAGGACTGGCAACTATTTTGGAAGTTCTTCAAATCATTCAAGAGAATAACTTGCCACATGGACAAATCCAGTTTGTCATTACTGTAGGTGAAGAATCAGGTTTAGTCGGTGCAAAAGCATTGAATCCTGATGATTTAGATGCAGCATACGGTTTTGCAATTGACTCTGCCGTACCAGTTGGTAACTTTACAATCGGTGCACCTTATCAAATGCAAATCAAAGCAACGGTTCATGGGAAAACAGCACATGCAAGCACGCCTGACAAAGGGATCAGTGCAATCAATATTGCTGCCAAAGCAATCAGTCAAATGAAACTTGGAAAAATCGACCATGAAACGACTGCAAATATTGGTAAGTTTGAAGGTGGAGGTCCAACGAATATTGTGACTGATCTTGTAAATATTTGGGCAGAAGCACGCTCTCATTCAGAAGAAAAAATTATCGCTCAATCTGAACATATGCGTGAAACATTTAAAAACACAGCAAAATCATTCGGATGTGACGCAGAAGTTTCGGCAGAGCTCGCATACCCAGGATTTCTAGTAAATGAAGATGAAGTTGTCTATCAAAAAGCACAAGCTGCAGCAAAATCTATCGGTCTAATTGGCGAACCAATGATTGGTGGCGGTGGATCAGACGGTAATATTATCAGTCAATTTGGTATTCCAACTGTTATTCTTGGCGTTGGCTATGAAGCGATTCACACTACTAATGAAACGATTGCAATTCAATCTTTAGAAAATCTTGTAAAATATGTATTGAAACTAATAGAGATTGCCTAATTTTGCACAGTATAAGTGTTTGAAATCATATAATGTGATACAATTAACCCGTAATTTATAATAAGAGAGGTAAGTAGAATATGACACAACAAATTGGTGTAATCGGCTTAGCGGTTATGGGAAAAAATTTGGCATGGAATATTGAGTCACGCGGATACAGTGTATCTGTATACAATCGTTCAGCGGACAAAACAGATCTCATGGTCAAAGAATCAGCAGGCAAAAACATCGTTCCAACTTATTCCATTGAAGAATTTGTTCAATCACTCGAAAAACCACGTAAAATTTTATTGATGGTTAAAGCAGGAGAAGCAACAGATAAAACAATCGAAACATTATTACCATTACTCGATAAGGATGATATTTTAATCGATGGTGGTAACACAAACTATCAAGATACAATCCGACGCAACAAAGCACTTGCTGAAAGTGGTATTAACTTCATTGGTACAGGTGTGTCAGGTGGCGAAGTAGGTGCACTTACTGGTCCTTCAATGATGCCAGGTGGTCAAAAAGAAGCTTACGAAAAAGTAGCAGATATTTTGGCGTCTATCTCTGCAAAAGCAGCAGACGGCACGCCTTGTGTCACATATATTGGACCGAACGGTGCAGGTCACTATGTAAAAATGGTTCATAACGGTATTGAATATGCAGACATGCAGTTAATTGCTGAAAGTTATAACATGATGAAAAACTTACTCGGAATGGATCACGAAGAAATTTCAGCAACATTTAAAGAATGGAATACTGGTGAATTAGAAAGCTACCTTATCGAAATTACAGGTGATATTTTCACAAAACTTGATGAAAATGGCGAACCACTTGTTGAAAAAATTATGGATAAAGCAGGTCAAAAGGGAACAGGTAAATGGACGTCTATTAATGCATTAGAACTCGGTGCACCACTGACAATTATTACAGAATCTGTATTTGCACGCTTTATCTCTTCATTGAAAGCACAACGTGTACATGCATCATCATTATTAAATGGTCCGAAAGCAGCATTTGATGGCGATAAATCAGCATTTTTAGAGAAAATTCGTCGTGCTCTATACATGAGTAAAATTTGCTCATATGCACAAGGATTCGATCAAATGAAATCTGCAAGTGAAGAAAATGAATGGGATTTACAACTAGGAGAATTAGCAATGATTTGGCGTGAAGGTTGTATTATCCGTGCACAATTTTTACAAAAAATTAAAGATGCATATGATAAAGATGCAAACTTACAAAATCTTCTACTTGATGACTACTTCAAAGAGATCGTCACTGACTATCAACAAGCACTTCGTGATGTGGTTGCAATGGGCGTTCAAAACGGTGTTGCAATCCCTGGATTTGCGGCAAGTATTAACTACTATGATAGTTACAGAAGTGCAGACTTACCAGCAAACTTAATCCAAGCACAGCGTGACTACTTCGGTGCACACACGTATGAGCGAAAAGATAAAGAAGGTACATTCCATACTCAATGGACAAACTAACATTTAAAAAAGCTGTACGTTATCAAAACATAAGATAACGTACAGCTTTTTCTTTTTATCCGTTTTCGATGTTCACAGGCACACAGAGTTGAATCTTTGTAAATGCATCATCAAAAGAAAGTTCGAGTGGATATATTTCTAAATACAATCTGTTTCTTTCATATGGTAGCGTTAATTGTAAGCTTGTTTCGATGTAGTGCCACGCTTCACTTGTTGCATAGTCAATCTCACCTTGCAAATTAAAAACCGCAAATTGTTGCTCTGATAAATAACGGTCTTCTAGATGTGCAGGGAACCGCTCACTCGCAACACCGACAAATATTTCAAGTCCATGATCAAGTGGACAACTCACCACGAATAATTCATGAGGACTTCGGTCATTATATCGGATGATATCCTTTAAACGACCGTCTGTTTGTAAGTCTTCTAAAAAGTCGGGAATAATGAAATGATCATCTAATTGTTCAGTTGGTATAAATCGAGAATGTCCGACTAGTGATAAATCACCAATGTTTTCTAATCGATATGGGTAGGGAGAATTCGATGTTGTTGTTAGTTTTAAGTAGAGTCGGTCTTGAATCTTGAGTTGATCTTGCTTCGCCTTAGCTTGTAAAGGTGATACACCGTGATAATCACTAAAATCATGTGCAAAAGTATTTGCATCTGGGTAGCGATATCGCTTGGCCAAATCTATCAAGCGATTTGCACCATGAATAAGATCATGTGCTGCCAATGTCAAACGTCTTGCACGACAGTATTGAAAAGGGGTGACACCTACAATCATTGTGAAAGATTGTTCCAAATGATAAGGAGAAATCCCAACGTAATCACTTAATGTTTGAAAATCAAATGATTCTAATAGGTGATCTTCAATATATACAATGGCTTGTTGTACATGTTTGATAACGTCCAAAATGGTCACTCCTTAAATAAAAAATTTTACATTGTTCGTATATCATTATATTAAAAATTATGTGCATCAATGGCAATGAAAATAATTTGATAAGCATTTACGTAGTCATATGAAGAGAAGGATATAGCGGTGTTGAAAAATATCTTATTAATCCACTGTTTCATGTTTGAAAAGTTTGTGCTTCATTCAAAGGTCTGTGCCATTCATGGATGTCTCAGTCCTATATAAGTTATTATAAATGAAAAAAGACTAAGTTACACGGATAATTATGTAACTTAGCCTATTTTATAAATTGTACATAGAAAAGCCATGCAATTATTGAATATCTTCCCACCATTTAAAGCCATCTCGACTCAAAAGTAAATGACTGTCTAATGGACCGTTTGTACCAGATGTATAGTTTGGAAACTCTGGTTCAAATTTGTTCCATGCCTCTTGGATTGCATCAACAAATTTCCATGTTGACTTTAATTCTTCCCAGTGTGTAAAGTTTGTTGCATCACCTTTTAAGCAATCATACAACAAGTTCTCATAAGCATCTACCGTATTCATTTTGTCTTGTGCACTCATTGAATATGAGAGTTGAACAGGTTCTGTTTCGATACCTTGCACATATTTTTTACCATTTAAATGAATAGACACGCCTTCGTTCGGTTGAATGTTGATAACTAGAAGATTAGAATCTAAATGCTGATCTTTATCATAGTATAAGTTCATTGGGACTTCTTTGAATTCAACAACAACTTGAATACATTTTCGCTTCATTCGTTTACCCGTACGAATATAAAAAGGGACACCTGCCCATCTGAAATTATTAATCATGACTTTACCTGCTACAAAGGTAGGTGTTACAGAGTCTTCAGCCACCTTATCTTCATCTCTATAAGCCACAACTGATTCACCATCAATCTCACCCGCGGCGTATTGACCACGAACAAAGTTATGACGTACTTCTTCAGGCTCGAGAATATTCAATGACTTCAACACTTTAACTTTTTCAGAACGAATGTCATCACTATGCAAACTGATAGGGGGTTCCATTGCTAATAAGGCAACCATTTGTAACATGTGGTTTTGAACCATATCTTTCAACGCACCACTTGATTCATAGTAACCGCCACGATCTTCAACACCTAAAACTTCTGATGAGGTTACTTGAATATTAGAGATATATTTATTATTCCATAACGGCTCAAACATTGCATTGCTGAATCGTAAAACTTCAATATTTTGAACCATATCTTTTCCGAGATAATGATCGATACGGAAAATCTCTTTTTCTTTAAATGAACGTCTAATCTGTTTATTGAGTGCTTCTGCAGATTTTAAATCTGTACCAAATGGTTTTTCAATTACAAGACGTTTGAAACCAGATGTTTTCGTTAAACCAGATGATTTTAAATAATCTGTGACAATACCAAAAAATTGTGGTGCCATTGCTAAATAAAACAATCGATTGCCTTCGAGTGAAAATTGTCGATCCAAGTCATTACTCAAAGCTAACAATTCTTCATAACTTTTTTCGTTATTAACATCTAATTGTTGATAAAAAACATGCTGCATAAATTGGTCTAAATGCTTCGTGTCATGAACATGTGCTTGAATTGATGCTTTGACTTGTGCTCTAAAATCATCAACTGTTAAATCACGGCGACCAATTCCGACAATCGCAATTCTATCGTCTAGATTATCTTGTTGAAATAAATGAAATAACGATGGAAATAACTTACGGTGGCTTAAATCACCAGTAGCGCCAAAGATTGTAATAAGCGCAGGAATATGATTATGTGTCTTATTCAAGATTCAAAACCTCAATTCTTCGTAGTGTAATACGTTCTCATTATAAAACATGAGTACCGCATCGGTCATATATTCTGCTTTATTATATCATGCTATATTTTTAAGCACGGTTCAACTATAATCTATGGTAGGATAAACGCTAAGGAGGCGTAACGATGGAAATCATTTTTTTCGGAACAAGCGCAGGGTTACCAACTAAAGAGAGACATACGCAATCTATCGCACTAAAACTAGAACCCTACGCAACTGATATTTGGCTATTTGATGTCGGAGAAGCAACACAACATCAAATCTTACATCATTCGATTAAGTTAGGAAGGGTAAGCCATATCTTCATTACACATATGCACGGCGATCATGTTTATGGATTACCAGGTGTTTTGACTAGCCGATCATTTCAAGGTGGGGAAGGGAAGCCGCTAACAATCGTCGGCCCCAAAGGTATAAAAGCCTATGTTGAAGCAACTTTAACTTTCACTCATGTTCATCTCAATTATCCTTTACATATTATCGAGATAGATCAACAACTCGACTTAACAATCGATCAATTTGAAGTGCAGGCTCGTATGCTCAATCATGGTGTACCTTGTTTTGGTTATCGTGTACAAGCACCAAGCACACCTGGCACACTAGATGTTGCTAAATTGAAAGCAATTGGTATGGAACCGGGGCCACAATATCAACAGGTCAAAAAATATGACACTTTTGAATTTGAAGGTAAGACCTATGATGCACATCAATTTAAAGCACCTAACAAAAAGGGGCCAATTGTTGCAGTTTTTGGTGACACAAAACCTTGCGACAATGAATACATATTGGCTCAAAATGCAGATGTTATCGTTCACGAAGCAACATACATTGAAGGTGACAAGCAACTCGCCAATGATTATCATCATAGTCATATTGATGATGTACTCGAATTAATCGTACATAGTAACGTGAAACACGCCTTGTTGACACATCTGAGCAATCGCTATACTAAAGATGACGTTAAGGTTATCGATCAACAATTGAAAGCGTCACAAACCGCTTCATTTCAATTCGTACATGATTTTGATGCATACCAATTTTAAAAAAATAAGACGGTAAAATGATTTGTGTTCATTTTACCGTCTTATATTATGATTCATTTTCTTCTTGTTCTGAAAGTTCCACACTACGCTCAACTGCTGCATTCAAACAATCTTCAAATATTCCTTCTATATCATAGTTGGACAATGCATTCAAACCTGCTTGCGTTGTCCCACCTTTAGATGTGATATTTTTTCGCAATTGTTCCATACTAAGATCAGAACGTTCAATCATCTTACTCGTTCCGATAATCAGCTCACGAATGGACTCTTCAACTTGTGATTTATCAAGTCCTAACTTAGTACCGGCATCCACATATTTTTCAAAGACATGGTACAAAAATGCTGGGCCACTTCCTGTGATCGCTGTGACTTGGTGCAGATGATCTTCCTTCACTTCAATTGCTGAACCAAAAGCATTAATGACTTCTAACACCTCATCTTTAGACTTCGGGCCAAAGTTTCTTGAAAAACTTAGTCCTGTAACAGAATGACCAACGTGTGCATTCGTATTCGGCATAATACGTGCAATAGGATTTGATACATCAAGTGCCTCGCGGATATATGAAATTGGTAGTCCCGCCATAATTGAAATAAACTTATTCTTTGGATCGATATGTGCATGCATACGTTCCGCAAGTTCATTAAAATCATGTGGTTTTGAACCTAAGAATACATAATCTGCATCTTTTAATAACTCTGAATCATCATAGCTATAATGAATCCCTAATTCTGACTGATATTGTTGTAATGCCGCTTCGTTTGAGCGATTTGTTAAATATATGTTTTCTGCTGGTAATACATGAGAGTTAATAATGCCTGTGAAGATAGCGTGTGCCATATTGCCTGCCCCATAAAAAACAATTTTCATTTACTTTTCACTTCCTCATCTCTTTTCTATCTTTTATACTAACATAAATAAGATTTTGGACAAAAAAGGAGTTTTATTATGAATGGGACACACTATCTTGTGACCGGTGGAACGAGTGGTATTGGTTATGAAGTTGTAAAACAACTGCATTGCAAAGGTGTCAATCTGACTTTACTTGTTAGAAACGAAGCGAAAGCACATCATGTATTCCCACGAAAAAGCTTCCCAAATATTAACATTTTAGTATGCGACTTAAATGATCGCACAACAGTAGAATCATTGTCATCCTATTTTCTACAAAATGATGTGCAGTACGATGGTCTCATATATAGCGCAGGATTGGGCTTCTTCAAATCATTAGAATCACATACGTCCGATGAAATCTTGACGACTTATCAACTGAATACCATTCACTTTTCCATATTATTAAATATTTTAAAACCTTACTTAATCGAAAATCCAAAAATTGTCGTTTTGAGCAGTATGTCAGGACTTGCGACACAACCTTATGCAGCACATTATGCAGCTAGTAAGGCAGCGTTAATACAAATCCTAAATGCTCTGCGCATCGAAGAACCATCTTATCACGTTTTAAATGTGATATTAGGTCCCGTGAAGACACCTTTTCATGATCACGCCGATCCTCTTGGAACATTCAAGCGTAAAACAGCAGTATTTATGTTAAAACCAGAGCGTGTTTCAAAGATTATAATCGTTGCCATGGAGAAAGGGCGCCAAGAACTACGTGCACCGAAATGGATGTCGATCATGCTAAGATTTTACTCATTGGCTCCGAGAACAATTGAGAAAATAGCAAAACCATTTTTTATGAGTAAAATGCAATAAAAATAAGCCAAAAATGTGATCTTGGGCTCCCCTTTAACAGAGAAGTTCCAACAACATTTCTGGCTTTAATCTTTGTTATTTTAAGTGTTGTGTATAGTTTAAATCTTTAACAATTGCTCTTGCTTTCTCGACGATTTCCGGATCAATTGTTTGATTATACTGTGTAACATTTTGTCTTAATTGTTCAGATGAACTAGCACCCACGATGATAGCACCCAATGCATCAAATGATTTTAAATAACTAAATGTAAGTGCCGTTAATTCAGGCTCTATATCGTATAGTTGAGAAACTGTCTTTTCAAGTGTGGCAACATCATAGTCAAAAATACCATCTTTGAATTTCTGAGTACATGCTTTGCTATAATTTTGCGTGAGTAATCCTTTAAATACTGGCCCACGTGCCAATACTTTTACACCTTTTTCATGTACTTCATCCATCAGCATTTCAGGGCGGTTATCAATTAGGTTGAATTGTGACATTAGTACTTCTATATCACTATTTGCTAAATAATACCGAATAACGTTAGGGCGAATAGAAGACAGACCATACGCTTTAACCAGACCTTCATTTTTAAGTTCTTCAAACGCACTGATCGTCTCATCGAGTGGGTCTTCAATCGTACCACCATGTAACATATATAAGTCTAGATGTTCTAATCTGAGACGTCGTAATGACTGTTTAATGTTCTCTTTAATATATTTCTTTGAAGGGTTCCATACCATATCCCCATTCGGCTTGAATTGGTTCCCAACCTTCGTACCAATCACGATATCGTCTCGTTGTTGATACTGACTTAAAATATTCCCAACAATTTTTTCGTTTTCACCCTTATCATAAATGTCTGCTGTATCGAAATAAGTAATACCTGATTCGAGTGCTGTTTCTATAATTTCTTGAGCTTGTTTTTCATTCGTTCCGAGACTCATGCATCCTAAACCTAACTCGGATAGTGCGAGACCACTTTTCAATATATTTTTTTGCATGATGATTCTCCTTCCGATAAACTTTATATGTATTATCATATCAAAGAGTTTACGTAAAATAAAAGGAGTGGCATTTATGAATTTTGAAGAAAAGACCATTGAAAAGGAATCCATATATCAAGGACGAATTATTGATGTGGAAAAACATCTTGTTTCATTACCAAATGGGGAAACAGCTTTACGTGAAGTGGTAAAACATAATGGTGCCGTTGCAGTATGTGCAGTTACACCAGAAGGAAAAGTAATACTTGTTAAGCAATTCCGTAAACCATTGGAACAAACACTATTAGAAATACCTGCTGGAAAGCTAGAACCCGGTGAAGATCGATTATCTGCGGCTATGCGTGAACTAGAAGAAGAGACGGGATATCGTGCATATACACTTCAACATATTGGTGACGTGTATGGTACACCAGGCTTTTCAAATGAATTAATATCTATCTATTTTACAGATGATATTGTAAAAGGAGAAATGAATTTAGATGATGATGAATTTGTTGAGACAATTCTTTATTCATTATCAGATATAGAAAATGCTGTAAAAAACCGTGAAATCAATGATGCGAAGACTTTAATTGCTTTCCAACACGTATTATCAGTTTATAATCATTCTAAATAATAACGATGAAATGATTGCTTTTTTTCTCATTTACTGGTATTTTATAGTCATATAAACAATACTAATTTTAATTATCAGTAGAGGAGTGAAGCTGCCGTGGAAGAACGACTTAATCGCGTGAAGCAGCAATTGCAGCAATCATCGTATAAGTTGACACCCCAACGTGAAGCAACCGTACGTGTACTTATCGAGAATGAGGCAGACCACCTCAGTGCAGAAGATGTGTATTTGAAAGTAAAAGAAAAAGCCCCTGAAATTGGACTTGCGACTGTATATAGAACTTTAGAACTATTAGCGGATATTAAAGTTGTTGACAAGGTAAGCTTCGGTGACGGCGTGTCTCGTTTCGACTTGCGCAAAGAAGGTTCTAAACACTTCCATCATCATCTCGTTTGTATGGAATGCGGTCGTGTGGATGAAATTGACGAAGATTTATTGCCTCAAGTTGAAGAACGTGTGGAAAATGAATTTGACTTTAAAATTTTAGACCACCGATTGACTTTTCATGGCATTTGTAAGACATGTCAACAAGCAGGTAAAGGCGCAGACGCATAGGAAACTATGAGAATCGAGGTCATAGTATGGAAGAAGTCCGAGATGAATATTTAAGATTTATACAGCTTGAAAAGGGCTTATCTGCAAATACGATTGCTGCATATCGCCGTGACTTAAACCAATATATCGAATTTTTAAAATCACAAAAAGTGGGGCAGTTAGATTTTGTAACACGGGATATCATACAACAATGCTTTGCTGAGCGTCATGATGAAGGCCATTCGGCTAAGTCAATTGCACGTTTCACTTCCACCATAAGAAGCTTTCATCAATTCGCATTACGAGAACGATACACTTCTCAAGATCCAACTGTACTGATTACGACACCAAAATATGAACGAAAGTTACCAGATGTGTTATCTATCGATGAGGTTGATAAATTATTATCTTCTTTCGATTTAAGTAAAACAAATGATTATCGCAACCGTACCATGCTCGAGTTACTTTATGCGACAGGTATGCGTGTATCCGAATTAATCTTTGTTGAAATACAAGATATCAACTTAGTGATGGGCTTTGTCAAAGTGTTTGGTAAGGGGAATAAAGAACGAATTATCCCACTTGGAGAAACAGTTATTCAATATTTGACACACTACCTTGAAGAAGTGCGCCCACAACTACTTAAAAAAACAGTCACCGATGTGTTATTTCTCAATCTACACGGTAAACCATTATCACGACAAGGCGTCTGGAAAATGATCAAACAAGTAGGTGTTAAAGCTGGTTTAACGAAACGCTTAACTCCGCACACATTGCGTCACTCATTTGCGACACATCTGTTAGAAAATGGGGCTGACTTGCGTGCAGTACAAGAAATGCTTGGACATTCCGACATTTCAACAACACAGCTATATACTCACGTCTCCAGTACACAGATTCGTAAAATATATCAATCATATCATCCGAGAGCGTAGGTTAACGCTATAAAACTCAAAGACTAGTAAACAAAAAGTTTGCGACGGCACTTTTCGTTTACTAGTCTTTGTTGTTATCATCGTCCACATGACGTAATCTTAACGCATCATGACGGGCTTCAATTACAGGTGTTCGATCTCGAAGCCGATGATGATGCACAATGTCTGGTGTATCGACAATGGTCGTATTTACCATGTAATCGGTATAGGTGTCCTTTAAAGATTGCTTTATCTCTTCTAACAATGGCAACACAATCGGTCTAAAGGGTGTGTGTTGCTCAATGTCGATGCATAACTGTTGTATTTGTGTTCGAAGTGCATTCGGTTGTAAACCAAATGATGCAATGATTGAATCTTCATATTGATTGATAATTTTTTCAGACTTTTTGTAGGTACGTAACGCACCTTGTAAGTTGTGACGGCGATAATGATAAGATGCTGTCGCAAATAATATTAAACTAACAACAAAGTCATCTTTTGCATAGTGATTTTGTTGTTTCCATGCATCTTCTAAAATATCATGACATAAAAAATAGTGTTGCTTTGTGTGAAACTGATAATAAAATGCTAATAGTGCGTCTTGCACAACAATCACTCCAAAAATTTATTCTCACTCATAAACATGCTATAATAATTTTTGGTAAGATGCACTTAACATGCAAAATTAGAGAGGCTTTAATATGTATGAAGTAAAATTAGACGCCTTTAATGGCCCTTTGGATTTATTACTCCATTTAATTCAACAATTTGAAATCGATATTTATGATATTCCGATGAATGCATTGACTGAACAATATATGCAGTATGTTCATGCAATGAAACAATTAGATATTAACGTTGCAAGTGAATATTTAGTGATGGCCTCTGAACTGCTTATGATCAAAAGTCAGCTTTTACTTCCAGATCATTCAACTGATGAACTGATTGATGAAGACCCACGTGAAGCATTAGTAGGCAAATTATTAGAGTATCAAAATTATAAAGAATATGCAGAGATGTTGAATGATAAGAGAGAAGCACGTACGCATTACTATACGAAAACAGCAACGGACCTATCTAAATACGAATTGACAGAAAGAATTCCTGAAGGGACACACATTGATCTGACAAAGTTAATCGTTGCTTATCAAAAAATGAAGCATCGAATTGCACTTAAAAAGCCAAAAAGTGTTGATATTCAAAAGGAAACATTTACGATTCAACAATCAACAGATCACATCTATCAACAACTTGATCAACGAGAAACGGTTACATTTTTTGATTTATTCACATTTAATGAATCAATAGAACATGTTGTCACATACTTTTTAGCATTGTTAGAGATGGCAAAAACCGGCATGATACAACTACAACAAATTGAAGCATTTCACAATATTCAAATCACTAAAGGAGTCAACTATGGAACACAATCTTAATGCAGCAATTACTGCTTTGCTTTATACAGTTGGAGAAGATGGCATTGAAGCGGAGCAGTTAATCAGCTCGTTAAACATTGATGAAGCGACTTTAGAAGAAGCAATGTCAGGACTAACATTGCCGGGTCTTACAGTCCAAAAGTATGGCAATACGTATGTAATGACAACCGAGAAAGAGATGGAACCTTATATTGAATCACTCATTCTGAATAAAGTCTCTACCAAGTTATCACAAGCTTCGATGGAGGTGCTGGCGATTATAGCATATAACCAGCCAGTCACACGAAGTGATATAGAGCTCATACGAGGCATTGCTTCTGATGGTCCTGTGAAAACACTCATAGCCAAAGGATTGGTCGAACCGAAACAACAACCCGATGTCAGAGGGCAGCAGTTATACACGACTGATTTGTTTTTAAATGTTTTTGGCTTAAATCATCTCGATGACTTACCAACAACTGACGAAGAAACCGAAGAAATCGAATCATTTTTTAGTAATCTTGTTAACCAGAAAGGACAAAACAACATATGAGTAAAGAGTTAGAACGTTTACAAAAACGCATTGCAAATAGTGGTTACACGTCACGCCGTAAAGCTGAGACTTTAATACAAGAAGGTAAAGTACAGGTGAATGGTAAGACAGTTACAGAGTTAGGAACAAAGGTACGTCCTTCAGATGAAGTGTCAGTTGAAGGTGTGCCATTAGAACTAGAAGATAAGTTGTATATTTTATTCTATAAACCAACACAAGTCATCACAAGTGTTTCTGACGATCGTGGACGAAAAGTCGTCACAGATTACTTTGATGATTTAGAAACGCGCATTTATCCTGTTGGACGTCTTGATTATGACACGTCAGGCTTATTACTTTTAACCAATGATGGAGAATTTACAAATTTGATGACTCATCCAAAATATAAAATTCCTAAAACATATATTGCGAAGATTGAAGGATATATTTTGCGAGAACAAGTGAAGGAACTCGAAAAAGGAATTGTGTTAGAAGATGGAAAAACACAACCAGCACAAGTGAAAGTTAAAAAACAAAACAAAGAGAAAAATACATCGCTCGTTGAGATAACTATAACAGAAGGACGTAATCGTCAAGTCCGTCGTATGTTTGAACATTTTGGCTTTAAAGTGAACAAACTTTCTCGCATAACATTCGGTCCATTGACTTTAAAAGCACTTGGTGCAGGTGAAGGGCGTGTCCTTTCTCCGCATGAAGTGAAAACTTTACGTCAACTGGCGCAAAGTAGCGTACAATAATCATTATTATTCAGTATCTCACATACTACAATCGTATGTTGAGATACTTTTTTTTATACCCAAAAGATGTCACCAATCTATCGGTATGCAAGATTAATAAAATATCAATTTAAAAGCGTGTAGACTATTAATTTTATTATCAAGTGTCAATCACAATATGATATAATAGGCATTGAATTGAGTTTAAATTAAACATAAGTGGGAGGTATGTCTTGTGACTAAGGAAATATTAGTCGTTGATGACGAAGACCGTATCAGAAAGTTATTAAGGCTATTTCTTGAGAGAGAAGGATATGAAGTGGCTGAGGCGAGCGATGGTCGTGAAGCCTTTGAACTAGCAACAAAATATGATTATGCGTGTATCTTGTTAGACTTAATGTTGCCAGAAATGGATGGCCTAGAAGTCGCAACGCGTCTTCGTGAGACAAAAGATACGCCAATCATTATGTTGACAGCAAAAGGTGAAGAGAACAACCGTGTTGAAGGGTTTGAATCTGGGGCAGATGATTACATTGTCAAACCATTCTCACCACGTGAAGTTGTTCTGCGTCTAAAAGCATTACTTCGTCGTACACAATCTGCAACTGCAGAACAGAACGAACCACACGCTCGTGATATGATTGAGTTTGAGCATCTGACAATTGATAATGATGCGCATAAGGTTTTAGCAGATGGCACACCTGTTAACCTTACACCAAAGGAATATGAGTTGTTGATATTCCTTGCAAAAACACCAAATAAAGTGTTTGATCGAGAACAGCTATTGAAAGAAGTATGGCACTACGAATTCTATGGTGATTTACGTACGGTCGATACACATGTTAAGCGTTTGCGTGAAAAATTAAATCGTGTTTCAACTGAAGCTGCATCTATGATTCAAACTGTTTGGGGCGTAGGTTATAAATTTGAGGTTACACAACCGGATGAAACGACTAAATAGCGTCGTAATAAAACTGTGGTTAACTATTATATTAATAGTAACGACAGTTTTAATTTTATTAAGTGCAGCACTGATTACATTTATTCAATATTACTTCACGCAAAATACAGAACAATCTTTATACAATAACGCAGAAAGTATTAGTGCCATCATAGAAAAAAGTGAGAATCGTCAAATGGCGATTAACCATAGTGAGATGCTGTTAGAAGGTAGTAAGGGCGTCATCATCTTACCAGAGAAAAACAATGCCATATCGAAGCATCCAGAGAAAAAAGAGATGCTAAAGTTTATTAACAAAGATGTAGATCTCAATAATATAAAACTCACGCAAAAAAAGGTCATAAAACATGTAACGATCAAGCTTGATGGACAAAAGAAATCATATTTACTGCTTGGCTATCCAACGTTAGATAAAGAAGGTCATAAGTCTGTCATCTATATATACGAGGATTTGAGAAGTATTTCCGATACGAATAACGTGATTGCAATTATTATTTTAATCACTGCAGTCATCTTCTTAATTATTACGACCATTTTCGCATTCTTTTTATCGACTCGGATCACAAATCCACTGCGTCAATTTAAAGAACAAGCACTGGAAGTTGCAAAAGGGCGGTACGACAAACAAGTACATGTCCAAACAAAAGATGAGATTGGTGAACTTGCGAGTGCATTTAACCAGATGAGTCACAATATCCAAAATCATATTGATGACATTACCAGTTCTAAAAATATTAGAGATACATTGATTAACTCTATGGCACAAGGTGTTTTAGGCATTAATCATAAACGACATATTATCTTATCGAATCATTTGGCACACAAAATGATGCTCGATATGAATCTAGATCACAAAGTATTATTTGATACGCAAATAAACGATACCTTTGAAAGCAAAACAACAGAATATCGTGAATATGAAATTAATCAAAAACATTACGCTGTGGTCATGAGTTATATCGATCAAATTCAATCTAATAAAGAAAGCGGCCTTGTTGTTATTATTAGAGATATGACACGAGAGCATCACATGGAGCAAATGAAGAAAGATTTCATAGCTAGTGTTTCTCATGAACTACGTACACCGATTTCACTATTACAAGGGTATACTGAATCCATTGTAGACGGAATCGTGACAGAACCAGAAGACATTCATGAATTTCTACTCATTGTTCTAGATGAAACGAAACGCTTAAGTCGATTGGTCAATGAGCTACTAGACGTTGCAAAGATTGATGCAGACGGTATTAACATCACAAAAGAAGTACGTCCGATGTCGGAATTAATCCATAAAATGTCGATGAAATATCGCCAACAAGCCAATGAACTGGCATTGACATTAGACTTCCAAACAGATGGCATCATGAATGATCTATGGGATTATGATTTTGATCGTATGGAACAAGTACTGACAAATCTTGTGGATAATGCATCTCGTTATACGAGACCAGGAGATACTATTTCAATTCAAGCTGAAGAAACTGACACTCATCAAATTTTAACTGTCAAAGATACGGGTGTAGGTATTTCTCCTGAACACTTAGAAAAGGTGTTTGAGCGTTTCTATAAAGTAGATGCTGCTCGTAAAAGAGGGAAAGAAGGAACAGGTCTTGGCCTCTTTATTACACGAATGATTATGGAAGCTCATCACGGTAAAATCACTGTGACAAGTGAAGTAGATAAAGGCACAACCTTTACCATTCAACTACCTAAGCATATAAATGAATAATTCAAAACAGAACGTTCTTCTTATTTCGTTTTCGAACAACGATAAGAAGAGCGTTTTTTGTCACTTGCTACCTTTTTAGTGACGACTTAGCCAAACATCTATATTGTATTTATTGATGTGATTCGTTAAACTTATGATAAATAAAATAATTGATTATTTCATCTTCGGGGTTGGGTGCAATTCCCTACCGGCAGTAATTTTTAAGCCTGCGACCCATAAATTTTTATTTATGGCTGATCTAGTGGAAGTCTAGAGCCGACAGTAACAGTCTGGATGGGAGAAGATGGAGGTTTCTTTGTGTTGCGCAAATGCCTCCTATTCGTGAAAGATGAAAGTCAGAAAAGGAGACATTTTAATCATGCAACAATCGAAACAAACAAGACAATTGATTATTGTCGGTATTTTAAGTGGGATTTCGGTGATCCTTATGTTCATCAAATTTCCATTACCTTTTTTACCACCTTATTTAACACTTGACTTTAGTGATGTTCCAGCGTTACTTGCAACATTTACATTAGGACCTATTGCAGGAATACTCGTTGAATTCATTAAAAACTTATTGAACTTCTTTTTCTATCTTGCTGATCCAGTTGGACCGGTTGCGAACTTTATTGCTGGTAGTAGTTTGCTACTCACTGCTTATGGTATTTATCGCTACAAGCCATCTACACGTGGCATGCTGATAGGTCTGGCAGCAGGTACGTTGATCATGACAATCGTACTTAGTATTATGAATTATTTTGTACTCTTGCCTTTGTATGGCATGATTATGAATTTAGCAGATATTGCGACAAATCTAAAAATCATTATCACAGCAGGTATCATACCTTTTAATATTATAAAAGGGTTTGTCGTCTCATTGTTATTCATCTTATTATATAAAAGACTAAAACACGTCCTTAAAATATAAAATAAGCAAACAAAAAGCGGTGTGATTGTGCACCGCTTTTTGTTTGCTTATCTATTTAAATTTAGCGCAATGTAGTGTACAATACGCATAAATTATATTATTCGAATTTTAATGCATCGCCATCAAAAGTTTCTTCTTCAACTTTGATAGAGTCAGTAGGGCAGCCTTCAAAAGCGTCCTCTAAATCTTCATACAGTTCTTCTGGTACCGGCGTTGTGCCTTGGTTATCATCTAAAATAACATAAGCGATTCCTTCATCATCATAGTCATAGATATCCGGGGCAGCTGCACCACAAGCACCGCATGCGATACAAGTATCCATATCAACAATCGTATACTTAGCCAAAATTTTCGCCTCCCTTTTCAAAGTGCCAGACTAACATTATAATTTCATTGTAGTTTGGATTTCTTAAATTTTCAATATATACGTTTTATTATTGAGGTGTTCAACATGAAATCAATCATTGCTTATATATATCAACACGCAAGCCCCAACAAAAATCAAAAAAGCATATATAATATTATCATAGGTAAAAAGACGCATCAAACCTTTTTTGATGCGACATCTCTAAATCTAATGAGTCTTTATGGGTGTGTCCCTAACTTATCATTTGATGATTATGAGAATATTGTAACGGCATCTACGAACGAAGAAATCACGCTACCTATCTCATCAACTGCAACATACTTTATGTTACAACATTCTTTTGTTACATTGCAACTTCTGATTCAAACATTGTCACATGCACAACACGGTAATATGAAGTTTGCACCACTAACATCTCATACTGAAACGCATCAACGAGTACGTGGTATTTATACAATGATTCAAAATCAACAACTTAACACACATGTAAAACAAGAAATATTCATGCTGTTCAAAACATTGAATGCCGAACATTCAGGAAGTATCGCACATTATTTTTTAACCGGGTATGACGAAACAATGTATACAATGAAGCAAGTTGGACAGCTCCATCAGATGGATGATGATCAATTGTTTATCACGCATTACATAGATTTGTTGACTATTTATCAGTTGCTTTCTGAAAAGGAAACCTATCCAATACTGCATCAATGTCTAGCAACTGAGCAACTGAGTTACACGTTATTCCGGACAAAGTCTCTTTTACTTCAAGGGTTATCTGTTTCTGAAGTCGCACAGCAAACACAGCTTACTGAAAATACAATCCATGATCATATTCTAGACCTATTTATGCGACATCATTTGACGAATTATCATGATTATTTAACGCAAGATTTTCACAGTTTTTTAGCTTTTTACGCACAACAACCTTTTCAAAAACTCCGATTTTATAAAGCACATTTTGAATATCTTAGTTATTTTGAAATCAAGTTGGCGATTATTGGTTTTGCGAAAGGAGTATTACATGCTTAAAACAGCGTTACAGCAGTACTTTGGTTTCTCACAGTTCAGGCAAGGGCAGGAAGAGTTGATTCAAAGTGTTCTAAATGGGGAAAATACTTTAGGTATTCTACCAACCGGAAGTGGTAAAAGCTTATGTTATCAGTTGCCCACATACATTAAACAACAACCTACACTTATTATTTCTCCACTTATTTCACTGATGGATGATCAAGTTATGCAGATGAAAATGAATGGCGAACGACGGGTTGTCTCCATTCACTCTGGCATGTCACAAAGTGAACGCCAACTGGCATTTCAACAGCTGGACAGTGCACTTTTTATATTTGTAAGTCCAGAATTCATCTTACAACCACATCATTTGAATCGTATAAGAAACTTGACATTAGGGCTAATCGTTCTTGATGAAGTACACTGTTTATCTGAATGGGGGTTTGATTTTCGACCGCATTATGCGTTAATTAATCAAGTTACAGACTTATACCAACATATTCCTGTATTAGGTTTAACCGCTACTGCAACAAGCCATTTGAAGTCAGATATTGAATTTGTTACAAAACGAACGTTTACATTATTACAATCTGATATGGATCGTACGAATATTTCTTTATCGGTAGAGCACATGACGTCATATCAAGACAAAATCGAATGGATTTTAGAAACAATCGCGACTTCTGGACCGACGATTATATATGTTTCATCTAAAAAAGTATGTTTGGACATTGCAGAGCAAATCTATGCTGCGGGTTATCTTACGGGGATTTACCATGCGGATTTAAGTTATGAAGAACGGTACACTGTTCAGCAGCAGTTTTTAAAAAATGATATCCGTATTATTGTCGCAACGAGTGCCTTTGGTATGGGCGTGAATAAGCCAGATATCCGTACAATCATCCATTTCCACTTATCCAATAGTCCTTCGAGTTATTTGCAAGAGATTGGTCGAGCTGGACGAGATGGCAAACAAAGTCAAGCTATCGCACTATATCAAGAAGATGACCAATACTTATTAGAATTGCTTGCAACAGCGCACCAGATTATTGAAGAAGATATTCATTTATTTGAACAGGGAACATTGATTGATCAAGAGAAACATGACATTTTATCTGTATTATCACAACGCTATTCAGTCGAGAAGCTCCAAAAAATATTTCGTCAAAATCATCAACAAAAAGTGAGAGCACTCCAACATATGCTGCAATATGCCAATATACAAACATGTCGACGTCAACAACTCATGCGCTATTTCAATATGTCTGTAAAAACGAATGGAAACTGCTGTGACATATGTGGAATATCCCACCAAATACATGAAAAAAACAGAAAAAAGGTATATCGAAAAATATCCTATGAAGAAAAATTAGAAACTTTGTTCTAATAAATCTCTCAATGCTTTACACCGTAATTTTAAACAGGCTATAATCTAATTAAGAAGTGTATTGAAAAAGTAATAATGGAGATGCGCACACGTTTTATTTTAGAAGTTGATTTAATATTTCTATTTGTAGCGTAAAAGAAAGGATGAAGAAAGTGTCAAAAGATAATTTCAAGGATGAATTTGAACGCAATCGCCAAGAAATCAATCCGACTAAAGAAGACCTATCAACAGCTGATGACACATCGAGCAAAGAAACAGATGCATCAGACAACAATAGCATGCAACATTTTCCACCACGAAATACACAGAGAAGACATCGAAAACGTGACCGCAATCAGCATAACGTAAAAGAGCATACTGATTCAGTTGAAGCAGAAAAATCTACACAATCTGAACAACATTCAAAACCAGTTAAAACGCCTGAAACAGACAAACAAGAAACGAGCAAAAAACAATCAGAGCAAGAGACGAAACAAACAGATCATGATACGAAAAAACAAGTCGCTGGTGCTGGTGTCGTAGCTGGTGCAAGTGCTGTCACTTCTAAGCAGCAAGACAAAGCAACGAAAGATTCAACGAACAATGATGATAAAAAGCACACAACAAATAACTTAGGGGTTGCGGGTGGTGTAGCCGCTTCGAAACCACACAACACAAAAAACAAATCTGATGATCAGCCATCATCAAATAAAGACAATAAAAAGAAGGCGGCCACGGCTGGTGTTGCTGCCGGTGCTGCCTTAGCTACTTCTTCTAAAAAACAAAGTAACAAAGCACATTCTGATACAAAGTCACCATCTAACAAGGATGATAAGAACAATGTGGCAACTGCGGGTGCAGGTGCGGCTGCTACTTCTAAAGGACAAGCTACTAGCACCAATACTAATTCTACATCAGAGGCGAACAACAGCAGTAAAAAGAAAGCTGCGGCTGCAGGTGTAGCAACCGGTGCAGGTGCGACTGCTACTTCTAAAGGACAAGCTACTAGCGCCAATACTAATTCTACATCAGAGGCGAACAATGGCAGTAAAAAGAAGGCTGCGGCTGCTGCGAGTGCCGCAACTTTGGGAGCGGGTGTAACAAAAGCTTCAGCAAAAAATAATGAAACACCTAATACATCTGTATCAAATGGTGCAGGTGGCGGTGGATTCTTAATGAGAATTCTCCCAATTATCGCAGCAATTTTAATTCTTGGAACAGTTGCGATTTTTGGTGGTATGTATTTATTCAATCAAGATCAAGGTTCAAGTCAAAACGATACTCAGCTTACACAACAATCTGATAAAAATGACAAAGAACAAGCGAAAAAAGATCAAGAAGCTAAAGAGAAAGCTGCAAAAGAGAAAGCAGCGAAAGAGCAGGAAGCGAAAGAAAAAGCTGAAAAACAAAGAATTGCGAAAGAAAAAGCCGAAAAACAAAGAATTGCGAAAGAAAAAGCCGAAAAAGAGAAAGCTGCAAAAGAACAAGAAGCACAAAATGCAGCAAACAATCAAAATGCGAATAATCAATATGCAAATCAAAATGGAAACCAACAAAATGCACAGCAACAGCAACAAAATGCAGGTAATCAGTCACATACGGTAGGTGGCAGCGAAAACTTATACCGTATTGCGATTCAATACTATGGTAGTGGATCACCTGAAAATGTTGAAAAGATTAGACAAGCGAATGGCATTAGTGGTAACAACATTAGTAATGGACAACAATTGATTATTCCATGATATTTAACGAGAAGAAGTATTCCATGTTTACTTGACGGTAAAAGGAATACTTCTTTTTGCGATTGTAACAGCAACTTGCATTGTCAAAACTTATTCATTTTGTTTGCTTTAAAAAGTTGCTATAATATTCGGGGATTAGATAGATTAATGTACGTAAATACCATGCTAGTATGCGAATAGGAGGCAACACTAATTCTAAAGTAGCATAATATGACAAAGCGTTTCATATTTTTAGTTTTAGTAGTAAAGATGAAAACAATTGAAAGTATTATTATCGGTGGCGGACCATGTGGTCTAAGTGCTGCGATCGAACAGCAAAAGAAAGGCATTGAAACATTAATTATTGAAAAAGGGAATGTCGTTGAAGCCCTTTATCATTATCCAACACACCAAACTTTCTTTTCTTCAAGTGACAAACTCAGTATCGGTGATGTGCCATTTATTGTTGAAGACTTAAAACCACGCCGTAATCAAGCACTCGTTTATTATCGAGAAGTGGTAAAACACCATCAATTAAAGATCAATACTTTTGAAGAAGTGTTAACCGTTCGTAAAATGAACAATCACTTTACGATTACCACAACAAAAGATGTGTATCAATGCCGATTCTTGACAATCGCAACAGGTTATTATGGGCAACCAAATACATTAGACGTTGATGGCGCTACTTTACCTAAAGTAATGCATTATTTTAAAGAAGCACATCCATACTTCAATCAAAATGTTGTTATTATTGGTGGTAAAAACTCAGCAGTTGATGCTGCTATTGAGTTAGAAAAAGCCAATGCTAAAGTGACGGTTATTTATCGTGGGTCAGAGTATTCACCATCTGTTAAACCTTGGATATTACCAAACTTCGATTCACTTGTTCGTCGTGGAAATATCGATATGTATTTCGATAGTCATGTAACAGAAATTACCGAATCAACGGTTACTTTTGAGACGAATGGTGAGACAAAAACAATCGACAATGACTTTGTCTTTGCAATGATTGGCTATCACCCAGATTATGACTTCTTAACATCAGTTGGTATCGATATCAATACGACAAGTTATGGAACAGCACCTGTCTATAATAAAGATACGTATGAGACAAATGTTGAAAACTGCTATATTGCAGGGGTTATCGCTGCAGGAACAGATGCAAATAGTATCTTTATAGAAAATGGCAAATATCACGGTGTATCTATCGCACAAGATATCTTAACCAAAAAGCAGTCACCATTAGAATCATAATGTCATTTAAAAAGTGAGTAGGAGACCTAAATAGGGTTTCCTGCTCACTTTTTTATGCTTAATCTATAATCTAGCCAAAGACGCTCAATGACCAAAGCTTACTAAAACATGAATATAATGCGTCCTTTCTTCAATAAGTTAGGGGATATTTTCCATTCAGAAGATAGCATGAACATATATGACCTAACTCAACTCTGATCATGGGACAGAAAACATCTACGTCACGAAGCTTGAATATATTCACACTTTCACTTTTTAATCAATCATTAAAATAGTGACGAATTTGATCATGATTGTAATGATTGCTTAATGCGACTAATAGTTTTAAACGTGCCTTCTGCCCATTTAAACCATTTGAGAAGATGACACCTTTATTTTGAAGTTGGTGTCCACCACCTGCATAGCTATAAACAGCACTCACAATACCATTAAACGATCTTGATACGAGAACTATCGGAATTTGGGATGCGAGACATTTGTCTAATCCCTCTAATGCGGTAGGCGGCAAGTTACCTTGTCCTAAAGCTTCAATTACGATACCGTCAACGTGCTGATCAGCATAAAATGCCAGTACTTCACTCCCCATATCCATGTGCGCCTTAATTAACGGTACATTCAGATGTGTATCAATTTCCGACAAAGTTGTCTTCTCATAAGGTCGATGGTGGAAATAAATACCTGACTTCGTGATCACACCTAGTGGTCCATGATTCGGACTTTGAAACGTATTCGTATTGGATGTGTGCGTTTTCGTCACATTACGTGCTGTATGTATTTCATCATTAAATACGACCATAACCCCTTTATGATGAGATGCATCTGCTACCGCGACCCGAATGGATGCGATAAAGTTGTATAAGCCATCCGAACCAATTTCGTTGGATGAGCGCATTGCACCCGTGATAACGACTGGTTTTGTAATTGAAAGTGTCAAATCGAGAAGAAAAGCTGTTTCTTCTAATGTATCTGTACCATGAGTGATAACAAAACCATCATATTCATCACAGTGTGACATAATAAGTTGTCTAATTTCTTTGACATGACGGATTGAAATATGTGGAGAAGGAACAGTAAAAGGCATCACTTCTTTAATATCTGCATATGTTTGTATAAGTTCTTGATGATTTGCAATAGGATTATCGCCATTTGTGTTGACTGTATTCGATTCATCTTGAGACATGCTGATTGTCCCACCAGTATGAATCACTAATAATTTTTTCATTTGATTTCCTCCTGTTAAATAACTCCCTTATTATGATAAAATATTGTCATACAAACAACAACAAGGAAGGTTTATGATGACTGCTATTAATATTGCGATTGATGGACCAGCGGCGGCTGGGAAAAGCACCATTGCGAAACGCGTTGCAACAAAACTAAATATGATCTATGTCGATACTGGTGCGATGTACCGTGCGATTACTTATTTTTATTTGAACAACCAACAACAGTTTAACGACTTTGACGCTATGATGGCTCATGTCGACTTAAATTTAGTATACGATGAAGTGAAAGGACAGCGCGTTATTTTAAATGATGACGACGTAACAGAATACTTACGCAGCAATGAAGTGACAGAGAACGTGTCATTCGTTGCTTCTAAAGATGCTGTGCGCAAATATTTAGTAAAGGCACAACAAGCACTTGCTGAAAATAAAGGGATTGTGATGGATGGTCGTGATATCGGCACAACTGTTCTTCCAAATGCAGAAGTAAAGGTATATATGATCGCTTCTGTTGAAGAACGTGCGCATCGTCGGTTGAAAGATAATGACGAACGTGGTATACCATCGACACTCGAACAACTGAAAAAAGATATTGCCGATCGAGATGCCTATGATATGAACCGTGAAATCTCACCACTTGTCAAAGCAGAAGATGCTGTTGAAATCAATACAACCGGGATGACTATTGAAGCGGTTACAGAACGTATTCTACAACTTGCCAAAGATGCAAAAGCAAAATAAGTTAGAAATATGGAAATTTCTTGACAATTTGTGTCATTTGTAAGATGTTATTAATATGTAGTAATACAAGGAGGCATATAAGATGACAGAAGAATTCAATGAATCAATGATTACAGACATTAAAGAAGGCGACAAGGTTACAGGTGAAGTACAACAAATCAATGACAAGCATGTTGTTGTACATGTAAACGGCGCAAAATTCAATGGGATTATCCCAATCAGCCAACTCACAACACATCATGTAGAAGATGCACATGAAGTTGTTAAAGTCGGCGATGAAATTGGAGCATACGTAACAAAAATCGAAATTGACGAAGAAAACGAATCCGGTAGCTATATCTTATCTAAACGTCAATTAGAAGAAGAAAAATCGTATGAATTCTTACAAGAGAAACTTGATAACAATGAAACGATTGAAGCAACTGTTACAGAAGTTGTTAAAGGTGGATTAGTTGTAAATGTAGGTCAACGTGGTTTTATTCCTGCATCACTCATTTCAACTGATTACATTGAAGATTTCTCTGATTATGAAGGGGAAACACTTGAACTTAAAGTTGAAGAGTTAGACCCTTCAAATAATCGTGTCATCCTTAGCCGTAAAGCCGTTGAAGCAGAAGAAAATGCTAAGAAAAAAGAAGTGCTTTTAAGTACTATTAAAGAGGGCGACGTTGTAGAAGGTAAAGTTGCCCGTCTTGCTAACTTTGGTGCTTTTATCGATCTTGGCGGCGTTGACGGCTTGGTTCACGTATCTGAGTTATCTCACGAACACGTTTCTTCTCCTGACGAAGTTGTCGCTGTTGGTGATACGGTAAAAGTCAAAGTACGTTCTGTTGAACCAGGTTCTGAACGTGTCTCTTTATCTATCAAAGACACATTACCGAGTCCATTTGAAACAATTCAATCAAAATTTAACGAAGGTGATGTTGTAGAAGGTAAAGTTATGCGCCTTGCAAGTTTTGGTGCTTTCGTTGAGATTGGCCCTGGCTTACAAGGTCTTGTTCACATCTCTGAAATCAGCAACAAACATATCGGTTCTCCAAATGAAGTATTAGAACCAGGTCAAACAGTAGATGTTAAAATTTTAGGTATTAATCCTGCTGAAGAACGTATCTCACTTTCTATCAAAGCAGCAGCACCAGCTGAAGAGACGAACGAAGCATCAGCGGAAACCACGGAACAATACACACTTTCAACAGATGATGACAGCAACAACCCAACTTTAGGGGATGTATTCGCTGATAAGTTTAAAAACCTTAACCTCTAATTCATTAATGTCTAAATGTAGACTGATAAGTTACACTGAGTAGCTTATCAGTCTATTCTTTTGTAGAGACAGATGCACTTTGCCTTTATTGTATGTGCCTTTAAACGAATCACTGATTACAATACCGTTTTCCTTATCGTAAAAGAGCATGCTATAATACAAATAATGAAAAATTCAAAGATGAGGGTATTGAGATAGAGAAGCTGTCCTACTCCCGATAAACAAAACACAACTAGCATTGTAAAAAGATGTAGACATGAAATTTTTTGAAAAACGACATTTCTATGATGGATATGCTAGAATAATAAAGATATTGATAGAGAGGAAGAACATTTATGACGAAACCAGTAGTGGCGATTGTAGGTCGCCCAAACGTTGGGAAATCAACGATATTTAACCGTATCGTTGGTGAACGTGTCTCTATTGTAGAAGATACACCAGGGATTACACGAGATCGAATTTATGCGAGTGGAGATTGGCTCACACATGATTTTAATATTATTGATACAGGCGGTATTGAAATAGGAGATGCACCGTTTCAAACGCAAATTCGGGCACAAGCTGAAATTGCGATTGATGAAGCGGATGTCATCATCTTTATGACGAATGTTCGTGAGGGTGTTACACAAAGTGACGAGATGGTTGCTCAAATGCTCTACAAGTCTAAAAAGCCGGTTGTCCTTGCAGTAAACAAAGTAGATAATCCTGAAATGCGTAATGATATATATGATTTCTATACATTAGGATTTGGTGAACCATACCCACTTTCAGGGTCACATGGTCTTGGACTAGGTGACTTGTTAGAAGCAGTCGCAAAACATTTCAAACCTGAAGAAGAAGATCCTTATGATGATTCGGTTATTAGACTATCCTTGATTGGTCGCCCAAATGTTGGTAAGTCTAGTCTAGTGAATGCAATATTAGGTGAAGAACGTGTTATCGTTTCAAATATTGCAGGAACAACGCGTGATGCGATTGATACAGAATATAGTTATGATGGACAAGATTATGTCCTTATCGATACAGCAGGGATGCGTAAAAAAGGGAAAGTGTATGAAACAACAGAAAAATATTCTGTATTACGTGCACTCAAGGCGATTGAACGTTCTAATGTTGTACTCATCGTCTTAGATGCAGAAACAGGTATCATCGAACAAGATAAGCGTGTTGCGGGCTATGCTCATGAAGAAGGTAAAGCCATCGTCATCGTTGTCAACAAATGGGATACATTAGAAAAAGACAGTAAAACAATGAAACGCTTTACGGATGATATTCGTAATAACTTTCAATTTTTAGATTATGCACAAATCGCATTCGTTTCAGCTAAAGAAGGAACACGTCTACGCACGTTATTCCCGCTCATTAACGAAGCTAGCGAAAATCATAAAAAACGTGTTCAAAGTTCTACATTGAATGAAGTCATTACTGATGCCATTTCTATGAACCCAACACCGACAGATAAAGGGCGTCGCTTAAATATTTTCTATACAACACAAGTCGCAATTGAACCACCGACATTTGTTGTATTTGTTAATGATGTAGAGCTCATGCACTTTTCTTATAAGCGTTATTTAGAAAATCAAATACGAAGTGCCTTTGGTTTTGAAGGTACACCAGTACACATTATCGCTCGTAAGCGAAATTAGTATGATGGAGGGCATATCAATATGACTGCAATTACAGTATTCGGCACTGGAAGTTTTGGTACGGCTTTAGCGAATGTTCTAGCAGATAACGGGCACGACACATTGATGTGGGGGAAAACTGTCAAAACTGTCGAAGAAATTAATACGAAACATTCAAACTCTGCCTATTTGAAAGATGCAACAATGAATGAATCAGTGCGTGCGACGAATGATATTCAAGAAGCTGTCAACCATGCGGATATCTATCTTGTCGCTATTCCAACAAAAGCCATTCGTTCCGTGCTATCTCAAGTAGATGCATTATTAACATCAAAAAAACAGTTTATTCATGTAGCAAAAGGGATTGAGAATCAAACGTTCAAACGTGTTTCAGAAATGATTGAAGATGTGATCTCTCCTGAGCATAACGGTGGTGTCGGTGTCTTGTCTGGTCCGAGTCACGCCGAAGAAGTTGTCATTCAGCAACCTACTACGGTAGCAGCTGCATCAAGCTGTCCAGAATTATGTCAAACAATTCAAGACTTGTTTATGACAGATTATTTACGTGTCTACACAAACAAAGATCTCATCGGTGTTGAAATCGGTGGGGCATTGAAGAATATTATTGCGATAGCAAGTGGTGTCCTTGCTGGCTTAGGTTACGGTGATAATGCTAAAGCTGCACTCATTACACGTGGTTTAGCTGAAATTACACGACTTGGTGTCAAATTAGGTGCAGACCCACTGACATTCCAAGGGTTAGGTGGCATTGGTGATCTAATTGTGACATGTACATCAACACATTCACGAAACTACTCATTAGGCTTTGCACTTGGAAGTGGAAAAACATTGCAAGAAATACTCGATGAAATGAACATGGTTACTGAAGGTGTTTATACAACAGAATCTGTATATCACTTAGCAAAACAAATGGATGTCGATATGCCAATAACGAATGCACTTTATCACGTGTTATTCGAGTCACAACCTGTCGAAGAAGCACTCAAAGATTTAATGGGTAGAACAAAAAAATCAGAGTAATTTAATCCATTTTATTAAATTTGGGATATTCCAAAGCTAAAAAATCACTAAAAATGCGATGAAACCGCCGTTTTTCGTATATAAATGATTGCAGATATACCTAATATTGTGTTAAAGTCATACCATAATGATAAATGAGTTATCATTACATAACCTTTAAGGAGGCGAACTTGGAAATGAACAAAACAGACTTAATCAACGCGGTTGCTGAACAAGCAGACTTAACTAAAAAAGATGCGAGCTTAGCAGTTGATGCCGTTTTCGAATCAATTCAAAACTCACTAGCTAAAGGTGACAAAGTACAATTAATCGGTTTCGGAAACTTCGAAGTACGTGAACGTGCTGCTCGTAAAGGACGCAACCCACAAACAGGTAAAGAAATCGACATCCCTGCAAGCAAAGTACCAGCTTTCAAAGCAGGTAAAGCTTTAAAAGACGCAGTTAAATAATTCTTTTATCTACAAAAAAGCCCTCATCACGATGTGGGTTTTTTTGTTTGCCGTTATATTTAATAGGTCATTCCGATAATTCGCATTTTAATTTTTAGGGGTTAGTGTTAATATAGATAGTGACTAAATTGAGAGGTGACGCACATGTCAAATACGTATCAGTTACTCGAACAGCAAATTAATCAACGTCTAGACAGAATAGAAAAACCGCAAGTTATACATATCAATCATGCGTTGAGTCATGTGCTTGACTCGATACATGTGCCAACCCAAGCAAAACTTGCATGTCTCTCAATTGACACTTCACTGAAACACCTCGATGAAGTCAGCTATCAAGGGATAGAGCGTGATGGCATTCTCATTGGGGATTTATTAAGTGCACATTACTACACGTTGCTGTCAGAACTTAACAATGCAGAATTTCAATTAAAAATGAGTCAGGCAATCATTAAAATCAATGAACTAAAGTCATCATTACAACATCAATCTGATCATCTCCCACAATCACAAGTTGTCGAAATCATCTATCAGATAGAAACATTGTTGTTGCAACAAGTGTTAGATGTGTATCAACCTGATAAAATGACAGGTGCAGTTACTGCGACACTGATCGAAAAATTACAAGTAACAGATCTCAGCTATCTCACAATATTTGATAGTGAGACATCGGATATGTTATTTCGCCAGTTACAAGAAAAATATACAAACTAATGAGGGTTAAACTATGAGTAAAAATAAAGCAAATAAAGAACAAGTACATGAAGTCTTCCAAAATATTTCCGGAAAATACGATCGATTAAACAATATTATCAGTTTTGAACAACATAAAAGTTGGCGCAAAAAAGTGATGAAAGAAATGAATGTACAACCTGGTTCAATCGCTCTAGACGTTTGTTGTGGTACAGCAGATTGGACAATTGCGTTAAGTCATGCAGTGGGTCCAGACGGCGAAGTGACAGGTCTTGATTTTAGTGAAAATATGTTAAAAGTTGGCGAAGAAAAAACAAGCGCAATGGACAACATTCGTCTCGTTCAAGGTGACGCAATGGCGCTACCTTTTGAAGATAATACTTTTGATTATGTGACAATTGGATTTGGATTACGAAATATTCCGGATTATAAGGTCGCATTAGCAGAGATGTATCGTGTACTTAAACCAGGTGGCATGGCTGTATGTTTAGAAACAAGCCAACCGACAATACCAGTTTTCAAACAAGCTTATCAGCTTTACTTTAAATTTATTATGCCATTGTTTGGTAAATTATTCGCTAAGTCTAAGTCAGAATATGAATGGTTACAACAATCAGCTTTTGACTTCCCAGATCGAGAAACATTAAAGAAATTGTTTGAAAGTGTCCATTTCCAAAACGTTAAAGTTAAAAGCTTTACGGGTGGTGTTGCAGCGATGCACCTCGCTTATAAACCGAACACGAATGATTAAAAGGTGAGTAGCATGTCGAAAATTAATTTAAATCAAGAAATAAAGACAATTGAAAAAAGGCTTCAGTCGTTAATTAAAAGCGATGATCCAATATTGGAATCTGCTGCGAATCATTTATTAAAATCAGGGGGCAAGCGTGTAAGGCCTTTGTTTGTCATTTTGAGTAGCTATGCTGGTTCTGATCAAGCGAATGAATCTGCGTATCGTGTAGCAACCGCTCTTGAACTCATTCATATGGCAACGCTTGTACATGATGATGTGATTGATTATAGTGACAAACGTCGTGGAAAAAAAACGATTGAAAAACAATGGGATAAACCAACTGCCATTTTGACAGGGAATTTCTTGCTCGCACGTGCATTAGAATATCTATCCTATATCGAGGATCCTCGCATCCATCGTACTTTATCAGCGGCAATCACAGAAGTTTGTCGTGGAGAACTTTTTCAATTTCAAGATCAATTCCGATCTGATCAATCTATGACGAATTATTTGCGTAGAATCAATCGTAAAACGGCTCTGCTCATCCAATTATCAACTGAAGTCGGTGCGATGACTTCTGGTGCCGATGCACAGACAGTTCGTACAATGCGTCAAATCGGTCATTATATCGGCATGAGTTTCCAAATAATTGATGATATATTGGACTTTACGAGTACAACAGAAAAGCTAGGAAAACCGGTTGGCAGCGACTTGCGTAACGGTCATTTAACGTTACCTGTATTACTAGAAATGCGTCGAGATCAGGTATTCAAACAAAAAGTTGCATCGCTTCATCCGGATGCAGATGCCGAACTGTTTGAAGATTGTGTAGCACAAATCAGACGTTCTGATGTCATTGCACAGTCAAAAGAGATAAGTGCGCAATATCTTAGCAAAGCAACACAGCAACTAGATTTATTATCAAATGATGCATTGAAACCACTTTTCCAAAAAATCATTCATAAACTACAACATCGCATGCGTTAATTTGTAATTGAAAGCGCTTTACATACGTGATAGTATATTGATGTATGTTTATTAATAAGGGGGATTTTTCATGGAAAGAACATTTGTAATGATTAAGCCAGATGCGGTTCAACGTAAACTGATTGGAGAAATCGTACAACGCATCGAACGTAAGGGGTTAAAACTAGTCGGTGCGAAGTTAATGACTGTACCGCAATCTTTAGCAGAGACACATTATGCTGAACATAAAGAAAGACCATTCTACAATAGTTTGATTAGCTTTATTACATCAGCGCCTGTTTTTGCGATGGTATTAGAAGGAGAAGATGCAGTCAACGTCTCTCGTCATATCATCGGTGCAACGAACCCATCAGAAGCATCACTAGGCACAATTCGTGGTGATTTAGGTTTAACAGTAGGTCGCAATGTCGTTCACGGCTCTGACTCAGTTGAATCCGCAGAACGAGAAATTGCACTTTGGTTTGATGAATCAGAAATTAGTTCATACACTTTACCAGAAGAGGTATGGGTATACGAATAAGCGTATCATTTATGGAAGGGTCTATTGGGCCTTTCTTTTTTTATTTCAATGTTTGTATAGCGTTGGTTTTTAATCAGTAAAAGCGGTAAAATATTTTGAAGTTTTCTGTTAATTAAATATATGATTTATGCTATGATGAGAAACATATCTATTAAGTGAGCGATTGTAAATACTTGTCTTAGGGTAGATACATATTTTGCGCTTGAGAAGGAGTGTTATACAGATGAGGTTTTTAACAGCTGGAGAATCACATGGCCCACAACTCACAGTCATTGTTGAAGGGTTACCTGCAAATATGAAAGTGGATATTGAATCTTTGAATAAAGAGATGTATAAGCGACAAGGTGGGTATGGTCGTGGGCGACGTATGCAAATTGAAAAAGATAGTGTCGAGATTGTTTCAGGTGTCCGTCACGGCTACACACTCGGCAGTCCAATTACAATTGTGATAAAAAATGATGATTTTACACACTGGCGGAATATCATGAGTGCAGCACCGATTAGCGAACAAGAAGAAGCTGATATGAAGCGTGTCATTACTAAACCTAGACCCGGGCATGCTGACTTAGTTGGGGGACTAAAATATCAACATCGAGACTTACGCAATGTACTCGAACGTTCATCTGCACGTGAAACCGCTGCACGTGTTGCCGTTGGTGCCTTATGCAAACAATTGTTACAACAACTAGATATTGATGTATACAGTCGTGTGGTTGCTATTGGCGGCGTTCATGATGCTTCAGAATACGATATCGCAACAATTAAAGAACGCGTAGATAGCAATGATGTACGTGTTGTTGACGAAACAATTGCTCAACAAATGAGAGACAAGATTGATCAAGCAAAGCAAGAAGGCGATTCTATTGGTGGTGTTGTTCAAGTCATTGTAGATCATATGCCTGTCGGAATCGGCAGTTATGTACATTACGACCGCAAGTTAGATGGCCGCATCGCACAAAGTGTCGTCGGTATTAATGCATTTAAAGGTGTATCGTTTGGCGAAGGTTTTACGGCAGGTGATAAGTTAGGAAGCGAAATTCAAGATCCAATCCTTTATGACGAAACATCTGGTTACTACCGTGCTTCTAATCATCTCGGTGGTTTAGAAGGTGGGATGTCGAATGGAATGCCATTAGTTGTCAATGGTGTAATGAAGCCAATCCCAACATTATATCGACCATTAGCTTCTGTCGATATCAATTCAAAAGAACCATTCAAAGCGACAATTGAACGCTCGGATAGCTGTGCAGTTCCCGCTGCAAGTATTGTCTGTGAACACGCTGTAACTTTTGAAGTCGCACGTGCTCTATTAGAAGAATTTGAGTCGAATGATTTGTCGATTCTCAAAAAACAAGTCAATCAACGTCGTGAAATGAATATTAATTTTTAATAGGAGGTACGTTCATGGAATTCACAACGACATATGTATCTCAAAATTATCCCGTCGTCGTTTCACATCAAGCAATTCAGAGACTAATGCAATATACAGATGACTATCAACATGTCTTTGTATTTGTAGACGAACATGTTTCAGCACATTGGTCTTCAAAAATTCAAGCAGTGACTGAGTCTCGTGTCGATAGGACGTTTATATTACCGGCGGGAGAGCAAGTTAAAACATTTGAACATTTCCAATCCTACTTAGAACAATTATTAAGTTTTCAACCAAGTAGAAATACATGTCTTATCGCTATTGGTGGTGGTGCAGTTGGTGATTTTGTTGGTTTCTTAGCTGCGACATTGCTGCGAGGTGTCGACTTCATTCAAGTACCGACGACGATTTTAGCGCATGATTCAAGTATCGGCGGAAAAGTAGGAATTAATGCAACTCAAGGCAAAAACTTAGTCGGTGCATTCCATAGACCTGCAGCTGTGCTCTATGATTTAGACTTTTTGACCACACTGCCACCAGATGAAGTATTGAGTGGTTATGGTGAAGTATACAAACACGGACTACTTAATGGTGCTTCATCAATAAAAGCGCTGGAATCATCATACAATAATCGTGCTTCATTGTTAAAATTAATCAATATGGAACAATATTTGATGGAAGGTATTCAAACAAAACTCAACATTGTTGTGAATGACGAAAAGGAACGTGGACAACGACAATGGTTAAATCTTGGACACACATTTGGACATGCGGTTGAATATGCGACAAAAATCCCACATGGACATGCAGTGATGATCGGGATTCTCTATCAAATGATCGTTTCAAATCAAATGCTTGGGTCGTCGCATCAAGTTCAACACTATTATGATTATTTTCAAGCACTTGGTTATCCGCTTCATTTGATTGATACACTTACTTTTGAACCATTATTACAACTGATGAAACAAGATAAGAAAAACAATCAATCGGGTATACGTATGGTATTGCTCAAAAATATTGGCGAACCGACTGTTGAAACCGTTGAAATAGAGATACTGCAGCAAGCTTTTAATCGCTTGAAGTTGCTAAGAAAGGAGTCATCCGAAAATGACAACATTGATTGACATACAAGGTCCGTTGAAAGGGGAAGTCATCGTTCCAGGCGATAAATCGATGACGCACCGTGCCATCATCCTATCTTCGTTAGCGAAAGGGCAATCTACCATTTATCAACCGCTGCTTGGGGAAGATTGTTTGCGCACAGCAGAAATTTTTCGATTACTTGGTGTGTCTATCGCTATTCAAGATGATCGCATTGTCATTGATTCGCCTGGCTATAAGCACTTTAAAACACCACACCAAGTGCTTTACACGGGCAACTCGGGAACGACAACACGTTTGCTCGCTGGATTGTTAGGTGGTGTTGGCATACAAAGCGTGTTATCAGGCGATTTTTCAATTGGCAAACGACCAATGGGGCGTATTTTGACACCGTTGCAACAAATGAATATTGATATTTCAGGTGTTGATGGAGACTATACACCATTAATTATTCAACCAAGTTCTGTTAAAGGCATTCACTATCAAATGCCTGTCGCAAGTGCACAAGTCAAAAGTGCAATCTTATTCGCTGGATTGTTTGCTGATGAAGAAACTGTCATAGATGAAATCGATCTCTCACGTAATCATACAGAAACAATGTTTGCGCACTACGGTATTCCGATTGAAACTGACTCTTTACAAGTGTCCCTCCCTTCACGTGGTATCGATCACATTGAACAAGCTGATTTTTATGTGCCGGGAGATATCTCATCAGCTGCTTTCTTTATTGTTGCTGGTTTAATGATTCCTGGCAGTGATATTACAATACATCATGTTGGCATTAATCCAACACGAGATGGTATTCTAGAAGTTGTCAAAAAGATGGGTGGGAACCTTACTATTTTCAATGTTACTGAAGGGCCTGAACCGACCGCATCTATCCGTGTACAATATACACCTACTTTGAAAAGTACTGAAATCAGTGGAAACTTGATTCCTAGATGTATTGATGAACTACCTATCATTGCATTACTCTGTACACAAGCCCAAGGTTCAAGTATTATAAAAAATGCTGAAGAATTAAAGGTAAAAGAAACCAATCGCATTGACACAACGGCAAATGAATTAAACAAGCTCGGTTTAGCACTCGAACCTACGGAAGATGGTCTTATTATTCATCCATCCTCAATCACAAAAGTGGCTAAACTCGATAGTCATACAGACCATCGTATCGGTATGATGTTGGCAATTGCTTCAATCTTGTCACAAGAAAAGTATCATATTGAGCGATTTGACAGTGTCAATGTGTCATTTCCTGGCTTCTTAAATGTCTTAAAACAATTAGAAAATGAGGGATAACATGCAAGACATCTATAAGTTAATCGACGACATCAATAGTCAGAAATTAGAAGATATTAATAGTCGTGTAGAACAAGCGATTCAATCAGACCATGATGAAGCTTTATTCCTTCTCGGTGAAACATTATACCGTTTCGGACTTATGCCGCAGGGACTGGATGTTTTTAGAGCACTCTATATGAAATATCCAGATGAAGCAGACGTACTCATTTATTTTATTGAAGGTTTGATTTCTGAAAATCATACCGATGAAGCTTTAGAATATTTAAATGATGTGGAATTAACTCCTGAACGTTTAATGTTAGAAGCAGACTTATATCAACAAATCAATATGACAGATGTTGCGATTGATAAAGTACAACAAGCGATTGATATGCAACCTTCAGATCCGATATTGCACTTTGCAATTGCAGAATTATTTTATTATGACGGTCAATATCTTCGTGCATCACGTGAATATGATACAGTTCTTGAAGCAGGGGAACACATGGTTAATGGTGTGAATCTTTTCTCACGCCTTGCTGACAGCAGTTTACAAAGTGGGAACTATTCAGATGCCTTACAATGGTTTGAAGAAATTCATGAACAAGAAATGACTTCGGAAGATTATTTCAAAAAAGCAATTGCATTTGATAAAAATGATTTAACACAAGAAGCTATTAAAATCATACGTACATTATTACAAAAAGATCCTGATTATATGCAAGCGTATTTTTACTTACAACAACTGTACGAAAATGAAAAAGCATATGAAGATGCAATTGAAATCGGGACAAAAGGATTACGCCTTAACCAATTTTATAAAGAGTTGATGTATACGACAGGTGCATTACAAGTCGAACATGGTGACGCAGAAGTTGGGGTGTCATTATTAAAGCAAGCACTAGAAGTGGACCCTGCTTATCAAGAACCATTGATGTTACTGGCAGACTATTATCGCAACGAAGAAGATAATGAAGGACTTATCTCATTGATTCAATATACTGAAGAAGATGATATGGATCCACAATTCATGTGGCAAATCGCCTATGCACTTGGAGAAGAAGAACGCGATAAAGAGGCACAACATTTCTATGCACTTGCACATGAAACGCTGCACAGCAACATTGATTTTCTCGGCGACTATTATCACTATGTCGTTGAGATTGGTGATACAACAACACGAGAGAAACTTTTAGATCGACTTATCGAATTAGAACCAAACAATACGCAGTGGCATGAAGAACGTGAGCGCTATTTATAATTATAATGCCTTATCTGATACACCTTTATATGTAGCAAAGCAACAGTTTATCGCATATTTACTATCACACTATACATTCAAATCACGCATTAGTGTTTGGTTGCTTAATTATATCAGGGCAAATAGACAACTTCTCGATCATATTCGCTTTGTCGATCAAGTCATTGAAAATCATCCGACTTTAACACTCAGCACATCAGAATCTGAAGCGCATGCCATTCGTTATGATGATGACACATTTCATCTCATTAATACGAATCAAATTTTTCATGTCGTCCTTGCGTCAAACAAAACAATCGACATCAAACTTCATTTCGATCACCAAATGACAAGAGATGCACACCTTGATCACATCTTGTTACATCAGTTACTACAACAATCTAATCATGCAGACTACATGCGTGATTTATATCATATTGAACTTTCGCAAGCGACCGAGCAGGGTTTATTAACAATGCTTTCATCACAAATTGATATGAGTCTCACAATGCAAGATGCAGAAGCATTCTATCATTTCACACGTTTGCGTAATACGATAAAATTGCGTCGACTTTCTCAATAAATTGTCACGAGGTAAATATCATGTCTCATAAAGAACTCATGCACGCTTTTTTGTATGATAGGCCATTTCTTTACTTTTTACTTTTCTGCAACGTATTAGGGACGATATATGGTTATATATGGTATGAAGGTCAACTATCACAAACATCGTGGTATTTTTGGCCGTTCGTACCTGACAGTCCAACAGCAACCCTTTTCTTATCAATCAGTATCTTGTTGTTTCTGTTGAATAAACAATCAGCTATTGTTGATACACTCGCCTTTGTAACACTATTCAAATATGGCGTTTGGGCTGTCATCATGAATCTCATGCTTTTTTATGAAGACAACACCATCTATATCGTAGGGGTCATGCTTATCATGTCACATGGCATCATGGCGATTCAAGCACTCATATTCATACCAAGATTTCGTTTTACACTTGTGAGTCTCTCAGTTGCACTCATATGGGTTATTCATAACGATGTCATCGACTATGTATTTCACCAATACCCTGTATATGGATCCTTAGATCGATACGAGAGTCTCATTGGTTATATCGCATTTTGGCTATCGATGATACCGCTCCTTTACGTTATTTCAAAAATTAAGCGCCGCACAAGTAAATAGTTTGACCCTATAACATGAACCACGTAAAATATAACAAAAGGAGTGAAATACATGTCTTTAGTATCAATGATTGTATATTTTGCCATCTTGATGGTACTTCCAATGTACGCACAACACAGTGTAAAATCCAATTATGAAAAATATTCAAAAGTAAGATCAACAAGTGGCAAAACAGGGAGAGAAGTGGCATTAGAAATATTACATGCCAATGGGATAAATGACGTTGATGTCCAACGAGGCAATGGCTTTTTGACAGATCATTATGATCCAAGAAAGAAGGTTGTCGTTTTATCACCAGCAAACTATGACCGCCCAAGTGTAGCCGGAACTGCGATTGCAGCGCACGAAGTAGGACATGCAATTCAACATTATGAAGGATATTTCTTCTTACGCTTCCGCACAGCACTGGTTCCTGTGGCTAACTTAGGTAGTTCATTATCATATATCTTTATTATGATGGGAATTGTTTTAACTACAATGAATAGTGCTTTTGGAACATCCGCATTATGGATCGGTATTTTCTTAATGGCGTTCGCCGTGCTGTTCTCAATTGTGACATTACCAGTTGAGTTTGATGCAAGTAAACGCGCCATGACCCAAATTAAGAAGATGCAAATCGTTAATGAAAATGAATACAAACATGCAGGCCGTGTTTTAAGAGCGGCAGCAATGACATATGTGGCAGCAACCGCTGTTGCAGTGGCAGAGTTATTACGCTTTATCTTAATTGCACGTTCTCAAGAATAGTCTTAAAAGCTGAAACAAAATATGTTTCAGCTTTTTTGTGTTTTTATACACGCTATCCTGTAAACATGTCTCTATGAAACAGATGAGAGACATATAATATTCACCATATAAGCATCAAGAATTGCTCAAGAAGGCAGATACATGTATCATGAAAGGGAATGCTTATTAAGAAAGAGGTCATATCATGACAAAATCTATGCACGAGATGCAACAAGAAGTAGATGCTTATATTTCACAATTTAAAGCAGGGTATTTCTCACCACTCGCTAATCTAGCACGCATGACGGAAGAAGTAGGTGAACTTGCGCGTGAAATCAATCATTATTACGGAGAAAAACGTAAAAAAGAGAGTGAAGAAACAAATACAATCGAAGCAGAACTGGGTGACAATTTATTCGTATTACTTTGTATTGCGAACTCACTCAATATTGATATGACAGAAAGTTTTAATCAGACGATGCACAAGTTTAATACACGTGATAAAGATCGTTTTGAGAGAAAATAAAGGAGGTCTTTACATGAAAATAGGAATAACGTGTTATCCTTCTATCGGTGGGTCTGGTGTGATAGCGACCGAACTCGGAATATTGATGGCAGAACGTGGTCATGAAGTACACTTTATCACATCTAATATGCCTTTCAGACTAAATAAACCGATTCCTAATATTACGTTTCACCAAGTCGATGTGAATCAATATGCCGTCTTTCAATATCCACCCTATGACATTTCTTTGAGTACAAAAATTGCGAATGTGATTAACGAATATGATTTGGATGTGTTACATATGCATTATGCAATCCCACATGCAATATGTGGCATTCTCGCACGTCAAATGTCTGGTAAAGATATTAAAATTATGACAACACTTCACGGTACAGATATCACTGTCCTTGGTTACGACCATGCTTTGCGTAACGCAATAAAGTTTGGTATTGAACAAAGTGATGTTGTGACAAGTGTAAGTCAATCACTGAAAGAAGAAACTTATGACATCATTAAACCAAACAAGGATATTGTGCCAATATATAATTTCGTCCGTGAAACTGAATTTCCAACAGGTTATCAACCTGAACTTAAGGCAAGCTATGGAATTGCAGAAGATGAAAAAGTCATCATTCATGTGTCAAACTTCCGCAAAGTCAAGCGAATAGATACAATTATTGACACATTCAAACTGATTCGCCAAAACATAAAATCAAAACTATTACTGATCGGCGATGGACCAGAACTTCTCGATATGCGTGAAAAAGTCCGTGAACTAAAATTACAAGATGATGTATTGTTTTTAGGTAAGCAAGATTGTGTCAGCAATTTTTATCAAATCTCAGACTTAGTCTTGTTAATGAGTGAAAAAGAAAGTTTTGGACTCACGTTACTTGAAGCGATGACAACAGGAGTCGTTCCAATTGGTACATACGCAGGTGGTATAAAAGAAGTCATCAAGCATGGTGACACTGGTTATTTAGTCGATATAGGGGATAGCCGACACGCTGCAGAATATGCACTAAAGTTATTGTCAGACTCACAGCTATACACTCAAATGCAGCATCGTATGTTAAAAGATGTTCGAGAACGTTTTCACTCGACTATTATTGCTGATCAATATGAAGCGCAGTACCGTCAAATGATTGGAGAGTCCAACGATGCAAGATAAAGAAATTTTTGTGACAGCTTTTCCCGTCATGCAACAACTCGTCAATCATGGTTATGAAGCATATTTTGTCGGTGGTTCTGTGCGAGATTATTTAATGAAACGTCCAATCAATGATATCGATATAACGACGAATGCGACACCGGATGAAGTAGAAGCCCTTTTCGACCATACAATTCCGATTGGAAAAGCACATGGCACGATTAATGTCGTTTGGCAAGGTAGCAACTATGAAATCACCACTTTTCGTACTGAAGGAGATTACACCGATCACCGTCGTCCAAGCGAAGTATACTTTGTACGTGATTTATACCAAGATGTTGAACGACGTGACTTTACGATTAACGCTATTGCGATGGATCAACACTTTCATATAATTGATCACTTTGACGGATATAAGGATATTGAAGCAAAAATCATTCGTACAGTAGGTGATCCGCACGCACGTTTTGAAGAAGATGCTCTGCGTATCTTGAGAGGCATCCGTTTCAAATCACAACTCGGCTTTACAATTGCATCTGAAACATACGATGCAATGTTAAAACGCACACCTGATATTACACATCTTGCAATTGAACGTATCATGGTAGAGTTAGAGAAACTATTGAGTGGTCAATATGTCTCACATACGTTTGAGATGTTACAAGATTTGAACATATGGAAATATATGCCTTTCTTCAAAGAGATAGATATGAACCATATTCACGTTACAAACCCTGTAACATTAGCCCAGTTTTTAGCAATTGTTATGTATCAAACAAATGGGCAAACCGGTAGTTTAAAACAATTAAAGCGAAGCAATGATGAAGTCAAACATGCTGAACAATTATGTCGTGCGATGAAGCTCGCACCATCATTAAATACAAAAGCAGCATTGCGTCAATTTGTCTATGATTTTGGACAAACACTATGTATTGAATTGTTCACAATGCAATCTCTACTGAAAATGAATGGTATCCCACAAGTGTCACCATTGATTTTCAATACACAGACAATCTCAGACACTTGGCAGTCGCTTGCAATTCAGGAGCGACAACAATTAGCAGTCAATGGTAAAGTCCTTATGACTGCATTTAATCGAAAATCAGGTCCATGGCTAAAAGAAGCTTTGCGTTGTGCTGAATGTGCCGTCGTACAACAAAAGGTTCTTAATCATGAACAAGAAATTATTGAATGGGTGAAAGTACATGTCGAAATATCGTGATCAAATTTTAAAATTGTTAACTGAAGCACAACCACAATATGTATCAGGACAAACAATAGCCAATCAATTAAATATTTCACGTATGACAGTGAAGAAAGTCATTGATCAACTAAAGTCAGAACATGTCTCGATAGACTCCGTTCATAATAAAGGTCATCGGTTAAATGATTATCCAACTGTCTGGCATAAAGGGATTCTCCAAGGTTTATTGAAAAATCAGTCACTCATTGAAACGATTGAAACATACGAGTCAGTCACATCAACACAAGATATTGCGAAACATTTGCTCATTGATCATTCTGAAAGTATGCTGATATTAAGCAATGAGCAAACTGCTGGAAAAGGGCGATTCAAACGCCCATGGCAATCAGCAAAAGGAAAAGGCGTTTGGATGACACTTGTGTTACGTCCAAACATTCCTTTTTCTATGTTAACAACATTTAATTTGTTTATTTCACTCGCAATTTGCCATACGATCCAACAATATACAGATGAGACGGTTTCGATTAAATGGCCGAATGACATCTATATCGGCAATCGAAAAGTGTGTGGGTTTTTAACTGAAATGGTTGCGAACGCAGATGGGATTGAAGCTGTCATCTGTGGCATTGGCATTAATGTCAATCAACAATCCGACGACTTTGATACATCTGTGCCACTTCAAGCAACAAGTATTCGTCAACACCGAGAAACAGATGTAGAACGTTATACATTTATGCGGGATTTAATCATGCAAATCGAACGTCGATACCAACAGTTTTTGACAGAACCGTTTAACACAATTAAAGATGAATATATTGCTGTATCTAATATATGGAACCGACGATTGCGTTTTACAGAAGGTGAGAAACAATTTTACGGAGAGGTTATTCGTATAGATGACGACGGCTTTTTATATGTATTAGATGAGCAAGGCGATGTCCACCGTCTTATGAGTGCGGATATCGAACTACCATAGTGTTGTCGTGAAAGGAGGGCGTCATTGGAATGAAATCACCAAGATATGCGGTCATTGATCTAGAAACGACAGGTAATCAACCACATATAGATGATATTATTCAGATCGGTATCGTATTTATTGAACACCATTCGATTGTGGATACTTACCATACAATGATTAAAACAGACAAAGAAATCCCAATATTTATCCAAGCACTGACATCTATTGAAAATAATATGCTTACACAAGCACCTTATTTTCATGAAATAGCAGAAGAATTATTCGAAAAATTGCAAGGGTGTATTTTCGTTGCACACAATGTGAATTTTGATTTGAATTTCTTAAAAAATGCATTTGAACAATGTCATATCTCATACAACCCGAGACGTGTGATTGACACTTTAGAACTATTCAAAATTGCATTTCCAACAGCGAAAAGTTACCAGTTAAGTGAACTAGCACAATCTTTAAACATTCCGTTGACGCAAGCACATCGAGCAGATGAAGATGCAGAAACGACAGCGAAAATCATGATACGTGCCTTTCATCACTTTGAAAGCTTACCAATCGAAACAAAAAAGCAATTGTTTCACCTGAGTAAAGACCTAAAATTCAACTTACAAGATTATTTCTTTGAGCTTGTAAGACAACATCATAACACTCAAGTGTTGTCACCGTTATTGGAACAATTTGAACACATACACTATAAGCCTGTATCTCTTTTTGAGAAATCACATATTGAATTTGATGGTGATTTGAATGCACTCTATCAAAAAGTGATTACACAAGCTGGTTATCAATATCGTGAAGATCAACGTTATTTGACAGAAGTGATTTATCATCAACTCATGCATAATGAAAATGCATTGATTGAAGCTGAGACAGGAAGTGGCAAGTCTCTCGCATATCTTATTGCAGCCGTGATGTATTATATCGAAACTGGCGAGCATGTGATGATTTCAACAAATACAAAGCTATTACAATATCAATTAATCCAACAGGACATTCCATTAATCAATCAAGCATTAAATACACAGTTGAATGCCTGTATGATCAAAAGTAAAAAGGACTATATTTCATTAGGACTCGTACAACAAATCATTAAAGATCAAACGAATAACTATGAAGTTAATTTACTTAAAATGCAATTGCTCGTTTGGTTAATTGAAACGCATACTGGAGACATTCATGAGTTGAATTTACGTGGTGGCGTAAAAATGTATATGGACCAAAAGATCGAGACATATGTTCCTGTACGAAAAGATATCGAGTATTACTACCAACTGAGAATGCAAGCACCCCATATTCAGATAGGTATTACAAATCATGCACACTTGTTAAAAGCATCTGGAGAAAATGTGATTTACCAATTATTCGATCACTGCATCATTGACGAAGCACATCGTTTACCTGACTATGCCTTAGATTGTGTTGTTCACGAAGTCGGATATGCAGATATTAAATATCAACTAGGATTAATTGGAAAAACAGAAAATGAAAAGTTATTATCTCAAGTTGATCAATTGGAACAATTAAGAGTCCAGCAAAAAATAAACATTGCACCGATGAATGTATTTGCAATCAAACAAGATATCAATGAAATACACGAGATGAATGATGCACTTTTTGAACGATTGTTCACACAGATTCGACCAGAACAATTACATAATGATGAGTCATCAAAACGATATGACATCTATGATTTATCAACAGAGTCACTGTTAACCGACATTCAACAACTGACGAAAAAAATACATCTCACACTTCTTCATTTTGAAACAATTAAACATAAAACAATCAAAACGCTACGCAAGCAATTGTTAAATATTGTTGCACAGTTAAAACCATTTGAAGAAGGGATTAAACAAGGAAAAGTATTTTATGTATCTCTTAAAAATTTAGACCAAAAAGCAACCATTCGACTGCATATCAAACAAAATGATGTGAAAACGATATTGACTGAAAAGTTACTGTTACAGTTTAAATCGCTCACCTTCATTTCCGGTACCTTGACATTTAATCAATCATTTACTGCATTTGAAGGTTGGTTTAAAGAAGATACTGAATTTAATCGTTATCAGATTCACACTGAACCAGTGAACTATCCGAATGGCTATATCTTTATTCCAAATGATATTGAAGATTATCATTATCAAAATTATGATGCATATATTCAAACGATTGTAGAATATATATCACGCTACGTCTCAACAACACAGGGAAAATGTTTAATATTATTTACAAGTTATCAAATGATGTATACTGTCATGGAATATTTAAATGACATCACACTCTTCGATGAATATGTGATTCTTGCACAGCAACAAAGTCAAAATCAAAAAATCGTTCAGCAGTTCAATCATTTTGATAAAGCAATCTTATTAGGAACAAGTAGCTTTTTTGAAGGCTTTGACTACCAAGCGCAAGGCGTCAAATGTGTCATGATTGTAAAACTGCCGTTCATGAATCAACATGCGACAAAACCTTTATTGTTAAAAGATGAATTCACTAATATTTTCAAAGATTATATTTTACCAGATGCTGTTACACGTTTCAGACAAGGTCTTGGTCGATTGTTAAGAAATGAGCATGATAAAGGAATCATTGTCTCTTTTGACAACCGCTTAATCAACAGTCGTTTTAAATCATTCTTCCAGAAAACGATTCAACCGTATCATCAACAAATTGGTGATATCGATGCATTTGAAAAGCGTTTAAAACAACTTGGACATATGGAAGTTGAACAGAAAAACTGATACCAACCCTAGATGAGATTATTAACTTTTGTTAAAATAATAACAGTAAAATAAAATAGGAGATTAATTATGAAAACAACAATTAAAGAAGCAAAAAATTATATCGGACAAGAAGTAACAATTGGCGCTTGGCTTGCTAATAAGCGTTCAAGTGGTAAAATTGCATTTTTACAACTGCGTGATGGTACTGGTTTTATGCAAGGCGTTGTTGTCAAATCAGAAGTCGGTGAAGACCTCTTCAAAACGGCTAAATCGCTCACACAAGAATCTTCTATCTATATCACAGGTGAAATTACCGAAGATCAACGTTCTGACTTAGGATATGAAATGCAAGTGAAAGCAATCGAAGTGATTCATGAAGCGCATGATTATCCAATTACACCAAAAAGTCACGGTACCGAATTTTTAATGGATCACCGTCACTTATGGTTACGTTCAAAAAAACAACATGCAGTGATGAAAATTCGTAACGAAATTATCCGTGCGACATATGAATTCTTTAATGAAAATGGATTTACAAAAATTGATCCGCCAATTTTAACTGCAAGCGCACCGGAAGGAACAAGTGAATTGTTCCATACGAAATATTTTGATGAAGATGCTTTCCTTTCTCAAAGTGGACAATTATATATGGAAGCTGCAGCAATGGCACACGGTAAAGTATTCTCATTCGGTCCAACTTTCCGTGCTGAAAAATCAAAAACACGTCGTCATTTGATTGAATTCTGGATGATTGAACCAGAGATGGCATTTACAAATCATGACGAAAGTTTAAAAGTTCAAGAAGCATATGTTGCATTTGTCGTTCAATCCGTTCTTAAAAACTGTAAATTAGAATTAAAAGTTTTAGAGCGTGATACATCAAAATTAGAAAAAGTCGTTGCACCATTCCCACGTATTACGTATGATGATGCAATTAAGTTCTTACATGAAGCTGGTTTTGATGATATTGAGTGGGGGGATGATTTTGGTGCACCTCATGAAACTGCCATTGCAAATCACTATGATTTACCAGTATTTATCGTGAATTACCCAACAAAAATTAAACCTTTCTATATGCAACCAAATCCTGATAATGAAGATACAGTATTTTGTGCAGACTTAATTGCACCTGAAGGTTACGGTGAAATCATTGGTGGTTCTGAGCGTATCAACGATATAGAATTGTTAGAATCCCGTATTGATGCACATAACTTAGACCCAGAAAGTTATCAATATTATTTAGATTTACGCAAATATGGCAGCGTTCCGCATAGTGGTTTTGGATTAGGCCTAGAGCGTACTGTCGCATGGATTTCAGGTGTTGAACATGTTCGTGAAACTTCACCATTCCCACGTTTGCTTAACCGTTTATACCCATAATTAAAGGGAATTGATATATGCGCATAATGACCCATTGAAACCTTTATATCAAAGGTCTTCAATGGGTTTTATCTTATGGTAAAAAAAGAATTAATTGCTATAAACTATGCCCAAAATACGGTATGATAGTGATGCTACGTTAAAAGAAGGGGGGATTTGATGAAACTTCATGAATTAAAAATACGACCTTTCGTTTGTCGATACGAATTACTAGAACAATATGCATCTCTTGGTCTTAATGAATCAGACCTCATCATACTTATGAAAATATTATATGCCTATGAGACGAGTAATGAACTTCCTTCCATAGATATTTTACAGAAGGGAACATCAATGCAAGCTTCTGAAATAACAATGATTATCCAGAAGTTGATTCAATTAGGCCTTTTGGAAATGAATGTCGCTAAAAATAATGATGGTCGATTAAGTGAATACATTAACTTAGACGGGTTTTATGACCAGCTTTGTCAAGTACTCGAAGATGTAAATTCTAACATGCAAAATATCGATAAAAAACAAGCTTTCAAATCATTATTTCAAAAAATCGAAAATGGGTTTGGACGAACATTGTCAGCACTTGAATTTGAAACTTTGAATAAATGGTTAGACGTGAATGAATATGACTTGACAATTATTCATGCAGCTGTCGATGAAGCATTATCACATAACAAAACCAGTTTAAAATATGTAGATAGAATTTTATTGAATTGGGAAAAAAATAACGTTCGTACGGTGGATGATGCAAAACCAATACGTGCTAAATTTAACAAACAGCAACCTGTCGTAAAAAAAATTGAAAACTTCCCGAAATTTGATTGGCTGAAAGGAGAAAACCCATTTGATTAGTAAGAAAAAAGCACTAGAAATGATTGATGTCATTGATGGCATGTTTCCAGATGCTGAATGCGAACTCGTTCATAACAATGCATTTGAACTTACAATTGCCGTCTTATTATCTGCACAGTGTACAGATAACACAGTAAATAAAGTAACGAAGACGTTATTTCAAAAATATCATACACCAGAAGACTATTTAGCAGTTTCCTTAGAAGCGTTACAAAATGATATTCGCTCAATTGGTTTATATCGAAATAAAGCAAAAAATATTCAAAAACTATGCCGTTCTTTGATTGATCAATATGATGGAGAAATCCCTGAAGATCATGCCAAATTAGTAGGACTTGCTGGTGTTGGCCAAAAAACAGCAAATGTTGTGATGAGCGTCGCATTTGGTGAACCCGCACTTGCAGTAGATACGCATGTAGAACGTGTTTCTAAGCGACTAGGAATTTGTCGTTGGAAGGACAGTGTGACAGAAGTTGAGCGTAAATTGACATCAATCATTCCAAAGTCAAGATGGACGAAAAGTCATCATCAACTTATCTTTTTTGGACGTTATCACTGTCTTGCAAAAAAACCAAAATGTGATGTCTGCCCGTTGTTTGCAGATTGTCGTGAAGGACAAAAACGCCATCGTGCTGCCATGCGGTTAGAAGGAGCGATAAACGAATGACGATACTTACCAACATGTCTGAAATCGAAAGACAACTTGATATATTAGCACAATCACGAATAGTCGGTAAACCTGAAAGTATTGCGCCATTAGATCAATATTATGAGTTATTAATCACTTATTTTTGTCACATTAACGATATACAGCATATAGGTGATAAAGCTTATGAATTACTCCCTATCGTTCCATTTAACTTCGAAGAGCGTCTCAGTTATATCCAAGAGCGTAAACATCACTATATGGGATATCAACAAATGAAAACTTTAAAGTCTGAGCTGGTAAAAATGAATGCAGCTTATCGTGCAAAGCATAACTGAACTGGGTAATACCGCTTCAGTTATGCTTTTTTGCATAGAAAAAAGGACAGCATTTTGAAATACTGTCCTTTTTGTCTATTAGTTGTTAAGGAAATTTCTCAAAAATCCACCGTTATTATTACCTTGTTGCTGATTGTTGGCGTTATTTGAGTTTTGATTACTTTGTTTGTTATTAGAGTTGCTATTAGTACCACCACTAGATTCAGTGAAGTTACTTGTCGTATTACCATCTGGTGCTTGTGCAACATATAGGCTACGACCACTACCACCAACTGAAGCAGGGCGGTTAAAGTCTTTACCATCTTGTGGATTGATATCACCCATCACATCTCTAAATAAATACTGTGGTAATTTTTGTTCTGAGCTTCCTACGAATGAGTTTTCACCATATTCTTTAACTTTTCCGAAGCCCATCCATACAGACATTGTATAGCGTGGTGAGTATCCAGAAATCCATACGTCTTTAGCTGCTGAGCTAGGAAGACTGTATTGTGCATAAGTTTCATCTCCATACGTACCTGTACCTGTCTTAGCTGCTACATTTACACCAGAAATCCCATTACCATAAGCTGAACCATACGTATCAAATGTACCTTCTAAAATCTGCGTAATCATATAAGCAGTGTAATCATTCATTGCTTGATGACTCGTATGTTCGAACTCAATCGTATTGCCATTCGGTTCTACAACTTTTTTAATTGAATGCGCTTTGTTATAAGTACCGCCATTCGCAAATGATGCATATGCTGAAGCTAATTGTACAGGGGAGAATTCTGAAGATGAACCACCCAATACTTCTGATGGACCGATATTCGGATTCTCATATTCTAAACCAACTTTTGCAGCAAAATCTGTTGGAGCACTGTTACCCGCTTGTTCCTTCACAGTTTGCCAAGTTTTCAATGCTGGGATGTTAAAACTTTGTCGTAATGCATCATAGATTGTTACAACACCATGACTTCTTTGGTCATAGTTGCGGAAGGCACCACCGTCTATATAATAAACAGATTCATCTTGTAATGAATGATTCGTTGCCCATTGCAAGTTGTCAATTGCCGGTGCATACGCTAGGAATGGTTTCAATGATGAACCTGTCGGATGAACATCCGTTGCTTGGTTACGTTGAACGACATCTTTGTAGTTACGTCCACCAGATATTGCCGTTAATGAACCTGATTCACTGTCAACAATTGATGCACCAACTTGTTGCTCATCATTTTTGTAGTAACCACCATTGTCAACACGGCTTTGGAGCGCTGTCTGAACATCTTTATCCATGTACGTGTAAATCTTGATACCACTGTTTAAAATATCAGATAGGTTACGGCCTTTGAATTCATCGTTACTCATCAATTCTTGTTTCACAAAGTTGATATATGAATCATATTGTTGTGAACTGTCATCCGGCTTGATTTCACGGTCTTCTGCAGATCGATCAACCAAATTCTCCGTAATCGAAGTATCTTGTGCTTCTTTCATTTCTTTATCACTAATACGATTGTGATAATTCATTAAATAAAGCACTGTATCCTTACGCTTCTCTGCTTCCTCAGGATAATCATAAATATTATAAGTGTTTGGTACTTGAGGAAGACCAGCAAGATATGCTGACTCAGCTAAATTCAGATCTTTCAAATCTTTATCAAAGTAGTATTTAGCTGCTGCTTTCACACCGTATACACCATCTGAGTAATAAATCTTGTTCAAGTACATTTGGAAGATTTCATCCTTAGAGTACTCTTGCTCAAGGCGATATGAAAGATATGCTTCTTGTGCCTTACGTTCAATTGACTTTTGATCTGTTAAAAATGTACGTTTAACAACTTGTTGTGTTAACGTAGATGCACCTTGTGAACCGAATCCACCGGTAACATTTTTGATCACTGCACCAAATAGACGTTTATAGTCTAATGCACCGTGATCGTAGAAACGATTGTCTTCAGTAGCAAGTACAGCGTCCTTCATTTGATCTGGAACATCTTTTAGATCAACATGTTCGCGTCTCGCACCATTATCAAGCGTTTTAACAAGATTATCATTCTGATCATATATTTTAGCTGGACTTGGGTCTTGTAATTTCGCTTCATTAAAGGCAGGTGCTTTCCACGCATAATATGCAAAGAGAAGGACACCTACTAAAGCCAAAATAACAAAAGCTAAAACAAGGAAACTGATCACTTTTATCAATGTACGCTTAATATTTTTATTCTTTTTTTGACCGGACTTCTTTTTAGAACCATTAGAAGCCGCTTTCTTTTCCGTCATACGCGGTCCTCACTTTCATCTAATATCAACTTATCAACTGCTTTAAGATAATCCAATCTCGGTTGATACTGATAGGGAATATAGTAACCATTTTTTTGCACTTCTTCAACAGAAATTGACTTTTTGACATTATCTAAATAACGTTGCCAAAATACAATGAGTGCTTTAAATGATAACAAATAGGTTTCATCTCGTCCTTTAAAACGAATGAGCAAAAATGCAATGCCACCATGTCGATCAACTTCACGCATATGTTCAATCTGATGGTCGTGAATATTTTGTAATGGAAATGATGTTTTATTCTTTGTCTCTTTCGCTTCAAAATCGATATGACGACCTTGATACACACCATTGTAATCCGTCGTTGAAGGCGTTCTAAAGTAAGCCTCTTTGATGACTGCTTGACTTCGTTTCGGATAGTCAACATGTACGATTTGAACGGGTGTTGGCTTTTTATGAATAACCGCCACACGTGTATTCAAATAATGCTTGTTAGAGTGTTCGATATCTTTTTCCAAAGACATGCCACGTCCACCATATTTTATCGTACGCGATTGTGGTGTGTTTTGACTTCCGACTTGAGTCTTATTTTGTCTAAAAGGCTTACCATTGGGATAATTCATAGTCTCACCTACATTCCATCTTTTATGCCCTACAAACATATTGGATAGGTGGTTTATGAACACTTTTCAATCATTGCGTTTCATAAACTGACATTATTGTAACATAGATGACCCTTCTCTGTTACCCCAAAGCATGGTGTTATCAAGTTTTGTCACATTTTATGATACGATATAGTGTAATAGGTAGGTGATTTATATGGCAAAAACAATTTGGCAGCAACTCCTCAACGATATGTCTGTCATTGAATCCAAATATATACTTGCACGCGAGGGACAGACTTTTGACTTCCAAACAGATGTCGTCCCATTCACTTCAATAGTAGATACGCATATCCATACAATGCACGAAACAACCAATCAATTTTTAATACAACGAAATCGAATCGAATCATTAATGCAAACGCTCTCAGTTGCTTGTCATGATAAACGTACGAGTAAGCAACAATTTTATAATCAAGTAAAAACAGTAAAACATGATTTGCTAACGATAGAGCGTCAGGTAGGGAATCAACATGTATAAATCTATTTATGTGACTGGATATAAACCTTATGAATTAAATATCTTTAAAGAAGATGCAAAAGAAGTGTCTTATTTAAAAGCTTTTATCAAACATAAGTTAGTCGGCTATCTTGAAGAAGGACTAGAATGGGTACTGATTCAAGGTCAATTGGGTATTGAGTTGTGGACTGCAGACTGTGTGATTGAACTTAAAGAAAGCTACCCTGAACTCAAACTGGGCATTATTCCACCCTTTCAAAACCATACCGAAAAATGGCGTGAGCAACAACAATCCATGTATCAAGCAATCGCATCTAAAGCTGATTATGTAAATACAGTATTTCACAGTGGGTACGCAGGCCCACATCAATTTCAAGCTGCGTATCAATTTATGCTAGATCACACAGAAATGACAATGTTAATTTATGATGATGAACGAGAAGCCAGCCCTAAGTATTTCAAAAGTAAGCTGGTTGATTTTATGGCACAAACAAACTATACTTGTGATGTTGTGACATTTGACGAAATCACAAGTTTTATCGATGATTTACAGTGGTCAAATGAAATATGAATCAGATGAGGTGACGAATATGTCAGATGTTTCGTTAAAATTATCAGCAAAAGATATTTATGAAAAAGATTTTGAAAAAACCGTTGTTCGTGGCTACCGTCCTGAAGAAGTGGATGCGTTTTTAGATGATATTATTGTTGATTATCAAAAGATGGCAGAGTTAAATAATGAAGTCATTAAACTATCAGAAGAGAATCAAAAACTCAAAAAAGAGATTGAAGATTTACGACTTCGTGTCGCATCCGGACGTTCTCAAGAAAGCAAATCATTTTCAAGTCAAAGCATGCAGAACAGCAATGCCGATATTTTGAAACGTATTTCTAACTTAGAAAAGGCTGTCTTTGGCAAATAAGCATTGCTTTTAATCTCGGAAATGATATAATTTTGAAGTAATATTTTGGGTAATCGCTATAATTTTTTTATAGAGGAAAGTCCATGCTCACACAATCTGAGATGATTGTAGTGTTCGTGCTTGATGAAACCATAAGTCAAGGCAATGTAAATTGACGGCAACGAATTCGCCTAAGTCGTAAGATATGGTGATAGTAGTTTGAAAGTGCCACAGTGACGTAGCTCTAATAGAAATATTAGAGGTGGAACGCGGTAAACCCCTCGAGTGAGCAATCCAAATTTGGTAGGAGCACTTGTTTAACGGAATTCAACGTATAAACGAGAAGATATCATAATGATATTTTAGACAGATGATTACCACCGGCGTACGAGTGCAGCTAGTGCACGTAACGAGTACTATGGTACAGAACATGGCTTATAGAAATATTACAACTAGTATAAAAGGCTGGGGCATTCTATGTGTCCCAGCCTTCCGTATGTTAAGCTATACATGTAAAAGTGAAGCAACTGATATAAACAATAAATCAATTTATCCAGTCAATATAGGAGGCCGAATATGTTTCAATTATTAGCAGTATGTCCAATGGGCTTAGAGGCCATTGTAGCAAAAGAAGTGCAAGAGTTAGGCTATGACACACGAGTTGAAAATGGACGTATCTATTTCAATGGCGATGCAGAAGCGATTGTAAAAGCCAATTTATGGTTGCGTACTGCAGACCGTGTAAAACTCATCGTAGGACAATTTAAAGCAACGACTTTTGATGAATTATTCGAAAAAACTAAAGCATTACCATGGCATGAAATAATCCCAGCTGATGGACAGTTCCCAGTTCAAGGTCGCAGTCTAAAATCTGTCTTACACAGTGTTCCAGATGTTCAAGCAATTACTAAAAAAGCAATTGTTGAAAAATTAAAGTCTGAACACGCTGTTTCAGGCTGGTTAGACGAATCTGGGGCAAAATTTCCGGTTGAAGTTAATATTTTAAAAGATAATGTATTATTAACAATTGACACATCTGGTTCTGGTTTAAACAAGCGTGGCTATCGTTTAGCGCAAGGGGAAGCGCCAATCAAAGAAACATTAGCTGCAAGTTTAGTGAAGCTAGCAAATTGGACTGGAGACACGCCACTTATCGATCCTTTCTGTGGTTCCGGAACGATTGCTATTGAAGCTTGTCTTATCGCACAAAACATTGCTCCGGGATTCAACCGTTCATTCGTATCAGAAAAATGGCCAATCATTCCAGCTGGCTTATTCGATCAACTTCGTGCAGAAGCAGACGCACAAGCTGATTACGATAAAGACATTCAAATCTATGCATCTGATATCGATCCAGAAATGATTGACATTGCACGTCGAAATGCAGATGAAGTAGGTGTTGGTGATATCATTCAATTTGCAGTTAAAGATGTCAATACTTTAACTATTGATCATAAAGGACCTATTGGCTTAATTGGTAATCCACCATATGGAGAGCGTATTGGGGAAAGAGATGAAGTTGAAGAAATGTATCGTTATTTAGGAACATTACTTCAACAAAATCCACAATTGTCAATGTATATTATGACAAGTAGCAAGGAATTTGAATATCTTGTTAATCGTAAAGCAACGAAGAGACGTAAACTATTCAATGGTTATATCGAAACAACATATTATCAATATTGGGCAAATAAATAGGTGCTGCTTGCGTATGATTGAAAAAGGGGGGATTTCATGAACGATGAAGCGTCATTTAAACATGGAATTTTATTCGCATTGAGTGCGTATATTATGTGGGGAATTCTCCCTTTATATTGGGCACTCATAGAAGGTGTAAGTGCAACTGAGATATTGATGTATCGTATCGTATTATCACTCATATTCATGATAATTCTCGTACCTATCACGAAACAAACAACGCAACTCAAAGCTGATTTTCACCAGTTTATCAAAACACCTAGAAAGCTGTTGATTATTATCGTGGCAGGGTATGTTGTTACACTCAACTGGGGAACTTTCATCTATGCAATCAATGAAGGGTATGTTCTCCAAACTAGTTTAGGGTATTACATCAATCCATTAGTCAGTATCCTTTTAGCCATGCTCTTTTTCAAGGAACGATTTAATAGACTTGAATGGTGCGCTATTCTGTTCGCATCAATAGGCGTTCTCTATATGACATTCAAAGTTGGAGAATTTCCATTCATTTCACTCGTCCTTGCATTTACATTCGGTATCTATGGTTTATTGAAAAAACTTGTACCGATGAGTGCTGTTAGTAGCATTACGATTGAATCTATTGCAACAGCTCCGATGGCAATCATATATCTCACAATCATTGGTCAGTCTCACGGACTCAGTATCGGAATGAATAGTTCGACGTTTTGGCTTTTATTTTCAGGTGCGGTGACTGCAGTACCGCTTCTTGCATTCTCTGCAGCTGCAATACGCATTCCTTTGTCACTCATTGGATTCATTCAATATATCGGTCCAACATTAATTTTTCTAAATGGGGTCTTCATATTTAAAGAACCATTTAATACTGATCAATTCATAACATTTTGTTTTATATGGTTTGGGATTTTCATATATGTTTTATCTCAAATTTTTAAAATGAGACGTAAACCAAAACCCATTCAATATCATGAATAACTTATTATTTTGAAGTGCATCATCTTGTAAGAAGGTGCGCTTCTTTTTTTAGTACATAGATTCACCATTAAATATACTTCTTTTATTTTCTCTTTTACGCAAATACTATACAATAACAAGTAAGGACGGGATAACTTCAATCGCTATACATGTCCGTTTTCAACTCGCAAACACTGACAAACAAGGGGAATTATCATAATGAACAATATGGAACAATTAGACATACTCTATAAGCTAAAAAAAGAAGTCGAAAAATCAGATAATACGACTTTTGTACATACGATTAACCAAGTGATTAAAAAAGTTTATCTGAATCATTATACAATGACTTTCGTTGGTCATTTTTCAGCTGGGAAATCAACGATTATCAACAACTTGATTGGACAAGATATTTTACCAAGCTCTCCTGTCCCAACAACAAGTAATACAGCCCTAGTGACCGTTTCAGACACACCGGGAATCACTGCAAATATTGAAGGTGAACGATATACCGAACTATCTTCTTATGATGATGTTAAACAAATGAATAAAGAAAACTACAATGTGGAATCTATCGATATCCGTTTCCTATCTGATGACTATCAATATGGATTTACATTCCAAGATACACCAGGTGTCGACTCAAATGTCCAATCGCACAGTCATAGCACTGAACGCTTTTTATACACGAGCAATATGGTATTCTACACTGTTGACTATAACCATGTACAATCAGCGTTGAATTTCCAATTTATGAAACAGTTGAATCAAGCAGGGATACCTGTGACCTTTGTCATCAACCAAATTGACAAACATCATGATACAGAGTTGTCATTTGATGAATTTAAGGCACGTGTTTCAAAATCATTGACGGAGTGGGATATCAAACTTGAAGAAATTTTCTATATTACAAAATTTGATCACCCTGAAAATCAATTTGCAGCATTCAAAGCATATATGCATCAACAAGACAACCAACGTGAACCACTAGCTGACTATGTCGAACGCATGGTGACATTTATTCAAAATCACCAGTCTCAATATTTATCTGAACAAATGAATGACTGCTTAGACGCATTAAATATAGAAGCTGAGGCATTTAACGCTACTTACGAACAACATTTACAAGAACAATCCGTTCATAATGAAGCACAACTCATAAACAATCCTGATACATTGCGTCATCATCTTGAACAACAGCGCAAAAATATCATTGATAACGCCTATATCATGTCTCATGAAATGCGTGAACATATTCGATATTATTTGGAGAGTATGACGAAAAACTTCTCAGTAGGTGGATTGTTTAACAAACGCAAAAAAATAGAACAAGCAAGAGAAGAACGTCTCAAGACACTAATGTCTGAGTTACAAACACAAGTCACACAAGAGATTGTCAAACCAATGCAATCCGACATGGTCTTTTTGACACGTTTCATTGATAATAGCGCGCTCAATGACCGTATTCTTAATCAAACACTTAAGATTCCAACATCCTTGGTCACTGATTTATATCAAACACAAGTACAAATCAGTAATCAATATGTTTTGACGTTCTCTGAAGCACTTATGAAACAAATCGGTCAATATGTTCTTAAAGAATCGAAGCCACTCGATGATGAGATTATTTCGAATGTACAAGTTGAACTTCATGATGATGCCACAGATGACGAGACAGATGTATACGAACGTTATCGTACACTCCAAGCGTTGAAGACATCACTTGATACTAAAAACTATCAACATTACTACATACATTTGGATGACTCTCTCGACAAATTGATTGATCGGACACATATGACTTACACACCTGCACAACCTTCAGATGGCGCAAAAGATGCAGTGTCTAAACAATCAACTACAACAACTGATCGTCAACAGTCACAACGCAATCAGATTGATAATGCATTGACTACATTGTCTGAACTCACACTATATGACACACAAGTACATAACATGCGTCAGACATTAGATCGTCTTGATCATCAAGTCATTAAAATCGGTGTGTTCGGTACATTCAGCGCAGGTAAGAGTAGTTTGATTAACGCACTACTCGGTGATCAATATTTGGTAAGTTCTCCAAATCCAACGACAGCCGCTACAACTGAAATTTCTTATGGCAGTCAAAATACCGTTACTTTTAAAACAAAAGAGATGTTACTCGATGAACTAAATGATGTTGTAGAAGCTGTTGATTATCATTTCGATTCGATTCAAGCATTCTTATCACAAGATTTAAGTGATCTTAAAGGGCGCATTGATAAAAATAAATTAGCTTTTATAGAAGCAATTGAAAAAAATTATTCATTTTATGAGTCGCTTATTGCAGATGGTTATGAATTAGCCATCCCACAAGAAGAGCTGAGAAAATGGAGTGCTGAAGATGAATACGCAACGTTTGTTAGAACTGTTCACTTACAACTCGAACATGACTGGCTAAAAGACAAAATTATCGTCGATTCATTAGGTCTTTACTCAAACAATCAACGTCATACGAATGAAACTGAAAAAATTCTAGCAACTGCTGACTTGATTTTATATGTTAGCTATTTCAACCATGCGTTTACTGACAATGACAAAGCATTCATCGAGCATATGAAAGAGATGAATCAACTCATTGAAAATCAAGCTTTTAAAATGGTCATCAATGCGACAGACCTTGCTGAAACACCAGAAGATTTGGCAGCAGTTCATCATTATACACAAGATGCACTTGCTCAAGTTGGTATGCACTGTGATATTTTTGATGTTTCAAGTCGAGAAGCTTTGAGTCATGGTGATGTAGGTATTGAAAAACTGCAAGCTGCTATCCAAACATTTGTTAATGTTGAATCAAAACAAGTACTTGAAAAACAAATTTTCCATCAACTAGAAGCAATCACTAGTTCTCTAGACGCGATGCTTCAAGACGTAGAAAATAATGCATTGCAAATAAAACAAAATCATGCATACTTGAAACGTTTTGAAACAACACCCGTATTTCCAAAACAAATGATTCAAGGATTACAAACACAATATCGCAGTGAACTAGAAGATCAAATATACTATTTAAATGAACGATTAAATATTCAGTTATTAGACCATGTCAAAACTGTATTTAATACACAAATGACAGATACTGATGATTTTAAAACAGCAAAACGCCATGCTTCTAAAACATATCTTGATCAAATCCATCAAAAATTGTATTTAGAGCAAACATTACTTGTTAATCGCATGAAAAAACATTTCGAAACACAGTTTGCACATCAATTGGCACCTATCGTTACAGAAATGGCACAGCATCATGTGATTGTACAACCAGATACACACATCACAGTAGAAAGCATTGAAAAACCATACTTACAATTAGATTTATCATCATTTGTTTCAGCATTACCAAAACAATTAACGAAAAAAAGCATCTTGCAACCTAAACAACAACAAAAAGTGCAATCAGAGATTAAAAATTTAACTGTTAAACAACTCCAAATACATCTAAACGAATTACACACAGCTCTAAATACCTATGCAGATGTATTAACAACACAAGTTCAAGAAAAACTTAAAAATCTTGAAAATGATGCACAACAAGAAATTCAAAAATTGTTAGCATTTGAAATGGATGCATCACAGCATGAAGCATTACAAAAAGCATTACTACAACTTAAAAAAATATTGAATTAAAGGATAAATAATATGAATAAACGTACATTATTGATTGATGGCATGGCACTGTTATTCCGACATTTTTATGCTACAAGCGTCCATAAGAATTATATGATTACATCTAATGGGCTCCCGACAAATGGCACACAAGGATTTGTGAGACATGTGATGCGTGCCATTCACGACATTGAACCTACACACGTTGCGATATGCTGGGATATGGGGAAGTCGACATTTCGTAATGAACTGTTTGCTGGTTATAAACAAAATCGACCAGAACCACCTGAAGCGTTAATACCGCAATTTTCACACGTACAATATATTTCTGAAGAACTGGGATTCTTTAATATTGGCTTACCCAACTACGAAGCTGATGATGTGATTGGTACTTTAGCGACGCAAACGGCAAATACAGAAAATAACAATGTTTTCGTCATTACAGGTGATCGAGATTTACTACAATGTTCAGCTGATAATATCCATATTTGGCTCGTAAAAAAAGGATTCACAGAATATGCAAAATTTGATGCACATGCCTTCCATGAACATTACGGTCTTGCACCAAAACAATTGATTGATGTCAAAGCATTCATGGGTGACAGCGCGGATGGTTATCCCGGGGTAAAAGGAATTGGTGAAAAAACAGCAATCAAGCTTATCCAACAATACGGTACCGTTGAAAACGTCATCGCCAATATCGAATCACTCACAGCTGGTCAGCAGAAAAAGATACATGCCGATATAGACAACTTAATGGCTTCGAAGCAATTAGCTGAAATCATCTGTGATGCACCAATTGAAACACATGATCTTTGGCAACGAATGACCTACACACCCGACTATGCACGCATTATAAATGTTTGCGAAGAACATGAACTACGTGTTGCAAGAAAATACATTGAATCATTATAAAAATAGAGATAGCAACGGTTAAAATAACCTGTTGCTATCTCTATTTTTACTGCTTTGTCGCTCGATAAAGTGTTTGTTGTGCCAGTTGATTTGCTTCTTTATTTTGTGCACGTGGTATCCACTTTACAAAACATAAATCAAATGTCTGTGCGCGCTGATTGAATTGATCAAGATATGGTTTAAACTTTTTATTTTTTACAAAGTTACGATTCACGACATCTTCAATGAGTTGAGAGTCTGTATAAATTAAAGCATTCGAAACTTGTAACTGTGATGCTTGTTTTAAGGCATATAATAATGCTTCCCATTCTGCACTGTGATTGTCCATTTCACCAAGTACTTGCGAAAAAGAATGTCGGTCATCTTCTTCTACAATGACAATACCACATGCACTTACGCCTGGATTCCCTTTTGTCGCTGCATCAAAATAGATTTTTGCCATTCATTGACACTCCTTACCTAAAGAAAAAAAGGGGACACGCAATAAATTAGTTTTCAGAGCGATATCTCGTCCCGTTTTCTAATACATGCTAAGTCACCCTTAACTATCATTCATTAAATATCGTCATCATTTATTTTACCATGTCGATACATTGATTTCGCCCAATATCCAAATGGCACATTGAATAATGTTGATACAAGTTTTAATAGATACGTCGTAATAAAGATTTCAAAAATAACATCATTTGGAAGTGGTCCGCCATAGAAAGCAATCATAACAAATAACGCTGTATCGATGATTGAACTCAATGTCGTACTACCATATGCACGAATAATAAATGTACGGTCAGATTTGAAAACTTTTTTTATCGCATTGAAGATAAACACATCGATGTGTTGTCCGATAATATAAGCTACAATAGACCCCAATGCAATACGTGGAATAACACCAAAAATAGTTTGTAAGGCATCTTGAGAAATATCCGCTTCACTTGGCGCAAATGCTAATGATACTTGCATCACTACAATCATGACAAGTGTCGATGTAAAACCAAGCCATACAGCTTTTTTTGCTACTTTTCTCCCGTAAATATCATTTAAAATATCCGTAGCCAAATAAATGGACGCAAACATAACGTTACCTAAAGTGGCTGATATTGTGAAAATATCCACTGTCTTGATCACTTGAATATTCGCAATGATTGTACCGATTGCAACCCATGCATATAGTCCTTGTTTCCCAAAAAGACGAAACATCGACACCATCAATACAAAGGTCAACATAAAGGCACCAAGACCTACTAACTCATTATACATATTAATTTCCTCCTAAATTTTGACCATGCGGGTGTTTAGAAACCGCTTAATAACAACCTATCTATCATAGAACAGTCAAGTGTAAAATTCAATATAAAAATAAAGAAATGCCATTATAAAAATAATGATTTAATATGAACAATATAGAATAAAATATTTCTAGTTACGTACAATTTATGACAAAATTTTTTCTTAATGATCCTGAGTCAAACAGTTCAATGACTGGTTGATTCATGTTACGATAACCTTTGCTTAACACACATTTTTGCGAGGTGACAGATATGTTAACAGAAGAAAAAAGAAGAGCGATTGACATGATTGATACATTAATGGCTGACTATTGTACACAATGTCTAATCAAATCACATCTAAGAAAAGAAGAGAGCAAGACATCTGCACATCATTTTTGCATTCAACAATGTTCTGTTGGTCAACGTATCCAAGCCTTAGGAAAACATTTGCAATAATTCTCTGTAACATAAGGAGCGTCATATACAATGGAAATTATTAAAATTGAACCAACACCGAGTCCAAATACAATGAAGATTGTCATTTCAGAAAAAAGACATGATAACCAATCTAATACATTCACTGAAGTGCACGAATCACAACCTGCATTTATCAATCAGGTCTTATCTATTGATGGTGTTAAATCTATATTTTATGTATTGGACTTTTTAGCTGTGGACAAAATGCCAAAAGCAGACTGGGAAGAAGTGTTACCACGCATTACTGCCACATTGAATGGTAATCAAGGAATTCAACAAGAAAAAAATGCCACTCAAGAACACTTTGGAGAAGTGAAAGCAGAAGTCTTAAAGTTTAAGGACATTCCTTATCAGATAAAATTAACGACTGATACTGAAGAACAACGCCGTCAATTAAACAACAGCTTTATCGAAGCAATGACTGCAGCACAGCTTCCAGGTGATAATGTTGTATTTTTAAGAAAATGGCACAATTTAGGTATCCGTTATGGTGAATTAGAACAAATCATGGATGAAGTAGAAGAAGAAATGAATGCGCTCTATCCGAATGAAGTATTACAACAATTAGTTTCCCGTGCGGAGCAAAAGATGGAGGCTATGCCGACAAAAGAATATCATCATGTGACATTAGAAACTTATAAACAGGCAGATGATTGGAAAGCACGTTTACGCATGCTTACTGCATTTCCAAAACCAACTGATGCAGACTACCCATTATTGGCGCATGCTTTAACCGAAGAAAAAGTGCAACTGCGTCGTGAAGCTATTGTGCTGTTGAGTATGATTGAAACAAAAGAGACATTGCCGTATCTCTATAAAGGGTTGCGGGATAAAAGTCCCGCAGTTCGACGTGCAGCCGGAGATGCCTTGAGTGATTTAGGGTTTGCTGAAGCATTGACTGAAATGGAGCATGCACTAGATGATCCACATAAAATTGTCCGCTGGCGTGCAGCGATGTTTCTCTTTGATGAAGGTGGGGAAGCGCAACTTCCTGCTTTGAAGGCGCATCAAGATGATTCGGCCTATGAAGTGCGTATGCAAATTGAGATGGCTATCACACGCATTGAACAAGGGGAAGCTGCACTTGGGTCAGTCTGGAAACAAATTGCAAATCGAAAACGATAAATGATGTTATAATATTTAAGAAATCAAAAATAGACGTTAAAAAGGAGCGAATGAATCATGAATGCTTATGATGCATATATGAAAGAACTCGCAGCACAAATGCGTGGCGAATTAACACAGAATGGTTTTACAAGTTTAGAAACTTCTGAATCTGTTACAAACCATATGAACGAAAGACAAGACGATGAAACGACATTTGTCGTTATTAACTCAACTTGTGGCTGTGCAGCTGGACTTGCACGTCCCGCAGCGGTTGCTGTTGCGGAACAGAATGAGAAAAAACCAGACTACAAGGTAACTGTGTTTGCTGGTCAAGACAAAGAAGCAACTGAGACAATGCGGGACTACATTCAACAAGTTCCATCAAGTCCATCATTTGCACTCTTTAAAGGAAAAAATCTAGTCCATTTTACTCCACGTGAACATATCGAAGGCAGAGATATCAATGACCTTGCGATGGATATTAAAGAAGCTTTTGATTCACATTGTTAATCATGTTGAAATGGGGCTGGGACATAGTACTCAGCCCTTTTGTATGTATAATAACGTAAAATGGCAGTAGGTGTCTGAAGTGAAAATGCGTTTTTACAAACTTTGGGAGCACTACAAAAATCATAAACATTTATAATGATTTTGTCGTAGTGCCGCTGCAAAGATGATTAGATGTGTGCCAAGTTTATTAAGTAAACGTAGTCACATATCAATCAGCTAATGCAAAACTTCTAGTCATCCTTGCCGGGGTGGGACGACGAAATCTTTTATAGCAAAAAAGATTTCTGTCCCACTCCCTCTTTTTATACATAGAAGCAGATATTATCAGAAGCAATCAGCCATTTCATACACTTTCTATCTAACTGCTATTTGTTTTTTATTTTTAAATTTCTATAAAATCGTCTATTATAGATATTAAAGGAAAGAGGTGAACGTCATGAATCCATTTGATCAAGCATACCATGAGCTATGCACTGAAATTTTAGAAATAGGCAATCATCGTGATGATCGTACAGCAACAGGTACCATCTCAAAGTTCGGTCATCAACTACGCTTTGACCTATCAAAAGGGTTTCCATTATTAACGACAAAAAAAGTATCATTTAAACTTATCGCAACAGAACTCATATGGTTTATTCGTGGCGATACGAACCTAAGATATCTTTTACAATATAACAACAACATATGGAACGAATGGCCTTTTGAAAAATACATACAGAGCCCGGATTACACTGGTCCCGATATGACTGATTTCGGTCATCGTAGCCTAGTAGATCCAGATTTTAAAGTTCAATATGATGAAGAGATGAAAAAATTTAAAAATGCCATTTTAACTGATGACGTATTCATGCAAAAACACGGAGATTTAGGCAATGTATACGGTAAACAATGGCGGGATTGGGTTGGCGCAGACGGTCAACATATTGATCAATTAAAAACAGTAATCGAACAAATCAAGCAATCACCAAACTCTAGACGTCACATCATCAGTGCTTGGAATCCTGCAGAGATTGAATCGATGGCGCTCCCACCATGTCATACGCTCTTTCAATTTTATGTAGAAGATAACAAGTTGAGTTGTCAATTATACCAACGTAGCGCTGATATTTTTCTCGGTGTACCATTCAACATCGCAAGCTATAGTCTACTCACGCATTTAATTGCGAGAGAATGTGGTTTAGAAGTAGGGGAATTCGTTCATACATTTGGTGATGCACACATATACAGCAATCATATCGACGCTGTAAATACACAGCTTGAACGTACAAGCTTTGCGCCACCTGAACTCATTATTCATACAGATAAGTCTATTTTCGATATTGAATATGAAGATTTAGAAGTTGTGAACTATTCATCTCATCCACCTATCAAAGCACCGATTGCGGTGTAATTTTGAGGAGTGATTCATTTGACATTATCCATACTCGTTGCCCACGATGAAAATCGCGGAATTGGTTTTAACAATCAGTTACCTTGGCACTTACCTAACGACCTGAAGCATGTTAAAGAGATAACAACTGGTCATACACTCGTGATGGGACGTGAGACATACGAATCGATTGGAAGACCTTTACCCAATAGAAAAAATGTTGTGTTGACACGTAATCCTAAATTTCGAGCAGAAGGTGTTGAAGTGATTCATCATTTAGATGATATCTCAAAATTGGAAGGTAAAGTTTTTATTTTTGGTGGCCAAACACTATTTGAATCATTAATAGATAAGGTCGATGACATGTATATCACAGTCATTCATGATACATTCCAAGCAGATACATTTTTTCCACCTTATACATTTAAAGAGTGGCAGGTCGAATCATCTTTAGAAGGAACAGTGGACGACAAAAATCACTATGCACATACATTTTTACATCTTATTAGAAAATAAATTGGAGGCTTTATATTATGCAGCGTATTATTGTGACAGATTCAACATCTGATCTAGATCCATCGTACTTGAAAGAACATGGCATTCATGTCATCCCATTAAGCGTTACAATTAATGGAAAGTCCTATGAAGACCAGACTGATATTTCATCAGAAGATTATATCAACTATTTGGGAGACGATAGTTACGACTTAAAAACAAGTCAACCGCCTTTAGGAAAGTTTGTTGAAAAATATGAAGAATTAGCTAAAGATGACGTTGAAATCATTAGTATTCACTTAACATCTGGCTTAAGTGGTACGGTTCAAACTGCACGACAAGCAAGTGAAATGGTAGATGGTAACATTACCGTTATTGATTCAAAATTTATCGCATGGGGATTAGCGTATCAAATTCAATATCTTGTTAAGTGGATTGAAGAAGGTATCTCAACTGAAGAGATTCTAAAAAAATTAGAAAAACTTCAAAAAAATATCAAACTCTATGTTGTTATCGGACAGCTTGATCAGTTAATCAAAGGTGGACGTATTAGCAAAACAAAAGGTTTCTTAGGTAATCTTATGAAAATCAAACCAATCGGTGAATTGGTGGACGGTAAGTTAGAAATGATTCATAATGTTCGCACACAGTCGGCATGCGTCAAGCAACTTGTAAGTGACTTAAAACCATTTGCTGACGGTTCAAAATTAGAGAGTGTTGGTATCTCACATGCTGATGCTGAAGATTTCATGAACAAAGTGAAAGACAAACTGGATGAAACATTTGAAGTGGGAAGTTTCCAATTAAGCCATACGTCTCCTGTTATTTCTACACATACCGGCAAAGGCGCAATCGGTTTAATCGTCTTAAAAGAAGACACATACTAAACGAAATGAGGGATGATCATGTCACAAGCAACACTTGCAGGCGGATGTTTTTGGTGTTTAGTGAAGCCATTTACATCTTATGATGGTATAGAAGGAATTGTATCAGGATATAGTGGTGGACATGTTGAAAATCCAACCTACGAACAAGTATGTTCCAATACAACAGGCCATGTGGAAGCTGTACAAATCACTTATGATCCTGAAGTTATTTCATACGAAGATATTTTAGATATTTATTTCAAAACATTCGATCCAACCGATGATAAAGGACAATTCTTTGATAGAGGCGACAGTTATCGACCGGTTATTTTCTATCATGATTCCGATCAGCAACAAATAGCACTTGAAAAAATCAGAAACTTAGATGTACAAGGCATTTTTGATAAGCCTATCGTAACACCCGTTGAACCTTATAAAAATTTCTATCCAGCTGAGACACATCATCAAGATTATTACCTTAAAAATCCACAGCATTATGCACAATATCAAAATGGATCTGGTAGAAAAGCATTTATAGAAAAACATTGGGGGAATGTACATGATTAAAAAAGATAAATCAGATTTAACGGATATCGAATATCTAGTCACACAACAAGATGGTACAGAACCACCATTTGACAATGAGTATTGGAACCACTTTGACAAAGGTATTTATGTCGATAAATTATCAGGTAAACCTTTGTTTACTTCCAATGATAAATTTGAATCAGATTGTGGATGGCCAAGTTTTTCGAAAGCAATTGATGATGACGAAATTATTGAACTTGTTGACAAATCATTCGGTATGTTACGCACTGAAGTTCGTTCAGAAGGGAGCAATAGTCACTTAGGTCATGTATTTAATGACGGCCCTAAAGAGCGTGGTGGCTTGCGCTATTGTATCAACTCCGCTGCTGTTCAGTTCATTCCATATGAAAAACTGGAAGCACTGGGCTATGGAGATTATATTAAATTGTTCGACAAATAAAGAGGAGTGAACGTCATGTTTAAAAAGTTATTTGGAAAAGGTAATGAAGCAAGCAAAGATGTTAAGATTTATGCACCAATGACTGGTGAGTATGTTAAAGTCGAGGACATTCCAGACCTCGTTTTTGCACAAAAAATGATGGGTGACGGTTTTGGTATTAAACCAACAGAAGGAAAAGTTGTATCACCGATTGAAGGTGTTGTAGATAACGTATTCCCAACAAAACATGCAATTGGATTAAAAGCCGACAACGGTTTAGAAGTACTCGTTCATATCGGTTTGGATACAGTTCAACTGAATGGAGAAGGTTTTGAAACACTTGTAGAAAGTGGTGACCGAGTAAATGTAGGCGATGCACTTGTATCATTTGATTTAGATTACATTAATGAAAATGCTAAATCAATTATCTCACCTATCATTATCACAAACTTCGCAGACCACGTTGAAACGCATCAATTTCAAGAAGTGACTGCATTAGAAAAAGGGCAAACGCTCGTAATAGATGTGACTGTGAAATAATGAAAGATGCCTCTTTTTACCAATTTGCTCTGACAGTGAGAGGTCGTCGTGATGACAAAGGACAATTGGCTGAGATGATATTTCAAGATCTTGATTTCCCAAAATATGAGACAGATTTTGATCAAATATCTCGTTATATCGAAACAGAAGGGACATATTCCATACCACTTTCTGTATTTGATCATTTATTTGAAGAATATCAGGAATGGCTTCAATTTTAATCATCATACACACTACGACATTGCAAATAACATTCATCAAAGGTTGAGATATGAATCATGTCCCAACCTTTTTTGAGTCATAAACATTAAAATACAACATTGTTAGATAGGTAAAACATCTTAACTTGTTTATAAAAATATAACCGCAAGAGGCTCCTTTATCTTTTCCTCACTTTTAGCCGATTCATTATATACAAGGAGCTGGATTATGAAACCAAAGAAAACTAAAACGCCTAAATATATACCGCTAAAGTACTTCGTGTTAAGCATTCTCGTCACAATTATTTTAACAACTGTTATCATACTGACGAGCCTATGGTATTGGAAACATTCAACAACTGATCCAAGTATTCAAAAAAATGCTGAGAAGCTCGGTGAAGTTTATGAATTAATCGCAACAGATTATTATAAAAATACAGATAAATCATTATTACTTGAAGATGCAATTAAAGGCATGACAAAGAGTTTGAAAGACCCTTATACTGAATACATGACAACAGAAGAAACAAAATCTTTCAACGAAGATGTTTCTGGTGACTTTGTTGGTATTGGGGCAGAAATGGAACAAAAAGATGGGAAAATCTATATCGCAAGTCCTATCAAAGAATCGCCAGCTGAAAAAGCAGGCATTCAGCCGAGGGATGAACTCATCGCTGTAAATGGACATGATGTAAAGGGCAAGCCATTGACAGAAATCGTAAAACAAGTGCGCGGTAAGGAAGGCACAACTGTGAAGTTATTAATTAAACGCAGTGGTGAAAAGAAAGAATTTTCAATTGAAAGAGAGACAATTCATGTTGAAAGTGTCAAACATGAAAAACACGGTCAAACACATGTTTTTAAAATCAACAAATTCCAAGAAGGCACAGCGGATGAATTAAAAGCAGCAATTGAAAAAGCACAAAAAGATGGAGCGAAAAATATATTGATTGATTTACGAAATAACCCCGGTGGCTTATTAGATGAAGCCGTCGATATGGCTAATATTTTTATCGATGAAGGCCAAACTGCTGTTCAACTTGAAAAAGGAAAGCAGAAACGTCAGATTACAACAGCGCACAAACCACTTGAAGGGATTCGTGATCTTAATATCGGAATTTTAATCAATGAAGGATCTGCAAGTGCTTCCGAAGTATTCACAGGGGCACTCAAAGACTATGACGTTGCAAAAGTGTACGGTGAAAAATCCTTTGGTAAGGGGATCGTTCAAACAACGCATGAATTTAGCGATGGATCATTGTTAAAATATACAGAGATGAAATGGCTCACACCAAAAGGTCATTACATTCATGAAAAAGGAATTAAACCCGATGTTGAAGTTAAAGGTGCTGCTTACGAGAATATGACAGTTATTCCAACTGATAAATCCTTCAAAGTTGGCGATCAATCAAAATATATTAAATCAATCAAAACAGGACTTGATGCGCTCGGTTATGATGTCGGCCAAGTTGATGAGCACTTCGACTCAACTTTAGAAACAGCGATTCAATCTTTCCAAACAGATCAAAAAATTGAAACAAATGGGTTGTTTAATCGCAAAACAAATGAAAAAATGACAGAACAACTTGTGAAAAAGTCATCAGAAGAAGATGTAATGCTGTCGCGTACACTCAAAAAACTAGGGAAGTGATGATGAGATGAGACTTGCAACAATGTCTGACTTACAAGCAATTGATACGTTAGTGAGAGAAGCTAAAATGCTTATGAAACAGGATAACAATCCACAATGGGATGCACAATATCCAGTATTACAAGATTTTGAAAGGGATATTCAAGAACAAACACTCTTTATTCTTGATGAACAAGAAATCATTAAAGGATTCATTGTCATTAATGATGAAGCACCCGATTAGTACGATCAACTGGAGTGGCCCATCGATCGTAAAAATGCTTTTGTCATACACAGACTCGTTGCATCTTCACAATACCCTGGTACAGCAAAACAATTGATGCACTTTGCAACTTCATATGCTGAACAACATCAAAAAACAGTATTGCTGACAGATACATTCTCAGAAAACATACGCGCACAAAGGTTATTTAAGAAACATCACTTTATCAAATCAGGGGAAATGACCAGTGATCTTTTCCCTTTTGATAAAGGCAAACCATTTTATGCATACTATAAAAAATTAACAAGATGAGAGGGAGAATATGGTTAAAATTGCATTTACAGGTGGCGGCACAGTCGGTCACGTTTCCGTTAACTTAAGTTTAATTCCAGCCGCAACAAAGAAAGGGTATGACACGATGTATATCGGTTCAAAAGAAGGCATTGAACGTGAAATGATTACATCACAGTTACCAGAGACACCTTACTATCCAATTTCTAGTGGTAAGTTGCGTCGGTATCTCTCAAAAGAGAACTTAAAAGACGTATTTAAAGTATTAAAAGGCATATTAGATGCAAGAAAAATTTTAAAACGTGAGCAACCAAACTTAATTTTTTCAAAAGGTGGCTTTGTCTCAGTACCTGTTGTACTTGCGGCAAAATCATTGAATATTCCAGTAATCGTACACGAATCTGATCTAACACCTGGTTTAGCAAATAAAATTGCAATGAAGTTTGCTAAAAAAATATATACAACATTTGAAGATACTTTAAAACATGTTCCTGCTGATAAAGGTGTCTTTGTCGGGGCAACAATTCGTGAAGACTTAAAAAATGGTAACAAAGATCGTGGATATGCGCTTACAGGTTTTCAACCATCGAAAAAAACACTTCTCGTGATGGGAGGTAGTTTAGGCAGCCAAAAGATTAATGAACATTTAAGAGCGGAACTTGATTTATTGTTAAACACATATCAAGTCGTTCATTTAACAGGTAAAGGATTGAAGGATGAAACACTTGCAAAATCAGGTTATGTTCAATATGAATTTGTAACTGATGAGTTAACAGACCTTTTAGCAATCACTGATACTGTTATTTCACGTGCAGGATCTAACGCCATTTATGAATTTTTGACATTACGTCTTCCAATGTTGCTTATTCCGTTAGGTTTAGATCAATCTCGCGGTGATCAAATTGATAATGCCAACTATTTTGCACAACAAGGATATGCGATGACCATTGACGAAGCAACACTTACAAACGGTACAATCAGTTCATCATTAAAGACACTCGAACAATCACGAGATGACTATATAAAAAACATGCAAAGCTTTACAGAAAGTTATACGAAGGAAGCTTTGCTTGATAAAATTATTCATGATGGTATTGGCTAAGGAGTGACGTATGACACATTTGAAAAAAATGCTTTATATGTTTATTTATAGTGGTTTGTTTTTGTTGATTGCACGCTTACACAATGCTTCAATTGGTAAGTGGATTGACGCCCACGTCTATGAATTTATCTTTACATCTCATAGTAGTGTGATGACAGTGATTTTTCTTACCGTAACATATATCGGAGAAGTCATAGGGATGGTTGTATTAACAATCGTTCTCGTTGTATTACTCACAAAGTATCAATATCGTGCTGAGGCACTCTATTTAGCCCTTACAATGATTTTAGCTCGGCTGAGCAATCCAATTTTAAAACATATTTTTAATAGAGAGCGCCCTAATACGATGCGATTGATTGATATCTCAGGTTTAAGTTTTCCGAGCGGCCATGCGATGGGATCGACGGCCTTCTTTGGCAGTATTTGTTTTATCGCTTTACGTATCTTAAAAGGGAAATCTAAATCTTTTGTCATTGCCTTATCTATCATGATGATTTTATTGATTTGTGCATCACGTATTTATCTAGGCGTTCATTATCCAACAGATATACTAGCTGGTATATTAGGAGGTTTATTCTTCCTCACATTGACACAAATTATATTAAGAAAACCACTCAATCTTTCTTAAACAAATAAAAGCCGTTGCACGCAAATGCAACGGCTTTTATTTATAGTTTAATTTAATATCAACGAAATTTTTATACGGGCATATAAAAGGGGATATTATTTGAAAATGACTCAACCCATTAAAACGAATAGTGTGGGGGGGAATCGTTGTGATTGATAATCATTTTCAATTACATTATAACTCATTGAGAATAATTGTCAATTAGAAAGTTCAAATTTTTTTATCTTTCTCAAACTCCTAATATGTCCTATGATTATAGATGAGGTGACAACATGAAAAATGTATTAATTATTGAAGATGAGCAAAACTTAGCACGCTTTATCGAACTTGAACTAAAACACGAAAATTATGACGTATCGATTAAAAACGATGGCATATCTGGCTTAAACATAGCACTACAACAAAATTTTGATATTATACTACTCGATCTGATGCTGCCAGGTATTGATGGCTTAGAAGTTTGTAAACGTCTCCGCAAACAGAAGGATACACCGATTATTATGATTACGGCAAAAGGGGAAATCTATGACAAAGTACAAGGGCTTGATCATGGTGCAGATGATTATATCGTAAAACCTTTCGAAATTGAAGAATTGTTAGCTAGGATACGTGCATTAGTAAGACGTGCATCTGATGACCAACAAACGAATAAAGACACTGTAGAAGTAAGTGGCATTGTTATCGATAAAAATGCGTTTCACGTGTCATATGGTGAACAAACCATCGAATTAACGAAGACAGAATTCGACTTATTACTCGTTCTCGCTGAAAATAAAAATCACGTTCTACATCGTGAACAAATTTTGAACCATGTTTGGGGATATGATTCTGAAGTCGAGACGAATGTTGTCGATGTTTATATTCGATATTTACGCAATAAATTAAAAGTCATACAAAAAGAAAAAATTATTGAGACCGTACGTGGAGTTGGGTATGTGATTCGTCAATGAAGCAACCTACACTGAAAACCAAGTGGACACTTGTCACAACCATCATTACGTTTCTAATTATCTTTATATTTTGCTTATTAATTATTTATGCAGTTAGCAGTTTATTAAAACAACATGAACTAGAAGAGGCAGAACGCAGTGCAGATGAACTTTATCAACTCCTTACGACGAAGGATTTTGAAAAAATCACACCGCTAGAATTTAGTTCTGTCACAAGTAATCATCAAAAAGTGATTTTGTATGATCGTGACGGTACACAATTAATGGAGAATACAAATGCAACGGATGTAACCTTTGCGCCAGAATTTGAAAAAACTTCGGACCGATATATTCGTATCTTAAAAAACAGTCACGGTTCTTTTATTGTGATCTCCAATCCAGTTGACACAAATTATTTTGAAGGATACGCAACTGTCGTTCATCCGCTCGATGTTTTTGATGATCTATTAAACTTTATAACTTATCTTGCACTAATTTTTGGGTTAATTGCTTTATTTGTTACAGCTTCTATCAGCTATGCTTTCTCAGCGCAAATTACAAAACCTATTAATATCATCACTGACAAAATGACACAAATTAGAAGAAATGGATTCCAAGAAAAATTAGAAGTACCTACAAATTATGAAGAAACCGACGCGCTCATCGACAACTTCAACAATATGATGGTGAAACTAGAAGAGGCTTTTAATCAACAGCGACAATTTGTTGAAGATGCATCACATGAATTGAGAACACCTTTACAAATTATTCAAGGCCATCTTAATCTTATTCAGCGTTGGGGTAAAAAGGATCCTGCTGTGCTTGAAGAGTCATTGACTATTTCTCTTGAAGAGATGAACCGTATTACCAAGTTAGTCGAAGAACTACTGCTATTAACGAAAGATGACCCGAAAACAATCGAAAATCAAATCGAACAAGTCGATGTCAACTTAGAAATAAAAAATCGAATTCACTCATTAAAACAAATTCATCCAGATTATGATTTCGAGTTTGAAAGTAATCAAGATTTTATTTACTTATATATGAATGCTTTTCACTTGGAACAGATTCTTCTCATCTTTCTTGATAATGCGATTAAATATGATCAAGAAAACCGTGATATTCATATTAAAACAAAATTGATTAATAATCGTGTACTCATCGAAATCAAAGATCATGGGTTGGGTATTCCGAAAGAAGATCAGGAACATATCTTTAATCGTTTTTATCGTGTAGACAAATCACGATCACGTCAACAAGGGGGCAATGGATTAGGATTATCAATCGCAATGAAAATGGTAAAACTCTATGACGGGCATATTACTGTAAACAGTGAAGAAGGGAAATACACAATATTTACGATTAGTTTTAATTCTATGAAACATCACTAAAATATCATGATTTTGCCTTTAAATGTTCACAATTTAATGCTATTATTTACTTGTAAGCGTTTTTATTCTTTCTGTGGAGGGTGGATTATGAAAAACGATAAACAGGTGAGTGAAGCGCCTGTAAATTTTGGGGCTAATTTAGGGTTAATGTTAGAACTTTATGACCAATTTTTAGATGATCCTAATTCTGTATCTGAAGATTTGCAAGTGCTTTTCAGCACAATTAAAAATGACAACACATCTTATTCAAACACATCAATGCAATCAAGCTCGGGAGACAACACGATTAAACGTGTGATGCGCTTGATTGACAATATTCGACAATACGGGCATTTACTCGCTGATATCTATCCAGTAAATAGACCACAACGTACGAATATTCCTAAACTAAACATTGAAGACTTCAATTTAGATCAAGCAACGCTTGAGAAGATACCAGCAGAGATTATCTCAGATCACTTTAAGGATATATATCCGAACGCATTTGAGGCAATCAAACGTATGGAGAAGCGATATAAGGGGTCTATCGCGTTTGAATATACACATATTAATAACAACAAGGAGCGTGTATGGTTGAAGCGCAGAATTGAAACACCATACAAAGCAACCTTGAACGAAGATGAAAAAATTGAACTTTTTAAATTGCTTGCACATGTAGAAGGATTTGAAAAGTATCTTCACAAAAACTTTGTAGGTGCAAAGCGTTTCTCAATTGAGGGTGTTGACGCACTTGTACCTATGATTGCACAAATTATTAAACGTGCAGCTGAGAATGAAATAAAAAATATCCAAATTGGTATGGCACATCGTGGTCGTTTAAATGTATTAACTCATATTTTGAAAAAACCATATGAAATGATGCTTTCAGAATTCATGCATACTGATCCGATGACATTCTTACCTGAAGATGGTAGCTTAACACTTACATCTGGATGGACAAGCGATGTTAAGTATCACTTAGGTGGGGTTAAAACAATCCAAACTCATGGTATTGAGCAACGCATCACTTTAGCGAACAATCCAAGTCACCTTGAGATTGTTGCACCAGTAGTGATTGGACGTACACGAGCAGCACAAGACTTCGTAGCACAATCTGGTCAAGTTGAAACTGATTTCAATGGTGCTGTGCCAATTATCGTTCATGGTGATGCTGCTTATCCAGGTCAAGGGGTTAACTTTGAAACGATGAACCTAGGCAATTTAGACGGTTATAGTACAGGTGGTACAATTCACTTGATCACAAATAACCGTATTGGGTTTACAACAGAACCTACGGATGGTCGTTCTACGACTTATGCTACGGATGTTGCAAAAGGTTATGACGTACCAATTATGCATGTCAATGCGGATGACGTTGAAGCAACGATTGAAGCGATTGATATTGCTATGGAATTTAGAAAGGAATTCAACAAAGATGTCGTGATTGATATCGTTGGATATCGTCGTTTTGGACATAACGAAATGGACGAACCGATGTTGACGAATCCACTTCCTTATAAAAACATCAAAAAACACAAAACAGTCGAAGTCATTTACGGTAACAAACTCGTAGAAGACGGCGTTTTAAAAGAAGATGACGTTCAAACAGTAATGGATGATGTGCAAAAAGAAATGCGTCAAGCACATGACCAAATTGATAAGACAAACAAAATTGACAATGCAGAAATGGAAATACCGGAAAATATTTCAAAACCATTGGCTAGTAACGAATCCGAGCTTTCTTATGATCGCTTAAAAGAAATCAATGATGCCATGTTGACTTATCCTGAAGATTTTAAGATTTTCAATAAGTTACAACGCATCTTAGATCAGCGTCGTAAACCTTTTGAGAGCGATGAAGGTCTTGTTGATTGGGCACATGCAGAACAACTTGCATTTGCAACTGTGATGCAAGAAGGCACACCTGTTCGTATGACTGGTCAAGACTGTGAACGTGGTACGTTTAGTCATCGCCATGCAGTTTTACATGATCAAGAAAGTGATTCAGTACACATTCCGTTACAACATGTACCAGATCAAAAAGGAACATTCTACATTCATAACTCACCATTATCTGAATCAGCAGTCGTTGGCTTTGAGTATGGTTATAACGTAGAAAATCCAGATTCATTTAACATTTGGGAAGCACAATTTGGTGACTTTGCTAATATGGCACAAATGTACTTTGATAACTTTATCTTTTCTAGTAATGCGAAGTGGGGTGAACGTACAGGTTTAACATTTATGTTGCCTCATTCATTTGAAGGGCAAGGACCTGAGCATTCATCTGCTCGATTAGAACGTTTCTTACAACTTGCAGCCGAAAATAATATGACAATCTGTAATTTGTCAAGCGCAAGTAACTACTTCCATTTATTACGTGCACAAGCGGCAAGCTTAGGTACTGATGCAATGCGACCACTCGTATTGATGTCACCAAAAGGCTTATTGCGTAATAAAACAGTCGCTCAACCTATTTCTGAATTTACATCAGGGGGCTTTGAGCCAATCTTAGTAGGTACACATGATCCAGAAAAAGTAACAAAAGTCATTCTTGCATCAGGTAAAATGCTTGTAGACCTAAAAGAATCAATGAGCAAAGAACCGAATGAAGCAATCGCACTTGTTGCTGTGGAAAGATTGTATCCATTCCCAGAAGAGGAAATTGTGGCGTTCTTAGAGACGTTACCAAACCTTAAAGTTATTGCTTGGGTACAAGAAGAGCCACAAAACCAAGGGGCATGGCATTTCGTATATCCACAACTTAATCGCATTGTCGGTGACAAATACGAACTTGAATACCAAGGTCGTCCACACCGTGCGGCGCCATCAGAAGGCGATGGAGAAATTCATAAAATTGTACAAAGTAAAATTATTGAAAATAGCTTAAATATCTAGGGGGCATATCAAAATGGCAGAGGTAAAAGTTCCAGAATTAGCAGAATCAATTACAGAAGGTACCATTGCAGAATGGTTGAAAGAAGTCGGCGATACTGTCGAAAAAGGGGAAGCAATCTTAGAACTTGAAACAGATAAAGTAAACGTTGAAGTTGTTTCTGAAGAAGAAGGTACAATCCAAGAACTACTTGCTGAAGCAGGCGATACAGTTGAGGTGGGGCAAGCAATTGCAATCGTTGGTGAAGGCGGTGCAAAACCTGCTGAGAAGAAAGCTGAAGAGAAACCAGCTGCTAAAGAAGAAAAAGCATCTGAACCAGAGCCATCAAAAGAGAAAGAAGAAGAAACATCTTCATCATCAAACGATCGCGTGAATGCTACGCCGTCTGCACGTCGTGCTGCTCGTGAAAAAGGTATTGATTTAGCAGAATTAAATGCAAAATCAGGTGATATTTTACGCAAAGAAGATGTTGAACGTGGTGTAAAACCTGCTGAACAAAAAGCTGAGAAAAAAGCTGAAAAACCAGCAGCACCACAAAACCCTTCAAAACCAGTGATTCGTGAAAAGATGAATCGCAGAAAACAAACAGCTGCTCGTAAATTACTAGAAGTAAGTAACAACACAGCAATGTTAACAACATTCAATGAAGTTGACATGACAAACGTGATGGAACTTAGAAAACGTAAAAAAGAAAAGTTCATGGAAGATCACAATGGTACAAAACTTGGCTTTATGTCTTTCTTCACAAAAGCAGCAGTTGCAGCATTGAAGAAATATCCAGAAGTAAATGCTGAAATTGATGGCGAATACATGGTAACAAAACAGTTCTATGATATTGGTGTTGCCGTATCAACACCAGGTGGTTTATTAGTACCAAACGTTCGCGACTGTGATAAGAAAAACTTCGCTGAAATTGAAGAAGAAATTGCAAACTTAGCTGCCAAAGCACGTGATAATAAACTATCACTTGATGATATGATTAATGGCTCATTTACGATTACAAATGGTGGTATTTTCGGATCAATGATGTCAACACCAATTATTAATGGTAATCAAGCTGCAATTTTAGGTATGCACTCTATCATTACTCGACCAATTGCAATTGATAAAGATACAATTGAAAACAGACCAATGATGTACTTAGCATTAAGCTATGACCACCGTATCATCGATGGTAAAGAAGCTGTTGGATTCTTAAAAACGATTAAAGAATTAATCGAAAATCCAGAAGATTTATTGCTTGAATCATAATAAATACAAAAGATACCATAAGTGTCACTGCTATAAAGTGGCACTTATGGCTTTTTTGATGCTTCATCTTTTGCTAACAAGCCATATGTGTTACGCTATTATTAATTAACCATAGGAGACATCAAAACTATGCAAATCAACAAAAAACTACTGATTCCTATTCTATCTGTCGGTGTCTTAATTATCATCATTAATTTTATTTTCATCCTAACGAGCTTATTTGGTTTAACAAACTATTGGCCAGTGTTTCAAACAATTGGCTTAGGGCTTGTTATTTTATATGGATTTGATATTTTACAAAATCGTAAACAACGATCTCTTTATTTTTACGCGGGAATTGTATTTATTTTATTCGGTATCTTTTTCCAATAATTATAAGCAATTTCAACAACAATACTGTAAAAGTTGGCTATAATATAATGTATAGTCAATTACATGAATGTATTAACAAACTATAAATTCATATAGGTTATAGACAAAGTAAATGATTTATTTCATAATATATTAGGATTGAATATAAGAAGGTGAGAAAATGTTACATGAAACTTGGAAAGAAACAACGCCAATTAAGCAAGTAAAAGTCGTACATACCGATGCGAAAAAGTTCACAGTAAGTGATATGTTGACAATCGGTAAAACTTACGATGTTGTTAATGAAACAGAAGAATATTATCAAATCATTGATAACTCTGGTCATGTTGGTGGCTATTATAAAACATATTTTGAAGAAGTATAAACTGTATATTATAAAATGAAAAAGCGATGGACATATGTACTATCGGCTTTTTTCTTATGTTTTTTAGGTTTTAATCATATCAACAACATTCTATTTTTAATTTTTGAAAGGTGAGAATCATGACTCAAGTAAATACTGGTTATATTAACGCAGATAAGACTGTTTTTGGTGATGCTGAAAAACTATTCAGCTTGAATAAAAACATCTTACTTAAAGGACCTACTGGTTCAGGGAAAACACGTTTAGCTGAAACATTAAGTGAAACAACAAATATTCCAATGCACCAAATCAACTGTTCTGTCGATTTAGATGCAGAAAGCTTACTCGGCTTTAAAACGATTAAAACTTCAGAAAATGGTCATCAAGAAATTGTTTTTATTGATGGTCCTGTAATTAAAGCAATGCGCGAGGGACACATTTTATATATTGATGAAATTAACATGGCCAAACCTGAAACTTTACCTATTTTAAATGGTGTGCTTGACTATCGCCGTCAATTGACAAATCCATTTACAGGGGAAGTCATCAAAGCTGCGCCAGGCTTTAAGGTCATTGCAGCAATCAATGAAGGTTACGTCGGAACATTGCCAATGAACGAAGCATTAAAAAACCGTTTTGTTGTGATCAATGTTGAATATATAGATGGTGATACTTTGCATCAAGTTATCAAAGCACAAAGCTTATTACAAGACGATGCATTAATCGATCAAATTATTAAGTTTAATGAAGATTTGCGTACGATGACCCAACAAGGTCAACTTTCTGAAGAAGCTGCGAGTATTCGTGCGCTAATCGATATGAGTGACCTTGCAACTGTCATGCCAATTGAACGTGCAATTCAACGTACAATAATTGATAAGTTAGAAGATGAGCGTGAACAACAAGCTGTGCAGAATGCTGTAGAACTGAACTTTTAGAGGGTGATACAAATGAGCGATCGCTTTATTCTATTTAACGATGAACAACTTGATGCGATGAAGGTCATGATGTTACAAGACCTTTCACGATTACTATTAAAAGACAAAGACACACAAGTTAAAATTCACAAATTCCCGTATTATGATGCTATTAATAATGAAGTCATTTGCAGTTCGTTTTGGTCACATCGTCCGGAACATATCGAACATACAGGGTTAAAAACAGATATTTTACTAGCAACATATAGTTACTTTAATATGACACCCAAAATTGTCAATGAAGTCATTTTGAATGAAGAAGGTTTTAATCATCCAAAACTTTATCGTCAGCTGTACAAATTGATAGAAGAGATGCGTATTCTCAATCTCATTGTTAGCGAACGTCCTCGTACCGCAAAATTGATCAATGTACGTCGTCAAATGCGTTTACAATACTGTGAAACACAAATCAACTTCTATCAAACAAAAACAATGTACACAGAGTTGTTCTTTTTGAATTTGGAACGATCATTTTTGAGTGAGAACTTTTTTGAAGTACCGCAAATTCACTCTGAGATTAATCCAATTTTGGAAAGCATGTATCAGTACTTACCTGATTTCTTTAATATCCTTACGAGTGAAGAAGCTATGTACTTAACACAGCGTATCATGTTCCAAGTAGATGACTGGTTGAAAGATGACATGTTGAATGAATACTATCATATTCCACGTCACGTGTATAAAGCACTTGAAGGATTAACACTAGATGATATTAAGAGAATGGATGCCGCTCAGACTGACGGTCATTCAGATGAAAAAGATGACGTCGAAACAGAAGAAATTGACGCTAAGTCTGCTGATTCTGATACTGCTGGTGGCGCATACTTAGAGACGGAATTGCATGAAGGAGAAAGCAGTGAAGCTTTGAGTGATAACGATACTGCACGTGAAGGTGACAGCTCAGACGATATGACAGACATGTTATCGAAAAAAGGGAAAGGCTCTCAAGATACCATTGAAAATGAAGAAGGGGGAACACAAGGCCCTTCAAATAGCTTATTAGGATTAACGGGTATCAATGCCAATGTTCGAATTGAATGGAACGTTCCAACAATTCTACCAGAGTATACGGAATCATATCGTCAAGTACAAACAGACGTACAATATGAGACAAAAGACTTAATACAAATTATTAAAAAAACAATTGATCGTGAATTTCAAGATGTACGTACAAATCTTACAAAAGGTCGTTTACAACGAAACCTTGTAAATTGGTTTGTCGACGATCAATATAAACTGTTTTATAAAAAAGCTGATCAAAGTCAAACATTTGATGCGACTTTCACTTTATTAATTGATGCATCAGCAAGTATGCACGATAAAATGGATGAGACGATTAAAGGCGTTGTTCTATTTCACGAGACATTGAAAGCACTAAATGTTCGCCATGAAATTCTTGCATTTACAGAAGATGCCTTTGATTCAGACGAAGATGATCAACCAAATATCATCGATGAAATCATCAACTATCATCAGTCTATCTATCAAGCAGATGCACCAAGAATTATGTCATTAACACCACAAGATGATAATAGAGATGGTGTTGCCATTCGTGTTGCCAGTGAGAGACTTCTTACCCGTTCAGAAAAGCAAAAATTTCTCATCGTATTTTCTGACGGTGAACCGTCTGCATTTAATTATGCACAAGATGGTATCTTAGACACATACGAAGCAGTAGAAATGTCACGCAAACTAGGTATTGAAATTTTCAACGTCTTCTTAAGTCAAGAGCCAATCACTGAAGCTATCGAACAAACAGTGCACAATATTTATGGACCATTTGCAATATTTGTTGAAGGCGTACAGCATTTACCAAGTCAACTATCGCCACTTCTTAAAAAATTGTTACTTAAATCTTTTTAATGAAAATTAGATATCAATATACAATTAACAGCATCATAAATTTTAATATCTTGTATTAATTAACAATTTCATTATAAAAGCCTGTCATTTTAAGACATAAAAAGGGATAAAAACCATGATTATGTGATATTTTTATCATAATTTAGTTTTTATCCCTTTAAAACTTTAGAGTGTTTAAAAATGCTTTTAAAATTTTCAGAAATCTTATAGACGAATGAAATTTATTGTGATAAAATGAGTCATAAATTTAAAAAGGAAGGTTTAGGAGTAAGTAAAATGAACAAAAATACATTAGTTATTGGTTTTATGTTATTTGCAATATTTTTTGGGGCAGGTAACCTGATTTTCCCACCTAGCTTAGGTTTAGCAAGTGGTCAATATTTTTGGCCATCAATTATTGCCTTTGTCGTTACTGGTATTGGTTTACCTTTACTAGGTGTTGTTGTCGGTGCACTCGACAAAGAAGGGTACATCGGTGCAATTAATAAAATTCACCCTGCATTCTCAGTAGTGTTCTTAGTTGTTATTTACTTAACAATCGGACCATTATTCGCTATCCCACGTACAGCTTCAACATCTTTTGAGATGACGGTAACACCAATCATTAATTCAAGTAGCGCTGTTTGGTTATTTGTTTTCTCAGTAGTTTACTTTTTAGTTGTACTATACTTATGTTTCAACCCTGGTAAGATTGTAGACCGTATCGGTGCGATTTTAACACCATTATTACTTATCACAATCCTTGCGATGATTGTAAAAGGTTTCTTTGACTTTGGTGGGAATCCTAATGCAATGGCTGATCCAGAAGTATATAAATCAAACATCTCTGGTTTCTCAAAAGGATTTACTGAAGGTTACTTAACTATGGATGCGATTGCAGCGATCGCTTTCTCAATGATTGTTGTCAATGCTGTAAAATCAACTGGCGTTAAAACAGCTGACCAAATCTTCAAACAAACTGCAATGGCAGGTCTTATTGCAACAGCCGCTCTTGCTTTTATCTACATTTCATTAGGCTTTATCGGTAACCATATGGTTATTAGTGAAGAAACAATGAAACATTTGACTGAGAACAATCAAAACATTGGTGCTTATCAGTTAATTACAATTGCAGCAACTGGTTACGGTGCTTTTGGTAAATACTTACTTGGTATTATCGTAGCACTTGCATGTTTAACAACAGCTTGTGGATTAGTAGTATCTGTAAGTGAGTACTTCCACAGTATTTTACCGAAGTTATCATACAAAACATACGTTGTAATCTTTACGTTAATCAGTTTTGTATTATCTAACTTAGGATTGAACTCAGTGATTCAACTTTCAATCCCAGTACTATTGATTATTTACCCAGTTGCAATCACTACTGTATTCTTAATATTAATCGCACGTTTTGTTCCAACACGTCGCATTACGCAACAAATCACAGTGGCAGTAGTTTCATTAGTATCGATTTTAAGTGTATTCAACTCAAACGGTTGGTTAAAACTCTCATTTATCGATAACTTACCACTACATGACTACTCATTAGAATGGTTCCCAATTGCAGTTATTACATTATTAATTGGTTATGTTATTGGTGCTTTCGTGAAGTCATCTAATGTCATTGTATACGAAAAAGAATAACTTAAAAGGTCTCGCCACTATTGGCGAGACCTTTTTATCGGCAAGAATAGTTAAAGGCACTCAACAATAAGTAGTTGTGTGCCTTTAACTAATACGTATTATTGAAAGTCATTTCTTTGATCTTTTGCTGTCAGTAAACGTGATCGTAAATCTTGTTCCAGCTGTTTTAAATCTTGTTCAGCTTGTTGACGTTTCTGACGCCCATCAGCTTGAATCTGTAATGTTTCTTCAATCGTTTGAATAATATTATCTTGTGTCGTTTTCAACGTGTCAATATCTACAATTCCACGTTCGTTCTCTTCTGCAGTGACGCGTGCATTCTGACGTAACATTTCAGAGTTACGAATTAGCATTTCATTCGTTGTATCCGTCACTTGTTTTTGTGCTGTCACAGCTTTATTTTGACGGTTTAAGGTTAGTGCTATTGCCATTTGATTTTTCCATAATGGAATACTTGTCAAAATTGAACTTTGAATTTTTTCTGCTAATGCTTGGTTAATGTTTTGAATCATACGAATCTGTGGTGCAGATTGTAATGTGATTTGACGTGATAATTGAAGGTCATAAATACGCTTCTCTAATCGATCAATGAATTGTTCCATATCTGCAACTTCCTGTACGGCCATCTGATTGTCTGAAGTCCGTGCTTTCTCACGCAATTGAGGCAATACATTTTGTGTTAAATCTTCTTTTTTACGCTCTGCTGCTGCAATATATAAGTTTAATACATCATAATAATCTTTATTTTGTTGATATAGGCCATCTAATAAGCGAACATCTTTTACTAATTCTGATTTATTCTTATCTAACTCAACAGAGATTCGATCAACTTGTGCACTCACAGATTGCATACGTGAAAATACTTGTTGCATTGATGCTTTTGATCTTTTGAAAACTTTCTTCAAAAAATTCTCTTCTTTTTGTGATAAATCTTCAGGATCAATTTCTCTCAATTTTTTCATTAAGTTTTCCAGCGTCTCACCAATCGGCCCAATATCTTTTGACTGAATGTTGTCTAACATCTGATGTGAAAAACTTGATAAATGTGACTGTGCATTAGAGCCAAATTTCATTAAGCTATCGTTATTCAGAGGCTCAATTTCTTTTGCCAACTGTTGGATTTTCTGTTGGTCTTGTTCTGAAAATTGAGGTCCTACTACTTCATCTGGTCCTTCTGTTGGAAGTGGCACTTCCTGCAAATGGTTATCTCGTTCAAACGAGGTGAAGTATTGATCTAACGGATGACTCATTGTTGTTTGTGTTTTATTGTTTTGTGTCATTAGCATGCTCCTTTTCTTTTTCACTTAAGTATAATTTAGATAAGCGCATTTCCGTATCTAATTGGTTGTAACGTGGTTCATTGACACGCTTGAGATCAGCAATTAATGTACGTTTAATCTCTTCTAGTGTAATGCGTGTTTGATACAATGCCTGTTGATCTGCTGCTGATTTCATCGGCATTTTTGATAGATGCGTGTAGTTTTCTATTAGATTAAGCGCATGATCAATATGTGAATAATAAAAACTTTCTATTTGATAAAATTGATTCGGCTTTTGACGCACAATTTGATTAATCGTTCTTGCCAATCGATAAATATCATTGACTAACTTAAAATCTTGAATAGATCGCACATTGATAAATGATTTGAAGATACGTTTTACTTTGCCTTGTGCAACATTCATCTGGTGATGTATATAACGATAATCTTTACGTGATAATCCAAGTTCATTTAAATAATTTTTAGAAGACAACCGTTGCGTAGGGACGTAACCTAATACGAAACCAACACCACCAATCAATAGATCGAAAATCCATTGAATATCTAATCCAATTGTACTTGCAATGAATGATACTGTTGCAACTGGAACGCCTACAACAACACCTAATATACGCGATAAATTATATCTCATTATGACAACTTCCTTTATCCCAGTACTTTAAATTTCTCTTCCTGTGGTACAATATTCAGTGCTTCAATATGATGATGTGTCACCGATGAAGCAGGGGATGCGCCATTAACCACTGCCTGTACAAAAGCTTTAAGATTTTCACTTTCACCTTGTGCAATGACTTCAACGTAGTCATTTACGTTTTGTACAGTTCCTGTCACGTGATATTTTAATGCAAGTCGTTCTGTAAAATAACGAAACCCGACACCTTGAACGCGGCCATGAACACTGATTAAATAACGTTTCATTTTGTATCACCTCTCTCTTTAATTATACGTACTTTTGAAGAAAAAGACTAACAATTAAGAAGCGCATTTCATTTTAAGTAAGCGCTATGTCGTTGAGCAATGATTTGTTTGATAAAGAGAAACAAACATGATAAAGCAGTTGCTTGATGCATGGTAAAATCTATCTCTAAAGTTGAATAACTTGATTTTTATGTTTAAAAGTCTTAAGTTGTTGGGGTAGGGATAATTACAGTTTCTGATTAAAATAACATAATTCATCTCTTAATCATTCATAAATCGAATGTGTCAGTACAAATGGGAGGGACATCTTTATGTGGGAACTCACAAAAATTCGTGCAGACTATGAAGGCTGGTGGCTTTTTGATGACTGGCCAGAACATATCGTTGATCGACAAAGTTTTACAACTTACGAAGCTTTTATAGAAGCATATGAATCAACAATTAAAGAAGCAAAACAAAATTATTGTAATCATATTGTTGGCAAACATAATATATATGCATTCTACAATAATTGTGATATGAACTATTGTGAAGATTGTGGAGAAGATCTCCAAATATTTTATAGTTTTATTGTATTAAAAGATAAAGAAATTTATTTAAATCTTCCATTAATAAACTGATTAAAATTTTTTAATTTCTGTATTGCAAATACGTCAACCTTACATTATAATAGTATGTAAGCAATTGCATTATTCCATATTGCAAAGAATATTGATGTGAAATGGAGTATTTTTTGTAATATGCGAATAGCGCATATTGAATTTTAGTCTTGGAGGTTTCACATATTATGAAACAAGGTACAGTTAAATGGTTTAACGCTGAAAAAGGTTTTGGTTTTATCGAAGTTGAAGGAGAAAACGACGTATTCGTACACTTCTCAGCTATCAACCAAGAAGGTTACAAATCATTAGAAGAAGGTCAAGCAGTTGAATTTGAAGTAGTTGAAGGCGACCGCGGCCCACAAGCTGCAAACGTTGTTAAACTATAATAAATAGATGCAATGTTGACTTAACAAAAAGACGGGTACATTCCATGTACGCGTCTTTTTGCTGTCTTTATACCCATAAGCAGTCCTACATGTTCATTCTCCGCTAAAATTACACAGCAACCAATTAAAAAGGTGAGACAGGTTTTCCCATCCCACCATAAAATATTTTTATCTCACATCATTGATAATCAGTTGTCTTAACGACTGGCGTTTAATCACTTCACGTGCCTTACCATTTGCCACAAAGAACACGGCTGGTTTTTGAATTTGGTTGTAGTTCGATGCCATACTATAATGATAAGCTCCCGTTGACAACACTGCTAAATAATCACCACGTGCTACACTTGAAGGAAGTGCTGCCTCATGTATTAAAATATCACCTGATTCACATAACTTTCCAGCTAATGTCACGACTTGATCTGCCGATTCATTACGATTCACAAGCAGTACTTTATATTTCGCATCATACAGTGCTGTACGGATGTGATCACTCATCCCACCGTCAATAGAGATATATTTGTTTACAGTAGGGATATCTTTTATTGTACCAACTTCGTATAAAGTCACACCCGCTTCAGCCACAATGGAACGTCCTGGTTCAATACTTAATGTCGGAATTGGATAATCAAGCTCACGACATTTTTGTTTCACTGCTTGAACAATTTCCGTAATTCCTTGCTCAATATCAAACGACTGATCACCTTCAACATATTCTACGCTAAAGCCACCACCAAGATTCAGTAATTCAGTTTCAAGCGCATGATGATCAAGCCATTCTAATACCATTTTAGCTGTTTCAATCATACCTGTTGTTTCTTCAATTTGAGATCCAATATGAAAATGAATACCTTTTAAATGTAAGTGATGACTTTGTTGAATACGTTCAACAGCTTGTTCGGCTAGCCCATGTTTTAATGACAAACCAAATTTACTTTTTTCTTGACCCGTTTGAATAAATTCATGTGTATGCGCTTCTACACCTGGATTCACACGGATTAACACATCTACCGTATCTGTCGCATAGTCGTCTAAAACATCAATTTCATCTAAAGAATCGACTACAAAGTAACCGATACCTTGAGAAAGGGCATATTGTATTTCTTGTTTTGTTTTGTTGTTTCCATGAAAATGAATACGCTTTGGATCATATCCCGCTTCAATTGCTGTATAAAGTTCACCTTCAGACACGACATCTAGATCAAAATCTTCTTCTTGTACAAGTTTAATCATCTGAATACATGTAAATGCTTTTGACGCATATGATAAAACATAGCCGATATCATTATGTTGAAACGCTTTATGATAACGTCTCATTTGTTCACGAATTTGATTTTCATCGTACACAATTGTTGGTGTACCGTAACTTTGGGCAATTGTTTTTAAACTTGTCCCATCAATTGTAAGTTCTCCTGATTTGTTATAAGTGACTGTCATTTATTTGTACTCCTTTATTAAAGAATCAAGGTTGAGTGCACTCAATTGTTCAGAATTTGCACCGACACCTTTGAATGTATAATCATCTATTCTTAAATCTTCATTATAAAGCGTCACAACGTCTTGTGGCCGCACATCATCGTCTACCTCTACAAACATATGACTCATCATGAGTGCACGAATCGGATAGCGTTTTTGATGAATTAACACATCATGTTGTGCACGTGTACGCAAGATACCATCTCCATACCCAATATCAACAACAGCAAGTTTGGTATTGTCCTTCTCCGCTGTATATGCAAAGCTATATCCACAATGTTGACCTGCTTGAACTGTACGTACTTGTATGACATTTGCTTGTACAGTAAGTGACTGTGATATCGACGTTCTAGAAAGTGATGCATAAGGTCGAGACCCGTACAATGCAATACCAACTCTCGCATGTGTGTGATGCTGGAATATTTGTCCTTCACGTATAAAACTCGCACTGTTTTGTGCATGAATCATCTCAAATTGATAATCTTTTTTCAGTAATGTCTCTACAATTTGAATCCATGCATCTCGCTCTTCTTCATAATCTGAAACGTCAAATTCATCTGCATAACCAAAATGTGTCCATAGTCCTGTGATAATCATTTTAGGTTTTGTATTGGCTTGATGATCTTCAAGTACTTCTAACAACTCATCAAGTGTTTTAAACCCAGATCGATGAAGTAAATTCTCATATTCTAAATGAACCTTAACATCCGCCAGCGCACGCTTATGTTCATAATAAAAGTTTAAAGAAGGAAGTGTCATATGGATATCATATTTTCTTAATGTCTCAAATTCACGTGTGGGATTCATTAAAAATATTGTCGCAGTAGGGGACAATTGTCGAATTTTTACCGCTTCATGCAATGAGGTTGTACTGAAACAACGAATACCCGCTTTCCAAAACTGTTCAACTGCAAATGACAAACCATAATTGTAAGCATTATTTTTCACAACAGCTATCAACGGTTGATCATTTTTTACCTGTTTAATATTTTTCTGAAAGATTTCACTGTCTACACGCCATATCGCTGTCATTCTATCACCTCACCATAATTAAATAGTAGGCGTTCATAATAATCTGCGACACGAATAAGTATTTGTTCATCAAAGTTTAATTTCGGCGTATGCAAACCATGTACAAATTCTTGTTCTTCATTTCTCGTTCCTACAAAAACAAAATAAGATGGGGCGATTTGTTGATAAAAACTGAAATCTTCCCCGAATAAGTACGGTGTTTTAGGTTCAATCACTTGTAAGCGATGATGTGTTAAACTTTCCACAACATATTTTTTTAAGTCTGGGTCGTTGATTGTTGGTGGATAACCTTCTTCAAATTTTACTTCACACGACACGTCAAATAACAGTTCGATACTTTGCGCAATTTTATTCATCTGCTGTTGTACCTGTTGTAAATCATGCATATCATATGTTCGAATTGTTCCTTCTAAATACCCATTACTTGGAACCGTATTGATTGCTTCTCCTGCATGAAAACGACCGATATGGACAATATTACGCTGTAAGCCATTTAGATGATATTGTTGAATTTGTGATAATTGTATCAACAAGTGTTGCATCGCTTCTCCCGTTGAGTGACCTTGCTCCTTGTTCGCAACATGACTTGATTGTCCTTCTAAATAGAAACGATACTCCGTTGCACTTGCTGTTATTTCTTCGTCACGTACAATCACTGATCCTTCATCAACAAATGGCATGATATGCACGCCATAAATCGCATCGATAGCATAGGGATCAAGTGCGCCTGTTTTTATTAATAAGTTTGCACCACCACCGGATTCTTCTGCTGGCTGGAAAATAAAAACGACATTATGAGGAAGTTTACCAGCATCATAAAGTGCTTTACATCTTTTTACATGTAACATTAGCGCCGTTGTATGACCATCATGACCACAAGCATGCATGACATCATCTATTTGACTACGGAAGGGGATCTCATTTTCTTCATCAATTGGAAGTGCATCAATATCTGCTCTAAATGCGATTGTTTTATCAGAATTTCCTTCTAGATAAGCTACAACTCCCGTTTCTAATGGTCTTTCGAAGGGGACTGCTTCAGATTCTAAAAATTCAACAATATACTCAGTCGTTTTATATTCTTGCAAACTTAATTCAGGATGCATATGTAAACATTGTCGATGTTGTGTGACAAACTCTAACTCACTCATTTTATTCACTCCTTGGTATTTAAACAAAAGAAGTGGGGCACAAAGCTTTTGACTTTTGTCCACCCACTTCGATCGTTGTCTACTACACAATACATGCTTTGTTAGGAAAAGCTATAAAACTCTTTCATACCGTTCACTTTATTCATCCAGTTTGCGTAATGCAGCTACAATTTCACGTTTTGTATCTGCTACATCACTCGCCTGTTTAATAACCTTAGCAGGTGTTCCTGCAACAACTGCACCTGCAGGGACATCTTGTGTCACAATTGCACCTGCAGCAACGATTGCACCTTCACCGACGCGCACGCCTTCTAATACGACTGCATTCGCACCGATCAGAACGTTGTCTTCGATCACAACAGGTGCAGCACTTGGTGGCTCGATAACACCGGCTAGCACAGCACCTGCACCGACATGTACATTTTTACCTGTCGTTGCACGGCCACCTAACGTCGCATTCATATCAACCATCGTACCTTCACCAACAATCGCACCGATGTTAATTGTTGCACCCATCATAACAACCGCACCGTCGCCAATCACAGCGTGTTCACGAATAAATGCACCCGGTTCGATACGTGCATTTGTATTTACTAAGTTTTTCAAAGGAATAGCCGAGTTGCGACGATCCATTTCAATCTCTAATTCTGTAATAACAGATTGGTTTTTATCACAAAAAGCTTGCCAATCATTTGCTTCGCAGAAAATGACTTTCGAATCGTCTGAACCAAAAACTTTGAATTGTTCTGGGAACGTAACATTTGAAAAGTCACCATTCGCATAGACTTTGAGAGGGGTTGATTTTTTTGCATCACTAATATATTGAATAATTTCTTCAGCCGTAAAATTTTTAACCATCTTTTCTTACACTCCTTATAAGTTATCAAATGTATAATATCCTGGTACTTTCTGAACAAGTTTTTCTGCTGCTTTTAATGCACCATTCGCAAAAATATCTTTAGATTGTGCACGATGTGAGAGTGTGATTGTCTCATCAACACCAGCAAATAACACATCATGTTCTCCGACAATTGTACCACCACGTAGAGAATGAATACCGATTTCGCTCTTTGTACGTTTTTCAGTATGTTGACTACGATCATAGACAGGTTGGACTTCATCTCGTAATTGTTCAATTACATCATATAGTTTAACTAATGTACCACTAGGCGCATCTACTTTTTGATTATGATGAGCTTCTGTCAACTCAATATCATATTGTTCGAGTAACGGAACTGCTACTTCTAATAATTTCGCAAGGACGTGTACACCGTAACTCATATTTGCACTGAAAAATACTGGCATTTTTTCAGCAAGTGCTTCAAGTTTTGTCGTAATTGCTTCTTTTTCTCCAGTCGTTGCAATGACTAATGGCAAGTTGAATGATTGATCAAGCACTGGCAATAATAACTCAGGATGTGAAAAGTCAATTGCAACATCTGCTTCAGTTGCTGCACTAATTTCGTTTACGATAGGATAGGGGATATCATCATGTTGTCGATTAGGAATCACCGCTACAATTTTATGACCTGCCGCTTCTGCTAGACGTGCCACACGCTGATTCATCGCTCCGTAACCAATTAATAATATGTTCATGCTTGAACCTCCGCTTTGAATTGTTCATACGCTGTTTTTAACGTTGCTTGTTCTTCATTGTTTAAAGCAACTAATGGTAATCGTACTTCATATTGGCCAAATCCTTCTAATGCTGCTAAATATTTAATAGGAATTGGGTTAATATCCACTGACATCGCTTCTAGCAGTTGGCCAATCGGTTTAAAGTGATCTGCTCGATTTTCAGCATCAGTAAAAACTCTTTGAAATGCTGCTGGGATGACATTTGCAGCCACAGAGATCAGTCCGTGACCACCTTCATCAAAATACTTAACAATATTTTCGTCATTCCCACTGTATAGTGCAAATTTTGACGTGTCGATGCGTGATTGAATTTCAGCCAAATAATCAAAATCATTTGTTGCGTCTTTTAAAGCAACAATATAAGGATTTTGACTCAATCGTTCCAATGTTTCCGGTTCAATCGTACTATTTGTTCGGGATGGCACATTATACAATACAACTGGCAACTCAACTGCATTCGCAATTGTTTCAAAGTGTGCAATGAGCCCACGCTGGCTTGTTTTCAAATAGTAAGGAGTAATCAGCATAATCGCATCAGCACCTAATTCTTTTGCACGCAATGACGCTTCCAATGAACGTTGTGTATTATTCGTGCCTGTTCCGACAATCACCGGTACACGTTCATTATTTTCATCAATCACAGTTTGGATGATTTGATCTTTTTCATCTTCTGTCAATGTTGGATTCTCTGCTGTTGTTCCATTTACAATGAGCGACTGAATGCCATTATCTATTAAAAAGTTGACTTGTCTACGAATCGCATCAAAATCTACATGATTATCATTAAAAGGGGTGATTAATGCTACACCGGTCCCTTCAAAAATATGTGTCATAACATTTATTCTCCTTTCAATTCTAGAACTTGTTCTAACACTTGTACTGCGTTTAATGCTGCACCTTTCAATAAGTTGTCTGAAGTCACCCAAATATGGAATGTATTGTCTAATGAATCATCTTTACGAATACGTCCTACAAAAACTTCATTTCGTCCTGTTGAATGAATTGCAAGTGGATACTCATTGTTTGATGGATTGTCTACGAGTACAACACGTGGGTCTTTATCGAACAATGATTGAATTTCTTCAACCGTTGCTTGTCGATCCAACGTCACATTGATATGCACACTATGGCTGTCCTGTACTGGCACTCGTACACAAGTCGCAGTTACATTTAATGTTGGTTCATTTAAAATTTTCTTTGTTTCATCAATCATTTTTTGTTCTTCTTTTGTATAGCCATCTTCTAAGAAAACATCGATATGTGGTAAGACATTATTATAGATTGGATGTGGATACGCTTTTGGCTCTGCACCGTGCACGCCATCTTCTAAATCTTTTTTACCTTGCATACCAGAACCTGAAACAGCTTGGTATGTTGTATATGCAACACGTTTCAATCCAAATTGTTCTTGTAAAGGTTTCAAAGGAACAACTGATTGAATCGTTGAACAGTTTGGATTCGCAATGATCCCACGAGTAAATGTCGGTTTGTTCACTTCAGGAACGATCAAGTCAACATCTTCTGTCATACGCCATTGACTTGAGTTATCTATGATAATCGCACCATGTTGTTCAAAAAGTGGGGCGAAGCGAGCACTTGTTGCGCCACCTGCACTCATTAATACGTAATCGAAGTTGCCATCCGTCGCTTCTTCAGTAAGTTCTTGTACAATATATGTTTTTCCTTGGAATTCAATTTCTTTTCCCGCTGATCGTTTTGAAGAAAATAGAACGAGTTCATCAAACTGAATACCTTTTCGATCAATTGTTTCTAAAATTTTAGAACCTACTAAACCTGTTGCACCTGCGACTGCTAATTTTACCATGTCATTCACTCCATCTTCTTTTGTAATTATTTTTAAATTGATTCATTTCTTATAATTCAGAAAATAAATGCGATTTTTCATGCTTGAATTCACAGATACCTTCTTTTCAACGAACGATTGATTCATCGTCATTTAAATCGACCTCCTCACAAAAGGGGAGTCACGTGATATATAAAAAAGCAAGTTCGGTGTGCGAACTTGCTTACTTTATATACAAGTGATGCACTCCATTATCTCTAGAATAATGACAGATTCTTAGCTCTTAACCTGTGAATCCAATAAACAGATTCTGCAATCTCTGTTTATTTCGGCATCGCACCCTTTGGATATAAGTTGTTTGCAGACAAATTCATTATATCTACTCATGATTGATGCGCCTCATCAATAATTATTAAATTAATATGTCTCATATTATACATACTGAAATACTAACTGTAAACACCAAATGCTTAATTTTTTAAATTCACAGATAATTCCTTCTTCAAAAACAAAAAGAGTAGGGCATGTTTATGATGAACGCATCACACCTATGTCCCACTCCGTCTGTCTAATATCACTATTTAGATTTCAAAATCCCTTTTTCTTGTAAATAACTTTCATAAGTCATTTCTTTTGATAATCCTGTCGGCACATCAAGATCAATGACACGATTTGCAATCGTATTGATAAACTCAAAGTCATATGATGTAAAGATAATTGAACCTTTAAATGATTTCAAGCCTTCATTGACTGATGTAATACTTTCTAGGTCTAAGTGGTTTGTTGGTTCATCTAAAAGTAATACGTTTGCACTTGATAGCATCATCTTACTCAACATACAACGTACTTTTTCGCCACCTGATAACACGCTCGCTTTTTTCTTCACTTCTTCACCACTAAAAAGCATACGTCCTAAGAAACCACGTAAAAATGTTTCTGTTTGTTCATCTTCTGGCGCGTATTGACGCAACCAATCAACAAGGTTCATATCGACACCTTCAAAAAAGGCTGAGTTATCTTTAGGGAAGTAACTTTGAGATGTCGTCACACCCCATTTAACTGTGCCTTCATCAGGCTCTAATTCACCTGCAAGAATTTTTAACAATGTTGTTTTTGCAATCTCGCTGCTGCCCATCAATACTGCTTTATCATTTGGATTCATCGTAAATGAAATATTGTCGAGTACTTTTTCACCGTCAACTGTTTTGGAAATACCTTCAACAAATAATAAGTCATTTCCAATTTCACGTTCTGGCGAGAACTTTACAAATGGGTAACGTCTCGATGATGGTTGAATGTCGTCTAATTCAATTTTTTCTAATTGTTTTTTACGACTTGTCGCTTGTTTCGACTTAGAAGCATTGGCAGAGAAGCGTGCAATGAATTCTTGTAACTCTTTAATTTTATCTTCTTTTTTCTTATTTTGTTCTTGCGCCATTTTTTGTGCAAGTTGACTTGATTGATACCAGAAGTCATAGTTTCCAACATAAATTTTAATTTTACCGAAGTCTAAGTCAGCGATATGTGTACACACATTATTTAAGAAGTGACGGTCATGTGATACAACAATCACTGTATTATCAAAGTTGATTAAGAAGTCTTCTAACCAGCTAATTGCTTGGATATCCAAACCATTGGTAGGCTCATCCAGTAAAAGAACGTCTGGAGCACCGAATAAACTTTGTGCTAATAAAACCTTCACTTTTTGATTGTTTTCTAGTTCAGACATTTGTTTGTCATGTAAGCTTGTATCAATGCCTAAACCAGATAATAAAGTCGCTGCATCCGATTCAGCATTCCAACCATCCATCTCTGCAAACTCTCCCTCAAGTTCAGCAGCACGAATACCGTCCTCATCGCTGAAGTCGGGTTTCATATAGATGGCATCTTTTTCTTGCATCACTTCGTATAAACGCTCATGCCCTTTGATCACAACATCGAGAACTCGCACATCTTCATATGCGAAGTGGTCCTGTTTTAACACCGCAAGACGCTCATCTTTTCCTAATGATACATGTCCTGTTTGAGAATCTAATTCTCCTGATAAAATCTTTAAAAAAGTCGACTTACCTGCACCATTTGCTCCGATTAGGCCATAACAGTTGCCTGGTGTAAATTTAATATTAACGTCTTCAAACAATTTACGATCACCAAATCGTAAACTAACATCCGTAACTTGTAACATGCACTTTCTCCTTTATATATATTCTTAACGCATGCATTATACCATATAACACACACTGTTTCGATATGTTGCGGTTGAAACCGATCTTACATTCAATCCTTTGATGCTTATCAAACTAACGCATGCTATAATAGAGATAACTAACAAACAAGAGGAGAACGTTATGTCTTTTAAAGAAAATGAAATCGTTGGCACAATAGAGTTTTTAGAAGTAAAAGCACTAGAAGGTTCAACATATATCCTTGAAGGCCCGAACAAAGAGGTCATCAAGCTGAATCAATCTGAAGTACAAGAATCTGACGAATTAGAAATAGGGGAATCTTATAGCTTTTTTATATATCCTAACCGCTCTGGGGATTTATTCGCCACTCAAAATATGCCTGATATAACAGTAGGGCGCTATGACTTCGTACGTGTATTAAGCACAGACCGTGACGGTGCACGCGTAGATGTTGGATTACCACGTGAAGTCTTAATTCCATGGGAAGACCTTCCTAAGTTGAAGTCTTTATGGCCAGAAAAGGGCGACTGCGTATTAAGTACGCTTCGTATTGACCGTGAGCGACAAATGTTTGCACGACTTGCTTCAGAAACAACGGTTCAACAAATGTTTACACCCGTCCATGATGATCAATTTCAAAACGAAGTGTTAACAGCACGCCCATATCGCTTGTTACGTGTAGGTACATTTTTACTGACTGGAGACGGTCATAAAATATTCGTACACGAATCCGAACGTCAGCAAGAACCACGTCTTGGCCAAGAAATGTCTGTTCGAATTATCGGTCACAATGACAAAGGTGAATTGAATGGATCATTTTTACCACTTGCACACGAGCGTTTAGATGATGATGGCGAAACAATTTTCCAACTACTTGTGGAGTATGATGGTACATTGCCTTTTTGGGACAAATCAAGCCCAGAAGCAATTAAAGAAGTATTTAATATGAGTAAAGGTGCATTTAAGCGCGCGATTGGACATTTATATAAACAACGTATTATCAATATTGAAACAGGACAAATCTCACTTACAAAAAAAGGGTGGGCACGTGCTCAAGATCAACAATAATAACTGCAAATAAAGGACGAATGGCATGTGGCCATTCGTCCTTTATCCTCTTATCCATTCAATTCATCTGTTAATGTTTCAAGTTGATCTACAAGTGAACCGATATATGAGATTGTTTCTTTTAACGGTTGCTCAGTTGTAATATCAATGCCTGCGATATGTGCCAATTCAATAGGTGAGACACTATCGCCAGCACTTAATGCTTTAAGCCAATCTTTTACTGCTGATTGACCTTCTTTTTGAATACGCTGTGCCATCATCGTACCAATTGTTAAGCCTGCTGAATATGTGTATGGATAAAGTCCCATATAATAGTGAGGTTGTCGCATCCATGTCAATTCAGCACCTTCTGTCAACACGATATCGTCACCCCAGAAGTCTTTAATAACTTGACGCTTAATATCATTTAAAAGTGAGGCAGTGAGTGATTCACCTTGATCCACTTTAAGATAAACTTCACGTTGATACGCAGCTTCAAGTAAATGCGTCACCATATTATGATAATATGTACGTGCAATAATCGAACCAATCGCCCAGCGTTGAAATGCTTTTTCTTCACTGCTTTCAAGTAGATAGTTCAGCATTAACATTTCATTCATAGTCGATGGCGCTTCGACAAAATACATCGAAGCATCTGCTTGTAAGTAATTTTGATGACGATTCGCTAAGTTAAAATGACCAGCATGACCTAATTCATGCGCCAACACAAACACTTCAGTCATTTTACCTGTCCAAGAAATAAAGATATAGCTGTGTGAAGCGTATGGCGATGCACAATAAGCACCTGTTTCTTTTCCTTTATTTTGAACAAAGTCAATCCAGCGATTATCATATGCTTGTTCAAGCATATTTTGATAATCTGAACCTAATATACCCAATGCCCCAAAAATATATTTTTTAGATTCTTCAATTGTAATATCTGGTTCATAATTATGATCAATAGATATCTTCAAGTCTTCAAAGCGCATTTCCTCTAATTGATTTGCACGTTGAATGACTTTGGCATAACGACGCATAATAGGAGCTAAGTCTGACATAATAACGTCTATTTGACGGTCATACATCTCACGTGTCACATCTTGTTCTGCTAATAGGAAATCTATCACTGAGTCATAGCCACGCATATCAGCTTCTAACTTTTCGCCTTGAACATGGGCATTATAGGCTGCTGCTGTTGTATTTTCATATTTGCGTAATGTATCACTAAAATGACGAAAGCTTGTACGACGAATGTCTGTATCAGCATGATCTTCGTAAATACCTTCAAAAGTCGTATAATCCATAGCATATTTTTTGCCATTCACTTCAAATTGTCCAAAATCAATATCCAACATTTTTGTCACACCATAGATATCACTCGGTGCTTCTAAGACAGGGGACAAACGTGCAAGTGTTTCTTCAGCTTGTGGATGTAGTTGATATGGTTTTAGTCGTTTTAACTTTGTTAGAAAATGACTGTATGTCGTTTTTTCAATTGCCTGATCTAACTGAGTATCATCCAATGATAATAGTTCAGATGTTAAGAAAGTTAAATAACCATTTATTTTACCGTATAAAGTTTGGAATAAAGCTGCAAGTCGTTGGCGCTCAGCATCCGTAACATCTACGCTTGCTTGTATTTCAGAAAAGTTATCGGCGCGATCAATATCAATTGCTAAAGTACAATAGTCATCTAAAGCTTTTTGAATTGATTCAGTATCCTTTAACTTACCTGAATACTGTTTTTTAAATGCTTGTGCACGATCAGGCAGAGCTTTTACAAAAGACTCATACACCTGATTATCTGTAAATAAATCTGTTAAATCCCAAGTTTCTTCCTGTGGTACAGCTGATCTTCCGACTAAAAAATCCTCCATCTAAAAACCCCCTTAAATTTCACTATTTATATCATATCATATATAGTATTGTAATTATTTAATGTCTGTTTGGTTAATTTCTAGTATAATGAATTGATATAACTAATGGATTAAGGAGCGTTATAAGAAATGAGTATTTTAGAAATGCCCAATTATTTGTGGATGACACTTGTTGCAATGCTTGTCATCACACTATTTTGTACACTTGTATTAAATAAATGGTTTGTAAGCGCCATTATTATGTTTGTTGTATTAGGTGTCTTATCATTTATTTTGCCGAATTTTTACCCAATCACGTATGAACCATTATTAGGTTACGCAGCATTCGTCGGAATCTTAAGCTTAATGATCAGTTTAATTGTATGGTATTTAACACGTGATATGCGCAAACGTCGTCAACAAAAGAAATACGAAAAAGAACTTGCACGATTTGAAAAACAACATGAACCTAAGTAACTTATAAATAACAAAAATGCCACTCAATAACGCGAATATTGAGTGGCATTTTGTTGATAAAATCATTGTCGTGAAAGTAGGCAAGAAACACATGATGTCATCTAAAATCTATATCACTATACAACTTCCTATAATATATATTATGTAAACTAATAAAACGATTTCTATTTATATAAGCAATACACCGTTAATTTAATTCATATAGCATTAGTTATTATCAATGGATTTATGAGTTGTGTTTTCTAGTTAGTGATTGGTGATTTAATCAGTTCAATTATCATAAACTATATTGTGAATGAAGCGTTTAGTATTTAGCGATGTGTAAAACCGATTTTTGATTTTATCGAATCATGAATTTCTACTTCTGGAACAATGACAATTGATTTCATAGAATGCGAATTTATATGTCTCAGACCTAAGTTGTGAATTAACTTTTACATAAGTTTTGCAACCATTAATTAGATTCCATTAAAATATCGACACATACCACTAAAAAATTGATACAAAGTTTTACACTTAATAGCACTAAAGCCACCAGTAATTATTTGCAATTAATGACTGTCGCTTTAATTTCAATCAATTAGCTAGTCATTCATGTTTAATTTGTTAATAGACAATAAAATATTCTCTCATACATTTACGTTCTATTAGAATCCTATATATCCTTATCTGATAACTCGTATTTAGCTGTAAGTTTACATAACATAGTTATACTCAATAATTGTTTCCTCAAACATTTAGATTTATTAATATTTATAAGTTTTTATTTTTGCATTTTAGTCACTTCTCAACGATTTTTTTAGTGTATTTTTACTATTCAAAAGTGATTGTTCTTGAAGAAAAGTTTTGCTAAGATGTCATTGTAGTGAAACACACCGTTCTATCACACTTATATTCCTTCTGTGAGTAATGCATTCTTCTTCTCCTAAGCAATCATTTCTTCACGATTGCAAAAAGTCATCAAAACATCGTTCAATCCACAGTGTTACTCATACCGAACTGTGTTCTCTTGATGACTTAAATTAATAAATGCAGAAATCCCTACTTGCATCATGGTTGGTATAACGACGATGTGTCTTTCACTACACATGGAGGTATGATTGAGTCATCATCTCCAACTGTGCAAAAAGCCGATTATTATAATCTAAAGGTTTCCAGCCGTGATTATAATAATCGGTTCATTTTTTGTATTATTTTTTAATTTTCGCTCTCAGCTTGTTCATCAATTCGAATAGCATATATTTAGGTTTATTAATTGGCTTGTAGAAGTCACCTATTAACTCTTCAATTTGTACATTGAAACCACGTTTAAAACGATAAACACCGTAATCTTCACCATTCTCTGTGAAGTCACCTGATAGTCCATAAAAATTATAACGTTCATAGCCATGCTCTAAGCAGTAGTTAATCATATGCCAATGCATCGCATATGGTCCCATAAACTGGTTATATTTCTCACTTGATCCACCAGAGAAATAGTTAATTTCATAAGCATTTGCGAAAAAGAGTCCTGATGCAAGGTTTAGTACTGTGCCATCGGTTTTTCTCAATTCGCTCGCTTTTAACATTTCTTGTTGATCGTGCGCAATTTGTTTATCAAGTTCTGCAATTTTTTTCAATTGCTTATCACTTTTTTGCTCTCTAGCCATCATCTGGTCACGTTTTGTTTCTTTATCATTGAGTCCTTCTTGTAAAGATGTAATATATTCGTCTAAGTCAATATATGCCATCGGTACAATAGCTTTGTCACCATAGTTATGGAAAAAGTTTTTCATATATTCATCCGTCTTGGAAACAAACCCAGCACGTGCTTCTGTTTCTCGATATAATTCTAAAAATTGATCATAGTCATCCGCTGTCAAGTAGCGTATTTTCACGCCAAAGTTGATTGCTTTGTTTACATTACGTTTACGTTGACTATCAAAGTTCTTTTTGATAGTTGCTGGTGTCTGTTCTTTCAAGTCTAAAACGCCCATCCATCTAACTTGACTTGATGTATCATATTTTGTTGTAAATCCATGATGCTTATAGCCATGTGATTTAAGCAATTGTATCAATCGCTCTCCTGCTTCTGAAGACCCTAATTTATTAATGTCTTTGTCGTAAATTTGATACATCCAGTATGGATCTAATTTCACGTATAAACATTTATTTTTCGCTAAATATTCATCTAATGATTTTAAGTAAAAATCTACAAGACCCAAGTCACTATAATCCATGACTGGTCCTCTATTTGAATAATATACATAACTTCCCATTGTTAGTATTTTTGAAAATAAACTTGCTGCAATCACTTGATTATTTTCATCTTTAACACCTAATAAAACAACTTTAAAGTCATCCGCCTCACGCACATCAATATTTTCCTTCACCTGAAAATAATGACTTTCTAAAGTCGGGTCTTGAACAAATTGATCAAATTCCTCAACCGTTAGTTCTGTGAATTTCATACGATAGTTCCCTTCTCTCTACGATAACTTCTTTTGGACTTTTTTCAACGTTGTATATAAAGCATAAGCTGGTTTATTGATTGGTTTTATAAAGTCACCAACATACTCTATGACATCCGCATTAAATCCTTTTTTAAACTTTATTACACCTGCATCTTCTGCATTTTCTGTAAAATCACCACTAATACCATAAAAATTATATCGGTCAATTTGATGATCGAGTGCATAATTAATCATTTCCCATTGAATTGCATAACTACCGGCAAAGTGACGGAATTCATTCGCTGTGCCACCTGCATAGTAAACCACTTCAAACGGATTGATAATAAAGAAGCCAGCAGAAATCGGCAATTCATTGCCATGTTTTTGTTGTAAATCGCGTGCTTCCGTAATTTTAGCTTGGTTTGCTTCCAATTGTTTTTCTAAATTTTGTTTTTTATTCACTGCTTTTTGATTTTCTGGTCGTTTCGCAATATCTTTTTCCGCTTTATTAATCTCTTTTTGCAGTTGCTTCTCTTCAACTTCTAGTTCAGCAATGTATTCTTCAAAATTAATATAAGCGAGTGGGACTAACACGCGATCTTTGTAGTGCTTCATACGATGATAGTAAAACGCATCTTCACGATCTACAAAATCTTTTGTTTCAGATGTTTGTTCCATGAATGATCTAAAAATTGGTAGTTCATCTTCATTCAAAAATCTAACTTTCACACCATTTTTTTGAACTTTTTTTGTATTTCTCTTCCGCAAACTGTCCATGTTATTCAGTACATCTTTCGCCGTTTTATCTTTTAAATCCAAAATAGAATGGAAACGGATTTGACGTGTTGTACTGAAACCTGTCGTGAACCCTTCATGTTCATAACCGAGTGCGGCAAACTTATCAAAGAGCCACTCTCTTTGATAATCTTCAAGTATGTTACCATCATGATCTCTTTTATACATTGGTAAGTAAGGGTCAATACGTAAATATAATGCTTTTTGTGTTTTAACATACTTTGACAATTCATTAAAAAAGAAATGGACTAATTCTTGATTTTCAAAGTCAATCACAGGTCCTCTATTTGTATAAAAATACTTGAAAAATTTCATTACAGGTACTGCAGTTAATAAACAAGCTGCTAACACTTGGTTATTCTTATCTTTTACGCCGACAAGGTGTGTTTCAACGCCTTCTGCAACTTTTAATTCATAGTTACCCGCCATCTGTGTAAAGTGACTATAAGGCATTTCATTCGCAAATTGTTCAAATTCTGCTGTTGTTAAATTTGTAAACTTCATATAAAAACTCCTAATTTCTCTATATTATTCCGTTAAATAACTACCGCTTATTTTATTTTGCTGTTTTTAATATGCATCGAACTTTTCCCTAATCATTCGAATCGCATTCATTTACGTGTCATGGAAAGACAAAGTTTGACAATATACATCATTGAAGTCCTTTTTCTCTTCAAAATAGAAAAACAATATCTTTCATCTTTATCATACCATTTTTCTTTAAATAAGTTGTTTATTTTCTAAGACGAAACCATGGTATATTTTAACGTATCACAGATAATTTAGCCATTCTCATGGTCAAAAATTATTTTTAATTTTTGATAGCCCTTACATTCTTTTTTTCTCATTTTCCATCAAGAGTCATTGCATGATAGCACTTTAAAATGTTAAAATGTCTGAAAATTAACTTTATTACACGAGGTGACTTCATGACAGATGTCTTTTTTATAGGTCTCGGCCTGATTGGCGGTAGCTTAGCAAGTAATATTAAAGCTGCACATCCTGAAATGGTCGTGTCTGCATACGATGCTGATCCAAAACAACTAGAACGCGCTTTATCTATCGGAATTATCGATAGACCCATTGCTTCTTTTGAAGAAGGTGCAAAGCAAGCAGATATTATGGTTTTTGCAACACCTGTTCAAACAACAGTGAAATTTTTAGAGTTACTACCGACAATTCAAACAAAACCCGGTCTTATTGTGACAGACACAGGCAGTACAAAGTCAACAATTCAAGCGCATGAACAGCGATTATTACAGCATGATATTCATTTGATTGGCGGTCACCCTATGGCGGGCAGCCATAAAACAGGTGTCTTAAATGCCAAAAAACATCTGTTTGAAAATGCTTATTATGTACTCGTCCATGATTTACAAGAAAACGACGCAGCACATCAACGTATGACACAATTATTAGAACCGACGCATGCAAAGTTAATCGAGATGACTGCCGAAGAACACGATTATGTCACGGGTGTTGTGAGCCATACGCCACATCTGATCGCTTCTAGTCTTGTTTCTTTAAATGCACATTACGCTCCTCACTCCCCACTTGTTCAAGAATTGGCTGCGGGTGGTTTCCGAGATATTACACGTATCGCAAGCAGTAGTCCCGAGATGTGGAGAGATATATCTTTGGAAAACAAATCACATATTTTGACCATTATGAAGCAGTTTCAATCTCAAATAAATGATGTCATTCATATTTTAGAAGAGGAAGACGCATCAAAGCTGTATCAGTTTTTTGCTGAGAGTAAGACTTATCGAGATGCATTGCCTATTCAAAGCAAAGGCGCACTGAGAAGTACTTATGACCTTTATGTCGACATTCCGGATGAAGCAGGAACAATTTCAAAAATCACACACTTATTAAGTTCACATAATATTTCTATTAGCAACTTGAGAATTTTGGAATTACGTGAAGATATATATGGTGCTTTACGCATTAGCTTTAAAAGCTCCGATGATCGTGAGCAAGGGCGTATGGTCCTTAATGACTATGAAACATATATCGAATAATATACGTATTAAATAGAATGAGCATGTGCGTGTGACAACAGTATTTAGGACTTGCAACATCCTTTATCAGTTTTCTAGAGTCACATTTATTCTCTCATCTTCACTGCTACATTTTATGACCGGCCATCAATCCCAATCTGCCATGTTTTGTTGCAGCAGACGTATAGGAGATAGCTTTAGAGACGATGCCTTTCCCATATTTTTGATGAAGGGCGTCAATCGTCTTGGCTAAGCGTATTTCACGCTCTTGTTGTAGTGGATCGACAAAAAGATTCAATTGTTGCACTTGTTCAGGAATGAAATGTGACGCCGACACACTCAAAGTGCGATACCATTCAGATTTGTCACAGAACTTATCAGCTAAATATTTAATGTCTTTCATCACAACACGTTCGAGATTCGTCCCTTCCTTCATGGTATATTGTTTAGATATACCATCTCCTGCGCTATAACCAAGAGAAAAGTGAATCGTTTTGGCTAGTAAACCTTTGACTCTTAAACGACTCATCACATCTTCTACTAATTCTTGCATCACCACCATTGCTTCAGAATATTGATAATCACGCATTAAAATTTGACTTTTACATATTGAAGGCATTCGTGTGATATATCGTTCACTGACTCTACTCTCATCAATTCCATGAGCATGCAGGTGGAGTTCCGTACCGATAATACCAAATTCACGTTTTAAGTTTGCATGTGGATACATCGCTAACTGACCAATATTAAAAATGCCGCGGCGATTTAATTTTTTGGCTGTACGATTGCTAATCCCCCAAAAATTTTGCAAAGGTGCAATCGGCCATAGTTTTTTAGGCACATCTTCATAGCGCCACTCTGCGATAAAAGTTGGGTTCGACTTCGCTTCATTGTCTAAAGCAACCTTGCTCAACAACATATTCGACCCGATACCAACTGCACAATGCACACCTGTCTCTTGATAAATTTCGGCAATTAAACGCTGACAAAATGCTTGAAGATCCGGCGCAAAAAGATGATAGCTTTTTGTTACATCCATAAAAAACTCGTCAATACTATATTGATGCAAATCCTCTGCCGGGACATATTTCAATGCAATTTTAGAAATTTTCAATGATATGTCTAAATAACGACGCATACTCGGATTAATAATATAAATATCACGTCTCTGTGGAATTTCAAATAGACGTGACCCTGTTTTGATTCCTAAAGCTTTCAAAGGGGGTGTTGCTGCAAGAACGACAGATCCCTGTCGCTTCGTATCTGCAACAACTGCTAATTTCGTCGTCATTGGATTCAGCCCTTTATCTATGCACGATACACTAGCAAAAAAACTCTTTTGATCAATGCACAATATATCTCGATCCTCTAACAAATGATAATCATACATTTGTATCACCTATTTCAATTATTCTACTTCCAATATACCGAACATACGTTCTGTTATCAAGTAGAATTTCTCGCTCGTTCACAAAAAGAAACAGATGACTGAAAATATATCGTACATCCATTCAGTCATCTGTATTCAAAGTAATTTTATCGCTGATACGGTACTTCCGCTTCTACCTCTTCATCAATACCTAAATCAATATAAACATGTGTATTTAAAAATACTTTACTTGTATTTGATCTAAAGTTTAATGACTCTGGTGTCAGCGTAAATGGTATTTTTTTCTGCTCTTTAACATCAATTGTGAATGATTCATCAATGACAAAGCGATCAAGTTCATTTGTTAAGTAAGTGAATTCACTTGTTTCATCATCATTCTCATACTTTTCTAGCAATTTTAATTCGATATGTGTCACATTTTGATCACTCATACCTGCTTTTAGTTTAATGTATCCTGTGATTTTCTCATCAACTGAATACGACTGTTGATCCAGATGAATCAATACTTTCATGCCTTCTATACCTAGTGATGTCAAGATGTTATCGAAGCCCATTGTAAAACCCTCCATATTTTTTCTATGATCTCCCTACTATCATACGAGTTTTTCATAATTCTCCGCAACCATTAACTAAAAATGCTATAATATAAGTGATTTTATACAGAGAGGAGCTACTCATATGCCAATTGTAACAGTCAAATTATTAGAAGGTCGTACAGATGAACAACTTAAAAACTTAGTTACTGAAGTAACAGATGCTGTCGAAAAAACAACAAATGCCAAACGTGATGCTATCTCAGTCGTTATTGAAGAAATGAAACCTACACATTATGGTTTAGGCGGTACACGTAAAGCAGATCAATAGAGACTCTCGGACATCGCTTATCAATTTCATGAAATACCAAGTGATGATGTCTCAAATTCATAAAAAAAGTAGTGAAGCTGTCTACAAATGTAGATTTGCTTCACTACTTTTTTCGTATCCGTTCGCTTATTCTTCGTTTAAAAACTTCTGAATACGTTTTTTATTTTCTTTTTTATCAATGCCTAATGCCGCACCACCATCATTAGTTGTAATATTTTCATAGCTTCCTTCAACAGGAACGCTCAATGTTTTGATATTTTTATCTCCACGAATGATAAAGCTCACCCCTGTCTGATAAATGGCTGAATCAGGCATATTCGTACTTACATACCCACGCATAATACCCGCAATTTTTGGTGCTTTTATGATGGAAGACGGTTCTGTTAACTGCTGTTTCAATGCTGCCATCACTTGTTGCTGTCGACGAACACGACCGAAGTCTCCTTCTTCATCATTTCGGAATCTTGCATATCCTAACAACTCTTTACCGTTTAAGTTATGCTTTCCTTTTTTTAACGATACGCCAATCTTTTCTGACATATCTTTTTCAACGTCAATTGGCACACCATCCGGGCTCAATTCGTCAATCATTGCTTCAAATCCCTTAAAGTCCAATGTTGCGTAATACTCTGGCTCAATGCCTAAGTTTTCTTTCAAAGTTTTGCGCATCAATTCTGCGCCACCAAGTGAATAGGCTGTGTTAATTTTATAACTATTATAGCCTGGAATATCTGCATAAATATCACGCATAATTGAAATAATCTTCATATCTTTCTTTATATAATCGTACTGTGCAATCATAATAGAGTCTGTGCGAGAAACACCGCCATCCTCTAAGTCTGCTCCTAAAATAAGCACTGTTGCTTTACCGTCATTTTTAGAAACACCATTAAACTTATGTAGTTTTGGGCTTTCGTTATGCTGTTTTGCAACTTCTAATCCTTTATGGTAGCTGCTCACACAATAAATAACCGCTACAACAATAAATAGAATCACTGCTAAAATAACAAATGGTAATTTACGTATACGTCTCTTTTTTCCACGCTTTAAATGTTGCTCGGATCTGCTTGAGTTTTTACGTTTAAAATTATTTTCCATTATCTGATCAACCTTATATCTTCAAAATTAGATAGCTATGTACTATAATAAACACATATTAACGGTATAGAAATTCAATTTAAAAAGCAAGTGAAAACATGTAAAATAATAAAAAATAATGCACTAGGAAGGGTGTTTGAATGAATATAAATACAGCTTACTTCGCTGGCGGATGTTTTTGGTGTATGGTGAAGCCATTCGATCAATTTGAAGGCATTGAAAAAGTCACTTCTGGCTATATGGGTGGACATGTTAAAAACCCAACATACGAAGCAGTGAAAACCGGTGAAACAGGTCATTACGAAGTGGTCAAAATAGAGTATGATGTGGCATTATTTTCTTATCAAAAATTATTAGAAATTTTCTTTTCGGTCATTGATCCTACCGATGCAGATGGTCAATTTCAAGACCGTGGTTCACAATATCGGACAGCTATTTTCTATACAAATGATGACCAAAAAGAAGTAGCAGAAGCACATATTGATCAATTAAAAAATACTTACGATCGTGACAAAGCCATTGCGACTAAAATCCTTCCTGTCTCTGAATTTTATGAAGCAGAAGCGTATCATCAAGATTTTTACAAGAAGCAACCAGAACGTTACGCACAAGAACAGCAACAACGTGCTGCAATCAAACAAGCACGCCAATAATATAAATTGGACAGCCACTTTGACGCATAACATCAAAGTGGCTGTCCATTTTTATACTTTATATCTTTTTCGAATAATGCGTGTCACTCTTAATAAAGAGAGCCAAACTGTTTGTGAGCGATGATAGATCAGATAGCGTGATTCCCACTCAGGGCCATACTTACTCTTGTATTGGCGTAACCCTTGAAAACTGTACAAGCCGTTAAAATGTTCATAAAAACGGCCGACAACCTTTTCCTTCGCATGGCCATACGGTACTTGACCGACATTAGATAACGTTGCCATCCCCATATTGAAACGTGCATAGCCCTCTGTCTGTGCCCACAGAATCATATGTAAGTATAGGCCATCCATAAATGGTAAATCAATCTCTCTATCCCAACGTATCAAATCGACAGAGACAGTTGTTTTTTGATCCACAGGCATCAATGTTGCAAATGCATCGATTTGTCCATTGCCATTTCGTAAAACAGCAACAGGTGCTGAATTCACATACGCTCTGTTAAAATGTCCAACCGAAAAGTAGAATTCTGACTGTTGACCGAGCCATTTATCACTTATTTTTCTTAAGCGCTGATATGTCTCTTCATCAAGTGGCGCATCTAATATTTCAAAAGTATAGCCTTGCGTTTCGAACTTATTAAGCGTTGCTCTAAAGCCACGCCTTTTCTTTCCAGCCACACTAAAGTTTTGAACATCAATTAATGCTTCTTCTCCGAGTTTGAAGAACTGGTTTCCAAAGTCATGATACAGCGGTAAATGTTCTTCAGATACTTGATAGAACATCACATCTGCACCTAGATAAGTTGCATGATTGTAAAAAGTTGTCAGCAGCGAATGGAACCCATCTGGATCACCCACCGGGTCACCGAGCACAATGAATGATTCTCTTGTATGACGATACATAAGAAACGCATTCTTTTCTTGATTTACAAAGACATTTTTGTCACCGCTATAAACTAAGTGACTGAGCAAATGCCCACCATGTGTTTTCAAAATTTCTTGTGCGACTGTTAAGTCATTAAACGCATTCGGACGGAGATGATGCCATTCGAAATATTTAATTATTCCAGCAATCAGCACAACCATTCCAAGAAATGATAACCAGAAAGAAGATCTTAATAAAAACAGGTCTATCTTTGGAATTTCAACACCTAATGCACTAATAAAGCTACTGACTAAAAACTGATTGAAATACAATACGATAAAAGTCATCAGCCCAAGACGTAGTAATGACTTCAATGTCACAGGACGCTTCAATATACGTGACTTGCGATAAGCAAAAACAAGTGCAGCAACTAATAAAATTGCAAGTACTAACGTAATAGACAAACCATATACATACGCATTTGAAGTGATAATAATCAGTGCAGCAACAATTGCAAACAGTATAGCACGTTTACTTCTCATAATGATGCCACTTATATTCAAAAATAACATCACCGTCGCACTGACATTCAAAATATACAGTGTAATATATAGCAGATGGTGTTTAGATGTCGTTGCATCAAATACAATACCGAAATTATTGATCAATGTGACAAAACTCATAATAAGCACTAAGAAACTTAAAGCGAAGGAAGGAATATAGCTCGCGGCATCCTTTTGAAAAGACATTAAAAATGCTGTAACTTCCTTCGCTGGTTGTATATATTTCGACTCATTAATAAATTTTTTGGCTGCTGTGCCAAATTCAAAAACCGTTAAGATGAGTGCAACGAAGAGTGGAAAGAAGTAGTATGCAATACGGTATAACAATAATGCTAGTACAACCTTCTCTTCCGGTAAACCAAAGTATTTAAACCCTAGTAATATCAACAAATCGAATGCACCAAATCCACCAGGTATGAATGAAAGCAGACCAGAAATGGCAGCTACGATAAATACGCCTAAAACGATAGAAAACGGCACAGATGCCCCTACTAAATGAAGTGCATAATAAAAGACGATCGTTGCCATTAACCATTCGACACTTGAAATAAGCGTGAAGCTTGCACCGAGCCATCGTGCTGTTTTGTCAATAGGCCATACCCATGAAACGATGATGAATACAGGTAATAACCCCGCAATCACATAGAGAAATACTGTTACCCATATGGTTGTCTGATTCAAAAAGCTGACATCTAAGACGTGTGTTACAACGAGTAAAGATAGGAAACTCAAACCAGTTAGCATAGATGTCAACATATAAGTGACAAACTGTACAAGCTTCTTCTTTTTATCCGTGTACTGTTGATAAAACCACAGTCGAACACTCGCACCAATAAATCCACCGAAACCAATAATATTATTGAAAGTATTGATAATATAACCGACACGTAATGCTTTAAACTTTGAAAGTGCTAGTTTAAAGCGCATCGTCAAAATCACATCGTACAGTGACAATAAGACAATAGAACTCGCTCCTAACAAGAAGAGCAACATCAGCTCTAAACTATTAATCTGATTAAATAATAAAAATGTTCTTTTAAAATCAATATGTGATAATTCTTTAACTAATACGAAGATAACAACGCTTAGTAATGCAATCACAAAAATTACTTTTAAGCCTTTTAATAACTGCTGTTTCGTGACACTCAATGGTCGGCTCCTTTCTATCCCTCAATTACACTAGCGATACGAGAATCATTAGACATTCACACATGACATCTTATTGATGTTCATCTTGAGCACTTGTATCCTTAATCACTTCACGATGATGTGTGCGCTGGTCTTCAATGATTTCATACGGTCCCGCATCATCTGCATAATATTTATTGTAGCGTCTTTTGAATAACATAAAGAGATGTGATACCCATACTTTAATAATGGCATAAGCTGGAATCCCTAAAATGACACCGACAATACCTAATAAGTTACCCGCACATAGCAAGACAAAAATGATCGTTAACGGGTGAATACGCATCGTTTTACCCATAATGTTAGGTGAAATGAAATGCCCTTCAATAAACTGAACTGCTGTCCAAACGAGAACCAATTTTACAAGCATGAATGGTGATGTAATGATTGAAATAATAATTGCTGGTGAAATCGCAATTGTTGGTCCTAAGTATGGAACAACACTTGTCACTGCTGCAATACTTGCAAGAATTAAGGCATAATCGAGACCGATAATTGAATAACCGATAAAAAGCAATACTCCGATGCAGAAAGATACGATGATTTGTCCTTGAATGTATGAACCGACTTGTTCGCTCATCTTATCCAACAAATCATGTACGTCTTTTCGATACTTTGGTGGGACGATTTGATTTGAAAAATCTTTGAAGCGGTGTCCATCTTTCAGCATGAAGAACAACACGAATGGCACTGTAACGATAACAACTGTTACGTTGACAACAGCTTCGGCAAAGATTTTAATTTTGTCACTAAAACCATTGGCAAAAGTTGGAATCTTCTGTTGTAATTCTTTTAGCCAGTTCACAATATCACTATAATAATCCGACACGAATGGGATGTGCATCATATTATTAATAAACCCTGTTAATTTATTAATATATGTTGGAAAATTATGCATTAAGCGATCGAATTGATACGAAACGACTGGGATGAGTAAGTTGACTGCTAGCGTGATAAGACCGACAATTGCTAAGAAAAGCAGCGTAATTCCCCACACTCGCTTAATATGATATCGTTCTAAAATATTAATGATAGGATTAAATAAATAATAAAGAATCAGTGCAATAATAATCGGTGCAGCAATCGTATTTAAAATGATAGTAAATGGTTGAAAAACATAAGAAACACGATCAAAAATAAAAATAACAACACCAATTAAAATAAATATTGTGAGCGCATATAATAAATCCTGACCACCAAAAAACTTCATAAAGCGGCTTTCATGAATTTCTACACGCTTTTTTTCTCCAGATTTAGGAGATATCTTTTCTGACATAGTATTCACCAAACCTTTAGGAAAGTAATTATAGTTTATACTTTTTCACTTAAAAATCAAACTGGAAACATATATCTACTAGGAAAATAGATAGCCAATCACTTCTGAAACTTATCTTAGCACCTTCATCCTAGAAGATGCGCAATCCCCAAAAAAGAGGGGCTGGGACATAATTCCCAGCTCTTTTACAAAAAAGGTCTGATTTAGTGTTTTTCGACACTAAATTAGACCTTTTTTATAGATATCATTTAAAAAAATAAAACACTTCCCGTATAATTGTTAATAACCACAAAAACAATGAAAGGAAGTGCCTTATATGTATAAAGAGTATAACATTTCTCAGCTTAGTCTGCCAATTGAAACTGAAATTTCTTTTCCCGAGAGTGATATTGCCCTCATTATTAATAAACTTGTAGAATCTATTCCCCAAGAAACTTTTAATCAATATTACAACCATAGAGGTCCTTCATCTTATCATCCTAAAATGATGTTAAAAATCGTTTTATACAGCTATACACAGTCTGTCTTTTCTGGTAGAAAAATGGAATTTCTACTTAAAGATAGTTGTCGTATGATGTGGTTAGCTCAAGGACAAGTCCCTTCATATCGTACAATCAATCGCTTTAGAGTTAATCCACACATGATGGATTTTATACAAGTTCTATTTGTGGGTCTTAGAGCACAATTATTAGAAGATAAAGTGATTACAGAAGACGTCCTTTATATAGACGGAACGAAGATAGAGGCTAATGCCAATAAATATACTTTTCAATGGCTAGGTAGCACTAAGCATTTTAGTAAAGGGGTTATTGAAAAATCCAATGCGGTGTATAAACAATTAATTTCAGAGAAGATCATTCCTGAAATTAAGAGAGAATCTTCTGATGAACTAACAAAAGAAGAATTAAATCGTATTGAGATGCATTTAGATGATAAAAATGAAACGCTCACTTCTAAAATTGAAGCATCCCAAAGTGTAGAAACGAGAAAGACATTAAGAAAACAAAGAAGTAAAGTTAGAAAATATAAAAAAGCAATCAAAGATTTTAAAGATCGTAAAATAAAATATGATGAGCAGATGGAAATTTATGGTGACAGAAAAAGCTATTCTAAAACAGATCATGATGCGACTTTTATGAGAATGAAAGATGATCATATGAAGAATGGACAATTAAAGCCTGGCTATAATCTGCAGATTGCGACGAACAATCAGTTCATTTTGGCATTTGGTGTGTATAGTAATCCGGGTGATACGCGAACACTTCCTTCTTTTTTAAAATCAATCAAAGAATTATACGGTGACATTCCAGAGTACATTGTAGCTGATGCGGGATATGGTAGCGAACAAAACTATACGATGATTCTTGATGAATTCGAGAAAACACCACTCATCACATATAGTATGTATTTAAAAGAGAAGAAAAGAAAATATAAAAATAATCCGTTCATAACAGCTAATTGGAAATATAATGAAATAGATGACTATTATGTATGTCCGAATAACAAAGAATTGCATTTCAAAAGTTATAGAAAAAGAAGAGACGGATATGGTTATCAGAGAGATTTCAAATTATATAAATGTGAAGATTGTGTTGGGTGTCCTTTACGAAATGAATGTATGAAGTACAGAACCAATCCAACTACAACAAAAAGCTTATATAAAAATCCAACTTGGGATTATTTTAAAGCATTCACAAATAAGCAGCTTTCAGATCCAAAAACGAAAGGCATCTACAAAAAACGAAAAATAGATGTCGAATCAGCATTTGGAAATCTGAAGGCTAATTTGGGTTTCCAAAGGTTATCAGTTCGCACTCAATCAAAGGTTGAATGCGAATTAGGAATCGCACTTATGGCAGTAAATATCAGAAAACTAGCCAGATAAGTGCTAGTTTTTTAGTAAATAATAAGAAAAAAGCCGTTAAAATCTTAAAAAAGAATTTTAACGGCTTTTTTTTGAAGGGAAATTGAGCGCCTATGTCTCAGCCCCTTTTTTTGGATGTTAAAGTTGATTATATCAACCTCATATGTTAATTTAACATTATAAAAAGGGCATGCGTCTACATGCCCCACTGAGCCCGTTAAAAAGACGGTGGCTTTCATTATTTTCAAACCATCTAATTACTTACCAAAGTTTATGATTAGATGGTTATTTTTTATGGTTGTTTTGATTCATCATTACTAAGCTAATAATTGTTAGTACAACCATAAGCATTTCATAATCTGTCATGCTATTCCTTCCTAGGAGTAACATCTATAACCATAGGCATCACCCCTTTTTCAAGAGATTAGCCACCATCTATCCAACTTGCTCATTCAATATATATTTTATTATATTAATATCATTTAATTTTATAGGTATCATTCAAGAGAACTTTATATTCGTCGTCCCCTTTTTTAATTTTCAAACTGTCTAGATGCAATGAGAGTTTATCAACGTCTGAAATATATACAACACGCCATCCCATAGCACTTATCCTTTTTTAAATACAAGCTGTGGTGTTTTTGGTCTTTGTTGCTTGTACATATTTCCTAAAATATCAGTGTGGTATTTTTCAATGCTAGTTACTTTTTTACCAATAGTTAGTAATAAACGTCCAGATTCTTTTACATTGTTACTCTTAACATAATCTGTTTGTCTAATATGAATTTTATCAACTTCAATCCGGTTAGTTTTATTATTATTCACACCAATAACTCTATATCTATCTCCATTAATTGCAATAATATCATTTGTATAGAAACTCCCAATAAAAATATCATTTTCAAAAATTTTCTTTTCTTTTTTCAGATGATTATAATATGTTTGGTCAATTACATAATAATTTTTTTTATTTTCCAAATCAATATATGGAATACTAATCATTTTAAAGCCCTTTTCGCCCTTATAGATATCAAATCTAAAAGAACTTTTTGAAAGCTGAACCACTTTATTTTTAGTTGAATTATAATTTTTAGTTATATCTAAATGCTCACCCAATCTATCGCCGTAATATTTCAACTTGTGAACAGCTGGACCATTGTCTTTTTTAGCATATTTTGTTAAATAGTGCCCTGTTTCTTCATAATATTTTGCGAGTGGATTTTTCTCATTACTATATTGATCCATAATAGTAGCTAGTTTTTTAAAAGTTTGTAGATCGTGATGATACATTAAAAAGTTTTCTGGATTCTTATTATAAAGTTTTTTCACTTTGTCATTAGACTTATCATATAGATTTTTCAATGTATTAATCACATATGTTTCATCATTCTTTGTTCTTGTTGAATATATAGTGTCATTTATTAATTGACGATTTGGTTTTTTATCTACACGATGTGAAAATTTAGTGATATTATAACTTTTTATATCTTCTATTTGATTGTATCCACCAAATACTTCTTCATACTGATCTTCACTTTTCACCTCTGAAGTGTTTTCTGCAACAGCCAATTCCGATACATCTTTAAGTTCTTTTAATAATTTATGTTCTTTAAAAAGGAAATCTGCTTTTGCGATGATAAGGGCATCTTCTGCATGATGTTTATATCCTTCATTTCGATTTTTCTTAAAGCGCCATCTTTTACGTAAAAAGTCAGTAAAGCTACCATTGATGGTCTTCACCTTCACATCAAGATTATTAATACTGAAATAAGCTTTTAACAACGTTGTCAGTTCTCTTGTCGTGTAACGTGTATCTACAAGATTTCTATTGACAAACTCTTTTTAAATATCGTATTTATTGATATTTCTTTCTTCCAGTAGATATTCTCGTTTTTTCTTACTCATCCTATCTTTATTCTTTGCAAGGTTTAACACATGTTGCTTAAATTCTGCATATCTGATATCTGCATCGGATGATGTTAAATATTGATATGGTGTACGATTATTCTTTTTTGCGTTTTGATCACTGCGCACCAACACTTTATTATGCATTGAGTCATCAAATGACACTGATCTTGGAATGATATGGTCTACTTCATAATTTTTAGGATTACGTAATAAATCCTCAAGAGGAATGGCTTTTAATGAATATAAACACTTTCCTTCTTGTGCGTCATGTAACCTAATTTTTTGAACAAGCCTTTTTGCATTTTCATTCCCATATTCTTTAATAATTGCTTCAATTCGTTTTCTTGTTTTTTCATTCTTCTTTTGAATGTCGTTTAAATATTTGCGTTGTTCAGCTGAGTTAGACTCTCTTGCTAATTCGATAACAATATCTTTTGGTAAACCATACTTTTTAATAACCGCGTTAACGACACCAATTGCTTGTTTAAAAGATCTTTTAACAACTGGTGATAATATCGCATCTTCAATCATATCAGTTGGAATGCGTTTCAAACCTTCTAGTTCAAACTTTTTAGGACGTATATTTAAGTATGTAAAAATTTCCATTTGGTTCATTGGAGAATGCCATAATTCCTCAATAATCATATTCATACATTTAAGTGATAAACGATGCGTACCTGTATAACCAGTAAACTCAGCAATTGCATGCTTATCACTTTCACTTAGTAAGTGATCCAGTTGTCCGAGTTCTTCAATAATAGAATCTTTATCTTGATAGATCGTTAGAATCTCAGCTATTTGATCCATTAAAGAAATATCTTCTAAAATTGACTGATCCTTTACAACATTTTTTAAGTCATGAAATAATTTAAAGCTTGTAAACTGCGGTTTTCCTGACTTAGTAATACGATATCCAGAAATATCAATTTCATCTACACCAATTTCTTTGGCAATTTGTTTTAATGATGGATTTTTCTTTTGTTTAAATACATTTTCAATAATATGATACTTTTCAAAATACTCTAGTTTGTTATTTTCATCTCTTGAAATCATTAAATTATTCAGGTCATTAAGCGCATTATATAAGTCAGCTGTATATGCATATTTAACACTTCGCAATTCTTCTGGAAAATAGGTACAACGTCCCATCATAAGTTGATACCATTTTTTTTACATCAGCATCCCAACCATATGGACTTCCTTTTCCTGGCCCTTCGAAATATTCACGACGCGTTTCTACTAGTGTTATATATTTATTTATAAAATCATCATCAATCTCTGAATGAAATTGTTTTTGCGTATCTAAAAGTTTTTTGACTTCGCGAATAATATCCTTAGTATGAAATCTATTTTCCACACCACGAACTTTTCCTTCAGTATCTAAACGCTCTTTTTGAAGCTCACATACATATCGATTTTCAAGTACTTTGGCATTTTTATTAAGCTGATCTTTAGTTGATAAACTATCTGAAGACGAATCATCATCACTCATTGCAATATTAATATTATGAATTCCACGACGTTTAGCAATATGTAATAAAGCTACTGCAAGTTCATCTTTAGATAATGCTTCAGTTAAACCTTTGACTCTTATATCATATGGCTTATTATTAACTGGTTGTTCTTCTGAAATGATTTTATATTCTGACAATAAATCTTTAATACGCTCTAAACGATGTATACGTCTTCTCTTCAAACGCCTAGCACCACGTTTTGCTCGACGCCCTAAGTTGTTATCTGCATTTGCTTCAGGAAATAAACGTACACCTGCGTCTATAATTTTTTGAGTCTCAAAATCGATTAATCCATAGCCTACTGAGCCAATCCCAATATCAAGACCTAATATGTATGGTTGTGACATCATATAACCTCCTAATTCAATATACAACTTTATTATAAATGAGTTGAATGCGTTTTCAAATATAATATTTTCCTGCCCTGAAATAGATTGTTAACTCTATATTCTAGAAAGAAAAAAATCCCATCTAAAAAATAGATGGGATAAACACGACATATAGTCTTGTTTTAGTAGGTTCTGTAATTTTTAGGTATAAGTATAGGCCGTCGCCTATACTTATACCTTACCAACTCATTAACAAATCGTCAATGTTTTCTTTAATAATTCTGAATATATTTTTAATGATGGTAAATAGTTCCATACATAAAATTAAGCATTAAACAACTTAGCTTCAATACACATGAATAAAAATCATTACACTCATACCTAAAATTACAGAGTACTAAAACTGGGTTTATGAACTATTTCGTAGATTTCATGTTTCACTTATACCTAAAATTACAGAGTACTAAAACGCCATTTTTAATGACTCTGCGAAGTAGTCTGTTTCACTTATACCTAAAATTACAGAGTACTAAAACCTCTAGCATCATTATAACGCACCTTTTTTATTAATTCAGCTTTAATTTATAGTAAATTCATAGAAATTTATCTACATTACTATAAATATGTAGTATTAATAGATTAAAACAATCAATACCGTTACGGATAAAATCTTATAATCAATTTAAAAATGGTTAGAAGGTGGATTTTATAATAACAAATAAAAATCGAGACATGTAGCACCTATACTATTTCGTGTTTATTATTAAGGCTTCTCTCTCCTTCTCTTTTTAAAGTATAGCTTAGCTGGTTGTAACATTGCTTTTGATAATAATGGAACATCATCTTACTGAGACGGTGGCGTTTTTGTGTATACAAATAATATTTCACACCTGAATGAAAGCGTATAGCATTTGAATTTTAGATTTCATGTCAGGTTTTCTAACATATTTTTGAAATGCAGAAAATTTTGTGCTAATGTTAAAACAGTTCAAAAGTTCAAGGAGATGGCGTAGATGAGCAATGATACAATTCGGCGTAATATGCCAGTCTTTCCGATGCGTGTTGTCAGTCAGTTGACGGAACTGTCACCAAGACAGATTCGTTACTATGAAACACATGAACTAATTCACCCCTTTCGTACAGAAGGCAGTAAACGGCTCTTTTCGTTAAATGATGTAGAGATATTACTATCTATTAAACATTTATTGGAAAAAGGGTTTAATATGAAAGGGATTAAGCAAATTATGTTAGCAGAAGAAAGCGAAGTATTAAATGATGAAGAAGAGCGTCTAAGAAAACAAATGATTGTGGATACGACGCAAAAACCGCAACATGAATCCATTCCACTCAATCGTGGTGACTTATCGCGCTTTTTTAAATAATTTTACTGGGGGACAGAACGCAATGACAAAGCAAAAGTTTACGAAGGATGACATTAGAAAGTTCGCAAAAGAAGAAGATGTACGTTATTTACGATTACAATTTACAGACATCCTTGGAACAATCAAAAATGTTGAAGTGCCTGTGAGACAATTGGAGAAAGTATTAGACAATGAGATGATGTTTGATGGTTCTTCTATTGAAGGATTTGTCCGCATTGAAGAATCAGACATGTACCTATATCCAGACTTAGACACTTGGGTAATCTTCCCATGGACAGAAGGTAAAGGCAAAGTTGCTCGTTTAATCTGTGATGTATACACAACAGAACATAAACCATTCTCTGGTGACCCACGTAGTAACTTGAAGCGCGTCTTGAAAGAAATGGAAGAACTTGGCTTTACAGACTTTAACTTAGGGCCTGAGCCAGAATTCTTCTTGTTCAAACTTGATGAAAAAGGCGAACCAACAATGGAATTGAACGATCATGGTGGATACTTTGACCTAGCACCAACAGATTTAGGTGAAAACTGCCGTCGTGATATCGTACTTGAACTTGAAGATATGGGCTTTGATGTTGAAGCATCTCACCACGAAGTTGCGCCAGGACAACATGAGATTGACTTCAAATATGCAGATGCTATCACAGCTTGTGACAACATCCAAACATTCAAACTTGTCGTAAAAACAATTGCTCGTAAGCACAACTTACATGCAACATTTATGCCAAAACCATTATTCGGTGTAAACGGTAGCGGTATGCACTTTAACGTGTCATTATTCAAAGGGAAAGAAAATGCTTTCTACGACGAAAATGGTGAAATGCAATTAACGAAAGATGCATATCACTTTATTGCAGGTTGTATGAAAAATGCACGTGGCTACACAGCAGTATGTAACCCACTTGTGAACTCATACAAACGTTTAGTCCCAGGATACGAAGCACCTAGTTATATTGCTTGGAGTGGTAAAAACCGTTCACCATTAGTTCGTGTTCCAACTTCACGTGGCTTGTCAACACGTGTTGAGATTCGTTCAGTCGATCCAGCAGCCAACCCATACATGGCACTTGCTGTTATTTTACAAGCTGGTTTAGACGGTATTAAAAATAAATTAGAAGTGCCAAAACCAGTAAACCAAAACATCTATGAAATGAACCGTGAAGAACGTGAAGCGGTTGGTATTGAAGATTTACCATCAACACTTTACACAGCATTAAAAGCAATGCGTGAAAATGAAGTAGTAAAAGATGCGTTAGGTGAACATATCTATAACCAATTCATCAACTCAAAATCAATTGAGTGGGATTATTACCGTACGCAAGTTTCTAAATGGGAAATCGAGCAATATATGAAGCAGTATTAATACTTTAAACCCTTGAGACTCTATGTCTTGAGGGTTTTAATTTATTGTTGAATCTGCACTATTGATCTCAGTGATGTGTTAAAAACATCTAAATCTTTGATATATTATTCAACATCGGTACATTTTTCAATCAATTTTGTCACTAATAATCACAAAAACGCCACCTTTTCACAAAGATGGCGTTCTTTCATTTATATCGTGATTAGCCCTGCATTCAACATTTTTTCTACGGCACGTGTCACTGCAATTTTCACGTGTTCATACGTTAATCCACCTTGTACATAGACTTCATATGGCGCACGTATTGGGCCATCTGCAGTAAGCTCGATAGAAGCACCTTGAATAAATGTACCTGCTGCCATGATCACATCATCTTCATATCCCGGCATGTAGCTAGGTTCTGGGTTAAAATGGGCATTGACAGGCGACGCTGCTTGGATACTCTGACAAAACTGAATCATCTGATCAGCATTATCAAAAGAGACTGTTTGAATTAAGTCTGTTCGTTGTGCATCATAACTCGGAGTTGTTTTCATATTGCAACGTTCTAATAACAAACTTGTAAATAAGGCGCCCTTCAAACTTTGACTTACAACATGTGGGCTCATAAAGAAGCCTTGATACATTTCATGTAAAGCGTTGAGTGATGCACCTGCTTCTTTACCAATACCTGGTGCAGTTAAACGATAGCCACAACGTTCAACCAAATCTTTACGTCCAGCAATATATCCCCCTATTTTTGCTAGACCGCCACCTGGATTTTTGATCAGTGAACCTGCAATGATATCCGCCCCTACTTCGATTGGTTCACGTGTTTCAACGAACTCACCGTAACAGTTATCTACAAATACAATCATCTCTGGATAAGCTGATTTGATTTCGGCAATAGCTGTTTCAATTTCTCCAACTGTAATCGACGGACGTTGATCATAGCCTTTTGATCGTTGGATTGCAATCACTTTTGTTTTAGGAGTTATCGCTTCAACAACCGCTTTCACATCAATTGTTCCTTGATTTAGCGGTACTTCTTGATAGTCAATGCCATATTCTTTTAGGCTTTCAACACCTGATCCATTTACACCAATTACTTCAAGCAACGTATCATAGGGACTGCCTGTGATATACATCAATGCATCCCCCGGTTTCAACAAGCTTTGAAGCGCCACCGTAATAGCATGTGTTCCAGAAATGATTTGTGGACGGACTAATGCATCTTCTGCTTTGAAGGTCTCTGCATAAACCGCTTCAAGGTGATCACGTCCAAAGTCATCATAACCATATCCTGTTGATCCTAACAAATCAGTTTCAGTAATTTTGACATGGTGAAATGCATCAAGTACTTTTGTTTGATTGTGGTAAGCAAGTTGCTCAATTTCTTTAAAGTATGGTACCAAAGTTTGTTCTACTTCTTCAATAATATGTGATAACTCTTTCATTTTTTCGCTACTTTCTATATTTTTTATATCCTTCAATTTTATATACATTTGCTTGTTCATCAAATGCAAGATATGTGACCAACGTCTGTTGCTTCAAGTCATACAATCGTTTTGCATCATGACTTGGTACTTCTAATCGATAGTATGTCATCTGTTCTTTCATTTGTGCGATTAAAATCGACTTAACTTTTTCAATATCATCATCATTTTTAGAAGAGACAAATACCATTGGTTTATTCGTTATTGGACGTGTCCCTGTATGTAGGTCTCGTTTGTTAAACAGCACAATTTGTGGGATATTGTCCATGTTCAACGTTTTAATCAAGTCATTCACCGTATCGTACTGTGCTTTATAGTCAGGATGACTTGCATCGACTACATGAAGTAACATATCAGCACGTTTGGCTTCTTCTAACGTTGATTTGAATGCTTCTATCAATGTCGTTGGCAGTTTTTGAATAAATCCAACTGTATCTGAAATCACAACTTCAAACCCGTCATTCAACTTCAATTGTCTTGTTTTTGGATCGAGCGTCGCAAATAATTGATCTTTTTCGTAAGTGCCTGCTTCTGTAAGTGTGTTAAACCAAGATGATTTGCCTGCATTTGTATAACCGACTAAGGCAATTTGAAAGACATCGTGTTGATCACGCTTTTGTCGGTAACGTTCACGATGTGCGGATACTTCTGACAATTTACGACGAATTTCTGTCATGCGTGTACGAATATGTCGACGATCCGTTTCCAACTTCGTCTCACCCGGACCTCTCGTTCCGATTCCACCACCGAGTCGAGACAAGCTTTTACCGTGCCCCATCAGACGTGGCAACAAGTAGTCCAATTGCGCATATTCCACTTGTAGCTGACCTTCTCGACTCTTCGCTCTTAACGCAAAAATCTCCAAAATCAGCTGTGTTCGGTCAATAATTTTAATGTTCAGTCTATCATTCAAGTTTTTAGACTGTGCCGTTGTAAGTTCATCATTTGTGATCAACACATCAATATCATGAAAATCAATATAATCTTCAATTTCTTGCAGTTTCCCTTTACCAACGTAATAGCGTTGATCAACGAAATTTTTACGCTGTGAAAAATGACCTTTCACGTCAAGCTCACATGTATTTGCCAATGCATCTAACTCTTGCATCGTGCTTTCAAAGTTGTATTCTGACTGGTAGAGATCTACCCCGATTAATACTGCTTTTTCTTGTATTTTTTCGGTTGAAATCGATTTTTGTTTTTGCATGCGTATCACCATTAATTATTAGACATAGTACACATCATTGTATCACAGTGTGCGTATTAAGACTATCCTACTGGAATGTGCTATATTTATAGTAAAGGAGTGGTAGATATGAGTTTATATGATATCGAAGTAACAAAAACAGATGGTACCACTTATCCTCTTTCACAATATAAGGGTGATGTTTTACTTATTGTGAATACTGCGAGTGAATGTGGATTCACATCTCAATTTGGTGGCTTAGAAGAACTATACCAAACGTACAAAGATCAAGGCTTTACCGTTTTAGGCTTTCCATGTAATCAATTTGGCAAACAGGAACCAGGCATAGGTCAAGAAGCAGAAACAAACTGCAAGTTGAATTATGGTGTCACGTTCACTATGCATGAAAAGATTGATGTAAATGGTGAAAATGCACATCCATTATTCGAACACTTGAAAAAACAACAATCAGGTATTCTTGGAGAAAATATTAAATGGAATTTCACAAAGTTCTTAATCGACCGTAATGGTGAAGTTGTCCATCGCTATTCTCCACAAAAAACACCTGAAAAATTAAAAAGTGATATTGAAAAGATATTATAATGGACACGATAAGCAAGTGATCCAACAGTCAATGTATTCTGTTAGGAGTGCTTGTTTTTTTGTTGCTGACTGAAAAGAGCATCACGCAATGGCGTGATGCTCTTCAATATGACATTTTTCATACTCACTTCAAATCATGATTTGAAGATGTGTGATGTGTTATCAGCGACATGGTCATTGTATTTTACACATGTCACGATTTTATGCTGTGATTCCTGCTCACCAGGTGTCTACGCCCCTTCTACAAACGTACTGATCGCATGTTTATAAATGATATGGTGTCGATCTTGTGAGTAAAAGTCAATGACATACTTATCGTAGTCATATAATGTGCCACGTAATTGGAAACCATTCGTCAAAAAGACTGTCAGCTCCTTCTCCTCATTCTTGAAAGTTTCAAGGTACTCATCTTGAATGTTTCTTTTCTCAACCATTTTAAAATCTCCTTTTGTTTATTTGGGTTGTGAGCTCAGATAACATTGAAGTAAGTGACATCTTCTCTCTATCTAACCAATGAACATCTAATTTGTTTTTGAACCAGGTCATCTGCCTTTTTGCATAGTTGCGTGAATGTTGCTTCAGCTGTTCAGTTGCAGTTTGAACATCCATATCTTCTGTTATTACAGGAATCATTTCTTTATATCCTATCGCTTGCATACTTTGACACGATATATACCCTTGATCAATCAGTTCTTGCACTTCATCCAATAAACCTTGAGACAACATGATATCGACGCGTTTATTTATTCTTTGATATAATGTTTCGCGCGACATTTCTATCCCTGCTATTAATGTATCATAATTTTCTGTTAACTGGGTACTTTTCTTGCGATTACTCATAAGTTTTTTTGTTTTATAGTAATATGCAATGGCTCGTTCGACTCTTTGACGATTGTTTGGGTGAATGGCTTGTTGAGATTCTGGATCAAAAGTTCCTAAATAGTCATGCAATGCTTCATTTGAATACGATGATAATGCTGCCATTTTATCCGCAACAATTTGCGCTTGTTCAGGCGTAACTGCTTCATCATCAAATTGATAGTCGTATAAAACAGATTGTATATATAAACCTGTTCCGCCTGCAATAATCGGCACTTTGCCACGAGCTGTAATCTCTTCAATTAATGGCTTCACACGTTTTTGAAAGTCAAAGGCAGAGAAGGTCTCATTCGGTTCTAAAATATCAATCAAATGATGTGGGATATCTGACATTTCTTCTTCAGTAATTTTTGCTGTTCCAATATCCATGCCTTTATATACTTGCATCGAATCGCCACTGATCACTTCGCCATCGATTGCTTTCGCCAATTCGATACTTAATGCAGTTTTACCACTTGCCGTTGGTCCGACAATGACAACGACGAAAGGTTTTTCTTCACTCATTCAATTCACTCACTTCTCGTTTTTTGTATAATTTGACGACTCATCCACTCAAGCATATGTTTCCATACCGTTTCATAATCTTGATCGAATAAGACTTCATGTCGTTTATGTGGATACAACTGAACCGTAATATGCTGAATACCACCCTTTTCAAATTGTTTGGCAAGTCGACGAATCCCTTTGCCATTCTCACCAAACGGATCATCTTTTCCTGAAACTAACAAGACTGGCATATATGGATCCATCTCTTGAATGTGTTTTAGTTCTCCAGTCTTCATCATCGCTTTAGTAACACTGTATACGAGTTGATTCGACACATTAAATCCGGCATACGTATCTGCGATGAACTTGTCGACTTCATGTGTATCTGTACTCAACCAATCACTTGGTGTTCGTGGCGGTTTGAACTGATTATTAAAACGTCCAGTAACAAGATGGTTGACCCAATCCATTCGTCTTTTGCCACCAAATACAAGCGTCACAAGCTTTAACAAGCCGACCGCAGGATAACCTTGCCATTTCGTATAATAACCTGTTCCACTCAAAATAAGTCCTTGAAAAGAATCGGGATAGGTTTGTGCATATTGACGTGCAATGATGGAACCCATTGAATGGCCTAAAACAATGCATGGAAGATGTGCATCGAAGTCTCCACGTAACGTTGTTTGTACTTCATAAGCATCTTTCACGACTTGTTCCATTGAGTCATAATGTCCTCGAATGCCTTCGATATCTTTGCCATGACCTCGATGATTATGTCGGATCACATGATAACCACGATCATTAAACTTCTCAACAAGTGCTGTATATCGATCCATATGTTCTGCCATACCATGAAAAATATGAACAATGCCAACTGCATCTCGGCTGGTACGATCAAGTTTTGTTTCCAACATCACACCATCTGACATCGTCATCTTCATTGATTCATGTTTCACCATTTTCCGTACTCCTTTCGCTTATGTTGTTACTTCTACTTTACCATATTGTAGGGTTTGACGGGAGTCTGATGGACTTCCAAACAAAAACCATCCGTCTGGAAATTACCAAACGGATGGTTTCAATATAAGTTCTATGCTTCGGCAGGTTGATGTTGTCCGAAACGTGCTTCATCGATTGCTTTTTCAAGTTCTGCTTTGTAGCTTGCTTTCGTTGCTTCATCATAACCGACTAAGTCAGCAAGACCATCTACAACGATATCTTTATAGCGAATTACAGCATCGATGTTGAAGTAAATATCTCCCGTACGACGAACGAAGAAGTCTGTTGGTTTCACGACTAATTCATGTTGAACACCATAAACAAGTTCAACATAGAGTGCTAATGGTAAGCCTGTATTTTGATGTTGTGCCATATGTGCAATTTCAAAGAGTGTATCTACGTTAGAACCGTAACGACGTGCAAAGAATTCAGCGTCTTCTGCGTCTATGTTGAACTTGCGTGCTGCTTCAACTTTTTCTTGAACGAAGTTTTCGAAGTTTGCACTGCCGCCTACGTCACCACCAGAAATAGTAATGTGTTTCGTATTCACATCTTTGAATTGATCACCATATTCTTGTTTCAATCTTTTTTCAACTAGATCCATAATGTCTGCAGCCATATGACGATAACCCGTCAACTTACCACCTGCGATTGTTAAAAGACCTGACTTCCCTTCCCAAACTTCATCTTTACGTGAAATTTCAGATGGATCCTTGCCTTCTTCAAGAATAAGCGGACGAATACCTGCCCAAGTTGATTCGATGTCATTATCTGACACATTCACTGTTGGGAACATGTAGTTAATCGCATCGATGAGATAGTCACGGTCTTCTTGATTCACTTGTGGATTTGCTTTGTCATTGTCATAGAACGTATCTGTTGTACCAACGTATGCTTTGCCATCACGTGGAATTGCGAAGATCATACGACCGTCATTTTCTGTGTCGAAATAAACCGCTTGTTGTAATGGGAATTTTGATTGATCAATAACAACGTGAACCCCTTTTGTAAGGCGTAATTGTTTGTTGTTTTTAGAGTAATCTGCACGACGCACTTCGTCTACCCATGGACCTGTCGCATTAACAACTTTTTTCGCATGGATTTCAAATGTTTCATTTTCTAATAAATCAGTGACTGCAACGCCTGATACTTTTGATTTATCGTTATATAAGAAGTTGGTTACTTTCGCATAGTTAATAATATCTGCACCTTGTTCAGCTGCTTTTTTCATAACTTCAATTGTTAAGCGGGCATCATCAGTACGGTATTCAACGTAGTAACCGCCACCTTTTAAGCCTTCTTGTTTCACTAATGGTTCTTTATCCATTGTTTCTTGTTTGCTTAACATTTTTTTACGTTCTGATTTTTTAACACCTGCAAGGCGATCATACATTCCTAATCCGATAGATGTTGAGAATTTACCGAAAGTACCACCTTTATGCATTGGTAACAACATCCATTCTGGTGTTGTTACATGTGGACCGTTTTCATATACGATCGCACGTTCTTTCCCTGTTTCTGCCACAACGCCCACTTGTAGTTGTTTCAAGTAACGCAAACCACCGTGTACAAGTTTTGTTGAACGAGAACTTGTTCCTTGTGCGAAGTCTTGCATTTCAACAAGTGCAACTTTCATGCCACGTGCTGATGCGTCAAGCGCGATACCTGCCCCTGTAATACCTCCACCGACTACGACAACATCATACACACCTTGTTTCATATTTTCTTTCACTGAATGACGTTTTACTGTTGATAAACTCATCTATAACTACCTCCTATTTTTACTAAAAAAAGAGAGACTCCTCCTACGACTTATTTTAAAGTTGTACGAAAAATCTCTCCAAATCTCGAGTGCTTCTATTAACTTAGCTTTAGTATAACAGAATTACTCTGCATCGTCTAACTTGAATACTTGAGTTGCTTCTACTGCTTTTTTCCAACCTTTATATAAATGTTCACGTTTTTCTTCTGACATCTTAGGTTCAAAAGCTTTTTCCAACTTCCAATGATTGCTGACATGTGATTGATCTTTCCAGAATCCTGTCGCAATACCTGCTAAATATGCAGCGCCTAATGCTGTAGTTTCCGCAACTTCTGGGCGTTCTACATCGATATTTAGTAAGTCTGATTGGAATTGCATTAGGAAGTTGTTTTGAACGGCACCACCATCGACACGAAGACTGTTCACATCGATACCTGAATCCTGAGCCATCGCTTCGATCACATCACGTGTTTGGTAACACAATGATTCTAATGTTGCACGGATGAAGTGTTCTTTCTTCGTACCACGTGTTAATCCAAAGATTGCGCCACGTGCTTCTGAATCCCAATACGGCGTTCCAAGACCTACAAATGCCGGTACAACATACACCCCTTCAGTATCATCTACACGTTTAGCATAGTCTTCTGATTGTGGTGCAGATTGAATCATACGTAACCCATCACGTAGCCATTGAATGGCAGATCCTGATACAAAGATAGAACCTTCCAACGCGTAATTCACTTTGCCATCGATACCGTATGCAATTGTTGTTAATAAACCATGATCTGATAATACCGCTTCTTCACCTGTATTCATTAACATGAAGCCACCTGTACCATACGTATTCTTCACGTCACCACGTTCAAAACATGCTTGTCCGAACAGTGCAGCTTGTTGGTCACCCGCAATACCCGCAATTGGTACATTTTGACCGAAGAAATGATAATCTTTCGTTTCGCAATAAATTTCACTTGAAGGGCGCACATCCGGTAACATTTGTTTTGGTACGTCTAATAACTTAAGCAATTCGTCATCCCATTCAAGATCATGGATGTTGTACATTAACGTACGACTTGCGTTAGAGTAATCAGTGACATGCGCTTTACCGCCTGAAAGTTTCCAAACGAGCCATGAGTCAATCGTACCGAATAATAAGTCGCCATTTTCAGCTTTTTCACGTGCACCGTCTACATTGTCAAGAATCCATTTCACTTTCGTCCCTGAGAAGTATGGATCTAACAATAAACCTGTTTTTTTACGGAATAATGCTTCATGCCCGTCTTTTTTCAATTGATCACAAATATGTTGTGTTTGACGTGATTGCCATACAATCGCATGATACACTGGACGACCAGAATTTTTATCCCATACAACTGTTGTTTCACGTTGGTTCGTAATACCGATACCTGCTACTTCTGAAGCTGAAATATCATTTTCATTTAATACAGCAGCCATTACTGAAATGACTGATGTCCAAATTTCATTTGCATCATGTTCTACCCAACCAGATTTTGGAAAGTGTTGTTTAAATTCTCGTTGTGAAATACCACAAATTTCTCCATTTTCATCAAATAAGATTGCTCTTGAACTTGTTGTCCCTTGGTCGATTGCTAAAATATATTTTCCCATAATTAAGATGCCTCCCTGACGCATTCGTCTTTATCTATTATTGTAATGTTAAATTTTACCGATGTCATCGCGTGACGACTTTTTATTCATTACTTGACCGAGAATCAATGTACATGCCACTAATACGATAGAGATGACTGACCATGCATTGAATACATTTTCAAATACAAGTAAGTAAATCGCTGCTCCAAGCATACCACCTGCGATTGGTCCGAGAATTGGTACGATGGCATATGACCAGTCACTGTTACCTTTGTTATGAATTGGTAAAATGGCATGCGCAATACGTGGACCTAAGTCACGAGCTGGGTTAATGGCATAACCAGTTGGCCCACCTAAGCTGACACCAATTGCAACAATCAATGCCCCAACAATTAGTGGATTCAAGCCATCAGTAAATTTATTCGCCCCAATGAATAACAAACCAGCAATTAGAACAGCTGTTCCAATAATCTCGGCTAAAAAGTTCGCCATATAGTTACGAATCCCAGGTGCTGTTGAGAACACACCTAGTTTTGAACCTTGATCATCTGTTGCACGCCAATGTGGTAAATATGTCAACCAAGTAAGGACAGCCCCAACAATACCACCCAATAACTGTGCAATGATATAACCCGGTACTTGAGACCAAGGGAAGTCACCCGTCATTGCAAATGCAACTGTAACTGCTGGATTCAGATGCGCTCCAGAAAATTGTCCAACTGCATAGACACCGAGTGTTACTGCCAGACCCCAGCCGACAGCGATAACAATCCAGTCTGCCGCCTCACCTTTTGACTTTCTTAATACAACGTTAGCAACAACGCCACCACCCATTAACAGTAAGAGCGCTGTCCCAAAAAATTCTGCTAAGTAAATATTCATTTCTCTTTTTCCTCCTTTAGCAAAAAAGAGATCGCCACAAGACGCACTACACCCAATAGATATAATACGAACGCAGAAATCTCTTAGTCTCTATTCTAATATTAACTTGTTATTTATAATACATGCATATGAAAACGCTGTCAAATTAAATTTTTGATATTTTGTAATCATTTTCAATCATTGCTTTGATACATTAAATAACAAAGTGGATTACCATAAATTTCGGTCCCTTGTTGTCACATGTGTTGCGCCATGTTTTACTGCACGCATCACTTCATCTTCTGTGTTAATCAAGCCACCCGCAATCACTTGCGCACCCGTCTCTTGTTGAATCTGTTGTATCACTTTATCCGCTATTCCCGGCAATACTTCAACATAATCAGGTTCCAAGCGCTGAATCAATTCGATACTACGCTCTAATGCATGACTATCGATAATAAATACACGGAAGATCGTTACAACGCCCAATGCCTTCGCTTTTTTGATTACTTTCATTTTCGTTGAGACGATGCCTTTAGGACGATATGTTTGAATGATATATTCACATGCAAATTCGTCATGGCTCATCCCTTTAATCAGATCAATATGAATATACGGTTGTAATTGGTGCTGGTGCATAAATTGCATCACACCTTGTAGATGACCGATATGTGTATCCAATAAGACACACGTTTGATAATCTGTTTTTACTAATTTTTCAAGGTCTTTCATCGATCGAATTGCTGGTAAGATGTGTGGTTTCACTCGGTCAAATTCCTTTCGAATCAATTTATTGAATGCGCTTAAATAAACGCTCTAATTCATAGTTTGTAAAGTTAATAATGATCGGACGTCCATGTGGGCACGTAAATGGATCTTCCATTTCTCTTAATTGGTTGATCAACGAAGTCATATCTTCTTTCGTCAAATAATGATTTGCTTTGATAGATTTTTTACAACTCATCATGATTGCGGCTTCTTCACGGAACTTAGCAATATTCATCGTTTTATGTGACAAAACATATTCGATAAGATCTTTGATAATCTCTTCCACTTCTTGTGGCGGGAACCAAACCGGATAACTATTGACGATATAATCATGCCCACCAAATGGCTCTAAGAAAATACCGACCTTTTCTAGCTCGTCACGAAATTGTTCAATCGTCAATTGCTCATCTTTTGAAAAGTTAAACGTCATCGGGATGAGTAAACTTTGGTTTTCATTCGTTACTTCACCAATTTTTTCTCGGAAGTATTCATACTTTATACGTTCTTGCGCCGCATGTTGGTCAATCAAAAACATTCTCGTGTCATTTTGTGCAACAATATACGTTCCATGTACTTGTCCAACAACTTCCATATAAGGCACACGTGGGGCTGATTCTTGTGCAGTTTGCTCGTATACAGCATTATCCTTGTGCTCATCCACTATATGATGTGTCTCCACTGATGTATCAGGTAGTTCAACATCGAATATGTCTTCGTTATCTTGTGGTTGTACATCAGACGATGCTGTTGCATTGTATATACCCGCAGTTTCTTCAACAGGCGTTGTTTGAGAAGTATCATCTGCTGTATCTGGTACAGAGTGTTCTTGACGTATACCTGTTGTATCAATGTTAGAATCAGTTCGGACATCCTCTTTATTGTATGCTTTCTCAGTAACTGGTTCATCTTGATTCATTTGCTGACGTTGTTCAAAAGCTATTTTTTGCTGTTCAAACTTTTCAAGTACTTTTTTGGGTTTGTTCTTATCAAAATCATTTTTAGGAATCAAAACTTTATCTTGAAAAGCTGCTTGTATTTTCTCCACGATTAAGGCATATAACTGGTCTTCTTTCGATAATCGGACTTCCAGTTTTGTTGGGTGGACATTGACATCGACTAATATGGGGTCCATTTTAATATTTAGGTATACAATCGGATAACGCCCAATCGTTAGTAGCGTATGATAGCCTTCTACCACTGCTTTATTTAAGACAAAGTTTTTAATATACCGGCCGTTAATAAACAGAGAAATATAATGACGATTGCTACGAGAATGTTCTGGTTTTGCGATAAACCCTTCGATTTGATAATCACTTGTTTCACCCGTAATGTGTAGTAAGTCACGTGCGACTTTCATACCATAAATCTCAGCCATTACTTCATTCGTACGCCCTGAACCATTCGTCTGAAGTATTTTTTTGCCATCACTCGTTAATGACATACGAATATCCGGATGACTCATTGCCATGCGATTCATAATATCTGTAATCTTGCCAAGTTCTGTGTACAGACTTTTAATATATTTGAGCCTTGCCGGCGTGTTGTAAAATAAGTTGCTGACTAAAATATCTGTCCCTTGACGTGCTTTGGCTGGTTTTTGGGATAGAATAGCTCCTTCTTCCGCATACACTTCATAACCATCAATACCATCTGTTGAAGTTTTTAATGTAACCTTGGCCACTGACGAAATACTTGCCAATGCTTCTCCACGAAAACCGAGTGTACGAATATGGAACAAGTCATCATCTTCGTATAGTTTACTCGTTGCATGTCGATGAAACACAAGTGGCAAATCATCTTCGCCTATCCCTGATCCATTATCTACGACACGGATGGCATTCACACCGGCTTCTTGTACTTCAACATTGATTTCGGTAGATCCTGCATCAATACTATTTTCAAGCAATTCCTTCACAACAGAACTCGGACGTTCGACCACCTCACCTGCTGCAATTTTATTGGCAAGTGACGTTTGTAGCGCTTTAATTTTTCCCATATTGTCACCTTCTAAATTAATCGATTTTGTAACTCACGTAGTTTATCAAATGCATCTAATGGGGTCATTCGCGACAAGTTTAATTGTTTAATCTCTTGCTCAACTTCACTTTGTTCAGCTGGATGAAACAAATCAAATGTAGGTTGTTCAAATTTTGTTTCTGATGACGTTTGAGATGACGTTGGTTCTGACACCGTTTCTTTCAACGCTTCATTTTCATTTATATCAGAAGTAGCAATCGCGGTTGGTTTATCGTTTGATTCAAATGCTTCGAGAATCACTTTGGCACGCGCAATCACTGGTTCAGGTAAGTCCGCCAACTGTGCGACTTGAATTCCGTAACTGTTTGCAACGGCACCTTCTTTCACCTTATGCAAAAAGATCAGTTCGCCTTTGTATTCGTTCGCTGCAACGTGTACATTTTGTAAACACGGTAATGACGTTTCTAGTGCAGTCAATTCATGATAGTGTGTCGAGAATAGTGTTTTTGCTTGTGATGTTTGTGCAACATATTCAATCATGGCTTGCGCGAGTGACAAACCATCATAAGTTGAAGTTCCTCGTCCAATCTCATCAAAGATAATCAAGCTATCTTTCGTCGCATAACGCAAAGCTTTTTGTGCTTCCAACATCTCAACCATAAAGGTACTCTTACCAGACACCAAATCATCTGCCGCACCAATACGTGTAAAGATCTGATCAAAAATGGGTAATTGCGCAGACTGACAAGGAACAAATGCCCCCATCTGTGCCATAATGCTAATAATCGCCACTTGTCTCATATACGTGGACTTCCCGGACATATTTGGTCCTGTGATCAAATAAATATACGTCTCATCATCTAAATGACAGTCATTCGGGACATAGTCATTATAGTCCATTACACGTTCGACAACCGGATGTCGAGAATCAACTAATGAAAGTGTGCGATCATCACTGAAAGTTGGACGTACATAGTTATATTGTTGTGCGATTTCCGCAAAACTTTGTAAACAATCTAACTCCGAAATAATTTTCGCTTGTTGCTGCAATCTTTCAGTAAATTGTTTCACATATTGACGCAGTTCCGTAAACAAGCGATACTCTAACTCAATCGCTTTATCTTGTGCACCAAGAATCATACTTTCCTTTTCTTTCAACTCATCTGTAATAAATCGCTCAGCATTTGATAATGTTTGCTTTCGTTCATAACCGAATGCTTGTGGATCGAATTGACTTAGATTTGCACGTGTGATTTCGATATAGTAGCCAAATACTTTATTGAAGCTAATCTTCAAAGATTTGATACCCGTGCGCTCACGTTCACGTGCTTGCAATTCTGCCAGCCATTGCTTGCCATTTCGTGAAGCATCTAAATAACTATCCAATTCTTCGTTAAATCCTGTTTTGAATAGTCCACCTTCTTTTACTGATAACGGCGGTTCATTAACTAAACTTTTTTCTAAGACAGCCAACAAGTCTTCCAACGGTTCTAACGCATTAAAATGTGCGATTGCTTCGTGATCAATGGTCTGTAATAAGCCTTTAATCGCTGGTATTTGAGCGATAGAATGTTTCAACTGCACAAGGTCTTTCGCATTGACATTTCCAAAGCTGACACGCCCGACTAGTCGTTCAATGTCATACACTTCTGTTAAATAATCTCTTAATGTAGATCGTTCGATAAAATAATTTAAAAATTGCGTCACTGCTTCATGACGTTTTTCAATTTCTGTTCGTTGAATCAACGGACGATCAATCCATTGTTTTAAGCGTCTTGCTCCCATTGGTGTCTTTGTCTTATCCATTAACCATAATAACGTCCCTTTTTTCGACTTTAATCGAATACTTTCTGTCAGTTCAAGGTTGCGTTTCGCATAAAAGTCCATTTTCATATAGTCTAATGCACGATAAACAGCCGCCGGTTCAATATGAGACATATCACGTTTTTGCGTATCATAGACATAATCTAATAATATTTGAACAGCTTTATGCATCATAGGCTGATCCAACTGATTCACTTGATATGTCGTGTCTGACACTACTTCACGTACTGTAATCGTTTCCGTTATCATGCTAAACTGGCGCTTCAATTGGTCTGGCAGTGGTTGTGTCACAACAATTTCATTCGGCTTAATCGTTGTCACTTCGTTAATTAACGTACTCTCATCTTCAAAATGCGTCACTTTGAGTTCACCAGTCGAAATATCACAATAACTTAAAGCATAGTCACCTTCATGTACAAAACTTAATATATAATTGTTTTGCGTTTCATCCACGCCACCTTGTTCCATCACTGTACCTGGCGTGACAATCCGAACGACTTCACGTTTTACCATTCCTTTTACTTGTCTTGGATCTTCCACCTGTTCACAGATTGCTACTTTGTAACCGTTTTGTATCAATGTTTCGATATAGCCATCTGCAGAATGGAACGGTACACCAGCCATCGGGATAGGGTTCGCTTTTTTGGCATCACGTTTCGTTAACGTTATCTCGAGAACACGTGCTGCTGTCACTGCATCTTCATAAAACAATTCATAGAAATCACCCAACCTAAAAAACAGCAATGCATCTTGATGTTGTGATTTGATTGAGAGATACTGTTTCATCATCGGTGTCACATTTGACATTTATATCACAATCCTTTAACTCTCTTTTTTAATATATGTATAAAGGCTAGACGATACGCAACATTCGATTCGCCTAGCCTATTCGTCATTTTAACTTGTGCTTCGTATATTTTTCCATCTTCGTTAATAAACCGCGTCGTTTTAAGACAATCAATAAGGCATAGCTAACAGTAGCACCGATCATACTTGAAACGATAAATGCCGCCATCAACGGCTTGATAAGGAAGTCGTCCATGTGTAAAATCCATGCAAGAGGAATACAAATGAGACTTCCGATGATACCCGTCCCAATTACTTCTCCAATCGCTGCAACGAACAGGTGACGATTCACATAATAGAACAAGCTAGCCAGTAACACGCCAATCATGCTACCTGGAAAAGCAAAAGCTGTACCTGTTCCAAACATCACACGAATACATGATGAAAGGAATGCTTGTGCTAATCCATACCATGGTCCTAACAGTACAGCGCTCAACACATTGACAAAGTGTTGTACAGGTGCCGCTTTTATAGGGCCAACAGGTATGATGATCATTGTACTTAATACAACATTGAGTGCGATTAGTAACGCAGTTAACGTCAACTTTTTATGGTTCATCGTGTATCCCCTTTTCATGTATTTTACAGACAGTCCATCTTATTCATCATCTTGTTGCGAGTCAAGTTGACTGATATCAATACCGTCTGCTAACGTTTCAATAATGAATTGGATCGTATCATTCGCCTCTCTCTGTGCTTGGCGAAATTCTGAGACAATTGGCATATCATCGATTTCTGCTTGAATCGCTTGAATAGTCGCTTCAGAACGTTGATACGCAATAGGTTTATCGTAATTTTGTAAGTTCACAGATTGCTTTTGTTGTTGTTTCAATGTTTTCATTTGTTTAGCAATATGCTCATTTTGATGAATTTGTGTCTCTACTTGCTTGTAATATTGGATTGTTTCCAAATCTTGAATCGACTGTTGCAGTTCACGTGCCTTACGCAACACATCTTCTTTATTGGTCATTATTGACTCACCAGTGTGGCATCGCTCACACCTACAAATTCACCATTCAATGAGTATTGCTTCGCTTCAACAATCTTCACATCTACAATCTTACCAATCATTGATTGTGGCGCTCGGAAGTTGACAAGTTTATTTCGCTCTGTATAGCCTGCTAACACTTCGTCATCTTTTTTACTTGCACCTTCACACAATACTTTGACTGTTTTTCCTTCGTATGCTTTTAATGCTTCTGCTGAATATTTACCAACAATTTGATTCAAACGTTGTAAACGTGCTTTTTTAACATCTGTTGGTACGTTATCTTTCATTTTCGCAGCTGGTGTCCCATCACGTTGTGAATAGAGATACGTATATGCATGTTCAAAGCCAACTTCTTCATATAACGTAAGTGTTTCTTCAAACTGCTCTTCCGTTTCATTTGGATAACCTACAATAATGTCTGTCGTCAATGCAACATTAGGAATCGCTGCTTTAATACGACTTACAAGATCCAAATACGCTTCTCTCGTGTATTTACGTCCCATGATTTTAAGGACTTGATTGTTCCCAGATTGAACTGGCAGATGAATATGTGGCACAATATTTCCACCTTGTGCAATCACTTCAATCATACGATCTGTGAAGTCCCAAGGATGACTTGTCGTAAAACGCACACGTGGAATATCAATTTTTGCGATATCTTCTAATAAATCACCAAGACCATATTCAATATCGTCTAAGTCTTTTCCATACGAATTAACGTTTTGACCGAGTAATGTAATCTCTTGATAACCTTGACGTGCAAGGTCTCTCACTTCATCAATAATGTCTTGTGGACGACGACTACGTTCTTTACCACGCGTAAATGGTACGATACAGTACGTACAGAACTTGTCGCATCCATACATGATATTTACCCAAGCTTTAATACGTCCTTCACGTACTTTTGGTAAATTCTCGATGACATCGCCTTCTTTGGACCAAACTTCGACTACCATTGCCTTAGAAAGATATGCCTCTTCTAAAATTTGTGGTAAACGATGAATATTGTGTGTTCCAAAAATCATATCGACATTTTGGTATGACTTTAAGATTTTGTTGACAACGGATTCTTCTTGCGACATACAACCACATACACCGATTAAACAATCCGGACGCTCTTGTTTAATGTGCTTTAAGTTACCAATCTCACCGAACACTTTGTTTTCAGCATTTTCACGAATCGCACACGTATTCAGTAAGATAACGTCCGCTACATTGACATCTTCCGTAGGGGTATAACCAAGTGCTGACAAAATACCTGCCATGACTTCTGTATCATGCGCATTCATTTGGCAACCATATGTTTTAATTAAAAATGTACGCCCTTTCCCCATACCACGATATTTTTCGTCGATTTGGAAGTCGCGATTATATACTGTTTCTTCTTTACCACGCTTTTTCGCCTCTTTCAAACTTGGCGGTTGGTAGACGTGATCAAAATACTTACTGTAATCTTTTTCTTCTTTATCTTTACGATTCGCTAGAACATCTAACGTCCCAGCTTTTCTTTGTTCTTCATTCACATGCAAAACCCTTTCTGCCCTTATATCATCTCTTCATTATATTAAAAAAATTAGTAAAGTGCAATTTGTCGATGGTTATAACTATACCCAAAACAAATGAAAAGCTGAAATCCTTTGTTAGGACTCCAGCTTTGGGTTGGTACTTTTATACAAATTGTTTTGTTAACGATTCAAATTGTTCGGACGTCAATTGAATATCTTTATGCGCTAAAGGTGTCTCACCTAAAGATTCAATTTGTGACTCGTATGATGGGGTTTCTGTATCTTGATATACAATGCCTTTTATGAGTGAATGGTGTTCAACAACCGTTTGAATTGCACGTTGTTTGTCAGATGTATCGTAGTCTTCAATATCATTCAAGTCAGTCAAATGTTCCTTGAACCAGTCGTAAGTATTCACCTTGTTATATGTTACACATGGTGAGAAGACGTTTACGAATGAGAAACCATCGTGATTAATCGCATCTTCAATCATTTTTGTCAATGCTTTAATGTCACTTGAGAATCCTTGTGCAACAAATGTCGCACCTGATGATAATGCTAATTCTAAAGGTGCAACATTTTGTTCAATATTCCCTTTAGGTGTTGTTTTTGTCACAAATCCAGGTGCTGATGAAGGTGATGTTTGTCCCTTTGTCAGACCATAAATTTGGTTATCCATTACGATGTAAGTGATATTCATATTACGTCGCAACGCATGAATTGTATGACCCATACCAATCGCATAACCATCACCGTCACCACCTGACGCAATAACCGTTAAATCACGATTTGCCATTTTCACACCTTGCGCAAGTGGTAATGCACGACCGTGAATTGAGTGAACGCCGTATGAATTCACATACCCTGACAGACGTCCAGAACAACCAATCCCTGTAATCAATGCAACTTCATCCGGTTCTAACCCGACGTTTGCAGCCGCTTTTTGAATGGCCGCCTGTACTGAGAAGTCACCACAACCTGGGCACCAGTTGGGTTTGACATTATTTCTAAAATCTTTGAAAGTAGCCAATTAGATTCTCTCCTTTTGTGAATTTAAAAGTGTTAAACCTTTTGATTCGATTTCATGTGGTAGGAATGGCGTTCCATCATATTTTGTTTGGTTTACCAATTTATCGCCTAAATTCACATTCATTTTAATGATATTTGCAAGTTGTCCTTGATAGTTATGTTCAACAACAACAACTTTTTGTGCACGATCAACCGCTTCTTGAATAAGATCTGTTGGGAATGGGTACAATTGACGAATTTGTAGATGTTCTACTTTGTGTCCAGCAGCTTCTAAACGTTCTACACCTTCTTGAATGGCACCTTTTGTTGAAATAAATCCAAGATATAGAACATCTGATTGTTCATGTTTCAACGATCCTTCTACTGGACTTTCAATGCGTAAGTTTTCTGTCTTACGCATACGTTTATCCATTTGATCTTGACGGTTTTGTGCCGCTTCACTTGGTTTACCTTGTTCGTTATGTTCAACACCCGTGACATGGTGAATACCACCTTTGACTCCTGGAATTGGTCTTGGTGATACACCTGACTCTGTCACTGCATAGCGTTTGTAGTAATCTTTATCTTCCGGATCACGTTCGATGTCTTCTGTAATTGTAGACCCTCGATTAATTTGAATTTTATTGAAATCTAAGTTTTTAACTGTTTGTTTACCAAGTGATAATTGTAGGTCACTTAATAAAATAACTGGGCATTGATACATTTCAGCTAAGTTAAACGCCTCAACTGTTAAGTAGAATGCATCTTCTGCATCAGTTGGTGCCAATACGATTTTTGGAATATCACCATGTGTGCCGTAAATCATTTGCATTAGATCAGACTGTTCTTGCTTCGTCGGAAGACCTGTTGATGGACCACCACGTTGTGTATTCATAATGACAAGTGGTGTCTCCGTCATACCTGACAAACCGATTGCTTCCATCATCAATGATAGTCCTGGGCCTGCAGAGGCTGTGAACGCTCTCACACCACCATAGTTTGCACCGATTGCCATCGTCGCAGCCGCAATCTCATCTTCTGTTTGAATCACAGTGCCGCCTACTTCTGGTAAATGATCAATCATATATTCCATAATTTCAGAGGCTGGTGTAATTGGATAAGCTGCCATAAAGCGAGAACCACCTGCAATCGCACCTAAACCAATCGCTTCATTTCCAATCATATATAGATGTGGTACGTTATCACTTTCAGCTAAATCAAAGTCCCCTTCAATATGGCTGAGTTCCTCATTCATTAAACGGTGTCCTTCATGTAATGCCTGAATATTTAAGTTAACTACTTTGTCACCCTTTTTCTCAAACATGCCTGTAATCAACGCTTCAAAAGGCTTGATATCTAATGACATTAAAGCAGCTGTCGCTCCAATTGCGACCATGTTTTTCATTAAAGTAGTACCAAGTTCTTTTGCTGTTTCTGTAAATGGCATAACAATTAATTGCGCTTTACAATCTTCTGGTTTTTCTGGTTTTGCTTTCGCATCTGCTAAAATCACGCTGTCTTCACGCATTTCATGATGATTGAGTTCAATCGTTTCTTGATCGAACGCAATTAATATATCTAAATCGTCACTAATCGCATGTACAGGTGTTGTCGACACACGAATTTTGTTGTTCGTATGGCCGCCCTTAATGCGGCTAGAAAAGTGACGGTAACCGTATAAATAATAGCCTTTGCGGTTCATCGCAGTCGCAAAGATTTCACCCGTAGATTCAATCCCTTCACCTTGCTGGCCTCCGACTTTCCACGATACTTGAGATTTCATTCAAATAGCCTCCTAGACGTTTATCTTCTTTGTTTATCATATCAAAAGAACCCACTATATGTGCAATAAAATAGTGGGTTTTATTAAAAATCATACTAATGGACGATACATCAATATTTCATCGGATGATCATCATTGATGAGTACACGTTCAATATGTTTTGCTGTCCCATCCGTGCGAAGTTCAACAAACACACCTGACAAGACACTTCGCCCTTCATCCGGAACAACATGACGTTGTGGTAAGCTCGTAATAAAACGTTCAATTACTTCATCACGATTAATACCTAAAATACCATCATAATAACCTGTCATACCAACATCTGTAATATACGCTGTGCCTTTCGGTAATATTCGCTCATCTGAAGTTTGAATATGTGTATGCGTTCCAACGACTGCGCCAACCCTACCATCTAAGAACCAGCCCATCGCATTTTTTTCAGAAGTCGTTTCAGCATGAAAATCAACGAAGATATAGTCTGTCTCTTTTCGTGCTTCAGCAATAAGTTGATCTGCTTTTTTGAATGGGTCATCAATATCTTGCATAAAGGCACGACCTTGCAAGTTAATGACTGCCAATTTTTTATCATTTAATTGGATTGTTCTCATACCGATACCTGGCGCTTCTTCAGGAAAGTTTGCTGGTCTCACCATACGTGTCGCATCATCAATAAATTCATATATTTGACGTTGACCATATGTATGGTTTCCCATTGTCATGAAGTCGACGCCTTCACGTAAAAGTTCTTTGTAGATTTTTTCAGTGATACCTTTTCCATGCGCTGCATTTTCTGCATTGACAATCGTAACAGTGGGACGATAATGTTGCTTCAATTGTGATAAATAATCACTGATCGCTTGTCGGCCGATTTTGCCCACGATATCTCCTATAAACAAAATTCTCATTCGAAACGTCCTCTCTTTATTAACACAAAGTCGTATCACAATGATTCATTTACAAAGTGATACTATGAAGTTCAATGTGACGACCTTGATTAAAATACTCACTTATCTATTTTAACGTGCCACTACCCGATGTCAATGCGATGTTACATCTTTCACATATAAAAGTCGCATCGCATTCAATGTAACGAGAAGTGTCGCCCCCATATCAGACATAATTGCAATCCATAATGTCAACCAGCCAGGGATCACTAATAATAACGCTAGAATTTTCAATCCGAGTGCAATGCCGACATTCCACTTAATCGTACGCATCGTGAGACGACTTAAACGCACTGCATAGGGTAATTTCGACATATCGTTACTCAACAGCGCAACATCTGCCGTCTCAAGTGCTGTATCTGCACTCGCACCACCCATTGCAATGCCAACGTTTGCACGGGCAAGTGCTGGTGCATCATTGACACCGTCTCCAACCATAGCAACCGGCTGTATTTCAGCTAGTTGTTCAATATATCTTAGCTTATCTTCAGGCATTAAGTTCGCATATACATCTGTGATTCCAACTTCATCACCGATTGTTTTCGCCGTAAATACATGGTCTCCCGTTAACATAACTCGTTTTGTGACGCCAAGTTTTGATAATTGCGAAATCACCTTTTTGGATTGTGGACGAACTTGGTCTTGCAATGCAATCAACATGCATAACATATCATCTTGTTTGACTAAAACAACAGTTCTTCCAAGTTGCTGTTGCATTTCTATTTGTTCATGAACATCAGTTGCGAGTTCTGTTTCAAATAATTGTGGCTGTCCAATCGTCATTGTGTGTCGTTTAAATACACCACGAATACCTTGGCCAGTGAGTGTTTGGACTTGCTTTACAGTCTGATTCATTGTGATACCTGCATCTTCTACATATGCAACAATTGCACGAGCAAGTGGATGCTGAGTCGTTTGCTCCAACGCAGCCACACGTGCCATCACATCTTCATACGCATAGCCATCTGTTAGCTGAACTACATCAACGACATTCGGTGAACCTTTCGTCAACGTGCCTGTTTTATCGAATGCCATAGTTTTAATCTTACTCAATTGTTCTAGGTGAATGCCGCCTTTGATGAGTACACCATTTTTAGCTGCCGTACTAATGCCTGATACAATTGAAACAGGCGTTGAAATAATTAATGCACATGGGCAACCGACAACGAGTACGGAAAGCCCTTGATACAGCCAATCAGACCAGTTTTCCCCCGTCACAAGTGGCGGTATGATAGCAACGCCTAACGCAATTAACATAATCAATGGTGTATAATAACGTGCAAAACGCTCGATAAAGGCTTGTGCCGGCGCTTTCTTAATCTGAGCCTCTTCCACTAACGCAATAACTTTAGCAATGGTCGTCTCATCTGAACCTTTTGTCACTTCTATTTCTAGGTGTCCATCTTGGTTTAAGGTCCCTGCAAACACTTCATCACCGTTCGTTTTTTCAACAGGGATAGATTCTCCTGTAATTGTTGCTTGATTGACTGTCGCTTGACCTGAACGTACAATACCATCCAACGCTATCTTTTGTCCTGCCTTTACATATAAGAGATCTCCAACATTTACATCTTCCACAGGTACATCAATCAGTTGTTCCTGACGTAGGATTGTAGCAGTGTCCGGTGCAATCTTCATTAGTGACGCCATCGATTCTCTTACTTTATCCATTGAAAAGCGCTCTAAAGCTTCACTTAATGCAAATAAAATAACAACAACTACAACTTCTCCCCATTCACCGATTAACACACCACCGGTAACCGCTATTGTCATCAAAGCGCGCATATCAAAGTCAAAATGTATCAAATTACGAAGTCCTTCTTTTATAAGCGACCAGCCACTCATCGCAATCGCTGTCACAAATAATAAAAGACTCAATCGTGTATCTACCGGATGCATCCATTGTGATAAGTAACCAAATACGATAAGTAGCGTTGAAAACCATAGCGTTTGATTATTTATAAAAAATTGTTTCACCATTTCAAACATTGTGAGATTTTCAGATGTTTCTTGCTGTTGCGTTTGTTGATGTGATTGATCATCATAAACCGCAATATTTTCAAATGCACCAGCAGCTTCAAGTTCTTCAATCGTTGGCGTACCTTCAACATAAATTTTTGACGCACCAAAATTCACAGTCGCAGATGTTACAGAAGGGAGTCCCGTAACATTCCTTTCAAATTTTGCTGCACAATTGGCACATGTCATTCCTTCTACATGATAAGTTTTGTTATTCTCTGTCATCAGTCATCACTTCTTCCTTATGCGCAATCGAAATCATCATTATTTGCCGGATATGTTCATCGTATATACGATAAAAGGCCCGCTTACCTTCTTTGCGATAAGTCACAACACCACTTTTATACAATAAACGTAAATGATGTGACGTATTTGCGACTGTGAGATTCAATACTTCAGCTAAATCACAGACACATAACTCATCATGCACACACAGCAGATAGGTCATCTTTGCACGATTGATATCTGCAATGCTTTTAAACATAAGACTGACATTCTCAATATTTGTTTTTGATAGTGATTTTTTCGCTTCTTGGACATGCTGCTCATCTATGATAAAAGCATCACATCTCATGTTATTCTCAGTCATTTAACATCCCACCTTCATTCAAATATCCACTTGAATATAATATATCGAATTGTGCTTTTTTATTCAAGTATTCACTTGAATGTTCATTATGTGTTTGTTTGGTAGAATAAACTTATAACTGATTAAAGGAATGGAGCACGTTAAGAATGAAGATTCTCGTCACAGCTTTCGATCCATTCAACAATGAAAAGATTAATCCCGCTTTAGAAGCAGTTCAACGATTACCAGACGTTATCGGTGAACACACCATTACTAAAATTGAAATACCGACCATTTTTCATGAATGTTGCACCGTGTTGCAACAACAACTGCAACTAGAATCGTACGATGCTGTGTTAGCAATCGGACAAGCAGGTGGTCGATATAATATAACGATTGAGCGCATTGGCATTAATGTAGATGATGCCAGAATTCCAGATAATCAAGGGAACCAACCTATCGATCAAGTCATACAAGAACATGGCGCACCTGCATATTTTTCAAACATGCCAGTCAAACGTCTCACACAAGCAATGATAGATGCTGGTATTCCCGCATCACTCTCAAATACTGCTGGCACGTTCGTATGTAATCATCTATTGTATCAACTTGGATATCTACATGCGACATCTTATCCGAAGATGCAGTTCGGTTTTATACAAGTCCCTTTTGTCCCCGAACAAGTGATAAATAAGCCGAATACACCTTCCATGTCATTAGATATGATTGTGAAAGGACTAAAAATTGCAATTGCCACCTTATCAAACGACTCTCGTGACGACTTAATCGCACTAGGTGAAACACATTAAATGCCAAAATAAAAACAACCCCACATTTAGTAGGGTTGTTTGTTTATTTTGCATATTCGACCGCTCTCGTCTCACGGACAACTGTCACTTTGATATGACCTGGATATTGAAGTTCGCCTTCAATTTGGTCTTTAATATCTCTTGCTAAGCGATGTGATTGTAAGTCATCAATTTCTTCTGGTGATACGATCACGCGAATTTCACGACCAGCTTGAATAGCAAATGCCTTCTCAACACCGTCATAATTCTCTGAAATTGCTTCTAAACGCTCTAATCGCTTGATATAGTTTTCTAATGTCTCTTTTCGAGCACCTGGACGTGCCGCTGACAATGCATCAGCTGCCGCCACTAGAATTGAAATAATCGAAGTTGGCTCTACATCACCATGATGTGAATGAATCGCATTAATAACAGTTGCTGACTCACCATATTTCTTCGCAAGTTCCACACCTATCTCAACATGACTACCTTCAACTTCATGGTCAATGGCTTTACCAATATCATGTAATAGCCCTGCACGTTTTGCTATCGTTACGTCTTCATTCAACTCTGCTGCTAGCATTCCTGAAAGATGCGCAACCTCAATTGAATGTTTCAAGACGTTTTGACCGTAACTTGTACGATAGTGCATGCGACCTAATATTTTAACAAGATCCGGATGCATATTATGTACATTCAACTCGAATGTCGCTTGTTCACCCGCTTCACGAATGATTTCATCGACTTCACGGCGTGCTTTATCAACCATGTCTTCTATACGTCCTGGATGGATACGACCATCTGATACTAAGTTAATCAATGCTGTTTTAGCAATTTCACGACGTATCGGATCAAAACCTGATAAGATAACTGCTTCAGGTGTGTCATCGATGATTAAATCGATACCTGTTAACGTCTCTAGTGTGCGAATGTTACGTCCTTCCCGACCGATGATACGTCCTTTCATCTCATCATTTGGTAAGTTGACAACGGAAACTGTTGACTCTGATGTGTGTTCAGCTGCAAATCTTTGTACCGTTGTCGCTAGCAATTCTTTCGCAGTTTGGTTCACTTTTTCTTTTGCTTCACGTTCTTTTTCTTTAACAAGCACTGCAATATCTTGTGACAATTCATTTTCAACACGCTGTAATTGCTCATTACGTGCTTCTTCTTGTGTGAGACCGGAGATGCGTTCTAATTCTTGTTCGTGTTTCATTATTATTGATTGAACACTACTCTCTTTTGCATCTACTTGTTGTTGTCTTTCTTCAAGTTTAGATTCTTTTTGCTCTAAAATCTCATCCTTCTTATCGAGTAAATCAGATTTTCGCTCCAAGTTTTCCTCTTTTTGAAGAAGTCGGGATTCTTGTCGTTGAAGTTCACCACGACGTTCTCTAAGTTCGCTTTCAACTTGTTCACGAATTTTTTGATTCTCTTCTTTCGCTTCAAGCAACTTCTCTTTTTTGAGATTTTCAGCGTCTTTTTTCCCCTGTTGAACAATATCTTCAGCAGTATTTTTCGCTTGTACCTGCTTCTGATATATTAAATTTTGAGCGATAAAATACCCCGCAACAACTCCTAGAATAATACCCAGCAAAATGAGTGAGAGGGTTAATAAATTCACACAAACACCTCCTTTTTCTAGGATTTGATTCTGTATATAAACACTTCTATATGATTATATGAATATCACTAAAAATCATACATACATAATTGTACGGTTTAAAATCGGAAAAATCAAGACTTGCGTCCGTATAAACTCTGCAATTATTCAGTTACTGTACATGCGTTATGATCAATTATTCAAATTTCATTCTAAATATGTAACACATCTATTTGTTCTAATTAAAACAACAAAAGATGGAATAGCCAGTGCTACTCCATCCCTTAATTCTATAAGCTATTATGCATCAAACAATGTGTCTGCATCTTCTGATTGTTCATCAGCTTCAGCGTCAACATCACCAGCAATGCCAAGTTTTTCACGTAATTTTTGATCGATTTCCGCTTCTAATTGTGGGTTCTCTTTTAAGAAAAGTTTTACATTTTCCTTACCTTGACCCATTCGTTCACCATTGTAAGAATACCATGCACCTGACTTATCAACGATATCATGTGCCACACCTAAGTCGATTAATTCACCTTGTCGAGAGATACCTTGACCATACATAATATCAACTTCTGCTACTTTGAATGGTGGTGCCACTTTGTTTTTTACAACCTTTATCTTAGTGCGGTTACCAACGATATCTTGTCCTTGTTTCAACTGTTCAGCACGTCTTACTTCTAAACGAACAGAGCTATAAAACTTCAATGCACGACCACCTGGTGTTGTTTCAGGGTTACCAAACATAACGCCAACCTTTTCACGAATTTGGTTAATAAAGATAGCTGTCGTTTTTGATTTAGAAATGGCTGCTGATAATTTACGCAACGCTTGTGACATCAAACGTGCTTGTAAACCAACGTGTGTATCGCCCATTTCTCCTTCAATCTCTGCCTTCGGTGTTAATGCTGCAACAGAGTCAACAACCACAATGTCAACAGCACCACTGCGTACAAAGGCTTCAGCAATCTCTAAGCCTTGCTCTCCGTGATCCGGTTGAGAAAGATATAAATTATTAATATCTACACCTAATGCCTCTGCATATACAGGGTCTAGTGCGTGCTCAGCATCAATAAATGCAGCAACACCGCCGTTTTTCTGTACTTCTGCAATCGCATGTAACGCAACGGTTGTTTTACCTGAACTCTCTGGCCCGTATACTTCGATAATACGTCCTTTCGGGTAACCACCTACACCTAATGCATGATCTAATGTTACAGATCCTGTTGAAATGGTTGAGACATTGCGGTCTTTGTTATCACCAAGCTTCATTACCGCGCCTTTACCGAATGACTTCTCCATATTTTTGATTACTGTATCTAATGCTTTCTGACGTTCATTATCCAATGATTGTACCTCCTAGAGTGAGTTGATTTATACGCATGCTCTATGCTTTATATGTGTGATTCGTTCTATTTGCCTGTCTTTATTTTTAGATTTATATATACTATACAAGCTTCAACTTAAAATTACAAGTAGTTTAGCGAATATTTGTTCGTATTTTTGTTGTATTATGATGTACATGCGAACAAACGTACTTTTTATTTCTGTAACCATCGCAACCATTCAATAAGTACATAATTTTGACTGCGGTCACGTATTAAGTTGCGATATGACGCCATTTTAAAATTTTTCATTTCAAATGATTGGCCATCTAAAAACCCAATATAAACTGTTTCGTTTTCTGCGAAGAGACTGACCGCTTGTGTCGTCTCAAATAGTGATTGGACGAACAATGCACTCGTGCGTACTTTGTCTTCAATGGAGACGTCCATATCAATATATGTTGAATGATGTAACATGTAGCCTTGCATGCGATTCTGCTGGTCTGCTTGTTTTAATCGTGCATTCAAATAGCCATCTGTCACTGCATCGTATACGGCTACTGTTTCTTGCTGGGCATGCATCACCGCTTCTTCGGGTTTAATATTATCTGAGCCATAATAATATGTGCCAATTCTAGATAGGATTTCTGTTTTAATAGGTGCGATAAGTTGTTGACATATTTCTGTATTTTTACCGCTTGCCGTTAAACGAATTGTCACTTCATGCTTCCCGGCTAAGGGCGCAATTGTAGGATTCGTTTGCGCATCGATTAAGTCCAAAAGTTCTGTTTCGGCTTGTGACTCCCCAATTCCACAAAAACGGAGTACTTCTGAGAATATCGTTTGATTCGATTGTACGAAGAATGGCATCATTTCATTGTCTACCATCGGCTTCATCTCACTCGGTGGTCCCGGTAACATAACAATATGTGTATCGTCATACACAATATACATACCTGGTGCCATGCCGACACGATTCGCCAACACATCAGAGCCTTCAATAACGAGCGCTTGTTGTTTATTGTTCGGTGTCATCACCTTGTCTTGTGAAGCGAAATAAGATTCAATAAATGCTAAAGCTTCATAATCCATAACTAACTGTCTACTCATTACTTCTGCAACGGTTTGCTTCGTTAAGTCATCTTTTGTCGGTCCGAGACCACCCGTAAAAATCACGGCATCATATTGCGCAATCGCACGTTCTGTCACACGTCTCAAACGATCCGGATTATCTCCCACTACAATATGTTCTAATACGTGATGACCTGCTTCGTTCAATACACGTGATATATACTGCGCGTTCGTGTTCGCAATCTGACCGAGTAGCAGCTCCGATCCCACACCAATAATACAAACTTTCATTCCCGTTTCCTCCTTGTTCAACTACTTAATACTATATGACGTCATAAACTTCTGCTCTAAGAACCTGATAATCCATGTCCCTACTTCTTGGCTTGTTTATTATACCTTACACTGGATGATACGACTAATATCAACTTACAATTTGTTGATTTCCAAATGAAAAAGGTATCCAAAACCTTTAATATGTATAGGTTTTGAATACCATATATTATATTCTATTTTCAGGACACAATTATTGTTTGTCTTGTAAAAAAACGTCTCGACCTTTGTAGAAATATTCGATACCTGATAAGATCGTGAAGAATACGCCGATATACAATAGCACTTGTCCGAGTGAGAAGCCAATCCATTGACTTAATGGCTCGCCTAGTAAAATAAACACTAAAGCAACCATTGTCACAGCTGTTTTAATCTTACCTAATTGTCCTGCTGCACTTACAAAACCTTGTTCAATTTGAAGTAATCGTAGGCCTGTCACCGCAAATTCACGTGCAATAATAATGATTGCAACGACCGAATTCGTTAGCCCTAGTTCAACAAGTACGATGAGTGCGGCAGAAACAAGTAACTTGTCAGCAAGTGGATCCAAAAATTTACCCATATTCGTCACAAGCTGCCATTTACGTGCTAAGTATCCATCTACAAAGTCACTGATTGATGCCACAATAAAAATCAATCCACTGATCAAAAATTCAATTCGTACCTCTTGTCCACCTAAAAATGTCATCTGTCCCATGCCAAAATCAACAAGTGCAAACAACATAAAGAGAGGAATTAATATCACTCGAAATAATGTGATCTGATTCGGTATGTTCATGATTCATCCTCTTTTCAATAATCTTTTTATATCGCTACATTATAACACAAGTGCTAAAACAGCCCAAAAAACACCAGATACTGCCATAAGACTTGCAATAATCATTGCCACTTGCTTTGTTTCTCGATCTCGGTTTTGAACTGTACCAAGTTGTGTAGAAGCAGAGAGTTGTCGTAATGCCTGTGATGCAAATTGGTTTGTTTCCGGCAATTCTTCTTGATGTTTTTCAAGGAGCAGAACACTGTCCGTATTTACTGCTTGTGCATACTTACGAATAAAACCAGCCACATATGCAGGTTGTTGTAAAGCATCAAATTGATTTTTTTCAATTGCAATCAATGTTTCGCGCTGGATGTGTGTGCGTGTTTCTAGTTCAGATAAAGTCATCCCTAAACGCTCTCTCTTACTCTGTAATACTTCACCAATCAATTTCAATGATTCAACCTCCTACTTAAAATCCACCAAAACCATCTCCGAATCCACCAAATGGATCGCCAAAGTCTAGGTTGTTTTTACTTTTCACTGTTTTTTGCTTCATTTCTTCATATGCAATCTCTTGATTCTCTTCTGCTCGTAGTTCGATAATATAGTCAAAATCTTCCATTTGATAGTCACTTGCTTCAACGAACAAGTCTGGATGCTCAACGACCTTAACGGATGGTAGGGTCATCACTTCCCGCACTAACTCTTGATGCTTAGGGTTTTGCTCTCGTGCTGTAACTGCACCATCGATGATATATACATGGTCTTTATCGTACTCACCTTTGATCAGTGAACTGCGTACGGTTTGTTTGATCAATGTTGAACTGATGAACAACCAACGCTTATGTGCAGATACACTTCCTGCTACAATCGACTCAGTTTTTCCAACACGTGGCATGCCACGAATACCGATTAACTTGTGCCCTTCTTCCTTAAACAATTCTGCCATAAAGTCTACAAGCAAACCGAGATCATCCCGTTCAAAACGGAATATCTTTTTATCCTGTTCATCCTGTTTTAAATAACGTCCATGTCGAACCGCTAATCTATCTTTCAATTCAGGTGGTCGCAAAACATTTAAAGAAATATCATCAATTTCTTTTAACAAAGTTTCAAATCGCTTCACCTTTTCTTCACTATCGGATTTGATAATGAATGCACGTGTTGACGTCTGAATCCCATTGATTGAACCAATGTTAATCCCCATCATACCGAGCAAACTTGAAACATCACCAAGCAAACCAGCACGGTTCTTATTGATATCATATTCCAAATACCATTCTTTTTTTTCAGTCATCGACATCCCTGCTCACCCCTTTAAGCAATCATCTCTTTTCTCATATTATAGCAATTATGTGTACCAGCCACCATTAATACGTTGAACTGTTCCTGTCACACTTTGTGCACGTGGAGACAACAAATAATTAACCGCATGTGCCACTTCTTCTGCTGTAACGAAACGATTCTGCGGCAATTCCTCTAGCAATGCTGTGCGCGTCTCTTCATCAAGCTGATTGGTCATATCACCTGACACGACACCTGGTGCTATTGCATTGACTGTAACAGATGTCAGTGCTAACTCTTGACTTAATGCTTTTACAAAGCCAATCTGTGCTGCTTTCATCGTTGAATAGATTGTCTCAAAACTTGCGCCTGTCTCACCCCATATCGATGACACAACGATAATACGCCCATGTGGCTGTGCCATCAGTTGACTGACAAAGTGTTGACAGAGCTTAATAAAGTTAAACACATGTATGCGGTATGTTTTATCTATTTGTGCGTCTGTCATATCTTGTAACATACCAAATAGACTACGACCACTTACATAAATGAGCGCATCTAAGTTGCGAATAAATGCTAATTGTTCAAAATCAATATTTTGAGACGTATCTAGTTGAACGAGTTGAACAGGTTGTCCTTCATATTGTTCTTGCAGTTGTTCATACGGCGCCGAATAATACGTAAGAATGACTTCGTAACCTTGTGATAATAAATCTTGTACAATCGCTTTACCAATTGTACCGGAGCCACCTACAACGAGTGCTTTCATGATGACTTAATCTCCAAACGACTATCCACAACATTCTCTATATCAAGACGTTCTCGAACCGTTTCATTCATTGAGTCTAATGTAATCTCATCAATGATATCTAACAGTTCAAACAATGCGACACCGTCAAAATAATATTTCGTTGCTTGATTTGCAATGTGTTCTGGTGAATTCAGACTTGAAATATATTCACCGATAAATTGACGTTTCAACAATTCAAAAGCAGTTTGATCGTCAACACGTCCGATTTTCTCTTGTAACTCAGCTAATAATTTTGTTTTTAACTTGTCTGGTTCATCAGTCGTAGATGTAACGAGTGAAAAACTATATGTCGGTTCTATCACAGTTTGATAACTAAATGTCGCATCAATCAAGTGTTCATTCAACAATGTTTGGTAGAATGCTGTTTCTTCACCAAATACTAATTCAAAGAAAAATGACATTTCGATATCTTCTTGTACACGTCGTCTTTGTGACACGTCTAATTGTTTGTTTTTAAATCCCAACATGAGTCTTTGTGATTGCACTTGTAACGCCTCTCGCATTTCTCGTTCGAGTACTTCATGCTTCTCATGTAATGGATCACGTACAATCTCCGGCTGTGCTTCAATATGTCGTGCATCTTCATGTGTTTTCACAAGATGATAGATATGTTCTGGGTCAACATCACCTACAACGAAAAGCACCATGTTCGATGGATGATAAAAGGTTTCATAGCATAAATATAAATCATCTTTTGTAATGTCATAAATACTTTCGACGCTACCTGCAATATCGACCTTTACAGGGTGCTCGTGATACATCCCACGCAACGTGTTAAACATCAAACGGTACCCAGGTTGTTCTTGATACATTTTGATTTCTTCAGCGATAATTCCTTTTTCTTTCTCGACTGTCTCTTCTGTAAAATAAGGTGATTCTACCATTTTTAATAGACGAATAATATTTTCATCTATATAATTCGTCGCACTGAATAAATAACTTGTGCGGTCAAAACTTGTAAACGCATTGACTTGTGCATCATATTCTGCAAAGTCTGTAAACAAGTCGCCCTCTTCTTTTTCAAATAATTTGTGTTCTAAAAAGTGCGCAACACCGTCAGGCACTGTCACAAATTCATCTGACTGATGCGGTTTGAATCGAGAATCTAATGAACCAAAGTTTGTTGTATAAGTGACAAAAGTTTTTTGAAAACCTTTCTTTGGAATGACAAATAACGTGAGCCCATTATCCAACTGCGCTTGGTATACAGTCTCATCAATTTGTTTATAATATGTTTTATTCACCTTGATCCACCGCCTTTGTCATAATGTATATCGTGTCAAGTTGTGCTTTCTGACATAGCTGTTGAATATCTTCCTTCGTCACCGCTTGAATACGCTCAACAAAAGATGATTCGGGTTCTGGGTTATCAACTAATATCTTATTATGTGTTAGCTCAATCATCTGTTTAGGACGATCTTTTAATTCTTTGCGATGTGATAAAATGATCTTCTTCGCAAGCGCCATTTTCTCTTCAGTAAAATCACCTTGTTTAAATTGTTCAAAAGCTTCGATAATCGTATTTTTCGCATCATCGAAGGCATCGCTAGAAACACCGCTTAATACGAAAAGAAAACCATTTTTGCCATCAATTTGTGAATGGATAGAATACGCTAAGCTTTTCTTCTCACGTACTTCATTAAATAAGACAGACGATGGATCCCCACCGAACATCATATTAAAAACGATCAAAGCAGGATAATCTGGCGCACCATACTGTGTTGGAAAGCGGAACCCCATATTTAACTTTGCTTGATCAATATCCGCCATTTCAACCACTTCATTAATGGCTTGTTGTGGATTCACAGCTTGCAATGTATCATCACGTTCATACACGAAAGGCTTGAGTTCAAATGCAGCTTGAATCTTATCTTTAGTCGTGTTTTCATCCACATGTCCTACGACGTAAACCGCACAACTATCTTGTTCAATCATTTGTCGATATGTATCATAAAGTATTTCAGGTGTGATACTTTCAATTTGTTCCAGTTGACCCACTGCTGGATAACTATAAGGATGGTCTCCAAACATATTTTTCAATAAATGCAAATAAGATAGTTGTGTTTTGTTATCTTCAATTGCAATTAATTTATTTTGTAAAAGACGTTTTTCTTGCTGTAAAAAGGTTTCATCAAAAGCCCCTTCATTAACAAGTGGGTTCAAAATGACTTCTTTAAGAAGATGAATCCCTTCATCCATTAAAGGCAATGAATCTTGTAAAAAGCGTTCATTGGCAATTTCCAAACTCATTGTAATGACGTGATGATCTTTAAACTTTGATACGTGACTATTCAAATAGGCACCATACAAATAGGATAAGTGCTGATTAAATGCTTTGTCTGTCGGATATTTCTTCGTCGCACGTACAAGCATCTTGCTGAGTAACGATCTCGCTGTCATTGACTCAACATCTAAGGGTGCCATAAATTTAAATGTTATCGTTGTTGTTTTAAATTTGTCTGTCGGTATCACTTTTATCGGTATATCTTCATATAAACTCATAATCTGCCTCCTTCTGTCATAGCATTATTGGCGTTTTCTCACCGTTTTAAACTTTACCAAGCTACTTTTAAAGTAATTCAATGAATAGAGTATCGGTTTACCTGCTGCTGTATAGTGGACTTGTTTTAGAAGCATTAAGCCATCTTGCGGGTGCGCATCAAGTGCTTCAGAGATATATGGTTCATAACTGATCGCTTCAATTTCCGTTTCAGCGTATGCAATTGTTTGTTGTGTTGCTTGTTCAATTGCTTTAAAAATAGAAGTCTGTTGATCGTGAGAACCGAAACATCCCAAAACATTCTCCGCTACCTTGTCCAAACAATACACGACAGGTTGATCATCAGCCGTTCGGATACGTTCGATGACTGTAACCGTTGCATTATCTTCCAACTTCATCACACGTCGGTCATCACGAGAAGCAGGTTCTTCATCTAAACTAATAAAAACCGTTCCTTCTCGATAGCCTTTATCCGTAATCATTCGACCAACACTCATCAATTCATCTAGCGGATAGAAGAAAGGCTGTGTTTTTTTAACACGGACGCCTTCCTCAAAGTTCTCCGTTACAATTTGTTCAGTGACAAGTTCGTGAATTGCCCCTTGAACATCATCTGTTTTGACATCACAGGTACGTGCCATTGTTAATAAACTTGGCAACATGTCACTCGGTTTCAACTGTCCGCTTTCTATTTCTGCTAATATCCATTCTTTTACTCTATTCACGTTAGGATTAATAGACATGTATTACACCTCTTTATCATTTAAATCTACTAATATTTGTCTCGGTTTACTTCCTTTTTGTGGTCCGATTACTTGGTTACGCTCCAAATCATCCATAATACGAGATGCGCGATTGTAGCCAATTCTAAATTGACGTTGTAAAAGAGACGTACTTGCTTTCTGCTGTTCAATAACAAATAGATATGCATCGTTATATAACGGATCGTCACTTTCTGCAGCTGAAGCATCTGTCTGAGCATCTGGTGTCATTTCTTTAACATAGTTGGCACGCTGTTGTGCAACGACGTAGTCAACTACTTTTTGCACTTCACCATCACTTAAAAACGCCCCTTGGACACGTGTTCTCGTTGAGCCACCGTTTTTAATGAATAACATATCCCCTTTGCCTAACAACTTCTCAGCACCACCACTGTCAATAATTGTACGTGAATCCGTTTGAGAACTTACTGCAAATGCAATGCGTGATGGAATATTGTTTTTGATGAGTCCAGTAATAACATCCACAGATGGTCTTTGTGTTGCAATAATCAAGTGAATACCCGCTGCACGCGCCATCTGAGTTATCCGTGTAATTGCTGTTTCAACATCTTTACCAGCCACCATCATCAAGTCAGCCAATTCATCCACAATAACAACGATATAAGGAAGTAAAGGGTGTTTTTCGCCTAACTCCTTATTTTGTCTTTCGATATATGCGTTGTAACCTTTAATATTACGTGTACCCGAATGTTGGAACAAGTCGTAACGACGTTCCATCTCACCCACTACTTTCTCGAGCGCTTGCGCCGCTTTATGTGGGTTCGTTACAACCGGTGTTAATAAGTGGGGAATACCATTATAAACATTCAACTCTACCATTTTCGGGTCAATCATCATCAATTTCACTTCATGTGGCTTTGCATTTAACAAGATACTTGTAATCATGCCATTAATACAAACTGACTTACCACTACCCGTTGAACCTGCAACAAGTAAGTGGGGCATTTTGTCTAACTCGGCTGTGATCGGTTCCCCTGAAATATCTCGACCAAGTGCAACTTCTAACTTATTTTTAGCCGGGAATTTCTCATCTAAAACTTCTTTCAACGTCACAAGTGAAATATGATCGTTTGGCACTTCGATTCCGACAGCTGATTTGCCACGAATCGGTGCCTCTATTCGAATATCCTTCGCCGCAAGTGCAAGTGCCAAGTCGCTGTGTAAGTTGACTATCCGACTCACTTTCACCCCTTGTGCTGGTTGAATTTCATATTGTGTGACTGCAGGCCCGATACGAATCTGCGTCACCTTCGCATTGACGCCAAAGTTTTTCAATGTTGTTTCGAGTAACTTCCCTTTGCGCTGAACTTCTGACTTAGCAACGGATTGCTGTTTTGTCGGCGCATTGAGTAACGAAATGGGCGGCAATTTGTATGCCTGATTCTCAATCTCACCTGCTTCAGATATGGATCCTTCTGCTTCGGTATCTTCACTGTCAGTTGGTTCACTTGGTGTTGGTGATGGTTTTGTCAATACTTCACGAGTTGGACGGGTCGATGTTTTCTCTTCATCATTCATATGTTGTGTCTGATTCGAAGTCTGATGTCTCAATATAGGAATAGATGGTATATCGTCTTCCTCATCTTCTTGGACTTCTTCAAAGTCAGAGACATCTTTTGGTTCATCCTTTTGTGCAGCAGCACGCTGTTGTTGCTTTTCACGTCTTCTCTCAGAGCGTTTCATGCGACTTTGTTCAAATCGTTTCGCCAATTTGAAATACACATTTCCAACAAACTGCTTTGTATTTTCAAACCATACTTTCAATACATCACGGTGACGTTTTTTCTTTAACAAGATACCCGTTGACACGATAAGCATCAAAGTAAGCAAAAACACACCAACCATAGAAATCAATGGTGCAAATAATTCTATTAAATAATACCCAAACACACCCCCACCAAAGTTAGGGAATGTATCTGTTTCATATTGTTGAAACACGTGTGATAGAACAGGCTCACGTCTTGCCTTCATACCTTCAGTGATACGATAACTGATCTGTGCCACAAATAGCAATGCCAATTGTCCAATAATGGATCCTGTTAAACGTCTTGTTTTTGGTAGTCTCCCATTATAAGCTAAAAACCCGGTAGCTAAGAGTATTAAGATATAAGTTACATATCGTGTCCAACCAAATAAGTAATTAAAAAAACTGTCTATTCCGACACCAATCATACCGAGCTGAAAAACCCCTAACATGATAATCACAACAGCTACAATTGCGAGAACAAAGCGAATGGGCGAGTCTTTTTGTTTTTTCTTTGGTGCTCGTTTCTTACTGCGCGACGTTTGTGTTTTACGCTTATTTGTTTGCGCCATACATCGTCACCTACTACTTTCTTTCAAATTATGTATTATGCAAAAAAGCGAACCCGCTCTTCAAAACGAGTGAACGTTTCAAAGAGTAAGATTCGTTTTTTTGAGTCGTTTTCATCGTATTTAACGCATTGTTACTTTAAATCTCAGAAATAACCGGAATAATCATTGGACGTCTGCGTGTACTTTCAAAAAGTAACTTACTAATTTGATCACGCATATTTTGTTTCATGTCTGACCATTCAATACGTTTTTCTTGTAATCCTGCTTCAACAATTTCACGCACTTTTTCTTCAGCTTCTTTTAGTAATGCTTCACTTTCACGAACATAAACGAAACCACGTGATTGAATTTCAGGACCTGCAGCAATACGACGGTTTTTCGGATCTAACGTGACAACAGCAATAAAAATACCATCTTCAGCTAATAAGTGACGGTCACGCAACACGATGTTCCCTACGTCACCTACACCAATACCATCAATCAATACATTACCTGCATTCACTTTTTCATTTAACGTCATATCGCTACCATCAAAGTTGATGACATCACCTGACTCGACTAAGAAGATTTTTTCTGCTTCTACACCCGCTTCGCTCGCTAACTTCGCATGGGCAATTTGCATTTTAAATTCACCTTGTACTGGAATGAAATATTCAGGCTTCATCATATTCAACATTAATTTGAGTTCTTCCATACAACCATGACTGGATGCATGAATCTTTTTGTTATTCGGAATGACAATCGCACCTGCACGAGCTAGTTCGTTTAATGTGTCTCCGATAATCACTTCCATATTTGCTGATGCTGTAATTGCTAAGAATACAGAATCACCACGCTGGATGTTCATAATTTTATGTTTGTTTTGGGCCATTTGACTCAATGCTTCTACGGGCTCACCTTGCATACCTGTCGCAATAATAATAACTTCGTTCTTCGGATAATTTTCAACTTCGTTAATTGGAATAAGCAAATCTTTCGGAATATCGAAATAGCCCATTTTACGTGCAATGCTAAATGAACTTTCAAGGGAGCGACCCAAGAATGATACTTTGCGGTTCAAACGGCTTGCAATATTCAACACTTGTTGAATACGAATAAAGTTAGACGCATAACAAGATACGATAATGCGACCTTGTGCATTTGTAAAGGCATCAAACATATGACTTTCGATAACATTCTCAGGCGTATTATAGCCTGGCTTTTCCGCTTCTGTTGAATCACTCAACAATGCGAAGACACCTTCGTCACCAATTTCAGCCATTTTCTTAAGGTCTGGCGCATAATGACCATGTAAACTTTGATCAAACTTGAACTCGCCTGTGTACACAATTGCACCGTATGATGTGTGAATACATACACCTAAACTATCTGGAATACTATGCGTTGTGTTGAAGAATGTAATATTCACACTCTTGAAACGCATAACAGATTCATTATTCACAACATAATAGCGTACTTTTTTATCAACTTGACGTGCACGCATATTTTCTTTTATCAGTCCTATGGTCAACTTAGAACCATACACTGGTGCATCAACTTGCTCTAGCACATATGAGACAGCACCAATCGCATGTTCATGGCCATGTGTTAAAAAGATTCCTTTTAATTTGTGTTTATTCTCAATCACATATTGGATGTCTGGAATAACGATATCAATACCGAGCATTTCATCTTCTGGGAACTTTAATCCCGCATCCAACATAAACATTTCATCGTCTACTTCTACGATATACATATTTTTGGCAATCTCACCAACACCGCCAAGCGGAATAATACGTATATTTTTATTTTTCTTTTTTACTAAATTCAAAATGTTACCTCCTAATAAATATAACCCGTCCATATTACAGTCATACTTCATTATAGTAGATATTCAGCACCGTGTACACTGTTTAAGGAATATATAGATGATAAATCTTGCTCTGGTGTTCAACAGAATCGATGACTTGTCCCAAATATTGTATAGATTTTGGGACAAAGTAATCTATAAAAGCGTCTTCAAAAATAAGTATTGTATTTGTTCATTATTTAGAATGTCAAACCGGTTGAGAAATTATCAATATACCATTAAAAAATGATAAATAGTATCTCAAAAGCTAGACTATCTGTAAAATTTATAAAACATTTTCAATCATCATTCGATTACACGTTATAATTAATCGTATTGTACTAGCCTTTAAAATTCACTTTGACTTTTTTAATATTTTATTGATTGAAATATATTATGGCGCTTTTACTCAATTAAGCAACATTAAATAGAATAATACCTTATTTAGTAATAATTTCCCTCTTCACTGAGTTTATAAAACCAAAAAACAGATGACTAAGGGCTTATGCCTTAATACATCTGCTTTTAAGATTATTATTTATCATAATTTATTAATTGTGGTTATAGTAAAGCTTTATGTGATGCGTTGACACGACCTTGTTTATCGATTTCAGTAACCTTAACTTTAATCACGTCACCCATCGCTAATTTATCTTCTACTTTTTCAATACGTTCTTTTGAAATTTGTGAAATGTGTACTAGGGCATCTTTACCTGGGAACAACTCAACAAATGCACCAAATTTTTCAATACGTTTGACTTTGGCATCATAGATTTGACCTACTTCTGCTTCACGTACGATACTTTCAATCCAAGCACGTGCTTGGTTAATCATTGCTTGATCAACAGAACCGATGTACACAGTACCGTCTTGTTCGATGTCTAATTTAACACCTGTCGCATCAATGATTTCATTGATTTGTTTACCACCTGGTCCAATGACATCACGGATTTTCTCAGGTTTGATTGTCATAATTTCAACTTTTGGTGCATATGCACTTAATTCAGCACGTGGTTGATCGATTGTTGATAACATGTGATCTAAGATAGCAAGACGACCTTTACGTGCCTGTTCTAATGCTTCCTCAATTACTTCTTTTGTTAGTCCATCAATTTTGATATCCATTTGAATTGCAGTGATACCCTCTTTTGTACCCGCAACTTTGAAGTCCATGTCACCTAAAGCATCTTCCATACCTTGAATATCCGTTAAGATTGTGTAGCTTTCTTCACGTGTCACTAATCCCATCGCAATACCAGCAACAGGTGCTTTGATTGGTACACCAGCATCCATTAATGCAAGTGTCGAACCACAGATTGATGCTTGTGAAGATGAACCATTTGATTCTAATACTTCACTCACAATACGTACTGTGTATGGGAATGTTTTCTCGTCTGGAATAATATATTTCAATGCACGTTCACCTAATGCGCCATGTCCAATTTCACGGCGCCCTGGTGCGCGTACTGGTCCTGTTTCACCGACTGAGAAGTTCGGGAAGTTGTAGTGATGCATAAAGCGTTTTTGTTCTTCTTCTCCTAAACCATCAATCAACTGATATTCTGAAATTGATCCAAGTGTTAAGACTGATAACGCTTGAGTTTGTCCACGAGTGAATAACCCTGAACCATGTGCACGAGGCAACAACCCAACTTCAGAAGATAACGGACGAATCTCATCCGGTTTACGACCATCTGGACGAATCTTTTCATCTGCAATAAGACGACGTACTTCTTCTTTGATCAACTTATTAATGATTGAATTGACTTCTTTAAGCAACGCTTCGTTCTCAGGGTCTGTTTCATCTTCAAATTGCGCAAGTACACGTTCTTTGATTGTATCTAAGTTCGCTTCACGTTCTTGTTTATCAAATGTTAAGATTGCTTGGTTCAGACCTTCTTGTTGTGTCAACTCTACAACACGGTCGATAAGTGCTTGATCCTTTTCAACAGGCACGAATTCACGTTTTTCCGGTTGTAATGTGTCGATGATTTGTTGTTGGAAGTCACATAAGCGTTTAATCTCTTCATGACCGAATAAAATCGCTTCTAGCATTTCTGCTTCAGTGATTTCACTTGCTCCTGCTTCAACCATGTTCACTGCATCTTTATGACCAGCCACTTCTAAGTCTAAGCGTGATACTTCTTTTTGCTCAAGGTTTGGATTGATTACATATGCCCCATCAACATAACCTACATTCACACCAGCAATCGGACCTTGGAATGGAATATCCGATACACTTAACGCCATAGATGAACCAATCATCGCCGCCATTTCAGGTGAGCAATTTGGATCTGCACTCAATACCGTATTGATAATTTGTACATCGTGACGGTAACCATCTGGGAACAATGGTCGAATTGGTCGGTCAATGAGACGTGCTGTTAATGTTGCTTCATCTCCAGGACGACCTTCTCTCTTTTTGAATCCACCTGGAATTTTCCCTGCAGCATACATTTTTTCTTCATAATTTACTGTTAATGGGAAAAAGTCGCCGTCGCGTGGTTCTTTTGATGCCGTTGCTGTTGATAAAACAACTGTGTCACCATAACGAACAAGTACAGCACCATTCGCTTGTTTTGCGAGTTGTCCCGTTTCAATTGTTAACGGTCGGTTCGCCCATTCCGTTTTAAAAACCTTTTTTTCTTGAGACATGATGAATCTCCTCTCCTACTGTTTAAACATTTCGTACCTTTTTTATCCATACAAACATTATAGCTTACATTTTTCTTATTTAATAGTTAAAAAAAGAAAGAAACCAAATCATTGGTCTCTTTCGATTTAACTTTATCTCTAAAGATATTTTGCGTAAAATTAACGACGAATACCTAAAGACTTGATAAGTTCACGGTAACGTTGAACATCTTTGTCACGTAAGTAGTTTAATAAGTGACGACGACGTCCTACCATTTTTAATAAACCACGACGTGAATGGTGGTCTTTTTTGTGTGTACGTAAGTGCTCGTTTAATGCAGTGATTTCTGCAGTTAAAACAGCGATTTGTACTTCTGGTGAACCTGTGTCTGTTTCGTGTGTGCGGTATTCTTTGATTAATTCGTTTTTGCGTTCTTGTGAAATTGCCATGTGTCAATTTCCTCCTTCAAATTTGTAATATGCCTTAATCTGAGTAAGGCGTCGGAGTCTCAACCTACCAAGACTAAGGTCTCTATCGATTTCAATCAATAGACTTTATATAGTATATGATACATCATCTTCAAAATCAACTGATAACAAGTATTTTGCACGTTCTTTGTCTTGATTGATTTGTGCAACTAACGGGTCAATCCCATTAAATTTCATTTCAGGGCGAATATAATGGTGCCAAGTCACTATGACACGTTCACCATAAATATTTTCTTCAAAATCAAAAATATTCACTTCAATGACAATTTGTGGCAGGTCATCATGAAATGTCGGTTTGACACCCACATTGCAGACTCCACGGTAAACTTTATCACTCGTTCCAATCTTCAAGCTCACAGCATACACACCTTTAGCAGGTAATACATAGTCATCACTCAAATGTATATTCGCTGTTGGGAATCCGATGGTACGGCCACGTTTTTCTCCTTGTACAACAGTTCCTTTCACTTGATAACGATAACCGAGTGCTTCATTGACTGCAGCCAAATTACCTTCAGTAAGATCACGGCGAATGGCTGTTGTTGAAATTTTTTCATCATTAATATCTTGTTTTCCAACTGTGATACATTCAATGTTATCTGTATATTCTTGTAGCATCGCCATATTGCCTTTGCCATATTTACCAAATGTAAAGTCAAACCCTGCGACTGCTACTTGTACATGGTTGTTTACGAGATATTCTTTTATAAATGCTTCAGGAGATACTTCGGCAAAACGACTTGAAAAGTTGACAACTAGGCAGTAATCAATACCTTTACAGCGCAATAATTCAAGCTTATCGTCCAGTGGTGTTAAATAAGTTGTGCGCTTCTGTTTAGGATTCAAAACGACAGATGGATGCGGATCAAACGTCATCACTGCCTTTTTTAATCCGCGTTCTGCCGCAACTTCATCCAGACGCTCAAACAACGCTTGATGTCCACGATGTAAGCCATCAAAAAAGCCCAGTGCGATGGCAATATCTTCTTGAATATATTGTTCACTTTGAATTGGATGTGTAATTTCAATAACTTGCATTTTACGTCATACTCCTTCTAGTTAAATACCTTTTTCGGTTTTATTTCATTATCACGTGACGGATGCACCTCGTATATCGCTAGTACTTTTTTTGTTTCAGCTTCCATCATAACTAGTGACTGTTCAAAAGCAACATCAAATTGCTTGCGTTCAAACTTCTGACCATTTTTAATTCTTGCAATAAGATTCGCATCCTTTACTTCATATGAAGGTAACGCTTTTAGCCCGTAGCGTAAAGGTAATAGCATTTCACTTAACGTTCCTTCATCATGGTGTAACTGAATATCTTCTAACGTAAGTGCTTGAGCCACATCAAAACCACCACTATTTGTGCGTGTCAATCGTGACATATGTGCTGGATAGCCAAGTGCTTTTCCGATATCTGTTGCAAGTGTACGAATATACGTCCCTTTACCACAAGTCACTACAATTTCAAATGATGCCTTTCCGTCAGAATATGCAACGTCCGACACCCGTTGTATACTTTCGATATACACTTGGCGTTCAGGTCTTTCTACTTCTATTCCTTGACGTGCATACTCATACAGTTTTTTACCTTTAACTTTCACTGAAGAATACATCGGTGGGATCTGTGTAATAACACCGATAAATTGCTTCAAAACATCATCAACCGTATCATTGGTCAGAGTAGCCACGTCAACTGCTCGTTGTTCAATCACGTCCCCTGTTTGATCTTCAGTTGTTGTAGAAACACCTATTGTAACTTCGGCGTGATAGGTCTTCCCCATATCCATGACATAGTCACTCACCTTAGTAGCTTGTCCAATACAAATAGGCAAAACACCATCTACTTCTGGATCCAAGGTACCTGTATGTCCTACTTTCTTTGTTTTGAGAATTTTACGCAGTTTAAATACAACATCATGACTCGTCAAACCACGTGGCTTAAAAACCGGTAATATACCATGATACATAAATATGGCTCCTTATCCGTATAAATTTCAAAAATATTTATAAAATAAAAGCTAGGATATATGATTCATCGGTTTAGACCGCATGACATATCCTAGCCTTATCACTGTTAATCTTGTTTGTGTAAACCTTGAATTAATTGTTCGATACGATTACCGTATTCAATCGATTCGTCATATTCAAATTGTAATTCAGGAATAATACGAAGACGCATACGTTGACCTAGTTCTGATTTTAAAAATCCTGTTGCTTTTTCTAGTCCTTTGAATGTATCTTGACGTTCTTTGTCATTACCAAGTACTGTGAAATACACCTTTGCTAATGACAAGTCATTCGTAGGTTGTACATCTGTAATTGTTAAAAATCCAACGCGCGGATCTTTTAATTTATTGTTGATGATATCCATTAATTCTTTTTTCATTTGTTCACCAACACGTTCAGCTCTCATGTTCATTTATTTCACCTCTTTATGTGTTGTTTCGCCGTTCACTTCAATATCTCATTATATATGACGGGGTGAGTCAACGTCAATCATTGGCGATTGACCTATTCTAATAACATTATGCAAGTAATTGATTCATGGGAGTGGGACAGAAATCCTTTTTGCTATAAAAGATTTCGTCGTCCCACCCCGGCAAGGGTGACTAGAAGTTTTGCAGTAGCTGATTGATATGTGACTACGTTTACTTAATAAACTTGTCACACATCTAATCATCTTTGCAGGGGCACTACTACAAAATCATTATAAATGTTTATGATTTTTGTAGTGCTCCCAAAGTTTGTAAAAATGCATTTTCACTTCATACACCTACTGCCATTACACTTATTTTTACATCTTAAAAGCGAGGAGCTGAGCACTATGTCCCAGCCCTTCTTCTTTCATAATTCAAAAATAGATACTCCGTTTATCAAAATCAATATTTTGTTTCTTAATATTCAACACTTCGTTAATTTTGCCGAATGTGTCCAAAAGAACATGTACTGCTACATACATTCTGAAATCTGTGTAGTATTGCTTATCTAACGAGTTAAGTAACTTATTAATGTCTTGCGGTGGAATTGTTTTGATTCTTTCGTTCTGTCTTTTTAAACATTTGATTGATTGATCGGATTCTCTTGAATGTATTCTAAGTCTACTAAAACCTGATATATCGTTTTGCATACCTTTATATAAGTGTTAATTGTGCTTGGTTTCAATCCCCTTTGTTCTTGTTTTTCTCGCAACTTGTCCCGATAATGCACATGCTCAAATTTTAAATATTTGATATACTCTCTAGCTTCTTTAGACGAAATATTGATAGAGTCGTCATAGTCGTAAAAAAATACTTTTAGTGAGTTAAACACTTTTTGGTAATTATCAATAGTTCTACGAGAAAGATTCTGCATTTCTTTTTCGTCAAAAACAATGCGCTCTATTGTGCTAAAATTATCAAGTTTCTTTTTGGATTTTAATCGTCTCGAATTTAATTTTTTCAAAATAAAAAAAACACCCCGTTATTTAATATTTTTAAATAACGAGATGATATAAAAAGTATTTACCATATATGTCTTCTTTGATAAGAAGAAGGGTATGAATTACCGCTTAGCAAAATTAGTTATAAACACGTGAATGTGTATTATTACAATGTGGTAACCCCCACTTCTTTCATAATTCAAAAATAGTTCAATCCCTAGATAATTCTATCTCTCAATTTCAACCATAATGAATGCTTCGATAACGTCGCCTTCCTTAAGGTCGTTGAACTTCTCGATTGTGATACCACATTCGTAACCTTGTGCAACTTCTTTAGCATCATCCTTGAAACGTTTTAATGAATCAAGTTCACCTTCAAAGATAACGATACCGTCACGGATAACACGTACGCCAGCATCTCTTGTAATCTTACCGTCAGTCACATAGCTACCTGCAATTGTACCGACTTTAGATACTTTGAATGTTTGACGAACTTCTGCTTGACCGATCACTTTTTCTTCGTATTCAGGGTCAAGCATACCCTTCATTGCTGATTCGATTTCTTCAATAACGTTGTAGATAACACGGTGTAAACGCATATCAACGTTTTCAGCTTCAGCTGCACGTTTCGCACCAGCATCTGGACGAACGTTGAAACCAATGATGATACCATTAGACGCGTTTGCTAATGTTACGTCTGATTCATTGATCGCACCTGTCGCTGTATGAATGATGCGGACATTTACGCCTTCAACATCAATCTTCATTAATGAGGCTGCTAATGCTTCAACAGAACCTTGAACGTCCCCTTTAATGATGACATTTAAGTCTTTCATTTCACCTTGTTTCATTTGTTCAAACAAGTTATCAAGTGAGACATTTTTGCTTTCTTGACGTTGTTGAATAATGCTTTCTTGTTCACGTGCTTCACCGATGCGGCGTGCTTTTTTCTCGTCTTTGAAGACTACAAAGCGATCACCCGCTTGCGGTACTGCACTCAAACCAGTGATTTCAACTGGTGTTGATGGACCTGCTGTTTTAATGCGTTTACCGAGATCATTTACCATAGCACGTACTTTACCATGTGTATTACCCACTACGATCGCATCTCCAACATGTAATGTACCGTTTTGAACAAGTAATGATGCTGCTGGTCCACGTGATTTATCTAATTCAGCTTCGATAACTGTTCCGACTGCTGCTTTATCAACATTGGCTTTTAATTCTTGTACTTCAGAAACAAGAACGAGCATTTCTAATAAGTCATCGATACCTTCACCACTTAATGCTGAAAGTGGTACGAAAATTGTATCGCCGCCCCAGTCTTCAGGGATTAAGTTATATTCAGCAAGTTCTTGCATGACACGATCTGGATTTGCTGTTGGTTTATCAATTTTGTTTACAGCAACGATGATCGGTACTTCAGCTGCTTTTGCATGGTTAATCGCTTCAATTGTTTGTGGCATGACACCATCATCTGCAGCAACAACAAGAATGGTAATATCTGTTACTTGCGCACCACGTGCACGCATTGTTGTAAACGCAGCATGTCCAGGTGTATCTAAGAAAGTAATTTTGTTACCTTTATTTTCAATTTGGTATGCACCGATATGTTGTGTGATACCACCCGCTTCTCCTTCAGTAACGTGCGTGTTACGGATAGAGTCAAGCAATGTTGTTTTACCATGGTCAACGTGTCCCATGATTGTAACGACTGCAGGACGTACTGTTGCGTCTTCGTCTTCTTCAACATCTTCAAAATATACATCTAAGTCGTTCGCATCAATGACAACTTCTTCTTCAATTTCAACACCATAATCTGATGCAACAAGTTCTAATGCTTCTACATCTAATGCTTGGTTGATGTTCGCCATAATACCAAGTAAGAATAGCTTTTTAATAATTTCTGATGCATCAACGCCCAACTTACCTGCAAGTTCACCGACTGTAATGCCTTCTGTGTATGTGATCTTAGATGGCATTTCTTTGGGTTCAGCTGGTTTTGGTTGTTGCTGTTGTTGTTTCTTCTGTTGATTATTTTTATTATTGCGTTTGTTTTTCTTGTTGTTTTGTTGATTACCTTTATTATTTTTCGGTTGTTGTTTGTTTTTACCTTGTTGATTATTATTAGAAGGCTTGTTGTCTTTCTTAGGTGCTGTTTCCTTTTTCTCACCTTCAGCTTTTTTATTGAAAGCTTTGTCTAAAATTTTCACATGATCCGCTTCTAACGTTTGCATGTGGTTTGACACATCAACACCATTTTTCTTTAATTCATCAATGGCATCTTTACTTTTGATGTTTAATGATTTTGCATATTCATAAATTCTTTGCTTACTCATTCAACCACTCCTTACTCTTCTTCATCGATCATTGCTATTAACTTCTTAGCAAAACCGTTATCTGTAATACCGATATTCACACGTGATTCTTTGCCAATCGCCACACCTAACTCATGACGACTACTCACAACGCGATAGGGTACTTTATAGGTTGTACATTTGTTCATTAACGTTTTCTTCGTATTCGCCGATGCATCTTCAGCAATCAGTACGAGTTTTAAACGCTTTTTTTTAATTTCTGCTAACAAGACAGATTCGCCTGTTTTCACTTTGCCTGCACGCATCGCAAGTCCTAAAAAGTTTAAAAATTGTTGTTGGTTCATTTCGTAGGTATCTCTTCCCGATAAATTAATCGAATAATCTCTTTATACACAGGTTCTAAAGTTTCTTGAGATGCTTTAAAGAACTGCTCAAGTTTTTGTGCTTGTTGTGCCTGTTCTACTAACGCAACATCTTTGCTGACATACGCACCACGACCTGGTAGTTTACCTGTCGCATCTGCAGCAATGTCACCTTCTTTATTTTGTACGACACGAATCATGTCTTTTTTCGGTTTCATCTCGTTGGACAAAATACATTTTCTCATAGGAATTTTACGTTTTTTCATGAAAATCCCCCCTATTTTTCTTCTGTTTCATCCTCTAATTCTGTGATGTCTTCATTTACATCTTCAACAACTGGTGTCTCATTGTTTGCTTCATCCACAATCTCTTCATCTTCAACAGCTTCTTCAACTTTAGGTTGTGGTTGATCAAGTCCAAGTGCTTTCGCATCCGTTTCAGACTTAATGTCAATCTTCCATCCAGTTAACTTCGCAGCTAAACGTGCATTTTGACCACGCTTACCAATTGCAAGTGATAACTGATAATCTGGCACAATAACAGTCGTTGATTGATTCTCTTCATCTACAATTACATCTACTACTTGTGATGGACTTAATGCGTTGCGTACGAATACTTTTGGATCAGCATCCCATTGAACGATATCAATTTTTTCGCCACCAAGTTCTTCAACAACTGCTTCAACACGTGCACCTTTTGCACCAACACATGCGCCGACAGCATCAACGTCATTATTTTCAGCGTACACACTGATTTTAGAACGATCTCCCGCTTCACGAGCAACAGACTTCACTTCAACCGTACCTTCGAAGATTTCAGGCACTTCTTGCTCAAATAAACGTTTCAATAAGCCTGGATGACTACGTGATACAAAGATTTGTGGTCCTTTTGTTGTTTGTTCAACTTTGTTCACATACACTTTAATGCGTTCGTTTGGCAAGTATGTTTCGTTCGGACTGCGTTCTGCTTCAGATAAGACAGCTTCAGTTCTACCTAAGTTTACATATACATAACGATGATCGACACGGTCAATAACACCTGTAACGATATCATTTTCTTTATCAATGAACTCTTCGTATAAGATTTCACGTTCTGCATCTCTTAAGCGTTGCATAACAGCTTGTTTAGCTGCTTGAGCCCCTACACGCCCGAAGTCTTTAGGCGTTACATCTTCTTCATAAATGTCACCGATTTCGTAGGCTGGGTTTTTGACTAATGCTGTTGATAAATCAATTTCTTCACGATCATCGAAAACTTCTTCAACGACTTCTTTACGTGCGATGACGTGGAATGTACCACTGTCCAAGTTCAATTCAACTCGTACGTTACGCGCGCTCTCATAATTCTTTTTGTAAGCTGTAATTAATGCTGCTTCAATCGCATCAACTAATACTTCTCTCGGAATTCTTTTTTCCTTTTCTAAATACTCAGTTGCTAATAATAGTTCGTTACTTTTCACGAATCTTCCTCCTTACATCATTAAAGCATGACTGCATGACGTGCTTTCGCTATTTTATCTCGTGGAATTGTGATGACTTTTGTTCTCGCTTTAATCTTCACGGTCATTTCAATTGATTCATCCGTTACTGCTGAGAGTGTACCGAGCCATTCTTTGTCACCATCAATAGGTGCATATAGCGATACGAAAACAGGTTGTCCAATTGCTTTTTGGAAATCTGCTTCTTTCTTAATCGGTCTTTCCGCACCAGGTGATGCAACATCTAAATAATAAGCTTGAGCAATCGGATCATGTGCATCCATGACTTCACTTATATGCTCAGATGCACGTGTACAGTCATTAAGATCTACGCCACCCGGTTTATCAATTGAAATACGCAAATAATGATCGCGTCCTTCTTTTACAAACTCTACATCTACTAATTCATACCCTAAGTCGTCAAGGACAGGTTGTATCAACACTTCTACTTGCTCTGTAATTTTACTCATACGTGCCCCCTATCAGTGACATACAAACAGAAAAGAGCGGGTAACACCCACTCTTTCTGCTTGAGTCCATTTTTATAAGCAACATTATTATAGCACATATCACGCGAGACGACAAATGCGAATCTACATGTCGAAAATCGATAGCTGTGCTTTATCTGGCATATTTGGTAATGAACCTAATTCATCCAGATATTCAATAATCTTCGCTGAAACACCCGCTTTTTTGTTCAGGTCCTCTTTTGATAAGAATGGACCTTCTTCACGTGCTTCAACAATACGTTTTGCGACGTTTTCACCTAATCCTGGTACTGCAATGAATGGCGGAATCAATGTATCACCCTCGATAATAAATTCAAAGGCTTGACTCTTCTCAAGGTTTACAGGCTGCATTTTATAACCACGATGTGCCATTTCATTCATGATTTCTAAAACAATTAAGATATCTTTCTCTTTTTTGCCTAAATCCATATAGCGACTATACATATCTTTTACCGTATTACGAATGCTATCCTTATCTTTGATCATCGTCAATAAGTCGAAGTCGGATGCACGGACTGTAAAGTAGCTTGCATAGTAATATAGCGGATGATGTACTTTGAAGTATGCGATACGTACGGCCATTAATACGTAGGCTGCTGCGTGTGCTTTCGGGAACATGTATTTAATCTTTTTACATGAGTCCAAATACCATTCGGGTACATCGTTATCTCGCATCGCTTGTTCAAACTCATCAGTCAGCCCTTTCCCTTTACGCACTGATTCCATGATTTTAAAGGCAAGTGCCGGTTCAAGTCCTGCATACATTAGAAATACCATAATGTCGTCACGACAACCGATACAACTAGACAGCGTACATGTACCGCTTCGTACAAGATCTTGAGCGTTACCGAGCCATACGTCTGTACCATGTGATAATCCTGAAATTTGAACCAGTTCTGAAAAAGTTGTTGGTTTCGTATCTTCTAACATTTGACGAACGAATCCTGTACCAAATTCAGGAACACCAAACGTACCTGTCTTAGCGAGGATTTCTTCTTCAGTTACACCCAGTGTTTCTGGCGAACTGAAAATACCCATCGTTTCTTTATCATCAACTGGAATCGTTTTAGGATCAATACCTGATAAGTCTTGTAACATACGAATCATAGTCGGATCATCGTGCCCGAGTATGTCGAGTTTCAATACGTTATCATGAATCGAATGGAAGTCAAAGTGCGTCGTCATCCATGCTGAGTTTTGTGCATCGGCTGGATATTGTATCGGTGTAAAATCGTAAATATCCATATAATCTGGCACAACGATAATTCCCCCTGGATGCTGTCCGGTTGTACGTTTTACGCCGGTACACCCTTTCACTAAGCGATCAACCTCTGCACCACGCTTATGCATACCTTGATCATTTAAATAACCTTTTACAAAACCAAATGCTGTTTTTTCGGCAACTGTACCAATTGTCCCTGCACGGAACACATAATCTTCACCAAAAAGTACTTTCGTATAGTTATGTGCATGTGGTTGATATTCACCACTGAAGTTCAAGTCGATATCCGGTACTTTATCCCCTTTAAAGCCTAAGAACGTTTCGAATGGGATGTCTTGTCCTTCTTTAATAAGAGGTGTCCCGCATTCACACGTTTTATCAGGAAGGTCAAACCCTGAACCAACCGAACCATCATTAAAGAATTCACTTTTCTTACACTTCGGACAAATATAATGCGGCGGTAATGGATTCACTTCGGTAATTTCCGTCATCGTGGCAACAAAACTTGAACCAACCGATCCCCGTGATCCTACTAAATAGCCATCTTCTAATGACTTTTTAACCAATCGTTGTGAAATCAAATAAATAACCGCAAAACCATTCCCGATAATACTGTCTAACTCTTTCTCCAAGCGGTCGATAACGATCTGTGGCAAATCTTCACCGTAAAGCGCTTTTGCATTGCGATAGCTCATCTCACGGATCTCTTCATTCGCACCATCCATATTTGGTGTATATAACTTATCTTTAATCGGTACGACTTCTTCAATACGATCCGCAAGTGCACGTGTATTTGTCACAACTAATTCCTTAGCACGTTCTTCCCCTAAGAAATGGAAATCTGCTAACATTTCATCTGTGGTACGGAAGTGTGCTTCTGGTAATGTCGAACGATTTAACGGATTCCCCGGTTGTGACGCAATCAAAATTTTACGAGCAATCCCATCATGTTCATGTAAGTAATGCACATTCCCAGTTGCAATGACTGGAATTTGATTCGTTTCACCTACCGCCAGAATACGCTCATAAATTTCTACCAATGTTTCATGATCTCGAATAAGCTCTCTGTCTAATAAGTCTTGATACAAGGCAGGTGGTTGTATTTCAATATAGTCATAATACTTCGCAATTTTTTCGACTTCTGCTTGATCACGTTGCATCACTGCTGTGAATACTTCACCTTCGTCACATGCTGTACCAACTAGAATGCCTTCACGATGCTCATCTAACACCGAACGTGGAATACGTGGTGTTCGATAGAAATATTTTACTAGTGATTGGCTGACAATCTTGAATAAGTTTTTCAAGCCGGTTTGGTTTTGTACAATAAGCGTCACATGTTGTGGACGTGCTCGTTTGTATGCATCTTCATTTGATAACTTTTGATTGATATCTTGATGATTATGAACTTCTAATTCTTTTAGCTGTGCTAACATTTTTACGAAAATATACGCCGTCGCTTCTGTATCGTAAATCGCTCTATGATGTTGTGTTAGTTCCACGCCATATTTTTTGGCTAAGAAGTTCAAGCCGTGTTTCCCGTAACTCGTATTAATCGTTCTTGAAAGTTCCAATGTATCGATCACACCGTTCGTCGATGGACCAAAGCCAAGGCGTTCATAGCCTGTATCGATGAAGCCCATATCGAATGATGCGTTGTGTGCAACAAATATCGCATCACCCACCCATTCTTTGAATTCTGTGAGCACTTCTTCAATTTCAGGCGCATCTTTCAACATGTCATCATTAATGTGCGTTAAGTTTTTAATCGTCTCTGATAACTTTTCATGCGGATTGCTGAAACGCTCAAACTTATCAATGATTTCGCCGTCTTTCACTTTTACAGCAGCAAGTTCAATAATTTTGTCATATTGATTAGAAAGCCCTGTGGTCTCAACGTCAAATACGACATAAGTTGCTGATTGAAGCGGAATATCCGTTGGTTTGTATGCAATCGGCACACCATCATCAACAAGCATGCCTTCCATACCATAAATCATCTTAATACCATGTTTCTTCGCAGCAGCATAAGCATCAGGATATGCTTGCACAACATTATGATCGGTCACTGCAATCGCATCGTGTCCCCATTTTGCAGCTTGCGCCACATAATCACCAATATTTGTTACACCATCCATCTGGCTCATCGCAGTGTGTAGATGAAACTCAACACGCTTCTCTTCAGCTTTATCTTGTTTTTCGCTATGTTTCACTTCTTCAATATCTGACATCATCATGACAAGGTCACGAATATACATATCTTCTTCGATACGCCCTTGTGCACGTACCCATTTCCCTTCTGATAATGCTTTGAAATGTTCTAAGTCATCTTTGTTTTTACGTGTAAACATTTTTAATACGAGTGAGTCCGTATAGTCTGTCACTTTCAATTCGACAATATGTCGGCCACTCTTCAATTCTTTCAAATTAATATCAAAGATAACCCCTTCAATCGCCACTTTGAACTCTTCTTCAATAATATCGGAAATAGGTCGGATATTTTCGACTTGAATCGGTTTTCCAATCTGGCATTTATCAATCGAAACACCATTTTCTTCTTGTTTCACACGTTGCTCTTTCATTTTTTCAATTTTTTCAGTTGCTTCACGTGCACTTTTCTCATCTTCTTGTTGAATATGCGCTTCTAATGATGCAAGATCATCATCTTGGCCTGACGTATCTGTTTCAAAAACTACCTTATAAACATCAAAACCACACTGTTTGAGTGCTTTTACAAGGCTACCGTTACATACTTTATCAAAATGATTACGTTCAATATCATTTTGGACGAGTACTTTAACGATATTCCCTGAAATAATGATACGCTTCTGACGCAATTGTCCTTTTACTTTTGGTGATAATGCTGTTTGATCAATACAATCACCAAAGTATTTTAACAAGTGTTCATCTTGATTTGCTGAAGACTGTACACGAATTTGCCAGTTTACTTCTACAATATCTTTAAAGGTTTCCTTCATCGCATGTGTAAATACAGCATAGTCTTCATAACGCATCACGTAAGGTAACGTGATATGAAATGTCCATTTACGTGTTTTTTCAGAAACATCCACTCGTGTTAACGCACTTTCAGCAACCATCTCTTCATCAAAATGATCAAGCATATTCAGTTGTTTGAGCAGAATTCTAAATTTTTCTTGGTTCTGTATGTCCATATTTCAATCCACCTTATTGATCGAATAGATAAAGCTACTATATGTATAAAAATATGAATAGGAGTGGGACAGAAATCTTCATATGAACAAGAGTTCGTGACCCACCCCAATTAGGATGCTTTCGTTCAAGATGTTTAAGCATGGTGTGAGAGATTACACCAAACTTATCCATGACATCTTACGTAACAATTATATTCTATTATAACAAACTCAAATCTTTGAAAGCTTACAATTGCTCATAAAGGTCTGCGATGTAGTCAACAAGTGCATCAACAGTAACTTCTTCACTATCACCTGTGTCACGACGTTTTACTTCAACAATCCCCTCTTCAGCGTTTTTACCTACTACAACACGAATAGGCAAACCGATTAAGTCGGCATCATTGAATTTAACACCTGCACGTTCTTGACGATCATCATATAACACATCATATTTTTCTTGAAGTGTAGCATAAAGTTTATCTGACAATTCGCTTTGAGCTTCTTTTTTCGGATTCACTGTAATCAAATGTAAATCATATGGTGTCACTGACTTCGGCCAGATAATGCCATTGTCGTCATGATGTTGTTCGATAACTGCACTCAATGTTCTTGACACACCGATACCATAACAGCCCATTGTTAAGTTTTGCTCACGACCTTGATTATTCAATACTGTTGCATTCATAGCCTCAGAATATTTTTCACCCAGTACGAATACTTGTCCGACTTCAATACCTTCTGCGAACTTGGCTGGTCCTGAACCGTCTGCAAGTGGTTCGCCTTCTAAGATGAAACGGAAATCACCAAAACCGTCTACGGTGAAGTCACGATCAATTACTGCATTTACAAAGTGATAACCGTCTTCATTCGCACCGACTGGAATATTGACTAAGTCTTGGACTGAATGATCAGCGTATACTTTAATGTCACGATCTGTGACGGGACCTAATGACCCTGGTGTAGCACCTAATAAGTTACGAATTTCATCTTCTGTTGCCATTTCAATATTATCTGTGTTGAAGTAATCTTTTAACTTCACATCGTTGATTTCATGATGTCCTCTAATAAGAATCATCACAAAATCACCATCAACTTTAAATACCATTGATTTTGTTGTTTGTTCTAATGGTAATTCCAACAACGCCGCAAGTTCTTTTACAGTCTTAATATTTGGTGTTGCAACTTTTTCTAGTGATTTTGGTGCTTCCTTGTCTTCAGAAGAAGGTGTATATACCACTTCTGCTTTTTCAATATTAGCAGCGTAATCACTATTTTCACTATAAACAATTGTATCTTCACCAATTGCACTTAATGCATGGAATTCATGTGTATAGTTACCGCCGATTGCTCCAGAATCCGCAACTACTGGACGCACATTTAAACCAACACGTTTGAAAATACGCTTATATGCATCATACATATCTTGATACGTCTTCATTAACGATGCTTCATCTGTATGGAAAGAATACGCATCCTTCATAATGAATTCACGACCACGTAATAATCCAAAGCGTGGACGTTTTTCATCACGGAACTTCGTTTGAATTTGGAATAACGTGAGTGGCAATTGCTTATATGAACGTAATTCATCACGAACCAAAGAAGTGATTACTTCTTCATGTGTAGGTCCTAATGCAAATTCACGTTGGTTGCGATCACGTAGACGCATTAACTCTGCTCCATACGCTTCCCAACGCCCAGATTCTTGCCATAATTCTGCATGTTGTAATACTGGCATAACGACTTCGACTGCATCAATGCGCTCCATTTCTTCACGAATGATGTCTGAAATTTTATGAATTGCTTTTGTAGCAAGGGGTAAATAGCTATATACACCTGCTGTATTTTGTTTGATCATACCTGCTTTCAACAGAAGTTGATGGCTAATTGCCTCTGCCTCTGCAGGAACTTCACGTAGTGTCGGTATAAAGACTTTCGATTGCTTCATCGATTATGTGCCTCCTTGATTGTGTATTATAAGAAATATCTTTGTATGTCATTCCATGTTACTAAAACCATAATAATCATCACGAATACAGCACCCGCTGCAATAATAACTGTTTCTGCTTTTTTATTTGCTGGCTTTCTAAAAATTGCTTCGTATAAAACGAATAAAATACGACCACCGTCTAACGCTGGAATTGGCAATAAGTTCATAATCCCCAAGTTGACACTTAATGCAGCTGTCCAACCAATTAAGTTAATGATTCCTGTTTTTACGACTGTGTCGACATTTTTATAGATACCCACTGGGCCATTGAGCATATCAAAGCTAAAATCACCTGTAAAAATGCTGCCAATCATGCTGACGACTGCAACGAAGATTAACTTTCCATATCGTAAAGTTTCTTCTCCTGCATAAATAATTGGATTGATTAAAGAATGCTCTTTTTTAGGCAATATCCCTAGCTTAAATTCTGTATGTTTTTTATTCTTTGATACTGCTACCTCATATTTTTCTGGTTTAAACGTTTTTGTGATCACTTTTCCATTACGTGTCACTTTTACTTCTGTTTCTTGTCCATCTGTTGCTTTTAATGCAGACTGCACATCACGAAAACGGTTGATTTTTTTGTCGCCTATTTCAGTGATTGTATCACCTTTTTTTAGACCGATTTGTTCTGCGGCCATCCCTTTCGCAACTTGGTCAATTGTTGTCGTTGGTGTGCCTTGGTAGTAGGCTAAACCAAGTAGTAACACAAATGCTAATATAAAGTTAAACAATGGACCTGCAAACAATGTCAAAAACTTTTGTAATGGTTTTTTATGTGTAAATTGACGGTCACGGGGTGCGATTTGAATCAAGCTCCCATGCTCGACATAGAAAGCTTTTTCAGCAATTGTATAGCGGTGACGTGTCTCATCATAGGCTGCAATGCCTTCAATGTACATATCATCTTCCAAATCGACTTTTTTCACTTCAAGTGCTTCAATTTGTTGAAACTTATGTTGATCGTCAAGAATCACATGTGTAATCTCATCTTGATCATTCAACTTAATGCGAATATGCATACCTGGTTGAACAGGTGCATCTTCTAATCCATCTCCTGCCATGCGGACGTACCCACCGACAGGTAATAGACGGATTGTGTACAATGTTTCATTTTTACGAAAAGATAGTATTTTCGGCCCCATACCGATGGCGAATTCTGGACACATAATGCCTGCACGTTTTGCAAAGAACATATGTCCATATTCATGCACTGTTACAAGCAAACCGAAAACAATAATAAATGCAATAATGGTTATTAACACAGGTTGCTACACCTCATATTCCTTAGTTTTATAGTGATGATCCACTGCTAATATTTGTTCAAGTGTCGGCTGTTGAATCACTTGGTGTGCGTTCATTTCTTTTTCTATGAGGCGTTCAATGTCTAGAAAGCCTATTTCGCTATTTAAGAACTTCGCAACAGCCACTTCATTGACCGCATTCAACACGACTGGCATTGTACCGCCTATTTTCAATGCATCATATGCGTATTTTAAACATTTATAGCGTTCTAAGTCCATTTTTTTGAAATTTAATTGTGCCACTTCTGCTAAGTTTAGTGCAGGTGCATCGTGTTCAATACGGTTAGGATATGTAAATGCGTATTGAATCGGCATGCGCATATCTGGTGTACCCAATTGCGCCATCACACTTGTATCGACAAATTCAACCATCGAATGGATGATGCTTTCTTTATGCAAAATCGTTTCAATTTGATCGATTTCTAAGTCGAATAACCATTTCGCTTCAATCACTTCAAACCCTTTATTCATCATCGTAGCAGAATCAATCGTAATCTTCTGACCCATTGACCAATTCGGGTGATTCAATGCATCTTCAACTGTCACATTCTCGAGTTGATCACGTGTAAGGTCTCTAAAGGATCCGCCACTCGCTGTGATTGTTATTTTTTTAACTTGGCGTTGATCTTCACCGTTCAAACATTGAAAAATCGCAGCATGTTCAGAATCAACAGGTAAGATATTCACACCATGCTTTTTGGCATGTGCCATTACAAGCTCTCCCGCAACAACAAGTGTTTCTTTGTTTGCAAGTGCAATGTCAATACCGTGTTCAATTGCAGCTATCGTTGGTGGCAGACCCACACTACCGACTAGCGCATTCAACACAAGATCATTGTGTGAAGCAGTTGCTACTTTTTTTAAGCCTTCATCGCCATAAACTACCTGTACATCTAAATGTGAAAAACGCTCTACATCTTTCTCATATTGGACAGATACAATGCGAGGTTTGAGACGTGTCGCAATTGCAACAGCGTCGTCAACACGTCTGCCAACTGTTAGCCCAACTAAGTTAAAGTGTTCTGGATGGCGTTCAATGACATCAATCGCTTGTTGACCTATTGATCCAGATGCACCGAGAATTGCAATATTTTTCATTGATTTCACTTCACTTTACATTTGAATTAAAAGAATGTTCATTAACGGCAATACGAACATAAAACTGTCAAATCGGTCTAGAATTCCACCGTGTCCTGGCAATAAACGACCCGAATCTTTGACACCGAAGTGACGTTTAAAACCGGATTCCACAAGGTCTCCAAGTTGTCCGAAAGCACTTAAAATAACTGTTAAAACAAGGATCCATACCATGTGCAAGTTAAAGGGTACAAAGAACATAAAAGTTAATGGTACGAGTAGACTACATAAGAGCCCCCCAATAAAGCCTTCCACTGTTTTATTCGGACTGATGACTGGCCATAACTTGTGTTTACCAAAAGAACGACCAAATATGTATGCACCTGTATCCGTCAACCAGACAATTAAAAGACCGAATAAAATGAAATGCAATCCTGCCTCACGTGTTTCGTAAAAATACATAAACCCGATACCTACGTATGCAACAGACATCAAACAAAATGCAGAGTCTATGAAGCTGAATCGGTTTTTAGACATGACCGTATAACTTAAAATAACAAAACTTAAAATAATGAGCCCTTTTTGTTGTAGTACCGGAACCCATGTGCCAAATTCTTCAGGCAGCATAATAATACTTAGCCCTACCGCACTAATCAATCCTGGAATTGATAAAAAGCGAATTCGATTCATATTTAACAATTCTTTCAAGGCAATTAATGAGAGTGCGAACGTAAAATACATTAACGCTCTACCACCTAGTAACAAAATAGGCAAAAACACAATAAGTGCAATTATTGTTGTAATCGTTCTAACCTTCATCTCAATGCTCCTATCTACAATCCTCCAAATCGTCTTTGGCGCGATTGATATGTTTTTATACACGCTTGTAAATCTTCTGCGTCAAATTCTGGCCACATCTTTTCATTAAAAATAAATTCACTGTAAGAAAGTTGCCAAATCAAAAAGTTACTAATACGTTGTTCACCCGATGTACGAATAAGCAAGTCAGGATCTGGAAAGTCAGCTGTCATCAAAAAGCGTGAAAAATCTTTTTCAGTCAACTGTGCAATCTCACTCTCTGAGGCATGTTTAAAATGATTGATTGCATTTTGAATGCCGTGCATAATCTCTGCACGTCCGCCATAGTTAATTGCAAAAATGAGCGTCAGACCCGTATTATCTGCTGTTTTCAACTTCGCTTCTTCAATGGCTTGTATTGTTTTCGTCGGCAACTCATCCACAAAACCAATTGTTTCTACTTTGACATTTTTCTCAATGAGTTCTGGTAAAAATGTATTTAAAAAGTTTACAGGAAGTCCCATAATATAATTGATTTCTTCTTGTGGACGCGACCAATTTTCTGTTGAGAATGCATAAAGCGTCAAATATTTTACACCTAATGTACTCGCTTCTCTCGTGATTGTTTTGATCGTTTCCATACCTTGAAAATGACCTTTTATTCTTGGCATTTTTCGCTGTTTCGCCCAACGTCCATTGCCATCCATAATAATCGCAATATGCTCTGGTATATGTTGTAAATCTAATGTATCACACTGCGGTTGATTGTTGTCATTCTTTCTAAATTTCTTAAACATGCGTGTTCCTCCGAGCGTTTAGTGTCTCTTAAATATATCATCTTACAAGTAAACATTCATCTATCATTCTACCACACTCATTTAGCTCGTTAAATAAACATTAAAAAAACTGTACCAAAGTCTGATTCGGTACAGTTTAAGCATTTTCATTCCTATTGATGACCTGTACAACCGTGTTGATACCCATTCGTATCTTACAGTATGAATAGTATCTCACGTCGTTGGAAACCCTTATACATCATTACGATGTTTATTGGCAATCACAGATCAATAACCACACTACATTTTATCTATACAGATAGAATATCTTTTTCTTTATCTGCAACGAGTTGATCGATTTCTTTGATTGCGTCATTTGTAACGTCTTGAACTTCATCTGAAGAAACACGTAATTCATCTTCTGAGATTTCACCATTTTTCTCTTGCTTCTTCAATGAGTCGTTGGCATCACGACGAATATTACGAACAGAAACTTTCGCATTTTCCCCTGCTTTTTTCACATCTTTAACGAGTTCTTTACGTCGCTCTTCTGTTAAAGCTGGGATTGTGATACGAATAACTTCCCCGTCACTTGTAGGGTTCACACCTAAGTTTGCAGCAATAATTGCGCGTTCGATTTCTTTCAATGATGTTTTGTCATATGGAGAAATCACTAATAAACGTGCTTCAGGTACATTAATGCTCGCCAATTGTTGAACAGGTGTTGGCGCACCATAGTAATCTGCGTTCACGCCTGCTAATAAGTTAGAATTTGCACGACCTGCGTTAATTTGTGCTAATTCTCGTGATAAGTTCTCAGCAGATTTTTTCATACGATCTTTTGCGTCTTTAATAATTGCATTCATTAATAACTCACCTCTAAATTATTTCGTAATGATTGTTCCGATATCTTCACCTAATACAGCACGTTTGATATTTCCTTCTTCCATAATAGAGAAGACTTTTAATGGAATATCATTGTCCATACAGAATGAAGAGGCTGTAGAATCCATTACTTGCAATCCTTCTTGTAGTAATTGAATATAAGTTAAACGCTCATATTTTTGTGCGTTAGGATCTACCTTTGGATCTGCAGAATAAACACCATCTACGTTATTTTTACCCATCAAGATTACTTCAGCTTCTACTTCAGCCGCACGCAATGCAGCAGTAGTATCTGTTGAGAAGTATGGGTTACCGATGCCGGCAGCAAAAATAACAACACGTTTCTTTTCTAAATGACGAATTGCACGACGACGGATATATGGTTCTGCGACTTGTTTCATCTCAATTGATGTTAATACACGTGTATCGCAGTCAAGTTGCTCAAGGCTGTCTTGTAATGCTAATGCATTCATTACTGTTGCAAGCATTCCCATATAGTCCGCTGTTCCACGATCCATACCTAAGTCACTGCCTGTTTTACCACGCCAAATGTTTCCACCACCGACAATTACAGCAACTTCTGTGTCTAGTTTGGCAACTTCTGCAACTTGTTGCGCAATACTTTTAATAATGATTGGATTGATACCAAATCCTTTTTCTCCTGCCAATGCTTCTCCACTAAGTTTTAAGACTACACGCTTATATTTTGAAGTTTCAGTCATCATTCATTAACCTCTCTATTCGTATTATATGGAACAATACAAGTAAAGAAGACACAATAGGTATCTTCCTTACACACGGCTTCAATATCAATGCATTGAAGTCATGCAAAGGAGGACACAACAGGTGCCTTCTTTCTTATACAAAACCGTGTTGATTATTTCATTTGTCCTTTTACTTCGTCAGCGAAGTTTTCTTCACGTTTTTCTAAACCTTCACCTACTTCGTAACGAACGAAGTCAACTAATTTACCACCTTTAGCTTTAAGGAACTGCTCAACTGTTTGGTCTGGATCTTTAACGAAATCTTGGTTAACTGCACAGATTTCTTGTAAGTATTTACGTAAACGACCTTCAACCATTTTTTCTACGATATTTTCTGGTTTACCTTCGTTTAATGCTTGTTGTTTCAATACTTCTCTTTCGTGTGCGATTTCTTCTTCACTTACTTGTTCAGAAGAAACATATTTAGGGTTGATTGCTGCGATGTGCATTGCAACATCTTTAGCAGCTTCTTCATCAGTTGAACCTTCAACAACTGAAAGTACACCGATACGTCCACCCATGTGTAAGTATGCACCGAATGCATCATTATCAGTTTTAGTTCTTACTTCAAAACGACGTAAGCTTAATTTTTCACCGATTGTTGAGATTGCTTCTGTCATATGTTCAGATACTTTTTTACCATTTGGTAATGTTGTATCGTTTAACGCTTCAACTGTATCCACTTTTGTATCAAGGATTTGGTTAGCGATTTCTTTAACAAGTTGTTGGAAACCTTCGTTACGTGCAACGAAGTCTGTTTCAGAGTTGATTTCAACTACAACAGCGTCGTTACCTTTAACTTCTACATGTGTAATACCTTCTGCTGCGATACGGTCTGCTTTCTTAGCAGCTTTTGCGATACCTTTTTCACGTAGGTAGTCAATCGCTTTATCGATGTCACCTTCAGTTGCTTCAAGCGCTTTTTTACAGTCCATCATACCAGCGCCAGTTCTTTCACGTAATTCTTTTACAAGTTTAGCTGAAATTGCCATTCAGTATTCCTCCAATATCGATTGATTGTTTATTTTAAAAAAAGGGAGATAAGCATCAATATCTTATCACCCATTTTAAGATTCTACTTACTTAGATTCAACAGATGCTTCAGTTGATTCTGCTTCAGTTGTTTCTGCTTTTTCATCTTCGTTTAAGTCGATGTTTTGTTCAGCAGCTACTTCGTCGTTAGATACGCCTTGTTGACCTTCTAAGACAGCGTCTGCCATTTTACCAGTTAATAATTTAACCGCACGAATCGCATCGTCGTTCGCTGGGATTACGTAGTCGATTTCATCTGGGTCACAGTTTGTATCAACAATACCAACGATTGGGATGTTTAATTTACGTGCTTCTGCAATTGCGTTACGCTCTTTGCGTGGGTCAACTACAAACAATGCTTGTGGCATTGATTTCATATCACGAATACCGCCTAAGAATTTGATTAAACGGTCATATTCTTTTTTAAGTTCAACAACTTCTTTTTTAGGAAGTACATCGAATGTACCATCTTCTTCCATTTTTTCAATTTCTGAAATGCGGTGTACACGTTTAGAAATTGTTTTGAAGTTTGTTAAGATTCCACCTAACCATCTTTGGTTAACGTAGAATTGTCCAGCACGTTCTGCTTCAGCTTTCACTGATTCTTGTGCTTGTTTTTTAGTACCAACGAATAAGACTTTGCCGCCTTCTTCAGATACTTGTTTCACAAAGTTGTATGCTTCTTCAACTTTTTTCACTGTTTTTTGTAAGTCGATAATGTAGATACCGTTACGCTCAGTGAAGATGTACTTTTTCATTTTTGGGTTCCAACGGCGTGTTTGATGACCGAAGTGAACACCAGCTTCTAACAATTGTTTCATTGAAATAACTGCCATAATAAAATTCCTCCTATTGGTTATCATCCTCCACGTTAACTCATATAAAAACGATCTTGTGAATCGCACCCATTTATATGCGCGTTAAACGTGTGTGTTTTGGCTTTTAATAGCCGCATATAAATATACCACATTGACACTTTATATGCAATAGTTAAAATTGACTATTCCATGCGTTCCAATTCATCAAGAAATGCATGTTTTTTTACCTTGATAAATGTCCCTTTCATACCAAGTGAACGTGATTCGATAACGCCTGCACTTTCCAACTTGCGCAATGCATTTACAATAACTGAACGTGTGATACCTACACGATCTGCTACTTTTGATGCAATCAATAATCCTTCTGTACCACCAAGTTCTTCAAAGATATGATCAATCGCTTCTTTTTCTGAATATGATAAAGAGTTAATCGCCATAGAGATTGCTGCTTTATCACGAGCTTCTGCTTCAATTTCAGAATGCTTTTCACGCAAGATTTCCATACCGATAACGGTAGCTGCATATTCACCAAGTACAAGATCATTTTCCTCAAATGGATCAGTCAAACGACCTAACACTAATGTACCTAAACGTTCTCCACCACCGATAATTGGGAAAATCGTCGTTTTTGAATCTTCAAATAAGCTTCTGCTCTCTAATGGGAACACCGATAATGGATCTTCAATATCAATATTAGATGTCGTTTCATAAACATGCATCAATTTTTCAGTATAAGCATCTGGAATATGCTTATCGTCTAACATTTTGATAATACGGTCATTTTTTAATAATTCATTTAAACATGATCCTAAAATTTTCCCTCTTCTCGAGACAATAAATACATTTGTAACTGTTACTTTACTAATCGTTTGTGCAACATCTTTAAAATTAACTGAAATTCCTTTATGTTTTTGTAATAAGCTACTGAGTTCTCTAGTCTTTGTTAATAAGCTCATATTTCTACTCCTTTTTATAATATAAATTCGCTAAGATCTTTATTCGTTGAAATTGTCTTCAATTTATCATCGACATATTGTGGTGTAATATCTACATGCGCATGTGGCATATTGGCTGCTTCAAATGATAAATCTTCTAGCATTTTTTCTAATATTGTATGCAAACGTCTCGCACCGATGTTATCCGTTTCTTGATTCACATGGTACGCCATTTCAGCCAGACGTTGAATTGCCTCATCTGTAAAATTCACAGTAACCTCTTCTGTCTTCAGCAATAATTCGTATTGCTTAATGAGTGAAAGTTTTGGTTCTGTAAGAATTCTTACAAAGTCATCGACTGTTAAGCTTTCTAATTCAACACGAATCGGAAAACGCCCTTGTAATTCTGGGATAAGATCACTAGGTTTCGATACGTGGAAAGCACCCGCACCAATGAATAGCACGTGTTCAGTACTCACCGTACCATATTTCGTTTTGACCACGCTACCTTCAAGAATAGGTAGGATATCTCGCTGAACACCTTGACGTGATACGTCTTGTCCGCCGCCGTGACTACTTGACGTCGCCACTTTGTCAATCTCATCGATAAAAATAATGCCCATTTGTTCTGCTAACTCCAACGCTTCTTGGTTTGCCGTTTCATGGTCAATCATTTGATCTGCAAATTCATCCGTCAAAATTTTACGTGCTGTTTTTACCGGAACTTCTTTTTCAACCTTTTTCTTAGGCATCAGTTGATTCATCATTTCTTGCATTTGCTCATTTTGTTGCGTCCCTAACATACCGAGTGCACCAGGGTCTTGCTCAACCTTCACACGCACTTTTTCTTCTTCCAACTGTCCTGCTAACAATTGTCGTCGGATTTCAGAACGCTTCGTTTTAATTTCTTCTGTTGGTGGCTCTTCCTCTTCTTCTTGCTGTTGACCAAAATTAGGAAGTGAACCACCAAACAATGACTCTAATGGGTTGTTCATATTTTGTGCTGCTTTTTTCTTCATGCTTGGAACAAGTAACTTTACAAGCTTGTCATTAGCCTTTTCAGATGCTTCATCTTGAACTGCTGCTTTCTTCTGGTCTTTAACAAGACGAACAGCAACGTCTACAAGATCACGCACCATACTCTCGACATCACGACCAACATAACCCACTTCTGTAAATTTTGTTGCTTCTACTTTGACAAATGGTGCACCGACAATTTTAGCCATACGTCTTGCAATTTCAGTTTTACCCACACCTGTCGGCCCCATCATCAAAATGTTTTTAGGTGCAATCTCTTGCTTCGTCTCGTCATCTAATAAGCTGCGACGATATCTGTTACGCAATGCAATTGCAACCTTCTTCTTCGCTTCATCTTGTCCAACAATATACGTATTTAATTCTGAGACAATATCTTTCGGCGTTAACTTGATACCGTTTGTATCCATCAAATAAAAACCTCCATTATAATTCTTCAACGATGATATGATCATTTGTAAATACACAAATCTCAGATGCAACTTTTAAACTTTCGTAAGCCATTTCACGTGCAGAAAGATGTGATGCATGGCGTTTTAACGCACGACCAGCACTTAGTGCAAAGTTACCGCCTGACCCAATCGCAATCAAGTCGTCGTCAGGCGCAATAACTTCTCCAGTCCCACTAACAACTAGCAGATTGGATTCGTCCATTACGATTAACATCGCTTCTAATTGACGTAATTGTTTATCGCCACGCCATTCTTTTGCAAGTTCTACTGCTGCTCTTTCAAGATTGCCACTGTATTGTTGTAACTTCATTTCGAATTTTTCAAACAATGTGAATGCGTCTGCCACACTACCGGCAAACCCAGCGACAACTCTACCATTATAAAGCTTCCTCACTTTTTTCGCTGTATTTTTCATGATGACCTGTTGACCTAATGTCACTTGACCATCCCCAGCCATTGCAGCTTGTCCGTTATGTCTTACTGCATAAATTGTTGTTGCATGAATTGATGAACTCATAAATCATTTCTCTCCTTTTGTTGCACGTGGATGTGCTTGTAAATAAACATGCCGTAGTTGTTGATTCGTTACATGTGTATACCGTCCTGTCGTCGATAGGTTCACATGCCCTAACAAGTTTTGTACAGTTCTGAGATCGGCTCCTGCATCTAGTAAGTGTGTGGCAAACGTATGGCGCAACTTATGTGGGTGAATTGAAGTGACGCCTGTCGTTCGTTTTACAATATCATTCAATAGATAGCGGATACCTCTTTCTGTAATTGGCTTACCTTGCATATTCACAATGAGATAATCATGTGAGGCGTGTTGTATCGGACCGAAAGAAGAAAAATAGTCAATGATACTTTGACGACAAAACTCTCCAAACGGTATGATGCGTTCTTTCTGTCCCTTCCCCATTACTTTGAGTAAAGACATTGACAAATCAACATCTGACTTTTTAAGTCCTACGAGTTCAGATACACGTATGCCTGTCGCATAAAGCAACTCTAGAACAACGCGATCTCTTAAACCCTTTTTTGAATCTTGAATCACTGTTTGAAATAGCGATTCCATCTCTTCCGCATAAAAAAATGATGGTAAGTATCGTTCTTTCTTCGGGTGTACTAGTTGTACAAATGGATTTGTGATATGCTCGTCTATCGTCATCCAATACGCATAGAAGCTACGCAACGTCGAAATTTTACGTGAAACTGTCGTACGTTGCAACCCCATGTCATATAACAATTGTAAAAAGCCCCTTGCCTCTTGGTAACTGAAAGATCGCAATGTCAGTTGCTCTTGTGCCAAGAAGCGATTAAATTGAACGATATCATCACGATATGCTTTTAAAGTATGTTCTGAGAATAGGCGCTCATATTTGAGCATATTAAGAAATTGTTGTTGGATTTGTTCCAATATAAAAACCCCTCCATCATTTGCATTGTAGCACAATGATAAGGGGTCCTGCATAGATAAACCATAAAATATTCACATTTATCTAAATTTTAGTATTTTTCAAGAGTGACGCTACGATTTATTTTGAAATAGCAGCGTTTATCCACTCCTAACAGGTGATTCAGAAGCGAAAGCTCTATTCACTTCTATCACCTTCTGACCTCTCTATGACTGTGCTTTATCTGTTACAAATTATCAGTTTCATTTAATTCAATGTTTTTTTAAAGCTATCAAGATAAGTCAATGCGCGATCTGCTAGTGCTTCATAACGTTCTTTCTTATCTTTAATGCGTTCAGGTAATGTAGGCACTAAACCAAAGTTTGCATTCATCGGTTGGAAGTTTTTGTTGTTCTCTGCATGAGAAATATAGTAAGCCATACTTCCTATCATCGTTTCTCTCGGGAAGATAACATCACCTTTGCCCAGCATACGATGTGCCATGTTAATACCTGCAATCATGCCACTTGCTGCACTCTCAACGTAACCTTCAACACCCGTCATCTGACCAGCAAAGTATAAGTTTGGACGTGACTTGAACTCATAAGTTTCTGATAAGACACCCGGCGAGTTGATGAAAGTATTTCGATGCATCACACCATATCGGACGATGTCTACATTTTCGAGTCCAGGAATAAGACGTAACACTTCTTTTTGTTCGCCCCACTTCAGTCGTGTTTGGAACCCTACAATGTTATACAGTGTTCCCGCTGCATCATCTTGTCGCAACTGTACCACTGCGTATGGGCGCTTCCCTGTCTTTGGATCTTCAAGCCCGACTGGCTTCATCGGTCCAAATAACAATGTTTTTGGCCCACGACTTGCCATCACTTCAAATGGCATACACCCTTCGAAATACTTTTCTTTTTCAAAGTCTTTCATCGGTGCTGCTTCAGCTGCCAATGTCGCTTCATAGAAACGTTCAAATTCTTCTTTTGTCATTGGGCAGTTAAGATAAGCTGCTTCTCCCTTGTCATAACGAGACTTCAAGTATACTTTATCCATATCTATTGAATCTTTTTCGATAATTGGCGCTGCTGCATCATAGAAATATAATTGATCTGCACCTGTCAATGAGACAATCTCTTCTGCCAGTCCTTCCGTTGTTAAAGGACCCGTCGCAATAATCGTTGGTCCTTCTGGAATCTGCGTTATCTCTTCATTTTTAACGGTTACATTCGGATGATTTTTTAATGTATCTGTAATATAGCCAGCAAAGTCATGACGATCAACTGCAAGTGCCCCACCTGCTGGGACACGTGCCTTATCCGCTGCTGCAATAATCAATGAATCCAAACGACGCATTTCTTCTTTTAGAACTCCGACTGCATTTGTGAGTGCATTCCCTCTTAAAGAGTTGGAACACACAAGTTCCGCAAACTTATCAGTATGATGCGCTGGCGTTTGCTTCACAGGACGCATCTCATATAAATTCACTTTCACGCCACGTTGAGCGAGTTGATAAGCTGCCTCCGACCCTGCCAGTCCGGCACCTATAATGTTGACTGTTGTCATTGAAATGCTCCTTTTCTCTTCGTTATTTTACTGCTTCTTCTTTATAGTCACAGTTCGAACAAACGACTTGCGTTGTACGACCTTTTTTCTGTTCTACTAAATAATGATTACATTTCGGACAATCACGTCCTACCGGTTTATCCCATGAAACAAAGTCACATTCTGGATAGTTTGAACAACCGTAAAATAGACGATTCTTCTTAGACTTACGTTCTACGACATCGCCGTCTTTACATGTTGGGCATTTCACACCGATTGGCTTAACGATTGCTTTCGTGTTTCGACAATCCGGAAAGTTTGAACATGCCATAAACTTACCATAACGTCCCATTTTAATAACCATTGGTGATCCACATTTTTCACAATCTTCGCCTGCTGGTTCATCTTTAATTTCAATCTTTTCCATCTCTGACTCAGCACGTGCCACATCTTGTTTGAAACTATTGTAAAAATCACCGACCACTTTTCGCCAAGCAATGTCGCCATCAGCAATTTTATCCAGCAGTGTCTCCATGTTCACCGTAAAATCGACATCGATAATTTCTGGGAAGTACTCCTTCACTTGCTCATGTACAATTTCCCCCAGTTCAGTTGGTACGAAACGCTTACTTTCACTTTTAACATAGTTACGTTTTTGAATCGTATCAATCGTTGGTGCATATGTCGAAGGACGTCCAATCTTCAACTCTTCTAAAGTTTTAACAAGTCGTGCTTCCGTATAACGTGGTGGTGGCTGTGTGAAGTGTTGCGCAGGATCGATATTCGTCGCAATCACTTCATTGCCTTCTTCAAGTTTAGGAAGACGGTTTTCTTTCTCTTTCGTCGCATCATCGTTTGCTTCAACATACAATGTCATGAAACCTTTGAACTTAATCGTTTGACCGTTTGCACGGAACTTGATGTCACCTTGCTCTAAATCAACGGCTACTGTATCAAGAATAGCTGGTGCCATTTGACTTGCTACGAAACGTTCCCAGATCAATTTGTACAAACGAAATTGATCACGTGTTAAATAGTTCTTTACATCGTCAGGCGTACGCAATGTACTCGTTGGGCGAATGGCTTCATGGGCATCTTGGTCGCCTTGTTTTCCTTTGTTGACTGACTTAGAAATATATTCGTTACCGTATTGGTTTTCAATGTATGATTTCGCTTCAGCTTGAGCATCTTTAGAAATACGTGTTGAGTCCGTTCTCATATACGTGATTAAACCAACTGTTCCTCCACGTTTTAAATCGATACCTTCATACAACTGTTGCGCAATCATCATTGTTTTACGTGCTTTGAAGTTCAGTTTACGTGCAGCTTCTTGTTGCAACGTAGATGTCGTAAATGGGTTCGCAGGTTTGCGCGTACGTTCCTTCTTCGTCACCTTCGTCACTTCGAATCGATCACCGTCTAAGGCATTCGTAATCAACTTCACATCATCTTGATTCGTCAGCTTAAATGGTTTCCCTTTATAATGAAGAAACTTTGCTGTAAATTTTGATTTTTGATATCGGAATGCCCCTTCAATCGTCCAGTACTCTTCTGGTTTGAAGTTCCTAATTTCGTTTTCACGATCAATGACTAGTCGAAGTGCCACTGATTGCACACGACCTGCCGATAAGCCCTTTTTAACTTTTTTCCATAATACTGGTGAAATGTTATATCCTACTAATCTATCCAAAATACGTCGTGCTTGTTGAGCATCAACGAGCTCCATTTCGATACCACGTGGGTTTTTGAAACTTGCCTTTACTGCGTCTTTTGTAATTTCGTTGAATACGACTCTATTATCTGTTTGATCTTGTAATTCAAGTATATTTGCCAAATGCCATGCAATTGCTTCACCTTCGCGGTCAGGGTCACTTGCAAGGAAAACTTTTTTTGCTTTCTTTGCATGTCGTTTTAATTCTTTTACGACCGGTCCTTTGCCTCGAATTGTAATATATTTAGGCTCATAGTTATCTTCTACGTCCACACCCATTTGACTGCGCGGTAAATCTCGCACATGTCCCATAGAAGCGATGACTTTATATTTTTTCCCTAAATATTTTTCGATTGTTTTAGCTTTTGCAGGCGATTCAACAATGACAAGATTCTCTGCCAATGGAGATCCCCCCTTGCAATTTCTGATTACAAATGTAAATGATAAATGCTCAATTTTGTTTTTGTCAATGTTTTACCATTATTTTGCAAGGCTTTTCCAAAATTACTGACAATAATCCTTCAAAATATCATTTTCTGACAAGACGACTTCTGCTCCTTCTTGAATTCTCAACATATTCCCTTTTGTAAATGGATTATACATATCACCCGGCAATACATATACGTTGCGATTTTGTTCAAGTGCGTGATCGACCGTAATCAGTGCACCACTCCGTTCTTTTGCTTCAGTGATAAATACACCCTTGGAAAGCCCACTAATAAGACGATTCCTTTCGGGAAAACGAAAAGCTGCTGGTGATACAAATGGTGGATATTCACTTATCGTTAAATGGACACGATCCATATAGTCCCGTATGGACTTCGTTTCTTTCGGATAGTGATGATGATGCCCGAATCCTAACACACCAATCGTCGAACATCCATGTCGAATCGCCAATTGATGTGCACATGCATCTGCACCTTTAGCAAGCCCTGATACAATCGTTAAATGTGCTGAAGCGAAATGTGGCATGATATTATTTAATACTTTGTTCGTATATTGAGTATGCTTGCGCGAACCCACAATGGCAAGTGTTTGAGTATGTGTTAAAAGTTGCAGTTGTCCACGACAAAAAAGAATAGGTGGAGGATCATAAATGTGTTTTAAATGTGGCGGATAATTCGGAGCGTTTAAACTGATGATACTGATATATTCATTTTGTAGTTGTTGCTCAATCATTCGTAAGTCTATATCACGTAATTGATTGATTTTTCCTTGAATGCTTTTATCTCGATGTGACTCTAGTGTGTCAATTAATGTCGATTGGTTCCCCTTTATTGACTCTACGTTCGGGAAAAATTTGTGGATTTGTCGTGTCGTAAATCCACTATATACTAAGAGCAAAAGCAATTGTTCTAATGTTAAGTTATTTGTCATATGTTACCTCCAATCACAAAATACAAAAAAGCAGGGCTTATCCCTAATGCAAAAGGATAATGCCCCACCCAAATATTTGTTACATGTGTTAATATATCTTATTTTTTAACTGTTAAAAGTGATTCGTAAATACCCGCTTCTTTTGCAGCATCGATTAATGTTGCACCAATTTCAGATGGTGTTGCTGCTGTCTTAATACCACAGCTATTTAAAGTTTTAATCTTTTCTGCTGCTGTTCCTTTACCACCAGAGATAATCGCACCGGCATGACCCATGCGTTTTCCTGGAGGTGCTGTTTGACCACCGATGAAGCCAACAACTGGTTTAGTCATGTTTGCTTTCACCCATTCTGCTGCTTCTTCTTCAGCAGTACCACCGATTTCACCAATCATAACAACAGCTTTTGTTTCTTCATCATTATTAAATGCTTCTAATACATCGATGAAGTTTGTACCGTTAACTGGGTCTCCACCGATACCAACCGCTGTTGATTGACCAATGCCTTCTTCAGTTAATTGATGAACCGCTTCATAAGTTAATGTACCAGAACGAGATACAACACCTACGTGACCTTTTTTATGGATATACCCTGGCATAATACCAATCTTCGTTTCATCAGAAGTAATGACACCTGGGCAGTTAGGTCCGATAAGACGTGTCTTTTTACCTTCTAGGTAGCGTTTTACTTTCACCATATCTACAACCGGAATGTGTTCTGTGATACAGATTGCTAAATCTAACTCTGCATCCGCACATTCTAAAATTGCATCTGCAGCGAATGGTGCTGGTACGTAAATAACAGAAACTGTTGCACCTGTTTCATTTTTAGCTTCTTCAACTGTGTTGAATACAGGCACACCTTCTACCACTTGTCCACCTTTACCTGGTGTAACACCTGCTACGATTTGCGTGCCATATTCTAACATTTGTTTAGTATGGAAAAGGGCAGTTGACCCTGTAATACCTTGTACGATAACTTTCGTATTCTTATCTACAAATACACTCATTTTAGTTGTCCCATCCTTTCCTTACGCTTCGTTTACAAGTTTAACGATTTTTTGTGCACCTTCAGCCATTGTGCTTGCAGGTTCAATCGCTAAGCCTGATTCTTCCAAGATTTGTTTACCTTGTTCTACGTTTGTACCTTCTAAACGTACAACTAATGGTAATGTAAGGTCTACTTCCTTAACAGCTGCTACAATACCTTCAGCGATGACATCACAACGCATGATACCACCAAAGATATTTACGAAAATACCTTTAACATTTTCATCACCTAAGATGATTTTGAATGCTTCAGTAACTTTTTCTTTTGTAGCACCGCCCCCTACGTCTAGGAAGTTGGCTGGCGTACCGTTGAAATGGTTGATTGTATCCATTGTCGCCATTGCAAGACCTGCACCATTTACCATACAACCGATGTTCCCATCTAAAGCGATGTAAGAAAGGTCATATTTTGATGCTTCGATTTCTTTTGGATCTTCTTCTTCTAAGTCACGTAATTCTTGAATGTCTTTATGACGGAATAATGCATTATCATCAAAGTTAATCTTAGAGTCTAATGCTAATACGTCTCCTTCACCTGTTAAAACAAGTGGGTTAATCTCAACGATTGAGCAGTCTTTTTCAATGAACACATTGTATAGTGAAATTAAAAACTTAACTGCTTTGTTGACAGATTCTTTAGGAATATTGATGTTGAATGCGATACGACGTGCTTGGTATGGTGCAAGACCTACCACTGGATCGATTGTTTCTTTGAAGATCTTCTCTGGAGACTTCGCAGCTACTTCTTCGATCTCAGTTCCCCCTTCTTCAGACGCCATTAAAGTTACACGATCTGTTGCACGGTCGATAACAAAACCAACATAGTATTCTTTCTTGATGTCTGCGCCTTCTTCAATGTAAAGACGTTTCACTTCTTTACCTTCTGGACCTGTTTGATGTGTTACTAAAACTTTACCTAATAACTCATTCGCATAAGTTTCCACTTCTGATAAAGACTTGGCAATTTTAACACCGCCTGCTTTACCACGGCCCCCTGCATGGATTTGTGCTTTAACAACATAAACATCTGTGTCTAATTCTTTTGCCTTTTCAACAGCTTCTTCAGCCGAGAAAGCAACACGCCCCTCTGGTACTGCTACGCCCATTGAGCGAAAGATTGCTTTTCCTTGATACTCATGGATATTCATACTCCATCCTCCTGTTTCTTAAGGTTAAGTTCATAATCAATTATAAAAAATGTAAGCGCTATTGTAAACAGATACATACTACTTTCATATGATTCGTTTTTTGTATCCCCAATCATTCAAAACACAAATCTTCCTAAGTATTATGTCCTACATGACATTGCACAAATAAAAACAACACCTTGTTATGTTGTTCACAAAGGTGTTGTTCATCATTCATGTTTATTTTTCAGTTTGGAATGTCACTTGTGTATCTTCATCCATAGGAACACTTACGATTTTTTGATCGTCTTCGGCAGACTCTACGACAAAGTTGTGTTCTTTTAATACACGAATAAGATCTAGTTGTGACAACTCTTCTACTGATACATTTAAATTTTCTTCAATTTCATTTTTGATTTTTGCTAATGCTGATTCATCTTCAGTAATCTCAGTTTCTTTCTCTTCAAAGTGTACTAAGACTGAATAAAGCTTTTGTAATGTTTCATCCATAAATTAACATATCCCTTTCTTTTTGGCATGTATATATTTAGTAAAACATAAAATGACTTGTTTGAAAACTATTTAACATGATAACTTATTCAGCAATTTCCACTCGACCGTGATGGTATTGCACTTTTTGGCCTTTTTGTATTTTTTCATAATCTGACTTTAGTAACACAATTAATCTTTATCCACAACTTCACCTTTCAAACTATCATCACCAAATGTCATGTATGGGGACGATATACGTGAATATCTTTACCGTCTTTGACAAAGAATGGTGTCATCTCATCTTCAATAATATGTTCATATACATCATCTAAGTTGGTATAGGTATGTTTCAGTTCTCCTTTTTCTTTGTATGCGCTATCTACTTTCGGATAATCTTCGTCTCCATTGTTTAACACTTCATAATACACGAGTTCATGTCTGTGTTTTTGATATGCTTCATCATCTGGTGCAGAAACAGGCGCTTCTCTCCCACATGCACGCTATAAATAAAATGCCAATTGTTGTAATTTTTTCATTATATCTAAATATGGTTCAAATTTCGAAAAACAAAAAGATCCTATCTCTCTGTGTTTAGATACAAAGAAACAAGACCATTTAAACATAATTATTTATTGATACTTTGATTTGATTGGTTCAAAAGACAGTCGATGAATTGGGCAAACACCTTGAGTTGCTAAGCCGTCCAAATGCTTTGCTGTGCCATAGCCTGCATTGTGTTCAAAATCATAACCGGGATAAGTTTTAGCATATTCGACCATCATTTCATCTCGATAGACTTTGGCAATGATACTCGCCGCAGCAATAGAGACACTATTCGCATCTCCTTTTATAATATTTTGCTGAGGTGCGTCAAGATTCTCCAATGTCATCGCATCAATTAAAAAATGCGTAGGTTGCACTGATAGATCATTGATTGCACGATACATTGCAAGTTTTGTTGCTTCATAAATATTGAGCGCATCAATTTCTTCAACTGTCGCAATACCCATTCCCCACGCACAAATATTATCTTTCAATGATTGGTTCAATGCTTCACGTTTCGTTGCATTCAACTGTTTGGAATCATTAATCCCAATATGTTGATGGTTCGGCTCCAAAATGACAGCACTCGCTACAACTGGACCTGCCAAGGGGCCGCGTCCCACTTCGTCAATGCCACATATCAAAGCATTTGGATGTTTTTCTAGAATATCTTGTTCATATCGCGACATTCTTTCATACTGTTCCAACAATAGCGCTTGCTTCTCTAATTGTTTTCGACGAGATCGAAACGCTGCTTGCACACCTTTTCGTGTATCTTGAGCATCAGGGTGATTAGCTAACCCTTCAATTGTTTGCACATTTGCAAGTAACTGTTTAATTTCTTGAATTGTTTTCTTATGATTCGCCGTCATCTTGTGTATCCTTCATTTTGTCATATAAGTCAAAACAATAAGCACCAATTTTCGCATTTCGGATATCATTGATAATCAATTCAATGACCGCTTCATAATCCACTTCATTTCCACGTTGTAAAAGACCACGTTTACGGCCGATTGCATCAAACCATTCTAAGTTTTCTGCATCTCTCGGTATATCCACTTTATAATGCTTAATCAAGCTGTCATAATCATGTTCAATCAAAAAGTTTAAACCATATATCGCCACTTCATCTAAATGCACGATGCTATCTTTAATCGCACCAGTCAGACTGAGTTTTTTACCGATCAATTGGTCTTCAAACTTCGGCCATAAAATCCCCGGTGTATCTAACAATTGTAATGATTTCCCAACCTTAATCCATTGTTGTTGCTTCGTCACACCCGGTTTATTTCCCGTCTGTGCAATAGAGCGATTCGCTAACTTGTTAATTAATGTTGATTTCCCTACGTTTGGAATCCCAACAATCATTGCACGAATCGCACGGGGTTTCAGGCCTTTTGCCTTTTCACGTTCAAACTTCTCTTTTGTCGCTTCGATTGCAGCTGCTTCGACTTGTTTTAAACCTTTCCCATGCTTAGCATCTACCGCAACTGAAAGTGCACCTTTCTCCTTGAAAAAAGCAAACCATTTGGACATTTCACTTTCTTTAGCCATATCTTTTTTATTTAAAATCACAACACGTGGTTTCTGTTGAATCACTTCATCTATCATAGGGTTTCGTGAACTATATGGAATACGTGCATCCACTAATTCAAATACGACATCAACTTTTTTTAGTTGTTCTGTCACTTCACGTCTTGCTTTTGCCATATGTCCAGGGAACCATTGGATTGTTGCCATGATATATCTTCCTTTCATTTTTAAAACTAATATATCTAATTCATCTCAATATTTTAGTTCATATAAAAACTGTTTACACTACCATAATATGCTATAAATCCCCAATAACAGTTTCTATTAACTTAGATTATATTGTATCATGATTTGATTCATCATTCTTTGCAATTTATAGACATATCGGAAGTTTTTATTTCAATTATTCATAGCACGCTCTCTCTTAATATGTAGAGGCAATTGTGTCGACGATTATCCATTGTGATTCATGCTTTTCCAAATGTAACACTAATTGTAGTGGCCATGTATGTCGGCTACCATATATACGAGCATCAACTAGATTTCTAGAATGGACTGCTGCTTGATCAGCATCCATCATTATTTTTACGTCTTCTTCTTTTGCTGAAAAATACCTCATTCTTTCATTATTAATTTCAGACAACCATTCCTTCTTCGGCTGTGTATAACCTGTCATATGAACGAGATAATAATCATCCGATAATATTTTATTTAAAGTATTTGTATCTTTATCAATCATACTTTTATAAAATTCTTTATAAAGTTTTAAAATATTTGTTCGTTCTTCAGACATGATAGACTCTCCTTCTGTTTATTCTGGTCTATGAATACCAACACTATCATTAATATAACTCTCCGGATTCTTGAGCAATTCTAATACAAAATTTGCAATTGCTTGACGTGAAATATTATGACCTTCAAACAACTGACCCTTTGTTGAAATAGTATATGTATCACTTCCATTATCAAACCATCCTGGACGTATAATCGTGTAATCTAATCCACTTTTTTCGATGATATCTGCCGCTTTACGATAAGGGGTTAAAAAAGAGTTAAATTTTAAGTTACCATTACTTCCAATATGGTTAGGAATTTCATTATAAATACCCATTGAAGAAATAAAAATGATACGTTTCACATGTAGTTCATACATCGTATCAGCGATCACTTTTGCCATTTCATCTAATCTTCCTGATAAAGCTACAAATACAGCATCTTGCCCTTCAATCGCTTTACGTAATTCTTTTTTATTCAATACAACGCCATGCATTGCAATTTCTCTAGTTGTATCAATATTGAGGCGATCTGAATGTCTTGAAAATAATGTAAGCTTCCAATTTGTTTTTTCAATCAATGTTCTTCTCAATTGTTAACCTAGCGATCCTGTTGCACCAATGATTGCTATTTTCATAAAAACATCACCTTTCAAAAATAATTTACTTAATGTATATATTTATTGTAAAATAGCTTTATAAAAAAATCTAATCGATATATTTGATTACCGATAAAATATTCTTATTAGGATGAGCATAATGAATTCCAAACAAATTGATTGTACTTTAGAACTTGCAAAAACCAAAAATTTTAATCAAGCAGCTAAAAATTTATTCATCACACAACCTGCACTCTCATATCAGATTAAAAGTTTAGAAAATGAAGTTGGCTTCTTGATTTTTGAACGTTCTACAAAAGGGGTTCAATTGACGTTGGCGGGTATTGAATTTTGTGAGCGAGTCGCCTATATCAAGGAGGAAGTTAAAACATGTATTGAAGATTGTTTAAATATTAATCATAATTACAATGATGTTATAAGAATATGCGTACCATATCGAACAGCCATTCATTTTCTTTCAGATGCTATAGAAAGTTTCAAAATATCACACCCAAATATTTTTATTGAGGTAACAATAGATCCTCAACCATATCAATACCAACAATTCATTGAAGGTAAATATGATTTATTTTTTGGAATACAATCTACTTTAACTTCACATAAAGAGATTAATATCATTCATTTATATGACAGTCATATATTTTTAGTTGTAAATAAGGACGATACATTAGCACAATTTGAAAGTGCGTCTAGTCGTGATCTTATTAATCATACCTTACTCGTAGGGGGTGGAAGTCCTCCCGAATTAAGACAGCTTCAAAATAGCATTATGTCACAATTCCAAATATCTACATTAACAAGCGCTAATCATGAAACAACGCTAATTAATATTGCAGCAAAACGTGGTGTTTGTTTGATACCTGGACTGCTGAATGATTTTAATCAAGAATTTTCTTGGATTCCTTTTGAAACTTCAACTACAATTCCATGTGTCTTATGTCGACATCAAAATGATTCAAAGGAACACATCACAGACTTTATTGCATTATTGCAAGATTTCTATATAAATCACAAAACAACTAAATTTTAAATGAAAGTATAAAAGCAACGACTATCACATTTTTTATGCAAGTCGTTGCTTTTATATAGATTACATTTTGATTAAAGAAACGAAAAATTATATTACTTATTAGTCATTCATATCTATCGTAAGATTATATCAAAATACAATATCTTAAAATTTAAACATGACTTACTACTATTTTGTTAGCTTTTAGCTATGTTTTATGTTTGCTTCCTCATATTCTTTATTGCTAACTGATTCATAAAATTCACTTGACCCTGCTGTAATAGCAATATGGCTAAACCAAGCATCATTTGTTGCACCATGCCAATGTTTAACACCTTTTTCTGTTACAACGACATCCCCAGCTTTTAAAATGCGTGCTGTTTTACCTTCTTCCTGATACAATCCTTCTCCACCTGTTACCAATAAAATTTGATAACCATCTAAATGTACATGCCAATTATTACGACACCCTGGCTCAAAAGTAACATTTCCAACACTTGTTGAATCATCTGGAGATTGTGCCAATAACGCTAGATAGGATTGGCCAATAAAATAATCACCGTATGGATTATCTTCTCCTAGATTAAATAATGGCTTATTTTTAACTTCTTCATGTTTCATGACTCATCATTCCTTATATTTATATTTTTAGGTGTTATATGATTGCGTTACTAACATTTCCTCTGACAAAACTTGTAGTTCTTTATAATGAACCAGATCTTTACTTTTCTGGATATACGCTTTAAATTGGGCTGTTTCTAAATGAGCATCATATGCCTCATCATTTTGATATATCTCAAAGAAATACCATGTATTTGGGTTTTGGTTATCAATTCCTGCATATAATAAAAGTGTTCCTTTTTCAGCCGCAATACTCCATTTCATAAATGGTAAAACCATATCAGCAAACTGATGATTATTAGAAACTTTAACCGTCGCAAGTCGAACTGACAAATCTGTTTGTTCATATATATTTAATGGTTCAGACTTTTGAAGAAAAACTTTCGGATTTAACGTAATGACTTCACTGCTTTTAACTGCTACTTTGGCTAAATCACTGAACACTTTAAAGTGAGATGAATTTATATGTTTTTGATATGCTTTATCACTTTCATAACGTTCAACGACAATTTTTTGATTAGATTCAGTTGGTAAGTGTGCAGTAAACATACCAAGTGTACCTTCTTCTAACTGTATAGATTGTTTAAAATTATTTTTTCCAACTTCAAAAAATTCATCTTGATAGCTATCTTTTATTTCCAATTTGAACACTCTAAATATTTCTGTCATATCCATCACCTAATTTTAAAGTTTCGGACTGCTCATATTTTTTAACAATAATCTAATTTTTATAGAACATTTAAGATAATTCATTTAGACGTTTAACATATTCTTTTGAAGCTTTTTCTAAGTCATCATCTGCCAAATTGGAAGTACCTGCTACCACAAACGGTGCTTCAAATTCTAAACCTGTTAGGTACTTGATTGTAAAAATAGGTTTTAAAAGTTCTTCTGTTGTCGCTTCAACTCGTCCACTTTTTGTATAACTTTCAGCAGGAGAACCTTGAGAAACTGCTAGTATCACCTTCTTACCTTGTAACGCATTGCCTTCCGAGCCATAAGCCCACCCATACTCTAAAACTTGGTCAAACCATTCTTTCATTAATGATGGTGTTGAATACCAATACATTGGAAATTGGAAGACAATACGGTCAACATCTTTTAACACTTCTTGCTCTTTTTTAACATCAATTTTCCAATCTGGATAAAGGTCATAAAGGTTACGCACTTCAATTCCTGCTTTTTCAGCTGCTGTTGATAATGCGCGATTCACACGAGATACATTTATATTTGGATGAAATAAAAAAATTGTCGTTTTCATAATATGCCTCCTTTGTATGTATATCTTCACTTTACTAATTATAGTTAAATATACGTCAATCATCTTATATTTTAATATATTTATATTGAAATTATTAATGTTTTGTTTTCAAATTCAATCTTGTTCTCAGACTATAATTTTAAGACGCTAAAAAAGATGTCATAACCATTCACATATACTTTGCAAAGGTTTTGACATCTTTAATCAGTTATTCATATATTTTCAAGTTCTTCTACATCTACAATTGAAATGTTGCGCCCTTTTCTTTTGATACAACCGAGTTGCTCCAAATACTTTAACTTTCGAGATAACGTTTCGGGTGTTGTTCCTAAAAATGTCGCAAGGTCTTTCATCGACATCGGAATAACCACCTTATCACTCTCTTCAGCAGTCATAAGATCTATCAGATATGATGCCAACCGTTCTTCTACCTTCTCCATTGAAAGGAATTGCGTTTGTTGCTCTAATTGAAGGACTTTCTGCATATTAAATTCTAATAGTTTCATTGAAAGTTGTGGATAGTCTACTAATATCTCATTAAAATCTTGTTTACTAATTGAACAAATTGTCGTTTTGTTTAATGCTTCACCAAAGCGCGTATCATTCTCTACACCAAACAGTTGGCTTTCTCCTTCATAACTCCCCGGTTCTACAACGCGTAATAGTTGTTCTTTACCATTACTCGATAACTGGTAAATTTTCATATTTCCATCAGCAACAATATATAATTGTTCATCACCTGGCTGGAAAATGACATCTCCTTTTTCATAATACGATACCTTTGCACGTGCATTAATCTTCGCTAAATCTTCATGATCGAGTTGATGGAATAATGGGACCAATGATACACATAGATGTTCTGACATCAAATCCCTCCTCTGAGCTTGTTTATCTATCTTTAGTCTACCGCACTCAAACTTTAAATTGAAACATTTGATATCAATGACTCATGTATACACATGTGGTTATTTTTCAGTTGCTTTTAAAACTTCATATCCCATTGATTCGATCGCATTTACAATTTGATCCAACTTCAATATTTCTGCGTCAAAGTCTGCTTTTACTTTGCTTGCATTGAACATTACTTTTACAGTTTCTGCATGAACACCTTCTAATCGTTTCATTACAGCTTCTATTTTCTGAATACATGATGGACAAGTTAGCGTTTCTAATTTTATTATTGCTTTTTTCATAATAATCTCCCTCTCATATTTGTTATATTTATCGTATCAATTCTTCATCAATATAAAATTGATATCTATTAAGTTTTCATTATTTTTGTTTAAAATTTAATAATCGCATTCCATTTAATATTACGACCAATATACTTGCTTCATGAACAAACATCCCAATTGCCATATTCATCCAACTACTGAAAATAATACTCAAAAGAAGAACGAGTACGACGAGTAGTGCAATAATAATGTTCTGTATCATATTTCTTCTAATGGCTTTGGCTAATCCAATCGCATGCGGTAAGTGCTGAAAGTCTTCATTCATTAGGACAACGTTTGATGTTTCAATCGCAACGTCCGTACCCGATCCCATTGCAATACCAATATCAGCGACTGCAAGAGATGGGCTATCATTAATCCCATCACCAATAAATGCAACTGTTTCACCACTATCTTGCAACTGACGTACAACGGCTGATTTTTCATCAGGCAGCATGTTGCCGTATCCATCTGTTAAGTTCAACTTTTCAACTACACGATCAACAGTTCCTTGATTATCCCCTGACAGAACAATACGTTTTTTTACACCTAGTTTATTTAATCGTTCCAAATCTTTTTGAAGACCTTCACGAACTTGATCTTGTACACCATTGATTAATGCGATGTGTCTATCAATCACTGTGATAATAATTGTATGTCCTTCATTTTCAAGTCGTTTTATGTCTAACTTGATTGATTCCGGTATTGTTATTTCATATTGTTCTAAGATTTGACGATTTCCAATGATAACTTGTTGTCCATTGATAGTTGCAGTCATACCGCCACCTTTTACAACAGTTAAATCATCGATATCATACTTTTTAGCTGAACCATATTGATCTATAATGGCTCTAGCAAGCGGATGATTAGATGAGGCTTCTATACTCACGAGATATGACATGGCTTTCTCTGGGTCATCAGTATAAAAGATTTCTTCGTTTACACGTGGCATTCCATAAGTCAAAGTACCCGTTTTATCAAATAAAATTGTATCAATATGACTCAAGCGGTGAATCACTTCACTACCCTTTAACAGCACACCATTTTTAGCACCGTTTCCGAGTCCAGCAACATTTGATACAGGAACACCGATAACGAGTGCACCCGGACAGCCAAGTACAAGAATTGTAACAACTAATTCTATATTTCTTGTCATTATCCAAATAACCATTGCCAAAATTAGAATGAACGGCGTATAGTATTTCGCAAAATGATCGATAAAACGTTCTGCTTCTGATTTTGAATCTTGTGCCTCTTCAACTAACTCAATAATTTTTCCAAATGTTGTTTCTTCTCCTATGCGTTCTGCTTCCACATGTAACATACCGTCTTCTAAGATTGTACCTGCAAAAACTTTTGTACCAATTTTTTTCGTGACAGGTATTGACTCTCCTGTAATACTCGCTTCATTAACTGTGCCGTTTCCGTATGTGACAACACCGTCTACGGGCACACGCTCACCTGTTTTAACAAGTAACGTATCTGTTACATCTATCTCATCAATATCTGTCTCGACAAACTCTCCGTTTGACTCCTGTCGAAGCGCTGTTTCAGGTGATAGTTCTACAAGATTTTGAATGGCAGAACGCGTTTTATTTAACGTTCGTTGTTCTAGATATGATCCGAGCAAGAAAAGAAATGCGACTACTGCCGATTCTTCAAAGTTCTTAATAAAAAGTGCACCAATAATAGCAATTGAGACAAGTAAGTCAATACTGACTATTCGTACTTTCAACGCCTGAATGGCTTGTACGAATATCGGTGCACCTCCAAGTAGCGATGCAATAATTAATAGTATCTGAACGATAGTCTTATATCCTGAGACCAAATGAATGAAAATTGCTAAAGCAAGTAAGATTGTCACAATAAGTAGTAATTGATATTTGTATTTCAAAATAGCCTTTTGCATATGATGACCTCCTTGTTATCTCAAGGATAATCAATTGCGCGATGAAAATAATTGTTTAGTATCAAGTTTTAAATAATTTAACAAAAAAAGGGAGTGGGACAGAAATCCTTTTTGCTATAAAAGATTTCGTTGTCCCACCCCGGCAAGGGTGACTAGAAGTTTTGCAGTAGCTGATTGATATGTGACTACGTTTACTTAATAAACTTGTCACACATCTAATCATCTTTGCAGGGGCACTACGACAAAATCATTATAAATGTTTATGATTTTTGTAGTGCTCCCAAAGTTTGTAAAAACGCATTTTCACTTCAGACGCCTACTGCCATTACACTTATTTCTACATCTTAAAAGCAAGGAGCTGAGCACTATGTCCCAGCCCCTACGAGTTAATCGTTTATATATCATAAATGTGTATCCTGAACAATGATGTTAAAAACACGATTCTATTCCTTTAAAACTTCCCATTTTTAATTCGATTAAAAAGCGTAATAATCATTAAAACAAAAGTACTCATTAAAAATTCTTGAAAAAACAGACCAATGATATTGATTAGTGTTGATTTTCCACAACCAGACGTTCCAACAATCGCCACAAAGTCCTCTTTTGCAATTTCCAATTGGATACCTTTTAATACTTCTGTTTGTACTTGTCCTTGAGTATATGTCTTGATCACATTACTTAATTTAATCATCATACATCACCAATCAATTTCTCTTATAACAATGAGTTAACCCGAAATGTAAACGTTTACAATATTATTATATATTTGCCTTCATTATACGAAAAGGGTATGTTTTACAACCTAGAAGAAGCATTACAATATAAACTAAGTTTATATAGACATTATATTTTATTATATACGTAAATCACATGCTACTTCTTTATTCAAACACAACATAAGATATTTGAACAATAATACCGTCAAGATGACAATATATAGCACATAAATAATACCCCTTTTAGTATGGTTTATGTTATATTTTATCAGTAGGTTTCGATTCTTTAACGCATTGATATATCTACTATTCTTTATGAAAGCAGGATTTTTGAATATGACTTCAGAACGTTTTTTTGAAATCATTCGTTTTGTTATTGTAGGTGGTATTAATACTGTCAATTATTATATCGTCTACCTGATTTTATTACATATATTCCACATCCAATATTTAATCAGTCATCTTGTTGGATTTGTTGTAGCTTTTGTTATTTCATACTATTTAAATTGTTATTTCGTCTACAAAGTGAAACCAACACTGAAAAAGTTTTTCGCATTCCCGTTTACACAAGTTGTCAATATGAGTGTACAAACACTACTCATATATGTGTTTGTAGATGTTTTCAATTTCAATGAGTCTATCGCACCATTTGTCGGTCTCATTGTGACAATTCCAATTACTTACCTGTTATCAAAGTATATCTTAACGAATCGCATTTAATTTTAATGAATGAAGAAAGAGTGAACAAATTTGAAGATTAATACTCGTATCCCACATTGGGTAAAGATTATACTGATTGCTTGTTGTGTCGGCGCCATTGTGTATGCGCCTGTCGTTGGTCGTTTTATATTACACGGTGCGATACACAGTGGTGAAGGTGACGGCTTTAAACAAATGATGCCGTTCCAATTATTTCTCTATGAACGCATGTCTAATTTTTCATCTTTTTATGACATCGGTTTAGGGTTAGGCGGAGATTATTTCACAGATTTATCCTATTACTACACGACTTCTCCTATTATGTACATTAATTTTTTATGCATTAAACTTTTACAATTATTTACCTCTATTGATCCATCTCACATTGATTTTTGGCCTGCAAATCAAATTATCGTTGCATATTTCAAATGTGTTCTAACATTCCTAATCACTTATGGGATGTTTAAAATGTTTAATATTCGTAATCCCTATCGCTTTTTAGGTGCGATGCTATACAGTACATCAACGATTCTATATTATTTTAATTTTACATGGTCATTTTTTGGGGACATCATGCTCTATCTCCCACTATCAATTTGGAGAATAGAACGTTTCTTTAAAACACGAAAGATTGGATTATTTATAGTTGCCATCGCGCTTACATTGTTTTCTAACTTTTATTTTAGTTATTATGAAGCATTGGCTTTGGGTGCCTATTTCATTTATAGGATGATTTTCACACATCCAGACGATATTATCTCACGTTGGAAAAAGCTATGGTTACTTGTACCAGCTGTTATGATCAGCTTTTGTATCGCATCATTTGGTTTTTTAACAGGTGTTCGTTCATTTCTCAATAACGATCGACAACTCAATGATTTTGATATTGCACCATTGATTGATTTTACACAGAAATATCATATTTTTTCTAACGGCTTTTACTTTACGATTACATTTATCGCACTCGTTGCATTATTTTCGTTCAAGTTATACCGTTACTATTACTATCGCATGTTTTCAATTTTGACTTGGATTCTGTTAATTGGTGCCTTAACCCCATATTTCGATAGCCTTTTTAATGGCTTTTCTTATCCACAGAGACGTTGGGGCTACCTTCTCGTCCTATCAACGAGTATCTTGATTTCAATTTGGTTGAAACATATTACTGAATTGACATGGCAAGATTATATGATTTCATTGCTTCCATTGATACCTCTAGCCATTGCAACTGTGCTATTATCAGAGGGACGGATGTGGTGGATGATTGCAAGTAGTTTGATCTTAGTCATTCTTGCATATTTTGTTTATCATCAAAAGCCACTCACACAACGATTAACTTATATGATCGTAGGATTGTTTATCATCCAGCAGTTTGTATTATTGTTGAATTATCATTCAAACAATATTATTCCGCACCAAGCCGGCACTGATCGCTTACAGTCCGCAAAGTACCATAGTCATGAGCTACAAAAAACAATTGACACTATTACAAATAGACAATCACCACTTGAACGTATTGACTATATGAGCAACTACGCAGTCAATTCCAATATGATTTATGGCTTTAATGGTGTGGCGCTCTATTCTAGTATATTTGATGGGGAAATATTAAAGTACTATGATAAACAAATGCAGATTAATATGGAGTACGACAGTAACAGTACGTACCGTTTACTTGGAAATCGTGCCAACTTATATGCATTATGGGGTGTTTCAGATCGTATCAAAAAAGATGACGACCCATCTATCCCTTATGGTATGCATAAAGAAAATACCATTCATCATGGCAATACAACATGGACACATAGCCGTAATACCATTGATTATCCTGCTGCACATCTGACATCTAAAGTTTATGATGCGTCAGATTTGAAGTCACCTTTAGATCGTGAACACGCAATGCTTCAAGGTGTCGTACTAGATGATGTAAAAGGTAATACCTCTTTTCAATCAAACCCAAATCTTGTGAAGTCTGCGAAGATTACACCACGTGATGCAGTGCAACATGGAGATCGCCTAACCGTTAAGAAACAATTCGGTGGCCTTGATATATCAGTGCCATCTTCTGCACAAAAACAATATAAAGACTACTATTTAGAAATGGATGTAGAATTGTTACATCCAGATCAACCACATTATTTAGAAGTGGATGATTTTCACCAGCGACGAACAAGACTTGACTACAAGTATAAACGCTTTGTGACACCTATAACTGTTCGTGTTCCAGCGAATGATCCAATGCAACTGAAGCTAAAAAAAGGGACATATCGTGTGAAGATAAAAGGTATCTATGGTGAAGATTATGAGACGGTAAAAAAAGCAAAACAAGATGTAACACCAGTTAAGGTAACAAAAGCAAATCGGCATATGAATGTTGAGATGAGACCAAGTAAAGATTCATACCTTGTACTTCCTATTCCGTATAGAGACGGAATGAAAGCAGAAGTAAATGGTGAGTCACGCGTTGTTAAGCAAGGTAATGGCTTACAATCTGTAATTCCAGTTCATAAAGGAGATCATCACCTTACATTAAGTTATGAATTACCTTATTGGCGACTCTACACTGCCATGACAGTCCTTGGTCTAATCAGTGCATTCATCTATCGATGGTGGTTACGTCGCAATATTTAATGGAAGTCCATTTTTTGTGGTGGGCAGATAATAAAAAGTAACTAATTTTATTTTTAACTTAATCATAACATGTAGTCATCTCTACATTCATTTAAGCGTACAGTTTAATTATTAATTGTGCGCTTTTTCTATACCATCATTTCTTTAATACTCGCTTGCCAAGGCGCCTCACTTCAACTAATTTTGGCTTTATTGAATAAAAGAAGCCAAAATGGATTTTCCGTTCGGCTTGTTGCCTTAGGCGTCTCGTATTAGAAATGATTTTAGATACACATCTCTAAGTGTGTTAGGACATATTAGATAGCGATTACTACGTAATATATTTATGCAGCGTTATTTATTAGTAAACTATCCTTTTTACGTCGTTGATATAGCTTAAAAATAATCAGTATCCTTGCCTTGAAGTTATTAAAGTTTCGATAGCCATATGATACACGTTTAATAAGCTTAATTTTATTATTGATACCTTCAATCGCTCCATTGTTTAACTTAGGGTGTTTAATTGTTGAATAAAGGATATACTCGTATTTTTTATAGAACCGAATGACACGCCAAACACCACGTGATACATGCTTCTTTTCAACACTCATTAAAGTTTCTTTGAAACGTAACCAATCACATTGTTTTAATGCTTCTCGAAGGTGATGAACTAACATATATGTGTCATAGAGCTGCTGATCAAGATTTAATAGATACTCTAAAATATCTCTTGATGTCGTATACGTTTTGAAGGACTTCGACCAAAAGTATTCATAGCTGTTGATATCTTGTCTGTCAGAAAGGAAAAGTTTCCAGTGTTTTTTCATTTTCGTGTAATCTGTTGATGACTTATAGCGACAAGTATTCATTATAGAAATACGTTGCTTATTAAGTTCACGGTTAAGGTGCTGAACAATGTGAAAACGATCAAAGATTAAAATCGCATTCGGGAATACTTCATGAATGAAGTTAATGTAGGGTTCATACATATCGGCTGTGACCGTTTTGACAGCTAATCGTTCACGACGATCAAAACGATAGAAGTACTCTTTAAGTTTGTGAATACGTCTATCTTCTAAGATATCGATAATCTGATTCGTTTCATTATTTATAAACAGAAAACTCATCGCTGTTGTCACATTTTTAACGCTTTTAAATTCATCTATGGAGAGATGTTTAGGCAATCCAGATGAAGGTTTTACTATTAATGATTGTGAGATATGGTGAATACATCTCTTAACTGTGCTTGGTGAAACACTACAATCATTAGCAATGTCTATCTCAGACTGTACACGTGTGAGTTTGTCCTGAATCGCTAATTTCACACGGTTAGTAATAAAGCAATTACTATCAACAATGTTTGTTTGAGCCGTAAAAGTCTTTAAACAATGTAGACACTTAAAGCGTTCTTTCGCTAAATTAAGATAAACATTAGACTCTTGAGATTTTAATAGTGTTAAACGCGAAACACGTTTACCGTGCTTATGTATTTGTCCGTCATTGACACAACCACACTTCATACATGCCTTTGGTGTATAAGAAAGTGTTCCATAAACAACCGTAGAAAGCTGACCACGCACTTCTACATCTTCTTCCACTTTAAGAACTTGAATATTTTCATCTTTTATTTTTAATAGTTTTAATATATCATTACACATAGGCGCATCATGTCTCCTCTCATTTTTTGTTTAGGCACTTAAAATTATAGAGGCATGAGCGCTTTTTTTGTATCAAAATGATTTAAAAAACAAAAAAGGGCGGGACAGCAGTTCATGCCATCCCACCACAAAAGATTAAGACCCTATTTAATCGATATAACAAGCCATGACAATTCTGAATCAACATGAATTGTCATGGCCTTTTTACGCAAAAAAACAGGCTTGATACCTGCTGTACAGATATCGAGCCTGTTTTATGTGAGTATCGTACTGTTTGCGTACGATATGATTAACGAATCTCTTGGATACGTGCTGCTTTACCACGTAAGCTACGTAAGTAGTAAAGTTTTGCACGACGTACTTTACCACGACGTTTCACTTCGATTTTCTCGATTTTTGGTGTGTGTACAGGGAATGTACGTTCAACACCAACACCTGAAGAAATTTTACGAACTGTGAAAGTTTCTGAAATACCGCCACCGCGACGTTTGATTACAACACCTTCGAATACTTGGATACGTTCGCGAGTACCCTCAACGATACGTACGTGTACACGTAAAGTGTCACCAGGACGGAATGATGGGATATCATCACGTAATTGTGATTGTGTTACTGCTTCGATTAATTTGTGGTTTGTCATTATTTATTCTCTCCTTCAACCTATGTTCTTGCCTTGACAACTGATTAGCAGCGGATCATAGTGATATTTGTGCTTTCACACTTAGACTATACTAGCATACTTCTATTAATATTTCAATTACCTTTTGAAGTGTTCAATTACTTTTTTGTCTGCTTCAGTGAGTGGATAAGACTCTAATAGATCTGGACGTTTTTGATACGTGCGATATAGCGATTGTTCATGGCGCCATTTTTCAATATTTGCATGGTTTCCTGATAACAACACATCTGGGACATCATGTCCTTCGAAAGAACGAGGACGTGTATATTGTGGGTACTCTAACAACCCACTTGAAAACGAATCATCTTCATGTGACACTTGATTGCCAAGTACATCTGGTAGTAATCGGACAATCGCATCAGTCATCACCATAGCAGGTAATTCTCCACCTGTTAAGACATAGTCACCAACTGAGATTTCATCAGTGACTAATTGTTCTCGAATGCGTTCATCATAGCCTTCATAATGTCCGCATATGAAGACGAGATGCTCTGCTTCAGATAATGATTCTGCAAGCTTCTGGTTAAATGGTTGACCTTGTGGCGTCATCAAAATAACACGTGTCTCTGAAGTAGTATCAAGATCACGCATCGCATTGAATATCGGTTCTGGCTTTAATACCATACCTTGTCCACCGCCAAATGGATAGTCATCCACTTGATTATGCTTGTTGTTTGCGTAATCCCTGAAGTTAACCGTCTGTGTTGTCAACTGCCCTTTTTCACGTGCACGTTTTAATATCGATTGATTCAGTACCCCTTCAAACATTTCTGGAAATAATGTTAAATAATCAATTCTCATTCATTTAACAATCCTTCCATCGGTGTAATCACAATCTTTTTCCCATCCACATCAACACTTTGAACAACATCTGCAATATACGGAATCAAATGTTCTTTTTCACCTTTGACTACCCATACGTCATTCGCGCCTGTTTCAAATATTTCTGTTACGCGACCAATCGCTTCCTCTCCATTAAACACCGTACATCCGATAATATCAGAATAATAAAATTCATGCTCTTCCAGTTCAATGGCTTCATGGTCACGTTCTTGTGTCAGCTTTGCACCTTTAAGATGCTCAATATCGTTAATATTATGAATCCCTTCAAACGTGAGCATGTGCAAGCCTTTATGCATGCGATGTCCTCTGACAGTTAGATCTGTTGTTTTTCCGTTTAATTCTGCTTGTAGGATCTCCCCCGGCTGAAAACGAACATCTGTAAAGTCAGAATCAGATTTTACCTTTACTTCGCCTTTAATCCCATGCGTATTAACAATTGTTCCTACTTCGATTTTCACACAAACAACCTCCTTACAATCTTTCTATTACGAATGCGCTTCTTTATGTCCGTATTCCAGAAGCAAAATTCTCGGCAGAACTTCTCAATTCAACAAAATAAAATACCTATTTTGCGCATTGCTTCTGTTCTGTTCGAATTTAAAACGCTTCTTTCATATCTTCTTTATCTTCTTTATGTCTAATAAAAACAGTGAGACAAAACCACTATTTGATTTGTCCCACTGTTAAAGTGTTCTTCGTATTATTTTGAACGTTTTTGTTCGTCGAATGTTTTTAAGATACCTTCACGAGATAAGATGTTGTGAACTGTATCAGTTGGTTTCGCACCGTCTTTTAACCATTTTAAAGCTAATTCTTCGTCGATTTTAACTTCTGGTGCGTTCACTGCTGCTGGGTTGTAAGTACCGATTTGCTCGATAATACGACCATCACGTGGTGAACGTGCGTCTGCTACAACGATACGATAGAATGGGTTTCTTTTTGAACCTAAACGTGTTAAACGAATTTTTACTGCCATTTATAATTCTCTCCTTCAAAGTCATAAGTTTTGTTATCTACAAGAAATAATAATAACAGGTATAAGGATTTTTGTAAAGAGAAAATACTTTACCTTTTTATTTTCTTTTCAATATCTGGTTAGAACGGTAAGTTCATGCCCTTTAACATGTTTTGTAATTGACCTTGTTTACCTTTCTTGCCTTTTCCGCCACCTGTAAATTGTTTCATCATTTTCTTCATATCATTGAATTGTTTGATGAGACGATTCACTTCTTGCAATGAACGTCCTGAACCGTTAGCGATACGGCGTTTTCTTGAAACATTTAATTTCTCAGGATGTTCACGTTCATCCAATGTCATTGATTGGATAATCGCTTTAATATGATCGATTTGTTTGTCGCTCATATTTAGTTGGTCTAAGCCTTTCACCTTGTTCATCCCAGGAATCATTTTCATAATATCATCCAATGGACCTAAGTTCTTCACTTGATCCAATTGTTCCAAAAAGTCATCCAATGTGAACGATGATGTTCGCATCTTTTTCTCAAGGTCTTTCGCTTTCTCTTCATCCACGTCTTGTTGTGCTTTTTCAATCAAACTCAAGACATCACCCATACCGAGAATACGTGATGCCATTCGTTCTGGATGGAACAATTCCAAACCGTCCATCTTCTCGCTCATACCGACAAACTTGATTGGTTTCTGTGTCACGGCACGAATTGACAATGCCGCACCACCACGTGTATCACCATCTAATTTTGTTAAAGTAACACCTGTTACATCAAGTTGTTGGTCAAAAGACTCAGCAACATTGACAGCATCTTGACCTGTCATCGCGTCTACAACGAGCATAATTTCGTTCGGTTTTGCAATTTCTTTTACTTCTTGTAGTTCATTCATCAATGCTTCATCAATGTGTAATCGACCTGCCGTATCGATGATTACAAAGTCTAAATGTTCTTCTCTTGCATGCTTCAGAGCATTTTCAACGATTTGTTGAGGCTTGACTTGGTCTCCTTCTGAATAGACCGGAATGTCAATTTGCTTACCAACTGTTTGTAATTGATTAATGGCAGCTGGACGATAAATATCTGCAGCAACTAGCATTGGTTTTTTATTGTATTTCTTGCGCATTAATAAGGCTAACTTACCTGCTGTTGTTGTTTTACCTGCCCCTTGCAAACCAACCATCATCACAACTGTTGGTGGCTTTTTGGCCATCGTAATCGCACTGTTGTCTCCACCCATTAGCGTTGTCAATTCTTCTTGAACAATCTTGATGACTTGTTGTCCAGGTGTAAGTGATTTCATCACATCGGAGCCGAGTGCACGTTCTGAAACTGTCTTTACAAAGTTTTTCACGACTTTGAAGTTAACGTCTGCTTCGAGTAACGCAAGACGTACTTCGCGCATCATCATTTTGATGTCAGCTTCAGTCACTTTACCTTTACCTTTAATTTTTTGCATAGTCGCTTGTAAACGATCGGATAATCCTTCAAACGCCATAAAGTGACCCTCCTTATTCTAATTCTTCCAATTCTTGTATATATTGATCGAGTCTTTCTGGTTCATGAATATGATCACGCAGCGCGCGATATAACTCTTGGCGCCGAGTAAAACGACGGTATAAGCCGAGCTTTTCTTCATAATCTTCGACAAGCTCACCCGTTCTTCTTATGTTATCATACACGGCTTGACGGCTCACATCAAATGTATCTGCAATTTCACTCAAAGCATAATCTTCCAGATAATACAGACGCAAATAATTACGCTGTTTTTCTGTGAGTAATGATTGATAGAAGTCATACAAATAGTTCATGCGTAATGTTTTGATTAAATCATTCTCTGCCATCAGTGTCTGCCTCTTCATCCGATACATTTTCTTCAATCATATCTGCGAACAATCCGTAAACGTAGCTTTCCGCATTAAATGGTTGTAAGTCGTCCATTTGTTCACCAAGACCGACATATTTTACTGGAATGTGCATTTCATTACGAATTGCGAGCACAATACCACCTTTTGCAGTTCCATCTAATTTTGTAAGCACGATACCTGTTACGTTAGTCACTTCTTTAAATGCTTTTGCTTGTGCTAAAGCATTTTGACCTGTTGTTGCATCTAAACATAACAACACTTCATGTGGCGCATCAGGCATTGCACGGCCGATCACTCGTTTTACCTTTTCAAGTTCGTTCATTAAGTTTTGTTTGTTTTGTAGACGACCTGCTGTGTCACAAATCAAAATGTCTGCACCTTTATTCTTCGCCGCATTCATCGCATCGTACATGACAGCTGCAGGGTCTGCGCCTTCACCTTGTCGAACAACTTCTACACCGACACGTTCACCCCAAACTTCGAGTTGCTCAATCGCACCAGCACGGAAAGTATCTCCAGCTGCTAACATCACTTTCTTACCTTGAGATTTATAGCGATGTGCCAATTTACCGATTGTTGTTGTTTTACCAACACCGTTGACACCTACCATTAATATGACGTTTAAACGCCCGTCTTCAATCGCCATTTCTTCTGATTTGTCATCTTCTTGATGATAAATTTCAACGATTTTTTCAACAATTGCTTCACGTAGGTCTACTGTTTCTGTAATGTTGCGACGCTTTGCTTCCATGCGCAATTCATCAACAAGTTCCATCACTGTATTGAATCCAACATCTGCTTGAATTAACATTTCCTCTAATGCTTCAAAGAAATCTTCATCAACTTTTCTGTAATGTGCCAATAAGTTGTTCAACTGATTTTGAAAATTCTCACGTGATTTTTCAAGTCCATCACGGAACTTCGCACCGATTTTTTGTGATTCAAGTTCTTCAAATTCTTCAATCGAAATTAGATCATCATCAAAACTTTGATCTAACCATTGATTATCCGTTGATTGCGTTGGCTCAGACTCTCTTTTGTCGGACTGTGGCTCTCCTTCTGTTGTTGAATCTGATTGGGGCTCAATCTGTTCTTCTTGTGGTTTTACTTCTTCAGATTTTGCAAATTTATCTTTTAGTTTTTTAAAAAAGCTCATGTTATTGTTGCTCCTCCTTCATCACTTCATCAATTGTATTCAAATTCACACTGACTAGCTTTGAAACACCGAGTTCCTGCATTGTGACACCATACAGTCTATCACACATCTCCATTGTTCCTTTGCGGTGTGTAATAACGATAAACTGTGTTTGTTCGGATAGCGTCTTTAAATATGATGCATAACGCATCACATTTGCTTCATCGAGTGCTGCTTCAACTTCATCGAGTATCACAAATGGTGCTGAGCGCACTTGTAATATCGCAAATAATAAGACAATCGCACTGAGTGCACGTTCACCACCACTTAGTAATGACAAATGTTGCAGTTTCTTTCCTGGTGGTTGCACTTTAATATCTACACCTGCTGTCAAATAGTCATTTTCAGTAAGTAGCAGTTCTGCTTGTCCACCACCGAACAATGTCTGAAAAACTTCTGAAAAATGCTTTTGTATCGCATGGAATGTTTCACTAAATCGTGATACTACTTCTTGGTCCATCTCATTAATCAACTGTTCAAGTGTGGCTTTTGCTTCACGTAAGTCATCACGCTGTGCACTTAAAAATGTATAGCGCTCATTGACTTCTTCATATTGAGTGATTGCATTCATATTCACTGGTCCGAGTTCGTCGATCGACATTTGCGTCAATTTAACCTTTTGTCGTAACGCATCTATGTCTTGATCACCTATCGGATATGCTTTTGCTGCATGTTCATAAGTCATATGATAACGTGTTGACAGATGGTCCATCGCATGATCAATCAATACATCCAAACGTGATTGTGCACCCTTTATTTCTTGATATTGGTTCTCAAGCATTAACAATTGCTGATGTGTCTCTTCTAATGCATGCTCATTTGCTTCTATCAATTGTTCAACCGATTGGCGTTTTGTACGCAACGTATCTTGTTCACTCATCAGCGTCTCTTTTTGTGTTTGTGCCGTATGGATCTCAGTCTCTAATTTGCTCAAAGTCGTATCATCATTTACTTCATCTGAATTGATAATAGACAACTGCATCTCTAACTTCTGCTCTTGATCTGATATTTGATCAAGTGTCTGCTTCAAACGTGTCTCCGATTGGCGTTGAGTACGTAATCTTTCATTCAATACTGCTAAGTCGGATTGTTTTTGGTGGAGTTGTTGTTGGCATTCAGCAAGTTGTGCTTTGCCTTCTTTACTCTCAGTCGTCAATTGCTTAATTTGACGATCCAAAGTTGCTAATTGGTCTGCAATTTCTGATTTTCTTCGTTCTTGTGCAGCCAACGTTGCTTCACCTTTATCACGTTGATAACCATCATTTTTCTCGAATTCAAATGCTTCATGGTCATTTTGCAGTCTTTGAACAACCTCTTCATAACGGTCATATTCCAAATCCAAGTCATGTAACACTTGTTTCAAATGATTATATTGCTGTTGTAATTTGACATACTCATCACTATGATGTGTCTGTTCCGCTTTCTTTTCAGCACAAAAACGCTCAAGTTGTTGTGTCTTTTGTTGATAATCTGCCAATTGTACTTCCAACTGTTGTACTTCGTCTTTTTGTCGTAACAATGATTGACGTTGTGCTGTACCGCCACCTGTCATTGAACCACCTGGGTTTACGACATCTCCATCTAGCGTAACAATACGTACTTTATATCCAATACTTTGTGCCACTTCATTCGCATGTTTCAAATCATCAACAATCAAGATGCGTCCTAACAAGTAATCAATGATGTGCTGATATGACTGTTCTGTCGATACAACTTGATTAGCGACTGCTATAAATCCTGCATGTTGTTGCGCCTTCTGAATTAAGTACTGATCTACTTGTTTCGGTTGGATAACAGAAAGTGGTAAAAATGTCGCACGTCCAAGTCTTTTCGCCTTCAAATATTGAATTGCTTTGCGTGCTGCAGCTTCATCCGTTGTAATGATGTGTTGCATACTTGCACCGAGTGCTGTTTCAATGGCTGTCGTATATTTGGACGGTACATCAATTTTTTGTGCGACTGCACCGTGTAACCCAGTCAAAGTGTCTGTTGCTTTTAAGACTGCTTTTACCCCTTGATAGAAAAAGCTCAAGTCATCTTCTCGCATTTTCATACTATCAATGCGTGATTTCAACTTATCGTTATATCGATATGCTTGGTGCAACTTCTCTTCTGATTCAGCATGCAATTGTTTCACTTCTGTTAATGCGACTTCTGTTTCTTTGCTTCGTGAGATGACACTTTCAAGTTGCTTTCGCTTCTCTTGTCGTTCTGATTCAACATGTGTCAGTTGCTTTTTTGCTTCATTCAATTTCGCATAGGATTCAGACATACGTGAGTCCAAGCGTGTTTGTTTTTTCTCATGCTCTTCAAGTGTTCTCGTTAGAAAACGAATCTCATTATTAATGTCTGACTGCTCTGTCATCAGTTGATAATATTGATCTTTCAACTGTTCCACATCTTCATCCGTAATAGATTGAGATGTTTCAAAAGTTGTTTCCAATTCATGAACTTCTCGTGTCAACTGTTGTTTTTGCTGTTTTAATGATTCAAATTGCGCCTTAACCTCTGTTAATTCGTTATTTACTTTTGTACGTTGCGTCAACAAGTCTGCTTGTTCTTCTTCTATTCGGGCATTTGTTTGAGATTGGTTTTTTTGACGCTCTTCAATCAAATGATATTGTCCAGTCAACTTTTCAACTTGCTCAGTCACTTCAATCAGCTGCGCATTCAAACTTTCTAATTGGCTATCAATATCAAAACGTTCACCTTTATTCGTTTTGATTGTACGCATCATTTGATGTTTTTTAGTTTGTGTGCGTTCTTGTTCGCTTTTCAAACGATTCAATGACACATCATGCTCTGCAATTTGTGACTGATAAGATTTTATGTCGTGAACCGTCACACTCACATCACTTTCCTGTAAAATATCAGAAAGCGCTGTGTATTCTTTCGCAATCGCCGCTTCTTCTTTTAACGGTTCTACACGTGCTTCTAAGTCCACCAAAATATCTTCGACACGCATCAAGTTATCTTCTGTCTGTTCCAACTTATCAAGTGATGCTGCTTTGCGTTTTTTATACTTCAAAACACCTGCAGATTCTTCAATGATTTGACGTCGGTCAATTGGTTTTGCATTTAATACTTCATCTACACGTCCTTGTGAAATGATACTAAATGCTTCTTTTCCCAACCCTGAATCAAGAAACAATTCGGTGATATCTTTCAAACGTTGTTGATCATTATTTAAAAAATACGCACTTTCACCACTGCGATACAACCGACGTGTTACAACGACTTCGTCCGCATCTATATTCAACTGACGTTTCGTGTTATCAAGCTTCAATTGTACTTCCGCATAGTTTTGTGCATTTCGATGCTTGGCACCTGAGAAAATAATGTCTTCCATCTTACTACCACGCAATGAACGTGCAGATTGTTCTCCTAGCACCCATTTGATCGCATCTGTAATATTACTCTTACCACTACCATTCGGACCAACAATAGCTGTAACACCTTGATCGAATTGTATTTGCGTTGGCTCTGCAAAAGACTTAAAACCATGTGCATCAATAGACTTTAAATACACCATCGCTTACTCCTTATCGTTCATTTTTACATAGGCACGCTCTGCAGCCTTTTGTTCGGATTCTTTCTTCGTTCTACCATCACCAATCGCAATTGCTTTGTCATTCAATAACACTTGTGATGTAAATTGCTTGTTATGTGCAGGGCCTTCTTCTTTGGCAATGCGATAAGACAATGCACCTAAATGATGTTGATGGATATATTCTTGTAGCTTTGTTTTGAAATCTACAACACCCATCAATGTCTCATCTTCAATGTGTGGGAATATCGCATATTCTGCAAATTGTCGTACCGCTTCTAACCCTTGATCTAAATACAATGCCCCAACAAACGCTTCAAAAGCATCAGAAACTAACGCAGGTCGTGTACGCCCTCCTGTCTTCTCTTCTCCATTCCCTAACAGGATGAGTGGATTCAAATCAATATTCGTCGCAAATATCACAAGTGAGGGTTCACACACAATGGTTGCACGCATCTTTGTCAAATTCCCTTCCGGTAGATGTGGATATTCATCATATAAATAGCGTGATACCGTCAATTCTAATACCGCGTCGCCTAGAAATTCTAAACGCTCATTATGCATCAAACGTGGCATATTAAAGTCGTTAATAAAACTCGAATGTGAAAATGCCTGTTGATAAATTTCAATCTGGTTGTATGACAATCCAAGTTCTTTCATCTTGTCGTCAAATCTTTCTCTAAAAATACGAACTAATGTCTCTTTACTCAACTTAGCCATATTGCTTGCCTCCTTAACCTTGTTGTTTAATTATTTCACTTGAATCTTATTGCACCATAACTCCCCTACATAATTCAAAAACATATAGTAAAAAATCTGAGCCGATACATATCGGCTCAGATGAAAATAGTTATTTTTCAAGTGTATTAATGAAATTAACAGCGTCGCCTACTGTATTGATTTTTTCCGCTTCTTCATCCGGAATTTCTGTACCGAATTCATCTTCTAATTCCATCACTAATTCTGCGATGTCAAGTGAATCTGCGCCTAAATCGTCTTTGAATGATGCACCTTCAGTGACCTTGTCAGCATCTACGCCTAAACGGTCTACGATGATGTCTTTTACTTTATCGAAGTTTTCCACAGTCTGTCACCTCCTTTAAAAATTCAAGGACTCTCCCTTGGTCGACTGTAGTGATACTTGTAATTGATCATACCCGACTGTTATATTTTGCCATGATATTGTCAGAATTACAAGCCACGTCATCATTGCCTTTTCACACGGGGAGCTTCCTGTATATTATAGCATGGTTCCTGCAACAACGCAGGTTATTCCATGTGCATACCACCATTAACATGAATCGTTTGACCGGTAATATAGCTTGCCTTTTCTGAAGCTAAAAATGCGACTGTATGTGCGATGTCAGTATCTTGACCGAAACGACCGAGTGGAATTTGTCCTTTCATCGTTTCTTTCAACTCATCGCTAAGTGCATCGGTCATATCAGATACGATAAAGCCTGGTGCAACAGCGTTTACTGTAATATTACGAGATGCCAATTCACGCGCTGCCGTTTTGGTCATCCCAATAACACCTGCTTTGGTCGCAACATAGTTGATTTGTCCTGGATTTCCTACTGCACCCACAACACTTGTTAGGTTGATAATACGACCTTGACGTTGTCTTAACATTTGTGGCGTCACTTTTTGAATGCAGTTAAAGACACCTTTTAAGTTCGTATCAACTACATCATCCCATTCATGCTCTTTCATACGCATGAGCAGATTATCTCGTGTGATTCCCGCATTATTTACTAGAACATCAATAGATCCAAATGTTTGAACGACTTCCTTCATCATCGCTTTCACTTCATCACCATTTGCGACATTCGCTTGGATCGCAATACTCTCTTGTCCTTTTTCTTGAATTTCCGCTACAACTGCTTCAGCCTTCTCCTTATTGCCAGCATAGTTTACAACTACATTATAGCCTTCTTCTGCAAGTTGCAATGCGATGCTACGACCAATACCACGTGACGCACCTGTTACTAATGCTACTTTAGTCATTATTTAACCATTCCTTTACATCTTCGAGTGTTTGAATCGAAGTAATTTTCACATCTCTATCGATTTTCTTTACAAGTCCTGAAAGCACCTTGTTAGGCCCAATTTCTACAAAGTGTGTAACTCCTTGTGCAATGAGCCATTCGACCGAATCAATAAATTGTACTGGTGAATATAACTGTTGAATCATGTGTGCCTTAATTGTTTCAGCAGATGTTTCTCCTTGTGCATGGACATTCTGTACAACGGGAACTTTGGCATCATGCCAATCAAATTGATGAATATACGATGAAAAATCATCGGCAATCACCTTCATCATTGATGCATGGAATGGACCCGAAACTTGCAAAGGCATCACACGTTTTGCCCCTAATGATTTCCCTTCTTTGACAAGTTGATTAATCGCAGTCGCATGTCCAGATACGACAATTTGTCCGGGACAGTTAATATTTGCAGGTTCAACCACTGCTTCATCTGTTGAGATTTGTTGACAAATGTCACGAACTTCTTCAATTGTTAAACCAAGCACAGCCGCCATGCTTCCAACACCACTTGGGAATGCTTGTGCCATCAGTTCCCCACGACGACGTACAATTTTGATTGCGTCTTCAAATGCCAATACACCATTTGCGACGAGACTTGAGTATTCGCCAAGACTATGTCCGATAACGTAATCAGCAGTCGGTTCCCCCATTGCTGTATAAAGTGCCATACTATGTGCTAACAGTGCCGGCTGTGTATTTTCTGTTTGTGATAAGACACCATCAGCATCGTTAAACATTGTTTCCAATAAGTCAAAGTTGACACTTGACTGGGCATTTTCTAAAACAGCTTTCGCTGAAGCGTCTCCTTCATACAAGTCTTGCGCCATTCCAACTTTTTGTGCCCCTTGACCCGGAAACATAAAAGCTGTTTTACTCATCCGCATCACCAACCATTTCTCGCATATTATCAACAATTTGTGTTTCACAAGCAATCTTAGCTTGACGAATAGCTGAATAGAAAGCTTTAGCACTTGAGCTACCGTGTGCTTTTACAACAACACCGTCTAAGCCAAGTAACACAGAACCGCCATATTCCGAATAGTCCATTTGTTTTGCTATACCTTTTATATCCTTCTTCAAGACAAGTGCTGCCAACTTATTTTTGGCACTTGATAAAATGTTTTGCTTAATCACTTTGCCGAATGACTTTGCAACGCCTTCTAGGTTTTTCAAGATCATGTTACCCGTAAAACCGTCCGTCACAATAACATCTGCTTCATCTTCTAAGATCGACTTCGCTTCAATATTTCCAACAAAATTGAACTGATCTGTTGCTGCCATCTGTTTATAAGCTGCTTTTGTTAGATTATTTCCTTTTTGAGCTTCCGTTCCAATATTCAACAATGCCACTTTTGGATTTTCAATCCCACGCAACTTTTTAGCATAGACATGTCCTAAAATAGCATTTTGATACAGATGTTCTGCTTTTGCATCTGCATTTGCTCCTAAATCTAATAACACCGTTCCTTTACCACTCACAGAAGGAATCGTCGCAACAAGTGCTGGTCTGGCAACTCCTGGTAATCGGCCTACTACAAATAATCCAGCTGACATCAATGCGCCAGTATTTCCAGCTGACACACACCCTTCTGCTTCACCGTTTTTGACAGCTTCTGCCATGCGTACCATAGAACTGTCTTTTTTTCTTTTGATAGCACGAACAGGCTCGTCTTCCATTGTAATCATCTCTGAAGTATGACGGAATGTAATACGTGGGTGATTCAACGTATATTCTTCTTCATCGCCAAACAATAAAATCTCTAGATCTTCAAAGTCATTGATTGCTTTTTCTACTGCTTCCAAGACGATTTGTGGTGCATCGTCCCCACCCATCATATCTACAGCTATTTTTACCATGTTATTCATCCTCACTTATATAGTACATTTTGAATAATCCTTCAAAAACTTTTTCTTCACCTACGTATGAACTTACAGTCATTTCATAATATTTATCATCGCGATGTGCAACTTCCGCCTCAGCCACGACACTATCCCCTAAATGAACAGGTTTTACGAAATGAATGTGGCTTTCCTTCGTTAAGACAAAACCATGTTTAATCATTGCAACACACAATGAATTGGCCTGCGCAAACACAATATGTCCACGTGCAATGTTATTCCGAGAAAAGACATCATTTCCTGATATCACTAACAAAGACTTGGCGGAGTGATTAGGTTCGAGTGCAATAATATCACCAATGATATCTTGATTCTCCAACGAACTAATATGTGGATATTGCTCTTCTGCGACCTGCTTCACACGTACACGTAGTTCAGGAATATGTAATTGATTTCGATCAAGGCGAATGGTCTGAATGCTCACTTCGTACATCTCGCTCAAAGCTTGATCGGTAATAAATGGATTTTGTTCTATCGTTTGTTGTATTAACTTACGTCTTTCATTTTTGTTCCTTTTCACTTCATCGCCACCATCATTTAGTACCAAGTCTTAATTGGTTCTTGTATATTCTAACATGTTCTAACTTATCTTCAAAATGATTTAACAGATGTACATAAAAGGTATGCATTACTTTTCATTACTTGCGTGTAAAACTAGGTAAACGCTTCTTTCACAACATCGTCATGCCGGGGCACTACGAACCAGTCTCAGACATATTCATTTTATGTACTGAGAAACTGATAAACGGTGTCCCAAAAGCAGGATTTTCGGCAGAACTACCACGGTTTCAACAAAATTTGAAAAGCAATTTTGCTCATCGTTCTCTTCTACTCAAATCCTAAGCGCTTTTGTCCCAACCTAGCCCCTAATCAAAGCTTTGATGTAACATGTTTCGTTCTATAAATTCTCTCAAACGAGCAAATTCTTCTGTAAAGAAACGACCGGATTGAATCATTTCTGCTGCTTCATCCCTTGCAACTTCCAACATGCGATAATCTTCAACAAGATTAGCGACTAAAAAGTCTGGCAAGCCACTTTGTTTTACACCGAAGAAGTCACCCGGTCCACGCATTTCCAAATCACGCTCACTCAATTCAAAACCATCTGTTGTTTGTGTCATAATTGTCATTCGCTCGATACCCGTTTCTGTTTTAGGAGAAGCGATTAATACACAATAACTTTGATGATCACTTCGTCCAACACGACCACGCAACTGATGAAGTGTTGATAGACCAAATCGATCTGCATCGTAAATCATCATGAAAGTTGCATTTGGTACATTAACCCCTACTTCAACAACAGTTGTTGAAACGAGTATGTCCAATTCATGCGAACTGAATTGCTGCATCACTTCATCTTTTTCGTCCGATCGCATTTTACCGTGTAATATCCCGATACGACGCTTCGGCAACTGCATTTTCAAACGCTCATATAACGCAATTACGTTTTGTACGTCTTCTAGATGTTCTGAGCTCTCAATTAACGGAGAAATTACATAAGCTTGTCGCCCTTTTGTCAACTCTTGTTCCATTTGTGCAAGAACGTGATCGTACCCTTCATGTTTAACCCAATGTGTGATAATCGGTTTTCGTCCTTTTGGCATACTCTTAATGGATGATACATCCATCTCGCCAAACACAGAGATGGCTAATGTACGCGGTATTGGCGTAGCTGTCATAAACAAGACGTTACTCAGCGCCCCCTTCTCACGCAACGTTTGCCGTTGTGCAACACCAAAACGATGTTGCTCATCTGTAATGACAAGACCGACATCATGAAAGACAACATCATCTTGGATAAGTGCATGCGTCCCAATCAAACAGTCGATTTCACCATCTGCCAGCTGCTCTAAAAGCAATTGTCGTTTTTTTCCTTTAACAGATCCTGTTAAAAGTGCCACATTCATTCTGTCACCAAACAACTCGGACAAACTTTCCGCATGTTGTTCTGCCAAAATTTCTGTCGGTACCATTAAAGCTGATTGATACCCCGCTGTTTTAAGTGCATACATGCAAATAGCGGCAACTACTGTTTTACCAGAACCTACATCACCTTGGAGCAAGCGGTGCATGCGAATCGGCGCTTTCAAATCACGAAAGATTTCATTGATGCTTTGTTTTTGTCCGTCTGTTAATTCAAAAGGAAGATCAGCAATAAACGCTTTGACCGCTTCGATATCGTATTGAACTGCGACTGCCTGATCAGAACTTTTTTCCAAACGATTCAACCATTGCATCCGTAGTTCAAACATGAAAAATTCAGTGAAAGCAAAAGTCCGTCGTGCTTTTAAAATACTTTCCTGATTCGGTGCATCATGTAATGCATGAAGTGTATCATGGAGTGTCTCCAACTTGTATTTTTGTCGAAGTGCTTCTGGTAGCCACTCATGAATCGTGACATCTTTTAAGGTTGTTTGAATCATATCTCGTAAGTTTTTCTGTTTGATGCCTTCTTTGACACGATAAATTGGCGTGAACTGCGCATCAGCCAACTGTGTCACATCTGTAAACATCTTTTGTCCATTAATTTCTTGTTTACGTCGTGACCATCTCCCCTTCACTACAACGGTGTCATGCAACTGTACTTTATTTTTAAGATAGTGCTGATTGAAAAAGACAACTTTTACAGCGATATCGTTGACCATCATATGAACAGTTAATTTTGACCGATTACGCCCTAAAAATGCCACTGTTGGTGTTGAATAGATTTGCCCTTGTACGGTTACTACGGATTCATCTTCAGCTTGGGTCAAATCTATCACCGAATTATCCTCATAACGTGTTGGTAAATGCAATATCAAATCTTGCACAGTGTGAATATTCATTTCATTGAGTAATGTTAAGCGTTTAGGTCCTAAACCTTTAATTGCCTTCAACTCGTATGGATTTTCAATTATCGCTATTTTTGTCATGTTTAATCACCAAATATTTGTTGTTTTAAACGTTGTCCTGTTGGCGTACCGGCCAATCCACCACGTCCTGTTTCACGCAATTCAACTGGCATTGTTTGGCCGATACGGTGCATTGCGTCAATCACTTCGTCTGTCGGAATACGTGAAGTGATTCCTGCGAGTGCCATATCCGCCGACACAATCGCATTGGATGCACCTGCTGCATTACGTTTGACACACGGGACTTCAACAAGTCCAGCCACAGGATCACATACGAGACCAAACATGTTTTTCATACAAATCGCAAACCCTTCTGCTGATTGTTGTGGAGTCCCACCAGCAGCTTCAACAATTGCTGCAGCTGCCATTGCACTCGCTGAACCCACTTCGGCTTGACACCCACCGGCAGCACCAGAAATAGATGCATTATTCGCTACAACAAAACCAAAAGCACCTGCTGTTAGTAAGAAATTCAACATGCCTTGTCGATCAAGTTGCAACTTGTCCTTGAGTGCAAACAATACTCCCGGTACAACTCCTGCTGAGCCCGCAGTAGGTGTTGCGCATATTTTTCCCATTGCTGCATTGACTTCATTCGTTGCAACAGCTTTACTGATAGCATCAAGCACGAGATTGCCAGCTAACGCATTGCCACTTGCAATGTATTGTTGCATCAAGACGGCATCGCCACCTGTCAATCCAGTCTTAGATGTAACGCCGTTTAACCCCTCTGCCACGGCGTTTTCCATCGTTGTTAAGTTTCGATCCATATGTGCATATACATCTTCTTTCGACATTCCTGTTACGGACATCTCTTGTTCAAGCATAATTTCATAGATTGCTTTATTTTCTGCTTTACATTTTGAAATTAATTCTTTCACACTTTTAAACATTAGTACCCCTCCAATCAACTTTCTCCCATGAGTGACACAGTAATAATCCCCGGTATCTTGCGTATCTCTTCAATCATTGCAGGACTGACAGATTCATCTAGTTCGCATGTCATTAATGCTTGGTCTCCCTTTTCTTTTCTCGAAACATGCATGCTACCTACATTGATACTATTCTCGCCCAAGACATTCGCTACTTTCCCAATTGTACCGAATGTATCTTTGTGAAAAACGAGCAACGTTGGATAATTTCCACTAATATTGATTGGGAAGCCATTTATTGCGACAATTTCAATCTTACCGCCACCAATCGATACGCCTTCAACTGAAATGGTCGTTGCACCATCAGTCATATCAATAATTGCTGTATTAGGATGTGAACGCTCTTCAGACATTTCAATAAAGTTCACACGCATGCCAAGTTCTCTTGCCGTTTCAAGACTATATTCGATGCGACTATCGTCGGTATCATAGCCGAGCAGTCCACCTACTAGTGCGACATCGGTACCATGCCCCTTATAAGTTTCCATAAACGATCCGAACAAATAAATATCGACTTGCGTCGGCTGACCACCGAATAAAGAACGTGCTACAAGTCCGATACGAACCGCACCTGCTGTATGCGATGATGATGGGCCAACCATTGTTGGTCCAATAATGTCGAATACACTTTTAAATTTCATAGTATCCCCCCTGAATCTCCCCATAAAATATAATGCTATTATAACAATTCTAATTTTTATATTGAAACTTTTGTCACCGATTTCTAAATAATATGAATTTAAATAATAATAACCTACAAAAAATGGGACATTTCCTCAATATCATTAAGAAAATGTCCCACTTGTTTATCTCACATCATCCTATATTTATTACTCAACTGAGAATAAATAAGGATAAATTGGTTGTTGTCCATCTTGAATTTCAATTTCAACATCTTCATAGTGTTCTTCAACAAATGACTCAATAAATGTTGTATGTTCATCTGTTGCTTCTTCACCTGCAATGACTGTTAAAATTTCACTGTCATCATCTAACATCGCTTCTAAAGTTTGTTGTAACGTTGCTTTTGCATCACGATCACTGACAACAATTTTGTCTTCAACTAAGCCCATGTAGGCATCTTTTTCAATCTTGATACCGTCAATTTTTGTATCACGTACGGCATACGTAATAGAACCTGACTTAACATTAGATAGCGCATCTGTCATGGCTTCTGCATTTTCTTCCAATGATGCCGTTGTATCATAACTGAACATTGCAGCAATACCTTGTGGCACTGTACGTGTTGGTACAACTACCGCATCAACATCGACGATTTCCGCAGCTTGTTGACTCGCCATTTGAATATTTTTGTTATTCGGTAAGATAATTGCACGTTTGCATCCACTTTCTCGAATAACCGTCACGATATCTTCTGTCGATGGATTCATTGTTTGACCACCGCTAATGATATGTGTCGCACCCATTGATTTGAAGAGCTTCGTGATACCGTCCCCCATCGAAATCGTAATGATTGCTGTTTCTACTTTTTCAGTTTCTGCAGGCGCAGTTGCTGACTTCTTATCAGCACTACCTGCTTCTTTTCTCAATACTTCACGGTGTTGTTCACGCATGTTTTCAGCTTTTACCTTAATCAATTCACCATACTTTTGACCAAAAGTGAAAACTTCACCCGGTGTTTCAGTATGTACGTGAACTTTAACGATTTCATCATCGCTAATCACAAGTAACGAGTCACCAAAACGACTCATATCTTCTCTGAAAGTTGCTTCGTCAAATGGTGCTTTGCCAGATTGGAAGCGTACCATCATTTCAGTACAGTATCCATAGATGATATCTTCTGTGTTAATGACACCATGGAAGTCATGGTCATCATTGAAGAATTCTTCCTTGTCTACTTTCGGCGTTTTCGCTTCAATTGTTTCGCCTTTCATCGCTTTAATAAAGCCTTCGTATACTAACGTTAAACCTTTACCACCGCTGTCTACAACGCCTACTTCTTTCAATACAGGTAATAAGTTCGGTGTATTCTCTAAAGATTTTTGTGCCGCTTCATATACAGCTGTCATTACTTCTAAACAGTCATCCGTTTTTTCGGCTGTATCGACCGCTGCTTTGCCGGCATCTTTTGCAACCGTTAAAATTGTCCCTTCAACAGGTTTCATAACTGCCTTATATGCTGTTTTAACACCAGCATCAAAACTACGTGCAAATTTCTTAGCGTCAATTTCACTTTCATCTTCAAGCGCCTTTGAGAAGCCGCGGAAGATTTGTGACAAGATGACACCTGAGTTACCACGTGCTCCCATCAACAATCCTTTCGAAAATGACTTACCTAAGTCACCAATATGGCTCGTCGGATTGTTTTGTACTTCTTCTTTCCCTGAAGTCATCGATAGATTCATATTCGTTCCCGTATCCCCATCTGGTACTGGATATACGTTCAATGAATCCACTAGATCAGCATTGTTTGATAAATTTTGAGCCCCTTGTATAATCATATCGGCAAATAGATTACCGTTGATTTTCGTAACCATGCGAATGTCCTCCTATTTGTCGTTCCCGTCATTGTTAAAACGTACGCCTTGTACGAATATATTAACTGAGTTTACTTTTAATTTAAGTGTATGTTCTAATGTATATTTCACAGTTGATTGGACGTTTTGTGCAACTTCTGAAATTTTCACGCCATAGCTAACGATAATATACATATCTACGTCTAAAGTGCCGTCATTTTCTCTTACAACAATCCCTTTTGCGTAATTTTCATGACCTAATATTTCAGCAATACCATCGCGTACTTGTTGACGAGAAGCCATGCCGACAATCCCGTAACATTCCACTGCTTTACCGCCTACAACAGAAGCGATCACCTCATTTGAAATATCGATACTACCGTAATCATTTGTAATTTCTAATGCCATATCGTTACGCCTCCTATTCTAATAATTGCTTATCGTTACATCTCGTTGTTAAGTTAGTTGTTCAAATCAATAGTTCTAATTAAACATACAATTGCACATATTACAATTAGTTATATTTTACTATGTAGAGAATATGTACGCTACTATAATGAATAAACTAAGACAGTTTAACCGCTAAAATCAAGCGCTTAACTACCTTATATGTAATCACAATAGTAAATTATAACAGAAACTTAAAAAGACACAAAGTGATTTATAAAATTGTGCCGATCTTTTTATTGCACACACACTTATATTATGGTATATTACCTTAGTATGTAGTAGCAAAGTGTATTTGTATTTCTTAAAGGAGGTACGATGATGGGTAAAGAATGTTTCGTAACAGGACGTAAAGCATCAACTGGTAACAGACGCTCACACGCATTAAACTCAACGAAACGTCGTTGGAATGCGAACTTACAAAAAGTGAGAATTCTTGTTGATGGTAAACCTAAAAAAGTTTGGGTTTCAGCACGTGCTTTAAAATCAGGTAAAGTAACACGCGTATAATTTTAATATTATAAGAAATAGAACGAGACTATATGTGGCAGTCTCGTTTTTTTTTTGTAAAAAAACGACTCGACATCACAATGTAGTGAAATCAAGTCGTTTTCTTTGCATTTTATGAGTCAGTCATATCTCGACTGCGTATTTGATATACATCTCCTTTATGTACCTTAACGTAGGCACATTCATGATGAAGCTCATTGGATATAGTCAGAGTCGACCCCGTTTCTAACACTTCTTGTTCCAAATCATATTTAAAGCCTTCTAAAGATAACGTTACTTGATCACTCGCAGGTACGAATGAAATATATGGATACTTAGGATTACATACAACTTCATGTTCTCCCTCAGTTAGTAACAAAATCTCATTCTGTATATCAATCAATTCAATGCGTTGCGATTGATAAGCAGGTGCCTTCAATAATTGCATGGCGCCCATAAAATGATCTAGTCGACCACCAGTCGCCCCGTAAATTGCAATTTCTTGATATCCAAGTGCTACTGATTCTGCAACAGCAAGTCCCAAATCTGTGTCTGCTTTTTCTGCTGGAACAGGTGAAATGTCGATGCGTTCCGATATCCATGCACGCTCTTCATCGGTAACCGAATCAAAGTCCCCTACTGTAAAAATAGGTTGAATCCCTTGTTCTAAAAGAATTTTTGTGCCACGATCGACACCGCCCCATTCTGCATCTTTTAGTGTTTCAAAGAGTCCTTCAGGCAGATAACGATCACTACATAATAAATGAATACGTTTAGACATTAAGATAAAGCCTCACCTTTTAACGTCGCAACAGCTTGTCCATAGTGATCTTGATTGAAGAAGTATGAACCTGCTACGAGCCAATCTGCACCTGCATCAACAACTTGTTGTGCTGTTTTCGCATTCACACCACCGTCTACTTCTATGCGAAACGACAACCCTAACTCCTCACGCAATAATTTAAGTTCACGAATCTTATCAAGACTTGATGGTATAAACGCTTGTCCACCAAAACCAGGATTCACTGACATGATTAATACGAAGTCGATATCTTCAATGATGGGGCGTATCGCTTCGATTGATGTACCTGGATTCAGCACAACACCTGCTTCTTTACCATATGCATGAATTTTTTGAATGGCACGATGAATATGTGGCGTCGCTTCAACATGAACAGAAACTTTATCGGCACCTTTCTCACAGAAGTCATCAATGTATGATTCTGGATTATCAATCATTAAATGCACATCGATTGGCAATGATGTCCCACGTCGAACTGCTTCTAATATCGGGAATCCAATTGAAATATTTGGCACAAACTGTCCATCCATTACATCAAAATGGACACCGTCGACACCTGCTTTCTCTAGTGCTTGCAATTCATCTTGTAACTTTAAAAAATCTGCAGATAATAAAGAAGGGAAAACTTTTGTCATTAGTATCGTACCTTTCGATTAGAAATTTCTTGTAGTAATTGTTCATAATGCTGGTATCTGAAATCAGCAATCTCACCAGAATCTACCAATGCTTTTACGTGACATTTTGGCTCATTCGTGTGCGAGCAATCACGGAACTTGCACTGCTCACTTGCCTCACTGATTTCAATAAAATAACGATCTAACTCATACTTTTCAATGTGATCAAAATCCAGCGCACTAAATCCAGGCGTATCCGCTATATAACCATTGGAACGTGGATAGAGTTCTACATGTCGCGTCGTATGGCGTCCACGATTCAAAGATTGTGAAATACTATTCGTTTCAAGCGCCAATTCTGGTCGATAACTATTGAGTAGTGTTGACTTACCAACTCCTGATTGACCGCTCAGCACCGCTATGCCTGACTCCCACGTACCAAATACCGCTTGAACATCATCATCCTTGCCAATAAATTGTGTTTGATAACCAATGTTTTGATAAATCGCTAACAAACGTTCAATGTCTGCTTGTTGTGTATCAGTTGCCAAATCTTTCTTCGTAATGACAATACGTGGTGACAAACCATAAGAGTGAGCAATCACAAGAAAACGATCTAACAATTGTGTTGAAAAGTCCGGCTCTACCGCACTCATCACAATAACAAGTACATCAATATTACTCACTGGCGGTCGTTTCAGTTCATTTTTCCGTTCATGCACATGTTGTATATAGCCTGATGCATGTGTTTCAAAGTCGATATCTACAATATCACCGACTACTGGTGTTATTTGTTTTTTTCTAAAGAGTCCACGTGGCTTCGCATCAAATTGTTCCCCTTCCACGTCAACTCGGTATACACCACTGATAGACTTTATAATCTGTCCTGTTTTCAAATTCACACCTCATCTTAATCTTCTTTTTTCAAATTACGTTTATTATACCAAAATACGTCATCTCATAACAGTTACGCATGTCATATTGCTATACATTAATCTTTATTATATATTATGTTTTAAATATAACTTAGTTTATGCTGAAGCATTGTACTTTTTGCCTACTAAAATTTTTGTCACTAACTACTGGAATCGTAAATTTAAGAATCTCTAAAAAATATCCAGTGTTTCAAAATATGGAATAGATTTATGACTAAAGGGGCGACTATCTATGATTACTATTAAACAAATTGCTACGATTATCGGTGGCAATACGATTAACATTGGCACTCATAACGAACACAATGTGATTAATGATTTTGAAATGTTTTTTTCACGTATTCACTCTAAACAAACAGCTTATTTTTCTCCTAATAATGATACTTGGGAGAAATATTTAGGCAGACCAAAGGGTTCACCTGATGGTAACGAATTAATTGATCCGTCTCATAAAGATATAGGCTTAATTATTACGGAACATGAAGCAAAGCATCTCGAACACCCTATCCCTCAAATCATTGTTGATGACTCAATTAGCGCATTAAAAACTTTAGCAATACACATCCGCAATCAATATACGAATCCTATCATCGCAATTACCGGATCGATGGGTAAAACTTCCACAAGGACAATGTTGACATCACTGTTAAGAGATTACAACGTATTAGAGACTTATGGTAACAACAATGTTCGTACCGCAACATACATCAATATGCTGAAGTTAATCAAAAACCCTGATTTTGCGGTGATTGAAGTATCACTGAATGTCATTGATTATATTGAAGATACGATGCTAAACTTACGCCCTGATATTGCTGTTGTAACTGGGATCGGTGCTGCACATATGCGACCAAAGAAAACAATTGAAGACATTGCAAGATTAAAATCAAGAATTTTTCATGGGATGAGTGAAAACGGCATTGCTATTATTAATGATGATACGTTATGCGCAGATTATTTGATCGAGAAAGCAAAAAATCATACACAAAACGTTTATACGTTCTCAATTGCTACATCGTCTCATGCAGATATTGCACCTGAATATATACAGTATCAAAAAGGACATATCCAAATAGGTATACATAAAAACGGAGAGATACAAACCTACAACCTTAATACAATCAGCTCTGGTATGGTATCTAACCTACTAGCGGCACTTCTCGTATTGAAAAAGTTAAACATCACAATACATGGTGAATATTTGAAAGACTTTCAACCATTTTCAAAAGTATTGAAGATGAAAGAAGTTCAAACAACTCACCACAAACTCACACTCATCGATGATACATACAATGCATCGTTACCTGCCATGATGAATGCAATACGCGCTTTTGATACACAAGTTCGTTTTTTCAAAGGAAACAAAATTATTGCACTTGGCAAAATCAATGATTTAGGTGAAAATTCACAAGTTATCCATCAAGCACTTATTCCAGTATTGGAAGAATCTCAAGCAGATTATATTTTGTGTCTTGACGGTGATTTACGCTCTGTTGCTAGCAAAGTAAAGCATAAGCACATCACTTGGTACGCTAGTATAGAGATGATGATGAATGATTTGAAAATTTTATGTAACGCAGATTCACTGACGCTTTTGAAATCATCTAGTGGTGGGACAATGTTTCCTGATCTTGCCAAAAGACTGCCAGATGCTTTGGCGTCAAATACGTTAAAATACGAAGAATCTACGTTATTCGATGAGATTCGCCACATAGGACAAAGTTTTTTAATTATTGATAATGAGACACTGAGTATTGATAAAGCAGTCAATACAGAACACTCTATGACGACGGATGGTTTAGGTCCACTCATTTACTATACATATGCAATGAATGAACATGTGACGAATTCAGTTCGTGATCTCAACGAATGGCCAACAAACAATAAACAATATTTTACGGGTAGAGAGATGGAAACATATGAACTTTTAAAACACATCACACATAGTACGCACCCATCCGTTTTATATGAATTAGCCGATCGATTGTTTGAAAACTTTATCAATCGAAAACGATACGTGCGAGCATTTATTAAAAAATACGAACTTGATCCATCAGTTGCGGTCAATTTGACAGGACGTTCTATGATGCGAGAACGTCAAAGTTATTCAGTACATGACTTATATAAAATTTTCAAAGATTATCAATTTGAGTTATTCCGCTTCAACAATTCTTTTATAATTGGAGACAAATCTAAAAGTGGCTACATCCGTGGTCGTGATAAAACAATTATTTTCACATCATATGATAATCCAGCTGTACTCAAAGCGTATATGACATTCTAATTGAATCCTATTTGACATTGTCTTATACCTGTTTATACTATATTAGAAAAGTATTTTCACAAAAGGAGCTCTTTATGAATTGAAAAAACAACCTTTCCTTATATTTATAGGCTTGTTATTTGTTTGTTTCGTCGCATTTTTCACGATTACCAATCGGCCACAGTCAAGCAATGTTCAAGTTCATCCGACAAATGACCCTAACGATGCCTATGTCACGAATAATGCAATGAATAAACAATCCGGGAGTCAAAAGGCATTCCAGTTGGCACAACGTATCGATGATGATGCTGTGACAATCAAAACAGTTCCATCACCTATACCCAAACCGTATCAATCTATTGGAAGACTCATTAATCATAAAAGAGATATTGCAGGAACAGCCGTAGCAATAGATGATCACACATTATTGACGAATAACCATGTCGTTGAAGATTCAAAAACTCAACCTGGAAAACGAAACTATCGTCCTGCCAAGCCACAATTTTTACGCTTCAAACCGATGCAGACACCGAATCAAACGCCCTATACTTTTAACGTGCGTTCAGTTCATATGATAAAAGGTGTCGACTTGGCCGTTGTTCATACTCATGAAAACCTTAGTGATGTTATGACACCGATGCCAATTGCAAGTGAACATAGTATTAAATCTATGTCATTCAAGGAACGTATTAAGATTGTTGGTTATCCTGATCCTAAATACTTCGAATCACGGTACCCATCACTTGCGAAGATCCCCAGTCAGCAAATGTTTATCACACAAGGCTATTATTTAAATAAAGCAACCACGAAAGAACCTCAGATTTATTTCAATGCAGTTACGAGAAAAGGTAATTCTGGGAGCCCTATTATGAATCAAAATAATGAGTTAATTGGCATTTTCCCAAATGGCTTCAATAATTCAGGTCATTCTACTTTCAAATACAACAAAGAAGAAATGGGTTATGGCGTTGCAATGACAAAACATGTAAGAAAAGAGATAGACAACTTAACTTATTAAAAATGATTATTAATGAAACATCACCTATGTAAAAAGCACGTGCCGTATATTTTCGAATATACATCACGTGCTTTTCGTCAGTTAGAAGTCATCATATTTAATTTCTTGACTCTCCACTTCTTTACCGTCTACAACAACACGATAACTTGCGCTTCCACCATCTTCAATTGTGAAGTTTAACACTTGAGGTGTGCTGTTTTTAATATGGAATGTACGTGGTTTTTTGCCATCATTATTTTTGTCTTTAATATAGACTTCAACTTTTTGCGGCTTTTTATCTTTACCAGTATATGGAATTGTTAATGATTGTGTATATGTCTTATCATAAGAAGGTTTGTCATCTGAGTTGTCATCTTCATCACCTTTGTCATCGTCTTTCGGTTTGTTTTTCAGCTTATCTTCTTCTGAGGCCCCTTTAGAAACAATGAACTTAACTTCGGAACCTTCATCAACTTCTTTGTTTTTAGGTGACTGTCGGATAATATGATTTTCTTTCACTTTATTATCTTCACGTCGTTCAATCACTGTCACTTTCAAACCTTCTGATTCTAGATCTGAAGTTGCTAACGCAATATCTTTGTACGTATAATCACTGACATATACTTGGCGTTTACCGAGTGATTCCGTAATCTCAATCATTTCTTTTTTCACAGAAACTTCCGTACCTGGCGAAACATTTTGTGCTTCAATATGACCTTTCGGAATGTCATTTTGCGTATAAGACGTTGTATAATGCACCTTCTCAAAGCCTAATTCACCGAGTTCTTTTTCAGCTTCTTCACGTGATTTACCCACTAAATCTGGCATTTTTTCACGATGTTCCCCTTTTGATATCACAAGATTAACTGTGCTATCTTGTTTTACTTTTTCGCCTTCTTTCGGGCTGAGTGAAGCGACTTGACCTTCTTCATATTGATCATTATATGTTTGTGAAACTTTGCCTACTTTGAGATTTTTCTCAGCAAGCATCTCTGTCGCACGCTCTTCCGTTTGACCGAGTACGTTTGGAACTTGGCTATACTTATTCCCCATCATTGCTGCAGTCACGAAGAAAAATAAACTGACAAATAGCAACAACAAAATCAATCCTGCAATGATTTTCTTCTTGCGTGAACGTTTCGGTTTACCCGTATACGCACTTGCCATTGCCGCACGATGCGTTCTCGGCGGTGGTGTTGGTCGTGTGGTCTTTTGTTCTGTTTGGACAACTGGAATACTCGCAGTCTCATTTGTTGTAACTGATTCTTGTTGTTGTTTCAGCGCATTTTTATCCACTGCGACTGTTTTCGTGATAGATTCATCCGCTTGGTAAATCGGTTCATCCGCTCGGCTATCATCAAGCGCTGTTGCGACATCATGTGCCATTTCAGACACAGACACATAGCGATTTACAGGCTCTTTTTCCGTTGCTCTTAAGATAACATTACTCAAAGCTTGCGGTATGTCTGGATGATGTTCTGTTATGTTGGGGATAGGTTCTTGAATTTGTTTAATCGCAATACTGACTGCGGTTTCACCGTGAAATGGTGCTGACCCAGTCAACATCTCATACAAAACAATCCCAATCGAATAAATATCTGTACGTTCCCCCGTTTTTTCACCTTTTGCTTGTTCGGGTGATAAATATTGTACAGTCCCAATCACATGATTTGTTTGTGTCATCGTTGACTCACTCAATGCTTTCGCAATACCAAAATCCACAATTTTCAATGTGTTATTGGGATCAATCATAATATTTTGTGGTTTAATATCACGATGTACAATACCTTGTTCATGCGCATGTTGAATCCCTTGCATCACTTGTTCAATATAGCTGATCGCTTTCTCAGGAGTAATCGGCCCATGCGTTTTAATATATTCGGACAACGTTGTGCCTTCAATGAATTCCATCACAAGATAGAAACAATCGTCTTCTTCTCCGACGTCTAAAACACTGACAATGTTTGGATGCGATAATTGCGTCGTATTCTGAACTTCTCTCTCAAAACGATCAATCGTTGCCTGCCTCTCACTTGCAGGTACCTGTATCATTTTGACTGCAACTTTGCGATTCAAGATTGTATCCATCGCTCCGTACACTTTCGACATGCCTCCGCCGCCTAAAACATCTTGAATCTCATAACGTTCATCGATGATTCGCCCAATCATACTGGATCACCTGCAATTTCTGCCAGGATGAATGAAACGTTATCTTTAGCTGCACGCGCTTCTGCACGTGCTAACAAGTCATCACCTAATTCACGCAGTGCTTTGGGTTCAACAAGTAATTCTTGAATTTCTTGTTTTGTGACATAATCTGTTAGGCCATCAGTATTTAATAATAAATATTGATAAAACTGAGTACGTCTCGTATAAACATCTGGGCTCACAAGTTTATCTGTTCCCATGACTTTCGTAATAAGATGTCGTTTAGGATGGTTAAAAGCTTCTTCTTCGGTAATCTGCCCAAGCATTACGAGTTGGTTGACAAATGTATGGTCCATTGTGACTTGATCACATGTTCTGCTGTTCACCAAATAAGCACGTGAATCACCGATATTCGCAACGATGATATGATGATCATACACAAGCGCACAAACACAAGTTGTTCCCATACCTGTGTAGGCTACATTTTCTTGAGCCAAAGCATACAGCTCAAGATTCACTGCTTGTAATGTATCTTTCAACCACGCTTCTGCTTGTTTTTCTTCAATGAAATTTTCCTGTTCAAAACGTGTTTGAAGTGCATCTACAACGAATTGCGATGCTACTTCACCCGCCAAATGACCACCCATACCATCACACATGACAAGTAACTGTTGATCTGTCTGATTGTAAAAGACACCAGCCGCATCTTCGTTCTGATCACGGTAATCTCCTGTTATCGAATAAAGTTCTGCATTTAACATCACTCTCTACCTCGTTTCTGCTTCTCGTTCCTTCGCGCGCAACTGTCCACATGCTGCATCGATGTCAGCACCTTGTTCACGACGAATCGTCGCATTGATACCAAGACGTTTTAATTCTTTTTCAAACTTAAAGATATCTTCTTTCGGTGTTTTCACATAGTTACGTTCAGGCACATGATTGACTGGAATTAAGTTCACATGACAGTTCAAATGTTTGATTAACGCTGCCAGTTCACGTGCATGTGTCAATTGATCATTCACACCACCAAACAAACCATACTCAAATGTAATACGACGATTCGTTTTCTCTTGATAGTATTCAATTGCTTCAATTAATTTGTTTACATCATAAGCACGGTTGATCGGCATGAGTTGTGATCGAATATCATTGTTCGCTGCGTGTAGACTAATCGCAAAGTTGATTTGTAATGATTCATCCGCAAAATCATAAATACGTGGAATAATACCTGATGTCGATACCGTAATGTGACGTGCACCAATATTGAGACCGTTATCATCATTAATGATTTTTAAGAAATCCATCATCTCATCATAGTTTTCAAATGGTTCACCAATTCCCATGATAACAATTGATGAAACACGTTCATCTGTCTCATCAAGTGCTTTTTGCACCGTTAATACTTGAGAGACAATTTCCCCCGCTTCTAAGTTACGCTTCAACCCACCTAATGTTGAAGCACAGAATGTACAACCGATACGACAACCAACTTGTGTTGTCACACATACTGAGTTGCCATATTCATGGCGCATTAAAACAGTTTCAATAGTATAACCATCTTGCAACTCAAATAAAAACTTAATCGTACCGTCACGACTTTCTTGTCGTACAACCGTTTCTAATGTCGTCATTGTAAAGTTATCTTCAAGTAGTTGGCGCAAGTCTTTCGATAAGTTCGTCATCTCATCGAATTGGTTGACACGTTTGTCATATAGCCATTCAAATATTTGCTTTGCTCTAAAGCTTTGTTGTCCATGTGTTTTCAACCAATCTTTCATCTCGTCAAAGCGAACAGAATAAATTGATTGTTTCTCAAAGTCAGGCAAGAATTTATTTTTTTTCTTCTTTTCTGCTGTAATCATCTCACTGATCCTTTCTTCTTATCTTCGTTATAAAAAAGCCATCTGCATCAAAATCTTGTGGTAACAGTTGCAATGTTTTCACTTGTTCTTTCGTTCTTGGATCTTGTATTGTAACAAATTCAAATTCAGGATGTGCTTTTAAAAAGGTATAAATCACATTCTCATTTTCCATTTGTTCTATTGTACAGGTTGAATAGACAAGCTCGCCACCTATTTTTAAATTTTGCGCAACATTGTTAAGGATTTGTAATTGAATTTTAACTAATTGATCGACCGTTTCTTGGGTCATCGTATAGCGAATTTCTGGTTTGTGTCGCAATACGCCAAGTCCACTACATGGTGCATCGACTAATATACGATCAAATACCCCATCATAAGGTACTGTCGCATCATGTTGCTCAGCTTGAATACCAGATAGACCTAACTTATCAATATTATGTTGAATCAATCCAATTTTATGATCATGGATATCTGTCGCTAGAATATTTCCTGCTCCATCTAATATCTCTGCCATATGACACGACTTACCACCGGGTGCACTGCAACAATCTAACACTTGATGTCCCTGTTGTAAGTCCATCATTTCTGCTACAAACATTGAACTTTTATCTTGAATGCTTATCTTACCTTCTCTAAAGAGTTGTGACTGCATCACACCTATGCCTTCAACAATCAAACAGTGTGCAATATCGTTATCTTGTTCGACACGGTATCCTTCTTGTTCTAGCTGTTTAATCGCTTCGTCAGGTGTTATTTTCGTACGATTTACACGCACCGTCTGTATAGATGGGCGCAACATCTGAGCGGCTATTTCTTCTGTTGTTTCAAGTCCATAGTGCGTTTTCCAATGACGAATTATCCATGTTGGTAGGCTATATCGAATGGACAGCTGTTCTTCCTTGTTTTTAATACTATCGATACTTCTTAACGGTTGCGTGGTTGCTTGGCGAAGAATCGCATTCACCGTATTCCCTGTTTGTTTACCACCTCGTTGTTTAGCGATTTCAACTGCTTCATTGATAATCGCATGCGTAGGAATTTTGTCCATATAGACATATTGGTATAAACTCATCCAAAGTAATCGTCTAACCCATCCTTTGATTTTTGTTTTGACAAACGGCTTCAAATAAAAATCTAAAGTGAGTTTTCGTTTTAATGTTCCATAAACCAACGCTGTATATAGACCCCGATCAGCAGGACCCAATGGATATTCCTGCAACACTTCATTCATTTTTAAATTACTATATGCGCCATCTTTTAATACCGCTTCTAGTGTTTGATAACTCAGTTCACGCACAGTTGTCATGAGTGTAATTCCTTTCCAACAAGTGTTTCTTGATAACCACTCAAGAAGTTTGCAACGGGCATTCTTTTCTTCCCTGCAAGTTGAATTTCTGTCAATGCAATCGCATCTTCAGAACCCGTTCCGACAATGATTTGTTTTTTTGTCGTTTCAATAATTTGTCCCGGTGCACCTTGCTTACCAATCACAATGTGTGCATCGTATAGCTTCATGACTTTATCATCTAGCTTAGTATATGCCACTGGCCAAGGTGATAAACCACGAATATGGTTAAAAATTGCACGTGCATCTTTCGTCCAATCAATACGCTCGTCTTCACGTTGAATGTTCGACGCAAATGTCGCCTTCTCACCCTCTTGTGGTGTACGCGTATTTGTCCCATTCAACAAGCTTGGTAATGTTTCACGCAATAATTGTGTACCGAGCGTGCTTAACTTGTCATGTAATGTTCCGACATTGTCCGTATCTTCAATTGGAATAGCACGCTGTGTAATGATGTCACCTGCATCTAACTGCTTCACCATGTACATGATTGTTACACCCGTCTCTGATTCACCATCAATAATTGATTGGTGGATCGGTGCACCCCCACGATACTTTGGTAATAAGGATGCGTGGACATTGACTGCCCCATAAGTTGGGTAAGTCAATAACGATTCAGGGAGTAATTGACCGAAAGCGGCTGTCACAATTAAATCACAAGGCAGCGTCATTAAAGTTGCCAGTTCTTCAGAGCCCGATAGTTTTTCTGGTTGATATACTGGAATATCATGTGCCAAAGCTACTTGTTTCACCGGCGGGGGGGTCATCGTTCTTTTTCTTCCAACAGGTCTATCTGGCTGTGTTACAACTGCAACGACTTCTTCCTGTTCGATTAACATTTCTAAAATTTGCGTTGAAAAATCAGGTGTTCCCATAAATATGATTTTACTCATCTTCCAAATACGCCTCCAATTCTGCTTCTGTCACTTCTTTTTTCATTTTATCAATAAATAAAATACCGTTTAATGTATCAATCTCATGCAAAATCATACGTGCAATATCATCATATGCTGTAAGTTCCACTTCATTGCCATGCAAATCGTGGCTTTTCACAACAATCATGCGACTTCTTTCAACTTCACCATAACGACCTGGCACACTCATGCATCCTTCTAACTCGATCGCTGTTTCCGAACTTGAAGAAATAACTTCCGGATTGATCAATTGCAACAAACCATCTGGTCCCATATCAATTAAAGCTACTTTTTGATTGACGCCAATTTGAGGTGCTGCAATTGCCTGACTGTCCATTTCATACATCGTATCTTCAAGATTTTCTATTAAAGTTGTTAGCTTTTCATTAAATATTGTTACCGGTCGCGTCTTTTGTCGCAAATTAGACGTGCGATAATTTAAAATTTTTTTTACCGCCATGATGCCCACTCCTCATACAAAATTCATCATTTCATTATAGCTTAAATCTCAGTCAAACGATAGTTCTGTGTCATGCGCTAACGTTGAAACCCTTTCATATCAACTGTTTAAGACCATTTCTTTCTTATTACTTTGAAACATCAAAAATCAACATATTAAACACTTCATAACATCAATTATCAATATCTTAAAATAGTTATTAGGTTTTTATTTTAATTAAATTTCGATGTTGTTTTTATAAAAATCTTAGCATATAATCTCCTTAGCAGTATGAATATACGCTAAATTAAACGTATAGGGGTGTAAATATGAATAAGAAGTACGATTTTATTCCAAATCGGCTGAATAAGTACTCTATTCGAAAGTTTACCGTGGGTGTTGCCTCCATATTAGTCGGCTCCACATTGATTTTCGGATTAAGTGATGACGCCAAAGCGGATGAAATTGAAACGCAGGAATCTGCTACTGCGATCCAAAGTGATGATGATTCTGACCCTACCGAAGGCTCTTATGATACTTCAACGCCTGTCAATGATGAAGTATCTGATAGCAGTCAGACTTCTCCATCACCACAAGCAGATCCATCACTTTTAGAAAGTGATACAACAACAAATGTTCAACCAGAAGAAGTCACACCAGTGACAGACAATGCAACATACTCTTCACTAGAAGCAACGGATGAAACAGCTGAAGAAGATGTTGCAACATTATCAAATGACGTTGATGAAGCAACAGAATCTACGACGGATGATATTTCCACACCAAACACTTCACCTACTCCAACAGTTGATGTCCCTCAAGCAATCGACGAAGCAGCAACTCCAGAACATCGACTTCCTACACCAGAAGAAAACCACTTAACAGAACTTACACCACAATCAGAAGATATTAACAGAAACTCAAATATCGTAGGTACAGACGTTCCAGCAATTGTAAGAAATTCATGGCCACTTGGTAATATTCCGACAAACGACAACTTTATTGCGCATACATTGAATACGGGCGCTGTTTTCCGTTCAGCCAATCAAGTGCATTCTATTGGTGACAAAGTTTGGGAAGATACAAACAAAGACGGTATTCAAGATCCGGATGAACCAGGTATTCCAAATGCAACTGTTATCTTATACTCATATTACCCAGGTGGTGAATCAACTGAACTTCGTCGTACAACGACAGATGAAAACGGTCATTACTCATTCGACAACGTAGAACAAGGTGTCTACAGAATCGGATTCGTCACACCTGATGACTATCTGACTTCACCAACGCGTGTAGGTAGTGATAGAAATATTGATTCCGATGGACCTAATGGATTCGTATCAGTATATTTTAGAGATTTAACAGATATTGATGCGGGATTTTACAAAAAGCCAACGTACACAGTTGGTGATCTTGTGTGGGACGATGCGAATATCAACGGTATTCAAGACGAAGGCGAAACAGGTATTCCGAACGTCACTGTTGTCCTTCATGAATATGTAGGCTCTGAAACATTCGAAGTCGCACGTACGACAACAGATGAAAATGGTCACTACCATTTCGACAATGTTTTTGATGGACTCTATCATGTAGAATTTGTCACACCTGACGGTTATCTTCCTACTGAAGCGAGAGCTGGCGATGATGAATCGATTGACTCTGAAACTTTCAATAATACGGTCAGTGTTAGTGGTGACGATGTGACAGTAGATGGTGGGTTCTATAAACCTTTAAGTCAAATCGGTGATAAAGTATGGGATGATACGAATCACGATGGTATTCAAGATGAGAATGAACCTGGTTTAGCGGGTGTCACTGTTATTCTTCATGGTAGTGTTAACGGTGTCACAACTGAGATTGCCCGTACAACAACAGATGAGAATGGTCATTATTTATTTGATCACCTCAATCACGGTAACTACACGGTGGAATTTGTGACACCTGACGGTTATCTCCCTTCTCCTAAAAATGTTGGAGATGATGATAATGTCGACTCTGATGGTAAAAAGGTCTTTGTAATCGTTACTGCTAACCAACCTGTTGTATCTGTTGATACCGGTTTCCATCTCCCACCGACTTATTCTATCGGTGACAAAGTTTGGGAAGATACAAACAAAGACGGCCTTCAAGATGAAGGGGAAACAGGTATTCCGAATGTCACTGTTATCTTATCTTCATACAAAGATGGTGAGGCGACAGAACTTCGTCGTACAACGACGGATGAAAACGGTCATTATTCATTCGACAACGTCGATCCTGGTATTTACCGTATTGAATTCCTTACACCTGATGGTTACCTTAGATCGCCACAACGTGTTGGTAAGAATAAGCACATTGACTCTGATGCCCCACTCGGTTTTGTTGGCGTAAACTTTACTGACGAATCACATGTTGACGCTGGCTTCTACAAAATACCGACATACACTATTGGCGACTATGTATGGGATGATGCGAATATCAACGGTATTCAAGACGAAGGCGAAACAGGTATTCCGAACGTCACTGTTGTTCTTCACAAATATAAAGGTACTGAAACATTTGAAGTCGCACGTACGACAACAGATGAAAACGGTCACTACCATTTCGACAACGTTGTTGATGGACTTTACCATGTAGAGTTTGTCACACCTGATGGTTATCTTCCTACGGAATCGAAAGCTGGCGAAGATGAATCGATTGATTCTGAAATTTTCGATAATACGGTCAGTGTTAGTGGTGACGACGTCACAGTAGATGGTGGGTTCTATCAACCTTTAAGTCAAATCGGTGATAAAGTATGGGATGATACGAATCACGATGGTATTCAAGATGAAAATGAACCTGGTTTAGCAGATGTCACTGTCATTCTTTATCAGAGTGTCAACGGTGAAAAAACTGAGATTGCCCGTACGACAACAGATGAGAATGGTCATTATTTATTTGATCACCTCAATCACGGTAACTACACGGTGGAATTTGTGACACCTGACGGCTATCTCCCTTCTCCAAAAAATGTTGGAGATGATGATAATGTCGACTCTGATGGTAACAAGGTCTTTGTGACTGTTACTGCTAACCAACCTGTTGTATCTGTTGATACTGGTTTCCATCTCCCACCGACTTATTCTATCGGTGACAAAGTTTGGGAAGATACAAACAAAGACGGCCTTCAAGATGAAGGTGAAACAGGTATTCCGAATGTCACTGTTATCTTATCTTCATACAAAGATGGTGAGGCGACAGAACTTCGTCGTACAACGACGGATGAAAACGGTCATTATTCATTCGACAACGTCGATCCTGGTATTTACCGAATTGAATTCCTTACACCTGATGGTTACCTTAGATCGCCACAACGTGTTGGTAAGAATAAGCACATTGACTCTGATGCTCCACTCGGTTTTGTTGGCGTAAACTTTACTGACGAATCACATGTCGACGCTGGCTTCTACAAAATACCGACATACACTATTGGCGACTATGTATGGGATGATGCGAATATCAACGGTATTCAAGACGAAGGCGAAACAGGTATTCCGAACGCCACTGTTGTTCTTCACAAATATAAAGGTACTGAAACATTCGAAGTCGCACGTACGACAACAGATGAAAACGGTCACTACCATTTCGACAACGTTGTTGATGGACTTTACCATGTAGAGTTTGTCACACCTGATGGTTACCTTCCTACGGAATCGAAAGCTGGCGACGATGAATCAATTGACTCTGAAATTTTTGATAATACGGTCAGTGTTAGTGGTGACGACGCCACAGTAGATGGTGGGTTCTATCAACCTTTAAGTAAAATTGGTGATAAAGTATGGAATGATATAGACCAAAACGGTATGCAAGATGACATCGAGCCTGGTTTAGCGGATGTCACTGTCATTCTTTATCGTAGTATCAATGGTGAAAAAACTGAGATTGCTCGTACAACAACAGATGAGAATGGTCATTATTTATTTGATCACCTTAAACACGGAAACTACACGGTTGAATTTGTGGCACCTGACGGCTATCTCCCTTCTCCTAAAAATGTTGGAGATGATGATAATGTCGACTCTGATGGTAACAAGGTATTTGTGACAGTTACTGCTAACCAACCTGTTGTGTCTGTTGATAGTGGTTTCTTCCAACCAGTAGGACAAATCGGTGATAAGGTCTGGGTAGATACGAATAAAGATGGCATTCAAGATCCAGAAGAAATAGGACTTCCAGATGTTACTGTAATTTTGAAAGATGAGAATGGCAATGAAGTAGCACGTACAATAACAGATCCAGAGGGTCATTATTTATTCGATAAGCTTGCGAAAGGTATGTATATTATCGAGTTTATTCCACCAGAAGGATATGCACCTTCTCCAATTGAACAAGGTGATAATCGTGAAATTGACTCAGATGGCGACAAACTTGCTGTATTCCTTGACGAAGATCATTTATCTATTGATTCTGGTTTCTATCGTACAAAATTCAAAATAGGAGATTTTGTATGGAATGATATTGAAACATATTATACTGCAATTGAATACTATGATTTATCTCTAGGTTACCAACTTGATTATGAATTTGAAGGACCATTGCCAAATGTCACTGTTATCTTAAAAGATGCAGAGAATCGCGAAATTACTCGTACAACGACTGATTCAGATGGTCACTATGTATTTGATAATTTGGATTCTGGAGACTATTTTGTAGAATTTGTGACACCTGATGGCTACATTCCAACATTAGTACACCATATCCCTAATTCTGAGCAACGACCAGGTAATTCAATTCCACCAAACGAAGATCCTTTAGATCCAACAGTAGACTCTGATGGCTTAATCGTTCCTGTTCATCTGACTGATGATGACTTCACAATTGATTCTGGTTTTATCAAAGATGACTTCTTGATTCACGGTAAGATCGTTTCAGATGGCAATGATGATGGTAAAACTATTTACTATGAAGACTTCGTTGGTGAACGTAAAGATGGTGATGACAATATGGAAGGTGTAACGGTTATCCTAAGAGATGAAAACGGTGTAGAAGTTGCACGTACCGTTACAAATGGTCCAAACAATCAAAATTATACTGGAGATTATGACATAGATCGCTGGAGAGGAACAGGAGAATATTCCTTTGATCATTTAAAACATGGTCATTACACAATTGAAATTGTACCACCTGAAGGCTACCGTGTAACATCGTATCAACCTATTAACACTTATGATAGTTATTCCGACAGTGAAGATCGATCATTCCCAATTGATCAAGATGGTATTTCTATTCCAGTGAACTTAGATCGAAGTAGTTTGTATCATTATACTGTTCTTACACCTGCTGTTAAGATCGGTGATAAAGTATTTGAAGATACGAATAAAGATGGTATTCAAGATGCAGATGAAGCTGGAATTGCAAATGTCACTGTTATCTTAAAAGATGCTAATGGTACAGAAGTATCTCGCACAACGACTGACTCAGATGGACAATATCTGTTTGATAAACTTGCGAAAGGTCGCTACACTGTTGAATTTGTGACACCTGATGGCTACAAACCTTCTCCATCAAACCAAGGTGATGATGATCAAATTGATTCAGATGGCACTTCAGTTGACGTTGATTTACAAGAAGATAATTTGACAGTTGATTCTGGTTTCTATAAAACGCCTACTTCACTTAGAATCGGAGACCGTGTATGGAACGACTTAAACAAAAATGGTATTCAAGATGATGACGAATACGGTATCTCAGGTGCTGTTGTTCGATTGATTAACAGCAATGGTGAAGTTGTTGCTGAAACAGTAACAAATAGCAATGGTAATTATGAATTTAATGGTGTACAACCTGGAGATTACACAATTACATTCTCTGTACCGTCTGAATACAAACCAACATTGACTAATCAAGGTGATGACGACGGTGTTGATTCTGATGGTTATGAAATAAATGTTACTCTTGAAGAAGATGATTTAACAATTGACTCAGGTTTCTATGTAGAACCACCTGATGATAATGATGCCGATGCTGATGCAGATGCTGACAGCGATTCGGATTCCGACAGCGACTCTGATTCCGACAGCGACTCTGACTCGGACAGCGACTCGGATGCAGATAGCGACTCGGACTCAGACAGCGACTCGGATGCAGATAGCGACTCTGACTCGGACAGCGATTCGGATGCCGATAGCGACTCTGATTCCGATAGTGACTCTGACTCAGACAGTGATTCGGATTCGGACAGCGACTCGGATTCGGACAGCGACTCGGATTCTGACAGCGACTCGGATTCAGATAGTGACTCGGACTCAGATAGCGATTCTGACTCTGATAGTGATTCTGATAGCGATTCGGATTCTGACAGCGATTCGGATTCTGACAGTGATTCTGACTCAGACAGTGACTCTGACTCGGATAGCGACTCGGATTCCGATAGTGACTCGGATTCCGACAGCGATTCTGATTCCGACAGTGATTCTGACTCGGACAGCGACTCGGACTCTGATAGCGATTCGGACTCGGATAGCGACTCTGATAGTGATTCTGACTCTGACAGTGATTCGGATTCCGATAGCGACTCGGATTCTGACAGCGACTCGGATAGCGATTCGGACTCAGATAGTGACTCTGATTCGGATAGTGACTCTGATTCTGACAGTGATTCTGACTCCGATAGCGACTCTGACAGCGACTCTGACTCGGATAGCGACTCGGATTCCGACAGCGACTCCGACTCGGATAGTGACTCTGACTCAGACAGCGATTCTGATTCGGACAGCGACTCTGATTCCGATAGCGACTCTGATTCTGACAGTGATTCTGACTCCGATAGCGACTCTGACTCCGATAGCGACTCTGACTCCGACAGCGATTCTGACTCCGATAGTGACTCTGACTCAGACAGCAACTCTGACTCAGACAGCAACTCTGACTCCGATAGCGATTCAGATGCTGACAGCAAAGCTGGTACAAGTTCGAATGATACGTCATCAGATGACAGTCACGATAAGAAGGCGTTACCTGACACTGGTCAAGACGATGCAAACACAGCTGCACTCGGTACATTGTTTGGTGGATTAGGTTCATTACTTCTATTCGGTCGTAAAAAGAGACGTGAAGAAGAATAAATTTAAGCATTAAAAAAGAGGGGTGCTCCCCTCTTTTTCTTTTTAAAACGATAAAAAGCTACAATTCATTACAAAATAGTAATCAATTGTAGCTTTTTTGTTCTATCTTTTTACATCATCATATATGGACCGATATCAATGCGTAATGCGAGTTTATCTTGTTCATAGCGCTCATGATAGTAATCATCTAAATAGCGTAAGGCATCAATCAATCCTGGCTCATGTTTGTATTTCAATAATATTTGGAATCGGTACTCGTTATTAATTCGAGATAGTGCAGCGGGTGCCGGCCCAAGAATAAATGACTTTTCTGTGACATGTTGTAACAATGTTTGATGGACATGTGTTGCTGCTTGCAATGCGACCTTCATCTTTTCATGCGTCACCGTAAAATTAATCAAAAAGAAGTATGGTGGATACTTGGCTAACTGACGGAATTGCATTTCTTTTTTATAAAATGCCAGATAATCATTGGCTTGTACGTCTTGAATAGCATAGTGATCTGGATTATATGTTTGTATAATCACTTCCCCTGTTTTTTCATGACGTCCCGCACGACCTGCGACTTGGGTCAACAGTTGGTATGTTCTTTCACTTGATCTAAAATCAGGCAAGTTTAACATCGTATCTGCGTTTAATACGCCGACTAAAGTAATATTGGGAAAATCTAACCCTTTTGCAATCATCTGAGTCCCCAGCAAAATATCACCTTTGCCATCACCGAATGCCTTTAATAACTTTTCATGACTCCCTTTCTTACTCGTCGTATCCACATCCATCCGAATAATTCTTGCAGATGGAAAGCGCTCGTGAATCAACTCTTCAACACGCTGTGTTCCTGTCCCCATCTGTTGAATATGTTCACTCCCACAACTTGGACATTGGAACGGGGCTGGTTCATGGTGTCCACAGTAATGACACTTTAATTCATGTGTCGTCTTGTGATATGTCATAGAAATATCACAGTTTGGACACTGTGGCACGTGCCCACAATCTCGACATAACATAAACGAAGCGTAACCTCGACGGTTCAAAAACAATACAACTTGTTCCTGTTTTTGTAAACGCTCTTCAATTGCTGTCGCTAAATCTTCAGAGAATATTGAGCGATTGCCATTAGCGAGTTCATCTCTCATATCACGAATTTTAACTTCTGGAAGCTGTTGATTGTTGACACGTGTTGGCATGGATAACAATGTATAGACGTTTCGAGTTGCTCGTGCATAACTTTCTAGGCTCGGTGTTGCACTCCCTAACACGAGCGGACAATGATGATAACGACTCCGCCATTCTGCGATTTCTCTCGCATGATAACGTGGATAATCTTCCTGCTTATATGTTGCTTCATGTTCTTCATCGATAATAATTACACCCAGATTTTTAAATGGGGCGAAAACACTTGAACGGGCGCCTACACTCACACGAGCACGTCCATCACGAATCTTTTGCCATTCATCGTAGCGTTCGCCATGTGACAAGCCTGAGTGAAGCACTGCCACTTCATCACCAAAACGACTTTTAAATCGCTGTACCATTTGTGGTGTCAAGGCAATCTCAGGGACGAGCATCATCGCTTCTTGCTGACGTTCAAGAACTTGATCGATGATTTGTAAATATACTTCTGTTTTTCCTGAACCTGTCACACCGTGTAATAAGAATGTCTCTGCTTCTTGCGCCATTGCTGCACTGTTAATCTGATCATATGCGACTTGTTGTTCATCTGTAAGTTGACGCTTATCTTCTTGTTCGAATATGCGTCCTTCATATGGATCACGTGCAACAACGATATCATATTTCTCGATGATACCGTTTCGCTCTAGCGTATTGATGGCAGACGTAGAAAAGTTCATATCTTTTAATTCTCGTAACAATACGGGGCGATGCTGTTCATCTAATAAAAAGGCTAACAGTTCATATTGTTTCTGCTTTTTTTCTAAGTCCATCAATAGACTATCACCCATTTCTGGATCAATCACACGCACCGCACGTTGCTTCTTCCTCGTCGTGTGTTGTGACAACAACGTTACTTCTTCCACAATACCTTGTTTCATCAGCGCTAACAATGTCGCAACGTCTTCTTGATTTTGGGCGGCTTTATAAGGATACAGGCCATCTTGATTAAAGCGTAACCGCAAATACTCAGGGAGTTGTTCTGGATGTTTGACTGAGAAAGCTTTCGTATATTTTGCTTTAATCGCACTCGGTAACATTGCCTCTAATATCGATATCCGCTTCGACACGAAATAATGGCTATACCATTCACTTAACTTCACAAGCTCTTCCGTTAATTCTGGTTGAATATCCTTTACTTCAAAAATTGGTTTTAAACGATGTAACTCAATGTCCGACTGTTCATCGGGGACAATTCGCATCACGTAGCCTTGAATTTTACGTGGACCGAATGGGACGAGTACGCGAACGCCCGATTGAACCACATCTTTTAAATCATCTGGAATAAGATAATCAAACGTACGATCAACACTTTTGGCTGCAACGTCTACGATGACTTGTGCAATCATTCATGCCATCTACTTTCCAATGCATTTAAAATTTTGTAGGCAAGTTCTGTTTTCGGTCCTTTTTCGATTGGTTGCACATCCCCATCTTTGAAATACATCGTTACTTCATTTTGATCAGAACTGAACCCGATTGTCCGATCCCCTACATTGTTCGCAATGATGACATCCGCATTTTTACGTGCCAGTTTTTCCTGCGCATAATGTGCCACATCACGTGTCTCCGCCGCAAATCCAATCAACCTTTGATGCGTCTTATGTTCACCTAAGTATTTCAAAATATCCTTCGTACGCTTGAATTCGACTGTCAAGTTACCTTCTTTCTTTTTCACCTTATGTTCCAACTTCGTGACAGGTGTATAGTCAGAAACTGCAGCAGTTTTGAATACAAAATCTTGTTCATCATATCGTGAAACAACCGCTTCAAACATATCTTCAGCACTGTTTATTGAAACACACGTCACACCTTCAGGAACATCTAAATGCGTCGGTCCTGATACTAATGTAACGTCGGCACCTTGACTGACGAGTGCTGCTGCCAATGCATAGCCCATCTTGCCTGATGCACGGTTTGATACGTAGCGTACTGGATCGATCTCTTCTATTGTTGTTCCAGCTGTAATTAAAACCTTTTTCCCCGTAAAGTACGAATGAACCAATGGTGCTTGATTCTCCGGTTGAAGTTGTTTGAGTGAAGCGATGATATCTAATGGTTCTGCCATACGACCTTTTGCGACATAACCACACGCTAGGAAGCCTTCTCCGGGTTCGAGAAATTGATAGCCATCCCCTTTTAATATCGCCATATTATCTTGAATACGTGGATTTTCATACATATGTACATTCATTGCAGGTGCAATTAGTTTTGGAACTGTCGTCGCTAACACAGTCGTCGTCACCATATCGTCCGCAATCCCATGACTTAGCTTAGAGATCGTATTGGCTGTTGCTGGCGCAATAATTACTGCGTCTGCCCAATCCCCCAACGTAATATGTTGAATCTCCTTTGGATTCTGTTCAATAAACGTATCTGTATACACAGCATTCCTACTGATTGCTTGAAACGATAACGGCGTAACAAATTGTTGTGCATGTTCTGTTAACATGACACGTACATCATAACCTGCTTGCGTAAGTTTGCTCGTCAAATCTATCGCTTTATACGCTGCAATCCCACCTGTCACCGCTAATAATATGTTTTTCATAGTTTCACTCCTGATTTTTATACTCTTATGTGCATTATAATATATTTACTCTTACTTTTGCTAAATCAACATATCAAAAAAGACTCAGTCTCATTCAGAGCCAAGTCTTCATACGTTTTATCTTAATAATCTTTTAGGTCTACATTCGGCTTAACTTTGCTTGAAGCCATCTCTTCCAAGGCACGTCCCACCGTCTTCTTGCTCGTGTAATCATCGAGCAATAATCCTTCAGGGTCTTCTTGAATCTCTCTCGCACGTTTTGCTGCAGTAGTTGCAATTAAGTATTTAGAGTTAACTTTATCTTGTAAATGATGTAACGGTGGATATAACATTACTTTTTGGCCTCCAATAACATTTTTCGATATTTTGCTTCGATGCGTTCACGCTTTAGATGTTCTGCTTCCACAATTGATTTTATACGATCTTTCGCTAAGTCTACTTCGTCATTCACAACGACGTAGTCATACAAGTTCATCATTTCGACTTCTTTACGTGCTTCATCCACACGACGTTGAATCTTTTCAGATGACTCAGTACCACGACCAATCAATCGCTCTTTAAGATGGTCCAGACTTGGTGGTGCTAAAAAGATAAACAATGCATCAGGAAACTTCTTACGCACTTGTTTCGCACCCTCTACTTCAATCTCAAGAAAGACATCATGTCCTTCATTCATTGTATCTTTTACATATTGAACAGGTGTCCCATAGTAGTTCCCTACATATTCTGCGTACTCAATAAATGCATCTTGTTCAATTAATTGCTCAAACTCATTACGTGATTTGAAGAAATAGTCCACGCCATCTTGCTCGCCTTCTCGCATATCACGTGTCGTCATTGAGATTGAATATTTGTAAGATGTATGGGGATCATCAAAAATACGTTTTCTCACAGTTCCCTTCCCTACACCAGACGGGCCTGAAAGAACGATAAGTAAGCCTTTTTCAGTATCCATGCCTAACGACCTTTCTACGATATTCTTCTAGTTATTTACATATCTTAACATAAGTTGATTTCCCTTGTATAGGGCGAGTATTACAACACTTCATATTTTACACTACCTAAAAATAATTAGAAACACATTTTATTAAAAAGCACGCGACTTAAAATGAAATTCAATCAAAATGTAAGTAACTTAGATTTGAACATATCGTAATAGACTTACGAAGTGTCATGCATACGTTCCATTCCATCGATATGTTATAATGATGTGACGAAATAATAGAAAGGTGGCAATATTTTATGGCTTTTGACGGCCTCTTTACGAGAAAAATGGTCGCTGATTTACAGAGCTTAGTAAGTGGGCGTATCCATAAAATTAATCAACCTGAGAATGATACAATCCTGATGGTTATACGACAAAATCGTAAAAATCATCAATTACTATTATCCATCCACCCTAACTTTGCACGTATTCATCTCACATCTAAAAAGTACGATAATCCTTTTGAGCCACCTATGTTTGCACGCGTATTCCGTAAACATCTCGAAGGCGGGATTATTCGTGCGATACGCCAAATCGACAACGATCGTCGTGTCGAAATTGATGTTGAGAGCAAAGATGAGATTGGCGATACGATTCATAGAACAGTCATCTTAGAAATCATGGGCAAACATAGCAATCTCATACTTGTTAATGAATCATATAAAATCATTGAAGGCTTTAAACATTTGACGCCGAATACGAATCAATATCGAACGGTCATGCCAGGCTTTCAATATGAGGGTCCCCCTGCTCAAAACAAACACAATCCTTTTGAATATTGTGGACAAGAGATATTACAATTTATTGACTTTAACGCAGGCCGCATTGATCGCCAATTGTTACAATCCTTTGAAGGTTTTTCACCATTGATTACGAAAGAGATTGTATCGAGACGTCACTTTATGACTGCGCACACTTTGCCTGAAGCTTTTGATGAAGTCATGGCAGAAATCGATGCGCCAGATACACCTGTATTTCATAAAAATCATGATACAGGCAAGGAAGATTTTTATTTTATGGCGTTGTCGCAATTCGATGATGATATTGTACGTTACGAATCACTTCATGAGTTACTCGACCGTTTCTACGATGCACGTGGAGAACGTGCGCGTGTAAAACAACGTGCAAACGACTTGGTAAAACTTATACAGCAGTTATTACAAAAATATCAAAATAAATATAGTAAGTTATTGGAAGAACAACAAGGGACACAAGAAAAAGAACTACAACAGTTGTACGGTGAGCTGATTACCGCAAATATTTATCAGTTAAAACAAGGAGATAAAACACTCAATGCATTGAATTATTATACTGGAGAACAAGTAACGATACCGTTGAATCCGACGAAATCTCCGGCTGAAAATGCACAGTACTACTACAAGCAATACAACCGTATGAAGACACGTGAACGTGAACTGACGCATCAATTGGCATTGACGGAAGAAAACATCCAGTACTTTGAAAATATCGACCAGCAACTGGCACATATTACGGTAGATGATATCGACGACATTAGAGAAGAATTGGCTGAGCAAGGTTTCATTCGCCAACGTAAGCAGCATAAGAAGAAAAAAGCAAGCATGATTAAGTTACAAGCATATCAATCAACAGATGGCGATACCATTCTCGTAGGTAAAAACAATAAACAAAATGACTATTTGACGAATAAGCGTGCCCAGAAGTCCCACTATTGGTTCCATACGAAAGATTTCCCTGGCAGTCATGTTGTTATTTTAAACGACACCCCATCTGATCAAACAATAGATGAAGCCGCAATGATTGCAGCCTATTTCTCTAAGGCGGGGCAGTCAGGTCAAATCCCTGTTGACTTTACACAAATAAAACACGTGCATAAGCCGAGTGGTGCAAAGCCTGGATTTGTCACATATGATCATCAACAAACACGCTATGCCACTCCGGATTATGACAAGATACAAGCATTAAAACAAACAGAATCTAAATAAGCATTATCTCAAATACCAACGAACAAAGAGCCATCCTAATCCAAGAATTGCTAACATTGCAAGTATCGGAATCACTAAGTGCATACTAATCATAAACAATAACCTCCATATATGATTTATTCTTATTGTAACTGGTTATATTGAGAAGTGAAAGGATTTCAAATGATATGATAAAGGAGTTAAGACGATGCAAATTCCAAAAATAACGACGTTCTTAATGTTTAATGGCGATGCAGAAGCAGCGATAAAAAAATACACATCTCTTTTTGAAGACAGTGAGATCGTGACGATGGTCAAGTATGACGAGTCTGTTCCTGAACAAGCAGGCAAAGTACAACATGCTATCTTCACATTAAACAACCAAGTCTTTATGGCGATTGACAACATTAATGGGACGCCAATCGAAATGACACCTGCAACATCACTTTATGTCACTGTTAAAGATGTCTTTGAGATGGAACGACTATTTAATGGCTTAAAAGACGGCGGCGCTATCCTGATGCCGAAAACATCTATGCCGCCCCAATACCGCGAATTCGCATGGGTGCAAGATAAATTTGGCGTCAACTTTCAACTAGCCTTACCAGAAAAACAAAAATAATAACAAAACCCGCTCAACAAGTTCTTATGCTGAGCGGGTATTTTTATCCGTATTATAATTCGTTACGCCATGACACTAATGTATCAATATCTTCTGAAGTAATCTTACCTTGTGCTTCTGCTACTTCAATCAATTCGTCGTAGTTACTGATTGTATAGAATGGTACTTTTGCGTCACCAAACATATCATCAGCTTTTTGTAAGCCATAAGTGAAGATGGCAACAACACCTAATACATCAGCACCTGCTTCACGCAGTGCTTCTACTGCTGTAATTGAAGAACCACCTGTTGAGATTAAATCTTCAATTACAACGACCTTTTTCCCTTTGCTATTAGCGCCTTCTATTTGATTTTGTTTCCCGTGACTCTTACTTTTTGAACGCACGTAGTTCATCGGCAAGTTCATCTTTTCTGATACGTATGCTGCATGTGGAATACCTGCTGTTGCAGTACCCGAAACAATCTCTACTTCTGGAAAATGTTGCTCAATTAATTCAACGAGTCCATCACGAATCGCTTCACGCACTTCAGGAAATCCTAACGTGACACGGTTATCACAATATATCGGTGACTTGATACCTGAACTCCATGTAAACATGTCGTTCGGTGATAATGAAACTGCTTCAATGTCTAATAATGATTGTGCAATTGCTTTTACCATTTACCTAACCAACTTTCTGTAATTTGTTGATAACTTGCGACCGGATCGTCACTTTGTGTAATCGGTCTACCTACCACGATGTGTGTCGACCCAAGTGCTCTCGCCTGTTGGGGTGTCGTCACTCGTTTCTGATCGTTCACAGCGGCATTTGCAGGTCGCACACCCGGCGTTACCTTCAAAAAGTCTGCCCCGCAGTGTGCCGTAATCGGTGCCGCTTCCAGTGGTGAACACACCACACCGTCCAATCCTGAATCCTGTGCCAATTTTGCGTAATGACATACCGCTTCTTCCATCAACATGTCAATCTTTTGCTCATTATGAAGCTGTTGTTCCGTTGTCGATGTCAGCTGTGTCACCGCAATAATTTTCGTATCAGGATTGGTACGTCGCAACCCTTCGACCGCACGCTGCATCATCACTGAACCACCCGCAGCATGAACATTCACAAGATCAACGTTCAAGCGACCAAGTCCCTCCATCGCCTTTCCGACTGTATTCGGAATGTCATGGAGCTTCAAGTCTAAGAATATATCATGACCTTGTTGTTTGATTACATCGAGTAATGTCGGACCCGTTTGATAGAACAGCTCCATACCTACCTTCACAAACAACGGCGTGTCGAACTTCGCCAAAAATGCCATTACTTCATCTTTCGTCGCAAAGTCCAATGCGATAATCGGTGTATTTTTCATCTATGCACGTCCTCCTTGTGTACGACCTTTCAATTCATGGATATGTGTCACACCCAACTCATCTAAGCGTGCTGGCAATGCATCAATGATATCTTTACATACCGTTGGATTTTGGAAGTTGGCTGTACCGACTGCGACCGCATCTGCACCGACTGAAACGAAGTCAATGACGTCTTGTACATCTTGTACGCCACCCATAGCGATAATTGGAATATCTGGCAATGCCTTACGCACTTCGTACACCATGCGCAGTGCGACAGGTTTGATTGCAGGACCACTCAAGCCACCCACCACGTTATTGATAATAGGTTGACCCGAATTGGCATCAATACGTAAACCAACAAGTGTATTAATCATCGTTAAACCATCTGCATATTCCGCAATTGCAGTCGCCATTTCAACGATATTCGTCACATTCGGAGACAATTTCACATACACTGGCACAGAAGAGACAGCTTTCACTTTGCGTGTCAATTCGGCTGCTACTTGTGGATCCACACCAAACTGCATGCCTCCTTCTTTTACATTCGGACATGAAATATTTAGTTCGAGTGCCTTTACATTCGGTGCTTTTGAGATGTGCTCTGCGACATAGACATAGTCATCTTCAACAGAACCTGCCACATTAGCGATAATCGGTACATCATATTGCTCCAAGGCTTTCAATTCATGCTCCAAAATGTGGTGAACACCTGGATTTTGCAACCCGATTGCATTGATCATCCCACTATCTGTTTCCGCAACACGTGGTGTTTCATTCCCGAATCGCACTTCTTTTGTTGCGGCTTTAATCATGATGGCTCCTAACTCCGATAAGTCATAAAACTGACTATATTCTTTTCCAAAGGCGAAACAGCCACTTGCAGGCATGATTGGATTCTTAAGTGATAAACCTGGTATTTCTACATTCAGTCGACTCATAGTACCACCGTTCCTTTTTCAAATACTGGCCCATCCGTACATACTTTGACATAGTCTGTCGGGCTATCAGGCACATGACAAACACATGCAAAACAAGCCCCTATACCACAGCCCATACGCTCTTCCAATGAGATATAACCCGGCACGTCTTTTAATGTGTACAATTCTGTCAATGCTTTTAACATAGGTTTCGGTCCACATGTGTAATAGATATCGTAATCGACAGGTAGTTTATCAATAACTGTTGTCACAAAGCCTTGCGAACCAAGTGACCCATCTTCTGTTACGATGTGTGTATCTCCTAAAGCCTCGAACTTTTCTTGGTAGAACACATCTTTTTTAGAACGAAATCCGAGTACATGTACCGTTTCTATCCCTTGCGCATTAAGTTGTTTAGAGAGTTCATAAAGCGGTGGCACACCAATACCGCCACCTACAAGCAATGCTTTTTTCTTCGCTTTTTCGACTGGGAAGCCATTGCCAAGCGGTGCAAGAATATCTAATGCATCCCCTTCACGCAATGCTGCTATTTTTTGTGTCCCTGCCCCTTCTGCACGAAACAACATCGTAAAACTTTGATTCGCTGGATCAATCTCACAAATTGATATCGGGCGTCGCAACATATGTTGTGACCCTTGGCCTGCTTTGATGTGTACGAACTGACCCGGTTGCTTTAATGATGCAACAACCGGTCCAGTCACCTTCAATTCATAAATACGATCTGCTATCTGTTCATTCGAAATGACTGTTAATTTTTCCACCGCTTTCGTCCCTCCTACATATTACGCATTGAGAATGTCATACTTTCAATAACGTTCGTTAATGCATTCGCTGTATCTAATGATGTTAAACATGGTACGCCGTTTTCTACTGATGTACGTCGAATTTGGAAACCATCTCGTGCAATTGCCTTACCTTTTGTCATTGTATTGATCACAATTTGGACATCACCGTTTTGAATTTTCGAGATCAAATCATCTTGACCGCCAATTTTGCCAACCGTTTCAACTTTAATACCATGATCTGCTAATTTTTGTGCTGTCCCTGCCGTTGCAATAATTTTATAACCAACCGCATTGAGTCGTTGTGCAATTTTCACCATTTCGTCTTTGTCTTTATCACTCACTGTAATCAGTGCTGTACCGTAGTCTTTCACAGTCATTCCTGCCGCTGTTAATCCTTTGAACAATGCTTTTTCAAGTGTTAAATCACGACCCATGACTTCACCTGTTGATTTCATTTCTGGTCCGAGTGTGATATCTACATTTTTCAACTTGTTAAAGCTGAATACTGGTGCTTTAACGAAGACGCCTTCTTGATATGGTTGAACGCCTTGTTCAAAGCCAAGTTCTGCTAATTTTTCACCCATAATGGCACGCATTGCAAGTTGTGCCATTTGGATACCTGTAATCTTACTTAAAAACGGCACTGTACGACTAGCACGTGGATTTACTTCTAGAACATATACACCATCATGCGCTAATACAAATTGAATATTGATTAAACCGACAATGTTTAAACCTTTTGCTAACTTCACTGTGTACGCTTCAAGTGTGTCGATCTCATCTTGTGTCAATGTTTGTGGTGGGTATACGGCAATTGAGTCACCTGAGTGCACACCTGCACGCTCAATATGTTCCATAATACCTGGAATAATGACTGTTTCACCATCACAAATGGCATCGACTTCAATTTCCTTACCTGTTAAGTAACGGTCTACAAGCACTGGATGATCTGGGCTTGCTTTTACCGCTTCAGTCATATAGTTATGAAGTTCATCATCATTGTAAACAATCTCCATCGCACGTCCACCAAGTACATATGACGGTCTTACGACAACTGGGTAACCAATTTCACGCGCATTATCTAACGCTTCTTGTGCGGATGTTGCTGTTTTACCTTTTGGTTGTGGCACATCGATGTTACGCAATAACGCTTCAAATTCTTTACGGTCTTCTGCTCGGTTCAAGTCTTCTAATGATGTACCAAGAATTTTCACACCGTGTTGCGCTAACTTATCCGCTAAGTTAATCGCTGTTTGTCCACCGAACTGTACGACCACACCTTTAGGTTGTTCAAGATTGATGATGTTCATTACATCTTCTTCTGTCAGTGGCTCGAAGTATAATTTATCAGAAATTGAGAAGTCAGTTGATACCGTTTCTGGGTTATTGTTCACGATAATCGCTTCGTACCCTGCATTTTGAATTGCCCATACTGCGTGTACTGTCGCATAATCGAATTCTACCCCTTGTCCGATACGAATAGGACCAGAACCTAGTACAATGATTTTCTCTTTGTCAGTAACGATAGATTCATTCTCTTCTTCATATGTGCCGTAGTAATACGGTGTTGCCGATTCAAATTCCGCTGCACACGTATCCACCATTTTGTAAACTGGGTGAATGCCATGTTCTTGTCGTAGCTGCGCAACCGCTTCTTCAGTCATTTCAAAACGATGTGCAATCGTACGATCACTGAATCCGTAGCGTTTCGCTAGTCTCAAGTAATCAATGTCATTTTTGTTCTCTTTAAGCGTGTGTTCGATATCAATGATGTTTTTGAATTTATTCAAGAAGAAGTAATCGATTTTTGTCATCTCATGAAGTTCTTCTAATGTTGTACCTCGACGAATCGCTTCTCCGATGAAGAAGAGACGTTCGTCATCTTGTGCTTCGATACGCTTTTTAATGTAATCTAGGTCGAATGATTCACCATTTGGTAATCCAAGATGATGTACACCATATTCAAGTGAACGAATGGCTTTCAATAATGATTCTTCATACGTGCGCCCCATCGACATGACTTCACCCGTCGCTTTCATCTGTGTGCCGAGTTCACGTTCACCTTTTTCAAACTTATCGAATGGGAAACGTGGAATTTTAGAAACGATGTAGTCTAAGCTTGGTTCAAATGCCGCATAGGATGTGCCTGTCACTGGGTTTTTCATCTCATCCAATGTTAAACCGACTGCAATTTTCGCTGCTAACTTCGCAATTGGATAACCTGTTGCTTTTGATGCAAGGGCTGATGAACGTGATACACGTGGATTTACTTCGATAATGTAGTAATTCATTGAGTGTGGATCTAATGCAAGTTGCACGTTACAACCACCTTCAATACCTAAGGCACGAATGACTTTTAATGACACGTCACGCAACATTTGGTATTCGACATCTGACAATGTTTGGCTCGGTGCAACAACAACTGAGTCACCTGTATGAATACCAACTGGGTCAATGTTTTCCATGTTACATACAACAATTGCATTGTCGTTCTTATCACGCATCACTTCATATTCAATTTCTTTATATCCAGCGATTGATTTTTCGATTAAACATTGTGTTGCTGGGCTGTATTTCAATCCGTTCGAGACAACTTCATGAAGTTCTTCATCATTGTGACAAATACCGCCACCTGTACCACCCATTGTGAATGCAGGGCGTACAATCAATGGATAACCCACTTGTTCTTTGAATGCAAAGGCTTGTTCCAATGTATTGACAATGTCACTTTCAGGTACTGGCACGTTAAGTTCGTTCATCAACGTACGGAACAACTCTCTGTCTTCCGCTTGGTTGATTGATGACAGTTCTGTTCCAAGTAATTGCACATTGTTTGATTCTAGAACGCCACTTTCGTGCAATTCAATCGCCATATTCAAACCAGTTTGTCCGCCTAACGTTGGAAGGAGTGCATCTGGTTGTTCTTTACGAATGATACGTGCGATAAAGTCATGTGTTAATGGTTCGATATATACTTTATCTGCAATTTCTTTATCTGTCATAATCGTTGCAGGGTTTGAGTTGACTAAGATGACACGATATCCTTCTTCTTTTAAAGCGAGACATGCTTGTGTACCTGCATAGTCAAACTCTGCTGCTTGACCGATAATGATTGGACCCGACCCAATTACAAGAATTGTTTTAATATCATTTCTTTTAGGCATTATGAACGCGCTCCTTTTGTTTATTTTCTTCCATCATGTCAATAAATTGATCGAATAGATAGTTAGAATCTGTTGGACCCGGACATGCTTCTGGGTGATATTGAACTGAGAATGCAGGCAATGTTTTATGTTTCAAACCTTCTACTGTTCCATCATTCAAAGCGATATGTGTAATTTCAAGATCCGTATTCGCAATCGATGCTTCATCAATCGCATAACCATGGTTTTGACTCGTTAAAGCGATCTTGCCAGTTGCTAAGTCCTTTACAGGATGGTTGGCACCACGGTGACCGAACTTCATTTTGAATGAAGTGGCTCCTTGAGAGAGTGCAAACAACTGATGTCCTAAGCAAATACCGAAGAATGGAATTTTGCCAAGAATACCGTTAATCATGTCTAGCGCAACTTTGACATCATCTGGATCCCCAGGTCCGTTTGATAACATCACCCCATCCGGAGACATTTTCAAAATTTCTTCTGCCGATGTGTCATAAGGTACAACTGTGACTTCACAACCACGTGCATTTAATTCACGAACGATATTTTGTTTCTTACCGAAGTCTACAAGTACCACACGCTTGTCAAAACCTGTTGAGACATATGGCGTTTTCGTTGATACGGTCGGCACCTCTGTTCTTGGAAGCTTCACTGCTTTTAGTGTCTCAACCATTTCATCAATTTCATCTTTGTTATCAACAAATGCTGCTTTCAGTACACCATGCTCACGAATTTTTTTCGTAATGCTACGTGTATCTACACCGCTAATACCCGGAATGTCATATTCTTTAAGTACTTCATCAAATGACTTTTGCGCACGGAAGTTACTTGGGTATGCACACGCTTCTTTCACGACAACGCCATTTAATGTCGGAGTCAGTGATTCGAAGTCGTCGTAGTTCACACCGTAGTTTCCGATTAATGGATACGTGAATGTGATAATTTGTCCTGTATAAGAAGGATCCGAAATCGTCTCTTGGTATCCTGTCATTGCTGTGTTAAATACAATTTCACCTTTTGTTAAGTTATCTGAACCTAACTTAAAACCTGAATAAAATGTACCGTCTTCTAGAACAATATAACGTTTCTCAAACATTATGCGTGTTCCCCCTCATATCGAATGTCGCCTTCTACCATTGTTAATACTGGGTTACCATAAACCTTCTCACCTAAAAATGGTGTGTTTGTTGCTTTTGATAAGAAGTCTTCTGCTTTAATCTCATATTCATCTTCCAAGTTGATTAATGTTAAGTCAGCGAGTTCACCTTCTGCCAAACGACCGTATGGTAAGTTGAATGTTTCCGCCGGTTTGATGGTTAAGTAATCAACCAATTGTTGTAATGTCCACTCTCCTGTTTTCACATAATGTGTATACAATAATGGGAATGCTGTTTCACTACCGACAATACCGAATGGTGCACGTGTCATCGTTTGTGCTTTTTCATCTGCCGCATGTGGTGCATGATCTGTTGCGATACAATCAATCGTGCCATCCAATAAGCCTTCGATCAATGCTGTTTTATCCGCTTGACTACGTAACGGTGGATTCATTTTATACATCGCATCATCACCCGGTACATCATCTTCTGTTAATAACAAGTGGTGTGGTGTTACTTCTGCCGTCACATGAATACCTGCACGTTTTGCATCACGAATCACACGCACACTTTCCTTTGTAGAAACGTGACAAACATGATAATGACAGCCTGTTGCTTCACTGAGTAAGACGTCACGTGCAATTTGGACTGACTCACAAATATTTGGGATACCTGGAATGCCTAATTCTGCACTGCGTTTCCCTTCGTGCATTGCGCCACCGTAAATCAAGCTATTATCTTCACAGTGTGCCACGATTGCTTTACCTTGTTCTTTCGCTTTTTGCATTGCCTCATACATCATTGCCGCTTCTTGTACACCGACACCGTCATCTGTAAACGCAAATGCTCCTTCTTCAGTTAAAGCTTTGAAGTCTACATGTTGTTTTCCTGCTTGACGTTCTGTGATCGCTGCGTATGGTAATACACGAACATGTGCATTATCTGATATTAATTGATTCAATCGTTCCATATTCTCTATTGAGTCTGGGACAGGCTTTGTATTTGGCATTGGACATACCGTTGTAAAACCACCACGTGCAGCTGCTAAAGTTCCTGTTTCAATCGTTTCTTTATGCTCGCCACCCGGCTCTCTTAAATGAACATGAACATCGACAAATCCTGGTGCTAAAAATTGCCCTTTTGCTTCAATCACTGTCATCTCATCTGTCACTTCGATCTCTGGTGCAATTTGTTTTACCTTTTTACCTTCGATTAAGACATCTACCTTTTTCAATGATCCTGCTTCTAAAATTTGTGCATTTTTAATTAATTTCATCTTGTCTCGCTCCTTTAAGATTGTATTGTTTCAGTTAATACAGCCATACGAACGTATACGCCGTTTTCCATTTGCTTAAAAATTCGTGACTTCGGTGCTTCTACAAGGTGATCCGCAATTTCAACACCTCTATTAACCGGTGCTGGATGCATGATGATCGCCTGCGCCTTCATTTGATCATAGCGTGCTTGCGATAAGCCATACTGTTCGTGGTATGCATTGGCTTCAAAACCTTGTTCACCATCACCGTGTCGTTCGTGTTGTACACGTAACAACATGACAATGTCTACATCTGATATCACTTCATCTAATGCAACATACTCACCCGGCATGTCATCATCTTGCCAAATTTCAGGGCTAGAGAAGACTACGTCAGCCCCAAGTGACGTTAGGCTATGATAATTGCTACGTGCTACGCGTGAATTTTTAATATCACCACAAATAACTACTTTCAAGCCTTCAAAACGTCCAAATTCTTCATAAATTATCATCAAGTCAAGCAAACTCTGTGTTGGATGTTGTCCGCTGCCGTCTCCAGCATTAATAATCGGTATCCCCATTTCTAACAGTTGATTGTAGTAATCATTTTCCTGGTGACGGATAACGAGCGCATCACAACCGATGCTTTGTAACGTACGACATGTATCATACAGTGATTCCCCCTTATTCACAGATGAAGTTGCTGTATCAAAGTTGATACGTTTCATATCCAATCGTTGCTCTGCCATCTCGAAACTACATTTTGTGCGTGTAGAATTTTCGAAAAACAGATTGGCAATATATGTGCCATTTAAACTTGGTTGAACGGCACCTGTTTTATATTGTATTGCCGTATCGATTAGATGCTGCATTTCTTCAATAGATAAGTTTGCCATTGAGACAAGATGCTTCATGATGAATCCTCCTCTAATTCTTACCCTTTGGTAGTAATAAGTTTAAGATGATACCTGCTGTTGCCGATAATGCCATTCCTTCAATCGTCAAGTTCACACCAACATCTGATAAGTTCAACATCATGTTACCAATACCGATGACTAAGATAACTGATGCTATGACTAAGTTACGGTTTTTCGCAAAATCAACTTGGCTTTCAACAATCATGCGTAACCCACTTGCTGCAATCGTACCGAACAATAGGATGGACACCCCACCCATAACCGGCGTAGGAATAGAAGATACGAGCGCCGTGAACTTGCCAACAAATCCCAAGATGATAGCAATAACTGCCGCTCCACCGATAACATAGATACTGTAAATTCTCGTGATTGCCAGTACTCCGATATTTTCACCATACGTCGTGCTCGGTGGTCCACCTATAATACTTGAGAACATCGTAGATACACCGTCACCAATGATTGAACGATGTAACCCAGGATCTTTGAAGAAGTTACGTCCAACAATTTTGTTAATAACCATTTGGTGACCGATATGTTCACTTACTGTAACGAATACGATTGGTAACATAACAGCGATAAGTCCAAGGTGCAATGATGGTTGATAGTCTGCGAATGGAATGTAAATATCTGGGAATTGGAACCATTTTGCTTCTGCGACTGGTTTGAAGTCAACAATTCCGAAAAGGATCGCTGTGATATAACCTGTGACAATCCCAATCAAAACTGGGATAAGTGAGAAGAATCCTTTTGCAAATCCTTGTACAAGTAATGTCACAATTAATGTGATCCCGGCAACTGCAACATACGTTAAGTTATAATCTTTCATTGCACTTGAATTTTCAAACATTGCCATATTAACGGCAGTTGGTGCCAAGCTCAAACCAATAACCATAATCACCGGTCCTACAACAACTGGTGGTAACAAATGCATCAACCAGTTCGTACCACTGAAGCGGATTGCAATCCCGATAATGATGTACATCACACCACTCATGAAGAGTGCCACTAACATATCGCCAAGACTATTCGTACTCAAGCCTGTGATAATCGGCGTAATAAATGCGAAACTTGATCCGAGATACGCAGGAATTTTCCCTTTTGTGATTAAAATATATAACAGTGTCCCAATCCCTGATGCGAGCAACGCAGATGACACAGGTAATCCAGTTAAGAATGGTACTAATACCGTCGCTCCAAACATTGCAAATAAATGTTGTAAGCTTAAAAACGCCCATTGCCCTGCTTTCGGTTTTTCATTCACATCGAGTACAGGTTGTACTGTACGTTTAAACATTTGTTCATTTTCCATGTTGTTCTTCCTTTCGTTATAAAAAAAGTCCCTTAACTTGATTCGTTAAGAGACTGGTGGCGTATGACATACTGAAGGGAGTCGAATCATATGAGAGAGGCAGCGTAACACCCCTATCAGCTTATCGACTTGTCGTTCTTTCCTTCTTCAATTATCATACAATACCTTTGCCAGTCTCTCGTACTGAATTAAAAGGTTTTATGTAATTTCAACCGCATTGCGATCGTCTGTTTCTGTTAAATACACATTCACGGATTCATCACGTGACGTCGGGATATTCTTCCCTACGAAGTCTGCGCGGATTGGTAACTCACGATGTCCACGGTCAACCAAAGTTGCTAATCCAATCTTCTTCGGACGACTGTGTAACAAAATCGCATCTAATGAAGCACGTACAGTTCTTCCAGTATATAGTACATCATCCACAATAATCACTACACGATCCGTCAAATCTGTATCAATTTGATACGTCTTGTCATTGACAACATGACGTGTATGCTTATCATCACGAAAACTTGTAATATCAATTGTTCCCGTTGGCACTTGCACATCTTCAATCTGCTGAATTTTTTGTTGAATGCGTTTTGCCAAAAATTCACCACGTGTTTTCACACCGAGTAACACAAGATTTTCAGAGCCTTTGTTGTATTCTAAAATTTCATGCGCAATGCGTGTGACTGTACGATTGATTGCAGATTCATCTAAAATAATACGACTTGTCAACGTAATCCCTCCTTCACATACAAAAAAACTCACGTCTCTAAGACATGAGTTTACTTAAATTACAATCAAGTTCACCATATAGGTGGACGTCTCTCGTACGTCAAACCAATATGCACTGATTGCTTCATCTCGTATATTTCATGTCTTTTGAGCCTCTCTGGACTCCCTATTAAAGACGATATCGTTTTGTTCGTTGTGTTGATAATATCTTACCTTTTTTTTACGTACTTGTCAAAAAAATTTAAGTACCTGCTATGAATCATAATTGTACATGCAGAATTAAATCTCATTCTGACCTCATCATTACACTATATTTCTTCACGTCGTGCTTGTTCAATCACGGATTCAAATGACTCAGGTAATGGTGCTGTACGTTCAATGTATTCGCCCGTACGTGGATGTTCAAAACCAATCACACCTGCATGAAGTGCTTGTCCACCAATATCCGGTGTTTTCTTCGGACCATATTTCGGATCACCCACTAATGGATAGCCAATATACTTCATATGTACACGAATTTGGTGTGTACGACCTGTTTCTAATTGGCAAGATACCAACGTATGGTTTTTAAAGTTTTCCAAAACATTGAAGTGCGTTACAGCTGGTTTACCATCATCTTCAACAGCCATTGATTGGCGATCATTTTTATTGCGTCCAATTGGCGCATCGATTGTACCGAATTCATGCGGAATATGCCCGTGTACAAGTGCAGTATACTTTCGTGTGACTGTTTTTGCCATTAATTGTTCTACGAGTGCACGGTGTGCGACATCGTTTTTCGCAATCATCAGTAAACCTGACGTATCTTTATCAATACGATGAACAATACCTGGTCGAATCTCACCGTTGATCCCTGACAAGTCTTTAATTTGATACATCAAGCCATTTACAAGTGTTCCTGAGTAGTGCCCTGCTGATGGGTGTACCACCATACCTTTTGGTTTATATACGATGGCAACATCTTCATCTTCATAGTAGATATCTAAGTTTAGATTTTCTGGTTGAATATCTGCTTCGATAACTTCTTTTTCTGTGACAACCACTTGGTCATCTAACTTTAATTTATAGTTTGATTTGACTGGTTTGCCATTCACTGCAACCAAGCCTTCTTTGATCCAATCTTGAATCTGACTGCGTGACCATTCACTATTGAATCCGGGTAAAACCTTATCTATACGTTGTAGATGATGTGCTGCATCTTCTATTGTAAATTGATGTTGTTCCATAAATTACACCTTTCTCTTATCGTTTGTTTTATCTGTTAATAGGAGAATAACAAGAATCGCTACGCCAATTGTTAAACTTGCATCTGCAATGTTAAAAATTGGAAAATCATAGCCAAAAATAACGGTATCGACAAAGTCAACAACTTCTCCATTTAATACACGATCTATAAAATTCCCCATTGCTCCAGCAAGAAGCAATGTAATCGCAACTTGCATCGTCATATGATTCTGAGCTTCTTTGATATAAAAAATAATCAATGCAATGATAATCACAATCGTAATCAAGTAGAAAAAAAACATTTGTCCACTTAAAATACCCCATGCTGCACCATCATTACGATGTGATGTAATATTTAGGAAGTGCGGAATGACATTGAACGATTCACCAATCGTCATCTGTGTCGCAATGACCCACTTCGTTAATTGATCTGCAATGACTACGATGAAAAATATGATAAGTGATAACCCGATATAATATTGTCGTTTCATCCAAATTAATCCTTTCTATATGGATTCATTGCTACATTATACCATTTGAAACGTCAGAAAGGTACTTATCATATAGAAACATGCATCTGAAAACATACAATCAGATATTTTTACTTTCTTTGTGATTCACAATGAATACGATGTTGTCTTGGAATTAATGTATGTGGATGACGCTTTTTATGCTTTTGATACGTGTAATCTACAATTTTGTCTCTAATTTGACTTAACCACGAATCATCCGTATTCTCAGGTAAATGTATCATATCCAGCGAATTATTAGGTTTCTGCACATAAATACTTCCATCCATATCATCGACAATTTCACATCCTCCATGAACTGCATATTGCGGTGTATCATGGAACATAATATAAGCGATATAGATGATTACTAGTAACAAAACAATAAATGAAAAACATCCTTTTCTCATAATCTCATCCATTTCGCCTTGTCATCAATTCAAATTATAATGGCATCTAAATCAATTTCTTTACTACCAATATCAAAATACATAGGCTCATGTGTCGCTAATACAACCGTAACACCTGATGCATTCAATGCTTTAAATATCTCAATCACGGTATCGCTGTTGCGGTCATCTAAATTACCTGTCGGCTCGTCAGCGATAATAACACTCGGATTTTTTAAAATTGCACGTGCAATAGCAATGCGCTGTTGCTCCCCACCACTACACGTATAAACTTTTGTATTGAGTGGTAAGTTTGCTAATCCTACACGTGTCATCACTTCTTCGATACGTGCTTGATCTTTTTTATGCACATTCAAAGGCAACGTTAAATTCTTCAACACAGATTCATTTTCTAACAGGCCATAGTGTTGATACACATAAGCGATATCATCACGTTTAAAGGGTAACTTATCTTTCTCTTTTTGTATCACTTTATCTTTAAACGTAATTGTACCTGAATCAGGATTTTCCAATAAGCCAATAATATTCAATAACGTTGACTTTCCTTTTCCACTGGCACCATGTATAACAACAAAGTCGCCTTGTTGAATTGTTAAATCAAAATTTTCAAAAATGCGCTTGTGACCGAACGACTTATTAATATTTTGTAACTTAATCATCTTTCTTCCCCTTCAATACGAGATTGACATTTTCACGGTTTAACTTCATAAATGTGTACACGACAGATAACAATTCAATCATAGTGATTGCCCAAAAGACGGAAATCGCAATGATATTATGACTCGGCAACAAAAGAACTCCCATGAACACATGTAAAGATACAATAAAAAGTATCATCCACTTATGAATCGACCAGTAGCTATACCCCAAAGTTCGTTTGAGAAAAATTAAAAATTGGAATGACTTGAAGTAGATTTGAATAAAAGTCAATGTCGTAAGTATGAAGGTAATACTTGTTAACAAAGCTAGTCCTGTGTATTTGTATATTTCCTTCTGCAACTCTTTTACAATATCTACTTTCGTGTCGTAAACAGAAGTTACGCTTCTAATCACACCATCAAGTTTATGTTTTTTCAAACCTTCATGGATTGTTTCATACGGATTATCTAAATAACTTTTAAAATAATAGTCATTTGAATAATAATGCTCATAATCTAATGGATCTAAATTTCCTGTTTCAATCACAGCAATTGGTGCAACAACTGTATTCTTAGCCCCACCAATTTCAGCATTATACGTAAAGTAATCTGTATCATTTTTTACCCATATAATGTTGATATTTAATGATGGATCTATGCCTTTACGCCTATGTTCAATATTTTTTTTGAATGTAAAATATTCCCTAAAGTTTGTTTTAATTTTTTGTTCATACCGCTTTAATTTAATAGGAACAAGTATATTTAATGTTTTGTCTTCTTTCTGCATATATCGCATAACATTATCACCTTGATTCGTTTTAATAGGATGTCTTTTTAAATAATGCATATCAATAACAATAGTTTTACCATTGGATTCAATATCAGCATTCTCTTTTGCATTCAATTGATATAAAAAGTAATTACCATCAAAATAAAAATTTTCAATATCGACAATGAACCCTTGGCTATCTGAGCTTAAAAAATAGTTCTTAGTTTTAACACTGATAGCTTTATCTATACTTCGATTTTTAACTTGCCCTACTTCATACATATTTGTTGTATAGATATTTTGTGTAATGTCCCAATGTTTTAAAGAAACTATTTGTTTTTGATAGTCTTTGTAGTTAGAAATAATCTGCAATGTTGACATTGTGACCAAAACAATCGCAATTACTGAAATCATCATATACATGGTTATCAATACATATTTACTGAAACTATGGCTGTTTCTAGCGTAATGAATCACAAAAAAATGAACAATTACTGTGATAAAAATAGACAACAATACAATTAATAACACTTCTATCAATATAACAATAAATAATGCAATATGAATGTAGGTATCTTTGTATATCATAATATAACTTAATAGTGCCAAAATCATACTGGATACTATATATATCCATATATATTTAGATAAGCCATGAATTATAAATTTTACAATTTGAGATTTTCGGTATCCTAAATCATAAAGAATCTTTAATTGTTCTTTTTGATTTAATAAATCATGCAACAGTACAGCGAATAATAGCACGATTAAAAACACTGTTAAAAAAGTACTAAAGAAGTCTAAGGACAAGCTATCAAAAAATGAATGATCCATAATATATGTCGATCCTACATTTTGATTTATGAGTGTATTTACTTGTCGAACACCATCCTCATTCCCTTTTAAATAATATATTCCTTCTTCGGTAAGATTCGTTTTATTTAAAGGGAAAACTTTAATCTGTAATTCACTATCAAAAAGTTTTAAATTTTTATTTTTGCCTGCTTCTTGTCTTAATTGATGATCTGTTGTATTAATCAATATTTTATAATCATTAACATATGTAACTTTTGTTATTTCGACATTATATTTCTTTGATAAATATGTAAAATATGACCATGCATCTTTAGCATGTTTTTTAGGGACAGTATCAAAATAAAAGTTAATCTTTTTAGTGTCTTTCTCAATATGATTATAAAAAGCATTCGATTTAGCCGAATCTATCACTATCAAACTCAATGTCAATGAAATTGCCACACATAAAAATAAAATGATTTTTTTCATACAATCCACCTCAAATCTATCAGATACACCATTTTTATGTAGATGTATGAATAGAAAGCGATACTAAATATGCTTTCTATTCATTACATCTAACCTGTTAATTACTCATTACAATTTCAAATTGTTTTTTCCTTTATTTATGATCATAATATGCTTTGTTGCCATGTTTTGTTTTCTTTAGTTTTGCAGTTGCTAAAGAACCTGGTTTATGCCAAGGAGTACCATTATAGCCTCCTTTACCATTAACAACAGATGCTCTTGCCTCTTTTTTATAATGTTTATATCTGGAAATGACATACGCGCTATTAGTGCCACGAATCCAATAACCACCATTCACCGGTCCAGCCGCAATATACTTGAAAACTGTGCTGTCTTGGTTTGAAGGTTGATCTAAAATTTCTGAGCGAACTAAACCGTTATAGTTGTCTACATTTTCTGAACCACCATTGCTACTTCCTTCATCTGCATTTGCAATGCTACCAAGTCCTGAAATGCCAAGTGCTAAGAGTGAAGATAAAAGAATTGATTTTTTCATAAAAATCTTCCTTTCAGAGTTTAATACGACAATTGTCTGTAAAGAAAGAACTTTCTGAAAGTATTGTATATCATTATAAATTTAGTTTCAAATGATATCAAGATTTATGATTACTAGGTTATTGAAGAATTTTTATCATTTCAATATACAAATCTGAATTTCTGATATTTATTGCCATACCTCACGTAATTTTAGTGTAAAATTATATTTAAATGGTTAAAGATACGTATAAAGCCCATAAAAAAAGACAGATAAGTGTTTTTTTACATCCACTTATCTGTCTCAATTCAATATTATTTCATGTATTTAAGGTTACTATTTTTACTTTTCTTCAAAAATTTGGGCGTAAAAGTCATCAATAAATAATTGTAATATGTGTTGAGCAAAGCGATTCGCATAATTCTCGCTTTGAACTTCATCTTCAAACCACATACCATTAATATATTCATGGTAGTGTCTATTTCATGGGCTAAAATTTCCAATATATTTAATTTAACACAGCAGCATAAATTCCTTGTGATTTCTTTATGCGTTGATAGTCTTGTAATGATATTTTTATTTTAGGGTACATTGTTAAACGATTTGGTAATTCTATATAGCCATCACAATTTTTTAAAGTTTTCTTTGTGAATGTAACTGTCAAACGAATTGGGAACTTCAATTGTTGGTGCAAAATGTTTCAAACAATTGCATCACTTTAAAAATTCTCTTAGGAAGGTCTTTTTTATACTTAATTTTCAACCCATGTTTTAAGTGTCTTTGATACATAGGTATCATAAAGATATATTGATGAAACATTGCTTCTTTTTCTTGATACATTCTTTTTTCATATTGTGAATACTGACGAATGTATTCTTGAGCATCACAATCTTCTTGATCCATCACATAAAACTTACTAATTTGTAAAGCTAAGTCTCCTAGTACATCAAAAATAATTGATTTGAATACATCCTGCCCTAACTTTTTTTTCATTTTTATATCTCGTTCTATATCATATAAAGAATAATAAATTTTTCTATCTTTCATATCTACATGACAATCATATAAATAACCGTATGACAGAATAGGATGGTCATGAACAATTATTTCTATTGTTTTTTTGAACTGACGATGACGATTGAGCCACTTGATATAGTCATCTATTCGATTAATAAAATGTACATGTTTTTTTTCTACATGTTTGGTTAAAGTGATCATCTATTTCCCCTTTCTATCGGATTTTATTACTTTTTAACAAATTGTTTTTCTAATTCAAAATTTTATTGATTAACTCCCTATCGTGTAACTCCAATATTTTGTATTAATAGCCGATCTATATGTGTTTACAAAGATAATATACTAAATTATTTTATGTGTAAATATTCATTCATAGATGTTATTAACACAATACATTGCCAATTTTTATGCCATAGAAAATGATAGGCGAAAATAATTCTATGAATCCTAAAAAGGAGCCACCCTTTAAACAATACTTTGTTTAAAAGGTGGCTCGCTTATTAATCTTTAATGCTAATATTTCTTAGCCAAGTGTTTTTACAACTTGTTGACAGCGTGGACATAAGTTTGTTAACTCGCCTACTGTACCTAAGCTATCGCTGTAATTCCAGCAACGTTCACATTTTTCACCGTCTGCTTTTGCAATTTCAACTGTTGCATGTTGATATGCTTGACCTGTCGGAGCATCAACAACTTCAACTTGAGAAACGATGAACAACTGATTCAAGTCACTGAAGTCTTTTAAGAATTCGACTGTATCGAATGATTCGCTGTTACCGATTCGTACTTTTGCTTCTAATGATTTACCGATAACTTTTTCATTACGTGCTGCTTCTAATGCACGGTTTACATCGTCACGTAATGCCATGAATTGTGACCATTTGTCTAATAAAGCTTGGTCTACTTCTTCTGCTTTTGGCATATCTGTCAAATGAACACTTTCTACTGTTTCTTGTTCGATGTGTGACCATACTTCGTCAGCTGTATGTGGAATGATTGGTGCTAATAATTTTGTCATATTGACTAAGATTTCGTATAACACCGTTTGCATACTGCGACGTTTGTGTGCTGATTGTGCTTCGATATATAGGATATCTTTACCATAGTCTAAGTAGAAGTTACTTAATTCCACGTTGATGAAGTTTTGGATTTCTTGGTAGATATCTAAATAATCGTAGTTATCAAAGTGTTCTAAAGTACTGTTTGTGAACTCACGTAGACGGTTTAAGATGTAACGATCAACTTCTAATAAGTCACTTTCAGCCACTTTATCTGTTTCAGGATTATAGTCACTAACGTTACCAAGTAAGAAACGTAACGTATTACGGATTTTACGGTATACATCTGCAACTTGCTTTAAGATTTCTTCAGAGATACGAACGTCAGCAAGGTAATCTACTGAACTCACCCATAAACGTGCAATGTCTGCACCTTTCTGTTTCACAACTGTATCCGGAACGATAACGTTACCGAGTGATTTACTCATTTTTTTACCTTCGCCGTCCATTACGAAACCATGTGATAATAACATTTTGTATGGTGAAACGTTACGTGTCGCAACAGAAGTTGTGATTGATGAGTTGAACCAACCACGATATTGGTCACTACCTTCTAGGTACATATCTGCCGGGAAGCTTAACTCTGGTCGTGTTTCTAATACACCACGATGTGAAGAACCTGAGTCGAACCATACATCCATGATGTCTTCTTCTTTTGTGAAGATACCGTTCGGGCTACCAGGATGTGTGAATCCTTCTGGTAATAAGTCTTTTGCTTCACGTTCGAACCAAATATTTGATCCATGTTCTTCAAATAAATCTGCTACGTGATAGACTGTTTCTTTCGTCATGATGATGTCACCATTTTCAGCGTAGAATACTGGAAGTGGTACACCCCAAACACGTTGACGTGAGATTACCCATTCGCCACGATCACGGATCATGTTGTAGATACGTGTTTTACCCCAATCGACCTTGAATTTTGTTTGATCGATCGCATCAAGGATATCTTGACGAACTTTTGAAATTGAAGCAAACCATTGTGGTGTTGCTCTGAAAATAACTGGTTTTTTCGTACGCCAGTCATGTGGGTAACTATGCGTGATGAAGTCTAGTTTTAATAACGAACCTTTCTCAGTTAATAACTCAGTAATTGCTTTGTTTGCTTTATCATAGAACATACCTTCGAATTGACCCGCTTCTTCAGTGAATACACCTTTCGCGTCAACTGGGCTAATCACTTCTAAGTCGTATTTTTGACCCACGATATAGTCATCTTCCCCGTGTCCAGGTGCTGTATGTACACAACCTGTACCTGCATCTGTTGTAACATGTTCACCATTGATCACTAATGAAACACGATCGATGAATGGATGTTGTGCTTCTACATATTCAAGTTCTGAACCTTTGACTTCTTTTTCACGCACAATTGTTTCCTTATCCCAGCCAAGTTGTTCTGCAACTTCATCTAATAATGCTTCAGCAACAATATATTTTGTGCCTTCCACATTCATTTGTACATAGGTTAACTCTGGATGCACACTGATAGCAACGTTTGCTGGTAATGTCCATGGTGTTGTTGTCCAAATAATGAACTTCGCATCTTCATCTACAACGCCTTTTGCATCTTTGATATCGAATGCAACGTAAATAGACGCTGATTGTTTATCGTGGTATTCGATTTCCGCTTCTGCAAGTGATGATTCACTTGATGGTGACCAGTAAACAGGCTTTTTACCTTTGTAGATTAAGCCACGATCAGCCATCTCACCAAACACACGGATTTGTGCGGCTTCATATTCTGGTTTCAACGTGATGTATGGATTATCAAAGTCTCCATTTACACCTAAACGTCGGAAGTCTGCTTTTTGATTTTCGATTTGTTCCATCGCAAAAGCTTCACACATTTTACGGAACTCAGCTGTTGACATTTCTTTACGCTTGACGCCCTTTTTCGTCAATGCTTGTTCAATCGGTAAGCCATGTGTATCCCAACCTGGTACATACGGTGTGTAAAAACCTTGCATCGTTTTATAACGTACGATAAAGTCTTTTAAAATTTTGTTTAGCGCATGTCCCATATGTAAGTTACCATTCGCATAAGGTGGGCCATCATGCAAAATGAAGTGTGGTTTCCCTTCATTTTTTGCTAAAAGCTTGTTGTATAAATCTTGCTCACGCCACTTTTCCTGAATTTGAGGTTCTTTGTTCGGTAATCCCCCACGCATTGGAAATTTTGTTTTTGGCATTAATAATGTATCCTTGTACTCCATATTCTATACACTCCTTTAACTAGAAAGAACTCTAAGCTCAATAACAGGGACGGCTATACCGCGGTACCACCCTGATTAACTCAGCTTAGAGTTCTCTCGTAAATATATATTCATCTTAAAAGCCAGTGATACAAGAAAAGGTCCTCTACTAGGCTCCCACCAACCCTAGCTCGCTGTCATCATGACTTATTTCTCTTGCTTGTCTGTCTCTTTTTGTTCTTTTTGTTCTTTTTGTTCTTTGGATTCTGAACTTTTTTCTTTGTCAGCTTCCGTAATATCTTGTTCACTTAAATGTGCAAAGTTTTCCTCAGTGACTTGTTGTGCATCCAAATCATAATTGAGTAAGTAATCCCAATCATCATTTTTTAACAAATCTAACTGCGCTTCAACAAGCATCTTGAATCGTGAACGAAAGACTTTTGATTGACGCTTCATATCTTCTGTTTGGAATGAAATACGACGTGCCTTTTCAAGGCTATCATTCACAATACGGTCACCCTCAGCTTGTGCTTTGGCAATGATTGCTTCTTGTTCTTTTTGTGCAGCGGCTTTTGTTTCATCTGCAGCACGCTGTGCACTCACAAGTGCTTCCCCGACTGACTTTTCAACTTCTTTGAATGATTGAATGTGTGAATCACGCTCAGCTAAAAACTGCTCCAATTGCTTTTTGTCTTCTTTTAAGCGTTCAATTTCACGAGATAATTCACTCAAATATGATTCGACTTCTGTCGGTTCAAAACCATTTTTAATTCGTGTGAATGATTTATTTTTAATTTCACTTGGTGTATAAGCCATGATAAGTGTCCTCCTCCATCATACACTATTTAAATAATGTTTGATAGGTTATTCTCAATTTATCTTTTTTTGTACGATCACCAACTGCGGTAATACGTGCTCTCCCAAAACCTTGTATGGATAATAAGTCACCTTGTTCCAATTGATAATCAACTGCTTCAATCACAGTGTGGTTCACTTTTACACGTTTACGCTGTATCAGTTCTTTTGCAATCGACCGAGATTTATGTATCATTTCTTTCAATACAACATCAAGACGCAGTGCGCTTACAGTCGCATCTACTGTTTGCCAGTATGCTTTAGATTGTACCATATCTTGCAAGGAAACGATATGAAGTTTAACTGTTGCCCCTTTAATCTTTCTTAATTCCATCATAATATAAGATTCTAGCTGATTTGTCAAAACAAACTGAATTCGATCTCCTACAATAATATCTCCTACTTGTTCTCGCTCAATTCCAAGTGACATGATTGTCCCTAATATATGACGGTGTTCGAGTGTCACAAACTTTTCAGGATAATCTACTTCAATCACTGTCAGTTCAAAATCCGCTTCTTGTGGAACATAGTAGTCAGGCGCAATAACTGCACGACAACGTTCTGCATTTTGTCCTCCATTGAAGTGAACATTCATCTCTGGAAAACTCCCCACAATCACTTCTAAAATATATTGACTTCTTGGATCTAAAAAATATGTTAGAACAGGGGCATATTGTTGTGATGCAGTACGTACTTTATCTAACAAATTATCAATAATCGGACGTTCTTCCACCCTAAAATGTTGATATATATCGATTTTAGACACTCCTTATTCAACATGATGTTATCGTCATACGTTATGTGAAAAATCCCGTAATAAGACAAAGTGTCCTAGTACGGGATCAATCGTTTAAGCAACTTTACGAAAATATTTAGACAAATATTCATCTTAATATAACATTACTGTTATATTAATAAAATTGATTGATAATAAAATAATATATCGCAATGATACCGCGAGAAAATAAATTCAAGACGATAAAAGCGACAACCGGTGATAGATCAAGCATGCCTCCTAATGGCGGAATAAAACGACGGAAGATTCCTAAGTATGGCTCATATAATTTTGCCATATATTGTCCGACAATACTTTCCCTTGCACCAGGTATCCATGACATGAAAATATAAATAATCATCCCGATTGAGTATATACGTACAACAAATAGAATGAATTGTACGATCGTTTGTAATAATTCTACACTCATGTTTATCTCCTTATTCGTATTGCGTCTCCATTGATTCGATTTGATCCGTAATACTACCAGCAACTTCTACATTGTCAGGTGTACATAAGAAAATATCCGCACCTACGCGTTGAATATCGCCACCAATCGCATAAACAGTCCCGCTAAGGAAGTCGATAATACGCTTCGCAGACACTTGATCAATACGTTGCAAGTTTACTAAAGTGGCACGACGATTTTTAAGTTCGTCTGCAATGTCTTGCGTGTCAGAAAACACACGTGGCTCAAACAAGCACATTTTCGAGCTACCATTTTGTTCCACTTCTTGAGACTGATTCATACTTACCACGTTCCCCTGTCCTTGATTATTCGATTGCTGCGGCACTTGATGTAAACGTTCGTTCTTCGGTGTTTTGATACGTGTTGGTTGCTTTTTAGGCACTGATTGAATCGCACGTGGACGTTCATGTGCTGGCTTCGACGCTTGTGCCGTCTCAGACGCTTTACGCTGTTGTTGACGTGCTTCTTGTTCTTCTACAAACGTATCCTCTTCTTCTTCAATTGTAAAAAAACCGTTGAACAAATCTTTAATTGCCATGAGTTCACTCCTCTTTTCCTACTAGACGCGTGCCGATCCTAACAAATGTTGCGCCTTCTTCTGTTGCAAGAGCATAATCATTACTCATTCCCATAGACAGTTCTGTACATGGGGCATGAGATAAATGTTGTGCTTGGATCTCATCACGTTTATGTTTAAGTTGTTTAAATATTGACTTCAAATATGCTTCATCATCCGTATAAGGTGCCATCGTCATTAACCCTACAACACGGATGTGTTCATACGTCTCCAGCATCTCAATAAACGGCAAGACTTCGTCGAGGCTGACACCGTGTTTTGATGCCTCACCTGATACGTTAACTTGTACAAAGCATTTAATTTCATGTTCCGCGCGTTTATTGATTTCTTTCGCTAAACTTTTTCGGTCTAACGCATGTAAGTAATCGATCTCATTGATGACATCTTTTACTTTTCGTGATTGTAATGAACCGATAAAATGCATCGTTACATCATCTGGTAATGCCGCCTTTTTCTCTAAAAAACCTTCCAGACGATTCTCACCAAAGTGACGTAGCCCTGCATCATAAGCTTCTTGAGCTCGCTCTATTGTAACATATTTTGTAACGGCAATCACGTTTGGCAATGTGCCGTCACCATCATGTGAAATATGTTGTTTCAATGTGTTTTCAATTTCATTAAAGTTCTCTTTAACTGACATTTTGATTCATCGCCCCTTCGCTAGATTGTGATATGAAGGCAAGCATGCGTCCGGTATTTCCTTTTTCAATACGATATGAGAAAAACCGATCTAACTCCTCTGATGTCGCATGCTCTGTACAATAAATATTGGATTCAGATACCCCATAATACATACACAGTTGTTTGTTAATATGCTTCAAGTCAATCCCATGTCTATCGTCATCACGTGTATCGATCATCGGTGTGACATCTATTGGAAGTTGTTTGAACTTTGACAGGATATCATCATTAATCTCATAAGAATTTGATGTAGCTGGTCCAATGACAACATGTAAGTCTCTCGCATCATATGAAAACTGTTTTATCAATTCATAAACAATTTGCTGAACTGTACCACGCCAACCTGCATGCACAAGTCCGATAAAATGATGTTTGGGACTGTAAAAGTAAATAGGAACACAATCGGCATAGCACATTGTTAATACTGTATCTGTATCAAAGGTATACATACCATCGACACCATACAGTACATCATCTGACAATTCATGAATATTTTTACCTTGGTCAGCCGCTGTAATTTCAACAACTGTATGACCGTGTGTTTGAATTGGAAAGACCCACTGTTGACGAGAAATACCTATCTCTTCAGCCAAAACATTTTGATGGTGTGTAATATTCTCTGGTGCATCGTCTATATAACGTGCCATATTAAACGCATCTTTTGGATATGGACTAACGCCACCATGACGTGTCGTAAACCCAAGCGTGATGCCTTGTGTAAGTGCCGGTTCATAAGATAAGTAATGTCCACGTTGAACAAATGCTTCCATACATATCACTCCCTTCTGATCATTGATGTCGTGAAAAACGAAATGCTAGGACAATGAAGTAATGACATTTGCCCTAGCACTTTCGTACGTAAATTCTGTATCGATTGCCAAAGAATATTCTTCGCAATCTCATATTTATATTGACGTTAAAGATTAGCGACGTGTTCTTCTTGAGCGTCGTTCTTCTCTGTTACGGATGAAGCTTGGAATATCATCTTCAGCAGTGCTGTGTGAACGTGTTGTGTCAGCTTCTTTATCTTGAACTGATGTTGAACCACCAAAGTTAGATTCTTTAGCTGGAGTTTGTGTCGCACTCGCTCCGAAACCAGAATGACCTTGTTTGCGTGCTTGTGAAGATGGTTTATCTTCAAAACCAGTCGCAATAACAGTCACAACAATCTCATCTTGTAGCTCTGGGTTAATTACAGTACCGAAGATCATGTTCACATCTTCATCAGCTGCATCTTGTACGATATCAGCCGCTTCTTGTGCTTCGAATAATGACAATGATTCGCCACCTGTAATGTTCATCAGCACACCTTGTGCACCTACGATAGATGTTTCAAGCAATGGTGATGAAATGGCTTTCTTCGCTGCTTCAACAGCACGGTTTTCACCAGAAGATACACCGATACCCATTAATGCTGAACCTTGGTTAGACATGATTGTCTTAACGTCTGCAAAGTCTAAGTTTACTTCACCTGATACAGCGATTAAGTCAGAGATACCTTGTACACCTTGACGCAATACATTGTCTGCTTCTTTGAACGCTTCCATCATTGGTGTTGACTTATCAACGATGTCTAATAAACGGTCATTAGGGATTACGATTAATGTATCCACAGCAGCTTTCATAGATTCTACACCTGCAGCTGCTTGTGTTTGACGTTTACGACCTTCAAAGCTGAATGGACGTGTCACAACACCTACTGTTAATGCGCCCATTTCTTTTGCGATTTTGGCTACAACTGGTGCTGCACCAGTACCAGTACCGCCACCCATACCAGCTGTAACGAATACCATATCAGCACCTTGAATGGCATCTTCAATTTGTTCACGTGATTCTTCTGCAGCTTTTTTACCGATTTCAGGGTTAGCACCTGCACCTAATCCACGTGTTAATTTTTCACCGATTTGAATTTTCGACTCAGCTCTAGATAAGTTCAAAGCTTGGCCGTCTGTATTAATTGCGATAAATTCAACATTGTTCATACCGTGATCGATCATACGGTTTACAGCGTTGTTACCGCCACCACCGACACCAATAACTTTAAGTGTCGCTAAATGATTAAACCCTTGTTCAAATTCTAACATTTAATTTTCCTCCTAATCTTTGTAGCCAATCAATCAAACAGAGATTTCATAATTTTTTTGAATTTACTTTCTTCTTGCTTCGGTTCACCGTTTTCAGCGTCTGTATGTTCTACATGTGTATCAGCACTTGTATCATCTTCAGCTAGATCTGATGATGCTTGCTTTTTCGGTTTTCTTTTAAAGAATGATTCAAATCCATTTGGTTTTGCTTCGTGAGATTTTACGTCATTTTCAATAACTTCTTCTTCGATTTCCTCGTTATCATGATTACTAATTGTAACATAATCTAATAACTCGTCAAAAGCAATACTGCTAGAAATTGTTGAAATCGCTGAAGAAAATTCTGGTTTACGTACACCCATTTGAGATGGTGTATGAATACGTACCTTCTCACTTACCATATCTTGTAAAAGTTCCTTCACACCTAATAAGTTGGCTGAGCCACCTGTAACGACAAATCCGCCGTTAACCTTCTTCAAGTCGAGCGCTTCTAAAATATCGAATACGGCGAAGAAGATGTCTTCAACACGTGCTTCGATCACATCACTTAACTCTTTCTGTGTATACTGTGCGACTTCATCCGAATCGAGCGGTTCAACAGTAAACACATCTTGGTCGGATGCTGAATCGTAAAATGCATGTCCATATTGTTGCTTAATCTTTTCAGCTGAATCGTGCGTCGTATTTAGGAATTGCGCAATGTCATCTGTAATGTGACGTCCTGCCATCAATACAACGTCTGCATCTAACAATTCACCACGCTCGTAGTAAGAGATTTGTGTTAAATCTTCACCAATATCAATCACACATGCACCGAGTTCTCTTTCTGTCGGTGTCAAAATTGAGCGATAATTGTAGGCGTCAGAATAGACATCAAACACATCTACGCCACTTGACTCAACACATTTAATCATGTTGATAAGATCAGATTTGTTGATGGCGATCACACCTGCATCGACTTGTAAAGAATGACGGGCAACAAGTTCTTTTGGATCTGACACTTCATTTGTTTCGTCAACTACAAAGCGAAGTGGATATACGTTAACGACTTCTGTGTCTTCAACATCGTTCTTATTGCGAATAGCTTCTAGAAGTGTTTCAATATGTGTTCCTTCGATTTCCGTATCTTGATGAAATTCCATTGTGTGTGTTTCATCGTATACTTCTGTTCTTACAATTGGTAACTTCAAAAATACTTCTTTAATATCTATGCCTGAAGCAATAGATGCTTTTTTAATTGTGTCTTTAATCGCTTGTTTCGCAATATCAAAATCATCGATCAAGCCATTTTTTATTCCATTCGTATAGGTTTGCCCTGTACCTATCACGTTAATTCCGTTATGAAATTTTTCACCAACGATTACTTTCACGCTTGATGAGCCGATATCTACACTCACATAATAATGCTCTTCCATAGATAGGCACCTCCTGACAGTTGTTTACATATTTACACTATTATAAGTTTACAATAACACTCTACTAATGTGAACTATAAACCTATTGAAAATCTAACTTTTTTCCGGCAATAAGCGACAATAAAATGATATGTACACTCATCATCAGAATGAGATGAAAGATTGCATTGTTGAACTTCATCAACTATCGTCCAAATCGAGTGGTGATACACCCGACCTTATTGCGCATCTTCATCGCGCTCTTTAATCTTATTCAAAGCTTTTTGCAGTTCATTTTTCGCTTCATCTTCTAATTGCGTTTTGTTCACTACTTGTTGTGAACTTGCTGAATCATCATTATCCTTCTCATCGTTGTCATATGGGATAAATGTGGCACCTACTGATAAATCAATATAGCCTGATCGTTTTAACTGTCCTGAATCATACTTATCTAACGCTTGAGACATGCTCGGATAATACTTTAACTTTTGTGCGATTGTTTTCGTATTACCGAGCACTTCAATGCCATCACGCATATACAAACGAATTAAGTGTGGCTGATTCTTCTTTGGCTCATAAACAATTTCTGAGATTTGCGCACGTGTTGTACGATCCATTTTTTCAAGTGCTTCAACAAGTTTTTGTTTTTCTGTACCTTTGAAGCCCTGAAGATATGGTGCTTCATTCGGAATTGCTTCGTTATAAGACTTCAATATCCGTCCATTTTCAACAACAGGCACATCTTTGCCTTTTACATTAACAATACCGACAATGGTATGTTCTGTAATTTGAATATCTAACGAATCAAATAATCCTTTCCGAATGTTTGCTTCCTTGATGAGTGGATGTTTTTCAATACGTGTTTCAGCTTGTCCGCTATCGTACGAATAAACTCTCGTCTCTTTGTTAAGCTTTAAGTCTTTTTTAATTCGCTCTGTTGCAACATAATGATTGCCGTGTACATTCACCTGTTTAACGAGACTTATCGGCGTATACATATAGGCTAAAATAATAATGACAATTAAAATCAAGCCTAACACGACACCTAATTGAATGCGACGGCGCTTTTTCAATTGACGAAGGCGCTTTTCTTTAAGAAACGTTTGATCAACTTTTGGGATTTTTTCAGTCATTTCATCCACATCCTTAATGTGATGGCAAATGACTGCGGAATGCAGCCGTAAACATGTCACCACGTTGCTCAAATGTATCATATTGATCCCAGCTTGCACACGCAGGAGATAGTAGCACAACATCATTCGGTTCGATGACATCTTGAATCTTCTCGACAGCATCGACGACATCAATTGCTCGAATGACAAGTTTACCTTGACTCTCACCTAACTTCACAAATTTATCTTGTGTTTCACCGAATGCAACCATGACACGAACGTTGTTCATGTATGGTATCAAGTCGTCAAAGTCATTGCCGCGATCCAATCCACCACACAACCAAATAATTGGCTGCGTAAATGACTTTAATGCAAATTGTGTCGCTAACGTGTTTGTCGCTTTTGAATCATTATAATATTTGTTCGTTTTGTTATTACCGATATATTGAAGGCGATGCGCAATACCAGAAAATGTCGTTAATGATTGAATGATCGCACCTACTGATACCCCTGATAAAATGGCTGCCAATGTCGCTGCTAAAATGTTCTCTAAGTTGTGCTTGCCTGGTAAAACAATATCATCTAAGTGAATTAAATGAATACCTTTGTAGACGATATAATCATTTTCAACATAAATGCCATCGACTGGTTGGTCTGTTGAAAAATATAAAATATTAGATTTAATTTCAGCAGGATTAATTAAATGACGTTGCTGATAATTAAAAATTAAATAATCACTTTCTGTTTGATTACGGAAAATTTGCTTTTTAGCATCCTGGTAAGCTTCCACAGAACCATGATAATCAATGTGGGCTTCGTAAATGTTTGTCACAATCGCAATGTGCGGTCTGTAATGTTCAATACCCATTAATTGGAATGATGATAATTCTGTGATCAAATATTCATCCGCACGTACATCTTGAGCTACTTTTGAAGCAACATAGCCAATGTTACCTGCTAAGTGACCTGTTTCTCTACTCTTATTAAACATATCTCCAAGCAGTGATGTCACTGTTGTTTTACCATTTGTTCCTGTAATCCCAATGATAGGTGCTTCAGAAATTAAATAACTCAACTCAACTTCCGTTAAAATTTTCAATCCTCTTGCTTTTGCTTCTTGTAATAAAGGGACGCTATAAGGTATTCCAGGATTTTTCACGATAACGGGACTTTCATCTAACAATGCAATAGGATGCGAACCACTTACTACATTAATACCTAGTGCTTCCAAATCTTTTGCATGTGGATCTTGAGACAGATCTTTACCATCATTTATCGTTACGTCTGCACCGAGTCGATGCAATAGCTTCCCTGCTTCGTATCCACTTTTCGCCATGCCGAGTACAAGTACTTTTTTATCTTTTAAGCCAGTATAGTTAATCAATTAGCTCACTCCAATCCACAATCCGATAAGACCTGTAATCAAACCAACTGTCCAGAATACAGTCACAACTTTCCATTCACTCCATCCTTCAAGTTCAAAGTGGTGATGTAAAGGGCTCATTTTGAAGACACGTTTTCCTGTCAACTTGAATGACGTCACTTGAATCATCACTGAAAGTGTCTCCAATACGAAAACAAGACCAATGAATAATAATGACAACTCTTGGTTCAACATAATTGAGATTGTCGCAAAGATACCACCGAGTGCCAAGCTACCCGTATCTCCCATAAACACTTTTGCGGGATTGATATTATACGGTAAAAACCCTGCAAGTGCAGCAACCATGATAATACAGAATAGCCCGATTGCTGGCTGATCTAGCACAAAACTCATAATGGCATACATCGTAAAACCAATGATAGATAACCCTGTTGCGAGACCATCTAATCCATCTGTTAAGTTAACCGCATTTGAAAAACCAACTTGCCAGAATACAATAAATACCACATAAGCATATGACAGCGGAATTGTTACATCTGTAAATGGTAAGTTAATATTTGTTGAAAATTCAACTGCATTAAATCCTTTGGCAACAATAAAGAAAATAACTGCAATCGCAATTTGTGCCAAAAACTTCTGTTTACTCGTTAACCCTTGATTGTTCTTTTTAACAACAATAATATAATCATCGATAAAGCCGATAAGTCCGAATCCAATCGTTACAAAAAGTAACAGTAACAACGGACTTGCGGGTTCAACAAAAATACTTGCAATGATAGTTGTCACAATCGCACCGATAAGGAATGTTAATCCGCCCATTGTCGGTGTTCCTGTTTTCTTCATGTGACTTTGCGGTCCTTCTTCACGAATACTTTGTCCAAACTTCATTCTTTTCAATGTTGGAATTAAGATTGGCACTAAAACTGCTGTGATTACAAATGCAATAATTGCGCTAATAATAGCCATAATAGTCTCCTTTTTGATATGTCATATTTTCACTCAACTGTGGGAGTAGAACAATCAATATCACCGATGTCCCACTCCCCTAGCTGTTTTATTCTTCTTCCTGAGATTTCATCTTCACTTCAATCTCTGTCTTCTTATCTATTGCTGCTTGTGCACCCACTGATTGTGACGTCACAAATCCGCTTCCCGTTACTTTTAATTTCACACCTGTAAGTGATTCAAATGCAACGAGATCATCTCGTGTCCATCCAGTCATGTTCGGCATCGTCAAATCACCGTCTGTCAGTAACAACACATGGCTGTTCGGTAATAATCTAGTACGAGATGAAGGACTTTGGTTTACGACTTTTTCACCTTGCCCGATAACGACTGGGTTTAATGACTTATCAGCCAGCGTTTTTTCTGCCTTATCAACTGATTTATCTGTCACATCAGGTACTTTTTTAATCGTAACTTTATCATCCAGTTTTTCTTCACCTACGTTTAAATATTGTAGTGTATTTTTCATAATTGGGATAAATGCACGGCTCACACCCATCTCATACGCTTCTTGATCGCGTTTTTGAGCAAGGCTCATACCTGCATAGACGACAACACGCGGATTTTTACTTGGCGCATGTCCCATAAAACTTACAAAGTACGGATTAGGACCTTTTACATAACCACCATTTTCAGGGTCAGCCACTTGTGCTGTTCCTGTTTTACCAGCAACTCGATAACCTTCCACCTTATAGTTCGAAGCATGACTTTTTTTACTGTTTACAACCTTATCTAATTCTTCCTTCACTTTGTCAGCTGTTTCAGGGGTGATTGGTTTCCCTGTCACTTTACGCTTACCTTCAACAAACTTTTCATCAGTCACTGGATTCATGACAGAAGAGATAAAGTAAGGTCGTACCATCTCTCCTTTATTGAAGAATGCTGACTGTGCTTGTAACATTTGTGCCGGCGTTACAGTTGTTGATTGTCCGAAAGCACTTGTTTTTTGCATCAGTTCATTTTCCCATGCAATATTCCCGCTTTGTTCACTATCAAACAAACTTCCTGTTGATTTACCAAACCCAAATTTTTCATACCATGATTGCATTTTATCTGCACCTACAAGGTCTTGAAGTTTCATCATCAATGTATTTGAAGAATAGGTAAAACCTAAACTCATTGGGATGTCTCCCCACCCTTTTTTGTTCCAGTCGTAGATGCGTGACCCTTGAATATCACGGTAGCCCGATTCATATTCTTCTTTCGGTTTGAACTTCCCTTCTTGTATCGCCGCAGCAAGACCGAACGACTTGAAGGTTGATCCCGGTTCATATAAGTTTTGATACAAGTTGTTTGCCCATTTTTTACCGAAGTCCTCTCCTGTTTCAGGATTAAATGTCGGTCTTTGACTGTATGCTAAGATCTCACCTGTTTTCGCATCCATCACTACCGCAAATAGATCTTTAGGTTCATATTGTTTTACCATATCATCTAACGCTTCTTCCACAAACACTTGAATGTTTGAGTCAAGTGTTAGATGAACGTCATCGCCCCGTTTTGGTGCTACTTCATTTTTAGAATTTGGAATAATATAGCCCCAAATATCTTTCGTATAGGAAGCATGTCCTTTTTCTCCAGACAGATAGCTATCAAAGATTTTTTCAACACCGAGTGCGCCCTTTAACTCTCCCGTTTCTGGATCCTTTTGTGCCATTCCTATTAAATGGGAAGCAAAGTTACCATTTGGATAGAAACGCTGCACTTCTGGATACATCGTAATCCCAGGTAAATTCATATTTTCAATTTTTTCTTTATCATGATATGTCAAATTTTGACCGGCTTTACCAAACTCAACTTGGAAAGCTTTTTTCATTTTCAAGCGTTTTTTAATATCTTTTTCTGACATATCAATCACTTTTGCGAGTTGTTTGGCTGTTTTCTTCTTATCAACGACATGTCTTGGTTCTTTTGACTCTTCGCTTGCACGTTTATCAATCACTGCTGCAAGACGAAAACGGTCAACATCTTCTGCTAGAATTTTACCGTTTCGATCATAAATCTTCCCACGTTCCGCAGATTGATCTAATTGTGCCAAATATTTCTGATTGGCGCGCATGATCAAATCTTCTCCGGATGACTGTCCAGATAACATCACATAACCGTACCTTAAAACCAATGAAAAAAAGAGCAGCCCAAGTACAACTGTCAGGAGGACTGCTCCTAGTTTATTTTTTTTAATTTTAATTTTTCGCTTCGCCATTATTACGCACTACCTTTACATTCTCATTCTGGAGACTCATGCCTTGCTTTTGAGCTTTGTTATAGATGCGTTCATAAGATGCATTCTTCATCGTTTCAGACTTCAATGCACTATTTTGACTTGATTGCTGTTCAATTTTTTGATCTAATTCTGCAATTTTCCCTCTCGTATCATACGCGTCCATTTTAAGAGACAACATAAAAATACTGATTGCAGCAATTAATGCTACCATCGATATGTATAGTAGTTTTTCAAAGCGTGTAAACTTAACAACGACTTGCTTTTTGATCGTTTGTTTCTGCGGTGTAGTCGCTGGTTCGCTTTGTGGTTCTGCCATGTGCTGTTGGTACGGTTCATAAATATTTTCTACAGCCATAATAATCTCCTTTATTTTAATATTTCTGCAACGCGCAGTTTGGCACTTCTTGCTCGATTGTTATCTAGCAAGTCTGAATCGCTCGCTACGATTGGCTTGCGATTGACACGTTTCAATTTCGGCGTATAAGCTTCAGGAAGTACAGGTAACCCTCTTGGAACATCTGGCCCCTTCTCATACTCTTGAAACATCTGCTTACACAAACGATCTTCTAACGAATGGAACGTGATCACTGAGATACGTCCCCCCACCTTCACACATTCAATCGCTTGCTCAAGTGAATCTTCAAACGCTGCCAACTCATCATTCACCGCAATACGAATTGCTTGGAAAACACGTTTTGCTGGATGACCACCTTTGCGTCTTGCTTTGGCAGGAATGCCTTCTTTGATGCACTCCACAAGTTCTAACGTTGTTGTGATCGGTTGCACTTCACGTTTTGCTTCAATTTTCCGTGCGATTTGTTTAGAAAACTTCTCTTCTCCATATCGGAAAAAGATTTTGACTAAGTCTTCATAAGACCATTCATTCACAACTTCATATGCTGAAAGCGCCTGTGTTTGATCCATTCTCATATCGAGCTTGGCATCGTGATGGTAACTAAAACCACGTTCTGGCACATCAAGTTGCGGACTTGAAACGCCCAAGTCGTATAAAATGCCGTCAACTTTCTCTATCTCTAAATCAACTAATATTTGATTTAAATGTCTAAAATTACTGTGTACAAAAGTCACTTTATGCAAGTGATCTTGCAACTTGTCTTTTGCATGTTCTATGGCTGTTGTATCTTGATCGATGGCGATTAAACGCCCTTCATCAGACAGTTGACTCAAAAGGTATTGCGAGTGTCCAGCACCACCTAGCGTACAGTCAATATAGACACCATCTTCTTTGATATTTAGTTGATCGACTGTTTCTTTAAGTAAAACGCTAATGTGATGAAACACGCCAAAACCTCCGTTGTATTAAAAATCAAAATCAATTAAATCTTCTGCGATTTCTTCAAAATTCTCTTCAGATTCATCGTAAAAATCATTCCAAGTTGCACGATCCCAAATCTCGATACGATTGGAAACACCAATAACGGTACATTCCTTATCAAGATTGGCATATTCGCGTAATTTCGCTGGAATATTTATACGTCCTTGCTTGTCTATTTCCACTTCGACAGCACCTGAGAAGAACATACGCATAAATTTACGCGCATCACGTTTTGTCATAGGTAAGGTTTTCATTTTGTCTTCTATCGTTTGCCATTCTTCAAGTGTGTAACCAAACAAGCATTTATCAAGGCCTCTTGTGATAATGAAACGTTCATTTAAGTCATAACGAAACTTAGACGGAACAATCATTCGCCCTTTAACATCAAGCTTATTTTCATATTCGCCCATGAACATTTCTTCTCACCTCACCTTATTTATAATTTACCACACCTCACCACTATCCACCACTAATTCTGTAAAAATCGTCAAATTTTATCTAAAAAACCAAAAAAAGAGGATGAAACGCATTTAGCGAATCACCCTCAAAAGGTTGCTATATCTAGAGTTTTATAATGATTTGATCAAAAGTGTAGTGAAGTGGTGGGAAAGTGGAGGACGCATACACATCTAACCCATTTTCATTCAAGATTTGTAATGGATTCCAAACACGTTCTTGTAATCCACCCATTGGATGGAGTGTTTGTGTCAACACTTCAAAATGACGCATACTAATTTTATTTTCTCGTGCAATATTATTTAAATAACGAGATTTCAGAAATTCTAACTGATACATTTGAATTTCTTGATTTTTCTTCACTAGATTTTTGTTATCTTCAGTATCAGACATCTCTTGCGTCAATGTCTCATAAAAAGCTTGATGCTGATCTTGCATCGCTTCAATTTGCTCAAGTACAACTTCTGATGCGTTCGCACGAATAAAGCGTTCTCGTGCTGGTTGCGTTCCTGCTTCCATTACTTCTTCCAATGCCAAATCATATTTCTCGAGTAACTTCTCAGTATTTGATGTCAAATAAGTCATTCTCATACGTGGTAAAACAATTGGCATTTGAACATCAAACAGTTCAAAGACACCTTGTAACTCTGCCCAGTATTTAATCTCACTTGGTCCCCCTACAAACGCTACCGTATTAAATAACCACTCTTGCATCAGCGGACGTGTCACCACGTTGTTAGAGAAACGCTCCGGCGATTCTTCGACAAGTGCTATCAATGCTTCCATTGAATAAGTATTCTCACTCTTACTCAACTTAAAGACCCCATCAGCATATGTGAGCAATTGACGTTGATCATCTTCGTGCAAGAATAGATGCACATTCGTATCAGTCTGAATCATCGCTGTCAATCCCGCTTCAGTAGTCTTACGCTGTACATCACGGAAAGCTTGGTCTACCAATGCATGTCGTTGAATAATCTCTTTAAACAATGTTTTTTCAATATTTCTCAGTTGCATATCTTGTGCATCGATTAATAGAATCCCGCGCTCACCAAAACACATTTGTATCATTTGTTTGAAAACATCTATCCATGTCGTCGACTGTTGAATCATATCATCAACTTGATCAAATAAACGTTTTGAATACGCCGTTTCAGGCATTGATTCAAAAAATTGAACGAGTGTTTGATGTAATACTTCACGATCCGGAGCATAACGAGAAACCGTCGTTTCTGGTGGTGTCATCGTATGATATTTAACCTTATTAAGATGCCCCGTACGCTGATTCATCACATACGTATGATTCACTTCGTCAAAGTCGTGATCTTCCCCAGCAATCCAAAACACAGGTACAACACGTTCATTATATTCTGATGATAATTCATCTGCTTTCGTTAATATCGATAAAATTTTATGAAATGTATAGAGCGGCCCCGTAAACAATCCAGCTTGTTGTCCCCCAACGACAACCTTTGCACCTTCAGATAATGCTGTCATATTATCCAACTGTGTTTGTGTCAATGATAAGTCTGACATATAATCACGCACAACTTCTGCAACCGCCTGTTCACGTCCATTATTATGGTGCGCCATACGCTGTTTATAACTTTCCACTCTATTCGGATCATATGTGAAAAATTGTAGGATGTCCGCATTGTGATTCGTATATTCCTTAATAAATGAATCATTTTCCTTCATCGTGATATTTAAACAATCCATGCTCGTATCTCCTTATACTGTAATCATTACCAGTATAATAGTTACATGTCTGTCTGACAATTTTACGGCTTACTTCAATAACTTTCAGAATTGCGTTATAATAGAAGAAAGTCAACGGAGGGGGTCATCCTATGGCAAAAGTTACACATCTTGATATCAACTATAAAACAGAAGAATTATTTGCAGCATTTCGTGAAAACTTTGGAAATAAAGACTTATACTTAGTGGATGAATTACATGGAGAAATGATTGATGCAAGTTCCGATTCGCCGTTTTACGGCATCTTTGTCGGTGAAAAGCTTGTAGCAAGAATGGCACTTTATCGCAAAGGAGAAGTTGAAGAAACTTACTTCCCAGAATATGATGATTATCTTGTTATTTGGAAAGTAGAAGTGTTGAAACCATATTGGGGTAAGGGCTATGGTTCTGACCTACTCGAATTTGCAAAATCATTCGGTCATCCAATCAAAGCCATCGCTCGCTTTGAATCAAAAGGGTTCTTTGTGAAAAATGGTTTTGAAGACTTAGAAGCACAAAATGATGATGGACATGATATTCTCGTCTGGTCACCCAAAAACAGTTAATGATCAACACGAGGTTATGAAAAGTACAGTTAGAATTTAAGCAGAACTAGAGCAGCGATCAAAATCGCTTTTTGATTTTGGAGCATTGCGACGTTCTGTCGAAAGCCTTGCTTCTGGGATGCCAAATTGGGTTTCCCAGAATATATATTTATGATGTCTCAGCTCGTTTTTTGTAAAACGGGAGAAGGCTAGGAACACATCTACATGTATTCCTAGCCCTTTTTATGTTCATTTAGATAAAACTCACTAATACGCAACACTTTTCTACTGCAACGATGCCAGCATTGTCATCGTATGATAATACTACTTCAGTTCAAGATTCGACAATATGAATTCAACTGAAACCTAGCCAAAGAAACCAGAGATAAGACCAATACCTTGTGCAACGATATCCGCAATACCTGTTCCCATTGTTACCCAGTCTTGATCTAATCCTGCTTGTACCGTATCTTTAATTGCATTAATAAATTCTGACATAAGTATGTACACTCCTTAAATAAGACTATTTCAAAACCAAGCCGTCGTGTTTGATGACTTCGTTTTGTTAACTACACTGTATCGCATCTTTTACAATATCAGGTCGTTTTTCCCCAACTCGTCAGATTTTATGCGTAAGTGTTGAATCAACTATTATTTTTAACAGTTACGTTGCCCAACTGTTAAAATTAGCGAAATATCGCTTTTCTTTTATGCGTCATCATGTAGAGACTACACTTGGGCATGCCTAACTGTTTATCATTAAGAAAAATTGTACGGATATGCATGCATTCTATTAAGTTACGCAAAACCTCACTTTCAATTAAATGAATCCGTTAAACTAGTATTAAATTAACAAAGAGGAGGTCACTATCATGACTTGGGCGAGTATCATTCTAGGTATTGTAAAATTAATCAAAGGTTTGGTAGACATATTTGCGAAATAAGATATTGACTTAGCGTTGAGATGTAACGAACATGTCTCAGCGCTTTTTTGATATTAATGAAAAGCTTCATATTAGGTATATAATAACTGAACAATAAGTATCTAGATAGTAGTCACTGAATTACACACTTATTTAGCAGAATGTAAAATTTCTACATATAAGTTAAATGGAAAGAAAATTCCCTAGTAATCTGTTGCTTTATTCAACAGACTTGGTTATAATAAGTTTTGTGTTAAAAAGTCCTGGTAGCTCAGCTGGATAGAGCAATGGCCTTCTAAGCCATCGGTCGGGGGTTCGAATCCCTCCCAGGACGTTACTTATAGAAATTTAAAGACATTTTAATTTTAAGAATCCCGTAAACACGGGGTTCTTCTTTATTTTGTTTAGAATTACATGCCATATCTCACTAATTTTTAGGGACTTTTTAGGGACCCAAACTTGTATAATTAACCCCACCCAAATTAATGAGTGGGGTGCCGCTACAACTTCATTTTTTCGTTCAATAGAATCTTTAAAATCTACCTCATGTTGACTATCATGGGCGATTACTTTAGACGGAATACATCCTACATTAATACATGTCCCGCCATACAGAGAATTCTTCTCTACTACAGCTATCTTTTTGCCACTTTGCGCTTCTTCTTTTGCGAACATTTTGCCACCTTGTCCAAAACCTAAAATAACATAGTCAAAATTCTTCATGATCCATTCTCTTTTTCAATAATGTACACATTAATTAAAGTAGAAAAGAGATACAAAGTAAAATATTCTGCTTAAATTATCTATAATAAGTTTTATCGTGTTATAATTAGTGAATAATATCACAAATAGAGAGGCTGTATGTCATGAAAATCCCCAAAACACCTTTAGTAACAGCTGCCCTTATTTTAGGTTTATTAGGGCTAGGAAATCTTTTAAAAGATGTATCCATAACACTAAGCTTTATATGTGGCACATTAGCTATTTTAGTTTTCATTCACCTCTTATATAGTGTAATCATTGACATTAACGGCGCAAAAGATCAGTTAAACAACCCTTTAGTTTCATCAGTGTTCACAACATGCTATATGTCTGGTTTTTTAGGAACAACGTATTTGTATTCGTTTTTTAAAGATTACACTTTCATACATAAACTTGCAGTATTTATTTGGTTCTTCTGCCTTGTAGCAATCATTTTTCATATGACAATTTTTTCGTTTAAATATTTGAAAAATTTTTCTATTGAAAATGTTGTTCCATCATGGACTGTACTATATATAGGAATTGCTATAGCAGGTTTAACAGCACCAATAAGCGGTCAGTATTGGATTGGGAAGATAACGGTTATTTATGGTTTTATAGCAACTTGTTTGGTTTTACCTGTTTGTTTCAAACGATTAAGACTATATCCTTTACAATCATTAATCAAACCTAATACTAGTACTATTTGCGCACCTTTTTCTTTAGTTTCTGCAGCTTATGTTGTAGTTTTTCCTAATACAAATCTATTAGTTCTTATTATCTTGCTGATATTATCACAGTTTTTTTATTTTTATATTATTATTCAGCTGCCCAAATTAATAAATAGACCTTTTTCACCAGCATTTTCGGCTTTTACATTTCCATTGGTCATTTCAGCAACTGCTTTAAAAAATAGTATGCAAGTATGGACATCCTTTGAATTTTTGAGAATCCTTTTATTTTTTGAAATTTCGTTAGCAACACTAGTAGTAACAGGTGTGTACTCAGGTTACGTCTATACCTTTTTTAATGATTTGAAAAATCAAAGAAACTCTATTTAATTGATAAATAAAATTTATTGCACAAAAATAACCGCACCAGTTAAGGTACGGCTTTAGAATAAATCCATTGTGTAAGTCTCAAAAATAGATTTAATTTCATCAAAAACATCAGGTCTTAATTTACTTAAATCACTAATAGTATTCTTACTAACTTCACTACAATGGGCGGTCCCCACTTTATGACATCTTATAAAAGAGGGGGTATGATGTAAGTTTAGATGACTGCCATTATTTTCATCAATTTCAAAGTCATAAAATAAATGCCTATTAGATTCACTAGTAACTTTTGAAATGGGTAAATAGGTAAAATCACAAGGGAATTGCTTCTTCTCACAGCCAATTATTAAAGCTGGTCTACTTTTGTATGACACCTGGTTCGTTTTTGAATTGAAATATGGCAGTCTTATCTTAACAATTTTCCCTACATACTCTTGAGGAGAATTAATACGCACTAACAAAATCCTCCTCTTCAAAATCTTCAAACTCATCTAAATACATATCATATTGGAAATCGTACAATCTAACCTTACTTGCATCGACTCTAATATCTTCAATTGAAAGTTCTCTGTGGCCTCTCTCGCCTTCTTTCAATCCTTTTCGACTATTTATCCATGAAACTTCTTCATGAGATTTGTCTCGTAACGCCCATGTTGCATATTGACCATATTGATATATAGTATTCTCAATTATGAAAATGTCGGTATCACTTAAGCCTTCTCTATAGGTATCATCTTCAACAAAATAATCAAATAATCCTCTTAAAGACGGTAACACAGGACCATGAACCCACCCCTCAAACTTTTCATCAATCATGGTTTTTCCAGTTAGAGCTAAAGATGTCTTTTGAATATAATACATCAATTTTTGTACTTTCATCTCATCGCCCATTATACTATTACCAGTAATTTCTTGATACATAGAGATTAGAGTTTGGGCAATAACAAGACTTTTATCAGGTTGTCTCATATGGAAATACCTCCTTTCACAAGCTAGTAAAATGCAATAAACTACTCACTGCAAGACACTAGTTTATTCCTCTCTTTTCTTCTTTCAACACAATAATAATACTTTCTACTATATACTCGCAATAGAAAACGACTATGAACTTTAAATTTTTGTTAGGTTTCTTTAGTTTTGTTGGCGCTAGTTAGCATCTACTATTAGTTTTCCTACTATATTTCTGCACAAAAAACAGGGCGACCATTATGGCCGCCCTAATATATTTAAATCTATTTAATTGTTCCCCACAGTTTACCAACCTCTCCAGTTTTAGCGTTCCATGTGCGTACCGGCATATATACCGTTTCGCCCTCAAACGTTTCCCAAGAAACCCATACGTGACCATCAAATTTTTGAACTTCATCATATTTAATCGTTTGACCTTTTTGTAATATGCCTGCTTGTGGGTGACCAGTCCAAGGACCTTTGTAACGAGTAATAATCCCCTCGCTTGCTGTCACTGTAAATGAAGCGTGTTCAGCTTTGTACCAAATACCGTCTTTATTTTGTTTCCAATCTGACGCTTTAACAACTTGCTTAGCTTCTTGCTTTTTAACTTCTTGTTTAACGTCAGATTGTTTGATAGTTGCTACTTTGCTTACTTCTAGCTTTCCACCATCATAATAGTGTTTAATACGTTTAATAAAGTAGTCCTTCATCTTATTAATATTTACAGTAGTGTACGGTGCATTTTTTCCAACATGTAACTCCCACGATCTATGCGGACATGAAGTGCCAAAGAATTCATTGTGCAATCTTACTGTCGTTCTGTTTACCGGTAATCCATATGATTTCATCACATCTGCTGCAACTTTTAACGTTGCTTCTTCGTTCTCTAAAAATAAAGCATCTGAAATACGTCCCGGATAGCTTTCACACACTTCAAAGCCGATTAAGTTAGCATTTGCCCATTGATTACCACAATGCCACTCTACGTAATCTGTCGGATGATACCAAAGCACTTCGTTTCTATTTGCATAAACACTAGCCCAACCGTTAACGTGTGTGCCGTTATTCTCACGTGCATATAACCATGGTAAGTATTGACTAGGTGTCATACTACCATAATCATTGTGAATGACTACGCCTTGAATACTAGGCTTTGGTGCTGTAATCTTATTACCTTTAATATGGTTTGAATAAATATGTTTCAATTCTTTTCCACTTCCATTCTTAGATTTATCTTGTTTTGCATTTAATTTTGAAATATCGTATTTCTCCATAGGTAAACCACTACACACTTGTGACTTCTCATCTTTAGGAGCATCTTTAGGACGTAATTGTAAATGAAGATGTGCAGACATTGGATTGTCATAATAGTTACTGCTACCTTGTAGCCCTACAATGTCACCTTGATTGACTTTATCGCCCACAATAAACCTCATTGAACCACGTTGTAAATGACCATATATCCACTCGTTACCGTTAGCGTCTTTTATTACTAAAGTACCGCCAAAATTACCATAATCATTTGATTCTACGACTGTGCCACTTGTGACTGATGGAACGTCATTCGTTTCATTTGAATACAAGTCAAAAGCTCTGTGATACCCGTCACAAAAGCTATCATAGTTAATACCATTAGCTTGATAATTACGATAGCCATAATTGTTTGGATAACCATTGTATGTGCGTGGGTCTGACGATATTTTCCAACCTTTTTTAGTTAAATAATCAATAGCTGTTAACACTTATTTCCCTCCAATAAAAAAAGAACCGACATAAGTCAGTCCTTTTTCTCGATTTTGATATTCATTTCTGCTGTGTCACCTTCAAGATCACGAGAATGCTTGCTTGAAAATTCTTCTTTGATTTCAGTTGTGACAGATGTGCCTTTTTCTTTTTTGATAACCGCTAATTTTTCAGCTATTTCTTGCGGTACAAAAACGCCCATTTCAGCACAGTTTTCCACAATGGATAAGCCTTCGTTGGCAATGTAGAAAAAGATTGTAATTACTAAAATCCCACCGTTAGTCCCTAAAATTTGATCGATGATATTAGCCAATACAATTATGCAGAAAATCAATAACTTCCGAGCATAACCGAATAATGATTTACGGCTCCATAACTTTTTGTTTTTGATAGCTTTTGCGATACCTGTGATGATATCTAAACACATCAATATCATCAAGAAGTATAGAAGCTTAATCTCTCCTGCGTATATAAAGGTTCTGAATGCTTCACTTTCTGTAAAACTCACTATGACTGCTCCCAACATTATTCGCTAACTCCTTCAACTTCATGGTCAACTTTAGGTTTAACGTATGGTTCACCAGATTCATCAAACTTAGTACGTTCAATCGTCTGTTTAACGTAGTAAGTGGTTGTATTGTTTTTAAAGATTTTAGCCAACATGTTTTGTAAGTGACATGCTTCTTTTGCTTGATCTTCTGAATCAAATTTAAAAGCGCTATCTACCGTCGCACCACGTGTAAAACCATTGCTAAAATTCCGCATAAGTGGGCTTTCTTCCCCATTTTTGTTTACTTCTACTAAATAAAATTCTTTTAATTGTTCCATCTAAAACATCTCCTTTTTTATTGTTGTATTAAAAAAACGCCTAACCTATTTGTTAGACGTTTGATTATTAAGTTTAGCCATTCTTTCTTGTGTCTCATAATTCGATACTTCTAATGTGAGTCGAGCGTTTTTGTTAAGTATGGTTTGTAATAGCTCGTTCAAATATTTAACTTCGGTAATAAGTTCTTCTTTGCTTAATGATTCTAAGTCTTGCATCATTTTATCATCTCCAATATCATTTGTAGTTTCACTTGCATATCAGATAATTGTTTTTTTAATTGATCATTTTCCGTAGCGAGTTCTTGAATGGCTTTTGTATTCCACCATAAAACTTCATTCCCATCAAAACCGTCGCCATTTCTCCACTCAACTGGGAACGTTTCTTTACTACTGTCATATCTAATAATAATTCCGTGTCGATATCTGTCGTATTGTGTGTCCAAATCATTTTTAACTTTATATTTGTGTAACTTTAAGTCATTTTTAAATATGTCTAATACTTTATAGTCCCACTCTTTAATGTCGTGTTTATATTTTTCGTGCGACATTGAGTGCCATTCGCTAAATCTAATCGGCATATAATTGTTTGTTGTGCCTGGCTTAACAATTCTGGCTTCGTAGTTAGTTTGGATAAATACAAATCCGTTTCCTGCACGTAACGTTAAATATCCACCAGATGTTCTGATTTGCTCATTAGACGGGAGTAGTATGTTACCACGTACATCTATCCCAGTTCGCATAATAATAGATGAGTAGCTGTGTGGTATTAACTCGTCCACATAAAGTCCACTCATACGTGCGTTCCCATAAACTTTTCTTGATGATGTCACATCTCTAACTACTTGTACTTCTCCGTTTAACGACCCGAGATATAAATTTGTTCCAGGGTTCGCACCGCTAGAATTTACTTGTAATCCATGCACAAAACCTATCGATCCTCTAAATCTGTTATAAATGGTGTTTCCGTCGTTGTAAAACTCACGGTTAGTAAATCTAAATTCATTTTCAAAACCTGCATATAGATTTGTTGTTTCTCTCGGCATTAGTATGTGACTTTCAGTATATCCGTCACCAGCACCCTGTGATACTTTTAAAACACCTACTGTTGTCACTTGAACGTTTCCTGATGATTTTAGAAGTATATCTTGTGCTGATGTTCGAGTTTCTAAAGCGACAACACCTGTGTTTGATACGAGAGTCACTCCACGAGCGTTGTTAACAGAATGTGTAGTGTCAAAGAAAGATAACGTACCTGACGAAGTACCTTCGCCATCTCCGTCTTTGAACGTTGATACACCGAAGTCGGAAAACCATAATGAGCGGTTATCCACTGAATTAATGAAGTTTATACCACCGTCAAATAATTCTGTTTTTATTTGTCTAGTTGATCTAATTCCGCGCCACGTTCTGTCATATGTTCCTGATAGTTCGATTTTGTCCGACACGATTTTTAAGTAACTGCTCCCGTTATTCCCATATGCACTCGCTCTATTAAAGTCAATATCTACTGCTTTTAAATTCTCGATAAAAGCCGTCTTAGAAAATAATTTATCAATATAAGCATCTTTGATAGTGGTACGACCATTTTGTACGATTACGTCACCATCATTGATATTAATAAGTTGAGAATTTAATGAAATGCCTTGACTGTTTAAAGTAAAATCTGATACCGCTCCATTATTTTCATACGTTAGCGCAACTCCCGATGTTACACTTGTAACAATCTCTGCTAACGTTTTGTCGAGTAACTTTTTAGAAGCATTGTACTCTTGTTTTGTTGCTCTCTGCTGAATCTTTTGGCCATTTTGAGATATACGCGTATCGTAAGTCGTAAGCACTTTTTCCTGGTCTGTTTTTAACTTATCAGCATAACCTTTTGCATTTTGTTCTGCTGACTCTATGTTGCTTTGAATATCAAGTGGATTAGGTGTCCAATCAAGCGCTTTAGTACCTTTATACAAACTTATTTTGCCGACCAATTGGTTATCAGCCTTCGCCAAAAATGACATTCTGAAATTTTGATGATCTTGAGTATTAAACTTAATAATCCTATCGGTTGTATATCTTTGAATCACGTTTTTTCCAAAATCACTTACAACTGCCATAATAATACCTTCATCAGCTTCATGTAGCTGTAAAACATAATCAGTGTTAGGTTCTAATTGTTTCGCAGAGTCTTCATACATATAAAAGTGAATTGTTTTGCCTTGAGATAATCTAGTTGCATAATCACTTTCAACAGTTCCGCCATTCCAGCCAATTTTATGCTTGAAACTTCTAATTAGGTTAACATTACCAATCTGTAAAGCTTCTACCTTATCATCAGCGTATTGTTTTGAATTATCAATGCCATTATTAAACACCGATAAAGTAACGCGATCACTTATCTGATTAGCCAACTGCTCTCGTGCGGAATCTGCATTGTTAAGACGTCGTACAATGCCGTTTTTATCCGTTGTGTAATCAGACTTACTGACTTTTGAATCAATAGAATCTGACATAACTTTTAACTGCGCCTTTTGATTATTCACGTCTGTTTTAAGGGGCGTCAGTGCATCAGTTAATAAACGATTTACTTCTGTTTTAGTAGCAGACAACAACAAACTATCTTGTAACTGTTGTAAACCACTTTCAGCTGTTGTCATGCGTATTTTCAGGGGGTCTGCCACATTATTGATAACATCTTCTTTTACTGCGTTGATAGAATTAGATAACTCATCTTCAGTGAGTTTTAACTTATTTGTTACTTCATCACGTAAATTCAAATTGACGGTATCCACATACTGCCTAATATTTACTCTTTCATTGTTTATCCTTTCAATTAAATCCCCGTTAACAGTGTTTAGCCTTTCCCCGACTTCATTAACTGAATTCTGGAGACTTTCAACTGCACTTTCCGTAATACTAGCTACAATCTCGTTTATTCTAGCTTCGTTTGGCACTTCGGATGTAAGCACTTGGTTAGCAGAATCCCAATTACCACCAGGAATTGATGAAGCTACCTTATTCATAGCATCATTAAACTTTGCATCAGTGTATTGTGATTGTAATAGTTTAAAGCGTGCATTAATCGCACGTTTAGCAGTTTCTACTGATGTGTATAAAGATTGCAACTTCTCACGATACTCTAAGAAAAAAGACTGCGTATCAATCAACTTACCAATTGTTGCGGTTTCAGACGTCATGCTATCCAAGTTCGTTTTAATTTTGTTATAGACCGTGATAGTCTCATCTAAATTATTTTGCACATTTGCTTTCAAAGTAGTACTTACAAAGAATTCGGAATTAAGAACTCCGAGCACTTCTTTTAGCAACTTTGCATGTTGAATAGTTAGATTGGTAAATGCATTTGTAAGTTCGCTATACAACGCTTGTTCTCTTGTGATGGCTCCTACATCGCTTGCTTTTTCAGCAGTGGCATTATGCCATTCTCCGTTAAAATAACGACGTAACACAGCTACATTAGGATTACTTGTGTCTAGCCACATCGTGTCATTGACGGGGTTATCAGGGGCAGTTTCACCTTTAAAAATCTTACGTTCAAAATATTGTAGTTCAGAATCCAAACTGTCACGTACAATCGTATTAACGTTTGTCAGATTGTCATTTAATTTTTGTTGAATATAACCCAGCTTGCTTTCAAAATAGCGACGTAAATCACTTTCTTTATACTCAACAATCTTACCGAATGTGTACGTACAATCGCCACTGATTAAATCTAAGTCAAAGCCAATCACTTCGCTTTCTGCATACAAACTAGGTGTGAAGTCAGTGTTTTTAATTCTAACCAAGTCACCAAAATGGATAGTCTCATGTGGGTATTCTTTTTCGATGTTAACAACACTTACTTCATATGAAATCGCAGCCGATTTATGCTTGTTCAGTTCTGTTCTGGCAAGTGTTTCTAGCCTTTTTTGTGTCATGTCGTTATCTTCTGTTTCAGGCTCATAGACACCCCAAATATAGCGCTGTGGCAAGCCTAATTGTTGTTGTGCCTCATCATCATGTACAACCAAACTGATACGCTTACCATTCTCGTTTTCGGGGCCAAAAGCAAAAAGCGCCGTTTTAACTTCTGAAAAGTCAACTGTGCGCTTCATACTTAGTAAGTCTTTACCATATTCTATTTCCTTACCTTTAAATAAAGGCGTTGGTTTACGCATATTAACTAAACGCTTTACCACTTCATAGCCATCAATGATGATTTCATAATCGGCAACAACGTCATGCGCTGTTTCAAGTTGACTAATCATCTCCAAAGGCGTTCTGACGGATGTCCACGAATTTGTTTTAATACCTGCATAATCACAATCACCAACTGTCCAACCACTATCACGTAACGTTTCTGACAGTTTTTGATTGACTGTCATTTTTTCGTATTTCCCAGCTGGTATAGGTTTAGACGAACTAATATCAACTAAATATGAAGCTGTACATTCAACTTCAATATATTGTCCGCTATCTCCCACATGGTCTACAATAAATTCACGATAATTTTCGTTTTTATCTTGGATCAAAATACGATTACGTTCTTTAAAGGGAACCCCACGACTACTTAATACAATAAGTTCCAACGTTTCGGATTCAGACGTACGGCTATACATTGCTTTGATAATCGAACTATCATCTTGACTAAAAAAATCAATAATCTGCCCACTGTAATTTAAAACATGAATCAAGTTATTCCCCCCTTCCTATAAAAATCTATCTTGCCATTTAACTGTTGTGTCAAAAGTTTCAGGTGGATATATGACTAGTTCAGATGTGCCCGCATCAATATTAAGATAATTTGAACCCAAATCTTTGAGATGTAATGCGTTTTCATCGTTGATTGTTACTAACTTCTGACGTGTATCAATCATAATATCATCGCCACTTCGGATTACGATAGGCGTAATATCTTCGCTGTTCGGTAACAATTCTTGTATGCTAAACCCTAACAAAGAAGCATATAAACTTTTAGCGTATTTAGCATATTTCCCGGAATACAAACGTGCTATGCGTACTTTACGTTGGTACAAATTACCACGATCAATAATCACACGTTCATCTTTCCCGAGTGGTTTTTTTCGTTTGGGATCTTTGTATAAATCATAAAAAAAGCTAGTAACCTTCAAATTATTGCCTTTTCTTTCTAAAAACATAAACGGATGAATATATTTACGTTTTTTGTATGTGATAGGCACGTCACGTGTGTATATCTTTCGGGCGCTTCCATGCTCATCATAAGCGAAAACAACAATTTTTGAGTTATTACTATTTGCCCTTGTGTTAACATACACAACACTAAATTGCGTTCTATTGTTCTCATCAACTAAATATGCAACTGATTTACTTGTGCCAATACCTAAATATTGACGTACCGACAGTTTGAACCGAATTCTAAAATCTTGAATTGATCGATTAAGTGACTTGTATATAGCCGCTCCGTGCCAACCTGTTTTAGTGTTGTTCCCCCACGTATATGGGTAAATACTTTCATTTCCTTCCATTACTTTTAGACGACCACCCATTGCATCACCACCATCTAGGTATGGACCAAAGCTTGTGTCATTTGGCATATACGCCCAGTTACCAATGCCATTTTTATTAAATTCATCGTTAAAAAGGTAAGGTGATACATCTTTTGTCGTTTTTTCAGCATCTTCTGATTTACCAATCATAAAATAATCTTTATCCCCATTGGCAATCATAAAGTTCGTGCTATCTTTTAATGCTCTAGCTTCGACGGTAATTGGTGTTGGTGCAGTACCTAAATTTACAACAGATACTGCGTCACCAATTGCTGTATTGGTGTTACCAGTTGCAGAATATTTGTAGGGATCTGTTAAAACTACTTTGACATTCACAACATTGATGTTGTTTTCTGTCTTATTGTTGATTTCAAAAGGACCTTCGAATCGTGCATTCCAGTACCAATCTTTAGATTTAAACTGTAACTTAACCGCTTCATCGTAATCAAAAAACTTAGTAAGTGCGTTGTTGATGTCGTCATATGATTTGATGCCTTCTGACGCTAATTTATCGTTGTGAATAACCAATGGTAATTCAAACCGATATTCAGATAATTGGCGTCTTTTAAAAACTGAACCTGCACGGCCATCTACCTTTTCTGTTTCAATTTCAAAATTAAAAGAGGGGATTTGGAACCCCCTTTGAACATAAAGCCAAGACAGTGCCTTGTTATTAACTTTGATAGTATCATTCATTAAATTAAAGCACCCCCACTTTTGAATTTATTTTGTCGTGCATTTGTGCGCTCACGCTTATCTATTGTTAAATTGATAAAGTCCGCTAAACCAAAGGTATCGATCACTGGTGTGTAATCTTTATCAGCAATGTTTTCGTTAGAACCTACTAATTTAGTAAGCAGTGCTATCATAACGTCTAACTTACTTTCGAGTTTACTAGTGCCACTTTCATTACCAATTGCACTATTACTAAAGTTTTTAGGACGTTTATTCTTACTGATGTCTTTACTAGCCAAAGCTAGTAGTTTAGCTGCGTCACTTGCACGTGCGGGATCAGTTGGAATTACCCACTCAGGGTAACCTTCTTCACCCAAACGATATAAGCCGTTATGCACTAAGCCACCAGTAGCATACTTTTTACCGCGTAAAAAGACTTCTGGGTTTATAGTGTTACGGTTTGTTAAAGATGCAGAAGGCGGTGATTCAACTTGGTAATGTAAGTGCGGACCCGTCGTCCACGCGCCACTGTTACCCGTTCTAGCAAACGGCTGCCCTTTTCTGACACGTCCTGTTTTAATAATACTTGATAGATGAAGAAAATATTCAGCAAACTTCCCAGCAACCAACCTAGCAACTAGTCCGCCGCCGTGATTGTATTGTCTGCTTACAGTACCACTACGAGTCGCTCTTAGTACTGTACCCACTGGAGTTGCATAGTCGATACCATAATGTCGACCACCATTAAAACCATATCCTGGTACGGGACCACCTGGTGAGTAAGGCGTTGTCTTTGTATATTTTGTGAATGATGAGCCGTCGCCACCCATTTCTCCTTCTTCGAGAGCCTTTTTGAAAATACCTGTAATAGACCTTGTCAAAGTTCTTAAAGCGGCATTCATAAAATCTCTGAATAGCGAACCTTTCAGGTGATTGAAACTAACACCAAATTTATCAAGCATTAATTTTACTAATCTACCTGGTGACTTAGCAAATTCAAAAATATCTCTGCCAAACGCAGTTGCGTTGTCTATCACATCAGTTACTCGATCTAAAATACTACCTGCACCAGTTCCTTTAGAAAATCTTGGAAGTCCTTTAGGAATTTTGCTGTTAGTAGGGCTTAAAAATTCTTGGGTTTGCTTACCGCTGTACACTTCACTACCTTTAGGTAACATTGTCAGTGTGTCAGTATCAGGCGTAACAACCATATTACCATTTGGGTAACGAATCATTTCATGTCTAAATCCATTTGATCCATTACCACGACCTTTGTCGCCAACAACCGCTAACGTATCATCGTTAACTTTGCCGTTAGTAACAACATTGTGCGTTGTCGTGTGTGTAGTACCAGTTGAGAAACGAGGTATTTTAGATAACCCTACTTTACCTCCAACCCAGTTAATACCATCTATTAATTTATTCAAACCACGTTTAACAGCATTGACCATGCCAGTAATATGACCTTTGATTCTACCGATGATTGATTTCAAACCACTGGCCATATTATTGAACGTTCGACGCACACTTCGCCATAAATTCCCTGCTATACCTGTTACAGAACGATAAATAGCGTTCCATGTGTTAATTAACCATGACCTTACACTTCTAAAAATAGAACGTGTTCTGCTCCATAAAGCATCCCAAGTACGTCTAACGCCGTTCCAAAGCCTTGAAGCTTTACCAGTGACTGAACGTCTGATATTTTCCCACGTATTAGCCAACCATGACCTTACACTTCTAAAAATAGAACGTGTTCTGCTCCATAAAGCATCCCAAGTACGTCTAACGCCGTTCCAAAGCCTTGAAGCTTTACCAGTGACTGAACGTCTGATATTTTTCCACGTATTAGCCAACCATGACCTTACTCTGCTAAAAATAGAACGTGTTCTGCTCCATAAAGCATCCCAAGTACGTCTAACGCCGTTCCAAAGCCTTGAAGCTTTACCAGTGACTGTGCTTTTTACATTTTCCCAGACGTATGCAGTATAGTCTTTTATGGCTTTCCATTTATCGCTAATAGACTTCCAGATGTTGTTGACAGATGTCGTAAACCATATCGTAAAAACATCCCATAAGAGCCTTGTTTGACCCCACAGGTTTTGTAAGAAGAATAGCGTTCGGTTCCACCATTTTTCAGAGTTAGAATAAACCCTGCCATTTGATAGATCCATTTCAGTCTCAATTTCTTGGTTATTCTTCTTAACCCCACCAATAATTTTCTGATGGTTCTCATCAGCCTTTTGATTTGCCTGATCATATCTATCTTGAGCATTTTGAAGAAGACGTTTCTTCTCATCTTCAGATAATCCGACCATCTGGTTAATGTTATCTACTTCTTGGTCATAGCGTTTCTGATTTTCTTTCTTGGCTACATCTCTTGCTTTCACTGCATTTTTTACGATAGATTCTGCTTCTTTCAGACCATAAGCTTCTCTGTTAGCTGACATTACCGATAAAATACGCTCTTGCTCTTTATGTGTTGAACTTAATGTGCCAACAGCTAAGTCTCGCTGTTCGTCATATAACTTGTTCAACTCTTTCATTTCTCGGGCAGTTAATTTACCATCTTTAGCTTGCTTATCTACAAGTTCTTGTATACGTGCGCTGATTTCTCTAATCCTAGCTTCGCTTGTCGCAAATTGCTTTTTAGAGCGCTCCATAATTTCTCGTTCATGTTTTGCGGTCAATCCGTTATTCTGTTTAAAAACTTCCACTTGAATATTCCGTTGCTTTTCAGCTCGGATGTTTAACTGGTTAACGAGTTCATCTGTCATACTTTTTTGGATGTTAATCAGTTCTGTTTTCTCTTCAGAAGTAATACGACCATGGTTGTTTTTAATCTTAGCTAAGATTTTATCCGAGTCTTCAGAGTACTTCACAAAACCTTCTAGTGCTTTTTTAGTGCTTTTTGAAACCCCTGAACCTAGAGCATCACTAACATCTGTAGCCTTATCTTTAGCCGAAGCGAGCACCTTCATGAATTTTTTAAATCCAGATTTATATACGTCTAGTGCAACAGCGCTCTTTTTCAATGAGTCATCTTTAGGTAGACTATCTCGCCAGTCTTTGAAGTGTTTGACAGCACCTTTCACTGTATTCGTCAATCCTGACAGAATTTTACCCCCAAAGACTTTGATAACATCTACAAGACCGTCTATCCCCTCTCTAAACCAGTCAACTTTTTTATAAGCGACTACGAATGCTGCACCAATAGCAACTACTGCTGCAATAGCCCAACCAATTGGACCGGATAAAGCTGTAACTGCTCCGCCAATCATTGGTATTTTAGTGATTAATTGCCCTATCTTAGGCAATGCGGATTTGATACCCCCATTAAACAGTCTAAAAAAGGTTGCCCCACCTTTTGTGCCATTTAAGAAAATAGCTGCTTGAGCTATATTAGTAATCGCACTTCCTAGTAAACCTGCACCGATGAGTAACGGGGGTATTGCAGCAGCCATTAAAGTAAAGGCTGTAATGACAATCTTAGTAATGTCGCTTGTATTCTGGAGACGTTTAAACAGCGCGGTAAGAGCATCTGATACTTTTATGATAATTGGTGCGAAAGCATCGCCAATTGTTCTTAAGAAGTTGATAAAAGTGTTTTTTAGAATCTTTAATTTAGAGCCCATTGTCTCGTAACGGACGCCTGCTTCTTTAGTTAAGGCGGTGTTCTTTTTCCAACCTTCAGCGCCTGTCTTTAAAGCGTTATCAAGCACTTTGTGATTGTTTGCCATACGACGAATTGTATCTGCTTCACGAATACCTTTAATTCCGACGTCATCAAGAGCTTTTAATACTCCTTTAGCTCCGCCTTCTGTTTTAGATAAACCTTCAACAAACATCGATAAGGCTTTAGATGGGTTGTTTTCCCATGCTTGTGCAAACTGTTCTGCACTTACGCCTGAAGTCTTAGCAAAACTGTCTAACGTGCCTCCACCTTCAGCAATAGCCTTAGTCATCTTATTGAAAATTTGAGTCATAGCTGTCCCGCCGGCTTCTGACTCAATACCTACACTACTCATAGCAGCCGATATACTCATAATTTCATCAGCACTAAAACCTGCTTGTGCACCCGCACCTGCTAAACGTTGCGCCATTTCTACAATCTCTTTTTCAGTTGTAGCAGTCGAATTACCAAGAGCTGTTACCGTACTCCCCAGTCTGTCGACATCTTTGATAGGCATTTTTGCAGCATTAGCGAATCTTGCGAATTCAGTGGCCGCTTCTTCTGATGTAAGGTTAGTCGCTACGCCTAAATCAAGCATGGTTTTAGTAAAGGCTGTTATATCTTTCTTCTTCACACCTAATTGCCCTGCCGCTTCAGCTACTCCAGCAACTTCGCTAGCAGCAAATGGCAATTTGTTACTCATGTCTGTAATTTCTTTGCCCATATTGTTCAATTCGCGACCGGACAAATTAGTCGTCTTAGCAACACCTGCTAGAGCTTGTTCCCATTCAATTGAAGATTTAATAGCTCCGCCCATCGCTGCAACTGCAGGTAAAGTCATATAGATAAATGCCCCTGAACCTACAGAACGCATTGTACTGCTGATACTGCTAATAGAGTCCTTATATTTGTTAACGGATTGAACTCCTCTGCCAAAAGCTGTAGCGCTTAATCTTTGTGCTCTTTGCTGCTCAACAGAAAGACGTTTATACTCCGTAGAAGTCTGTTTGATTTCAGACTCTAATTCATTCATCTTAATTTTCTGCTGTGTAATAGCGCTCGCTAATTCACGTGCTTCTTTGCTATTTTTTCCTTGAGATTTCACTATGAAATCATACTGTCTATTTAGATTCTGCACGATTAGCTGTTGTTTCTTCATAGTGTTATTTAATTCAGATATATGTGCTTCATAAGCTTGTGTAGTTTTTCCAGCTCGTGACAAATTGCTTCGAGATAAAGAAAGAATGTCATTAAAACTTTGCATCTTTGCACGTATTTCTGCCATTGTTGAAATACCTTGTTTTTGCCGCAGCGTAAATCGACGTAGCTCATTATCAGTTTCGGTCAGTTGGCGTTTGTACATATTCAAAGCTCTATGATGTTTACTATACTCGGTTCGTAAACGTTCTGCGTGAACGCTCGTCTGTTGCTCTTCTTTAGACATCTTCTTTAACTGAGCTTCGATATCCTTCATGGAGTTTTCTGTAACCTGAATACCTTTAGCCAATTCTTTAGAGCGTTGTTTCAAACTAGCCATAGACTTATCTGTATGTGCAAAATCATTGGAAGATCGTCTCATTTCAGTACTCAAAGTTCTAAATTGAGATTTGATTTGGTTTAAGGTTCTCTTTACGCCAACGTCTTCCATATCCATTAAAATAGAGAAACCTCTAACGTCATTAGTCATATGTCTTTAACCTCCTCTCTCAAAAAAAAATAAAGGAGCTTGTAGCCCCTTATAGTGCACTTAGTATCGCATCAGCTTTAGTATCAGATATAACTTTATTAGTATGTCGTTCATCGAGAATTTGCAGTACATAGTAGAAAGGCATTTTTAACACATCATTTATATCTTTGCCTTCCTTAATCAAATCTCTTATGACAATATCTAAATTTTTTAGCATACCTTGATAAGTCAAATCTTCGTCTTTAATTTGCTTTAACTGATGCTCCGAATAAACTTTTTTGTTTCTTCATCTTGTTGACCATTAGCAATAAACTCAACTTGTTTTTGTAGTGAATCTAAAGCATCAGGTGCATGTAAACGTGTTTTAATGTCTTTTTTCGTCAATTGTTTTCCGTAAATCTTTACGACAATATCAATCAACTTATCAAGTTGCTCTTTAAATGACATTTCTTTCTCGCCTGTCTCGACTTGCTCTAATTCTGCCATGATGTCGATGGCTTCATAAAGTACATCTAACGGAATAAAGTGAGGTGTTAAAAATGTTTCTAATTTGATTTCTTCTGCGTTTGGATTTTCTACTAATTGGATGTAATTACGTTTTAATTTATTAGCCATTTTGGCACTCTCCTTATTTATCTAATCTTTCAAAAAACGGCAGTTCGTATCCCGCTTCTTGTATCTTCTTCTCATGTTCTTTAATGTATTTAACAGTTTTTTCGATTGTTTCGCCTTGTTTGAACAATTCCTGTGTCTTCTTGTCCTTGCTAGATTTTAAAACTTTAAATTTTGCCATATTAATACTCCTTCACTGTCAATATTTTTGTATACAAAATAGGCGACTGTGCAAAAGTCGCCTATTGATCCTATTATACAGATGGCACTTCTTCTGTGTCAGAAGCTTCTTCAACTTGGTCCAGACCATTTTCATTGCCTAGTAAACGTTTGAAAAACTCTTTTTCGTCAGCACCTTCTAGCGCTGAATCAAACATAATTTTACGCTTACCGTCAGCAATACGGTGCATTGCAACGCCTTCAGATTCCTCTGAACTGAATTCCCAGTTTTCTTCTGCAGTTTTCCCTTCAACTTGTGGGTCAGAGAACATAACTTTTGTTAAACCTACACGTTGGAATGTGCCGTCTCTGCGTTCACGTTTGAACCAAACAGCAACATAGTTGTTCTGTTTACCTTGTTCTTCTGAATATACCCCTTTTTCATCGTAAATTTCATTAAAGATCAATTCACGAATTTCTTTCGGGAAAGCATGCATTGTCATACTGATTTTGCCTTCGCCATCAGTATTACCAGATTCAATAATACCTCCATCAGCGTATGCGTTCTGCACTTCTCCGCCTGTTTCTACCGAAATCTCTTGAAGACCTCGTGTCTGTGTAATCTTTTCATACTTGATTGTGCCGTCAGGCTCATCTTGTTTCAACAAAGCAAATCCTAAATCTTTGATATTGATATACGCCTTAGGCGTTTTTGCATAGTTTACCATTAAAATTCCTCCTAATAATTTTCATCATAAAAAATAGCCTCATACCGTCTAGTAGAGCGGTATAGGCCGAATTTTTCATCATATTCATTTCCTAAATTTGAAGTAAGCTTAATCTTGTCTGACTTCCACAGGATTTCACTAATCAAATTTGAAAGTTCATTGCGCAGCGTTCTCGCATTATGTTCAACAGAGACATTAACATACACGTCTACTTGAAAAGCATAATTATAGGCAATCCTTTCGCCATCTGAGTGCGTTTCAGGGATTGGGTCATCATATTCATCCAGAACTATAGTAGGGCGTGTTATATTTTGGGCATCAGGCGTCTTGGTAAAATGTATATCCTGACTGACAACCTTTTGAGATAAGGATTCATCAGATATAAGTAAATCCCGCACATGTGTTAACACGTCAATCATATGTGTTTCTCAATTTCTTCTTTGATTTTTTTATAATAACTCTCCCTAGCAGAGCGCATAGCTCTATCAATAGAACCAAAGCCTTTTGGTTTGAAGAATTTACCATTTACCATCCTAAATCCTTTCTCATTTAAATGGACTACTTTATAACGGTCTTTTTCACCTTCCCAATAAATGGAAACTGCTCTTTTATCGCCTTCCCATTTCGGTTTAGACAGTTTTACCTCTCCGTGTTCGGCTCCTGTATATCGAAAGTGACGTATGTTTGATTTAACTGTATCTAGCACGATTTGACCTGCTTCTTCTAATGCTAAATCAAAAATTTTGCGCATTTTTGTCGGTCCAACTTTACGTGTTAAGTAGTCCATAACTTCTTTGTCGTCAAAATGCACGCCTGATTTTCTCCCTGCTTTACTAAACTTTACTGCCATTCTGATTCACCTACAATTTTCAAATAGTTATCAAATGTCCTACCTACATGCTTGATGTCAAAACGTTGGTTTTTATACATACCTGTCTTCAACTCTAAAAAATTAGCAGTATGAGCATTTATACCTTTGGGTGGCTGTCTTAGAATAAGAGTTACAACTTTATTAGATAGCTCTAAATTACCCAGTCTGTAATCTTTTTCTGTCGGATCATAAACTAAACATCTTGATTTATAGAAAGATATAGTACTTTCATCAAACGTTTCAGGTCCGTTAGACATCGTAGTAAAAAATTCTACTTGGTCTTTAAACTCATTGAATTTCAAAATACCGCCACCTTACCAATTCTTTAACTTCAATATCATACTTTTCAATGCTTTTTCATTGAATTGTTTATTATAAGAATTGCTTTCAATGAAACCTCGTGTTTCAAAATCTCGCGCAATAATGTATCTGATAGCAATGCAATAAAGCGGGTACCCCTTATCATCTTTCGAATATTGTGGTACTCCGCTCAATTCTAATTCAGATTCTGCTGATGCTATCAAAGTTTCAATCAATTTATCATCTAAATTGTGGTCAATATACAACCATTGCTTGATTTCTTCTAAACCCATATGATAGCCCCCTATACTTCAGGAACGTCATGCGTATCATCGCTCTCTGTTTCTGGAGCGCCTAATACCTCACTGTTCTCTTCAGCTTTTGGGGGTTTAGCTGGGATTTACTTTAGCAATACGGAATGCACTATCAAGTGTGCGTTGTTGATCGTACCAAGCAGTTAACACAAATAGGTATTCTCCTTTTTTGACATCTTTATCAGTATCGTAAGTTGTACCATCATAGTTAATGCCAAAGTAGTTAAAATCTCCAACAATTGGCTTGACTGCCGCATCTGTAAATACAACAGGTTTGCCAAACACTTTTTCAGCCGGAGCATCAAAGAAGTTTGTAGTCCCGTTTGATAAGATTTTTACAATTTTCAAATAGTCCGTGTAACGCATGTAAATAGTTGCATTCTCACGATAATCTTCATGTAAGTCTGCTAAAGCATTTAAGATTGCTTCATAAACATCCGTGCCTTCTACCTCTTGGATTTTACCATTATAGAATGACATGTGTTCTAACCCCGAAGCTGGAGAAGTAGCAAAAGCATCTTTACGCTCTTTTGCAGCTAAACCTGACTGTAATGCATTTTCAACCCAATTGACTAAATCTACATCTGAGCCGTGAATAACAGTATCAGAAATAGCAGAAAACACTTTAAATTTGTTTGTACCAAACTTTACAGTATCGCCTTTCAACTTCAATTCTTTTGCAGTTTCAACGTCTGTAATAAAGTTATCATCGTCCAATGTGAACGAGATACGTGGGATTTCTAACCCTTTGATATTTGTCAGACGAGCTTTCTCACGTAATTGGTTTTTAGCAAACGGTTCAGACACAATTTCTTTTGATAACGTTTTTGGCAGTAATTTATCTCCGCCTGAATCATTGCCAGTTGGTAAGGCATGCAATAAACGTTGTGCTTCTGTTGAAGGCTTTGAGAACTCGTTTGGTAATAAAGCATGACGATAGAACTCAGCTTTTGCTTTTACGAGTTGTTCGTCTTTATTCAAAGATTGATATGCATTTCCTTCTCCTTGTTTTTGGGCTTTTGCCTTTTCCTTTTGCTCAATGCTGTCCACTTGACGCTCAACAATAGAAAAACGGTCTTGTAAACTCGTTTTTTCAGCTTCTAATTGTTTAATATCATCCATGCTTACATTTGGGTCTGTCGCTTTTCGGCTTAGTTCGTCATTTTTAGCTTTTAATTGCTGTCCAATCATTCCTAGAGATTGTTTTAATTCGTACAATGTTGTCATTAAATGTTCCTCCTAAAAGTTCATTATAATTTTTAAGCTTTCGCAGCTTTTTTTAATCTTTTCTCGTGCGTCTTTTTCTTCTTTTGACATAGTTTCTTTAGGTGTTTCAACCATAGCGTTTTTCTTCGCATCATCAATAGTCGTAATCTTATCAACGTCTTGTTCAATAGACTCAGGAACGTGTCTAAACAGCTTATATTGTTCTTTAGAGATACTTGCAGCAATTTCATTAGCCTCTAGTATTTCATCAACAAATCCTTTCTCTAAAGCTTCGTCAGCCGTCAGCCATGTCTCGGCTTCGAGCATTTGTTGTAGCTCTTCTTCTGAAAGTTTTTTTGCTTTAGATAAATAACTAGTGTTGCTTGCTTTGTCGGTTTTATCCAACAAATCAGCGGTCTCACGCAACTGTTTAGCGTTACCCATCGTCATAATCCAACTGTTGTGAATCATGAGAAGGCTATTTTTGTGCATAAAAATAGTGTCACCGCTCATTGCGATAACACTTGCAATAGATGCAGCTAATGCATCTACGTAGATATTTACTTTTGCTTTATGCATTTTTAGCATATTGTAAATTGCATGTCCCGCAAAAACATTTCCGCCTGACGAGTTGATATGGACGTCTATTTCAGATACGTCGCCAAAATCATCTAACGCTTTTTTGAAATCTGTTGCCGATACGTCGCTATCGTCCCATTTACTACTGACAATATCTCCATAAATGTAAATTTCAGCCTTATTATTTGCCTTCTTGTTCATTTGGAAGTATGTTTGATCGCTTTTCATTTGTATCACCACCTTTCAATGACTTACGCATCTCTAATGGCGTATCAATAGGGTATAAGTCCCCACTAATTAAAGGTTTGTCGCCGTTTTCAACTGGCGGTAAATCTTCCCACTCACGTATCTCATTAATTGTGTAATATCCACTTCTTAACGCTTTAAAATACACATCAGCCTGCGTTGCGCTGTCAGCACGTAAATACGATTTAACATTAAATTTAAAATATCGACCTTTTTTTCTATCGTCTATTGTCAATAATTTCCTGTTAAATTCTTCTTCATACTGTTTAATGATAGGCAATAAGGTGTGTTGTAGAAAGAATCTATTCAATTCCTCATTTTTGCTGAATGTAGTTTTTGAATCGGCATTTAAAAACACTGACGGTATTTGAAAAACGTTTGCTACGCGCTCTCTAGTTAAATTTTCAGATGCAACAATATCTTCTGAAACATATTTCCTAGGCAATTGATCTATTGTAACACCTGGTTCTTGGAATAAAATGCCTCCATTTTCTTGATAAAAAGCTTTGAAATCATTGATAACTTCGTTTCTTTTGTCTTTGTCTACATTACTTCCGTAAGTTAGGACGAAAGAGTCAGGTTTATCCATTTCTCTTAAATTGAAAGAGCGTAAGGCTTTATCGAAGTCCATTGTATTCTTAAGAACATCGATTGGACTAATTCCTTTAACCATATTAGAAGCAACAATATGTTTAAAATGCATCATATCTGTATTGTGCACATACAAATGTTTACCTGTTGCAGCGTGTATAACGAAATACAGCTCATTCGAATTGTTTTCAATTGCCATTTCAACAACATCAGGATTAAGCAAGAATAATTTTTTAGGTTGTGCAAAAATATCTCTTTCAATCAATACATATGCGTTTCCTTTTTCGTTTCTCACTGTTTCGATTTGATTTATAAAATCAAAACTACTTAGAGAGTTGTTAGGCGATGTTGTTAGCAAATCTGACACTTCAGTATTAATTATCTCGTAGTTTTCATACAATTTAATAGGCATACTTGCTAATGAGTTAGATAATTTAGTAACAGCAGCAAAGATGGTTTCGTTAGTCTCTAGGCTATTATTAATGACGCCCCAAAAACTCTTATTACGCCAAGGTGAGAAGTCATAAATGTTATCAACTGTTTTGTCTATCCAATTCCCAACAAGTTTTTGCTTGATTTTTTGAAAGATACTATCTGCGATTTCAGCCACCTCCTATCTTCTTAAATCTTTAACACTTATAAACTCAATGTTACCTTTTACATTTTCGTTAACAATTTTATGCATTATGTCTGTATGAGTGTTCAATAAAGCGGCAAAACCATCAATTTTACGATATCTACCTTGCTTAGAAGGTAGCCAGTTACCATTACGATCCATTTTGAGTTGGACATTATTGATATACCACTTCATTAACGGGTTATTGTTAAATACAACTTTGCCGTCAAGGAACATCTCTTTTAGGTCTTTTAAAGCAGGACTTAGCGTTAATGAACCTTGTCTTGTTTCTTCTGTAGAAAACCCATAATTTTTTAACTCTTGGTTCAACTTATAGGCGTTAGCTCTGTCATAACAAATTTTATCAACAGGATAATGTTTATTGATCTTTAGTATCCAATCAAAAACATCTTGATAATCTATATAAGGCTTATCTTGAATAGTTAGCAATCCTGCATCTTCCCACTCTCTGTATGGTATACGTTCATTAGACATTTCAACTTTGTGTTTTGGTATCCAGGAATGCGAAAGAACTGCTATCCTACCATCGTCTAACGCAAAAGTTGCGACAGCTGCTGTGAAGTCTTCTGTTTCAGAAAGATCGTATCCAATAGTACACGAACGCCCTTTTAGTTCATCGAAAGAGATAACATCATTATTCTTTTTCAACGTATCATAATCTATAAAGCCCATCTCGTCATTATTAGCGAATATATTAAAACGTTTAGTAATGAAATCTCCTCGTTCCGCAGGCACACGTTTCGCTTTTTTCCATTCTTCTTCCATATCATCTAAATTTATTGATACGCCTAAATTGGGATTAGCCTTAACCCAGTTAGTAGAATCGTCCAAGTTATCAGAGTCATCTAATGAAGCTAAATAGTAAAAAGTACGTTCGTCATCAATAACTCCATTCAATACATCTCTTCCTGCTTCGACCATAGTGATCAATGGACCATCTAACTGATATCCTGCGGTCGTGATATAAATCAATAAGGGCTGAATTCTTGCACCGCGTGAGTTTTTTATGACTGAAATTAATTTATAGTCTTTGAATTCGTGTATTTCATCAAAAATACCTATATGAGTGTTTAAGCCATCAAGCTTTTCACTATCTGATGCTTGTGGCATTATTTTAGAAAAAGTAGCTTTATGCTTTATCTCATCTCTTTGTGGTGTTAGATTCTTTGCAAGTTTAGGACTTGCTTGAATCATAGCTTTAGACTCGTCAAACAATAAACGTGCTTGTTTCATAGTATTGGCTAACATATGCACTTCAGCACCATTCTCCCCATCTTCAGCTACTCCATAGTTGGAAAGAGCAGATATGAGGGTGGTTTTACCATTTTTACGCCCAACAAAGACTAGCGCTTCTTTAAATCGACGGACTTTTGTTTCTTTATGAACCCACCCAAACAAACTGCCAATAATAAAATGCTGCCAAGGTTGTAATACTAATTGACGCTTAGCACCTTTAGAAGGCTTGCAAAACTTTTCAATGAACCTTATAGGACGATGACCTAACTCTTCATCAAATACCCAAGTACCCCCGTTTTCTAAATACCTTAAGTGCCTTTCACATTCTTTTTTTACGTATTCACTAGCTATCATTTTCCCTTCAACAACTTGCTTAGCGTACCAAGTAGTTAACAGTTTAGGTGAAGGCTCGTTTAAAATTTTAATAGTCACCAAATCCTACCTCCTGTTGTACAATTTTTTCACGTTGAGCTGCAGTTAATCCTAACGATTTAAGCAAATTATTTAAAGTTTGTACTGTTTTTGTAAGCTCAATGCTTAATGGGTTTTTGACGATGTTGCTGGCGCCAGCTTTATTTGTGTGTTCAATCATCAAATCTGATTTTTTCAATTCGTCACGTAATCGGCAATAAAATTCATAAGTTTCAATATAAAGATTAATTAATAAGTCATCAGATTTTTGGTAATCGTCTAAGTAACTAATCAATTCTTTTTTAGTCAATTTCATAGGTTCTTTACCCCCTTTCATAAAAGATGCTCTTGATTGCACAGGAGGACCCCGCCTCGCTCCCACTCAAATCCTTTTAAATGGGCATTGGTGGGGGGGCTTCTTTTACAATCATCCGTTTAAATCTCCAAAATACGAACTTTATATTTGTTTTTATTATTAAAGTTCGCATCTTTAGCGTGTATTTGATTGTGGCATTTTTGACAAACTGACATTAAATTGTCTAGATTCAAAGCTTTATTGAAATCTTGGTCGACATAAACTATATGGTGGACAATTTTTGCATCTGTTATCTTTCCATCTTCTAAACATTTTTGGCATAGATGATTATCTCTATCTAATGCAACCTCTCGAATCTTTCTCCATGCTTTAGATCGATAGAACCAGTCGTACTCATAAGTGTATCTCCCATTCTTATGAACATTGTCATGTCTTGTCATAAATATATGAAGCAGTTGTCATCACGCTTCATCTCCTTTCATCGTATATAAAAAGACACCGCACAAATTAATGTGTGATGTCTCAATAGAGTACATGTTGCTAAAACAATCTTATATGTTTAATTCTTCTTTCAATGCTCTCTGTAATGTCTGACTAAAGTTAATACCTTTCTGTTTACCCAATACTACCATGTACTGCGGCAATGTGACCATCTTATTGACAGTCTTGTTCTCTTCTTTTATCCTGACGAGTTTAGTATCGACAGCGACTAATTGTAACTGCTCGTTAACTTCTAGTTTATTGACGAGTTCCTTATATTCAGATGGCGTAGGTATATCATCACCGTCATCTTCCATCACTAGCAAGTGACCTTCTAACGCATCCTGTGCCATAAACACAGCGTCCTCAATGTCATTGCCAAATGTTATAGCACCTGGTAAGTCTGGAAAGTACACATTATAGTCATTACCTTCTTGCTGTAATACTGCATAGAAATGATATCTCATATTTATCCCTCCAAATCAAGAAGATGCAAGAGGACTATAACAGTCCTGCTTGCTTCAAGATTGAGCGCTCTGTTCCACGTGGTAAATCTTTCTTCGGATGCGGAACAGTGACTTTGCCTTTGCGTGTTGGATGTTTATAATGATGGTGGCTACCGACCACTCGTACAAGATACCATCCGTCTTGCTCAATCTTTTTAATAACTTCTTTTGATGAGCTCATCTTGATTTACCTCCTACATATATTATAACATATGTCTAAAAGCGAGGGAATGGTTTAATACAAAAAGACACCACTACATGTGATGTCTAAAGAATGTAGAGAATGAATATACGATTAAGGATCAAGAGATGACATGCGCTTTTCTTGCACACTACCATAATATCACGAAATAATACGCTCTATGCACACTGGATGCACATCGCTATTTCATACCGACCTCTAAAGCAACAGCTTTCACAAAGTTCTTGCGTATTTTACCTGCGGTGTTACGATGCATGTGACATTCATATGCAATATGTTCCATCTTCATTTTTCGGTTAGGTGACCAATACTTTAGTTGTACGACTCTCTTGTGATCGTCAGGTAACTTACTATACGCATGTTCAATGGCTTGCACCATTTCCTCCATGTTACGCAACATCTTATTTGTCATAAGCCTTGTTGCCATAATCTCTGTAGTACGTGTTGGTTCTCCGGATTGAAGCGGACCGTAGACTACATTCTCATCTTCGCTCTTTGTTGGATTGAGTATCTCTAAACGCAATCGTTTAATCTCTCTCTTTGTAGCTTCTAAATTGTATATCTCACTTTCAATATATCTGAAAGTACCAGCTTTAATATCGGTCATCACTTACCTCCCTGATTAATCTATAAACTCAACCTCTGTATTGCCTGGCATGGTTATAATTCTGTACGATTTATACTTAGACTCTAAGTACTCTATAAATTCTGCTGTCGCTTGTTTAGATGGAAAATCCCTCGGTAAATCGTAGTTAAAAGGTGTCACAATAATCTCTTTTAGATTTGTTCTAAATATCACTTTAAACATTACTCACTCACCTCTGGTTTGATACTATTTAAGTCGAATTGATCTAACATACTGAAGCTTTCATCCACTTCATCATTCGCAGTAAGATGAATATAAAACTCGTATACCAAGCAAGATAATACAGTCTCCTCCGTAATTTCTTCCTCAACCTCTACTTCAAAAATTTCGTCAGGTTCTATTAAATCAGTCCGCACCCATCCTCTAAAGTCAAATTCCACTATTCCGTTTCTACTTCCAGTAAACTCCTTATGCTTAATACTGTTCTCCCACGCCCATTTGATTAATTCGTGTAAGTTCATTTCTTTTTTAACTTTAATCTTCATCATCGTTCCTCCCCAAAGCTTTCTCTCCAGTTGCATACAGAAGCAATGTGGTACATTACATCTTGTAAATTATCCAATATTTCACCATCTTCATCGATATAACTTTCGAATTCCAGATACTCTGTTGAATTGCTCCCCTCAAAAGTAGCGCCAAAACCATTTTTAATACATTGAAATTTAAAATCATACCCCGCATATTTCACATGGCATTCTAGTTCCTCGTTCTCATTTTTATAAATTTTAATCATTTTCGTTCCTCCTTGTTTTTTATATCCCAATTTTCTTGCATATCCTTTACTTGATTAGTTACCTTATCCAAAACTTTTTGCTCACGTTTCAAATCTAGTTCACTAGCATTCGGACGGTTTATATAATATTGCAGTGCATGCTTTACTATTTGCACGTCTCTGTACTCGTTAGACATCTCATACACTCCTTATTCCGTTTTACATCGCGTCTGTCTACTAACATCGTTACGCGATTGTGATTTACGTTTACGACAAAACCTTTTACGCCACGTTTGCGTAACTCCTGATTAATTTCTGTCGGCGTTTTGCCTGTTGTATTTACACGATAGCGTTGTTTTACGTTATTAGTTAAATCACGCATTGTACTGCTCCAACTCTTCCGCTGTGTATAAGTCGTGTTTATTTTTAAATCTCTCGAATTTTCCCTCAATATATAGACCATTGTGTTTAATATACGAACCATAACCTATGACATTTACCCGTCCCTTTGCTGGTATAACTAACAACGCTGGATGACCTTCTCTATCATATAAACGGTAACTACTTACCGATGAATAATTACTTCTCATTTGTTTCAGCCACCTTTTTTAAGTGATCACGATAACGTGTTGAATAATCTATAATCTTGTCTAGTTCATCGATCTCATCATCTTTGTAACCTAATCGGTCAGCGTATTTTGATAATTGAGATTTAAATGCCCCACGCAACTCTTCTTTTGAGTATCGTGCACACCAATAATCAATTAGATCAAATTCAGCATCTCCGTAATGCTTAGGGCGCTTCTTATTTTCTAGTTTTTTACTGGATGGAATCTTTTCCCATTCTGAACTATATGGAACGTACGCTGAGAACTTCTCATCCGTACGTATCAAAAATGTCTCAGGATACAAGTTTACAATCTCTCCAACCATGAAGCCGTTTTTAACATTAACCTTTACTTTATTTCCGATTTTCAATCCGTGCATATCCATCACTCCTTTAAATTAGTTGTGTGTTACCGTACATATCAGTCTTCACACGTGCTATAAGTGGTTGATCCATTAGGTATCTACCGTAGTGGCTCAACTTTACTTGTTGTGGTATGCCTTTGATTCTATTCATTTTCTCTTGCGCTTTTTCTTCTCTATATCGTCTTAAAGCTTCGGCGCACTTCAATTCTTCAATGCTTTGCGCATATTCAAAATTAGTATTTAAACCTTCTAAGGGTGTGTGCATCGCATCGTCCAGCGACATACCTTTACCTACTCTCACACAAATAGTTCTAGCCGTAATCCCCATTTCTTCTAACTCCAATAGCTTTGTATAAGGGATCTCAATATCAATCCCCCCCGCTTCTGTTTTATAGACAATATTGTCTGCGGGACCTACATATTTTTTACTTAGACTCAGTGCTAAATCCATATCCCAACCGTTATTTAATCGACTCTCAATTGTCTGAGTCGTTAACTTAAGGGTATCTTTCTTTAGCGTTTGGGCTTTGGTAAGTTTTAATCTTGGGCGTTGGTTCAAAATATCCCCAACAGGCACGCCGTTTCTCAACTTATGTCTAATTAAAGGTGTACCCAACCCTGTAATTGCTGCCAGCTGATTCACGCTAATCTCTTGTTTTCTATATTTATATTTTCTTGATTTATCATTTTTAATTACCGGCAGTTCCATGTTATCCCTCCAATTCTTCGATGATTATGACTGTTCGTGGTATACTTTCGTATTTTTTGAATGTTCTGATTTCCACAATTTGATTATCGTCTTTCCACAACTTACCGTTACCTGCATCTAATACAGTTTTAAGTAAGTTATCTAGGTCTGGTTTAGTGCGCTTATATGAAAACAACCTTTCTCTCAATCGTTTTTCAGACCAACTTCGCAATGGTGGGAAGTAAAGCTCTACCGTCAATTTAATAGGGGTCTCAATCTGTAAATCAGGCATTTGCTCTGCTATAAAGTGTTTATGCTTTGTGTAACTGTCAGGCATATACGTTCTGACAAACCGTCCTGCTCTAGTAAAACGAGGACGTGGAGAAGCCATTGGTTTGTTTAAGTGTTTTTCGTCTTTATAAAAGATTTCGATTCTCGTCTCTTTCATATGCCCCTCCTTAAATAAAATCAAAAATTGTCGTTTGACTTTTTGGTGCTATATTGTATTTTTGTTTGACTCGCTCAAATTCTGTTGCGCTTAATATATATTCGCTGAACCCAAATGAGTTTTGTAGACCATAAACTCTAAAGCGATTACCAAATAATTTGACGTACGATCCAACTGCATTGCCGTTCGCATCATAAAGCATGATTTCTTTGCACATCATTTAAACCACTCCGTAAAACGTCACGGCGGGTCGTGTACGACGTTCTTCCAATTTCTGACTAATTATATTAACCAGCTCTTTTTCGTCGCCCTGAGCGTACTCTATGAGTTTCTGGGCGTATATATCGCTACATTCTAAAATTTGTTTGATATTTTCGATTGTCACCAGGCCCCACGCTCCCTATAATCATCACCAATTACTTTTACAGTCCTAGCATTATGCTTCATTCTAGAATTGATACGTTGCCAACTCACATTCTGATTTAACTCTTTATTGCTAAAATTCGTGGTGAATATGTTATTCTTACCAACACGATTGTCCACAATGCTAAATAGCTTGTTTAATGTATGTTCGGTATTCTCTACTCCCATGTCGTCAAGTACAAGTAAATCAATATTGCTCAAAAGATTTACAAGCTCATCTGTCGTCTCACCCGCATTTTTGTTGTAAGTCGCTTTGATACGATCCATTAACATCGGTATATGCATAAACGCAACTGAGTATCCTTGATTTTTAATCGCCTTAGCTATTGCATATGCTAGATGTGATTTACCTGTACCATAAGACCCTTGTAAAATTAGTGATTTAGGTTGTTTAACTGAAAACGACTTTACATATTCAACTGCCGTCTTTTTCGCTTTATCTTGTGCTTCATTTTGAGGCTGGTAGTTGTTGACCGTTGCATCTTTTAAAGATGCATTCACATTAGACTGATTAAATATATTGTTGATTGCCTGTTGTTTACGTTTTTTCTCAGCTTCTTTACCTGCTTCAATCATTTTGCAATCACAACCATGCTTGAACACTTGACCGTTGCTAAACTTGTAATAGTCATAGATGTTGCCACATCTTTCACATTTAAGGTTATGTTCTTCTTCTACAATGTTTCGATTAGGTTTGATATTACGTGCTAGACTTCCCATTGATTGCATCTAATCACCTCAATCCCAGTAACTTTCGTCGTACTTCATTCTTTCTAGTTGATCCATGCCACTCGGTTGTAATTCTTGATTAAGGTAACCCTCAAATTTTGTACCGAATAGCGTTTCAGGGCGTAGGTACTTCTCCATATCTGTGCCTTTCCATTCGGCTACTTTGTTATCAATAACCTTCTTAAAGTCGTCTAGTTTAAAACCTTCATCAGTTCTTGCACGTATGACTGTTTGGTTTTTCTTAGTCGTAGATTTGTAGTGCTTATCTGTCTGTTGGTTAAGATAATTAATTACATCACGGTAAGGGTACGCAGTCGACGAAGGAGACAATATATTCTCGTCATTATAAGTACCATCATTTTTATTTAAATCATTATAAGTTCTATTATTATTAGTAGTTTGCCCTTTTCGGTTTTCCGATTTTCCGTTTGCCGAAAACCCGTTTGCCGAAAATCCGTTTGCCGAAAATCCGTTTGCCGAAAATGGCATTTCGGTTGGTTTCTCATAAACATGATATTCATAACCACTAAACACTCCAGCTTTAGTGCGTTTTTGAATTCTATGCACATATTTATTTGCCATAAGTTCTTGAATGCCACTGTTGATTGATTTTTGTCCATCATTCATATGTTTAACTACTTCAGATGTGTATATCTGCCAATTATCTGGTCTACTAAGGAAATACAGTAATATACCTTTTGCTTTAGCGCTTAAATTGGAGTCATAAATAAAGTTTTTGTGTACCGTGACGAAGTCGCCACTTTCTTTTATTGTTCTAAAGGTTGCCATTATTGCATTCTCCTTTCTGGTATAATCTTTCTGAATGCTTTTGCAATAGCTTATTCACTTTGTTCAGTAACTGAGCAAAATGAATACAATCATTACTTAACTACTCTTAAACATCTATCAGCTTCAATAACAATAATGCATGAAAAGATTATTAGTTATAGAGGCTATGAAAAGTATTTAGAATTTTCTTTGAAATCACAATAATTTATTCAGGTGTGTAAAGAGGCTCCATCTCACAATAACCAAGTAAAGCTTTACGAGTTTTTCGAGCGTCTTCTCGATACTTTCGAAGAATTACCGATTCCAGATTCCTTTCGTTCACATTGATTAAGTTACCTAACAATATATTTTCTTTTGCAATCGCAAATCTAAAAAAGCTCCACGCATCCGCTGTAGGATGTTCCAACATCTTTTCATAAATTTTTGTGCTGATTAATTCAACGTTAGAATCTGTTATTTTAGTGTTACGTAATCCGAAGAGGAGATTCAGAACTTCTTTTTCGGATTCTAATTTTTTAATCGCTTCCATTTTTTCTCTCCTATCTATTTTTAGAACGGTAAGTCATCATCACTAATATCTATCGGGCCATTCGCATTGCCAAATGGATTACCACCAATTGGTTGCTGTTTTTGTTGATAGCTATTAGTTTGTGGTGGCTGATTGTATTGATATGTGTTACTTGTTTGCGTGTTCTCACTGTTTTTAGGCTCTAAAAACTGAACATTATCACAAACAACTTCAGTAACATAGACGCGTCGGCCTTCTTGGTTTTCGTAACTGCGTGACTGTAAGCGACCATCAACACCAGTCAAATTACCTTTTTGTAGATAGTTGTTGACGTTCTCTGCTGTTTTTTTGAACGCTATGCAGTTGATAAAGTCTGCTTGACGTTCACCTTGCGCATTTGTGAATGTACGATTGACTGCTAATGTAAAATTAGCTATTTGTACGCCAGACTGTGTCATACGCATTTCTGGGTCTTTTGTCAATCGCCCTGTTAAAACTACTCTATTGATCATCTATAAACCTCCTACATAAACAGGTACACCACTAACACGTTGTACCTCTTCTTTTATTGTTTGTGCATTTGAATTGCTACTACTCAAATGAATCAAATGTATTTCTTGTAACTTTGATAAGTCATTAGCTTTTAAAAATTGAAGTGCATATTCCAAACTAAAATGCGACTCCATAATTCTGTTTGCCAATGCTTGGTGGATCGTGCCATTTTTAACGTTCTCTTGCATTTTTTCGTATATATAATTCACTTCAAGCAACATGTGTGTTACCCCAGTAAATTTGTACTTAACGTATTTTGTATCTGTCACATACAAGACTTTATAGCCATTATCACTCTTCATCAGAAAGCCCACTGGCTCAGCTACATCGTGTTCAATCTCAAAAGGTAGTATTTCCCATGAACCTAACTTAAACGCTCTCTTAGCCTTTATTACGTGTAATCTATGACTAGTAATACCTAGTTGATTTAAAGTACCTAATGTCGCATAACATTCCACACCGTTTTCCACAAATTGTTTTGTGTATTTGGCATGGTCGCCATGTTCATGCGTAACGAGACAGCCTGCAATGTCTCTAGTTTTAAATTTCAAAGCTTTTTGTACCTTTTGATAATTAACACCTGTTTCGATTAGTAGAGACGTACTACCGTCATTCAAACGGTAGCAGTTTCCACTGGATCCTGTTGCAATGACTTCTATGTTTAAAATGGTTCTTCTTCACTTTCTGTTTGTTGTGTTTGTACAGGCTCTTGTTGAACTTCGACAAAGTTATCTACTTCTTTGACCTCTTCAAAATGCGCATCTTCTACGTCAGAATCTTGGAAGTCTAATATCTCTTGATTTGCATTTTCTTGAACTTCTGCATCAAATACTTCTTTTCGTTGACGTTGTTCAGATTCTTTGGCAAATTGTAGTAATCCCTCATCAGTTGATGAATTGATATAACGTTTAGCTGCACGATTAATCACAGTCTTCTTGGCCATCTCTTCTTTAAAGTTGTTATGTGTTTTTGAACGTTCTAATGCCGTTTCGTCTTTGATCATTGATGATTGCAACCATGCTTGTTTAATTTGGTCGATAGTCATTATTTCAATATAGTTTTCACGATTGTCATCAAAAACAATTGTGCAGTATGCACCAATGATTTTATCTTTACTGATATTGAAAAAATCTTGTTCGTGTTTAATCGATTTAACGCGACCAACACTGTCTAATTCTTGCTTGAATGAATCACCTTCATAAATAACTTGTGCCACAACATCTTTTGCTCCAGCATCACGTTTTAACATCATGATATTCCCGTGATAACTACGTTGAAGTTGCATTTTATTACCATATGGAATGAAGTAACACTGTTTTTTGGCTGGGTTTAACCCTTGTGTTACCATGTCTAATAATGCATTAGCTTTGCTAGTATCATTACAAGCCATTAGTTTATTATCTTGACTGATTTGTAGCCATGCTTGTTTCATAGCGTTACTTGGCGAATAATCATTAGGTAACTCTAAATTCCCTTGCGCTTCCAGTACTTTCACTTTGTTCAGAACGTTGTCACTGACGTTTTTCTCTTCTAATAATTGTTGTTCGACCTTTTGTAATTGGTTACTTGTCATCCCTAATTCCTCCGTTATTTCAATAATTTGTATGCTTCTATCTCTAACTTGTTTGCAATACGCTCAAGCATTGCGATAGATACCTCTTTCTGACCTCTTTCGATACAGCCCAGATGTTGGCGAGTTGTATTAACTCTTTGCGCCAACTCTTTTTGCGTCCATTTTTTGTGACATCTATTCGCTTTGATATTAGCGCCAATTGTTTTGCTAAGACTCATGCGTCATCATCAAATTTTTATGATTTTCTGAAACGATCAACTGGATTTGTTGCGCTTCTGTTTCAATCACATCAGTTACCGATTCTGCATTATCTATGAAGATTGGTGCTGTTACGTTGTAGTGTTTAGACAGTGTGTTAATAATGTCTAAACCAACATTGATACGTGCTGCATTGTTTAACCCAGAACCATATTCAACGCCGTCATACGTCACAACACACGTTTCTTCATGCTCTCCGTTAACCAACTGGTTGAACAATTTAAAGCTAGCCATTTCGAACTTGTCATTGACGTTGCCTTCCAACGCTTTAATTTTCAATTGAGTGAACAAATTCAACTGATAAAGCTGATAAGACAATGTCTCTTTCTCATTAAGCAACTCGTCCTCTTTATTTCGAAGTTGCTCAATACGTTCTTGCGCTCGTTCATTTGACTTAATAAGCATCAACTGTTCGTCGTACGACCCTTTTTGCTTTTGTAGACCTAAAATTTTATTATCAATATCGTCTAAGCTTTCTTGGATAGATGCTGTAATGTTTTGGCGTTCTGTTTCGATTTTGCCAATTTCTGATTCAATCGATTTATATAAGTCAGTTGCTGTAACGTCAGTCTTATCAGCTTTTAACTGGTCGATTTGACGTTGAAGTTTTTCGGACTTATTATTTGCATCTTCAACAAGCTTTTGATACTTATTGATTTCTTTGTTTATATCTTCAATAATAGGCTTGATTTTTTTGCCGTCTTCCAACATCGAAGATCTACGTTTTGCTAGCGTCTCAAGTTCAATTGATTTGTCTTTATTGAATTTTTCTAAAGCACGTTGTTTCATGGACTCAATTTCGTCATCTGGTAACTTCTGACCGCAACATACACAAGTATCACTTTGTGTATACTCGAACTGCTTTTCTTTTAGTTCGTTGTAATTAGCATCAACTGACTTATAATCAGCCAGCAATACTTTGCGTCTTTTCTCTTCGTGTTCAACTTCTTGTTGTTTAACACGAATTTTGGATGTGTAGTTCAATACTGTACTTTGTTCAGCGTTGAACTCATTTGTTAAACTGTGTATCTTGTTATCTGTTTCAGCGTCATGATTTGCTTTCAGACGCTCCAATTCGCCTTTCTTATCAGCCAATTTGTTTTTGAGCTCAATCTCTTTACCGCCATTTTGTAATTCAATTTTCTGTGCTTTTAACGACTCAATTTCATTTTCAACCCTATCTAATTCTTCTTGGTTGATTGGCTCAACTTCTTGTAGCCCTAAAACTTCTTGATTTATACGTGTGGGAATATCCTTGATTTCTTTGTTTATTTGCTTGATTTTATCCCCGACAATCTTCTTTTTTGCCTCAATATCGTGATCAACCAACAAATCTTTTAAACCTTTTAATTCATCGCTACTATTGATAATATCGTCATCAGAAATTGGGTCAGCGATGTCAAACAGAATTTCACGTCGCTTCTTCCAATCTAATTTATTGAAAGTAGACGGATTAGTGATGAGTTTGAACACATCTTCATCGACCAGATTTTCAATATAGGCTTTGAAATCTGTAACTTTTACCGATTCTTCGTTGATGAATTGTTTTTTAGTACGACTTCGGTTGTATTCTTTACGGTTTGTCTTCTGATTAGTTGTGTACTTGGCATGACTCTCTTTTTTCAAAGTCAGCGCCTTACCATCAACTTCAAATACCGCTTCTACTGTTGGAACAAGTTCGTATTGCTCTTGATTTTCCGAATCTACAGGAACTGGATTAAGCGATTTCCCTTCAAGATTTTTATCGAACAAGAGCCACTGCAATGCCGTAGCAGTAGTTGTTTTACCACTGGCATTAGCTCCGTAAATTTTCGCATTTTGGCCATTAAATTCGAATATCTCTTGTTCAGTACCAGCAAAGTTCTCAATTCTCAACTTATTCAATTTAATTTCCAAAACTACCCACTCCTTTCGTGTAATAAGCCATGATTTTATCCAATTCATCGGCATTGCGTTCAATATAGTTATAAATTGACTGACTCAATAGTTCGTCTACTTGCTCAATAAAATAAATGTCTAAAACCGTCATCTCATCAACAAGTTGACCATCTAAAGTTTTAATTTTTACGGACACTTCATACTGACATCTCGTTACTTCTTTTTTAAATTTGAACCCATCAACTTCAAAAGTTGATGCATATTTCTGCCCTTCTTTAAAAATCATTTGTACATCTCTCCTAATTTGTTATAATTAGGGTTGAAACTATTTCCAACATTTCAACCCTTGACTGTTTGCTAATTGCCGTTAGCATTCAGTCTTTTTTATTGCATTTAACATGTAATGTGTGCCGTGATAAGTCACTGCACTACTGATTAGTACTGATGCTATCAGTGTGGTAAAATACGCTCCGCCGAATATTAATATGGTCGATAATATGGCGCTTACTGCTACAACCATTGCGTACGCAACTAATTCTTGTCTCATGTTAACCACCTCCTTTTGATTTGATGATTTCCGAAAAGTTGTCATCTATAAATCGACTCATCTTCCTAGCATTAAAACGCCACCGATTAAAACTGTCGTCAGGATAATGCGCAATCCCTAATTTTTTAAGTTGCTTTTCAAATTTTGGATTGTATAAGAGTTTATTTTTTATTGTGTCATCAGAAGACATCTTTAATTTCTTTTTCAAATCGTTCATATTCCAAACTGGATTTAACGTCATCTCTAATAACTCGAGATATTCCGATTTTTCTATTAAAACGTGAGATTCAGGGATTGAAACTGAAACTTGTATAGTTTGTGTCATTCAAACACCTTCTTTCTAAAAGTCCTTCATGTAATCCATGTCTTTGCCTAGACCGGTAACTTCCCAATCGTTAGCCGTTAAGTCATCTGCTGAAGGTTGCCACCTCTGCGCGTAAGTCTTTTTTTCTGGAACGGTGTACAACATTCCGTGATGTACATCGTTTGTAGGTAATAGCTCCCCTCTTAACCCCTTTTCTCTCATGTCTCTTCTATAAATAGCTTTACCTTTCTCCATCGCTAATTTTGTTGCTTCTTGAATGTTCATTGTGCGTTTCCTCCTTTTAATATTTAATTAAAGTCAAGTAACTTTTACACCTAGTGGTTGTTACAGCAACTGCTAGGTATTTTAATCTCAAGAATTACTTCAATTGCTCGGGTCAAATCTAAAATCGCCTCAGCATCATCAGTTTGTTGTACCTTTTCCAATAATGAGATTACTGTTTCTTCTTTTGCTTTTTGTAATTCATTCATGGATAAGTCCTCCTTAAAATCTTTAATCTGGCTCTTTAAAGACTTGGCCGCTTTAGAGAGTAATGCCATAGCGTCATCTTCGTAATTCGTTTCTGATGGAATGCTAAACTTTAAATGTGATCCTTCAAATTTACCTGTATTTTGTCCTTGCATATTTTGTATGCTCCTTTCTGCTATAATCACCTTTAAGGAGGTGAATTAATATGAAATTAAATCATGATTGTGTAAGGTTATTATTGTTAGAAATTGAGTCTAATAAAAAACTTGGAGAACCACTTACCGAACATAATTTCAAAGATAATATTGTCTTTGAAAAATATGGTTTTGATACCGTCATGTACACGCTTTTAAAACTAAAAGAGGCTGAATACATTAATGTTCAGTTGCTTTGGGAGTCCGGTTCTGTTGAAAGTTTTTTAATCAATGACATGACTTGGGAAGGTCATGAGTTCTTAGACAATATCCGAGACAATAATACTTGGAAAGAAGTTAAAAGAGTTGCAAGTAAAACCTCTAGTGTGTCATTGACCCTGATGAGTAAACTAGCTGTTCAATACCTTTCGCAAAAATTTAACTTAACTTAAACTCATAACCATCAACTAACGCATATAAGTTGTTATCTAAATTAGGATTGTTTTTTAGAATATGTTCAATGAAATGGTTTTGAGTCATCAATCCATGACCGTCATTAATTTGAATGTCAATTGGTCGTCTATTTCCTGCTTTATCATAGTAGTAATAGATGACTTTTTTATTTTCTTCTTGCATTGTTCGTCCTCCTTTAAGTTGGTTGTTCGATTGTGGGTTTTGTTAATAAATTTTTCTGCTATACTCCTGTTAAGGAGGTGAATAGCTATGGGTGTAATTGCAATTTGTGTATCTATTTTCAGCTTTGTGTTAACTGCTCTGAAATACTATTTGGATTATATGAAGGACACACTTAACATCGAAGTCGTGCCTACTAGAAGCTCTACATATCTTCAAGCTGATAAATCTAGTTATAACGATATGACTTTTGTCAACTTCACAAAATTCCCGATTTCCATAATCGATGTTGAATTTGATATTGAAAACACAATTGGAGAGCGGAAAACTTTTAAAATTGTTCCTTATGAAAATAAAAACTATTCAATGCCATTTACTTTAGGTCCTTACGAAAGCTTAGAATGTAAGTTTTTACTTGATGAATATTCCGTGATATGGCAATGGGATGTAACTATTAGAGTCATAACCAATAAAGGTACTTACACAAAACCTGTTGTTATAGAATCATTGAGAGAATTCCGAGAATCAAACCAATTAGTGACAGAGATAACATCAATAAATAAGGTAAGTGCTCTTTCCAACCCCAAGGGTGGTTTTCTAAAGAAGTTTTTACATCATTTAAAAACTTGAACATCTATAACTCTCCTCTGTGCCACTCTTGAATTGGGGTGGCATCAATTTTTTTCTCAAGTATTTCTTCTGCTTCTTTGTAAATAGCGATAAGCGGAATTTTGTCTCTAATCATACCTGAATGTACTCGAAGTTCTTTTAACTTTTCTTTCGCTTCTTTGAGCGTTTTGCTTCTTGAAATAACTTCGTTAAGTACATTGTCTATTAAACAATTTAACTGATTAAGATGAGCTTTTTGTACTGAATTTAATAACTCTAGTTCTTCTTTGGCTAATGTAATTCGTTGCATTGTTAAATGCTCCTTTCGTGTATAATTTAGTTATCAACCTAAGGAGGTGATAAAGTATGGATATAAAATTCTTACAATCTTTAGATTTTTTAATTCAAACAGCGGATAAAAATCCTGAAACGGAAAAATTGAGTATCGTTTTCGAGTTAAACAAAGAGCTGTTTACTGCCAACTTCATCAAAGGTTCTTCTAGAGAAAATGCTATTTTTAATAGCATTAAATCCTATGAGGATGAAGAAGAGACAATACCTTTAATGTCTGCAATTTCCTATCGCAAATTACGTATTGGTGACAATTCAGAAGGTGTTGAGGCGCCTTTAAAGAAAATAGCTCGATATTTAGAAACAAAAGATTCTTTTGACACATATAGACTGTTAAAGTTTTACATCAAAAAGTTTGACATTGGCTCACCACAATTGGGTAATTTCGCTTTCAACGTTAAAAATCTAAAAACAGGAGAGTATTTTCCGTTTGTAGAATTTGGTGAATCTTCAAGAGTACAATTCGTCACATTGGCTACTGATGAAGATTTACAAACTCTGACTCATGCTTCAAAGTAATATGAACTAATTGAAGGGCTGCGTATGCTTCTCTATACGTAAGTTCTTCTTTTTTTAGTTCGTTTAAAATTTTGTCATGTATTTCAAATGTTCTCGGTGTATTTTCTTTTCTTGCCGCTTTAATTGCTTTTTCATAATCAGATTTCAGACCGTAAATTCTCCATTCAGCATCATTCATATATTCTTGGTTTTCTTGCATTGTTCTCCTCCTTAATTTGGTTGTTTTTCTATCATCGGTAGGATGTTGTTGTCCTTTAACAAGTTATATAAAAAGATACGACCTTTCTGTGTCCACTTAGTATGCAATCTGAAAGATTTAGAACCGTCTTTTTTGACATACTCTTGTGGTTCTGAATGTGTGTAACCTTTGTCATGATATCTTGCGTATAGTAGCCATTGACCCGATTGTTTAAATTGCACTTTTAAATCATGAAGTATTTTGTTTAATGCTTGTGCTGACATTCCGTAATCTTTAGCAATTGCGCTGATTGTTATCAACTTTTTATTTTTTAAGATTTGGTCGTAGTAGTCTGCTTTAGGTTTCAGTTCTCCAATTTGTTGTTGAAGTAGCATTCGCGTCTCTTTTTCTTTCTTATATTCTGTAAGAACGTTGATAATGTAATCTGGATTTTGTAATGTCTGCTCAATTACACTATCTGTTGCGTAGATACCATGTTTGCGAATGGATGGTAGTACTTCTGATGTGACAAATCGTTTGAATCGTTTAGCTTTAGCTTTAATCTCTTCACTTTTACTTTGCTTAGATGCGTCAAATATTAAACTGTACAACCCAGATTCGTTAATAATTATTACGTTTCTATTCTGACCTGATAGAACAACTCGTTCAGTCAGCTTATCTTCATTGTCTATGTGGTCGCGTATCGCTTTTTGTGGATTTGAATATCCTAAAATCTTCGCCACATCCGAACCTACGAAAAATTGTTCTCCTTCAATTTCTAACTTTCTTACTGGTAGCTCTTCAAAATTGAAAGTTTGTAAATCTTGCATTGGTTATATCTCCTTTAAATTTTTATTTCATTTCTCATTTTTGAGACATTATCCACAAAAAAATAATCGTCCATTGAAACATTTAATGCATCGCAAATCATACTTGCTTCTTGTAATGTGAAATCACTTTTATTGCGGTTAATTTTCTGGCTAAATTTAGACGGTTTCATACCTATCATTTCTGCTACTTCACGGTGCTTTAACCCTCTATCTTCAATCAGCAATCTCAATTTCTTGTGACGTTTCTCACTCATTTAAGCACCTCCTAGCGTCTCATTTATGAGATTGCAAAACTTATTCTACATTCTCATTTATGAGATGTCAACAATTTTATTCTTGTTTTTGAGAAAAAGTTTGTAAAATACGTTGCAAAAATGAGAACAAACTTATATAATAAGTTTGTAAAATACAAACAAGGAGCGGTGAAAATGTCTGATTTTAGTCAAAACCTAGCATCTTTACGTCAAAGCAGGAACTTATCTTTAGTTGAATTAACTAAGCAACTTAACAATAGATATGATGTTGTATTTTCAAAAGCGACTATTGATAGATGGGAAAAAGGTTTAACCTCGCCTTCTGTTGCACACGCTTCTGCCCTATCTCATTTTTTCAACGTTAGTCTTGACGAACTGAGTGGTCGTACCGAAATGAAACAACCACAACAAGATACTCTTGCTGCACATTTAGATGGCGATTATACAGAAGAAGAGCTAGCAAAAATTAGAGAGTATGCCAATATGGTAAGAAAATCAAGAGATAGATAGGATGATTTTATGGGGAAGTACGAAGATACGTTAATCTATTATGATGACCTAGACATCAAAGATACCTTTGCCCTTCCTGGAAAGTTTAAAGGTTTTTATGATAACGGTGTGATATTAATAGATAGAGATTTACCAACTTCTATTAAGTACGAAACTCTAATTGAAGAAGTTGGCCACCATAAATATACATATGGAAACATTGTAGATCAAAGTAGTATTTCTAATAAAAAATACGAAATGAAAGCCAGACGATACGCTTTTGAAAAAATAGTGAGTCTACAAGGGTTGGTTGATGCCTTTAATCATGGTGTGCAAAACCTTCATGAGCTCGCTGAATTTTTTGAAGTATCTACTACTTTCGTACAAGATAGTTTAGAACACTATAAAACCAAATATGGTTTACAGGTTAAATATGGTGATTATCTAATCAGATTTGAGCCGTTAACAATATATAAAGGGTATGAAAAATTTGAAAAAGTATGACATTGCAGTTTTAGACTTTGAAACTATGAATGAACACACTAACAGTCCATGCGAAGTTGGTATTTCACTTATTAAGGGTTTATCAATTAAAAAAGTATATAGCTCCTATATTAACCCACCTAATAACAGATACAGTAATGAAAACGCTAAAATTCACAATATTCCTAAAGATAAAATTTTGAAAGCTTCTAATTTTGAAGCTGTATTCAAAGAAATTGAAATTTTACTAGAAGAAGCTTTTTTTGTGATAGCACACAATGCTAATTTCGACATATCCGTTTTAAATTATACGGCAGAAACCTGTAACCTAGCCTCGAAGAATTACATGTACATTGACAGCGTTAATATTTTCAGGTACTACCATAATGAAAACTCTATTAGTATGAACAGTTTATGCGATGTATACAATATTGATAAATCTAACTTACACTCTGCAAAAGGTGACGTTATTGCACTTTCAAGAATGTTAATCGCCTTAGTTGAAAATAACGGTTTTTCTAATTTTTTAGAACTCATTCAAAATATAGATGAGCAGTATGTCAGGTTCAGTCATTTGACAAACGTATATCGAACTATCCCTAAACGAAAGCCTGCTTTTGATAAAGTTTCTTTAAAAATTACGGATATCAATAAACTACCTATTGAATATGACAATTTAATGCTAAAAAACAAAAACATTGTTTTTACTGGTATGTTTGGGATTTCAAAAGAAAAATTGATGCTCTTATCAAGAAAAAATGGGGCTAATATCAAAAGCGGAGTTTCAACTAGAACGAATATTTTAGTTGAAGGCTCTCAAGATGATAGATATACAGATGAAAATGGTTTAGTCTCAAAACAGAGAAAAGCAAGAGCTTATATTCGTCAAGGGGCGGATATTCAAATTATTGATGAAAAGACTTTATTATCTTATTTGAAAGGAAATATAGACGATGATTAAAAAAATCACTACTAATAATCATGTGTTTTTGGTCGAAGAGACCCCAACAAAATATAATAAAGACGCCATATATGGGAGATCGCTTCTCCTTTCTATTTACATCGGGATTAATATTAAGAGTGGAACTAAAACAGGTCAATATTATTTTTCTGACACTCCTGTTAGAATAGCTGGTAAATCATCTGTTTTATCAATTACAGAACCGACAAAAAAAGAAATTGAATTTTATAATCTTGTGAAAAAATGTAAAACTATTAACTATTCTAAGAAACTAGTTACACGGTATAACATTAAACATTATTTACGTTCTTATTTTGTTGTTCCAAAAGAAGAAAGAAACGATAGCCCTAAATGTGTTCTTTATTTTGATTCCAGCATTTTGTGAAGATGAAGTACCAAAAGGTGCTGACTTACTTCTGCGTGTTGGTCAATGGCGATTCAATGGAGCCTGTTTTTAGAAACGGAGAAATCATCTTCGTTGAGAAAAGCCACGAAATTAAGAACGGTCAAATTGGTGTATTTATTATCAATGGGGAAGCTTATGTCAAAAAAGTGCGTGTAGAAGATGATAGGTTAACCTTAATATCATTAAACAAAGATTATGAAGACTTACACTTCTACCAAAATGAAGGTGTTCAAATTGTTGGAAAAGTGATTTTGTAAATATATAAATTAATAGGATAAACACATATGCTGAACTTTATGGAAACATAAAGAAACCACGGATAAAAAGCCGTGGTGGTAACAATATGAGTAACGGAACTACTACTAACGTTAAGTCAGATTATGCTTCAGAGATTTTAAATAAATATACTAATGAAATTGGAGAGATGCCATCAATGAAATTCAACTCAGAGCTTTCTGATTTCACTATCTCTCGTATAAAACCTGCTGAATTTAATACGCGTAATATTTCGCTACCTGGTAAATTTACTGCCCTTCTATACAGTAATGTATAGTTTGCATCGGGTGAATTCAAAGAAAGCCTAAGTCATATGATATGGTAACTTTGAGCCAAACCTTAACTAAGGAAGGTGCAACGCATAGTTTCTGAAATAATGAAACCACGAGCGCCCGATATCCTATTAATTATATTCTAACATATATTGTGATTACCTTATCAGATTTGAGCCATTAACAATATATAAAGATGTATAACTGATTAAACAGCTTTATGCGTTTAATATAACTTAAAAAAATAGGGAGAGATTTATTATGAAGAAACTAATTGGCATGGCGTTAGCTAGTACTTTAATTTTAGGTGCGTGCGGAAATGATGAAGGTCCCGAGAGTTCTAACTCTGAAAAAGAACTAAAGAATCAAGAAGATACGGCTAACAAAACTTTTAAAGTTGGTGACACTATCAAAGGTGACGGCGTATCGTATACTTTAGAAAGTGTTGAATACGCAGATACTTCAGGTGAATTTTCAACAGCAACAGATAATGGTGTGGCACTTAAAGTCAATTTAAGCTTTAAGAATGAAAATGAAGAGCAAGTTTTAGTCACTGACACAGATGTAACTATGAAAGTTAACGGCCAAAACTACCAACAATGGTATGGCTGTGATGATGTTAGAGGAAATTTCGCTCATCAATTAAATAAGGGCAACACAGCTACTGCTTATGTTTATTTTGATGTTCCTGAAGCAGATGAATACACTTTAGAATTAAATGCAATGCCTGTATTTAAGGAAGTAAAAGGTAAATGGCAAATTAAATCTTCGGATATAAAATAGTTAAGCTATTCGGGCACACCACGTGCCCTTCTTCGTATGAAAGTTATCGGCAAGGTAGTTTTGTAGTAATTGATTAAATTAGGAAGTGAATGTATTGAAAAATTTAAATTCGATAGAGTTATTTGCAGGTGCTGGTGGATTAGCTTTAGGAATTGAACAATCTGGATTTAAACACAAAGCTTTAATCGAAATGGATAAATACGCTTCAGCTACACTGAGAAAAAACTTTACATCAGACATAGTATGGGAAAGCGATATTACAAAACTCGACCCAGCAAGTTTAAAGCTAGAAGATACTATAGACTTAATTTCGGGTGGGTCTCCTTGTCAAAGCTTCAGCTATGCAGGTTTAAAGAGAGGCATAGAAGATGCGAGAGGCACTCTTTTTTATGACTATGCAAGATTTGTAAATTATTTCCAGCCTAAAATTTTTGTTTTTGAAAATGTTAGGGGCATCATCAATCATGATAATGGCGCTACTTTGAAAACAATTTTAAAAGTGTTTGAAGAAATTGGCTACAAGGTTACTTGGAAGCTTTTAAAAGCTGTAGATTATGAAGTGGCACAAAAAAGAGAACGTGTTTTTATCGTGGGTATAAGGCAGGATGTTTATCAAAATTTAGGCGAGTATACGTTCCCTTCTCCTAAAGATAAACGTCTAACTTTAAAAGATGCTTTGAAAGACGTGCCCAAAAGCGAGGGAGCTAAATACCCTGAATCGAAAAGAAAAGTACTTGAATTGGTACCTCCAGGTGGGTATTGGAGGGATTTACCAGAAGATATTGCAAAAGAGTACATGGGAAAAAGCTATTTTTCAGGTGGGGGTAAAACTGGAATGGCGAGACGTATGAGTTGGGAAGAACCTTCTTTGACATTGACTACCTCTCCACAACAAAAACAAACGGAACGATGCCACCCAGATGAGACTAGACCCTTCACAACTCGCGAGTATGCAAGAATCCAAACTTTTCCTGATGATTTTGTTTTTGAAGGTTCTATCAATAATGTTTACAAACAGATTGGGAATGCGGTACCTGTAAACCTTGCACGTTATGTGGGAATGAGTCTTAAGGAATACCTGTGTAAGGAGGCGTTTAATGATGGTTCGGGAACAGATTGAAAAAAATTGGGACCTTGAGTTCATATCTTGCTCGGATTTCTTTGCTCATGTTGACGACACTCTTAATAAGATGTACAAGAAGCAAGTTATAAAAGATTTATCTCAATTCAACAAAAGCATTATAGATCCAACTAAGATGATTTTCGACTCGTTCACTAATAATTTTTCTAAAGAAGAACTTATCGATGCTGAGATTTATCGTCAAGTAGACAAAGGGATTAATAATGATATAGGTTATTTCCATCAAAATTTATTCAATTATATAGATAATTGGACTGTGCCTAATTCAGGATTTGATTTAGAAAACCCAGAGCACCATATATATGCAGAAATGAAAAATAAACACAACACAATGAATTCTTCAAGTAGTCAAAAAACATATATGAAGTTACAGCAAAAGATACTAGAAGATTCTAATGCAACATGTTACTTGATTGAAATAATAGCAAAACAAAGCCAAGACACTAATTGGAAATGCAAAGTTGATGGTACAAATTATAGCCATGATAAAATAAGAAGAATTTCTATCGATAAATTTTATGCTTTGGCAACTGGAGATGACTTAGCATTCAAAAAAATCTGTGAGTGGCTACCTATTGTAATACATTCTTTGAATAGTGAGAAGAATGTAGAAAGTACAACGATGAATATAATAAAAGAGTTAGAGATAATAGACAAGTCATTTATAGAAGCTATTTATAAGTTAAGCTACCCTACTTATGAGGGTTTTTCAAACCTAAATATCCGATTCAAAGAATTATTGCCTGATATATAAGTTCTGATTAGTACGATTTGATATAAATAAAACGCCTACTATGCGTAGACGTTCACGGGAGGTGATATTGTGAGTGAAAACAAATCTGACACACAAGAATTTAGAAATCAAGAAACGGGAAAGTTGCAGTCTAAGCCCGTAAAACCGCCAACACCACCAAAGAAAAACTAAAAATGAATTAATATCATTTTGATCTTTCTTTCAAAATCAATATACACATCTCTGTTTAAATTAGAAGTTGCATTGTACACACTAATAGCTTGTTCATATGTGGTTGTAGCGTCTATTTCATTTTCTATGGATATTTCAGGCGCATTATACGAGAATTTACCGATACACCCTTCTAACACCAAATCATTGTTAAAGTCAAAAATGTAGGCTTGTGTATACTGCTTGTCGTCCGGTCTTTCATGTAAGATTCTTGGTAGCACTTTGTAATTTGATTTTACTGAATTGACTCTGTTAACTCTTTTTTCAATTATGTGTTTTTGCATTATCATAAATACAAAGGGGTAAAAATAAACAGATAAAATGAATATTACAACTACGCTAACTATAAAAGATATTAGTAACTCTAATAAAGATGTACTGGTTAAAGATAAACCTATTACTGACAAGCAAATGTACACAACGAATATATTTAATAAAGACAATGAACTCAACAAGATTGTTTTTTCAGATTTCTGGTTATTATTATAGTAGACGATATCTAATTGGGATAAGACCCAATAAGAGAAAAGTCCTGGAAACCCTACTGCAATAATTTGAACTACAATATTTGAAATCAATTTAACACCTACTTTTCTTTTATTATATCATATTTAGTACCAGGTGTTAAATGTATAAGCTACCATCAAATCTGGTTATCAATATATTCATTCAATCAGATTTGCTTAAATAAACTTGTTATAATATACTTAAAGCACAGGAACTGAAAGCCCTCAACAAAGTGGGCCGAATATTTAGATTCAGCCCGAATCACCCAAGTGCTTGTATTAGCATTTGGGGTTTTTTCGTTTTAACATAGAAAAAGCGTCATCTTCCGCTGACCAAAGCAAAGATAACGCATAAACAATATATAAAATGGAGGGATTGCCCATGTTCGACCTCGAAAACGATGACGAACTTCTTATTTTAAAAAGATAACCCCAGGGTCATAGGAATTCTCAGCTTTCGCCTACCCCCATTCGGGGACCCAAAGCTAATCCTTCTCGAGTTATCTTAATGTCATTGTAATTCATATTGTAACGAAATTCAATAAAAACATACTGGGTAGCCCGCCTACCCTTTTAAATTGGAGGTTGAGAGATGGAGAAACTTGATTTACACAATCTTAATGATGAGCATGTAAAATTAATAATAAATGAATTGAAATATCCAACAACTCATATTGATGAAAATGAACTAAAAACATTGGTAGCTAGTAGAATTAACGAAAGACAAGAAATAGTAAGTTTTAAATTAGGTATAAAGTATTTTTTGACGATAAAAAGAGGAAATGTAGAAAGGGATAGATTTTCAATTTCAATTATTTTTGAAGATACTTATCATACACTAGTTAGAGTAGATGTCAACGGTGGTAAACACGAGAACCCAGACGGAACAGTTGCTCCTAAAAGTCATATTCACATTTACAATAATTCATTTGATAAAAAAGACAAGTTTGCTTATGAAATCAATCTCGCAGACTTTCCAGATATTTATAACGTTTATAGTGCTTATATATCTTTTTTAGACTATAATAATGTAAAAGAACTAGAGTAAAAGGAGGGATATCATGACTGCATTTGATGCAAATAAATTGAAAAAAGAATACCTCGATTGGTACAATGAAGAATTAGAGTTTTCTAATTTGTCAAATAATGTAGTTAGAATAGACTCTCCTTTTAAAGATAACACTTTAGATAATTTGATTATATATGCTATATATGATCAGACTCGTGATTTTATTACTTTAACAGATGACGGTTATACTATTTTTGGTTTGGAAAATAATGGTATTTTCATAAATAAATCGAAGAAACGTAAGAAAATATTCGAAGAACACCTTTCGGCTTATGGTGTTAAATATAATGATATAACACATGAAATTTATGTTAAAACTAATTTTAAAAACTTTAATAAATCTAAACATAGCCTATTACAATGTCTTATATTCGTTAATGATATGTATATACTATCTCAACCTAAAGTTCAAAACATATTTTCAGAAGATGTTGCTAATAAACTAGATGAGCATAATATTTCTTATGGAAGAGATTTACCAATTGTAGGTACAAGTGGTGTCGTTCATAGTTTTGACTTTTTTATAAGCGCTAGAAAGAACCAAAAGGAAAAATTTATTAATGCTATTTCGAACCCAAATAATCCTATGATTATAAAATCGAAAGTAACAGACGCTATACAAGCTAAAAAAATCAAAAGACATCGACCAAATAAATTTATATTCATTTTAAATGATTCTAATAAAGAAATTAACGAGCATCACAAAAATCTTCTTCACGAAAATGATATTAGCACTATAGATTTTAGTGAATTAGATGAACAAATTGATTTATTAACTTAATAACCAAGGGTACTCCCACGTACCCTTACTAATATGCCATGGTTTGCTGAGGAATATATGTCGAACAATACCTATGACCTTTCAGAGTTAAAAAGCACTATTTATATAAAATCACCAGGAAAGCAAGAATTTGAGGGGAGTGGCAAATTTTTGAGATAGATATATTTGAGGTTAATATAATGTAACGCCAATATCCCTAGATGATTCGAAAAGGGGCAAATAGGGATATTTCAAACATAAAATATCTTATCTTTTTATGTTATTTATAAAATGTTCTTGCCAACACAGTAATTATTAATGTAATTTAAATATAAACACTAAAACATCTAAGGAGATTGCTTATGAAAAATTTAAAATTATTATTTGAAGATAACCACTTAGTCAACAATGATGTATACTGGAAGGCTATTTTAAAAGCTTTATTTCTCTCTTATATCTTTTATAATGCATTCGCATTAAGTGATTACGTTACAAAAAACTATATATTTGCAATCATTGCAATTATTATAATTATAATAGGAGTGTGGGCTACTAACAGATTAAAATTTAATTTATTGCAACTTAAAACATTAAACAGAAAAGAGATATTAATTACTATACTAGGTTTCATTCTATTGTACTCTTTCGATGAAATATTTGAATATTTGAAACCCGGACTATCCCCTAACGACACATTAATTGTTCATGAATTCTCAGGAACACCTTTTATACTGCTAATAATTAGTATCGCAATTATTCCTGCGATTGTAGAAGAAATTATTTTAAGAGGATTTCTACTCCGAGTAGTTTTTAGAGGACATTTATTTATAGGGTTAATTATTTCAAGTATTATTTTCGCGTTATTACATGAAGGGAATACTTTTATAGACTATATCCCTTATTTTTATTTTGGTCTTATTGTTGGTATATCTTATCTTATTACTAAAAGATTAGAAGTTGCTATAATTATTCATTTCTTAAATAACTTTATAACTCTTTTTGAATATTTCAACTAATCTAATTGGATACAGGGTACCTTCCACGTACCCTTATTATTTTTTACTTTTTTTGAGGGAGGGATAGTATGCAAACACGATGTTATGACGGGAAAAAGTGGCAATATGAGTTTAAATACGAGGGTAAAAGATATCGTAAGAAAGGTTTTAGGACCAAACGTGAGGCTAATTCAGCGGGATTAGATAAGTTAAATGAGTTGAGGCAAGGCATTGAATATGAGCCTAATTTAACACTTTACGACTATTTCAAAACATGGTGCGAAACGTTCAAGAAATCCACTGTGACACCTAAAACTTATAAGTCTTACGCTTCTGCTATAGAACATATCAATAACCACCCTATCGGAAAGAAAAAATTAAAAGACTTATCTAGGTATCACTACCAAGATTTTATTAATGAATTTTCAAAAACGCATTCTAAAGAATCTATCAGAAAGCTAAACGGCTATATTAGGACATCTTTAGACGATGCTGTTTATGAAGGACTTATAGCAAAGAACCCTACTTTTAAAATAAGTTATCGAGCAAATAACCCCAATAAAAGCGAAGAGAGTAAGTATATCAGTCTGAAAGACTATGAATCGTTAAAACAATATTTAATAACTAAAAACAATGCATCATCACTCGCATTATTCATTATGATTTGTACTGGTTGTCGAATTAGTGGCGCTTTAAATTTAAAACGTGAATATATCAATCAAGTTAAAAATGAAATATATATTGACGAACGTAAAACAGATTCATCTCCACGTTATGTTTCTGTTAGCTCAAAAGATATGCAACATATAGTTAAATCAATTGATCAATTACCTAGAGCAATAGACGGTTCTATATTTGGTCATCTGACAAATAATGCGGTTAACAAACGGTTGAAAATCTATTGTAACAATCTAGGTATGAAAGAAATAACTTCACACGCACTACGTCATACACATTGTTCGTATTTATTAGCAAAAGGTGTTTCAATTCACTACATTTCAAAAAGATTAGGCCATAAGAATATATCAGTAACTACCGAAGTTTATTCACATTTACTTGAAGAGACATACAAAGAAGAAGATGAAAAAGCAATTCAAATAATTAGCGCCATGTGATTTTAGGGACCCATTAGGGACTCTAAACCCTATAAAAGCCATTGTTATAAGCTTTATAGTATCCCTCCCAGGACGTTAATAGGCTATATTTAGTTGATACACCGTTATACCTCGTGAACATAAACGTTGATATGACGGTGTTTTGTTGTATTTCGTTGATTTTAGTTAAAACTGGTATTTTGACCTGAACGTCCCCGAAACGTCCTTGAATTTTCTATTAAACACCCCACGATGAATACATCTTATGGAAGAAGAATCTACTCCATTATTTCTCTCACTAGTGTTTGTATCAATACTTAGTGCTATTAGTTTTTTGTTCATTATTATGATTCGTATGATCAACTTGAATTTTCATTTAACTAATCAAATCCCCCCTTACTTTTCATTCAATAATTTAAATTATAATGCTATAATCAAATAATAATGAGTTCATTCATGTGAGCTTAGATTTATAAAATAAAGGGGGAGGGCAAAATTGAAAAGAGAAAAAGCACACGAAATAATAGACGAAACTAATATCAAATATAAAAAGATTTTTGACAGTAACAAAGAAAAATATACTTCTCTACCATACTGGTTACGGTCTCATTCTAATATTTTATACAAAGAGATAACAGGGGAAATAAGACCAAATTATAATCTTTTTAAAAGAGGAACCATCGTTTATGTTGATTTTGGAGTAAATATTGGTAGCGAAATATCAGGCGGACACTTCGCAATTGTATTAAATCATTCAGATAGTAAAAAAAGTAGTACTATAAACGTCGTACCGCTTAGTTCAAAAAACAAAAAACATTATTTACCTATCGATAAAACAGTTTTTGATAATGCTGCTAATACATTATTAGAGTCTGAAAAATCATTATACAAAAAAGAACAAGAAATAGATGGATTAAAATCAACAATAGAGTCTCTATTAATAGATATTGAAAAAAAACAAGCAAAAATAGATGAGACTATCCACCTTAATGAAAAAATCTCTAACGAAAAAGAACTTGAGAATACAATAATAGAAATGAACATATTTGGCAAAACGGTTGATGAACTAGAGAATTTTGTTGAAAAACATGATAAATTAATTAATGAAATTAAAAAAGATAGAGAAGATATCTCAAAAGTATTTGCAAAGTACTCCAAATATAACAAGCAAACATTTGTCTGTTATAAAGCCATTCAAAATATTAGCAAATTAAGAGTTAGAAAAATAAATAAGTTTGACCCTTCCGGAACCATAAAGGTTGATAATAACACTTTAGATAAGTTAGATACAAAAATTATAGAAGAATATACAAACAAAAAGGTTGATTAATCTTCTTCTAATTATTATACTTATAGTACAAGGGTCTAGCACCCAGTTAAAACAGATTTAAAAAGGAAATTAAATTTTCCATAACGGGCAAATTATTGCCCGTTTTTTATTGTTCTGACTAAGTAAAACTAAGCTAGTGAAAAGATCGGGTCTTAATCTTTTGTGGTGGGATGGCATGAACTGCTGTCCCGCCCTTTTTTGTTTTTTAAATCATTTTGATACAAAAAAAGCGCTCATGCCTCTATAATTTTAAGTGCCTAAACAAAAAATGAGAGGAGACATGATGCGCCTATGTGTAATGATATATTAAAACTATTAAAAATAAAAGATGAAAATATTCAAGTTCTTAAAGTGGAAGAAGATGTAGAAGTGCGTGGTCAGCTTTCTACGGTTGTTTATGGAACACTTTCTTATACACCAAAGGCATGTATGAAGTGTGGTTGTGTCAATGACGGACAAATACATAAGCACGGTAAACGTGTTTCGCGTTTAACACTATTAAAATCTCAAGAGTCTAATGTTTATCTTAATTTAGCGAAAGAACGCTTTAAGTGTCTACATTGTTTAAAGACTTTTACGGCTCAAACAAACATTGTTGATAGTAATTGCTTTATTACTAATCGTGTGAAATTAGCGATTCAGGACAAACTCACACGTGTACAGTCTGAGATAGACATTGCTAATGATTGTAGTGTTTCACCAAGCACAGTTAAGAGATGTATTCACCATATCTCACAATCATTAATAGTAAAACCTTCATCTGGATTGCCTAAACATCTCTCCATAGATGAATTTAAAAGCGTTAAAAATGTGACAACAGCGATGAGTTTTCTGTTTATAAATAATGAAACGAATCAGATTATCGATATCTTAGAAGATAGACGTATTCACAAACTTAAAGAGTACTTCTATCGTTTTGATCGTCGTGAACGATTAGCTGTCAAAACGGTCACAGCCGATATGTATGAACCCTACATTAACTTCATTCATGAAGTATTCCCGAATGCGATTTTAATCTTTGATCGTTTTCACATTGTTCAGCACCTTAACCGTGAACTTAATAAGCAACGTATTTCTATAATGAATACTTGTCGCTATAAGTCATCAACAGATTACACGAAAATGAAAAAACACTGGAAACTTTTCCTTTCTGACAGACAAGATATCAACAGCTATGAATACTTTTGGTCGAAGTCCTTCAAAACGTATACGACATCAAGAGATATTTTAGAGTATCTATTAAATCTTGATCAGCAGCTCTATGACACATATATGTTAGTTCATCACCTTCGAGAAGCATTAAAACAATGTGATTGGTTACGTTTCAAAGAAACTTTAATGAGTGTTGAAAAGAAGCATGTATCACGTGGTGTTTGGCGTGTCATTCGGTTCTATAAAAAATACGAGTATATCCTTTATTCAACAATTAAACACCCTAAGTTAAACAATGGAGCGATTGAAGGTATCAATAATAAAATTAAGCTTATTAAACGTGTATCATATGGCTATCGAAACTTTAATAACTTCAAGGCAAGGATACTGATTATTTTTAAGCTATATCAACGACGTAAAAAGGATAGTTTACTAATAAATAACGCTGCATAAATATATTACGTAGTAATCGCTATCTAATATGTCCTAACACACTTAGAGATGTGTATCTAAAATCATTTCTAATACGAGACACCTAAGGCAACAAGCCGAACGGAAAATCCATTTTGGCTTCTTTTATTCAATAAAGCCAAAATTAGTTGAAGTGAGGCGCCTTGGCAAGCGAGTATTAAAGAAATGATGGTATAGAAAAAGCGCACAATTAATAATTAAACTGTACGCTTAAATGAATGTAGAGATGACTACATGTTATGATTAAGTTAAAAATAAAATTAGTTACTTTTTATTATCTGCCCACCACAAAAAATGGACTTCCAAAAGATCCCAGGTTATAAAAACCTGAGATCTTTTTTGTTATTTTTCAATTGAATTACGACGGAAAGTACGGAGAGTTACAATTCCTATTAGCATTGTTATAAGTCCTGTAAACATCGTTGTTTGTTGTTCTTGACCTGTATTTGGTAATGCCTTCACATTCTTATTTGATTTATCTTTATTTGTTTCCGGTATATTATTTGAAAGCTTTTCTGTTTTTGGTTGCGTTGTACCTACAATATTACTAACTGGTTTGGCAATTAGATTCGTTCTATCTGCTTTCTTCGGAATTGTCACTTTGTCACCTGTTGGTAATGTCACTTGAATACCCTTTGTTCGCACTTCAGATTTATTTACTTTAGCCACTTGATTTGGTTTATCGTATTTTGGTGTTACGCCTGTTTTAGTCTTACTTGGTGCATGAGCACTCAGTTTATGTTGCTCCGTTTTAACTTTAATTGTTTTTTTACTATTAGCCTTAACTAGCTTTGATGTTGTCGGTTTAGTTGATTTTGACGGCTTTACTGGCTTTGATGTCGTCGGTTTAACTGATTCTGACGGCTTAGATGGTTTTGATGTTGCTGGTTTCCCTGGCTTTGACGGCTTTGCTGGTTTTGATGTTGTCGGTTTAACTGGTTCTGACGGCTTTACTGACTTTGATGTCGTTGGTTTCTCTGGCTTTGACGGCTTTGCTGGTTTTGATGTTGTCGGTTTAACTGGTTTTGACGGCTTAGCTGGTTTTGATGTTGCTGGTTTAACTGGTTTTGACAGCTTAGCTGGTTTTGATGTTGCTGGTTTCCCTGGCTTTGATGTTGTTGGTTTAACTGGTTCTGACGGCTTAGCTGGCTTTGACGTTGTCGGTTTAACTGGTTTTGACGGCTTTGCTGGTTTCGATGTTGCTGGTTTCCCTGGCTTTGATGTTGTTGGTTTAACTGGTTCTGACGGCTTAGCTGGCTTTGACGTTGTCGGTTTAACTGGTTTTGACGGCTTTGCTGGTTTCGATGTTGCTGGTTTCCCTGGCTTTGACGGCTTTGCTGGTTCATCACCTTTTGTTAATTGATCCAATGCTTTTTGTGCAACTACTTTATTCTTCTTAGCATCCGCAAGTTTCTTTTCTGCAGCAGCTAATGCTTTCGTATTTTTCTCAACTAGTTTTTTCGCATCGGTAATTGCTTTTTGTTTTGATGTTATAAGCTGATGCTGTTTTTTTAATTTACTTATTGTCGTTTCAATATCAGTGATTTCATTATTATAATGACTCACTTTAGAATCTAAAGCAGCTTTCTCTTTCTTCAATTGTGCGAGTTCCGTTTTTAATTTATTTGAATGATCCACTATTTCTTCACGAACATATTTGAATAACGTTTTAGGTAAGAACTTAATCTTTTTCCCATCGATGCGATACGTTACTTTACCATCTGGCGTCTCTGTTTCAACAGGTGTATAAAAGTCCTCATAACGCATGCCAGATGTATTATAAATGTACATAAACACCTGATCATCATGAAAAATATCACTTACAAGTCCTAATCCAAATTCACCATTGTGTTGAATCATGTTAGTTCTATGTCCATAGCTTCTATACAGATTGTTGTATTCAGCGAACCAACCTAACACAATTTTGTAAGCAAGTTCTTCATCGGAAATCAGCAAAGTTTGTGTATCAAACGAATATCCAGCATTCTCAGTACCTTGTAATCGATCACTATTCGGCAAGTTTGTGTCGTGCGAAAACACTTGATTTGTGAAAATCTCTTTTACTCGATCCATTGAGTATTTTTGCAATTCTTTGTTAGTCGTGAATGTGACTTTTCCTGATAAACCATTAATGCGTTTAATTTCATTAATATATTTTTCAACGAACTTCCCAACACGTTGGACATTTGGTGTATATTTCCCTTTTGGCTCTTTTAATGTCACTGTTTTAGGTGTCCCACTGTAAACGACATCTTCAGTCCATTCATTAAAACGATGTTCTTCTACATATTTTACTGGATCATTTGTATAAGATTTTGTGACTTTAACTGTCGGTTTATATTTTTTTAGTTCTTGTTCTTTTTTATTAACTTCAGCTGTCTTTTGATCTAATTGTGATTGTGTTGTTTGTACCTTTGACTTTGTATCATTTAATTTCTTTGTATTATCAACAATTTTTTGATCTACTTGTTTGGTTGATGTCGTTTCCACTGATTGTGCTTCTTTTAATTGCTTGTCTGCTAACGCTTTATCATGAGCTGCTTTCTCTCGATCTGCTTGTGCTTTTTTAATTTGTTCATTTGCCACATTCAAATTGTTTTTGGCATTTTCAATTTCTTGTTTTTTTGATTCATTATTAAATTTAGGATTTGAAGCTAGTTCATCCGTATTTGGTTGTTCTGGATGATCTTCTAAAATGGGTGGTTTTTGAGATGTTTCAGTTGTAGGTTGTTTTTCATCGGAAGTAGGTGTTTCTGTGGATTCTGGTTGAGTAGGATCATCATCCGTTGATTCTGATGTTGTAGGCTCAGTTTGAAGTGTATCTGGTTTCGGTTGATCTGAAGTTTGAGTGTGTTCTTGGTTTTCCGTGACAGGAGTGGTTTCTTCTGCAGCTTTAGCAACATGACCACCTGCTAACAAAGCTGAAGTTGCTAAACCCGTAATTAACGTTCTTACAAATAATTTCTGCGACATTGACATGTCCCCTTTCGTCTGAGAGTTTTATTTTTAACAACCAACTTATATTTCTCTCTAACAGTCGACTGGAAAAATCATTATAATCACGTGTCTAATAGAATGATTTAAAAACATGTTGTCGAATACTATTTAATTGAAGTAAAATCCTACTATTCACATAGCTATTAACACTTACATTTTAACATAATTTTATATCGTTATAAATATTGTTATATTTTTTACTTTGTTGCTGTAAGCTTTTCTCAAGCACTTTTTCTATATAATTGATGCACTTTTATTTGGTTAAAATGACATTCAATATTTAACAAAAAGAAAGATCCCTAAGTCATGAGATCTTTCTTTAATGTGTGTTGATAATACCAAACACTTTTGGGTAGAAATGATTCATAAAAGACTACTCGCTTTGATCTGGTAATATCATCTTTCTGAAATATTTTAGACCTTCTATACCAATAGGTTCTTCTATAACTTTACTATTTTCAGATGTGAAATGATATACATTGCCTTTCGTAATGTGCCCCTTGGTTAATTTAAAGTCATTATCAATTGATGTAAATGTATAAAAGAAGTGAATTCTTAAATAACCTAAGACTTTATCTAATTCATTTTCAGAAAATGAATAGTCATCTAACAATACTTTTTTCAATGAGTCTTCCCAAACATCATTGAATCTTCTAAAAATAAATGATGGTTTTTCATTCTCATCTTTACCGCCATTTATATATAAAGCAATTCGTCTCATAATAATTCGGGAACTAAATAAAATGATATCGTTTTTCGTTCCCAAAATTTCATCTCCAAGTCCATCACCTTTATTACTTAAATTAGGATTTGTAGAACGATACGGAAAACTTTCTAGATTACATGTTTTGATGTTCTGAAAATGTTTTATTATACCTTCTCTATCATTTAAGTGATTCAAAATATATTTTTGAAGCCCCTTTACTTCATCATTGTGAAGTACCCATTTATAATAACTTTTTAAATAGTAATAATTGTCAAATTGATTTTCAACTTCTTTTTTAATTAGATTATCATCATTTTTTTCATCTAATAATCTAATGATTTCATCTTCAACTTCAGATTTACCATTATTAACAATGTGTTGATATACTAGATCTTTTGTCACATCATTATCATACGATTGAAAATTTTCAAGATGTGCACTTGGATCAGGGTTCACTATGACTTTATTTTTATCAATAATTTTTAGAAAAGCTTCATGAAAATTTAAGATATTATTTTGATAACTCTTGTCATCTACCGCAAACTTTCCAGCAATACTAGGATTTGTCAAACACAAAAATAGGTTGGCTGTTTCAATATTTCCTTGCACATGATTAGGCATGGCATAGTGCATTTTATTTTTATCAATATCAGTAGTGATTTTTGGTATTATGTTTGACATTTTTTCATCATAATCTAACCAAGAAAATGTTTCTGCATTTTTATCACCATCTTCAAGTGGTAATTTATTAATAATTCGACTGAAGTTACCAATCAATTTTTGACCTGCTTCTTTTTGCCATGGATTATATTGATTTAAAAATGCTTCTTTATTTAACAATGCTTTAGATAAAATCTTTTCTTCAAACGCTTTTTCAGTTGATTCATCAAGTGATTCAATCGCCTTAATAATTTCTTCACTTTTTAATGTTTTTTCAGTCATAAAATACCCTCCTGTTAATCAAAAATAAATTCTTTAAAAATAAAACGGAACACAACTAACTACATTGTGATGGATACAGTAAGTATGATCTAATAAATTTGTACTAATTATACACGAAGTCAATTACTGTTCAATTTCTAGAAAGTCATGTCCCATTCTAATGTTTTTATTATTTTTGTGATGATTTACGACGGAAACCGAAGCATGTCGCAATACCAGCTAGTAAAGCTACAAGTCCTGCAAAAATACCTGTCTTTTGTTCTTGACCTGTATTTGGTAACATCTGCATATTGTCATCAGATTTATCATTACCTTTTGTTGAGTTCATAGCCTTTGGCGCTTGTGCATTGGTTGATACCATTGTGACTTTTGATTGTGTTGTAACTGACATATTACCCATTGGCTCTGCCGTCAAAGTAGTGCCAACTGCTTTATTTGGAATTGTCACTTTTTCACCTGATGGCAATGTGACTTTGATCCCTTTTGATGGCATTTCAGTAGCACCTAATGTTTTATCCATAGTAGGTTTATCTTGTTTTGGTGTAGCAACTGGTTTTGTTACTGCAGCTGTACTCGTGCTAGGATGCGCTGTTTTACCTGGTTTAACATCGCCTTTAGGTTGTTCAGGTGCTGGTTTAGACGGGATTGTTGGTTGTTCTGCTGGTTGTTCTGCTGGTTGTTCAGGTTTATTTGGTTCATCAACTTTTGTTAATTTGTCCAATGCTTTTTGTGCAACTGCTTTATTCTTCTTCGCATCGGCAAGTTTCTTTTCTGCATCAGCTAATGCTTTATTGTTTTTGGCAACAAGCGCCTTCGCATCATTGATCGCTTTTTGTTGTGTTGCGTTGTTTGATGAAATCAATTGACGTTGCTTTTTCAAATTACTAATTGTCTTTTCAATTTTAGTAATTTCTTTATTATATTGATTTAGTTTAGAATCTAATGCTGTTTTCTCTTTCTTCAACTGTGCAAGTTCAGTCGCTAATTTACCTGATTTGTCAATTGTTTCTGTTGTAATATATTGGAAGACTTTTTTAGGTACGAAGTGAACTTCCTTGCCATCTAAACGATATTGTAATTTATCTCCAACTTGAGTTTCTGTTACTTTGTTATAAACATTTTCTCTATCCCAACCTTGAGCGTTCATAACTGAAAGTAAAGTATAAATCTCGTCGCCTTCGTCACCATATCTTACTGTCGCAAAACCAATTTCACCATTAGCCGCTAATAAGTTTGAGCGGTGACCATAACCTTTTTGATAATTATTGTAATCTGAGAACCAAGCTAATAGCATCGTATAAGCAACTTCTTCATCAGATAAAGGCAGTGATTCATAAGCGAAATGACGAGCCAAATTTTCTGCTCCTTGATATTTATCAGCATCAGGTAACTCAGTGTAATGCGCTCGGTAGTTAGCTGCCGATTCATCTGCTCGGGCTTGAGAGAAGGCTTGTACAGCAGGGTTAGTTGATAATGTTACATGCCCTGGGAGATTGTTAATACGTTTTAATTCATTAAGATAATCTACAAAAAATTGACTAATTCGTTCGTTGTTAGGAATATATTTTCCTTTATTAGCTTTTAATTTTACAACTTGAGGTGATCCTGTATATTTCACGTCTTCTACCCATTCATGATAGCGTTGACTCTCTGCCTCTTCAGGTACGTTACTAGTATGAACAACTGGTTCTTTAACTCCTGGTTTATAGTTTTTAAGTTGTTGTTCTTTATTTGCAATCTCAGCTTTTTTCTTATCCAATTGTGATTGCGTTGTTTGAACATTAGATGTTTTGTTTTTTAATTTTTTAGTTTCATTAGCAATTTTTTGATCTACTTGTTTAGTTGATGTTGTTTTTACCGATTGTGCTGCTTTTAGTTGTTGATCCGCTGCAGCTTTTTCTTGAGCTGCTTTATCTCGTTCATGTTGAGCAGCTTTAACTTGTTGATTCGCAGTATTTAGATTAGCTTGTGCATTTTCAATTTCTTGTTGTTTCAACTCTTCTTCTGATACTTCAGCTGGTTTAGTATCTGAAACTAAATTCTCTTCTCCCGCATTAGGCTGTTCAGGTTGACTTTGTATCGGTTGTTCTTCAGCAATAGGTGTTTCTTCTGGTGCATCTGTTGTAGGTTGTGTTTCTTCTGGTTCTGTTGAATCGGTAGTTGTTGGTTGATCAGACGTAGTGTCAGTTTGAGGAGTATTGGCTTGTGTTTGATTTGAAGTTTGAGGCTGTTCTTGATTGTCCATAACTGGAGCTGTTTCTTCTGCAGCTTTAGCAGCATGCCCTCCTGCTAATAAAGCTGATGTTGCTAATCCAGTAATTAATGTGCGTACAAATAATTTCTGCGACATTGAAATGTCCCCTTCCATGATTGTTTTATTATTTAAATCGATACAATTGATCGAAAAAATGTTCTAGTTCATCATCTTATATCGTATATACTTAACAGCAATAAAGATTTACTATTCTACTTTTGTAAGTTCGTCTTCAATCCCTAATTCTTCGCTGACTAACTTCACTTTATCTTTTTCAACTTTGTAATCCATTTTGACTATTTCATCTTGTTCACGAATGATGATTTTATTTTCTTTTTTATTAATTTTCCCTTCAAACGATACATTTTCCTTAGTAAAAAAAGAAAAACCAGTATCTTCTAACTTAAATGTTAATTCGACTTTTTCTGTTTCATCATTTGCATCAAGAATCACTTTATCATTTTCGTATGTTCCGTCTAGTTTGTTCCCACATGCGGCTAATAATACGACCATGAATAATGCGAGTGTAAGTAATTTTTTCATTAAAATGTGCCTCCTAATTGAATTATCTATTATTTATTTTTAAATAAATTATCCAGTGATGAGATCGTTGCTGGGTTACTTGTAGGATAAGAAACGCCTTGGCCGACAATATCCAAATCTTTAGTTTCTGTAAGATCTAATTTTGTTACCTTTGCGATATTTTTGTTATATGTCAACATTTTACCGAGTTGATACGTTGCAATGACAATTTGTTGATATAGTACAACGACGTATTTGACATCGTTTAATCGTTTAGGTGATATTTTCCAACCGCTACTTGCACGCTCTATTATTTCTTGTTTATTTTTCGGTTTTTCCCCCGTCAACTTTATAATTAGTAAATTATTCATGCTTCTCCACTCCTTAATCCTTCTCCCTCATTACTAATTATCTAATTTACATTTTCAATCATTCAATGTATCATTGTATTTTTATATTATCACAGATGTGAAATCAAGAATATAGTATTTCTCAAATTTGTATTTTGTGACAATTTTAGGAACTTTTACAAAAACCCCTTTGAGAGTTTTACCTATAACCTTAAAATCACTTTACTCTTTAACAAATTTATGCTTATTTTTTTAAAAAATTTTTTGTAGTGCACAATTATCTTGACTTATGCTTTGAGTCTAAACGAAATTATTTCTAACAAAACGCAAAAAAAGTGTAATACGAAATCACCCTTAAAACTAGGATCATTAAGTATTACACTTCGATTTTTATAATATTAATTGTTATATTTCTCTTATTTTCTATTGTGCAAACAAGTTGCTTTCAGATGATAGCGTAGCAGGATTACTTGTTTTATAGTCTACAAATTGTCCAATATACTTTTGATATGTGTCATCTTCTATTAACTCTAAGTCTTCTACTCTACCCGTAGAACGATTATATTTAAATTCGTCACCTAAACGATACGTTGCAACAACCTCTTGTAATATGAGTACGACAACAAATTCTACGTCATCTAATCTTTTAGGAGATATTTTCCATTTTCCTGTTACTCTGTCTTTGAGTGCTTTGTCACTCTCGTCATGTTCTTTTGATAACTTGATTACTAAGATATTCTTCTTATCGTCCAATGCTATCCCTCCTTTTATCAACAAATATACGTAGAATGAATTAGTGATTTACACAATTAATTCATATGAATATTATCATAAAATTGATGGAATGTAAAATAATTCAAGAAAACGACAACTTCGATAACAGCAACCTTTGAACTGTTGATTTCTAAAATGAAAGAGAGTGAGATATCAAGCATCATAGTAACGCTTGTGTCCCACTCTTGTTATAGTTTGAATGTAAATTTTAGTCTTCTACTACAATGTCATACGTTTAATAATTTGATGTTGACGATTTCGAAAATTCAATTGATATATTTGCTTTTCTTCAATAATTTCTGCATATGTCTCCTCTATATTACTGCGAGATTGAGAGATACTGCCTGGATTGATGACATGCACACCGTTAATATTTTCATAGCGAGCAACATGTGTATGTCCATAAAACGCAAAATCCGCCTCATTTTGGATAGCTTGTTGTGCTAATGTCTGTCTGGATCCATTCACACCGAAAAGATGTCCATGTGTAAAAAAGATTCTGTCCCGACCTGATATCGCAATTTGTGTTTCTGGAAATTCTGGATAAAAGTCCATATTACCTTTGACACGCTGATACAAACTTAACTCCGTATCGTCGTATTTAAATTCAGAATCGCCGAGATGGAAAAACGCATCAGCATCTTCGTGTTGTTGATAAATATCATATAAAATGCCTGTTTCTGAATGATTATCACTGACTAGAATCCATTTTTTCATTGTTACACTTCACTTTCAATAAATGCTTGTAGTTGATCAATCGCTTTACGTCTGTGACTGATTTCCGCCTTTTCTGATGCTGTCAGTTGTGCCATTGTTTTTTGCTTATCAGGTACATAGAAGACTGGATCATATCCAAACCCATTCTCTCCTATACGTTGTAATGTGATCTCACCGTCAACTGTACCTGTAAACGTGTGTGTCATACCTTCTGCTGTTGTCATACTGATAACACAGACAAATCGGGCTGTGCGATCATCGTACCCTTCTAACTTCTCTAATACTTTATCAATATTTGCTTCATCATCCTTTGCTTCCCCAGCGTATCGTGCGGAGTAGATGCCAGGCTCTCCGTTTAATGAAGTAACTTCTAAACCACTGTCGTCTGCAATAACTGTTTTTCCAAGCGCTTTCGCTGCTGCTTCAGATTTCAAACGTGCATTCTCTTCAAATGTTGTTCCTGTTTCTTCAACATCGAAATCAGCGATTAATTCATTAATTCCTATGACCTTCGCTTCTTTAAAAATTGTTTTAAAATCATTAATTTTACCTTGATTTGATGTGGCGATTACTATTTCAGTCATCGAACATCCCCCTAACTTAATGTGATTTGTTCAACTTCTGTATCTATCTTCAACCATTCTTTAATAATATATGTCATATGTGTAACGTCCCCATTCGCAAAGAAACGGTGCTGTGGTGCTGGGTTATAGTGTGCATGCCCTTGACTAAATGTCAAAAGTGCACTCACTTCTCTTGCTGTTTCAAGCCCTGATGAAATGACAACTTTGCGCTTATCAAAATAGTCATATATCGGCTGATATAGCAATGGATAGTGCGTACAACCTAAAATCACAGTATCCGCATCGTGTTGACGCCAACGTTTCAATGTTTGATGAATGACAATATTTGTGATCGTAGGATCTTTATATTTCATCTCTTCAACGAGTGGTACAAATCCAGGACACGCCACACCACTCACTTCAACATGCGGGTTAATACGCGTTATCTGGTGGCGATACGCTTCTGATTTGATTGTTCCTTCTGTGCCAAGTACGAGTACTTTTTGATTATTCGTTGTCATAATGGCTGTTCTCGCACCGGGTTCAATCACACCGATAACTGGTATTTTCAATTGTTGTTGGAGTGGTTTTAACGCTACTGCAGTCGCTGTATTACATGCGATGACTAACATTTTTATGTTGAACTTTGTGAGATATTCCGCCATTTGAATGGTGAATTTCTTGACCTCATCCCCACTTCTTGGTCCGTATGGGCAACGTCCAACATCTCCTAGATAATAGATTGTTTCATTTGGAAGTTGTCGCATGATTTCTTTTGCGACTGTGAGTCCACCCACGCCTGAGTCCATGACACCGATTGGTCTTTCCATGGCTTTCAACCTCTTCTCTATGTTTATTACTGACCATTTTAACATGTGTGAAGAAATATATGCTAGAAACTCACTTTGTATATGGTATGCTTCCACTTTCAGGCATAAAAATAGAGCTGAAACAGCATTCTGTTCCAGCTCTATCTTATATGATTAGTCCACTAAATGATCAGAACCAAAGAATGATTTGAACATATGGAATGATGTTTCTCTGTTTAATGCTGCGATTGATGTTGTCAATGGAATACCTTTAGGACATGCTTGTACACAGTTTTGTGAGTTACCACATGCTTGTAATCCACCCATATCCATCAATGCATTCAAACGCTCGTCTTTCGTCATTGAACCTGTTGGATGTAGGTTGAATAGACGAACTTGTGAGATCGCTTGTGCACCAACGAAACTATTGTTGCGTGTCACGTTAGGACAAACTTCTAAACATACACCGCATGTCATACATTTTGACAACTCGTATGCTGTTTGACGTTTTTTCTCTGGCATACGTGGTCCAGGACCTAAGTCATACGTACCGTCAATTGGTACCCATGCTTTCATACGTTTCAAGTTGTCAAACATACGAGTACGGTCAACTTGTAAGTCACGAATAACTGGGAATGTACTCATTGGTTCAAGACGAATTGGTTGTTCAAGTTGATCGACAATCGCTGAACATGATTGACGTGCACGACCGTTGATAACCATTGAACAAGCACCACATACTTCTTCTAGACAGTTCATATCCCAAGTTACAGGTGTTGTTTTTTCCCCTTTGTCATTGTATGGATTACGTTGAATTTCCATCAAACATGCAATGACGTTCATATTGTCACGATATGGAATAACGAATGTTTCTTCGTACGGTTGTGACGTTTCATCTTTTTGACGTTTGATGATTAATTTCACCGTTCTATTTGCATTCTTGTTGGGTTGTTGTTCTGTCACTTGCTCTTTAGTGCTAGGCATTATTTTTTACCCCCTTTTGACTTACTTGTGTAGTCACGTTTACGAGGTGGGATTAAGCTCACATCAACTGGCTTATACGTAAAGGCTGGCGCTTCATGTCGACCTTTGTATTCTGCCAATGTGTGTTTTAACCACTCTTCATCGTTACGATTTGGGAATTCTGGTTTGTAGTGTGCACCACGTGATTCGTTACGATTATATGCCCCGATTGTAATAACACGTGCTAACACAAGCATATTCCACAATTGACGTGTGAAGAATACCGCTTGGTTACTCCATTTAGAAGTATCTTCCATATCAATATCTTCATAGCGTTGCATTAACTCAACGATCTTCTTATCAGTTTCTAATAAACGCTTGTTATCACGTACAACAGTTACGTTCGCTGTCATGATTTCACCAAGTTCACGGTGTAATTTATAAGCATTTTCTGTACCCTTCATGTTCAGCAACTTATCGAAACGTGCTTGTTCTTCATCAACACGTTGTTGATATAAGCTATCGTCGATATCAACATATGATTTTTCAATGTTTTGAACGTACTTCACAGCGTTAGGACCTGCTACTGTACCACCGTAGATAGCTGATAACAATGAGTTGGCACCAAGACGGTTACCACCATGTTGTGAGAAGTCACATTCACCTGCTGCAAATAGACCGTCAATGTTTGTCATTTGATCGTAGTCTACATATAAGCCACCCATTGAGTAGTGAACTGCTGGGAAGATTTTCATTGGAACTTTACGTGGGTCATCCCCAGTAAACTTCTCATAAATTTCAATGATACCGCCAAGCTTAACATCAAGCTCATGTGGATCTTTATGTGACAAGTCAAGGTATACCATGTTTTCACCATTGATACCTAACTTTTGGTTCACACAGACATCAAAGATTTCACGTGTTGCGATATCACGTGGTACTAAGTTACCATAATCTGGATATTTCTCTTCTAAGAAATACCATGGTTTACCATCTTTATATGTCCAAATACGTCCACCTTCACCACGTGCTGATTCAGACATCAGACGTAACTTGTCATCACCTGGAATTGCTGTTGGGTGGATTTGGATAAACTCACCGTTCGCATATTGTACACCTTGTTGGTATACGATAGATGCAGCTGAACCTGTGTTAATCATAGAGTTCGTTGTTTTTCCGAAGATGATACCAGGACCACCTGTCGCCATGATAACGGCATCTGATCCGAATGATTTGATTTCAGATGTTGTGATGTTTTGTGCTACGATACCACGTGCTGCGTTGTCATCATCTTTAACAACACCTAAAAATTCCCATCCTTCATATTTTGTAACAAGTCCATCTACTTCGTAACTACGCACTTGTTCATCAAGCGCATATAACAATTGTTGTCCAGTTGTCGCACCTGCGAATGCAGTTCTATGATGTAATGTACCGCCGAAACGACGGAAATCTAATAATCCTTCACTCGTTCTGTTGAACATAACACCCATACGATCTAACAAATGAATAATCTTAGGTGCTGCTTCAGTCATTTTTTGTACAGGTGGTTGATCCGCTAAGAAGTCTCCACCGTATACTGTGTCATCAAAGTGAATCCAAGGTGAGTCACCTTCACCTTTCGTGTTAACTGCCCCGTTGATACCGCCTTGCGCACATACTGAGTGAGAGCGTTTAACTGGAACGATCGAGAACAAGTCAACATGTGCACCTTGTTCTGCTGCTTTAATTGTTGACATGAGACCTGCTAGGCCACCACCGACAACAATAATTTTCTTCTCTGCCATAAAATAGTCACTCCCCTGAAATGATTAAACCGCTTATAAGAACGCTAAGATCGCACTTACACCGATGTATGATACTACTAAGAAAATTACTAATGAAACCCAAGTAAAAATACGTTGTGACTTCGGAGATTGTAAGATACCCCAAGTCACTAAGAATGACCATAAGCCATTCGCGAAATGAAATACAACTGCGATGATACATACGATATAGAAAATCAACCAGAATGGGTTCGTAACGATATCATGGATCATATCGAAGTTGACTTCATGTCCTAAGAATTTTTGGATACGTGTTTGCCACATATGCACCATTACAAAGATGAATGTTAATAAACCTGATAAACGTTGGAATAAAAACAACCAGTTACGTGTATATGAGTAATGACCAATGTTGTGGCTCGCTGTGAACGCAATATGCACACCATAAACCGCATGATATAAAATCGGAATGTAAATCATAATGATTTCCAAGGCGTACAAAAATGGTAATGAATCCATAAAGCCTGCCGCTTTGTTAAATGCTTCTACCCCTTGCGTCGCTTGATGGTTGACCATTAAATGTACTAATAAGAAAGCACCTAATGGCACAACACCTAATAACGAGTGTAGACGTCTAAGGTAGAATTGGTTCTTTGATTGTGTCAAAGGAAGTCCCCCCTGCGATACTTTTTAATTTTTGATTTCTTTTATATTTGCCCTATTATAGAAAACGTTTGCATCGACGTTTAAAAAAAAGAAATCAATTCACTATTATTGTAACACTAATTGTGACAAATTTGGGTATGAGAATGATTCTCACACCAAATTTATCATGAAGACTCGTGAAGTGCTTGATAGACATTGTTTGCCGCCTGTTTTGGTAAGCCCGCAGCTTGGATTTCTTCCACAGTTGCTTCTCGCATTTTCTTGATTGAGCCGAATTTTTGTAAAAGATTGGATTTGCGCTTCGGTCCGATACCTTCAACTTCATCAAGCACAGATTGTAAGCCAGTCTTACGTCTGGTTTGACGATGAAATGTAATCGCAAATCGATGCACTTCATCTTGGATGCGATGCAGTAAATAGAAAGCTTGACTATTTTTCTTGAGTGGGACGATGTCCGCTTCCTTACCATATAAAAGCTCTGCCGTTTGGTGCTTATCATTTTTGGCCAGACCAGCGACTGGAATATCCAACCCAAGTTCATTTTCGAGAACATCAATGACACCCGACATATGACCTTTACCACCATCAACGATAATTAAATCAGGCAATGGCAATCCTTCGTTTAGCACGCGTGTATATCGCCTGCGCACAACTTCACGCATCGTCTTGTAATCATCAGGGCCTTCTACCGTTTTAACCTTGTATTTCCGATACCCCTTCTTATCCGGCTTTCCATCAACAAATGTAATCATTGCAGAGACAGGGTCGACACCTTGAATGTTCGAGTTGTCAAAAGCTTCGATGCGAATCGGTGTTTGAATGCCCATCGCTTCACCAAGTTCGTCAATCGCATGGATCGTTCGTGATTCGTCTCGTGCAATCAATTCAAACTTGTTTTCCAATGCGATACGGGCGTTTTTATTTGCTAGATCGACCAATTGTTTCTTTTGACCTCGCTGTGGCGTTAAAATCGTTGTATCGACAACCGACTGAATCATATCAATATCCAGTCCTTTCGGCACATGTACTTCTTTAGGTAAAAAGTGCTGGTTCACTTGATAGAACTGACCGATGAATGTATAAAACTCTTCTTCCGGCGTTTGTTGTAGTGGGAACATTGTTGCTTCTCTTTCAATGAGATTTCCTTGTCGCACGAAGAATACTTGGATACACATCCAACCCTTGTCTACACTATAACCAAACACATCTCGTATCGTCTGGTCTGTCGAAATCACTTTCTGTTTGTTCGTTAAGTTTTGAACGTGTTGAATCAAATCACGATATTCTTTAGCTTGTTCAAATGCCATCTGTTCACTTGCTTCTATCATACGTGTCTCCAAATGCTTCAAAATGGTTTTATCTTCACCATTCAGAAAGTCTGAGATTTCACGTGACATGCGTTCATATTCTTCGTTCGCAACGGGATAGACACATGGACCTAGACATTGACCGATGTGGTAGTACAGACAGAGACGGTTCGGCATTTTATCACATTTGCGAAATGGATAAATACGATCGAGTAACTTTTTCGTTTCATGTGCGGAGTATGCATTGGGATATGGTCCAAAGTATTTGCCGCTTCCTTTACGCACAGTGCGTGTCACAATTAATTTTGGATGTCGCTCTTTCGTTATTTTAATAAACGGATAAGTCTTACCGTCTTTTAATAAAATATTGTATCTCGGTTGATACTTTTTTATTAGATTTAATTCTAACAATAGCGACTCTGTCTCACTTGATGTAACAATGTATTCAAAGTCCACGATTTCACTGACAAGTCGTGTCGTCTTCGTATCATGTGAACCTGTAAAATAGGATCGTACACGATTACGCAACCGTTTCGCCTTGCCAACATAGATGACTTGGTCTTGACGATCCTTCATCAAATAACAACCCGGTTCTGTCGGCAAAACACTTAACTTCTGTTTAATCTTTGATTTAACATCTTCCAACTCACTTCACCTCACTTGTTCCCACTTTTCTATACCCGACTTAACACATTTTTCAATGTATTTATAGAAAATAATGCGTTGAAAAGCCTACTCGCACAGATATACGAATAGGCTTTGTATGATGCATCTATACCACACAGATGATCGAATTCTTATAAGTGTTTATCTAAAACTTGTGCTAAGTTTTCTTTAGGTTGGAATCCAACAATTTTGTCAACAGGTTGACCGTCTTTAAAGACGATTAATGTTGGGATACTCATTACTTCAAATTTTGCAGCTGTTGCTTGGTTTTGGTCAACATCTAACTTTAAGATGTCTACTTTACCTTCGTAGTCTGCTGCTAGGTCTTCTAAAACTGGTGCAATCATTTTACATGGGCCACACCAAGTTGCCCAGAAATCTACTAATTTAACGCCTTCTTCTATTTGTTGATCGAATTTTGCATCTGTTGCTTCAATAATAGCCATAAGTTATAGCCTCCTCGTTTTTAATGATGAACAAATTATAACAAATCCATTCTGGCCTTTCACTATTAATGCTCATTAGCGTAATGTTGCTACTGTCACACCAAATCCGCCTTCACTTGGCATCCCCATGCGGAAGTCGGCGACACTTTTATGTCGTTTCAAATGTTGTTGCACACCTTTTTGTAATGCGCCTGTTCCTTTACCATGAATAATATAGACATCTTCATAATTACTCAATACTGCTTGGTCTAAATATTGATCAAGTGCAACCATCGCTTCATCATAGCGATAACCACGCAAATCTAACTCCATTTTTACAGTTGAACGATTCGTACGTGTGACCATCTTGCTTGGTTGTTGTTTCGTCTTCTCTTTCTTCTCTAGGTCTTTCAATGGGAGTTTCATCTTGATAATTCCCATTTGGACAACTGCTTCTTCGTCATCAAGAAGTTCTAACACTTCACCTTTTTGACCGTATGATAAGACCTTCACTTCATCGCCTGCTTTAATCTCATCCCATCGCTGCTTCTTCACATCTTGCTTGATTGACTTCGCTTCATACTGACTCTCAAGTTGTTTTTTCTTATCAATCAGTTCATGCTCTTTTACTTCTGCACCCTTTTGCTCTCGCATTTCACGCAATGATTTCACAATGTCATCCGCTTCTTGCGTTGCTGCTTTGACATGCTGATTCGCCTTTTCCTTCGCTTCTTCCATTAAACGCGACTCAAAGTTTTGATATTTCTCGTATTGTTGCGTTAAATCACGATGAATTGTTTCTGCTTCCCGTACTAGACGTTCCCATTCGATGCGTTGATCATCTACACGTTTGGCATTATGTTCCAATGATGCAATCATCTCATTGATTTCTTGTTCATCCTGTCCAATCATCGTTTTCGCATGATTAATAATTTTCAAACCAAGTCCTAGTCGTTTTGAGATCTCAAAAGCATTTGATCGTCCTGGTACGCCCATTAATAACTTATACGTTGGACTTAGTGTATCAACATTGAATTCAACACTCGCATTCATTACGCCTTCACGATTATAGCTGTATGCCTTCAACTCTGGATAATGCGTTGTTGCCATGACTAATGACCCAAGCGATTGGACATGGTCTAAAATACTCATTGCTAAAGCTGCACCTTCACTAGGATCTGTACCTGCTCCTAACTCATCAAATAAAATAAGACTATTCGCATTCGCTTCTTCTATAATACCAACAATTGTTTTCATGTGGGATGAGAATGTTGATAATGACTGCTCAATCGATTGTTCATCTCCAATATCGCAGAAGACGTTATCAAAGACGCTCAATTGACTTCCATCCAGTGTTGGAATTAATAATCCAGACTGTGCCATCACAATAATCAAACCCAGTGTTTTTAATGTGACTGTTTTACCACCTGTGTTCGGTCCTGTAATAATAACCGTTTGAATATTATCTTCAAATTCAATTGTATTTGCAACGACTGTTTCTCTGTCTAATAATGGATGGAATGCTTTCGGTAAATACACTTTACGTGTTTCTGAAAAGGTTGGTTTCGTTCCTTTAATTTTTGCAGCATATCGTGCCTTCGCAATTAAGAAATCTAAATGCCCCATTATCTCTTCTGCAACAAGACAACCTTCCGCCTCTGCTGCCACTTCAGCAGTCAATGCCATCAAAATTCGATTGATCTCTGTCGCTTCTTCACTACGCAAGCGAGATACTTGGTTGTTCAATTCCACAACTGATGACGGTTCGATATAGAGTGTTTGACCTGAAGCTGATTGGTCGTGCACTATTCCATTAAAGTCTTGTCGATATTCCGCTTTTACTGGAATAACATGGCGTTCATTTCGCACTGTCACTATCGCATCAGACAGTTTTTTCTGGTTTCCTGTTGACTTTACAATACGATCCAATTGCGCTTTCACACGTTGGTTCGTCTTCGAAATACGACTGCGAATCGATTGTAGTTCCGTACTTGCCGAATCAAAGAGATCATGCGAATCACATGTCTGATGAATCGACTGATATAGCGGTGTTAAAATAGGAAGCCGCTGCATTTGTCCGTCTAAAATCTCATAATGAATACCTTCTTCATCTTCCACTAGTTGATTGTAAAACGTTTTGAATTGATTTTGTACTTGAATCAATAGCTTAATCGCATTCAGTTCAAGGACATTTAGTGTACCACCAATTTGTGCACGTTTCACATAGGTCGAAACACTTGATAAGCCACTCAAACTTGGTATGCGATATTGATTATAAATTTGACCAATTTCATCCATTTCATCCATTTGAAACGTGACTGTGTCAAAATCTGTCGCTGGTACAAGTGCCTGAACTTTCGCACGTCCAAGATCACTAACCGCTTCTTGTTCGATCGTTTCTTTCACTTTATTAAACTCTAATATCTCTAAAGTTTTCGTTTTCATTAAAAACCCCTCAATCTCTTGTTACCCTACTTAGGTTGTGTGACAAATGTATTGAATGCTTCACGTGACATCGCATTCAATACATTTTCTCGTTTGACCCATCCTTTTTGCGCCGTAGCAACACCATATTTCATAAATTCTAGATGATCGATATGATGGGCATCCGTATTAATTGTTACCATCAAGTTTGGGTGTTGACGTAACACATTTGCACTTAGATCCAATCGTTTCGGGTTAGCATTGATTTCTAACACCGTTCCCGTTTCACGACAGAGCGCAATAAGTTCGTCAATATTCGGTTCATATCCATTACGCTTACCGATAATTCTACCTGTTGGATGTGCAATATGTCGAACATATGGATTGCGACATGCATTTTCTAAACGCTTCATAATCTCAGCTTCACTTTGATTAAAGCTTTGATGTATTGCCGCAATGACATAGTCTAGTTGTGACAGAACCTCATCTTCATAGTCCAATGAACCGTCTGGCAAAATATCCATTTCGATCCCTGAATAGATATCAATTTCTTTATATTCATCATTCAACTTACGAATCTCTTCATTTTGTTTCAATAATCGTTCAACAGAAAGTCCATTTGCGACACGCAAGCTTTGAGAGTGATCCGTGATGCACATATATTCATAGCCTTTCGCAATGTTCGCTTCAATCATCTCACGCAAACCAAATGCACCATCACTCGCAGTTGTATGCATATGAATATCTCCACGCATATCTTCTAACTGAATAATTCCTGACAAATCTTTATCAAACTCTGAGCCATCTTCTCGCATACTTGGCATGATCCACGGTGTATTGAAATGTTCATAGATTGCTTTTTCACTTGCTAGCTGTAATAAAGTACCATCTGCTTGTTCGATACCATACTCACTAACTTTTTCATCGCGTGCCTTTGCGAGTTGACGTATGCGAATATTATGATCTTTAGAACCTGTAAAGTGCTGTAATGTATGATAAAAAGCTACCGGCTTAATCATGCGAAAGTCTACACCAATTGTCTCATCATCATAAGAAAGTGTTACTGATACTTTCGTTTCGCCCACTGCTACTTTTTCAACTAACTGTGGCATCGCAAGTAGCTGTGTTTGTACTTTTAATGGTGCTTGTGCACTGATAATATAGTCTAAATCTTTACTCATCTCTTTCATACGGCGGAAGCTTCCTGCTACTTCAAAACGCTCAATTTCTGGAATCTGACTCAAGTAATCTGCAATCAACTGGTTCAAACCAATCATTTGGTCGATTGGATAGCGATCCTTTTTAGCGCCTAATTCCTTCACTGCCACTAAATATTTTTCTTCTGTTTTTTTGCCAAATCCACTTAAAGCTGACACCTGACCTGCTTCACAAGCAGCTTGAAACGATTCCTTATCTGTAATGTTTAATTCTTTATAAAGACGTGCAATGCGCTTGCTACCAAGTCCAGGAATTTTCAACAAAGGAATCAGACCGTTTGGGACTTCTTCCTTCAATGCATCCAATACCGGTGATGATTGGGTTGCAATATACGTATTAATCACTTCACCGACACCTTTGCCGATATTCTTTAACGTTGTCACATCATCAATTTGATCAAGCGGACGCTCGTCCGTTTCTAAACTTTGAGCTGCTTTTCGATATGCCGAAATTTTGAATGCATTTTCTCCTTTTAATTCCATATATGTCGCAATCTCTTCTAATAAACGTATAATTTCTTTTTTCGTTAACACTTTTCCACCTCATTAAAAAAGGAATGGGACAGACATCATCTTCATAAAAAGATGTCATCTCGTCCCACCTGAGTAATTATGACACAATGAATCGGTCATTGATTACTTTTTCCGTTATGAAAACCATTCGGTGACGAATGATTTATGTTTATAAATGTAATGTCATCTGTGATAAAAATGGTACTTTCATTACAAACCAATAGCCCATTTGTGTTTCTGCAACATGTGTTTGTAATTGTGAATCTGGAATTAACACAGCAATATATGTAACAAAGTGTAACATGATAATAACAGCGATCATGCTGATGCCAACACCCATGCCACGTGATACGATATTCGGCCGTTTCGCAGCGAGTAACGACCCAAAACTGCTTAATACCATATACATCATCGTTTTGACGATTAATAGTATAAAAATAAAGCCACACACACGATCAAATCGCAATTCTGGTTGATGCAGCGTAAAGACATAATGTGCATCATATGCCAATGTTTTTGGAAAGGGTAAAAATAATCGTAAATAATCGCTAAACGGTTGATAATACTGCTTGGCAACCCATATTCCAAATAATGTACTACTCAGATGTAGCACACTTACGATGAAACCACGATAAAAGCCGACCATCATAAATATCAGACTCACAATACAAACAAAGAGAAAAAACATCCTATTTACCTCGATGTTTTAATCGTTGAATTTCTTCTCTAAGACGTGCATTCTCCTCTTCTAACAACACTAACTCATGCATGACATTCACTGCTGTTAAAACTGACTTTCTCACTGAGTCTAGTCCTGCATTGCGACTACCAAGCTCTCGAATTTTACCATCTACCAGATCCGCAACATAGCGGATGTGTTCTGGATCATCTTCACCAACAATTGTATAGTGCTGGTCATTTATCGTTACATTGATTCGGTTTTTGAACTCACCCATCTACATTCACCTAGCCTATTGTCAATAAATTTAGTTATCACGGTACATTATACACGACTTCATTTATTTTGTGTATGATTCCTTTGTCAGTTCATTTATTTTCTATTTATATGTTACTATTTGTAAGGATACAACTAGAAAGCGGTGAAAACAATGTCAAATCTTGTAATGGAACTATCAACAGAAGAAGTCATTCTACTACGTGGCAAATTAAAAGCAGCTCGCGGCAACTACCCACCCGGTATGATTTTCCGTTCTAAATATCAAGGTGTTACGATCAGTATATATAACTCAAAAAAAGCGATGTTTCAGGGTGCAAACAATGAAAAAGTAGCGTTGGAACTTCTAGGCAGAGTGTCACCTTCGCCATCTAAAAAGTCAAAAAATATATCGAGTCAAAGTACAAATATTAATTACAATACGCATAGCTGTATTGGGAGCGATGAAGCAGGCAGCGGGGATTACTTTGGCCCGCTCACCGTTTGTGCATGTTACGTATCAAAAGAACATGTTGAAGTATTAAAAACTTTAGGCGTCGATGACTCTAAAAAACTTACAGACACTAAAATTGTAGCACTTGCAGAACAACTTGTGACATTTCTCCCCCACTCACTCCTCGTGTTAGACAATCCAAAATACAACGAGCGCAAAGCAATGAATTGGTCGCAAGTGAAAATGAAAGCCGTCTTGCATAATGAATGTATTAAGAATGTCTTACAAAAAATAGATAACAAAGATTTAGACTATATCGTTATCGATCAGTTCACACCGAGACCAACATACGAACGTTACGCAATGGGCGACGTCCCTTTGAAAAACAAGACATGTTATGAAACGAAAGGTGAATCCAAATCACTTGCTATTGCAGCTGCAAGTATCATTTCTCGATATGCATTTGTAAAACATATGGCTGGCCTTTCCAAGCAATATCATACAACCATTTTAAAAGGTGCAGGCCCTAAAGTAGATGTCGCTGCCGCCAAACTCATCGCCAAACACGGAATTGATGTAGTTGATAGTATTACCAAAAAAGACTTTAAAAATCGAGAGAAAGCATTGAAGATACTGGAACAACGCAATAAGTAATAAAAGACGCAATGAAATCAGAAATTGGATTTCATTGCGTCTTTTGAAAGCAACTGAGTTGTTCTAACTCGTTCATTTATATCAGTCTATCGATTACTATGAAATTAATAAATAAGTTACTAATTATTTTCTTTCATTTATAAAAAATAACCATTCCCAACTTTTGACCGAGTAAAGGAAATGGTTATTACTATCAAATTGAAAAGTCACCGTCTTTTTAACGGACTCTGATAGGCATGCAGCAACATGTCTCTCTTTTTTATAAAATAACACACTAACGAAAGGTATTCAATATTGCTAGTATAAGAAAGCACAATCTACAAATACCTAATTAAATGTGTAAAATAAGACCTTTCATTCATTTCGGCATGCTATACGCTCAATGAATAAGAACACAGGAAATATAATTATAATCGAAACTTAATTGTGATAGAATGATAACTGAGCAAGTTGGATAGATGGTGGCTAACTCTTTTAAAAGGGGTGATGCCTATGATTATAGTTGTAACACCCAGAAAGGAACAGCATGACTGATTACGAAATGCTAATGGTTGTTCTAACAATCATTGGGATTGTATTCGTTTCAATTAATAGTCAAAAAAAATAACCATTCCCAACTTTGATACAGTAGGTAGAATGGTTATTAATTTTTTACCGAAAAGTCACCGTCTTTTTAACGGGCTCTGAGAGGCATGCAGCAACATGTCTCTCTTTTTTTATAATATAACATACTAACGAAAGGTATTCAATATTGCTAGTATAAGAAAGCACAATCTACACATACCTACTTAAATGTCTAAAATAAGACCTTTCATTCATTTCGGCATGCTATACGCTCAATGAATAAGAACACAGGAAATATAATTATAATCGAAACTTAATTGTGATAGAATGATAACTGAGCAAGTTGGATAGATGGTGGCTAACTCTTTTAAAAGGGGTGATGCCTATGATTATAGTTGTAACACCCAGAAAGGAACAGCATGACTGATTACGAAATGCTAATGGTTGTTCTAACAATCATTGGTCTAGTAATGATAAGTCAAAATAACTATAAAAAATAACCATTTCCAACTTTTGACAGAGTCGAAGAAATGGCTATTTTTTCATTTTATCGCAAAGTCACCGTCTTTTTAACGGGCTCTAGGAGACATGTTAGTGCATGTCTCTCTTTTTTTATAATATAACATACTCATGAAGTCTATTCAACGTTGTAAGATTAAAAAGCCCGTTCGACAAACACCTGAATATGTGTCTGTTGAACGGGACTTTCTATCCTATCCTCTTAATGTTGCACCTTCTGCTTCAAGTGCAGATAAGATTTTACTGTGAACTTCTGTTACTTGTTCTTCAGTTAATGTTTGTTCTTTATCTAAATATGCTAAACGGATGGCCACTGATTTTTTACCTGCTTCCATATGTTCACCTTCATACACATCGAATACTTTAGCATCTTGTAGTAATTTACCACCGTTTTCACGAATTGTTGAAACTAATTCTGCTGCTTGTACTTCTGAATTCACGACAAGTGCAATATCACGTGTCACACCAGGGAAACGTGGGATTGGTTGATAGTTAATATATCCAACTGCTTGTTTCATGACACGGTCATAGTTTAATTCGAATACATACGTACGTCCGAGATCGTAATCTTTCGCAACGCTAGGATGTAGTTCACCGATAAAACCAATACGTTCACCATTTAATAAAACAAAAGCTGTACGTCCCGGATGTAATCCATCCACTTGTCCTGTTTCATAATCAAACGAAAGCGCTAATTTATCTGCAACACGATCTATAATGCCTTTTGCCAGATAGAAATCAACATCTTCTTTTTTACCTTGCCAAGCGTTCGCAGTATATTCACCTGTCATAATACCGCTTAAATATTCCACTTCATCAGGCATCGCACTATCAGCTCTACCAAAGAAGACATTCCCAATTTCGTAAAGGGCAATATCATTATTTTTACGTGCAACATTATATTGTGTTGCATCAATTAAATGTGGAATCAAACTTTGTCGTAATGTTGCATAACTCTCACTCATTGGCATTAATAATGAAATCGTATCACGTTGCTCTGTCGTGAATGCTGTTGCACGTGCTTGATCAACAAGTGAATACGTAATAGCTTGTGAAAGACCTGCCCCTTCTAGCGTATTACGAACGACACGTGTTTTACGCTGACGGTCTGTTAACGCACCACTTGTCACATCTTCAAATACTGGTAAAGATGATGGAATGTTATCATAACCATAAATACGTGCCACTTCTTCGACTAAGTCCGCTTCAATCGTAATATCTCGGCGGCGTGATGGCACACGTACTGTTAATGATTCACCATTTTCTTTAGTTTCAAAGCCCAATTGTTCAAAAATCGCAATGATATCTGTTTGTGGTAAGTCAAAACCAATTGTACGGTTAATGCGGTCTGCCGTAATATCAATTTCTGTTACAAACTCACCTAAATCTCCACTCGCAACACGACCTGCCAGTGTCTCACCTTCTGCTAGTGTTTCTAATAAGTAGCATGCACGATCAACGGCTTCGTCAACAAACTCTGTCGCAATGCCCTTTTCGAAGCGGCTTGATGCTTCACTACGTAAGTTCAAACGACGTGATGTATGACGAATTGAAGCTGAATCAAAGATAGCACCTTCTACAACAACATTTTGTGTGTTTTCAGTGACTTCAGAGAAATCTCCACCCATCACACCACCTAAGGCAATTGGTGCTTGTCCATTCGTAATGACAATATCTGATGCAAGCAATGTACGTTCTTGATCATCAAGTGTTGTCATTTTCTCATCTGCTTGTGCTTGTCGCACTAAAATTTCTTTTGAGCCGATTTGATCTTGGTCAAACATATGCAATGGTTGACCATATTCCAATAAGATATAGTTTGAGATATCCACGACATTGTTAATCGGACGAATGCCTGCTTTCATCAAACGTGCTTGCATCCATTCAGGAGATGGTGCGATTTTTACATTTTTAACAACACGTGCGCTATAATATGGTACTTTATCTTCATTTTCAACTGTGACTTTTAGTTCATCACTAGCTTGAGTCGATTGTTCAGTTGGTGTTGCAGTAGGACGTTGTACAGGCAAGTTATATAATGCCCCTACTTCATATGCTGTACCAATCATACTTAATGCATCTGCACGGTTTGGTGTCAGATCAAATGACATTAACTGGTCTTCTAAATGAAGTGCTTCAAGTGCGTTTGTACCTGGCTGAACAGCTGTTGCAAAGTTATAAATACCCGCTTCATATTCTTTTGGTACCACATTACCTGATAAACCAATTTCTTGTAACGAACAAATCATCCCTTCTGATACTTGACCACGTAGTTTGGCACGTTTAATTTTAATGCCACCTGGTAAGCGTCCGCCTACCTTCGCAACGATAACCGTTTGACCTTGGTCTACATTCGGTGCGCCACATACGATTTGTACAGGTGCTTCTTCACCAATATTCACTTGACAAATATTTAGTTTGTCAGCATCTGGGTGCTTTTCGATATGCTCAACAAAACCAACGACTAGGTTTTTAATACCTTCTGTCAAGTCAATCACTTCATCGACTTCAATACCTGTGCGTGTAATTCTCTCTGCTAATGCATCGATGGGTGCATCAATTGTCACATAATCTTGTAACCATTCTTTAGAAATTAACATGTTGTTTCACCTCTATCTTCTACACCTTTAAATTGATTTAAGAATCTTACATCATTTGTATAGAAATGACGAATATCTTCAATACCATATTTCAACATTGCAATACGATCAGGTCCCATACCAAATGCGAAACCTGAATATTTCTTAGAATCGAATCCTGCCATTTCTAAGACATTTGGATGTACCATACCAGCGCCTAAAATTTCAATCCAACCTGTTTGTTTACATACGTTACAGCCCTTACCTTTACATTTGAAGCAAGAGACATCGACTTCAACAGACGGTTCTGTAAATGGGAAGTAACTTGGACGTAGTCGAATTTCACGATCTGCACCGAAAAGTGACTTCGCAAGTAATTCCAGTGTCCCTTTTAAGTCACTCATTTTAATATTTTCATCTACAACAAGTCCTTCAATCTGAGTGAATTGGTGACTGTGTGTGGCATCATCTGAGTCACGACGATATACTTTACCTGGACAAATAATTTTCACTGGTCCTTTACCATTACGCTGTTCCAAAGTTCGCGCTTGAACTGGCGATGTATGTGTACGCATTAAAATATCTTCAGTAATATAGAAGCTATCTTGCATGTCACGTGCTGGGTGTGATTTTGGTAAGTTTAATGCTTCAAAATTGTAATAGTCTTGTTCCACTTCGTAGCCAGTCACGATTTCATAACCAAGACCTAAGAATAAGTCTTCAATCTCTTCAATCGTTCTCGTCAACGGATGTGCTGCACCATTCGCAACAGGTCGTCCCGGCAATGTAACATCAATTGATTCTTGTGCCAATTGTTCGTTTAAAGCTGCTTCATTTAAAGTCACTTGACGTGTTTCAATCGCCGCTTCTATCGCTTGGCGTACTTCATTCACTTTTTGACCGTAAGCTGGCTTTTCTTCTTTCGGTAAATCTTTCATATGTTTCATCAAGCCAGTGACAAGCCCTTTTTTCCCTAAATACTGAACTTTCACTGCTTGTAGTGCTTGTGCATCTTGTGCTTGTTCAATTGCTTCCAATGCATCTTGTTTGATAGTTGTCATCTCATCTGTTTGCACCATTACAATGCCTCCTTATATCCATTCATTACATGCTGCTTTAGATTCGTTACATATCTTTTACGAAAAAAAAAGACTCCGCCCTCAAATATGGGACGAAGCCTTGCCGTGGTACCACCCAGTTTTATGCATAAAAATATACATACACTCTGAAGATATGTTGATAACGGATCATAACACCCGACTTAAATCTCTTTAAGTAGCCAAAAAGGTGAACAAAACTATGTAAGTTGAGGCCGACTCTCAGTCATAATCGTCCTTCCCTGAACAAACTCCAATAATAGTTTTCGTCTTTTTATTAGCACATGTTTAATTATTAACAAATCTATTATATACATCTCAAATGTATGGGTCAACCTTTTAAATGGAACATGAGTATCCCTGCTGCAATCGCTACATTTAAACTTTCTGCACGTCCATAGATTGGAATTGTCACATTTTGAGTTGTTGCAGCAAGTAGTTCTTTAGACATGCCCTGTCCTTCATTACCTAGCACAAGTGCAAAGGATTGTTGTTTTGAAGATACATCATGATAAGAAACTGCATCTTCTAGTGAAGTACCATAAACCGGGCCTGAAAAGTTTTGTACATAATCAACGACATCTTCCACTTCAATGGTTGGAATGTGAAAGACACTTCCTTGACTCGCGCGTAATACTTTTTCTTGATAGACGTCTGCTGTTCCCTTTGCTAATACAACTAAGTCTAGTCCGGCTGCATCTGCTGTACGCATGAGTGTTCCTAAGTTTCCAGGATCTTGGATACGATCTAAAATCAGGACTTGTTGTGCCTTGTCAATCGTAGCTGTTGCCTTTTGAATCACCGCAAAAATTCCTTGCGGTGTCACCGTCCCAGACAATGTCTCTGCTACTTTTTGATTAATGATATAACATTCAACGGCAGCATCTTGTAGATTTTCAGATACACGTGATGGATCCATCATAAATAACTGTTCTACGACGATATCGCTTGCAACTGCTTCTTCAATCAGATGAAATCCTTCGATAATGGCACGACCTTGTTTGTCACGCTCTTTTTTCTTTTTTAACTTATTATAATTTTTAACTTTTGCATTCTGTATCGATGTAATTGCTTCCATAATCGACCTCTTCCCAACAACAGCATAAAGATGTTTGTTCTATAAGCATATTCAGTATGCAAATAACATATCCTTTGATACTGTCATTTTTATCCATATAATAAAAGACTCAAAGTCACCATGTAAACATGTATGATTTGAGTCTTAAACATAAAACAGCTATTCAAATATCGAAAAGTGTTTTCTATTATTTAGAAACGACTTCTTCGCCTTTGTAAGAACCGCAGCTTGGGCATACGCGGTGAGCTAATTTTAATTCACCACAGCTTGGGCATTCTTGCATACCTGGTACTGCTAATTTGAAGTGTGTACGACGTTTGTTTTTTCTTGTTTTAGAAGTTCTTCTTTTTGGTACTGCCATGATTAATCCTCCCTTTTATTCGATTCCTTATGACGCATTGCTGCTAAAGCTAGTGTGCGTTATCATTTTTCATCGTATAATTGTTGTAATTTTTGAAGCCTCGGATCGACTTGCACCTTTGAGTCATCTTGAGATGGGTCATTATCCAAATCATCTTCGTCAATAACTTCCCAACCTCGACCACCAGTCAACATCTCATCGCTATTTTCAGCGACAACACGCATTGGTTTTTCAAGCATAACAATCTCTTCCGCAATACTGCGTAAGTCAATCATGCCATCTGAGACAAGATGATAATGTTCATCGTCCTCATCTTCGTACAAACCATCTAAATCAAACACTTCTGTTGTTGTTGTGTCGAAGGGAACTTCAACCGGAACTAGCGTACGTGCACAAGGCATTGTGTACGTTCCACGCAAACGCATATCCGCTACAACTTCAGTTGATTTAACGTTCAGTACGCCATCAACTTGTACTTCTGACAAATTGATAATATCTAACTGACGTGCCAAATCATTAAATTCAATTCTTTGATCAAATTTAAAAGGTTGTCCTTGGTATTTTCTCAATTGTGTTATTGACCATTTCATATGGCTTCACCTCTAACAAGCACAAAATTTATTTTAACTTTTGCTGAGCAAGTTGTCAAGATTTTTTCTTAACATGTTAAGTTTTGGTACAATACTCATAATGATATATGAGAGGACAGAATGCAAATGAAAAGTGTTGCTTTAATCACAGAATATAATCCGTTTCACAACGGGCACTTATACCATGCACATACTGCCAAACAAATGACACAATCTGATGTCACAATTGCGATCATGAGCGGACACTTTGTCATGCGAGGCATGCCTGCGATGTTTAATAAGTTTCAACGGGCACGAATGGCGCTTGCTGGAGTTGATCTCGTCATTGAACTTCCGGTGATTGGTTCACTTTCGTCTAGTGATTACTTTGCCAAAATGGGTGTTTTAATGGCAGATTATTTATCTGCTGACGCATTATGCTTCGGTAGTGAGTCCGGAAATATTGATCATTTGCAACAAGCTGCGACACAGTTATTATCTTTTGAAGAAACTGCTGCTTATCATCAAGCAATCAAAGAAGGCAAGTCATATGCACGAATTGTATCTGAATCCATAGGTAGTACAATGATGCGTGAACCTAATAATATTTTAGGAATCGCTTATTTAAAGCAACTCCAATCATTAAATAGCTCGATGATACCGTATACGGTTCAACGTCAACATACGCAACATCATCAACAACATATCGACCATGAAACATTTGCAAGTGGCTCTGCGATTCGTGAATCACTTATAAACAACGACACAACATGGCACAATATGATTCCAGCTTCAAACCGTCATCTTCTCAATAAGCCCTTCCATGATCAACAACGCTTGTTTGAGTTTTTGAAGTTGACAATTTATCAACAAAACACACATTCTCTTAGTCGTATATATACGATGAGCGAAGGATTTGAACATCGTCTGATTAACTGTATAAAAACTGCAACGTCCTATGATGATCTGATGCAGCAACTGAAGACGAAGCGTTATACTTATACGCATATACAACGTGTATTGATGAATGTCCTTTTGAATATTTCTAAAGATGATGTTACACATACGATTGATGCTGCACGAGTGCTTGCAATGTCGAAGCAAGGTCAAGCATATCTCAAATGGCTAAAACAGACTGCTCCTGATCGCCAAATAATTACGAATATCAATCAAAGTAATGCCTCACTATTTACAAATGAAGTCAAAGCAACAAACATATACAATGTCTTAACTGGGCATACAGAAACTGACTTCAATACACCGGTAATTATTGATACTAACAACAAAGTGTGATGTGATGATTGTTGTTTTCATCACACCACACTTTACTTTGTTTTATGATTGTTGGAACTTGGCAAGCAGTGCCTTCTCTACATTTTTCGGTACAAACTCAGAAATATTAGCATCATATTGTGCAACTTCTTTTACGACACTCGAACTAATAAATGAATACTCTGTTGAACTCATCATATATAGCGTTTCAACACGACTGTTTAACTTTTTATTCATTGAAGTCAGTCGAAGTTCATATTCAAAGTCACTGACTGCACGCAGTCCACGAATGATTGTAGTGGCCCCTATTTTGTCACAAAAATCGACGAGTAGACCACTGAAGGAATGGACGTGAACATTGGGCAAATGTGATACAGAATCTTTAATCATCTGTATGCGTTCTTCCACACTAAATGTCCCGCTTTTCTTCATGTTTCGCAAGACGCAGACGTGAAGTTCATCGAATCGATCGGAACTTCTCTCAATAATATCAATGTGACCGTACGTAATAGGGTCGAAACTTCCTGGGATGACCGCTTTTGTGTTAACCATGACTTTCCTCTTTTCGTAAAATACATGTATCAGTCAAACCATAGTGATAACGTTTCACTTCTTGAAATGGGGCTGTTTTAATGTCTTCACGATGGCTAAACTCACACACGATGATACCATTGTTTTTCAATAAATCAAATGCATGAATTTGTTCGAGTGCTTTATCGATTAATCCTTTCTCGTAGGGAGGATCAAGAAAGATGATATCGAATTGAATTTCACGCTTACTTAATGCTTTGAGTGCACGGTCTGCATTGTTGCGATACACTTCAGCTTGTGATTCTAAGCCAAGTCGCTGCAAGTTATTATGAATGACCTTGACTGCACGACTATTTTGATCGACAAAAATAACCTTTTCCATACCGCGTGATAATGCTTCTATTCCGAGACTACCGCTTCCCCCGAACAAATCTAAGCCGAGCCCATCAATATTTTGTAGGCTGTTAAAGATACCTTCTTTTACTTTATCCATCGTAGGACGTGTATTGCGACCTTCGAGTGTTTCTAAAGATTTACTCTTATGCTTGCCTGCGATGACACGCATTCTCTGACACTTCCAATCTCATTTTATTTTTACTATACTTTAAAGTAAGGAGGCTGAACCATGCAACAATCTTTTATCGTATTAGGCAATGGTCTAACTGATTTATATGAATTCCAAGCATTGATTGATTACAATCATGAACGCATCGCACGACTTGTATTTTTCCATACACCAAAATCTAAACAACAACGCTCATCAGTCGCCATCATTATGCAACCAACACCGAATCGAAAGTTTCAAGCGATATATATGATGTTGGATGCGATGAATTATCCGTATCCTGACGGCAACAAAAAATATACGATGATTCAATCATTCGCAACGCCATATGATATTGAAATGGTGGGTATCGATGTGCACGCACCTGATGACTATCCGGAATTGGATTTATATTTCAATTATCTAAAAAGCGTTCTTAGATTGCAGCGCTGGATTCCCCCATTAGAATAGTTAGTTCAGTTCTTCATGTTTTTCTTTATCATATACTTTTTTCAAAGTTTTATATGGAGAACCCATAATGTTTGTCACATATTTTAATCTATTGAGCTTATCTACAATTTCATCGACACGTTCAGTGTCAACGTACATGTAGACATATTTAAGTTGTTTATTACTGTATACAATATGGCCATATTTTCGAATATGACGTTCATGCTTCATGTTTTTTAAATAGACAATGAGTTTTTCTCGTTGTACGATTTCCAACTTTTTCACCTCGCACTCTATCTCTTATCGTACCATGAGTTCAAGTGTAGAGAAAAGCAGTAATATTTGTTTTATGACAGATTTTAGGGAGAGATTTTATGACGAAAACACGACGTATCTTAACAGGATCTATGATCGGTATTGCAAGTATACTGAGTGGCACCCTGTATGCAACAAAAAAGAACAAAAGTGAACAAACGCGAGACATCAAGCCATTTTTCCAACATAAAGCACCTTATGTTTTTAGTCATCGTGGCGGAATGCAAGAACGCCCAGAGTCAACTGAACTTGCCTTTGATCACTCTGTCGCTATGGGATTAACAGGTTTTGAAACAGATATTCGTCTGACAAAAGATGAACAAGTGATTGTCTTTCATGATGCAACGGTCGACCGCACAACGAATGGTTCGGGACTTGTTGCAAATCATTCATTATCTGAGCTCCAACAATTGGATGCTGGCTATCGTTTCAGGGATATTAATGGACATAAGCCATACCAGAATCACCCACAAGCAAAAATTATGACGATGGATAATCTATTACAGCGCTATCCTAATCAACTCGTTAATATCGACATTAAGGATCATCCTGATAGCTATGAAGGTCAAATTGCAGCACAACGCTTATATGAAGTGATCAAGCGCAATCATGCAGAATCACGTGTACTGGTGACAAGTTTTTACAAAGAACAGATTGAACGTTTTCATGCGTTAGACCTTCAAAATGAGATTGCAATCGGTGCCAGTCAACCAGAAGTCACTGAAGGCATTTTGAAATGTTACAGTGGTTTAGGTCATCTCTATCAAGGGACAGCTGATACGTTCCAAATGCCAACCGTCCATAAAGGCATTCCATTGACACACCGTAAGCTTGTCTCATGGTTAAACCAACAAAATATTGCACCCGGATTTTATGGCGTCAATAATGTCGATCATATGGTAGACTTGGCTCAAATAGGTGTCCATACATTAGTAACAGATCGTCCGACAATCGGCAGACAATTTTTAAGTTTTTATACGCAATAATTAACTATCAAATCATTTGGATAAAAAAGAGAGGGAGTTGAACATTATGTCCGCCTCCCTCTCTTTGTATGCGTATTCAATCAATATCATCATGCATGACATTGACAACCGCCACCTGAGCCACATCCACAACTCTCCTGATTGAAGAGTGGCGTACCAGCATCGACCTTCACATGCTCAGAAACACTAGAAGCGAGAATAGTCACCACTTCATCCAACAACAATTGTAGATCATGCTCGCATTGCTTAAATGTCACGACTGTTTCATGTGTATCATAAGCGCGTTTTTGACGTCTTGTATCGAGCATAATTTCCTGATAATCGGGATGATAACGACCGAAGCGTTGTACTTCTTCATAACGTTCTTTCGCCTTCATAAATGTACGATAATAAGCACTTGCCACTTCGTCTTGATCGAGTTGGCGTTTCGCTTCCAGATAGTTTTGAAAAATATCTGACTGACGAATCATGTCTGCTAATGCATCTGTTTCGTCTAAGACATCGACAACCGCTTCATCAAACATCATTTTGATCGTCACCTCGCTCTAAAAAGATTAGTAAAAAGTAATTGTCGTCTATTTTACCACCCATCTCATCATATTTTCCACTAAGTAATCTCGATCGATGTGTATCAGAATTCATCCAACTATTGACAAGTGTTGGGACATCATTAAAGTTATAACCAACGTTTTGTGAAATAGACTGATAAGTGAGCGGTGTTTCATCAATAAGGCTGATTAAATTATTCTCTGTAAATTCTACCGAGCTATCATCAACAGATTGGAAAAGATTGACTGTTGCAACATTTTCAAGAGTTGTATTGACTTCCAAAGCTTCACGTTGATGCAAGGTTCTCATTTCATTTGTCACTTCATACAATGTTAATAATTGATTCGCATTTTGATCTGGACTTCTCTTTGCCGACATATCTTGAGATGAGGGACTTTCTTCGTCCGATTCATTATGCGAATATGGATTAATGTCTACCAATGCTTCTTTATCTAAATATCGAACACCCATAATTTTATTACTTTGTTGATCAATAAACACTTGTGCAAAAACTTGATCAAATTGGATAAGTGCCTGCGTCTTAACATCTATATCAGACAGTTCAAAGTGGTAATGTCTGTTATTGAACTCAAATTGTGGTTCTGTTGTTAACGAATACGCATTGTACAAATTAGTCGCATCATCCCCAATCTTAATTGGGCCACTTTGCGATTCCGTTTTTTCTCCTGTCACATAGGCTGATTTTACAACGTTATCCTTAATCGTAATAAGCATGTATGCATGATCTCTTTTAAATACATATGTACGGTAACCATTAAGATAGTGATAGACACGATCAGCCTGTCCATATTTTTTTGTCACATCTGACATTGGTTTGCCGATAAGCAATCCTAACCCCTTCTCTAATTTTGGGTTTTCCGAAACGGTAGATTGTGTTGGTTGCTTAGCTTTTTCGTATTGATGTTCGGTTTTTTTATTCGGGTTTTCTATGACGTCAAATTCCAAACGAGGTGCATAAAACAAATAAACTAAAAAACCGATTAATATGAATACACCTATAATTTTAATAATTAAACGTTTCATCGCACACTCCTTTACAGAAATTGACTATTTGAATCCTATTGTATCGCATTTTAGTCCAGATAGTAACACGATTACTTTTATATTGTTAAGATAGCCATTTCGTTATATTTTTAAACTAAAAAAGCTGACTAATCACAATCAATGTGTTAGCCAGCTGCTAGGTTAAAGAAATTATAAACCAAATGTTGCCTTGATTAATGATGTTGTTTCTCCACCTGGATATAGAACGTATAACAGAACATACACTGCTACGCCTGTAATAGCTGTGAAGAACCAAATAACAGAGGCAATTGGGCCTGTTTTACGGTGTACTTCATATTTGTCTTTAATACCTGTAAAAATTTGAATTAAGCCAAATACCGCACCGATTGTTGCAAGTATAATGTGGAAAATCAAGAAAAATGTATAATAGATGCGCACGGAATCCGGACCACCGAATGCAGTATTACCGATAAAAATCGTACGGCTGGCATAAATCGCAAAAAATAGTACAGCAAAACATGCTGCCCACAACATTACTTTCTTATGCTGTTCAAATTGACGTTTCCATATAAGGCGCCAACCGATTGCTACAAGAATGGCACTTATCACGATGCAGGTTGTACTAATAGTAGGTAAAATAGGTAAGCTCATCTTCTCATCCTCGCTTATTTGTCATTTAAATCCATTTTATTAATGATATCACTACCACAAGTGCAAAAAATACGACAAGATAGTTCAATGAATAAACAAACATTTTCGTTGCCCATTTTGATTCATCTGTTGATGCTTTAAAACTTGTTAGTCCTAACCCGATCCATCCGAGGTTAAGCAAAGTTGCTAAAACAACAAACGTCGTACCAAGTTCTTGCATCAAAAATGGTAGTGGTAAAAGTGCGATTAACCATAGGAACATGCCAATTCGCGTTCTATTAAATCCTTTAACTGATGGTAGCATTGGGATGTTGGCAACACGGTATTCGTCACTACGCTTGATAGCAAGTGCATAGAAGTGAATAGGTTGCCATGCGAATACGACAGCAAATAATGCTAAAGCCATCACACTTAATTGGCCATCTATTGCAGCCCAGCCAATGAGTGGTGGCACGGCACCTGGAAAGCTACCTACAACTGTATTCCAAGTCGTATGTCTCTTAGACCATATCGAATAGAATGAAACGTATCCAACAATACCAGCTAAACCAATGACGCCAGCTGGGACATTGATCATAAATAAGAGCAATTCACCGAAAATCATCATGCCCATACTTAGCATAATAAGGTTTCGGTCTGATATGCGATCGTTCACTGTCGGGCGATTTTGTTTACTTGGCATTAACTGATCGATATCTTGATCATAATAGTTATTAATAGCACAAGCACCACCCATCACAAGCGTAGACCCAATCATCATCACAATCAATTCTGGTATTGATGATAAAAACGATCGATTCGTCATCACAATTGCGAGCCAACCACCTGCAAATGCTGGAATTAAGTTGCCTTGAACAAGTCCTAACTTAACGATTGCTTTAAGCTCTTTATATGAAATTCGTCCAGTAGTTTCGGGAACTACTTCTGATTTCGACATTGATTTACCCCCCTTTTTTTGTCATATATATCAATGATATATGAAAGTCCTATCATTGACTAGCTTTATTCCGAATTTTTTGTGACACTTTATCGACATTCAACAATTCATCATGAATTGTTTCACAATAACAGAGTGCTTTTTGCTATAATATAGAAGAATTCTTAACAGGACGGTAAACTATTTTCATACAGCAATGCATCCGGCCGCCGTCCTGTAAAATAAAAATATATTGAGGTGTTTAGCATTGTTTAAAAAGCGCAACCTGAAGTGGTTATCAGTATTAGCGACACTCATGATGATATGGGTACAGCTAGGTGGCGCACTCGTTACAAAAACAGGTTCAGAAGATGGTTGTGGATCAGACTGGCCGTTATGTCACGGTGCATTACTGCCCGAGAATCTTCCTATTGAAACAATCATCGAATTAAGTCATAGAGCTGTCTCTGGTTTATCACTCTTAATTGTAACTTGGCTCGTCATTACGGCGTGGAAAAATATTGGCCACATCCGTGAAGTCAAACCACTCTGTAAAATAAGTGTTGGTTTCTTATTAATTCAAGCATTAGTAGGCGCTGCTGCAGTTATGTGGCAACAAAATGATTATGTTTTGGCATTACATTTTGGTATCTCACTCATCAGTTTCGCATCGGTATTTGTTTTAACACTCATCATTTTTGATCTTGATCAAAAATATGAAGCAAATATTGTACACATCAAAAAGCCATTGCAAATTTATACATTTATGATGACAGCCATTGTATATGTCACAATTTATACAGGTGCACTTGTTCGTCATACTGAGTCTAGTCTCGCATACGGTGCATGGCCGTTACCTTTTGGTGACCTTGTTCCACATGGCGTTCATGACTGGGTACAGCTCGCACATCGTATTATGGCGATACTTGCCTTCACTATTATTTTATTAACATATATCCATGCTGTTAAAAACTATCGAGATAATCGTACGATTCATTATGGTTATACAGCGAGCTTTATCTTGATTATTTTACAGGTTACGACTGGTGCTTTATCAATCATCACTGAAGTAAATCTTATCATTGCGTTGTTACACGCATTGTTCATTACGTTACTCTTTGGATTGATCAGCTACTTCATCTTACTGATTATCAGATCGAATCGTGGCGAACAATAATTTTAAAAACCCGCTTGTCATGCATAATACAATGACAAGCGGGTTTCTTCTATCCATCAAGCTTTTCTATTTCAATTAATAAATCTCCTGTTTCAATAGCATCATTGTTTTGGACGTGTATTGATTTAATCGTCCCTTTAAATGGTGCTTGAACAGTTGTCTCCATCTTCATCGCTTCAGTAATAATTAAAGATTGTCCTGCTTCAACTACATCATTTTCTGACACTTTTACATCAATGACCGTACCTGGCATTTGTGCGCCGATATGGTTCGGATTGTTTTTGTCTGCTTTTGGTTTGGCAAGATGTACCGCTTGAATATTTTCATCTTTCACTTGGATACGTCGTGCTTGACCATTCATTTCAAAGAAAACTGTACGCATACCATTATCATCAGGTTGCGTAATTGTTTGTAATGTGATGACCAATACTTTTCCTTTGTCGATTTCAATCTTAATCGTCTCATTATCACGCATGCCAAAGAAGAATGTTGGTGTGTCTAACAGTGACACATCTCCGAATCGTTCAAATGTCTGCATATATTGCTCATATACTTTCGGATAAAGTGCATAACTCACCACATCTTGTTCCGTCACTTCACGCTGTTGCTTTTCCTGAAGTTCTACTTTCAATTGATCAAAATCAACAGGTGCTAGATGTTCACCCGGACGATCAGTGAGTGCTTTTTGTCCTTTCAAAATAACTTCTTGTAATTGTTTGTTGAAACCATTCACCGGTTGACCGATTTCCCCCTTGAAGAACGAGACGACTGAATCAGGGAAGTCCAGTTTATGTCCGTCAGATAGTACTTGTGCTTCATCCAAATCATTTTGAACCATGTACAGTGCCATATCTCCGACAACTTTTGAAGACGGTGTTACTTTAACGATATCACCAAACAATAAGTTCACACGGCGATACATCTCTTTCACTTCGCCAAATCGTTCACCCAATCCGAGACTTTTGGCTTGTTGACGTAAGTTAGAGTATTGTCCACCCGGCATCTCGTGTTGATAGATTTCTGTATGTGGAGACTTCATGTCACTTTCAAAGTCTTGGTAGTACGGACGAATCGCATCCCAATAATGTGATAAACGTTCGTGACCTTCAATATCCATACGAATGTCACGGGAGAAACCACTCATCGCATAGTAAAGCGAGTTGCTGCTCGGTTGACTTGTTAATCCTGACATCGCTGCAACAGCGGTATCAATCACATCCACACCTGCATTAATCGCTTGGTTATATGTCAATATTCCGTTACCACTCGTATCATGTGTATGCAAGTGGATTGGTAAGTCCACTGCTGCCTTTAACCCACCGATTAATTCGTATGCAGCTCGTGGTTTCAAGAGACCTGCCATATCTTTGATTGCCAGCATATGGAAGCCTTCTCGCTCCAATGTTTTCGCTAAGTCAACATAATATTCTAATGTATACACATTCGAACGCGTTGTATCTAAAATATCACCTGTATAACAAATCGTTCCTTCTGATATTTTGCCCGCTTCCTGTACCGCCTCATTGGCTACCTTCATCTGTTCTACCCAGTTCAACGAATCAAAAATTCTGAACACATCTACGCCTGCTTTTGCACTTTCTGAGACAAACTTCTGTATGACATTATCCGGATAGTTTTTATAACCAACCGCATTCGATGCACGTAATAACATTTGGAAGAGTACATTCGGAATGGCTTTTCTTAATAATTTGAGTCGATCCCAGGGGTTTTCTTTCAAGAAGTTGTATGCCACATCAAACGTCGCACCACCCCATAACTCTAGTGAAAAGTTATCTTGCATCACACGTGCTGTTTCTGGTGCAATCTGTAACAAGTCATGTGTACGGACACGTGTCGCTAATAATGATTGATGTGCATCACGAAATGTCGTATCCGTGATCAATACTTCATCTTGCGCTTTCACCCATTCCGCCACAGCATTAGGTCCTTGTTCATCTAACAATTGCTTCGTACCACGTAATTGTGTAATCTCTCTCTCTTTTACCTTTGGCACATCTGCAGCTTCAAAATGTGGTTTAGGACGTTTCTCTACACTTGGGAACCCATTGATTGTCACATTGCCGATATATTCCAATGTTTTCGTTCCACGGTCTCTTGAAGGCTGAATGATGAATAACTCAGGTGCTTCTTCTAAAAACTTCGTTGAATAATCACCCGAAGCAAACTGTACATGTTGAATGACATTATATAAAAATGGAATATTCGTTTTTACGCCACGAATACGCATTTCTTGTAGTGAACGTGCCATTTTTTCTCTTGCTTCTTTGTAACTGATGGCATGCGTTGAAATTTTTACTAATAAAGAATCATAGTAGGGTGAAATTTCAGCACCTTGGAAGGCATCTCCTGCATCGAGACGTACGCCAAAACCACCGCTTGAACGGTAGGCAACAATACGTCCTGTATCAGGCATGAAGTCCTGAGTTGGGTCTTCTGTTGTAATACGACATTGAATCGCATATCCCATCGATTGTATATCTGCTTGTTGTGGTAATCCGACGCGATCACCATGTAATAGTTCCCCATCAGCAATGAGTAACTGTGTTTTAACGATGTCAACACCGGTAATCATTTCTGTAATCGTATGTTCAACTTGAATACGTGGGTTTACTTCAATGAAATAATAATCATCACCGGATACTAAAAATTCAACTGTTCCTGCATTGACATATTTTATTTGTTGCATTAAATCAACAGCGGCACGACAAATCTCTTCACGCATTGCTTCAGACAAACTCACAGATGGTGCCACTTCAACAACCTTTTGATGACGTCGTTGAACAGAACAATCACGTTCATATAGGTGGATGATATTGCCCTCTTTGTCCCCTATCACTTGGACTTCGATATGCTTCGGTTCATCGATAAACTTCTCTATGTAAACCTCACTGCTACCAAAAGATTTCTCCGCTTCTGATTTTGCACGAGTAAAAGCTTCGGACAACTCAGAAGCATCTCGAACAATTCGCATCCCTTTACCGCCGCCGCCACTCGTCGCTTTGATCATCAAAGGGTAACCTGCTGTTTCAGCAAAAGCTGCTGCTGCTTCGATATTGTCTACGGGGCCGTCTGTTCCCGGTATGACTGGTAAGTTCCAACGTATTGCTGTTGTACGTGCTTTGACCTTATCACCAAACATATCAAGATGTTCAAGTTCTGGCCCGACAAAAATAATGCCTTCTTCTGCACAACGTTTCGCAAACTGCATATTTTCACTTAAAAAACCGTAACCTGGATGGATGGCATCTACATTTGCTTCTTTCGCAATTTGAATAATACGTTCGATATTCAAATATGATTCAGCGGGTCCAAGATCTTCTCCTACCAAATAAGCTTCATCTGCTTTATAACGATGTAAAGCACGCATATCTTCTTTAGAATAAATTGCGACAGTTTGAATCCCTAATTCTGTTGCTGCTCTAAAAATTCGAATTGCAATTTCACCACGGTTAGCAACTAAGATTTTTTTTATACGTTGCATGCTATCAGCCCCCTATTTTGTGTGTTTTCTACACATCTTATCCAATGTTGATTAAATATGATTATCTATTTGATAAGATTTTGTTATCTTTTTCAATAACATCAGGTAATCAATACTTATATTCTAAAACGCAAAAGTGCTATTGTCAAAAAAATTTGACGGAGGTGAGTAATAGTGCTCAGCTCTTTTTTTTGATGTAGAAATAAGTGTAATGGCAGTAGGTGTCTGAAGTGAAAATGCATTTTTACAAACTTTTTCACTTCTAGTCACCCTTGCCGGGGTGGGACGACGAGGTTGGGACAAAAGCGCTTAGGATTTGAGCAGAACCGAACGATGAGCAAAATTGCTTTTCAAATTTTGCCGAAATCGTGGTAGTTCTGTCGAAAATCCTGCTTTTGGGACACCGTTTATTAGCTTTCCAGAGCACAAATTTATTATGTCACACTCCCTGTCCCACTCCCAGGTTTTCATAAATAATCGTACACTAAAAAAAACAAAAAAACACGATATTACAAAATGTTTAAACTTTGTAATATCGTGTGAATCATTTATCTTAGCGTCGTCTTTCATAATAACGTTGTCGTGCTTCTTCATATTTAATTTGTTTACCAACAAGAAGTAGTAGCCCGATCGCCATACTCAAACTCATCATGGAAGATCCACCGAAACTGATGAATGGTAATGGCACACCTGTTAATGGGATAAGTCCAGAAATACCACCTAAGTTGACGAATGCTTGTATGCCGATGTAACTTGCAATACCAACACAGACTAACTTATAAAAATAAGAATCTGTACGAGATGCCATTACAAGCGCACGGTAAACAATCGAATATATCAGTATCAGTACAACTAATGCACCGATAAAGCCAAGCTCTTCACAAATAATCGCAAAAATAAAATCAGTATGCGGCTCTGGTAAGTAACCAAGCTTCATCACACTATTACCGAGTCCACGACCAAACAATCCACCATTCCCAATTGCCAATAATGAATTCGCCAGATGATAACCGATACCCGACTCATAATTGAACGGATTCTCTAACGCACTGAAGCGTGCCGTTAAGTATGCTGGTAATATATTGATTCGGAAAACAACAATAATGATAATCCCTACGACCAAACCTAAGAAGGGTGCCGATAATAATCTCAAAATATTTTTCATACCGATTCCAGTATAGATAAAAATACAAATCAATATGGCAGTAAGTAGCATCGTCTGTCCAACGTCTTTTTGGAATAAAACGAGTACAATGATGAAACCTACAAAGAACAATGGTCCGTAGACAACTTTAGGATTCTGTTGTATTTGTATCCATTTTCTATCAATAATATATGGGACATATAAAATGATACCTACCTTGAGCAACTCGGATGCTTGTAAATTCATAAATCCTAAGTTCAACCAACTCTTAGAACCATTGATTTCGCTACCGAAAACAAGTGTCGCAAATAATAAGAGTAGCAAGACAGCCATCATACCTTGTTGGACATTACGATTTTTTAAAATACGAATATCCATTATATACGCCATAAAGAAAACGATACTAAACCCAACGATGACATAGATGAGCTGGCGCATATAAAAATATGTGCCAGATACAGCAATACCCCCAGTTAGTGTCCCACGTGTGGCAGGTACCATACTCGCACTATATACCATCGTGAGCCCGATTAAACAGAGCGCAATATAAGTGAGTAATAACGGAAAATCGATATATTTAGAGGTACCCAAAATATATCGAAAAAAATTTTTTATTCGGTTCATAGATTTAAAACATCCAATTCATAGCATTTAAACAGCATACATGATAATGGGACAATCGTCATTGAAATGAACGGCATTGTCCCACCTACTCTATATACGTAAAAATGCTTCGTGTAATTTTGATAATTCCTTCTCAAGACGTAACATTAATGCCTTGCCATCTTCCTGATCCACTAAACCTAGATTTACAGCAAAATTGACTTCCTTCTGTAAACCATACATCTGTGTATCCAATACTTCTTCGTATAATGGACACTGTGGTAACGTTAAATTATCTATTTGAACTTTGATAAGTTGTAAAATGCGATCTGCATCTTGGTTCAATTGGTCATATGCAGCAGTTCTATAATCATGTTGCTTGCTCATGACAGACTCCCCCTATTGATTTATCTTCATGTAAAAAGTTTATCTTATCCCATAGTAAAAAGCAAGTAAATTCCAAAGCTCCCTACTTTCATATATGTTAGAATAGAACTAGTCAAAACAAGGGAGTGCATAAGCTATGATTCAAATTAAAGGTGCTGTTAAATTTCCAATTACACTTGATAGTACAACTTGGATATTTGATGACCGCAAAGTAACAATTGAAGATTTGGAGAAAGGTGTTTTTGAAGGAGAAAAGCCAATCAAGTTTGAAGACAATCGTGAGTGGAACAGAGCTATACTTGAAGGCCAAACAAACCCACCAACACTTAACTCCGAAATTGAATACAAAAAACGCGCTGTCTTAAAAGGTTCTTTCGTCATTAACATGACGCCGTTTTTCAAAAATGCAGAACCACATGCGTCAGCAACGACAATTCGTTTATCAAATGCGTCAGAACATATCGATGTGCCGTTTACACTTTTACCATATCTCTTCTTCCAATTCGCAAAAGACGGTAAACGACTATATGAAGATGACGGTGTGGACAGCTTCATCTATACACAAGATGAAGGGTATCAATACGAATTCAAACACGTCACACACATTGAGGTGCTATAATTCATGCGAAAAGTGACATGTGTCATCTGTGATACGGAGGTATTACTAGACGAAAATACCCTGTTATCAAAACGCTTGAAAAACAATCCAATTCGCACATTTATGTGTGACGAATGTAAGAGCCGCTTGGATACACCACGACAACGCCCTGCTCAATCGTTGTCTACAGAAAAAAGTCATGATGCGTAATGTCGCATCATGACTTTTTTAGTTTAACGTTCGTTTTTCTTCGGTGATGCATAATGTTCGGTCGCAAATGACTCCCATAATTCATCTGGCAGTGAATGCTTATCTTCTCTTTCAGCATCAAAATAATCGATAATTTCAGATTCACGCCCTGCTTCTATCTTTTGAACAAATTCTGGATCAAACAACAGTCCACGACCCAACGCAAGTAATGGTGTTCCCGTTTCTTGTGCAGCCATAACGTCTCTCGCATTAAATATCGATCCAACACCGATTAATGGCATACGCCCATCAATCCAATCTAACAAGAGTGAAATACGTTTTTCCCCTGCATATTCCCCTTCTCTTGTGCGTGATTGAATATCACCTAAAGATACATGTAAGTAGTCGAGTGATTTTTCAATTAATGTATCGACTAAACATTTTGTACGCGACATTGTAATACCTGGTGTTTCTGCTTCTTCTGGTGAGAAACGATATCCCACAATAAAGTTTTCTGGCCCTTCTTCTTCAGCAACACGTAGCACTTCATCAACAACAGCTACTGGGAAGCGCAATGGCTCACCCCACATATCATGTCTGCGATTATAATAGGGTGAGAAGAATTGATGGATCAAATAGTGATTGGCACCGTGAATTTCAACACCATCAAATCCCGCCTTAATCGCGAGTGATGTCGCACGTCCAAAATCTTCAATTGCTTGATAGATTTCTTCTCCTGTCATCTCACGTGCGCTATGCGGTGTTTTTTCACCCCAACCACTCGTTTCTACTTCACTTGGTCCCTTCACATCACCGTTCGGCACTAAATTTGGTAACGACTTCACACCACCGTGGTGAATTTGAACAATCGCTGTTGCACCATTCTCTTTAATCGTCTCTGCAACACGACGCAAGCCTTCGATATCCGCATCCTTCGAAATAGAAGGCTGTCCTGGAAATGCTTTACCTTCTACATTCGTATAACTCGCCGCCGTAATCGCAAGGCCGACACCTTTCGTACGAGATGACATATACGCCACTTCTCTATCCGATACCGTACCATCTTCATTTGATATCGTATGCGTTAACGGCGCAAGTACGAAACGATTCTCAATTGTTTTCCCATTAGGAAATGTCAATGGTTGGAACAGTGGTGCAAATTTCTCATTCATGCTAAACATCCTCCTATTTATCTAACATACAATATGCAATATAGTAAATGAGACTTATCTCTAAATCAAGATTTTAACTCAACTTGATTGAAATAAGTCTCATTCTCTTTATCAATTATTCATCGGATACGCTTATGCGTTCTCTTCCATCATTTGCTTAATACGTTTTGCTTCTTTTTCACGTTGACCTTTATTCAAGATTTTCTTTCTTAAACGAACGTTTTCAGGTGTTACTTCTACAAGTTCGTCATCATTTATAAATTCAAGTGCTTCTTCAAGAGACAAAATACGCGGTTTTTTCATTGTTTCTGTTTGGTCTTTTGTCGCAGAACGGACGTTTGTTTGATGTTTTACTTTTGTAATGTTAACTGTTAAGTCATTTTCACGGTTGTTTTGTCCAACAATCATACCTTCGTACACTTCTGTACCCGGTTCCATAAAGTTGATACCACGATCTTCCAATCCTAAGATTGCATATTCGCTTGCACTACCTTGGTCCATTGATACAAGTACACCGTTACGACGACCGCCAAGACGTCCTTTGATACGTGGACGGAACTCATCAAATGTATGGTTAATGATACCATAACCACGTGTCATTGACATAAATTCTGTTGTATAACCAATCAAGCCACGTGCTGGCACATTAAAGATTAAACGTGTTAATCCGTTATCCGTTGTTACCATATCGACCATTTCACCTTTACGTTGGCCAAGTGATTCAATAATTGCACCTGCATACTCTTCAGGTACTTCCGCTTGAACACGTTCAAATGGCTCATGTAACTCTCCATCAATATCTTTCAAAATAACTTGTGGTTTTGATACTTGTAATTCAAAACCTTCACGACGCATATTCTCGATTAAGATCGATAAGTGTAATTCACCACGACCTGCAACAGTCCATGCATCTGGTGAATCTGTTGGTGTAACTTTAAGTGACACGTCTGTTTCAAGTTGCATATCTAAACGCTCTTGAATTTGACGTGCTGTAACGAATTGACCTTCACGACCTGCGAATGGTGAGTTATTGACACGGAATGTCATCTCTAAAGTTGGTTCGTCGATACGCAATACAGGTAATGCTTCTTGGTTATCTTGTGGTGTGATTGTTTCACCAACGTTGATATCCTCCATACCTGATACAGCAATCAAGTCACCCGCATACGCTTCTTGAATTTCTTCACGTTTTAAACCGAAGAAACCAAATATTTTCGTTACACGGAAGTTTTTCACTGAACCGTCTAACTTCAATAATGATACGCTATCGCCAACCTTAATCGTTCCACGGAATACACGACCAATCCCAATACGTCCAACATAATCGTTATAGTCTAATAATGCTGGTTGGAACTGTAAAGGCTCATCACGGTTATCAATTGGTGCTGGTACATATTCCATAATTGTTTCATACAAGCATTGCATGTTTTCATCTTGCTTATCTGAATCAAGACTAGCTGTACCATTTACCGCTGATGCATAGACAACTGGAAATTCTAATTGCTCATCATTTGCATCAAGTTCGATAAATAAGTCTAATACTTCATCAACAACACCTTCTGGACGTGCAGATGGCTTGTCAATCTTATTCACAACTACAACTGGTTTCAAGTTTTGTTCCAATGCTTTTTTCAATACGAAACGTGTTTGTGGCATTGTGCCTTCATATGCATCAACAACAAGGACAACCCCATCCACCATTTTCATAATACGTTCTACTTCTCCACCAAAGTCGGCGTGACCTGGTGTATCTAAGATGTTAATTCGTGTTCCTTTATAATCGATCGCAGTATTTTTTGCTAAGATTGTAATACCACGTTCTCTTTCAATGTCATTCGAGTCCATTGCACGTTCTTCAACATGCTCGTTCTCACGGAAAATACCTGATTGTTTTAATAATTCATCGACCAATGTTGTTTTCCCATGGTCTACGTGAGCAATAATCGCAATGTTGCGCACATCTTCTCTTCTACTTGTCATACTGTAATTCCTTTCATGAGTAAATTGCCACTTTCTTTTGTAACTTGTTTATTATATCATAGAAATGCACAGATGAAACTATGAGGTGGGGTTAAGAATGCAAAAATCTAAAACTATTTTTCTTGTTTTGGCGATTATTGCCGTTTTCTTTCTAACAATGTTTAGTTTTGCCATTGCTGCTGGCAGCTTATTATGGATGATCATTACATTCGCATTGATGATGGCAACATTCGGCTATGGCTTTACATTAAAAAAGAAATATCGTGAGAACGACTGGTTATAACATCTTCAACGCACCACATCAAATAACGAGCGGGATATGACATGTCATATCCCGCTCTAACTTTAACTTCGATAATTCGTATGCCACGGTGCTAAGAAATCATGATGCGGTTGCATATATTGCTTCATAATCGTCTCATGAACCGCTTGATTCCCTACAACGACAGAATCCGGATGTGTGATTGTGAGTGGATCTCCCATAAAGTTCGTCGCTACACCACCCACTTCATGTAAAATAATCATACCACCTGCAAAGTCCCACGGTTGTAGTCTTGGTGTAATATATGCAGCCAATTGACCCATTGCCACATAAACAATCTCCAATGCCGCAGATCCATAAGCACGCGCTGTTCTTGAATCACTAATAATCGGCGCTAATACAGGTGTGATTTTTTTCGCAGCTAACCAATTTGGATTCATTCCGATGATACTTTTATGTAACTCCGTATCTGCAATCGGTTCAAGTAAGTGCTCATTTCGATAAGCTCCAAAGCCTGCTTTAGCATGATATAACGTATCTGCCATCACATCATAGACAAATCCCGCATAAGCTTTTCCATCCTTAAAAATACCAATTGAGATCGCAAAGTTTTCGCTTTGATGCACAAAGTTTAATGTTCCATCAATTGGATCTATCACCCAAACAGTCCCTTGCAAGTCATTCAGATCGTGTCCATGTCCTTCTTCTCCGATGATTTGATGACTTGGATACGTCGTTTTTATCTCATCGAACAGGAATTGTTCCACCGCTTTATCAACATTTGTTACGAGATCGTTAGGATTTGATTTCGTTTCTATATCTATCGCTTCACTCATCATCTTGCGCAAATGATTGCCTGCTTCTAACACAAGCTGTTTTGCATAATCGTATAAATGCATATATCTCACTCCTAATGCTTCTATTATACATGAAAATGGTTTGATTTAAATGTGACATGATTTGAGATGTGCTACAATATAGTCATTAAAATGCGATTTAGGAGGTATCATATGGTACGTTATACATTCAAACAAGATGATTTTAAAGTTTTTGAAGTTGAAGGATTAGCTGAACGCATGGCAGCACTTGATGCACATATTCGGCCACAACTTCGTGCACTCGGTGATTATTTTTCTGAATATCTTGAAAGCGTGACAGGAGAAACATTTTATCCGCACGTTGCTAAACATGCACGTCGTACAGTCAATCCTCCTAAAGATACATGGGTTGCCATTGCGACAAATCCACGTGGATATAAGATGCTTCCACATTTTCAAATAGGTTTATTTGAAGATCATCTTTTCGTAATGTATGGCATGATGCACGAGAACCCAAATAAAACGAATGACGTTCAAGTGTTTGAAAAAAATTGGGAGACTTTGATTACATTACCGCCTGACTTTCAAATATCTCTGGATCATACAAAACCAGATAAATCTAAAATCAGTCATTTATCTGAAGCAGATGTTGAAAAAGGCATTCAACGTGCTAAAAATGTTAAAAAGGGCGAATTTTTCGTTGCACGTTCTCTAACCCCTGATGCACCTGAACTTGCAGATGATGACACATTCATCGCATTTCTTGAAGAAACGTTTGACTATCTCATTAAGTTTTATCGCTAAAAAAGACGATACACATCCAAAATGTGTATCGCCTTTTTTATTATATATTATTTAAAATGTACGATGTTCATCATTAGACACGACATATTTCGAGTCTTTCGGCTTGCGAACAAATAACATGATTGCTGCCACAAACCATAACAGTGCAGCGATAAAGCTACCACTCATCACAACACCTAATACAGCCGCCAAAATAAGTAAAATACCTGCTAGAACAGATTTTTTGAATAAAAAGACGGCAATTAAAGCTAAGATAAACGGAATGACCGTCATCACAATCGCTATGATAATCATTGATGTTGGATCAATTTTATTTAATAACTCTGGATCATACCCTTCTTCAATCAATGCTTTACGTAACTCTGGGCTTTCTGATTGAATTTTTGGGAGCATTGATGTGCCAAATGCAATTAACAATCCCCAAATAAGATGCAATACAAGTCCGATCCAAGTTAATGATTTTTCAATCGTTCTTTTAAATGGTTTGTTTGGTGGAATGGGATGTTTCTCTTGTACTTGTTGTTGTTCAGGTGCTTCGTATGACTGATATGTATAGTTCTCTGACATGCTAATTCCTCCTTCAAAGTATCTTTGATATTGTTTACCCGAAAAAACAAGCTGAAAACCTCAATCGCTTAATTTTTGAGATTTTCAGCTTATTTTGTTTAAGACTGGTCTTTATTCGTTTCATCTTGTTCCGTACGTTCCTGTTGTTTCTTCATACGGTCTTCATAATTTTGACGACGTTGTGATGAGGCGCTCGGTCTGTTTTGACGTTGCTCCTTCTCATAAGCTTTTTTCGCTTTGCGTGCTGCTTTACGTTCTGCCTTCAATTGTGCTTTTTCTTCTTTTTTCTGTTGTTTCACTGCCTCTTTCGACAATGGTACCGTATCTTCAATCGATTCATACGTATATGGTGCATCGTCATTTTGTGATATATGATCCGTATTATACGAGTCTTCAACGTTCGTGCTATCTGTACGGAGTTCGTCTTCAGTTGTTGCTTGCACATCGGATTGTTTGTGATGATACTTCGCTGTTCGAGACATGTTAGACGGATCTGTAGGTTGCTCCATCTTTTCCTCATGTGCATCATAATAATCGACTTCTCGTTGTGGTGGGACTGGTTCTCTTTCTGTTTCAACATAAACAGGTCGTTGTGGTTCAAATTCGTATGCATCATACATAGGTACAGATTCAATACGTTCTTTACGACCAAACATCATCAAAGCAATGATGAAGAAGAATATTGGAACGAGCATCACAATCAATGGCAATGTGATGAAAGAGACAATCAAAAATAATATACCTGAAAGAATGCGATGATTCATTGAAATCAATGCTAAAAATGAAATCAATAAGCAGACAATTAAATAAACAATAAATGCCCATACACCATTTTGTAATTGGATTACTAATTCTGTTGCTGTTAAATTATAATTTGCTAAAATCTCCTGTACTGTTGGATTATTTGCGAGTTCAACTTCTAATCTCTGAATGGAGTTCTCATTACTGAATAAGACAAGTCCAAAGAACATAGCAATGACGGTTGCCCCTAATATTAATAACCAACTTAACCAGCCTAATATTTTTTCAGCTAGTCGATTCACAGGTCGTCTAATTTGTGTATACATCTCACCTGTCATAATGTCACTCCTTATTATTTTCCTTATATTATATCGTATTATATTAAATTATAAAGCCATCTTGAAATTCAAGAATCGCTCATTGTATTCACTCAGTACATCTGTACCAAGATTCTCGTACACTTCTAAGCGCTTTTGCGTTTCTTCACTAGGATAGACACGTTCGTCATTCTTAATCTCTTCCGGTAACAGATTTCTCGCTGTTTTATTTGGCGTCCCATATGCAACCCATTCCGCATTTTGACGATTCACTTCTGGATCATGCATAAAGTTAATAAACTTATGCGCACCTTCAACATTCTGTGCTGTTTTTGGGATGACCATATTATCAAACCATAGATTAGATCCATCTTTGGGAACAACATAATCAAATCGATCGTCTTCTTGGAACAACGGAGCAGCTGAACCACTCCACATGACAGCAACACTTGCCTCATGCTGCTCAAGCATCATTGTCACTTCATCTCCAACAACACCTCGTATATTTGGGACGTATGTTTTGAGATGTTCTTCTGCTTCACTTAAATGTTTCGAGTCCGTGTCATTCAAACTATACCCAAGACTATTCAAACCTAACCCCATCACTTCACGAGCACCATCGACAAAAATTACATCATTGGCCAATCGTGGGTCTTTAAGATCTGACCAATGTTCGAACTTCATATCAGGATACTTTTCTTGATCATAAAGAATTCCGACCGTACCAAAAAAGTATGGGACTGAATAAACATTCTTTCGATCAAAAGGTTGATTCATATAATGTGCGTCTAAATGTTTCATGTTCGGAATTTGTTCGTGATCCAAAGGTATCAATAAGTTTGACTGTTTCATCTTCTCTATCGTGTAATCACTTGGAAATGCAACATCATAATGCGTCCCGCCATTTCTGATCTTGGCTTCCATTGCTTCATTTGAATCAAATGTTTCATAAATAACCTTAATTCCCGTCTGTTTTTCAAACTTTTGAAGCAATGCCGGATCAATATACTCTCCCCAGTTATAAACATATAACTCTTCTTGTTCTTCTTTGACGTTATCATGACTGATCCAATAACCAATCGCAAGACTTAACATACCAAATAGGAGGGCCCCGCCTATCAATTGTACAAATTGCTTCATTGTGCCACACCTCGTCTCTTTAACTGTTGTTTACGCTGTCGTCTCTGCATCAGTTGATAACCAATTAACCCCATCATTATTACCACGAACAACAAGGTTGATATCGCATTGATTTCCATGCTGACACCACGTCGAGCCATTGAATACACTTCAACAGATAACACACTAAAACCATTCCCTGTAACGAAGAAGCTCACTGTAAAGTCATCAAGCGAATATGTGAGTGCCATAAAAAATCCACCTACAATGCCGGGCATCAATTGTGGAATTAATATTTTCGTAAATAACTGCCATTCCGTTGCACCTAAATCTCTTCCAGCGTTAATAATTGAGTGATTCATCTCATAAAGTTTTGGTAAAATGACAATCACCACAATAGGTATACAAAATGCAATATGCGAGATCAAGACAGATGTAAATCCTAAGCTAAATCCTGTATAGTGACCGATTGCTGTAAACATAATTAAAAATGAAGCACCAATCACAACATCAGATGATACCATGAGTACATTATTCAGCGTGAGCAATGATACTTTAAGCATCTGTTGACGTATATGGTACAAAGCCAGTGCACCAAACAACCCAATGATTGTAGATATCGCTGCGGCAATCAATGCTACTGCAATCGTATTAAACACAACTTGAAGTAATCGTTTATTTGCAAATAACGTTTCATAGTGTTCCAATGTAAACTTTTCAAAGTGAATCATATTTCCCGCACTGTTAAAGGAGTACAACATCAAGAAAAAGATTGGCAAATATAATACGACGAGTAGGATATATAGATATGTTTTACCGTACCATTTCATCGTGATATTCCCCCTTGATCTTTCGTCCGTGTGAAAATGAGCGTAATCATCATAAACAATACGAGAAATAGTGCAATAGTTGCACCCATTCCAAAGTTTTGAATCACTAAGAACTGTTCTTCAATCGCTGTACCGATATTGATGACTTTATTTCCTGCGATTAAACGTGTAATCATGAATAATGATAACGCTGGGATAAAAGTCACTTGAATACCTGTTTTAACCCCTTCAATGGATAGCGGAAAGAGTACTTTTCGCACAATGGTGATTGGGCTAGCGCCTAAGTCTTGAGCAGCATAAAATAACTGATCAGGGATATCTTTCATACTGTTATAAATAGGTAGTAACATAAATGGTAAATAAATATATGCTGCGACTAGAACAAATGCTGGTGCTGTAAATAAAATTGTTTGTGTGGGTATATGCAAAAATCTCAACAATTGGTTGATAACTCCATCATGACTGAAAATGCCAATAAATGCATATGTCTTTAGTAGTAGATTCATCCACGTAGGAATAATCATGACTAATAACCAACTTGCTGCATGCTTTGATTGACGAATAAAGTAAGCAGCTGGATAACTAAACAATAAACAGATCAAAGTAATCATCGCTGCGTATATAATCGATTCTAGTAACATGCGCATATAACGCCATGATAAAAATTGTGCATAGTTCGTTAATGAAAAGTGTCCTTCTATATCTATAAAAGAAAAGTAGATTAACATTGCCACAGGCACAATAATAAAACCAATCATCCATAGCCAATATGGAATGGCTAACCATCGATTAAGATGTCTCATCGTTACCATCTCCATATCCTTCTATACGTGCATCAAATTCTTCTTCAGTTTCACCCGGTACCATAATATGGATCGCTTCCGGTTCAAAGTCGAGACCGACACGTGAACCAATTTCTGCATTTTTCGTTGATTGAATCGTCCATTCATATCCTTTGTGGTCTTCACAAATAATTTCATAGTGTACACCGCGAAAAAGTGTTGACGTAACTGTTGCTTGAAACAGCCCTTGCGCTTCTGGAACGAGTGAAATATCTTCTGGTCGAATGACTACATCTACTGCTGTATTCGCTGGAATATCTTGGTCGACACAGTCAAAATCTTGTCCGTAAATATTTACGACAAAGTCCTCAATCATTGTCCCTTCAATAATATTAGACTCACCAATGAAGTCTGCAACATAACGATTCACCGGTTCATCATAAATATCTGTCGGCGTTCCGAATTGCTCGACTTTACCTTTACGCATCACAAAAATATAATCACTCAGGGCTAATGCCTCTTCCTGATCGTGTGTTACGAATACAAATGTGATCCCTAATCGAGATTGAATCTCTCTCAGTTCATATTGCATTTCCGTTCGCAATTTGAGATCCAAAGCAGATAGCGACTCATCTAACAATAGAATTTCTGGTTCGTTCACAATCGCACGTGCAATTGCAATACGTTGCTTTTGTCCGCCACTCAAAGCTTGTATAGGACTATGAATATAAGATTCCAACTTCACAAGTTTCAACGCATCTTTCACTTTGGCGTCAATCGTCTTTTTGTTTAGCTTTTTTAGCTTCAGTCCAAATGCGACATTATCATACACATTCAAATGCGGAAATAATGCGTAATCTTGGAATACTGTATTAACTTGACGTTTGTTAGCAGGAAGATCATTGATTGTTTTACCAAGATAAACAATCTTTCCTGCATCCGGTGATTCAAAGCCTGCAATGAGTTTGAGCATTGTTGTTTTACCACATCCAGAAGGACCTAGTATTGTATAAAAATAGCCTGATTCTATTTCAATATCGATACCGTCTAAAATGGTTGAACCATCATACACTTTGGTAACCTGTTCAAATGTTAATAAAGGTGCCACGTGCGTTTCCTCCTATAAGTAAGATGATGTTGCGACAAGTAGTAGACGTGCTTCAACATCTCCATGATTCGATAATTTATGTGCATGTGTTGCTTTAAAATAAAGCGCATCACCTTGTTGGGCTTCAAAGAATTCATCTCCCAATGTCAAAGTCACTGTACCTTCTAAGCAGTAAATAAATGTATCCGACATTGAAGCTTCAAATGTCTTATACGAGGCTTGTGGTTGTAACTTTAGAATGAGAGGCTCCATGTCAAATTCGTTTGATGTTTTCACTGGCCATTGCAGAAAATATCCTTTGTCACTTTCGTCATATGTGAGTTGTTCATGCTTAGGGTAATGCACCTTCGTTACTTCTTGCTGTTCAAAAAAATCACGAGGTGTTGTACCCAGAACCTCTAGGATATTGAGAAATGTCTCCATGCTTGGAGAAGTTTTATTGCTCTCTATTTGTGAGATATACCCTTTAGACAAATCAGTTCGTTCACCTAATTCTTCTTGCGTCAAATTCTTAAGATGGCGCAAATTTCTTATCTTTTGACCAATTTCCACAACTTCACCTACTTGTCCTAATAAATACTTACATAAAAAAAGCTGCATTAAGTTTACTTTTACTAAACATTTTGTTTAACGCTTAATAAAAATAACAAAATACAGCTCGAATTACAACCATTTTTTAGCGATTACGCAAAGTTTTCTGCTCTGTTTCATTCTTTGCTTTTTTCACTACGAGATAGCTATCATAACCGCTGCTCGATTTAAATTCAGAGAAGATATTTTTCTCGTCTGCTTTACCTGGAACAACCTTTTTAAACGCACGATAACGCGCCATCAATGTCTCACGTTCGACTGAAGATTCATAGTATGATTCGATCGCATTGAAGAATGAGATCACATCAACCATTTCTTCTTGCGTCCAATCAACATCAATTGGATATTGATATTCCATGTTGTACACCCCTCCTTCAAACAGAAAAAGAGACTGAGCATGAGAGCTCAGCCTCCTTTTGATATATCAACACAAAATGATTACATTGTGTGAATTGGTAAACCGATTGCTTTTTCAGCAGCTTCCATGCTCATTTCACCTAATGTTGGGTGAGCGTGAACTGTTAATGCGATATCTTCCGCATTCATACCTGCTTCAATAGCAAGACCTAATTCAGAGATAACGTCAGAAGCACTTGTACCAACTACTTGTGCACCGATTAATGTGTCGTCTTCTTTAAGTGTGATTAACTTAACGAAACCGTCTGTATCATTTAATGATAACGCACGACCATTTGCTTGGTAAGGGAATTTAGAAGCTTTGTACGCAATACCTTCTTCTTTTGCTTGAGCTTCTGTGTAACCTACTTGTGCAAGTTCAGGCTCAGTGAAGCATACAGCAGGCATACCAATGTAGTCTACTTCTGCATTTTGTCCTGCAATTGCTTCTGCTGCTACTTTTGCTTCATAGCTTGCTTTATGTGCTAATGGAAGACCCGGAACAATGTCACCAATTGCAAAGATACTGTTTACTGAAGAACGACCTTGTTTGTCAACTTCAACTAAACCACGATCTGTAAGTTTAACGCCAGCTTCTTCTAAGCCGAGTTCATCAGTGTTTGGACGACGACCAACAGTAACTAATACGTAGTCAGCTTCGATTGTTTTCTCTTCGCCTTTTACTTCATAAGTTACTTTTACGCCGTTGTCAGTTTCTTCAGCTGATTTTGCTAAAGCTTCTGTTTCAATTGTCATACCTTTAGCTTTCATTTTCTTCTTAACTGGTGCAACCATTTGTTTTTCGAATCCACCAAGGATTTCTTTTGCACCTTCAAGAATTGTTACTTCAGTACCGAAGTTAGCGTAAGCTGTACCTAACTCAGAACCGATGTAACCGCCACCGACTACAACTAATTTTTTAGGTACTTCTTGTAAGTTTAATGCACCTGTTGAATCTAATACACGGCCACCGAATTTGAAGTTAGGAATTTCAATTGGGCGTGAACCAGTTGCAATAATCGCGTTTTTGAAGTTGTAAGTTTGTGCACTTGACTCGTCCATAACACGTAAGCTGTTACCGTCAACGAAGTAAGCTTCACCTTTAACAATTTCAACTTTGTTACCTTTAAGTAACCCTTCAACACCGCCTGTTAATTTGTTTACAACAGAACCTTTGAACTCTTGAACTTTACCAAAGTCTAAAGTTACGTTTTCAGCTGTAATACCTAACTCTTCACCGTGTTGTGCGTGATCATAACGATGAGACGCATTTAAAAGTGCTTTTGATGGGATACACCCAACGTTAAGACAAACACCACCAAGGTTGCCTTTCTCAACGATTGTTACTTTTTGTCCTAATTGTGCTGCACGAATTGCGGCAACATATCCACCAGGACCTGCTCCGATGACAATAGTATCTGTTTCAATTGGAAAATCTCCGACTACCATGTTTTACCCCTCCATTAATAATAGTTCTGGATTGTTTAATAAACGCTTGATGTGGTTCATTGCGTTTTGACCAGTTGCACCATCAATTTGTCTGTGGTCAAAGCTTAATGATAATGATAATACTGGTGCTGCAACAATTTCACCGTCTTTAACGATAGGTTTTTGTGCGATACGACCAATACCTAGGATTGCAACTTCTGGGTGGTTGATAACTGGTGTGAACCATTGTCCACCTGCAGAACCGATGTTACTGATTGTGCATGTAGCACCTTTCATTTCATCAGAAGTTAATTTACCATCACGTGCTTTAACAGCAAGTTCATTGATTTCATCAGAAATTTGGAACATTGATTTACGGTCAGCGTGTTTCACAACAGGTACTAATAAACCTCTTTCAGTGTCAGCTGCGATACCGATATTCCAGTAATGTTTATGAACAACTACACCTTCTTCTTCATTGAATGAAGTGTTAAGTGCTGGATATTTTTTCAATGCTGAAACTAATGCTTTTACAACGTATGGTAAGAATGTAAGCTTCGTACCTTGCTCAGCAGCAACTTCTTTGAATTTTTTACGGTGATCCCATAATGCTTGAACATCGATTTCATCCATTAATGTTACGTGAGGCGCAGTGTGTTTAGAGTTAACCATTGCTTTCGCAATCGCCTTACGCATTGCAGGAATTTTTTCAGTTGTTTCTGGGAATTCACCTTCAGCTGATGCCGCTGGTGCTGCAGACGCTGCTGGTGCGCTTGCTTCTGTTGATTCAGCTGATGCTGTTTCAGTTGCAGCTGCTTGGCCACCGCCGTTTAAGTATGCATCAACATCCTCTTTTGTAATTCTACCATTTTTACCGCTACCATTAACAGCCTTAATGTTCACATTGTTGTCACGTGCATATTTACGCACTGAAGGCATTGCTTTAATCATGCGGTTTTCGTCAACTTCTACATCTGCTTGAGGGGCTGCAGCAGGTGCTTCTTTTGCTTCTTCTTTTGCTTCTTCTTTTACTTCTTCTTTTGGCGCTTCTTCTTTAGGTTCATCATCATGTCCTCCTTTGAACTGGATGTCACCTGCATCTGGAGCGTCGATTTTTACAATTGTGTCACCAACGACTGCAACTGTACCTTCTTCTAAAACTACTTCTTCAATTGTTCCTGTTACAGGAGATGGAATCTCAACAACTGATTTGTCGTTTTGTACTTCACATAGAATATCATCTTCTTCAATTGTATCTCCAGCTTTAATAAACCATTTTACAATTTCACCTTCGTGGATACCTTCACCAATATCTGGTAATTTAAATTCAAATGCCACGTTGTTTCCTCCTATTTTTACATCATTTTTTTGTCTAATTAAAGACGTTGATTTAATATCTCAAAAGCAGCTCGCCAAATGTAAATCACTCAACTAACATCGAATGTTTTTACAAAGCGAGCTTACTTTTATGCATCATTGCTCAAAAGAGACAACTCACCTAACAATTAAACAGTTATTAGAATTCTAATGTTTCTTTTACTTTTTCAATGATATCATTTTTATTTGGTAACCATACATTCTCAGCTTGTGTGAATGGGTAGATTGTGTCTGGTGCTGCAACACGTCCGATAGGTGCTTCTAATGATAGAATTGCACGCTCTGATAATTCAGAAACGACGTTAGCGCCTACACCAGCTTGTTTTTGTGCTTCTTGAACGACTACAACACGTCCAGTTTTTTCTGTTGAAGCAACTAAAGTATCAACATCTAATGGTTGAACAGTACGTAAGTCAATAACTTCTATTGAATGACCTTCTTTTTCAAGTTCTTCAGCAGCTTTCATTGCTTCTTGAACCATTGCACCATAAGTGATGATTGTTAAATCAGTACCTTCACGTTTAACGTTGGCTTTGCCAAGTTCAATTGTGTACTCTTCTTCAGGTACTTCTTCACGGAATGAGCGGTATAATTTCATGTGCTCAAGGTATGCAACAGGGTCGTTGCTACGGATACTTTCGATAAGTAAACCTTTCGCATCATATGGGCCTGAAGGAATAACTACCTTAAGACCTGGTGATTGCGCAAGAATACCTTCTAAGTTATCTGCGTGAAGTTCAGGTGTGTGCACCCCACCACCGAATGGTGTACGGATTGTTACTGGTGCAACTTTTGAGTTACCGCTACGGAAACGGTGACGTGCAATTTGTCCAGCTACTGAGTCGAATACTTCGAATACGAAGCCTAAGAACTGGATTTCCATGATTGGACGGTAGCCTTGAGTCGATAAACCTAATGCTAATCCACCAATACCTGATTCAGCTAAAGGTGTGTCGAATACACGGTCTTCACCGAATTCTTTTTGTAAACCTTCAGTTACACGGAATACACCACCGTTAACACCAACGTCTTCACCAAAGATCAAAGTGTTTTCGTCGTTTTTAAGTTCAGTTGCTAGCGCATTGTTAATCGCTTGAACCATTGTCATTTGTGCCATGGCTTACTTCGACTCCTTCTCTTTGTAAATTTCATATTGTTCAGCAAGGTTTTGAGGCATATCTTCATACATGATTTCCATCAATGAAGTCACTGTTTGTTTAGCAGTGTTGTCTGCTTCTTTGATTGCTTTTTTAATTTCATCTTTAGCTTGTTCGATGACTTCGTTTTCTTTTTCTTCAGACCATAACCCTTTATTTTCTAAGAATTTTCTGAAGCGAACAAGTGGGTCTTTTTTCTCCCATTCAGCATCTTCATCAGAAGTTCTATAACGTGTTGGGTCGTCACCAGCCATTGTATGTGGACCATAACGATAAGTCATTGTTTCGATTAACGTTGGACCTTCACCAGCAACCGCACGATCACGTGCTTCTTTTGTTGCTTGATATACAGCTAATGCATCCATACCATCAACTTGGATACCAGGGATACCTACTGCAACTGCTTTTTGAGCTAATGTTTCGGCAGCAGTTTGTTTTGAACGCGGTGTTGAAATCGCGTAGTTATTGTTTTGAATTACAAAGATAGCTGGTAGTTTGTAAGCTGACGCAAAGTTAATACCTTCATAGAAGTCACCTTGTGAAGAACCACCGTCACCAGTGTAAGTAATTGCAACAGCTTGTTTACCACGTTTTTTAAGACCGAATGCGACACCCGCAGCTTGGATATATTGTGCACCGATAATGATTTGTGGGCTTAATGCATTCACATCTTCCATTTGGTTACCTACGAAGTGTCCACGTGAGAATAAGAACGCTTTCGTTAATGGTAAACCGTGCCAGATTAATTGTGGTACGTCACGGTATCCTGGAAGAATGAAGTCTTCTTTCTCTAATGCAAACTGTGAAGCAAGTTGTGATGCTTCTTGACCAGCAGTAGGTGCGTAGAAACCTAAACGTCCTTGTCTGTTTAATGAAATAGAACGTTGGTCTAAAATACGTGTCCATACCATTCTTCTCATTAATTCAACTAATTCTTCATCTGATAAATCTGGAAGCAAATCTTCGTTAACTACATTACCATCTGCATCTAGGATTTGAACCATTTCAAACTTCGATTCAGTATCTTTCAATACTTGTTCTGCATCGAATTGGGCTTTTAACTTAGCAGCCATGCAATTCACCATACCTTTCCCGTTTATATATATTTCATCTTCATACATAGTAACATAAAACTGTGTAACTTTTAAGTAGTTTGATGCAAGTTCTGTAATAGTTGATAACATTACAGTTTCAGAAACTGTTATAGTCATTCATTCAAACTGTTACAGTCTAATTATTGATCACTTCTTCTACATCGCGTCTCTCTGATTGCATCTTGCGAATTGATTTTGAATACGCTTTAACTTTGTCATTCATTTCTTTTTGAGCAGACTGTATTGCTTTTGAACGTTCATCCACCCCTTCTTGTGTACCAGACTCATCTTGGAAATATCCGAATAAATCTTTTTCTTTATTGACTAAGTTTTTGTACCCGTTGATAAATGCTTCATGCTTTTTGTACTTATCTGCTAACGCATCATTGAATTCTTTGAGTTCTTTTTTATTTGCCTCATCTTCAATTTTATTTGTTGTTTTCTTCATCTTTTCAAAAACTTTTTTAGACTCATTCATTGCAGCTTCTTCTTTTTCTAACTGCTCTTGACGTTTATCTGCATTATCTAAAAATGTTTTTACTTTGTCCTGAACTTGTGAAATGTCTTTTCCAGTGATTTCTTTAGAGATTTTTTCTTTTTCTTTCTCTAACTTGTTCATTTCATTATTAACCTTTTGAATAGGCGCTTCTAATCTTTGAAGGTTACTCAAATGTTCATTATAATTATCTATCTGTTCTCCATCTTTGTTACATCCTGCTAATAATACTGTCGCTGCTAATGCGATTCCGGCTGTTTTCTTCAATTTCATAAGCCAATAAACCTCCTTCATTGTCACTCGTCATTTTAGATAAAACACGGAGATAAAGCAAACAATAATAAGGAAGGTCAATGAATTGAAACCATGATAGCAAGATTAAATGATGCACACATAGACAGATTTTTGATATATTGTTACATAAGGAAGGTGTCAATATGTTAACAATGAAAGATATTATACGTGATGGACATCCAACGCTTCGTCAAAAGGCAGAAGCACTTACATTTCCACTCACAGAAGAAGAAAGACAAACACTATTAGATATGCAAGAATTTTTGCATAACAGTCAAGACCCTGAAATGATTGAAAAATACCAACTGCGCAGTGGTGTCGGACTTGCTGCACCGCAAATCAACGTACCTAAACGTATGTTTGCCGTTTATCTCCCAGATGATGGCAATGGCAAGTCTTATGATCTCGGTATTGTCAATCCCAAAATCGCCAGCCACAGTGTACAAGATGCATACCTACCAACTGGTGAAGGTTGCTTGAGCGTGGATGAAGATATTCCTGGCCTCGTGCATCGCCATCATCGCATTACATTAAAGGGCTTCGATATTGACGGCAATGAAGTGAGTTATCGTCTAAGTGGTTACGCTGCAATTGTCTTCCAACATGAGCTCGACCACTTGAATGGCGTAATGTTTTATGATCATATCGACAAAGAAAACCCACTTACACCTCGTGAAGGTGCCATTGAAGTATAAGCGCTCGTCACAAGTCTAGACTACAACGCTTTGGATTTGAGCAGAACTAAGCGATAAACAAAATTACTTTCTCTATTTTATTCAAATCGTGACAGTTCTGCCGAAATCCTGCTTTTGATGATATCTCATCCTACTTCTTATATACCCTACTTTTATATAAATACAACGTGGCATTCATAGATTTATAAACGTTTCCTTTCCTATGTATTTACTTTTCTTACATTCTGCTTTATTTATTGGCTAAGTTCATGTAAAATAAAACTAACTGGGTCGAGGTTTAGTACTCAATGTATCAGTTATCTAACTCTCGCACATCAAGTACGGAATTGAATGATCGACAGCATACGACAACGGTATGATCGTAAACCATGAATTGAATTCTGTTAAACAGCGGTTTGACATTCATTCGATTCATATTTTTTATTTATGCTTACATTCTATACAGAACGTATTTAGTAAAGTTATCGTATAGTTGTCACAAATATAAACAAAGTAATATTTAGGAGGCATTTATTAATGGCAATTTTTAAAGTATTTTATCAACATAATCGTGATGAAGTGATTGTTCGTGAAAACACACAATCAACATATGTTGAAGCACAAACAGAAGAACAAGTACGCCGCTTCTTGAAAGAGCGTAACTATAACATTGAATTCATAACTAAATTAGAGGGCGCACATTTAGAATATGAACAGCAATCAGAACACTTTAATGTGGAGCGCGCAGAATAATGAAACAACTTCAAAAGAATGAGGTTGGCGTATATGCCCTTGGCGGTTTAGGTGAGGTTGGTAAGAACACTTATGCCGTTGAATATAAGGATGAAATCTTAATCATTGATGCAGGTATTAAGTTCCCTGACGATAATCTATTAGGGATTGACTATGTCATTCCTGATTACACGTATCTTGAACAAAACCAAGATAAAATTGTGGGACTCGTTATCACACATGGTCACGAAGATCATATCGGTGGTGTGCCCTACCTGTTAAAAAAGATTAATGTACCTATTTATAGTGGTCCGCTTGCATTAGGTTTAATCCGCAACAAGTTGGAAGAACATAAACTATTGCGTACTGCTTCTTTAAATGAGATTACAGAGGACAGTGTTATTGAATCTAAGCACTTTAAAGTAAGCTTTTATTTAACGACGCATAGTATTCCTGAAGCTTATGGTGTCATTGTTGACACACCCGAAGGTAAAATCGTACACACAGGTGACTTTAAGTTCGACTTCACACCAGTTGGTGCACCTGCCAATATGTCGAAGATGGCGCAACTCGGTGATGAAGGCGTCCTTTGCCTACTATCTGACTCTACTAACTCTCTCGTTCCAGACTTTACACTCAGTGAACGTGAAGTCGGCCAAAACGTAGATAAGATATTCCGAAACTGTACAGGACGTATCATCTTCGCAACGTTTGCATCAAATATTTATCGTGTGCAACAAGCCGTTGAAGCTGCAGTGAAATATAACCGAAAAATTGTGACGTTTGGTCGTTCAATGGAAAACAACATTAAGATTGGAACAGAACTGGGTTATATTAAAGCACCCCCTGAGACATTTGTAGAACCAAGCAAAATCAACAGTATTCCAAAGCACGAATTATTGATTTTATGTACGGGATCTCAAGGTGAACCGATGGCAGCACTTTCACGTATTGCGAACGGTACACATAAACAAATCAAAATCATCCCAGAAGACACGGTTGTATTTAGTTCATCACCTATTCCAGGTAATACGAAGAGTATCAACCGCACAATCAATGCACTATATCAAGCAGGTGCTGAAGTCATTCATAGTAAAATCTCTAACATCCATACGTCAGGTCACGGTTCTCAAGGTGACCAACAATTGATGTTACGCCTTATTCGCCCGAAATATTTCTTACCGATTCACGGTGAGTATCGTATGCTCGTGGCACACGGTCAAACTGGTGTTGACTGTGGCGTAAAAGAAGAGAATGTATTCATTCATGATATTGGCGATGTACTTGCACTTACACGTGATTCTGCACGTACAGCAGGACGTATTCCTTCTGGCAATGTACTTGTTGACGGTAGTGGTATCGGAGACATTGGTAACGTCGTTATTCGTGACCGTAAACTACTATCTGAAGAAGGTCTTGTCATTGTGGTTGTCAGCATTGACTTCAATACGAACAAGTTATTATCAGGTCCAGACATTATTTCACGTGGATTTGTTTATATGCGTGAATCTGGACAATTGATTTACGATGCACAGAAGAAGATCAAACAAGAAGTTATCCAGAAGTTAAATCAACAACCTGATATTCAATGGCATCAAGTAAAATCATCCATTATCGAAACGTTACAGCCGTATCTCTATGAACAAACGGCACGTAAACCAATGATTTTACCAGTTATAATGAAAGTTAATGAAACGAAATAGATATAAAGAAAGCGGTCATCCCCTACTGATAGAGTTTGACCGCTTTCTTTATGTTTTAATGTGCTATTTTCTTTTCATAACGTGTCAAATCATTGTCATGTCCAATCATAATCAAGATATCGTCAAATTCCAATGCCAAATCTGGATCAGGGGATACGATAATTTCTTTGCGGCGTTTAATAGCAATAATATTGATACCGTATTGTGCACGAATGTCTAAGTCAATCAAGGTCTTACCGGCCATTGATTCCGTTGCTTTCATCTCAACAATTGAATGCTCATCTGATAGTTCGAGATAGTCTAATACGGTTGCACTCGCTACATTATGTGCAATACGGCGTCCCATATCACGTTCCGGATGTACCACTGTATCTGCACCGATTTTATTTAGAATCTTCGCATGATAGTCATTTTGTGCTTTCGCTGTAACTTTTTTAACACCCAGTTCTTTCAAAATAAGTGTTGTCAACGTACTCGCCTGTATATTTTCTCCAATAGACACAATAACATGGTCGAAGTTACGGATCCCTAGACTTCTCATCACTGCCTCATCTGTTGTATCTGCAACGACCGCATGAGTTGCAATATCACTATATTCATCAACACGATGCTCGTCTTTGTCAATTGCCATAACATCCATATCTAATGCATTCAATTCACGAACGATACTTCCACCGAAACGACCTAAACCAATTACTACATATTCTTTATCCATGATAGAACCTCCATCATTTATGTACATATTTTTAAAAACTGGGCATTACTTTTTGTTGTTTATCCCTTTCATGGGATACGTAGTTTATAGAACATATTTATTTTCCACCCTGAGTATCAACTTGTCAAATGTGGTTACTATTTTAGCAGTTCATATGTCGAGATTTTTTATCTCTTTCCCTATCATATACGTCATTCTATTTAATCACTGTTTTTATGGCAAGCTGATCTATATGCAACGATCCACGTGAATTTGTGTTTTAAAGTATTATATGATGATTAAGCAACATCAATTGACGTCCTTTTATTATCTGTGCTAAATTATCTTCATTGATTCAAAAAAATGATATGAGGTGCACTATGACGAATGTAATTATCTATACACAAAATGATTGCCCACCCTGTACATTTGTTAAAAATTACTTAACAGAACACAATGTTGCTTTTGAAGAACGAAACATTAAAGACGCCACATACCGCAATGAGATGATTGCGCATGACGCCTTTGCGACACCATTTATTCTACTTGACGATGAACCAATTTATCAAGTTGACATGGACAAGCTGAACCAAACATTAGGCCTGTAAATAACCAAAAAACCTGAGATGATTAACTCATCTCAGGTTTTTGTCATATGACTATGCTTTCGCAGTAGCATCATTCACAAGTGTGATTACTTCATCAACTGTCGCACAGTTCATCGCACGATCAGCTAATTGCGTCATCTCAGTTGTGCTTAAACCTTTAATTTGACGGCGTGCTTTTAAGATAGATGTTGCGCTCATTGAGAACTCATCTAATCCTAAACCAAGTAATAATGGAATCGCCGTTTCATCGCCAGCCATTTCACCACACATACCTGTCCATTTACCTTCTTTGTGAGACGCATCGATGACTTGTTTCACTAAGCGTAAAATTGATGGATTGTATGGTTGATATAGGTATGATACACGTTCAGACATACGGTCAGCTGCCATTGTGTATTGGATTAAATCATTTGTACCGATACTGAAGAAATCAACTTCTTTTGCGAAAATATCAGCTAATGCTGCAGTTGATGGGATTTCAACCATGATACCTAATTCGATATCATCGCTCACTTCCACACCTTCGTTTTTCAAGTTTTCTTTCTCTTCCAGTAATAATGCTTTCGCATCACGGAACTCTTGAACCGTCGCAACCATTGGGAACATAATGTTCAATTTACCGTATACAGATGCACGTAATAATGCACGCAATTGTGGACGGAAAATATCCGGTTGATCTAAGCATAAACGAATCGCACGATATCCTAAGAATGGGTTCATTTCTTCAGGTAGATTTAAGTATGGTAACTCCTTATCTCCACCGATATCAAGCGTACGTACAACAACACGCTTGCCGTCCATTTCTTCTAATACCTTTTTGTAAGCTTCGAATTGCTCATCTTCAGTTGGCATGTTGTCACGACCCATGTACAAGAACTCTGTACGATATAGGCCGATGCCTTCTGCACCGTTATTTTTAACACCTTCTAAGTCGTTTGGTGTACCAATGTTAGCGGCTAACTCAACATGTTTACCATCAATTGTCGTTGATGGTTCATCACGAAGTTGTTTCAATGCTTCACGATCTTCAAAGTACATATCACGTTTTTGTTGATACGCACGTACTTCATCTTGTGATGGGTTGATAATGACATCACCTGTTAATCCATCCACAATAATCATGTCGCCTTGTTTTACAGATTCTGTAATTGTTTTTGTTCCAACAACGGCCGGAATTTCTAATGAGCGACTCATAATCGCTGAATGCGATGTACGGCCACCGATATTCGTAACAAATCCTTGCACATATTGCTTGTTCAATTGTGCAGTATCAGAAGGTGTTAAATCGTGCGCAACGATAACAACACTTTCATCAATGATACTTGGATTTGGTAATTCAACACCTAAAATATGTGCGAGTACACGCTTAGAAACATCACGGATATCCGCTGCACGCTCTTTCATATACTCATTATCCATAGATTCAAAAATAGTAATAAAGTTTTGCGTCACAGCTGTTAATGCGTGTGGTGCACTTGCTTTATCATCTTTGATCATGCTTTCAATAGGGTTGATTAATTCTGGATCATCTAATACTAATAAATGCGCATCGAAAATAGCGGCCTTGTCTGGCCCTAATTGTTCTTCCGCATTATTTCTAATCTTTGTTAATTCAATTTTGGCATTGTTTAATGCGTTATTGAATTTTTGAACCTCACCAGATGGATCTTCTGTTGTCTCTTGACTATAACTTAAATCGGGTTCTACGAGCATATACGCTTTGGCAATAGCAACACCCTCAGAAGCTGCAATTCCCTTATTTAATGTTGACATTATTTTGTTAAACCTTCTTTTGATAACACTTCAGTAATTGCTGCAATTGCTTCTTTTTCGTCGCTACCATCTGCGTAAATTGTAATTTCAGCGTCTTTACCAACACCTAAGCTCATAACACCCATGATTGATTTTAAGTTTACTTTTTTTGCATTGTATTCTAATTGTACATCTGATTCAAATTTTGAAGCAGTTTGTACTAGCATAGTCGCTGGACGTGCGTGAATTCCTGTTTCGTCAATAATTACATATGATTGTTGTTCCATCTTACATCTTACTCCTTCTATTTCTTTTATTTTTAGCATAAGCTATTTAACTTCGCTACATGCCTTAACATTACCAAAATTAACAATTAAATTCAATTGTGAAACCACTATCATGTCGCGACTCCACCGTTTTTTTACAAATTATCGAACAATTTACAAAAGTGACTTGACAACATTCTCACATTTCTGAATGTGATCTTTTCCTACCTTATTCATAAAGTAATAACTTAGAGATGCAGAAACCGCTTGTCCGACAATTGGGAACCATCTTGTTTGTTTTGCGGCAGTTCTTTTGGCTACATCTCGAATTAAAACTTTCATCAAACCATCCGAAACTTTTTTCCCAATCAATTGGCTTCCTTGCATACCAGCCGCCATAACAATACGATCTTTCATGTCATCACTCATTCTGTTCACTTGCTTATGATCTAAACCATACAATTTGTTGATATCTTCAATAATATCTTTCATCAACTTCATATCTACACCAAAGTCAAATCCTGGAATCGGTACAATTGTTGCCCCTGACGATAACATCGCTTTCTTTTTGACGATGTTTTCTGCTTGTTTACGGCGTTCTGCCACCTCTTCCTGATTGTTTGGTAAAATATTTTTATTCTCGATTTTTTCAATCTTTAATACTTTATTTCCAACTACTTCTGTGATTTTATTTGTAAATTTCATCGTTCATCCACCTTTCTCGTATAAGACGTTATCTTATACCCTTTTCTCCATCATTTAATCCATCAATGTGACAAAAACGACTTTTAAATATTTAGATGGTTTGTAGTGTGGATGTGTTTTGAAGTCTTTTGGCAATCCCATTACTTCATCAATTTGGTAATTGATACCCTTATCAGAAAGTGTTTTTTTGATCATATTCTTGAAAGCTTTTAATGTATACATACTGTGGTTCGTACTTAAAACAAGCGTACCGTGTTCTTTTAATATCGGTAATGCTCCCTCAATCAACTTGTCATAATCTTTCATGACCGAGAATGTTTTCTTTTTATTTCTCGCAAAACTTGGGGGATCAATCACAATCGTGTCATACGACAACTGATGACGTTCTGCATATTTGAAATAATCAAATGTATCCATTACATATAGTGATTGTGTCTTCGGATCGATTCCATTCAATCCAAAGTTTTCTTCTGTCATTGGACGTGAACGATTTGCTAAATCAACGCTTGTCGTTTGTTCTGCTTGTCCAGCTGCTATAACCGAAAATGCACCTGTATAACTGAACAAATTCAACACTTGTCGTTCTGCACTGTAATAATCACGAATCTTTTTACGTACTTCTTTCTGATCTAAGAAAATACCGGTCATTGGGCCATCATCAAGATGCACATTGTAGAAAGTAAAGTTTTCCTCGATAATAATTGGAAATTCAGGTGCCTCACCTATCACAAAACCACCTTGAATATCCGCATCTTTAAAACGTGTTTTTTCATAAATAGATGTGTATTCAAATACTTGTGTCATGGCAGAGATGATGTCATCACGAAATGCATAGATGCCTTGTGAGTACCACTGAATCAACAGGTGTCCATTATAATGATCAATTGTTAAACCACCGACACCATCTCCTTCTCCGTTGAATAAACGAAAAGCATTCGTCCCATCAATGTGATAATAATATTCACGTTCTTGTTTTGCCGCTTCAAATAACCGTTCAAAAAACTGTTGATTGATCTCTTCATCCGCATTATATGATAACACCCATCCGAGTCCTTTATGCTGATGACCGACATAACCTGTTGCGATATACATACCTTTGTCCGTTTTCAAATGGAACAGATCACCACTTTTCAGTGCGCTCTGTTGATAGATATCTTCTTCTTCAATCAACGGATAGCCATTGAAATATTTCGCTTCTTTCCCACTATTTAAAATTGCTGTTTTCATTTTATCAGCCTTTCCTTGATTAGTTCTTTTCTATCTTAACACGGGAGTCTGACAGAAATCGATTTTGGCGTCGTTTCCTCGTATGCCTTATAAACAAAAAGAGCGAGAGACAATGCTCTCACTCTCAATATTCCTATTCTTTTATAGCTGGTTGACGTAATTGTAGTACAAATGCAACGATAGCTGGGATAAGCATCAGTACAAGGATTGGCGTAATAAATATCGACAATAATAAACCATGAAAGAGAATTACAACATACTCTGTCATCAACTTAAAGAACAGAATGCTGATCATAAAGAGTTGAATATAGTAATGCTTTCCTCTTAGCATGAATGTAATCGTCGTTACGATATAGGCGATCGCAATAAACAATAAGAGTAATAAACTAATCCATTCATAGACATACTGTGTTTGCGATAATTGCCAATCTCCAGAAGCGAACAATGCATTACGATTGTTAAATTCTAGTAGTATGAAGAACAATAGAATGACACCACATGCTATATTCACATGTGCACGTTTAAACCATTTTGGACGTTTGCGTAAAAATGATGGAATATCATCTTCTTCTAACTTCGCCCAACCAAACCAGTTTTCTTTGATGTAATCACGTTTTTTACGTAACTTTTCAATATTAATACTGCGTCGTGTACGATGTGTAATATCCTGTGTCAATTCAGATGTACGGTTCTGTATATCCTTAAACTGCACTTTAGATTGGTCGCTGTATTGATACTTTTTACTTCTTAAATACTGACTAGCAGCTTCATCCAATTGTTCATGAAAAACAGGTAATGAACGACGTAAAAATAAGAAGTTCCAGATTGCCATCTGACCGAGTAACCACAACACTACGAAAAATGTATTGATACTCAATACATCGATCGGTGCTACTTCACGTGCTTCAAGTCTTGAATATAAGGCTAATTGTGTAAATAAATAACTCATTCCATATCCAAAAATTAGCCATAGATAATGTTGTTTACGATGTAACGGATTCAGTTCATCTTTAAACGTAATATAACCAATATGCATTAAAAATGGAATAACAAAAATAAACGCCAAAATTCCGTATACTTGTGACATAAAAATCAGTGTAAGCACAAAGAAAATGATACCGATTAATAAAAAGAACATCGAGATATCATAGTCAAATCGTGTTGTGTTGGTTAATACACGTGCAATCACAATCAGCAGAACGCCGAATGCTAAAATGATAAGTCCACTAATGAGTGGGAAGTCTCCGATGTACTTACTCATCACACGGATAATCTCATTAAAAAACGCCATGATAAAATCCCATACATTGTGGATTTGTGGCACATGGTGTTTGCCTGATTTGAGTTGTTCAATGAGCGGAATATTGATAAAAATAACGATACTCAACAATATCGCAACCGCACCTATAATATAGGAATAGATCACTTCGGTGTACTTGTTAAAAAAGGACATCCTCTCACCTCACAATTATTATATATGAACAATTGTCTTATGTCTTGATAATTGATTAATTTCAGTCTCTAGTATGAAAGATTTAACACCCAAAGACAATACATTCCATCATATGTGTTATGTTTAGCCCTTTCCAATATTTTATATCATCTTTATAAATATTTTTCCAAATGATGTTTAAGAAAATATAGAATGGATATAGAAGAGTAACAACATAAATGAAGGAGTGTTTTATGATGTCAGAAAAAGATCTAAAACAAGCTGCAGAGCAAGCAAAAGAAAAAGAAGAAACATTAAAAGATAAAGCGCAAGAAGCAAAAGATGGTATCGATAAAACAAAAGACGATATCCAAAGCACTTTAGATTAATCAGCAAAATCATGTCAAGAGGCGATTCGTCTCTTGACTTTTTAATGTAAGACATGTACATTGTGTATATCAATTAAATACGCACGCACTAGGGGTGTGAGAACTGAGATGAGGAATATCCTCAAACCCTTTGTACCTGATCTAGGTGATACTAGCGGAGGAAAGTGTACGACGTTTCGTTTATACGTAATATTTGCGGCAATAAATAGCACGCTTATTTTGAGTTGCTTACATAATATAAACATTAGCGCTTTGTTCATATATCGACGCACATCCCTATTTCCAGGATGTGCGTCTTTTATTATTAGGAGGTTCTTTACCATGAAAAAAGGCTTAACATTGTCAGACATACTTGTGACAGTTTTAGTTTCTGTCATCTTCGGTGTGGTGTATAACATTTGGTGGGTTGTTACAAAGACTATCCAACCACTCGGTTTACAAATCGATCAACTTTTATACGGCATGTGGTTTGCAGCAGCGGTTGTTGCATATCTCATCATTCCTAAAATGGGGATTGCTTTACTTGCTGAATTTGCAGCGGGTGCAGGTGAGACAATTATGATGGGACGTTTCGATATTCCAACGATTATCTATGCACTTTTACAAGGACTTGCGTGTGAACTCGTATTCGCCTTATTCCGTTATCGTTCTCGTGCATTTATGGTCGCTGTTTTAGCAGGTCTTGCTGCTGCACTTATCAGCTTACCAATCGATTGGTACTATGGTTACTTAGGCGAAGTCGCACAGTGGAATCTGATCTTGTATATCGTTTTCCGCATGATCAGTGGTGCTGTTCTAGCGGGTGCCTTCCCATATTATCTCGTCAAAGCACTCGATCAGACCGGTGTCACGAAATTATTCAGACCTGCGTCAAAAGACGATTATGATTCACTATAAGGAGAGAACTGACATTGCTTAAAGCAAAAAATTTACGCTTAAAGTATCCAAGTACTGACCATAAAATATTTGATGGTCTTGATATTGAAATAAAGGATAAAGAAAAAGTACTTTTACTCGGACCATCAGGGTCTGGTAAAAGTACACTGTTAAACGTCTTAAGTGGCATCGTCCCTGATCTCATTGATCTTCCAATGAAATATGATGACTTAGAAGTTGCGCATCATGCCGGTGTCATCTTTCAAGATCCTGATTCACAGTTCTGTATGCCTCAAGTGAATGAAGAACTCGCATTTATATTAGAAAATCAACAAGTACCACAAGACGAGATGGATCGTCGCATTCAAGATGCACTTAGCAAAGTTCAGCTCGATGTAAATCCTAAACAAGCAATCAACAAACTAAGCGGTGGAATGAAACAAAAATTAGCAATTGCAGGTACCTTACTCATGGAAGCTGATACGTTATTTTTAGATGAACCTACCGCGATGCTCGACATTGAAGCAACGCAGAATTTGTGGGACTTACTCAAAGATTTATGGACAGATCAAACGGCACTCATTGTCGAACATAAAGTAGCACATGTATGGGATTATGTTGACCGTGTTGTTCTTATGAATCATGAAGGTCAAATCATACAACAAGGATCTCCAGATATGATATTAGCCAATTATGAAGAGACATTGACAGAATATGGCGTTTGGCACCCGAATGCATGGGCGTCCGCTCCACTTCCAAAACAAGCACATGATATGTCATCACAAAAATTTCTTTTTACTTATCGAGAAGGTGCCATACAGAGAGGTCGACGTACACTTTACCAAGTGCCTGATCTAACAATAGCACCAGGGCAATGGATAACGATTACAGGAAAAAATGGTGCTGGCAAAACTACATTGTTTGAGTCGATGATGCAACTCATCCCCTACCAAGGAACAATGCAATGGAATAATCAAAAACTCAAAAAGGTACGTGATGCTGCGAGTTATATGTACTTGGTATATCAAAATCCTGAACTACAATTTATTCAAAATAGCGTATACGATGAAATCTTTGTGAACTACGACTATATGGATTCACAATGTGCTGGTGAACAAACGACAGCTATGTTGGAGTTGCTCGATCTAGCACATGTATCTAAACAACACCCTTTTGAACTTTCGATGGGTCAGAAAAGACGTTTAAGTGTTGCGACGGCATTAAGTACGAATGCTGATGTCATTTTACTTGATGAACCAACATTCGGCTTAGACAGCCATAATACATTTAAACTTATTACGTTATTCCAAGAACGCATTGCAAAAGGGCAAACGATTGTCATGATTACCCATGATTCTCACATTATTGAACGCTATCCATCACGTCATTTTGAAGTTTTAGACGGTGTATTGTACGAAGTGGAGGTGCCAACAAATGATTGAATCGTGGAAAACACGTCGAACGTTTATGGATCAAGTGAATATCGTGACGAAGCTCTTTCTAGCAGTCGCACTCTTCTTCTTTATCATCTTCATTCATAATTTTGATATGATGTTGTATTTGGCGCTTTTCATGCTTGTATTTTTACTCTGTGTAGCAGGAACCAAATGGAAAGTTGTTGCATCATTTGTAACGATGGCAACTTTCTTCGCACTCACATCTTCATTATTTATGATTTTTTATGGGAATGGTACACGTGTTTTATTAGAATTTGGTTTTGTAAAAATTAGTGTTGAAAGCCTTGTAAGAGGTTTACACCTTTCCTTAAGAACGATTGTTATTAGTTACTTCGGTTTATCGATTGCATTCACATCGCAAGTCATTATGATTTTTTATAGCTTAATGCAACATTTGAAGGTGCCACCAAAAGTTGCTTATGCCTTTATGGCAGCCTTTCGAATGATCCCATTGATGATCGAATCTGTATTTCAATTGCGTAATTCACTTAAAATGCGTTACCAAATGATTAGCAATAAAAATTACAGTGGTTTTAAGCGATTCAAACATCTTTTGATTCCACTACTCAGTCAAAATATCCGAAAAGCGCATCGCCTTTCTGTCGCAATGGAGAAAAAAGGGTTTCACGATGGGACGCGAACATATTATTACCATGTTCCATTCAGTTATCGTGATATTTTGTTAATTGTCATTATCATCGTGCTTATTGCACTTGCTTTTATGAGTGCCAATTATTTACCAATCACAGGTATTTTAGATGCACGTTAAACATTGAAGCAACCGCATATATTGCGTTTTCATGATCTCGACGATATGAAAAGGCATGCATACTTTCCCGTTTATGTATGCGATAGACATAAAAAGATGATTCGAAAACTTACCACTTCCGAATCATCTTTTCTATTACAATGCTTTATTTGCTATATCTTTACGATAAAATAAACAATCACTTTCTATTTGATCAACACGCTGATATGCTTCACGCTGTGCTTCTGCAATCGAAGTACCTTCTCCAATCGCTAATATGACACGCCCACCCGCATTGACATAACGGGTACCATTATACTTTAAGCCGCTGACAAAATAATGATCTAAGTCTGATTCAAAACCTGTCACGGAAACCCCTTTTTCATATGCGTTTGGATATCCTTTTGATGCTAGCATGACACCAACGACCGCTTCTTCTTTCCATCGCATATCTATCGGCTCTCGTGCTTTCAATTGTAATATGTGTGCCATTAAGTCACTTTCCATACGTGTCAGTAATACTTGTGCTTCGGGATCACCAAATCGTGCGTTAAACTCAATTACTTTCGGTCCTTCTTCTGTTAAAATTGCACCGATATAGAGTAAACCGAAGAAGTCATACCCTTCTTCTTTCATCGCACGTGCAATCGGTTGTGCAATACGTTCATTCGTAACATCCAAAACATCTTGACCGATATGTGGTACGGGACAATACGCCCCCATACCACCCGTATTTGGCCCTTCATCATTGTCATAGGCACGCTTATGATCTTGCGCAATCGTATCAAATGGGACAGCGTAATCTCCATTAACGAAAGTCATTAAAGAAAATTCTTCCCCTTGTAAAAATTGCTCGAATACCACTTTACCGACTTCTTCAGAATAAAGTGTTTCAACCGCCGCTCGAGCTGCTTCTCGTGTCTCGGCAATAATCACACCTTTCCCTGCTGCTAAGCCATCTTTTTTCAACACAACTGGCAAATCACATTGTTCAACATATGCAAGTGCTTCTGTTTTTGAATCGATTTCTTGATAATCAGCTGTTGGAATGTCATATTTTGCCATTAATTGTTTTGCAAAGGACTTTGAACCTTCGATCTGTGCTGCTGCTTTATTCGGTCCAAATACTTTGATACCTGCTTCACGCAATCGATCTGCAAGGCCTTCTGTTAAAGGTTGCTCTGGACCAATGACAACCCATGATACGCCGTGTGATTCTGCAAAGGCAACAATTTTATCATGCTCATTTTCGTCAATTTCTGCATGTACTTCAGCAACATGCGCCATCGCATCATTGCCAGGAATAGCAAATACACGTTCAACAAGTGGTGATTGGTTTAACTTTTTGGCAAGGACATGTTCACGGCCACCGCCACCGACAACTAAAATATTCATATGCACTGCCTCCTTAATGTTTGAAGTGACGCATACCTGTCGTCACCATTGCGATGCCATATTTATTCGCCATATCTATTGAATCTTGGTCTTTAATTGAGCCACCCGGTTGAATAATCGCTTTAATCCCTGCTTTAGCTGCTGTTTCGACCGTATCATCCATTGGGAAGAATCCATCTGATGCAAGTACAACATTGTCATTCATCTCAATCGCTCGTTCAATTGCAATTTCTGCTGACCCGACACGATTCATTTGTCCTGCGCCAACGCCCACTGTTTGCTTGTTATTTGCTAACACAATTGCATTACTCTTCACAGCTTTTACGACTTTCCAGCCTAGAAGAAGTGCTTCCCATTGCTCATCTGTTGGGGCGACATCTGTTACAACCTTCATCTCAGATTGTGGGACATCAAATGTATCTTTATCTTGTACAAGGTAGCCACCTGATACAGAGACAAATTCTTGTTCAGATGCGTCACTCGTCATTTCTACTTCTAATAAACGAATATTTTTCTTTTGTTGCAGTACTGCCAATGCTTCCTTCTCAAAACTTGGCGCAATGACTACTTCTAAGAAAATTCTGTGCAATGATTCAGCTAACGCCTGTGTTACTGGTCGGTTTAATGCTACAATTCCACCAAAGATGGATTGACTATCTGCTTCATATGCATTCAAATACGCCTGGTGAATGTTTTCTCCGATTCCAACACCGCACGGGTTCATATGCTTCACCGCCACTGCCGCTGGCCCTTCAAATTGTTTTACCAATGTTAGTGCGGCATCTGCATCTTTAATATTGTTATAACTTAACTGCTTGCCGTGATGTTGTGTTGCGCCTGCAAGTGTATTAGCCGCATGAGACGTGCGAACAAATGTCGCTGCTTGTTGTGGATTTTCACCATAACGTAACACTTCTTCATTGTCGCTAAAATAATTCGTAATTGCCTGATCATACTCAAATGTATGTTTAAAAACCTTAATCATCAATGCTTTGCGGTAGGCTTCATCCAATGTATCCGCTTGTAATCTTGAAATCACTTCGTCGTAATCGTCAGGATCTACAATTGTTACAACGTGTTTAAAATTCTTGGCAGCTGCACGCAACATTGTTGGTCCGCCAATATCAATATTCTCAATTGCGTCCATTTCAGTCACATCTGGATTTTTGACTGTTTCTTGAAATGGATATAAGTTCACCACAACCATATCTATCAAATCAATATTTTGTGCTGCTAACTGTTCAAGGTGCTCAGGTTTATCACGATCTGCAAGAATACCGCCATGTACCGCTGGATGTAATGTTTTGACACGTCCATCCATAATTTCATCAAACTGTGTTAAGTCAGAAACGGATGACACCGGTACACCCGCTTCTTCAATCGCACGGTATGTTCCACCTGTTGAGTACAATTCAAAACCTTCTGCTACAAGTTTTTTCGCAAATGTTGCAATACCAGTTTTATTAGAAACGCTCAATATCGCTTTTTTCATCCTATTTCAAGCTCCTTATCGAATAATCTGTTTTATGACTTCTGGATATAATTCATATTCCAAACGCTTAATGCGGTCTTCTAATGCTGCTTTCGTATCGTCCTGATATATCGGACACGTTCGTTGTGCAATAATTTGTCCTGTATCCATGCCTGCATCGACATAATGAACGGTTGTTCCCGTTTCAATTTCCCCATTGTTTAACGCCTGACCGATTGCATCGATACCTTTATATTTCGGCAAAAGTGAAGGGTGAATATTTAAAATCTTACCTTCATACGCATCTAGTAACGTATTACCGATTAAACGCATATAACCTGCAAGCACAATCCATTCCACATGTTCTGTTTTTAATTGTTTCAACACTTCTTGCTCATATACTTGTTTATCAACATAGGATTTCGGCGTATAAGTATGTACCGGTAACCCATGTTGTTGTCCAAGTTGCACACATGGTGCTGTTGGTTGATCTGTATATAATGCCGTCACTTCAATATTGCTTAATACCCCTTTTTCCACATGTTGCATGATGTTATCAAAGTTCGTTCCAGAACCTGATGCAAAAATTGCGATTTTAACCACTTTTACGCCTCCACCAAACGAATCGCTGCTGCTTCTTCAGTAATTGTTCCAATTGAATAAGCTGCAATATTTAACGTTTTTAAAATTTCATGCACACGCTCTTCATCATCCGCATCGACTACTAATGTATATCCAATGCCCATATTAAAAATGTGATACATTTCATCTAAATCAATACGCCCTACTTCTTGAAGCCAGTCGAACACTTTAGGCGTTGGGAATGAAGTGATATCGATGACAGCCGTTTTTTCTTCTGGCAAAGCACGAGGGATATTTTCATAAAAACCGCCACCTGTTATATGTGTCATTGCTTTAATACGCACTTGCTCTTTAACTGCTAATACAGGTTTTACATAAAGTGCTGTTGGCGTAAGAAATGTTTCAAGATATGAACGTTCACCGTCAAATTTTTCATGAACATCAATACCTGATTGATCAATTAGTCGACGTACTAAGCTAAAGCCATTTGAGTGAATCCCGTGAGAGGCTAATCCAATCACCACATCACCCCCTTTAACTTCTGAGCCATCGATGTAATCTTCTTTTTCGACAGCGCCCACGGCAAATCCTGCTACATCATATTCACCTTCATGATACATCTCTCCCATCTCGGCTGTTTCACCACCGATGAGAGCCGTATTCGTTTCGACACAACCATCACTAATTCCTTTGACAATTTGTGCAATGACTTCTGGTACCACTTTGTTTGTCGCAATATAATCTAGGAAATAAAGTGGTTCGGCACCCGTTGTTAAAATATCATTGACGCACATTGCCACCGCATCTATTCCAATTGTGTCATGTTTATGATGATCAATGGCTAGTTTTAATTTTGTTCCAACACCATCTGTGCCTGATACAAGTACTGGCGCTTTCATGTTCAGTTGCGAAAGATCGAACGTAGCACCAAAGCCTCCGAGTCCTCCTAAAACTTCTCGACGCATCGTACGTTCTACGTGACTTGACATTTGTTTCACTGCTTCATACCCTGCTTCAATATCAACACCGGCTTGTTTATATGACTCAGCCATTGACTACACTCCTCTTCTTTTCAATTCTTTAACTTCTGGTAATAGATTATCGACAATTTCTATTGGGTAGTTTCCTGTAAAACAAGCATTGCATTCCCCTTTTGAACCATATTGTTTGAAGACATCATGCATGCCTTCAACAGATAGATACGTTAATGAGTCTGCACCAATCATGTCTTTAATCGTTTCAACAGAATATTGGGCTGCCATAAGTTCTGCATGTGTGGAAACGTCAATACCGTAATAACAAGGATTTTTTAACGGTGGTGATGAAATACCCATATGTACTTCGCGTGCCCCCGCAGACTTCAATGCTTTTACAATATATTTACTCGTTGTTCCACGTACAATCGAATCATCAATAACAACCACACGCTTGCCTTCTACAACATCACGAATAGGTGAATGTTTCATACGTACTTGTCTCTCACGTACGGTTTGATCAGGTGTAATGAACGTTCGGCCTATATATCGATTTTTTAGCAAACCTTGTTCATTCGGAATTCCCGTCTCTTCTGAAAAACCTTTCGCAGCTTGTAATGAAGAGTCCGGAACACCAATCACGATATCCGCTTCAATCCCCATTTCTTTTGCCAACTGACGTCCTAATGCTTTACGAACTTGATAAATCGAATGCTTTTGAAACTCAGAGTCAGGTCGTGCGAAGTAAATATATTCCATAGCACACATATGTTGATGCGTGTCGGGCGTGTATGAATCATAATCCACGTCGTTGTCACCTGAGAATGTAATCAACTCTCCCGGCTCAATATCACGAATATATTCTGCACCAATCGCTGTAAAGGCACATGTTTCGCTGGCAATACAATATGCGCCGTCTACTTTCCCTAACATAAGTGGACGTACACCACAGTTATCACGAGTTGCTGTTAATTGCTGTTCATTTAATATGACACAACTAAATGCACCTTTCACTTGATTTAACGCTGCTTTTTGGTTCGCTTTAATATGTTTTGACTTCCCCTTGATCAATAAATGGGCAAGTACTTCTGAATCGCTCGTCGTTTGAAAAATACCACCTTCTGATTCAATGGCACGACGTATTTGGTGCGCATTTGTCAAGTTCCCATTATGCGCCAACCCTAAATCACCTTTCGAATGTTTGAACAAAAACGGCTGTACATTCGAAATTTCACTGGCACCTGTCGTTGCATAACGGACATGGCCGATTGCACTCTGATAGCCTTCCAGCGACTTGAGTTGCTCATCTGATATAGCTTCGGTAAGCAATCCCATACCACGTGCACCGAATAATTGTTCACCATTGGAGCACACGATACCCGCACCTTCTTGCCCGCGATGTTGAAGACTGTGTAGCGCCAGATACGTTAAATGCGCAGCGTAAGGATGATTCCATATGCCAAACACACCACATTCTTCATTTAGTCCACGGATGTCATACATGCTTCGATTGCTCCTTCCCATGCTTCTTTCAATTCAGATGTACGACGGTGTAATGTTTTATTTTGTGCTGTTACTTTAAAGTCATCGTTATCTGTGAGTGTTCCAATTTCAACGGCATTATCGTGCGTGAATGTTTCGCCTTCTTTCACAACAACGACGTATCGACCTTGTGTCTCACTAAAAAGCTGTGCATTGCTCAGGTCAACTGTCGCATCTAACCCTAAATTGTAGAATGCACTCATACGTGCCAATGTGATGAGCAAACCACCTTTTCCGACTGTTTGTACATGCGAAAGTACACCAGCTCTTACCGCTTCACGAATTGCTTCACCCTTTGCTGCCTCTTCTGTCAAATCTACTGTTTCTGTTTCATGATTTACGTCACCATGTAATAGTTTCTCAATTTGGCTACCACCAAAGCTGTCTGTTGTTTCACCTACCACATACACTTTGTCACCAGGTGTTGGCGCAAAGTCACGAAGGTAATCAATATCTTCAATCAGTCCAACCATTCCGACAACAGGCGTTGGGAAGATAGATGATGTACGTGTTTCGTTATAAAGTGACACGTTACCTGAAACAACAGGTGTTTCTAACACATTACATGCTTCTGCCATACCACGTGTCGAATCAATGAGCTGTTGATAAATATGTTTCTTTTCAGGTGAACCGTAGTTCAAGCAATCCGTCATCGCAAGTGGTTTTGCCCCTACTGCGATTATATTACGATATGCTTCTGCCACAACCATTTTGCCACCCTCGTATGGATCATTAAACACATAACGTGCCTCACCATCAATCGTAGACGCAACCGCTTTGTTCGTACCTTCCACACGTACAACAGACGCTTGCAGACCTGGCTTAACAATCGTATTTGCTCCAACTTGTTGATCATATTGGCGATACAAATATTGTTTTGAAGCAATTGTCGGATGTGTCAACAAACGATCAAATACCTCTTCAACATCAATGCCACTATAATCATTAGCTGGCTGATCATGTTTTAATGGTTCGCCTTCTAACACATATACAGGTGCTTCATGGTCTAACGGTTTGACAGGAATATCTGCGAATACTTCTCCTTCATAAGTTAAAACAAAGCGATCTGTATCAGTTACTTCACCGATAACTGCACTATCCAACTCATGCTTATCAAATAAATCTAAAAACTTTTGTTCCGTACCTTTCTCTACAACTAACAACATGCGTTCTTGTGTTTCAGAAAGCATCATTTCATATGGAGAGATACCTACTTCACGTACAGGTACTTTTTCGAGTTGTAGATGAATACCACTGCCACCTTTTGCAGCCATTTCAGATGATGATGACGTTAAACCAGCCGCTCCCATATCTTGAATACCCACAAGTTCTGGGTATGTGATCGCTTCAAGTGTTGCCTCCATCAATTTTTTACCTACAAATGGATCGCCGATTTGTACAGATGGTCGTTTGCTTTCACTTTCTTCTGTGAGTTCTTCCGATGCAAATGTTGCACCATGAATGCCGTCACGACCAGTTTTCAAACCAACGTAAATCACTGAGTTACCAACACCTTGTGCAAGCCCTTTTTGAATCATATCGTGATCAATGACACCTACACACATCGCATTGACAAGTGGATTGCCGTCATAACGGTCATCAAATTCAATTTCACCTGCAGTCGTTGGAATACCAATACAGTTACCGTAGCCACCGATACCTGCAACGACACCACGCAATAAGCGGCGATTTGTTTTTTCCGTCAATTCACAAAAACGCAAACTATTTAATAAATTAATTGGACGTGCACCAATTGATACGATGTCACGAATAATACCGCCGACACCTGTCGCAGCACCTTGATATGGTTCAATCGCAGATGGATGGTTATGTGATTCAACCTTGAACACAACCGCTTGGTTATCGCCGATATCAACGACGCCTGCACCTTCTCCCGGTCCCATCAAAACATGTTCACCTGTTGTTGGAAATTGCTTTAAAAATGGTTTTGAATGCTTGTAAGAACAATGTTCACTCCACATTACAGAGAAAATACCTGTTTCTGTATAATTTGGCTGTCTTCCTAAAATTTCTTCTACTTTTTCAAACTCCGCATCACTCAATCCCATTTCACGATAAATTTTCTCATTTTTAATGTCGTCTGCAGTTGGTTCTAAAAATTTAGGCATTTTGTTCCCTCCAGCTTTTCACCATAGATTCAAATAATTTCACACCACTGTCTGTTCCTAATATTTGCTCTAATGCACGTTCTGGATGTGGCATCATACCACACACATTGCCACGCTTGTTGATGATACCTGCAATATCATCATGTGAGCCATTAGGATTATCCTGATATTTCAAAATAATTTGATTATTATCGACCAATTCTTTATAAATTTCATCTGTACAATAGTAATGCCCTTCACCATGTGCAACTGGGTATACAACTGTTTCACCCGCATCATAAAGCGATGTAAAAGGTGTATCATTATTCACGATTGTGAGTGACTCGTTACGGCTAACAAATAAGTGAGAGTCGTTGTGTAATAAGGCACCTGGTAATAAGCCAATTTCTGTCAATATTTGGAACCCATTGCAGACACCCAGTACAGGTTTGTCTTCATCAGCCAAACGTTTTACTTCTTCAATCACTGGTGCGACGGCCGCAACGGCACCTGATCTCAAATAATCACCGAATGAAAAACCACCAGGTATCAACACACCATCAAATCCATCTAATGACGTTTCTCGATAATCAACATATTCTGCATCTACTCCCGCTTTGATTGCTGCGTTATACATATCTCTATCGCAGTTTGATCCTGGGAATCTGAGGACAGCGAATTTCATATTATGCATTCTCCTTTTCATCCAAAACATGATAGCTATATTCTTCAATCACCGTGTTCGCAAATAGTTTTTCACTCAGTGTTGTCACAACATTGTGTACTGCTTCATCTGATGCTTCATCCACTGTGAGATAGAGTACTTTCCCTACACGGATATCATTTACTTGTTCGTAACCTAAGTCATGCACTGCGCGTGTTAATGCTTGTCCTTGTGTATCTAAAACTTGTGGTTGTAATGTGATGTGTAACTCGATTGTTTTCATAATTTATAATGCCTCCAATTTTGTTAAAAATGCTTGATATGTGTCGATTAGTGAACCGGTGTCTTCACGGTAAACATCTTTATCGAAGTTTTCTTTTGTTTCCTTATCCCAAATGCGACATGTATCTGGTGAAATCTCATCAGCTAATAGGATTGCCCCCGCCGAATCTTTACCAAACTCTATTTTAAAATCAACGAGTGATAAACCCATCTGATCCATGAGTTGAACTAAAGCTTTATTGACTTGTAATGCTTGTTGTTTCAATTGTTGAATTTCATCTGTCGTTGCAATGTGCAGAAGTCGGATATGATCATCTGTAATCAGTGGGTCATTCAAGTCGTCATTTTTGTAGAAGAACTCGACGAGCGGTTGGTCAAACGAATGCCCTTTCTCGAACCCGAGTCTTTTTGTAATAGATCCTGCCGCAATGTTGCGCACGACGACTTCTAGAGGGATAATATCAACGGTTTTAACCAGTTGTTCTGTTTCTGAAATTTGGCGTATAAAGTGACTGTCAATACCTTGTTCATTTAAACATTCAAAAATACGTGCAGTAATTTGATTATTTAAACGGCCTTTACCCGTCATTTTATCTTTTTTTGCACCGTTGCCTGCTGTCACTTCATCCTTATATTCAACTCTCACAGTATTCGGCTCATCTGTATCATATATACGTTTTGCTTTACCTTCGTATAAAAGACTCATCTTAGTCGTTTCTCCCTTCAAATAATGTCAACATCGCTTGCTCTGTCTTCGTTGTATCATCTGTCAATATCGTCATGTGTCCCATCTTACGTGCAGGTTTACGTACTTCCTTGCCATAAATATGAACATGCCACTCTGGGTGTGCATCAAACTGTGACTCTAATGCATCGAGATCCTTTCCAAGTAAATTCATCATCACAGCTGGTTTTAATAGCGCAATCTCTTTCGGCAAATCATGGCCTGTCACTGCCAAGATATGCGTATCAAACTGCGAATAGTCACACGCTTCAATTGAATAATGTCCTGAATTGTGCGGCCTTGGCGCAATTTCATTCACGTACAATGCACCTGACTTATCGATGAAAAATTCGACAGTAAACGTTCCAACGAAGTGAATAGCTTGTGTTATCTTTTCTATCTCTTGTCGTGCTGCCGTCGTTTGATCAATCCGAGATGGTACGATTGTTTTGAAAAGAATTTGGTCTCGGTGTTCGTTTTCTTGAAGTGGGAAATATACAATCTGCGCATTATTCCCTACTGTCGCCGTCAATGACACTTCACGTTCTAAAGTTAAAAATTGTTCTGCCACACATTCTTGTTTTTTTACTAATTCATAGGCTTCATCTATATCTTTATGAGAACGCACGAGCAATTGTCCTTTTCCGTCGTAACCACCAAAACGTGTTTTCAAAATAAATGGATAACCGAGTGATGTGACAACGTCGTCCAACGCTTCAACGTTTGGTACATGCCTGAACGGAACGACCTTCACACCTGCATCATTTAATGATGTTTTCTCTGCTAAGCGATCTTGCAGTATTGTTATCGCTTGGTCACCTTGTGGTACATGATACGAATGCGTCAAAGCCTTTAATTGCTGTGCATCAATATTTTCAAATTCATACGTAACCACATCTGATAAATGTCCAAGTCTTTCTAGCGCTTCCATATCATCATACGCAGCATGTATAAATTGATGTGCCACATATTGGCAAGGACATGTTTCATCCGGATCTAACACAACGACACGAAATCCCATTTTTTGTGCTGATTGTGCCATCATCTTCCCAAGCTGTCCGCCACCAATAATGCCAATTGTTTGACCTATTTTTAACTTATCGAAGGTCATCTTGCATCGCCTCAACTTTCTCAATCAATGATGCTTCATAAATTTCAAGCTTCTTCTGTACTCGATGGTCTGTCATTCCTATCATACGTGCCGCCAATATTCCCGCATTTTTTGCTCCAGCCTTGCCAATTGCTGTTGTTGCCACCGGTATACCACCTGGCATTTGAACAATTGATAATAAAGAATCAAGACCTTTCAAACTTTTAGATTCAATAGGAACGCCGATGACTGGCAATGTTGTCATTGAAGCAACCATGCCCGGTAAGTGTGCTGCACCCCCTGCGCCAGCAATAATTGCCGAGTAGCCATTTTCACGTGCTTTCGTTGCGAATTCAACCATCATGTGTGGCGTACGATGTGCAGAAACAACCTTCTTATCATACGGAATATCAAAGGTTGTTAACATGTCGCATGCTTCACGCATAATATCCCAATCTGAAGAACTTCCCATTATGACAGCAACTTTCAATATGAACACCCTTTCAAAAATTTGAAATCAGAATCGTTTTAGTTGTATATTACAGGTATAGCATAACAATAGTACATGCAGATTTCAACGCAAAAATCGAACTTTATCGTTAAATTTACAAATAATTTACGTGTTTTGTTCGTTTTTCGCTGGAATATAGTGTTTTATTTAGTTTTAAAGTTCGAATTAATCGAAGGAGGATTTTTGTTATGAGTGCAAAAATTTTAGATGGGAAACAAATTGCGAAAGATTACCGTCAAGGATTACAAGATGAAGTTGAAGCATTAAAACAACAAGGCTTCACACCGAAGTTATCTGTAATATTAGTTGGTAATGATGGAGCAAGTCAGAGTTATGTTCGATCAAAAAAGAAAGCAGCTGAAAAAATTGGAATGATTTCAGAAGTGATTCATTTAGCTGAAGAAACATCTGAAGAAGATGTATTAAAAGAACTCGATCGTCTTAACAATGATGAATCAGTGAGTGGTATTTTAGTTCAAGTACCCCTACCAAAACAAGTCAATGAACAAAAGGTATTAGATGCCATTGATCCAGCTAAGGATGTCGATGGTTTCCATCCAATTAATATCGGACGTTTATACCTTGACGATGCAAAATTAATTCCTTGTACACCACTTGGCGTTATGGAATTATTAAAACATGCCGATATTGATCTAGAAGGGAAAAATGCAGTAGTTATTGGTCGTAGTCACATTGTCGGTCAGCCAGTAGCAAAACTTCTCACACAACAAAATGCGACAGTAACTGTTTTACATTCACGTAGTAAAAATATCCACGATCATCTCATCAATGCAGACATTATTGTCAGTGCGGTTGGACGTCCAGGTATGGTCGCAAAAGACGACGTTAAAGAAGGGGCTGTTGTGATTGACGTTGGAAACACACCTGATGAAAATGGTAAGTTAAAAGGTGACGTGGACTATGAAGCAGTTAAAGAGATTGCAGGTGCGATTACACCTGTTCCAGGCGGCGTTGGTCCTATGACGATTACAATGGTATTAAACAATACACTGATCGCTGAAAAAATGCGTCGTGGTTTAGAATAGAATGAAATAATAAAAGCGTGCAATGATTTCGTTGCACGCTTTTATTTGATAACAGAATGAGTGATAAAGTCTTTACATATAATCAAAAACTACATCAATTAAAAGATAAATAGACATCTATTAACAAAGCATATTTCTTATTCTTATGTGAATCAATCGGAATAAGGTTCGTGTATTTCACAGATAAGTATCGATAAACGAGTCTTCACTATTCCCTTAAAACATGAAAAAGCACATACGCATGGCGTATGTGCTTTCTCTTTGGCACCACCTTATAAGTGATGACCGTGTGCACCTTGCATAACCCAGTATGAACCGATAACTGTAACAAGTGTGATAATAATGGCGAAAATAACTTTTGCAAGTTGTAAACGACCATCTTTACCTTCAGTTAAGTGCATGAACATAAGGAGTTGTAAAAATGCTTGAATAAATGCAAAACCAAAAATGATTGTGATTTTAGCATTTAAAGCTAATGATGTGTAAAGTGTTACAAAAACTGCTAGTAACGTTAAGATAATTGAGGCGATAAAGCCTATTGTATGTTTTACTAAAGTACTCATCCGCTAAACACCATCCCTATCATATACACGGCAGTGAAGATGAAGATCCAAACAACATCTAGGAAATGCCAGTATAAACTTGAAATAAATAACTTCGGCGCATTGTACTTATTCAATCCACGTTTTACAACTTGGATCAGTAATCCTGTAATCCACACGATACCTAAAGATACGTGAAGACCATGTGTACCAAGTAAGATAAAGAAACTTGACCAGTAAGAACCAATTTGTGGCGTAGCACCTTCATGTGCATAGTGTGAGAATTCAAAGATCTCGAATCCAACGAATCCAACACCTAACAATACAGTGATTGCCATCCAAATTAGAAGTAAGTTTTTCTTTTCTTGGCGCATGTAGTAGATTGCAATACCACAAGTATATGAACTTGCTAAAAGTAAGAATGTCATGATTAATACGAGCGGAAGTTCAAACAATTCTGTTGTCATCATACCGCCGTAACTACCACCATGTTGCAAGATTAACAATGTCGCGAAAAGCGTACCGAAAAGTGCAAACTCAGCAGTAAGGAAGATCCAGAAGCCTAGCTTGTTTAAATTTCCCTCATGCGTACGTGAATCAATTGTAGTGACATTATTATTACTCATGACTCATAGCCTCCCTTTCTTCCTGACGTGCTTTTCTTAAACGTGCTTCTGTTTCAGCAACTTCGCTTGCAGGAATATGGTAACCATGATCTTCTTGGAAACTTCTCCAAATCATTAATCCACAAATACCAACTAATGAAAGAATCGCTGGAAGTAATGTTTCAAAGATTAAGAAGAACCCTCCAATTGTGAAGAATACACCCATCCAGAAACCAATATGTGTATTATTCGGCATATGAATATCAGTGTAATTATGGTCATCTAAATAATGCTTACCATGTTGTTTCATTTCAACGAATGTATCGATGTCATCCCATTCAGGCGTGATAGCGAAGTTATATTTTGGTGGGATTGCAGATGCCGTAGACCATTCTAAGCCACGACCTAAGCCGTCCCAGTTGTCGCCAGTTGCTTCACGTGGTGCTTTAATATGACTGTATACAATGTTTCCTACGAAGATAAGGAATGCCACTGACATCATAGCTGCACCGATTGTAGAGATAAGGTTCAATAAGAACCAACCTTCTTCTGGGCCATAAGTGTATAGACGACGTGGCATACCATCAAGACCTAAAATGAATTGTGGTAAGAATGTCACGTTGAAACCAATCATGAAAATCCAGAAGAACCATTTGTTTGGTTTTTCAAATAACTTGTATCCCATTGCTTTCGGATACCAAAAAATCATGGCAGCGAAACAAGCGAATACAACACCCGCTACGATTGTGTAGTGGAAGTGAGCTACTAAGAAATATGAGTTATGGTATTGGAAGTCCGCAGACGCCATTGATAACATAACCCCTGTTACCCCACCGATTACGAAGTTCGGAATGAACGCAAGTGAGAATAACATTGGTGATTCGAATGTAATACGACCTTTGTGAAGTGTGAATAACCAGTTAAACATCTTCACACCTGTTGGTACAGAGATTAACGCTGTACTGATTGAGAAGAATGAGTTAACTAATGCACCATTACCCATTGTGAAGAAATGGTGAACCCATACTAAGAAACTTAAGAACGCGATACCGCCTGTCGCCCATACCATGCTTTGGTGACCGAATAGACGTTTACGTGCAAATGTTGGAATAATTTCTGAGTAGATACCGAATGCTGGAAGAACAAGAATATATACCTCAGGGTGCCCCCATACCCAGAAGAAGTTTGCCCATAGCATTGGCATACCACCATTGGCTACTGTAAAGAACGCTGTATCGAAAATTCTATCAGTAGTCATTAATGCAAGTGCTACTGTAAGTGGTGGGAATGCTAATAAAATAATTAACATTGTAATGAATGTTGTCACAACAAACATTGGCATTTGCATAAATTTCATACTTGGAGATTTACATCTCATAATTGTTACAAAGAAGTTGATACCAGTAATAAGTGTACCAAGACCAGAAATTTGGATTGCAACTAAGTAATAGTTTACACCCGGTCCTGGACTAAATTCACCAGCTAATGGTGCATAGTTTGTCCAACCTGCAGCAGGTGATCCACCCACAATAAATGAAAGGTTGAATAATAACATACCTGCTACGAATAACCAGAAACTAATGTTGTTTAGTACTGGGAATGCAACGTCACGTGCACCGATTTGTAATGGAATGATGATGTTCATTAAACCAATTACAAGTGGCATCGCCATGAAGATAATCATGATTACACCGTGCGTTGAAAAGATTTCGTTATAGTGATTTGAATCTAAGAATGGATTGTCCGGAATTGTTAATTGGATACGTAGTAGGATCGCATCAATACCACCACGTACAAACATTAACACGGCACAGATTAGGTACATTAAACCAATCTTCTTGTGGTCGACTGACATGAACCATTCCTTGTATAAATATCCCCAAAGCTTAAAGTACGTAATTGCAGCAATGACACCAATTACTAAGAATGGTGCACTAATTTGAGCTAAGGTAATCATCCAGTTACCACGTACGAGAAGCTCATCCCATGGAAAGTTCATCATTAATGTCCACCTCCACTTTTATGATCTTTGTGTGCCTTAGCATCTTTGGCACCTTTTTGAATTGATTCCATTTCATCCATTGTATGTTCTTCGTCCTTCTTGAACTCATTATCATATTTTTCATCGTTCTTAAGGATTGCAGGTTCCATACCATGGCGTGGGTAGTTTTCATTCGTAACCGTCACTTCACGTGCTGGTTTGTTTGGTTCGCTTAAAACACCTGTTGTTTGATCATGAGTGAAGTTTAAGTCCTTCTGAACAAAGTTGAAGCGTTTATATGCATGGAAGATGTATTCCGGATCTGCAGCCGGGTCTACGAATGCCATGTGCGTACCGCTGAATGTTAACTGTTCATTTTTCGTGATAGGTAAAAGTTGTTTGTCGAAAGTATCTTGATCGATAACTTTCTGTGATTGCGCTTTTTTCACCCATTCATCGTATTTTTCTTGACTTACAGCATTCACTTGGAAAGTATGACGTGAGAAACCTTCACCGTTGAAGTTTGAGTTACGTCCACGGTAAGTACCTTCCTCGTCTGCTTGCATTGTCCATTCCATTGTCATTCCAGTCATCGCATATTTTTGACCGTGAAGTTGTGGAATCCAGAAACTTGTCATTGTGTCCATCGCTTGAAGCTTGAACGTAATTGGTCGATTTGTTGGAATTGTTAAATGGTTCACTGTTTCAATTTTTTCATCAGGATATGCGAAGAACCATTTGTAACCACCACTGACTGCGTAAACAACGATTGGATCGTCTTCAGCTTTAGGTGGCTCCTCAAAATCGTAAAGTGATTTAACAGTAGGAATCATTAATGCAATTAAAATAAATACAGGAATGATAAACCAAACTGTTTCAAGAATTGCGTTGTGGTGTACTTTTCCAGATTCTGTTGTTTTCGTGTAACGGTATTTCCAAGTGAAAACAGCAAAAAGGATACATACAACCGCAACAATGCCAACCATGAAGATAATTGAGTAGATAATCAAAAATCTCAATTCACTTGCTTGTGGCCCTTTTGGGTTTAAGACTTCCATATTAGAACAACCTGTTAATAGAAACAGTGTTCCAAACGTTAGAAGCAAAGACTTTAATTTTGACACTTTTTTAACCTCCTAATTGTACTATTGTAGGGCTTATATCAATTTTAAAATAATATGTAATATTTACAAGAGGCTTTTTGTTATTTTAGCAAATAAAAAAACGTGCTGACCTTGCCAGTCTAGACGTGGCACGGGATGAGAGCACCTCAAAAAATATGTGTACATTTTGTGAAATGGCTTAAAAAGTAGAAATCGACTAAAAATGCGAGTAGTTATAAGCAGGGCAAGGTTTGGAAACGTTTTCTAGATTCCGGTAATTGAAAATGTTTATCATTAAAAGAAGGGGATTTGCTATATAGATATAGGGAATTTGCTAATAGCTTACATTTTCTCTCATTTGTAAAATGAACATGTATTATCAAGTGAGATATTATAAAAAGAAAAAGACTCGTCGATGTAAGCGCTTATATTGCGCCGACGACCAGCCTTTTCATCTCACCTATTGCGGTGCATCAACAACTTGTATGACACGAGAAGATGTTTCAATGGCACCATCAGAGTCAATGACTTGGTACTCCAGTTGGTACGTCCCTGCTTTTGACGTATCAAAATGACCATTGACCTTGATTTTATCAGTCAAATCACCGTCTTCTTTATCGTATGCAGTTACACCAGCTAATGGGTTGTATGTTTTGCCCACTTCAACAATAGCATCTTCTGTTCCTTTAATAGAAGGAATTGTGTTGGAAGTTGCTTCTACACTGAGGTTAGGTGTGACAAGTGTTGCTGATACACCAATAGCTGATAACGATTGAAGTAATTTGTTCATATTTGGTGTGGTCCTCCATTCTGTATGTACTGTCACAAACTATTATACATTTTTTTGAACAAGATGGAATCCTACTATGGACTTACATGCTTTATTTTTGTGAATGCTTGTTATCTCACTCGCTATTACATGCGTTTTTGTTTACGCATACATATAGTTAGTGAATAATATAAAGAGTAAATACCTTTAAGGAGTGATTGTTGTGTTAACACAAGAAGAAAAAGGGATTATTTTAGAAACAGTTCCCGTATTAAAAGAAAAAGGTACGGAAATCACATCACGATTCTACAATAGAATGTTCAGTCAACATCCTGAACTACGCAATATGTTTAACCAAACAAACCAGAAAAAAGGTTTTCAATCAACAGCTTTAGCGCAATCTGTACTTGCTGCTGCTATGAATATTGAAGACTTTACACCAATTGTGCCAATCGTAAAAGAGATTGGATACAAGCACTGTGCACTAGATGTGCGTGAAGAACACTACCCTATCGTTGGTGAAAACTTGTTAGCTGCAATCCAAGACGTTGTAGGCGTAGACGAAAACCACCCAATCATCAAAACTTGGGCAAAAGCTTACGGTGTTATTGCAGACGCATTTATTTCAATTGAAAAAGACATTTACGCAGGAATGGCTTGGGAAGGTTTCAAACCTTTCAAAATTGAAAAAATTGAAGAAGTAACGCACAATATCAAGGCTTTTACAGTTGTATCAAGTGACCAAGACTTAAGCCAATTTGTACCTGGTCAATATATTACAGTTGATGTTGAAAGTGAAAAGTTACCTTACCGTGCAAAACGTCACTACTCAATCGTTGACGGCGGCAAAGACTTCATTACATTCGGTGTACGTCGCGAAGTAAGTGAAGGTCATGAAGGTGAAGTTTCAACAATTTTACATGATGAATTCAAAGAAGGCGACATGATTAACTTGTCTGCACCAGTGGGTGGTTTCCAAGTGCATAATGCAGAAAAACCACAATTATTCTTAGGTTCTGGCGTTGGTGTCACACCATTAGTGTCAATGTACCGTCACGCTGCACAACAAGGTGCAAATACAAAATTCATCAATGTTGCTGCTTCAGAGAAAGATGTTGCATTCAAAGCTGAACTTGACAAAATTACTGAAGAAGCAAAAGATGCGAAGTTACACACACACTTACGTGATCAAGAAGGTTACCTAAAAGCTGCAGAACTTAAAGATTATTTAACAGATGACACAGAAGTATACATCTGTGGTGGTACACCATTCTTACAATCAATGATTCAAGAATTACAAGAATTAGGTGTCGATGAAAACAGAATCCACTTTGAAACATTTGTACCACGTTTAAGTGTTGAGATTTAATACAAGTATAACGATGGGGCTGGGACATAGTGCTCAGCTCCTCGTTTTTAATATGTAGAAATAAGTGTAATTGCAGTAGGTGTCTGAAATGAAAATGCGTTTTTACAAACTTTGGGAGCACTACAAAAATCATAAACTTTTATAATGATTTTGTCGTAGTGCCCCTGCAAAGCTTCTAGTCACCCTTGCCGGGGTGGGACGATGAAATCTTTTATAGTAAAAAAGATTTCTGTCCCACCCCCATTTTTTTTGATTATATAAAAAAACGGGGCATCGCCCCGCTTCATCTATTATTATCTATCTTCACCGATTAACTTGCCTGATTTTGCATCAATTAAATACTCTCTATCATCATTCTGATCTGCAATTTTTACTTCATACACTAATTGACCATCATCTTCATTTAACTTCCATTGCTTCAAGTCACCTTTAGTTTCTTTTTGAGCCGTTTTTACTGCCTCATCATAAGAAATCATCTCTTTGTAGTCGATCGTTTTGTTATCTTGGTTGTCACTTTCTGTTTCTTCTTCAGTTTTAATGGCTTTATTGTCTTTATCCGATACTTTGACTTCAGCTTCTTTATTTCCATTCACTAAGTCAATTTTATAAATCCATTCGCCATTATCTTGCTTATATTCAATTTTTTTCATTTTACCGTCAAATGCTTTTTGTGCTGTTTTAATTGCTTCTTCTGGTTCAGTTTGAATATCTTTTAACTGGACTGTTTTATCATTCATTTTATCAGTTTTTTGATCATCACGATCGTTTTGGTCGTCCATATCATCTTGATCATTCGTATCGTTTGAGTCTTTGTCCATCTTATCATTTGATGATTGTGTTGTTTGTTGGTTGTCTTCTTTTTTATCCATGTTGTCGTCACTATCATTGCCACAAGCTGCTAAAACAATACCTGCCGATAATAATAATGTTAAAATTTTAAATTTCATTTGTTTCCCTCCACAATTTATATGTTTGTTTCTTTTTATGTAATACCCATTTATTTGAACCTGTATGCACCTTTTTAATATTTCAGTCTAAAGTATGAGAGCGGGGGTGAGACATATTACTTAGCTTCTCGCTTTTAAAATGTATAAATAAGTGTAATGGCAGTAGGTGTCTGAAGTGAAATGCGTTTTTACAAACTTTGGGAGCACTACAAAAATCATAAACATTTATAATGATTTTGTCGTAGTGCCCCTGCAAAGATGATTAGATGTGTGACAAGTTTATTAAGTAAACGCAGTCACATATCAATCAGCTACTGCAAAACTTCTAGTCACCCTTGCTGGGGTGGGATGACGAAATCTTTTATAGCAAAAAATTTCTGTCCCACTCCCTAGTTTCATTGACTCTATATTTCATATGACTTCAATAAATTTCAATATATCGTGCATATCTTTAGTCACAAATCATTGAAACTAGCCAGTAAAATACATTACAATAAAGTATGATTTGTGATTCAACACTTTTTTAGGAGCAATAACCTATGAATAAAGGACTAAAAATATTATTAACCGTATTAGCATTAATGCTCATCGTTGTTCCTACTATATTTGGTTTCATGTTATTACATTCATCAAAAGGTGCGTTTAATGATTCTTTTTCAAAATCTAATGAACGACAATCCAATTTGAGAGATGCACCCGTAAAGGTAGCTTCAGATCCCGTTACTATTCTATTTCTAGGGATTGATGATAGTAGTTCAAGACGTGAAAATGGCCAAAGTACTGAACAATCAAGAACAGATGCTATGATACTTACAACACTTAATCCAGAAACAAAAAATATTCGTTTATTAAGCATTCCGCGTGACACACTAAGCTATATTCCAGAAGTCGGCTACTTCGATAAAATAACACACGCACATGCTTATGGCGGCCCCCAAGCTTCGATGGATGCACTTGAATCAACACTTAATGTACCTGTCGATTACTATATCCGCATTAACATGGAAGCTTTTGTCAAAACAGTAGACGAACTCGGCGGAATTGAATACGATGTTCCTTATGATATCGATGAACCGAATACGACAGATCAAGGTCGTATCAAGATTAAAAAGGGAAAACAATTGCTGAATGGTGATCAAGCGTTAGCAATTACACGTACGCGAAAACAGGATTCTGACTTGAAACGTGGTGAGCGTCAGATGGAAGTATTGAAGCTCCTTTTTAAGAAAGCGCAAGACACACAATCATTGCGAAAATTAGATGATATTATTGAAATTGTCGGGAAAAATGCTAACCATAACTTATCTTATAAAGAGGTGCGCTCACTCGCTACTACTTATCTAACAGGCAACACAGCAATTAAATCTCAACAGTTAAAGGGCGAGAATGAAATATTGAATGGTTTATATTACATTTTGCCTGACGAAGTTGAACTTGTTAAAACAAGTAATTTATTGAGAAAAGACTTAGGGTTAGCACCGAATAAAGACGATGACTTTTTAATGAATCGTGTCATCTCTTTGTACGGTGGTATCCCACCTTTGACTAACATCGATCAAAGTTTAATAGACGAAGCTTTCCAATCTTCCAAAAATGAAGAAACATCATCTGATGAAGAAAATCAAGAATTCGAACAAAACGAAACTCCTTTGTATGATCAAGTGGAACCTGATCCGTATGCAACGCAAGATCCATATGCCGATCCATCTGCAGCAGACGGTACACAATTTGATCCGAACACATACTACTAATGGCAATAGGAGGTCCTTACATGACACGCCATACACATGAAAAAATAAATCAAATTAACGGGATGTTCAACATGCTTGAACAACAGATTATTCATAGTAAAGACCTTGCACATTTTCGCAATCAATTATTTTATGTCAATCATGCACATAGAGAGAATTACGAAGCGCTATTACTTTATTACAGCGAAAGCGAGCATAATCCCATTATTGATGGTGCATGTTATATCGTTGCACTTCCAGAAATATTCGATGCAATCGATGTATTCAATGCCCCACTTCCATTCTCATGGGTGTATAACGAAGAAGGCTTAACGCCTGAAATGACGAACTTGAGTGTACCAATTCAATATCTTGTCGCTGCAGCATTGGAAGTGACGGATGTCCACATCTTTAAGCCCTCTGGATACACGATGGGATTGAACAACTGGAACCTTGTACAGATGCGTATTTTTTGGCAGTATACAGCACTTGTTAGAAGAAATGCCGCATAACTGAATATCACTACAAAGTGAGATTGTGCATTTACTGATGTACATCTCACTTTTTTGATTCAATACGCACTTCTATTTGCACTGCACGCTCATCTTCTATACGATAGTATCATTCCACTAATCAAGGAGTGATGATATGTTTAAACAAGTAAATAATGATTTAGATTATCAACATATACGTACAATACGTGAAGAAGTATTTGTGAAAGAACAAGGCGTTTCCCCTACTGAAGAATACGATGAACATGAATTAACTGCGCAACACGTTATCGGGTATGATACATCCGGACACCCTATCGCAACTGCTCGTTATCGTGGTGTTGGAGACACTGCAAAAATTGAACGTGTTGCAGTGTTGAAAAGTCATCGAGGACAAGGCATCGGAAAGCAACTGATTCAATATGTCGAAGCAGTCGCTTCTGAACAAGGTTATCAACACTTTAAACTCGGTGCACAAACCCATGCCATCCCCTTTTATGAGTCATTAGGATATGTCGCATATGGTGATGTCTTTATAGATGCAAATATTCCCCACAGACATATGAAAAAATCTATTAATTAATTTTTCCCATCCTACAAAACGTAAGATCGTGTCATTCACTCTTTCTATCTTACGTTTTTATTCAAATTCACTCTTTGTACTGACTTTTATCACAATTTATATATTTCAAAAATACTATTGAAAACAGACCACTTTAATATACATGACTAACAATATTAAAGTTAAATTACAATCTAATTAAAAAACACTATTTATGATTTTAAAGGCATATAATAGTAGTAATCATCTTATATTTAAAGTTCTACAAGTTCAAAGGAGAAATGAAATGGTTAAAAAATTTGGGTATAAAACACCTTCTATGATTGCATTAACACTCGCTGGAACTGCACTCACTGCACAACACGTTGATGCAGCAGAAACATCACAAAAATCCGAAGTCGTCAATGTATTAAACGACGAAACTGCTAAGCAACAAGGGGAAGTTGCTAAACAGCAAACAACTGAAAGCCAACAAGCGATTGCTGGCACTCAAACATATCAAGATCCAGCACAAGTAACACTTGATTCAGAAGCGAAGCAACCTGCGGAACAATCAGTAACTTCAACAACTCCACAAGCAAACCAGACTGATGAAACAGTTCAAGCAACACCGGTAGACGAGACAGAAACAACACAAGCTAACGAAGAAAATTCATCTCTTACTAAAGAAGAAGCACCTATTCCTGAAAGTGAAATTGACTTGCATAGTGACGCAGAAGATACGCCACCTGCCGCTCAAACTGCACCAGCACCAAGCACGGTAGAAAATTCAACATCTAATGTGGCTAACAATGAGATTGCTAACGCACCTGTCAACCAAACAGCTACTAATGATAAAGTAACTGCGCCTGCCAATCAAACAGCTACTAATGATAAAGTAACTGCGCCTGCCAATCAAACAGCTACTAATGATAAAGTAACTGCGTCTGTCAATCAAACAGCTAGCAAGGCACCAACAGTGAACGCTGATGCACCTACCCCACCACGTATTGGTGGCAAAGGCGGACCAGCTACACCAGTTGAAGCAACAACATTTTTCCGCTCTGCAACTGCTGCACCTAAAATGTCAGCACCGACTTACAAACCTAAGGTCAAATCATCAATTAACACGTATATTCGCAATAAAAACTTTACAGTTCCAAAGTATGAAGAAGACTACTCTCGTCACATTCCTAGATATGGCTATCGTGGTGGTGTCGGCAAACCTGAAGGAATTGTTATCCACGATACAGCAAATGATTCATCAACAATTGATGGCGAAATTGCTTACATGAAACGTAATGCACACAATGCATTCGTACATGGCTTTATTGATGGTAAACGCATCGTTGAAACGCAACCGACAGACTACCTTGCCTACGGTGCAGGATATGCTGCGAACCAACGTTTCATTCATATGGAACTCGTACACGTTCATGATTACGATTCATTCGCACGTCAGATGAATAACATGGCGGACTATGTTGCAACAAACTTGCAATATTACGGTTTAAAACCGGATAGTGCTGAATACGACGGTAGAGGTACAGTGTGGACACACCTTGCTGTAACAAGACATTTAGGTGGTACAGATCACGTTGACCCACACGGTTATTTACGCGCGCACAATTACAGCTACAATGAGTTGTATGACCTAATCCAAGAGAAATATCAAACGAAGATGGGTATTACAACACCTGCTGTTAGTAAAGCTACTAAAAAACCGGTTGTGAAAAAGCCAACTGTCACTAAAAAACCGGCAACGAAACCAGCAACAACTGCTGCAAATAATACCTTAAAAGTATCCGGTGATATGGGATACGGACGTATTAATACAACAAACAAAGGACTATATACAACTGTTTATGACCAAAAAGGTGTTAAAACAAATAAAACAAACCAAACGTTGAAAGTAACGAAAAATGCAAGTTTGAATGGTAAACAATTCTACTTAGTTACTGATTCAAAAATAAATGCATTAATCGGTTGGGTTAATAAAGGTGATGTTCAGTATCAAAAAGCACAAGCCGTGCAATCAGTGCGTAAAAATGTCACATTGAAACCTGGAACAACTGTGTATGATGTACCTTGGGGCACAAAAACACAAGTTAAAGGTCAATCTTCAAAAACTGCAAAACAAACATTTGCAGTACAAAAACAACAAAAAATTGGTACAACACAATGGCTCTACGGCACAGTCAATAAATTAACTGGTTGGGTAAACTCAAACAGTATTGTTACAACACCAGTCGCTAAGCCGACTGTTAAAAAACCGGTCGCTAAGCCTGCTGTTAAGAAGCCGGCCGTTAAAAAACCGGTCGCTAAACCTGTTGTTAAGAAGCCGGCTGTCAAAAAACCGGTCGCTAAGCCTGCTGTTAAGAAGCCGGCTGTCAAAAAACCGGTCGCTAAGCCTGCTGTTAAGAAGCCGGCTGTCAAAAAACCGGTCGCTAAACCTGTTGTTAAGAAACCAGCTGTCAAAAAACCGGTCGCTAAACCTGTTGTTAAGAAACCAGCTGTTAAGAAACCAGCTGTTAAAAAACCGGTCGCTAAACCTGTTGTTAAAACAGTTTCAACTGCTAAAAAACCAGCATCTAAGGTTGTTGTCAAAAAACCAGTTGCTAAAAAATTAACAAAAACGCCTGTAAAAGCTGCAACAGCATCACCATTAAAAGTATCAAACGATACAGGAATGGGACGTATCAATACAAAAAATAATGGTTTACGTGCAACTGTTTTCGATAAGCAAGGTGTTAAAACTGCTGCGACAGAACGATCAATGCGTGTATCGAAAAAAGCTTCTTTAAATGGGCAAGACTATTACTTAGTGACTGACTATTTATCAGGAACGCATATCGGTTGGGTGAAAAAACAAGATGTAAACTACCGTAAAAGTGAGTATGCACAGGTTATCAATAAAAACTTCACAATTAATGCCGGTACGAAGTTATATGCTGCTCCTTGGGGTTCAAGCCACCAAGTAGTTGGAACAGTAAAGGGTAAAAATAACCAACCATTCAAAGCAATCAGACAGCAAAAAGTTGCCAACACTGTATATTTATACGGTACAACAAACAATTTAGCTGGTTGGGTGAATCAAAGTGCCCTATCACTTCCTAAAGCTGTTGCGCATGTAACATCAAACGTCTCACGTTTAGGTCGCTTAAATGCTAATAACTCTGGCTTAAAAGCACCTGTTTATGATAAAACGAGTCAGAATGCAACACAGTTCGCTGATAAAACTTATAAAATCACTAAAACTGCGACAGCTAACAATCAAAACTATGTATTGTTACAAAATACAAATGGCAAAACGCCGCTTGGTTGGGTGAATGCAAAAGATGTTTTCAGTCAATCACTCGGTGCAACAAAAGCGGCTAAAGCAACATACACTGTCAATAAAAATACATCCGGTTTATATGCGATGCCTTGGGGTACGGCAAAACAACGTATCGATACATTAAAACATTTGGCAAACCGCACATTTAATGCGACGAAAACAGTAGCAGTTGGTAAAGACACTTTCCTATATGGTAACGTTAACCGTAAAACAGGATGGATCAACAAAAATGATTTAACTGCTTTAAAAGTGGCACCTAAAGCAACTGCAGCAAAAACAGTGGCGCCTAAGAAAGCGGCTGTATCTAGACCTGTAACATCACAAACTCTAAATCATTCAAATCATTACTTTGTTTATAACAACAATGGTTACTTCTATAATCATGCAGGTGACAAAACTGCTGCTGGACAATTGAAACGCTATTACCAAAATGTGTTTAAAGTTAATAAATCAACAATTGTAAACGGAATAACTTGGCATTATGGCGCATTCAAAGATGGTAAAAAAGGATGGGTGAAAGCTTCAGATCTTCGTTCACAATTAACGAAACAGTATCAATCAGCTTATACACTCGATCAAGCAGCACGTAAGCAATATGCTTTGACACATAAACCACAAGTACAACATATCCCTGGTAAATGGCAAAACGCTACATTTGCTGAAGTGCGTAGAGCAATGGATACAGAACGTATTGCCAAAGATCCACGTCAAAAATATCAATTTTTAAAACTAAACCAATATCAAGGTTTAGAAGCGAGTGACTTAGATAAGTTATTGAAAAATAAAGGTATTTTGAACGGTCAGGGTCAAGCTTTTAAAGAAGCAGCCATGACACATAACATCAATGAAATTTATTTAATCTCACATGCCCTACTAGAAACAGGTCATGGTACATCTAAACTTTCAAATGGTGGTTATGTCAATCGCCAAAATCAAATTGTGAAAAATCCAAGCAAGAAATATTACAATATGTTTGGAATTGGAGCATACGATCACGATGCAGTACGCAGCGGCTTTAAAACAGCACAAAACTATGGTTGGGATTCAGTTCGAAAATCAATCGTTGGTGGTGCGAAATTTATTAAAGAGAGATATATCGGCTCTGGTCAAAACACACTCTACCGTATGCGTTGGAATCCACATAATCCAGCTGTTCATCAATATGCAACGGACATTACTTGGGCAAGTCATAATGCAAATCGCATGAAAAACTTCTACGATCAAATTGGTGAATCTGGTAAATACTTCGACGTTGACAAATACAAAACAAAATAAGATGCATTCAAAAACAGTTGCAATTCAATTTGCAACTGTTTTTTTATAAGTCCAATAAAAAGACATGGTAGCGATACGCAAAATTACGTATGACTACCATGTCTTATATGCTTATGTTTCTGATTGATTTTCTTTAATGTGCTTGTCTAATTCTTCTACAAGTCTTTGAATACCTGGATGTTCCAAATGAATGCCGTCATAAGCAAAGTATTCTGTATGTCCGACACCGACAGCATACCAATCTACCAATGTGACATGTTTGTATTTCTTTGCCGTCTCTTCAAGTAAATTGTTTACATGACTACGATAATCTCTTGGAACTGTCGTATTCACGAGATAGACATCTGCCTTATCGTAAGCTTTCACCAGTGCTTCAATTTGTTCTTTATTAAAGTCACCGTTTGTTCCAATTTGTATAACAACAATTTGGCCTTCCTTGTTATATGATGCATAGTTTGGTGCGACATTCAGCGCATCACTAATAGAACGTCCAACTTGTGCATCAATTGTAGGTGTTTCATAATGTTCATCCAAATAATATCCCATACCGACTGTCAATGAATCTCCAATAAACAATGGTGACAACTTCGAAGGATCGAAAGCTTCTTCCTTCTCTTTCGGTTTCTCCACAGGCGTTTTTGCTTCTTTTGGAATCTCTTTCTTTTCCGTTTTATATTCAGTCATTTTTTGTTCTTGTTTTGCATAATGGTCTAACTTTCCAGCCAGAACCATTCCAACTGTCACAACGGCTGCAAAAATGAGTAACGTTCTAACAAGTGACAATAAGCGTGCTTCTTTCATATAGAATGCACGTATCCCATATCTTCTAAATGGTGTTTCAATATAGCGATATGATATTTCAGCCATCATTATTGTGAGTACGACATCAATGATATAGACATAAGATGGATACTGACCTGCTACGAAGTTTTTATGAACAAATGTAATAATTACAAAATGCCATAGATACAAGCTATATGACCGTTTCCCAATGTATAAAAAGAGCGGATTCCCCATCGCTTTTGCGACAAGACCTTTTGGTTGAACAACACTCGCAATAATGATTAATGTGAGTAATGATATTGCATAAAACCCACCTTGATAAAGCCAAAACTGCTGCTCATTCACAGTGGCAAACAACGCAAGTAGCGCTACTATTGCAATGCTTCCTAATGTATCAATAAACATCCGACTTGCTTTAGCTGGATTTGCTTTTAACTTAAATGCCGGCCAAATAAATGCAAAGATGACACCTAACAATAGTGTTTGTAACCGTGTATCCGTTCCGAAATAAGTTCTTGAATTATTTGCATCTGGCATCGATAGATAAAACATCCAAAATGCGGAAAAGATTGAAATCACAAAAAATGTCATGAGTACCCATTTCTTGTTCTTAAAAATTTTCAAAAATGCCCACAAGACGAGTGGATAAAAAATATAAAATTGCTCTTCTACTGCTAATGACCAAAGATGTTTGAGCGGCATCGGTTTAAATTGATCAAAATAGTCAATATCTTGAAAAATATACCACCAGTTCGAAATATATATTAATGCTGCAACAGCATCACCTTTTATTTCTTTTAATATCTCTGCTTCAAATAATACAACATAAATCACTGAAAACAACACGACAAACAACATGGCCGGAATTAAACGTTTAAACCGCTTAAGCCAAAAACTCACTAAGTCAATGCGTCCATAATTTTCATATTCAAATAATAATAGCGATGTGATCAAATATCCTGAGATAACAAAAAATGTATCAACACCTAAAAAGCCACCCGATAACCATTGGACATTGAGATGATATATAATAATACCAATTACCGAAATGGCACGTAAACCATCTAATCCCGGCAAATACCTAGGCGGATGCTTTAAGCGTTCTAGCTCTGAGAAATTCCTATTAGTCATAGCTATGTATCCTCTACTCTTCTTTTAATTTGATATTTTAAAAAAGGGTCTGTATATTTTTCCAATTTATCATATCTCCTTTTAAAAGAAAACAATTTATATGCTACGACTTTCCCGATAAAATCAAGAATTATGCACAATACAAGTATAATTAACATCACTTTTTAATTGCATTCATCACTTTATTTGTACTACATTAAATATGATGTTTATAAAAGGAGTACACAAAAATGGCTAACATTCAAGGAAGAGATGCATTTTTTGATAATGCACGTGCAGCATTGATTTTTTTAGTGGTATTCGGTCACTTGATACACCCTTATACTTCTGAGCAACCATTTGTAACAGCAATCTACCTATTAATTTATAGTTTTCATATGCCTGCTTTTTTATTTATTTCTGGTTATTTTGCCAAAAATGTTGGCAGAGAAGGCTACATTGAGAAAGTCGGTAAAAAACTATTAGGACCTTATCTCATTTTTTATGCATTCTTCTCTGTTTATTATTTTTTAACTGGTCAAAATAGTTCGGTGGATTTAGATGTATTTTCACCGGTTTTTGCCTTATGGTTTTTATTAACATTGTTTTCTTTCAATGTCATTTTGTTAGTCGTTCGTCAATTTAAACCTAGATATGTTTTACCGATTGCAATATTAGTCGCAATTTTATCTGGATTTTCAACTAATATTGATGGTTATTTAAGCTGGTCACGGACGCTTGTCTTTTTTCCTGTATTTTATATCGGCTATTTGCTGAACAATAACTTTAGCTATATCATACGTCAAAAGAAATATATGCCTGTATCCTTAGTCGTCATGGTGAGTTTTCTCATCCTCTATTATTTCCATCCAATTGATTCAAGTTGGTTACTCGCAAGCTCTCCTTATGTACAGATGGCAGGTTTTGATATCATTTTAAGTCCATTAAAGCGCTTATTATTTTATGGTGTGATTTTTGCAGCAATGATGGCTTTCCTTAATTTAACACCTGAAAAGCATTATTGGTTTACGTATATTGGTTCACGTACGATGTATGTCTACCTGCTACACGGGATTTTCATCGGCTTAATTCGTGGTCAACATATCTATCCATTTATCGATGCACATCCAGCACTCGGACTCATCTATAACTTTGCGCTATCGTGCTTCATCGTGTGGATATGGTCAACCGACGTTGTCGCCAAGTGGACAAGTCCGTTTGTACAATTGAAATCCCCTGCTTCGTTCACAGCCTACAAAAAATAAGAAAATATATTGCGTAAGTAATGCATCTTTTAATAAAATCGGTGCATACTTACGCTATTTTTTTAATGTCATTCTGCACAATATGTTATCATTAAAGACAATTCTTTCTTTATTTAGGACGTGATTGTATGAAACTTGAACTTAACGAAAATAGTAAATATTTAAAAGCACCGAGCATTCGACAATTTTCTAGTAAAATCAGTCAAATGACCGATGTAGTTAATCTCACGGTAGGGCAACCGGATTTTCCAATGCCTGAAATTGTTAAAGAAGCATATCAAACTGCCATTGCGAATAACCAAACAACATATTCACATAACAAAGGTTTACTTGAAACACGTCAAGCTGTTTCAGATTACTATCGCACACGCTTTAACATTTCATATGACCCAGAATCTATTATTATCACGAATGGTGCTTCGGAAGCATTAGATACTGCACTTCGTTGTATTATTAACCCGGGCGATGAAATTTTACTACCGGGACCGGTCTATGCGGGATATATACCACTGATTCAATCTCTCGGTGGCGTTCCTATTTTTATCGATACACGTAATACTGATTTGAAGATAACACCAGAATTAATCGAACAACATATGACTAACCGAACACGTGCTATTATTTTAAACTATCCATCCAATCCGACCGGTATGACACTCACTGAAAATGAAGTTTCAGCACTCGTTGACTTATTGAGAACTTTGCCTATTTTTGTTATCAGTGATGAAATTTATGCAGAGAATACGTTCAACACAACACATACATCATTTGCACGTTTTCCAGCTATTCACGATCAGTTGCTACTGATCAATGGTCTGAGCAAGTCGCACTCAGCAACTGGAATTCGAATCGGGTTCTTATCTGGCCCACAATATTTGATTGATAAACTGACATTTATGCATGCATACAACTGCATTTGTGCCAACGTACCCTCACAGGTGGCAACAATTACTGCATTGAATGAAGCGATAGATGCACCGAAAGAAATGAACAGTGCTTACATTGAACGTCGTAATTATTTAGTATCAGAATTAACAGATATGGGCTTGTCACTCACTTCAGTCCCACAAGGTGCGTTTTATATTTTCCCTAATATACAACGCTATACAGATGATGATATGCAATTTTGTGTCGATGTCCTAGAGAAAGCACACGTTGCAATGGTCCCTGGCTCTGCTTTTACGGATTGTGGACATGGACATATTCGTATCTCTTATGCGTATGATATGGCACAACTTAGAGAAGGTATACGTCGACTTCGCGCGTATCTATTAGAAACATATCCTGACAAATTCTAAAAAAAACTAAAAAAACGGTACCTGATGTGTCTCTTGAACACATCGGGTACCGTTTTCGTATTCTTATGGGAATTTAGGGAATTGATCGAAGTCCGGGTCGCGTTTTTCTTTAAAGGCATCGCGTCCTTCTTTTGCTTCGTCAGTTGTATAGTAAAGTAATGTTGCATCCCCAGCAAATTGTTGTAAACCAGCTAAACCATCTGTGTCTGCATTCATTGCTGCTTTTAAGAAGCGTAGTGCAGTTGGTGAGTGACGTAAAATCTCTTTACACCATTGTACTGTTTCATCTTCTACTTTATCGAGTGGCACAACTGTGTTTGCCATGCCCATCTCTAATGCTTGTTGCGCATCATACTGACGGCATAAGTACCAGATTTCACGCGCTTTTTTATGACCAACGATACGTGCTAAGTAACCTGAACCATATCCCGCATCAAATGAACCTACTTTCGGTCCTGTTTGTCCGAACTTGGCATTGTCTGCTGCAATTGTAAGGTCACATACGACTTGTAATACATTACCGCCACCAATAGCATAACCTTTAACCATCGCAATAACAGGTTTTGGAATGACACGAATTAATCGTTGTAAGTCTAATACATTCAGACGTGGAATTTGGTCGTCACCAACATAACCACCGTGACCACGTACTTTTTGGTCACCGCCTGAACAGAATGCTTGGTCACCTTCACCTGTTAAGATAATCACGCCAACACGTTCATCATCTCTTGCACGTGAAAATGCATCAATCATTTCTTGCACTGTATTCGGTGTAAAAGCATTGTGTACGTGTGGACGATTGATTGTTACTTTCGCAATTCCTTCAAAAAATTCATATTTAATCTCTTTATATTCTTTTAGTGTTTCCCATTGTCTCAACTGGGTCAACCTCCTCTAGTTAGCTAATATAAATGCTAGTATTATTGTATCAAATTTTTCATATTCTTCCACATGAACTGTATGTCCAACTTCAGGGACAATGTTGATATTTGCTTGTACAAAGTGCTGTTTCATCGCTTCAGCAATCGAGACGAACTTCTCATCCCACTCCCCAACTATGATTTGTACTGGGCATGGAATATCTGCTAATCGCGGCCATAGATTCGGCATGTTGCCTGTGCCGTAATCTACTAATGCTTTTGCAAGTCGTTCTGGTTGCTGTGATAAACGCATCTGTCTAATACGTTGTTGCACTTGTGATGGTAAAAATTGTTGCGATTGAAATAATGGTAATCGCTCCCAATCATTGACGAATACTTCAAGATTTGCCAACTCTAATACACGTGCACGTGCACGATCCACTTGTTGGCGTTCGACACGAGCTTCTTCATCTCGAAGTCCAGGTGACCCGCTTTCTAGGATTAGCCCAGATAACATCTCACCGTACTCTGTTGCATAACCAAGTGCTACACGTGCTCCCATTGAATAACCGTGTAAGTATAAGTCATATTCACTATATCGTGACAATAATTCATGCAACTGTGTGATAATCCATTCAAAATCCCAAATGACTGCTGTCGACGATGTATCCTGACCGTGTCCCGGTAAGTCTACGAGCAGCAAATTAATGTCCTCTGTCAATGGTTCAATATGTTGCCCAAAGGTCGTTTGATCACTAATAAATCCATGCAACATCACCAGCGTCTGTTTCGTCTGTCGTTGTGATGGATACCAATTATAATGTAACATTGGCTACCTCACCCAAACATTGATAAAGTTGTTGATGCATCTCATGATTCATCTCTCGATTCGTCTTCACTTCCATTAAATGGGATGTCATTTTAGGTAACTTCATATAAGACATCGTATCCAAGTCGGTTATCTGCTGGTAACCAAAACCATATAACAAAGCAACATGTTCAAAATCCAGATGCATCGGCGTTCCAAACAAACGTTCAAAGTGTTCAGGTGCCTGCTCTTTTTGTGGTAAATATGAGAAAATCCCACCACCATTATTGTTTAGTAAAACAATGTTCATTTGAATATCATTCAGTTTTGACATGAGTAAGCCATTCATATCATGATAAAGTGCCAAGTCACCGATCAATAACGTCACGGAGCGATGAACTGCCATACCAAGCGCTGTCGATACAATACCATCAATGCCATTCGCCCCACGGTTAGCATAAATACGTGCTTCATTATCAAAATATAAGTTATCAATATCACGAATTGGCATACTGTTGCTGACAAATAAACAATCATCTTTGCCAAGCTTCTCCAAAAGACGACTGACATAAGCCGCTTCTCCTGTCGCATGTCTCTGTATTGCTGTTACTTCAGCACGTGCCTGTTGTTCTAATGTTTGCCAATCGTTCAACCACTTTTTACGATATGCAGTTGGTATCGTTTCTAACGACCTGAAAAAGTCATTCGCTGACATCTCAAAGAAGTAGTCTGGCTTTTTCGGGAAAGCATCTCTATCCGCACCATTTTGTACTAGAATTTGTTCTGCTGATGTTTGTTTGAGCCACTGATTCAACTTTTTAGAAATAACAGGTTTGCCAACTCGAATGACAAAGTCAACATCTAGAGAAAGACCAGATCTTAGCAATAAATCATAAGTCGCAATGACATTAGGATGTTTTGTGCTGCGTATGCTATTCAAAGGATCTGCCAAAATCGGCAAGTCATATACTGTTGAAAATGTTAAAACCTGAGAAATATCTTGATGTTGCATATCCCCCACAATGATTAAGCCTTTAGGTTGTCGTAACGTCTTCTCTAACACTGTTGGATCCATTGTTTTTTGGTAATGTGTCGGGACATATGTGTGCGTCGTCAATAAATCTTTACGTGACAAGTCAGGCGTCAATGGTTCTGCGAATGGTAAGTTGAAATGAACCGGTCCTTGCTGTGGTCCATCAAAGTATTGACTCGCACGTTCTAATTGATATTGATTGGTTTCAATACATCCGATTGTACCGTCTGCCAGTGGCATATCAAATTGATATCGGACATAATTTCCGAACATATTCACTTGATTAATCGCTTGTGGTGCACCGATACCACGTAACTCATGTGGGCGATCACTTGTTAAGACAACGAGTGGCAAGCGACTAATATCACTTTCTGCTACTGCCGGCACATAGTTAGCACTTGCTGTTCCTGATGTACAGAGTAACGCAACCGGTCTGTCACTCCCCTTAATCAAACCGAGCGCAAAGAATGCAGCGCTACGTTCGTCCGGATGTACCCAAGTTTTAATTTCTGGATGACATTCAAAAGCGATTGCTAATGGTGTAGAACGTGACCCTGGACTGATCACGACTTCACGAATGCCATATGCATATAATTCAGAAGCAAAATGAAAGACTTGTTCTGTGAGATTTTGTTGGTGTTTATCCAATATCTGTCACTCCTAACGCGTCCATCATCGGACTGAATTTCAAAGCTGTTTCCGCAACTTCGGCAGCTGGATCTGACGCTTTGACGATACCAGCACCTGCATAAAGTATTGCTTCGTCTCCCTTCAATAACATCGATCGAATCGCAACAATAAATTCACAATCATCATATGCATCAATCATTCCAACTGGTGCACCGTACAAACCACGTGCCGCATGCTCATGTTCATCAATATAGGCCATTGCCATCGACTTTGGATATCCGCCTAATGCAGGTGTTGGATGTAATCCATCCACTAATGACATATGCGAATGGCCTTCGAGAGGGCCACCTATCTCAGTGAATAAATGATAGAGATGATCATTTTTTAAAATTTTAGGTGTTGCATCGTATGTTGCTTCTTTAACAAAAGGTTGGATGTCTTCAAGAATACTATTCACAACAATTTGATGTTCTCCTAGATTTTTCTCATCTTGCAAAAATGCTTGCAGACGTTTGGCGTCTTCTGCACTATTTTGCGTACGATGAAGCGTTCCTGCAACCGCCTTTGTTGATAACATTCCGTCTTGCACACGAAAGAGCTGTTCTGGCGTTTGTGAAATAAATGTATCTGTTCCTGCCTCTATCACAAATAAATAACTATTTTTCTCATTGCGCAGTGCGTTTTGTAAAATCGTATCGATATGTATTTGTGATGAAAACTTTATTTTTCGTTGGCGTGATAACACAATCTTTTCATCATTTGCTAACTGTTCCACTGTGCGTTCAACTAAATCTTGCCATTCTTGTTGCTGAACATTTTCAATATGCAATACTTCCGGCATGTCATTCGTTTCTCGTAGTGGTGTTAACCCTTCAAACCGTTCGATTAAGCGCAGGAACATATCCATCGAAAATGTGTTGCGTTCTACTGTATAAGTTAAAAACGTTTCACCGTCTACTTGTGAAATAAGTACTTCCGGCAAAATAAAATGATGCTGGTCAAATGCTTGCCACACATCGTCTGTCCGTTGATCTGAAAATTGAAAACCACCACAAAGTCTCAGGTGATGTCTTTCATTTTCAGGATTTACAAATAATATATTTTGTCTAAGCTTTTGCCATTGCTTAAAAATCGCTTGCTTATCTACTTGCTTATTTTTAATTTGAGTTGCAATACGATACCCAAAAAATGCAGTTTTATTATCATTTAAACGAAAATAAAATCGACTTCCTGCTGCTTCTTTCGTCGCATCAAACAATGTCATCGGATCAATGGCATGCGATAATTTAACTTCAACAGAAACCCATTGTTCGGTCGCTTGCTTGATGGCTTCTTTGATTGCCTGTTCACGTGCGTCAACAGTCATCTCTTTCTCACTTCTTTCGTCATAATCATCTAATTTTTTTCATCATTTTATTTTAACATTTTTATGACGTGTTGTGTGCTTAAGAACTTGAAACATTAAAGTTTGCATTGATTTAAAATGTAATCTTTTCTATACTAATTCTGTATCATAAATACTAATAATCGAGGTTTTAATCTATATGGGCACGCAATTTAAGCAACATTCATCTTTACACAAATATTGGTTATTAATGCGTCCACATACGCTAACAGCATCTGTTGTTCCTGTACTAGTCGGAACAGCTACTGCTAAGCTGTTTATGTTGGGAAGTGAGGATCATCTCTCGCTCTTACGCTTAATCGCTATGTTATTGGCTTGTCTACTCATTCAAGCTGCAACGAATATGTTCAATGAGTACTATGATTATCAAAAGGGACTAGATGATCATGAATCAGTCGGTATTGGGGGTGCTATCGTACGTCACGGTATGTCATCGCAATCCGTCTTCAACTTGGCAATCGCGTTTTACGTTATCGCTGCTTTGCTCGGGCTGCTATTAGCCGCTCAAACATCATTCTGGTTAATTCCGGTAGGTCTGCTTTGTATGGCTGTTGGCTACCTTTATACAGGCGGTCCTTTTCCGATTTCATGGACACCTTTAGGCGAGTTATTTTCAGGTGTTTTTATGGGTATGTTTATTATTTTAATCACCTTCTTTATCCAAACGGGTAACGTCCAAGGCTATGTTGTATGGATCAGTATTCCAATCGTCATTACAATCGGACTCATCAATATGGCAAATAATATTCGTGATAGAGTAAAAGACCAACAAAGTGGCAGACGTACTTTGCCTATCCTTTTAGGCAAACAAGGTTCACTATACTTTTTAGCGGCTTGTTACGTATTTGCTTATTTATTTGTTATTTTTACAGTATTCTTCAAAGACGGCGGCTCACTTTTCTATTTATTAGTGCTTTTGAGCTTCCCAATGCCAGTCAAAGTATATCGTCGTTTCAGTAAAAATGATACGCCACAGACAATGATGCCAGCGATGGCGGCTGCAGGTAAGACCAATACATTCTTCGGACTACTATATGCACTTGGTATTTATATTAGTGCATTACTCGGTGGTGTTTAATACTCAAGATGTCAAAGAGACACATCCTATTCTCATCATAATAGGATGTGCCTCTTTTTTATGTGACTTTATTCATTTGTATCAATTGATGACGATGATTGAAAAATTGGCGATAACTCAAATATGTACTCACAAATGCAGAGATAATCGTTGCTGTTGTATGGATGAATACAACCATCAATTGAAACTTTATCGCTTCTAACGGTGGCACACCTGCAATAATTAATCCAGTCATCATTCCGGGAATGGACACTAACCCATAAGTTTTAACTGAATCAATCGTTGGAACAATTGCTACTTTGATACTTTCACGAATAGCATCTTTAGCTGCAAGAATTGGTTCTGCACCCAATGACAACTTCGCTTCAATAGCTGCCGTCTCTTTTGTAAAAATACGATCCAAGTTTTGATAACTTAAATTAATTGCAATCATTCCATTACTTCCAACCATTCCTGCAATAGGAATCAATTCATTCGGTTTCATACTAATTGCACCCGTCAATAACACGCCTCCTAAAGAGATGAGTGCCCCCGACATAATCGCAGTAAATGAAATCCAGAAAACATGCTTCATAATAGATGATGCGCGTTTAATCGTATTCGCTGCTGCATTAATCATAATGACAAGAATCAATCCCAATACAATCCAAGTTGTTTCCAGTTTGAATACGAACTCTAACATATAGCCAATAATGACAAGCTGGATTACAGCACGGACGGCTGCAATGATTAAATCTTTCGCAATAAACAATCGTTCTTTATAAGAAATTGTAATAGGTACTAACAATAATAGCGCTGTTAAGACAAGCGAAGTCGTACTCATCATGTGAGCGCCACCTCCTTATGTAATACCCCGTTTTTTATTACAACCTGTCTATCAAAATGGCGATGGCTTTGTTCATCATCATGTGTAATCCACAGAACAGTTGTCCCTTTTGCAACATAATCAAAGATAAGTTGTTCAACACGAATACTATTTTGATGATCCAATGCACTTGTTGCTTCATCTAGTAATAAAACATCAGGTTGATACATGAGCTGTCGTGCGATAGTGATACGCTGCTTTTCACCACCGGACATTCGCTGCACACGATCTGACAATTGATAATGACCCAATCCTACTGCTTCCAAAAGTTCCTGTGCACGCTGCTTATCGAAATGCTCTTTTCGCACAATGGATGGGAAACTCAAATTATCAGCAATTGTCTCACCAAATAATGCAATACTTTGTGATAAATAACTCACTCGAGTCCTTAATACTTCTGGTGTATACGTGTCATAGGGCTGATGATTAAAATACAATGTTCCTTTCGTCGGACTAATCAAGTCAGCAATGAGTCGTAATAACGTACTTTTCCCACTACCAGACGGTCCAGTAACAGCAATAGCTTCTCCTTTTTGCACTGACATCGATAAGTCTTGAATGATTGGCTGTTTATCAAATTCATAACTTATATTTTTAAGTTCTAACATTCAACGATGCCTCGCTTACATATGTCATATAGTAATAATGATGATGATAAAGTTTCTTTTCAGACTTTACTTCAAATCCTAGTTTTTTATAAAGAGAAAATGCTCCTTTATTATCATGGTCACAATTTAAGCTCCATATTGTCCCTGGTTCACTTTGCACCAAATATTTGAGAAGCTTACTAGCAACACCACGTCCACGAAATTGTGGAAATGTCGCTACTGACTCTATATACGTGTCCGTCACATCCGCTTCCATAACCGGTAAAGGCGTTGTCGTTGATAACGGGAGTTTTTGCGCAGCTTCAAGTGTTTCCCAAGCAGCTTCATATGCCTGTTCATGGCGACCAGGATATGCAATAATCATGCCGGCCACTTCATCTTCTATTTCATAAACATACACATGGCTAAAATGATTGCGATAGTGTGCTTTTACTGTACTCTCTTCAATCGCTGCAATCACTTGCGGTTCTGAGTAACGTGTTACAATTTCTAACTCCATATCTTTCCAAATCATATATGTTAACTTTGCAATAGCATGTCGGTCTTTTACTTCTGCCGATCGAATCATTTGTATACACTCCGTTTCTAAATAACAATACGTCTTTATTGTAGCCTAATTCCCTCCATTTTTTAAATAATTGTTTCAACATAAAGCGAATATACGTTCTTTCACTTCACAAAATAGGAACATGCGTTCTATAATGGTGATTGAGGTGACAGCTATGAAAGATAAAACTCTACCCCAACATTATCAATATGAGACAGACTATCGTAAAATACCGAGAGAATATTTGAATACGAACATTCCTAAAGGACGTGGTATCGTAAAATGGGTGCCTTTTGCTACCTTAACCGAACAATTCGAATGCTTAAAAAAAATTGAACAATCACAGCACAAACAGCCACAACCTATTCTCAGTGAGGACCAGCTATATGAATTGAATTACATGTTACACCTTAAGTTATCTACTCATACATCTGGTGTCTTTCAGTACTGGTCAGAGGGTGCCATACATACAATCGAAGGATCTATTCTAAGTATTCATTCACAAAATCAAACTTTGACAATTACGGGCACACAGACCCATCAACCCGTGACACTCCATTTCAATCAACTCTGTCACATTGAATGAAATGGAGAGATAAAAATACGGATTTTTGAACACCTGACTCGGGTTCAAAAATCCGTATTTATAAATTAAGATAAAGTAAATGGTTGGCATATGCCCCATTAACCATGAAATATTAATAAAATAACAACCGCTACAATTTGCGCAACTGTAGTTGTTGCAATACGTCTTGTGTAAGTATAACTCACACCTAATACGAGTTGACATACAAAAATAAAGGCAACAATCCACCAACGATCTAAGTATATAAAGAATGTACTAGACACAATGGCACAGATTAAAATACTGATCCATGCATGATGGAATCTTCGGTCCAACTCTTTATGAAGAATTGAGCGCAAATACAGTTCGTGACATGGCATGACGAATAGCAAAGTCACCAACATTTGCCATTTAAAGTACACGCCTGTACGCGACAACTGTTTGATCAACGATAAATACGTTAAATCTTTCGTCATGAGAGAGAATACGACTTGGATGAGTACGAGTATCACACCTGTTACTAAGCCTATTGCAATCGACGTAAGAAGTCTTTTTGAAGTAATATCACGCTGATAGAACACATAACTAATACCCGCAATTAGCATGATGCCTGTATACAATTGCCAGTAGACGTTATGTTGTCCCCACATAATCATTAATATGATGTGAAAAGCAATAAAACTTGAAATAAACCATAGTAGCGGCTTGTTAATTGTTTTCATAATACCTTATCCTTTTTGCTCTACAATTTTATAACGTTTGTGATTGATGACTGTTTTTTCAGGTAAGTCTAGTGTCGCAAAGTTATCCATAATTGTTAAATCAACAATGACAGAGTTATCATTGATCTTTTCGACTTTACCTTTCAGACCATCATGAAATTCTACAATGTCGCCTACTTCTGCTATTGTCATCACATTCGCCCCCTTAGAAATTAACTAGACTATATTGTACTAAAGTTTACATCTTAAATAAACTATTTCCGTCATTTTTTATGATTTAGCCATAATATTACAACATCAAAGTTCAATTATTGGAAAAAAGTTGGAAAATGGTGCATAACTATATTTAAGGGCATAATGGGAGTAAAGGAGAGGTAAAACGATGAAATTTATCAGCAACAATAACAATACAGATCCCACGCTGAATCTTGCTATGGAAGAATACGTACTGAAAAATGTACCGATGGATAATGATGAAAGTTATTTTTTATTCTATATAAACAGACCATCTATCATTGTCGGAAAAAACCAAAATACCATTGAAGAAGTCCATCAATCTTATATTGATGAAAATAATATTGATGTTGTACGTCGCATATCTGGAGGCGGTGCTGTATACCATGACTTCGGCAACTTAAACTTCAGCTTTATCACAAAAGATGACGGCCAAAGCTTCCATAACTTTAAAAAATTCACACAACCCATTGTTGATGCATTGAATAAAATGGGCGTTCAAGCAGAAATGACAGGTCGCAACGACATCCAAGTCGGACAAGCAAAAATTTCTGGTAACGCAATGGTAAAAGTGAAAGACCGTATGTTTAGTCACGGAACATTGATGTTAAACAGCGAACTAGATGAAGTACAAAATGCATTAAAAGTAAATCCTGCGAAAATACAATCAAAAGGTGTCAAATCTGTACGTAAACGTGTCGCAAATATCGTCGAATTTTTAGATGAACCTATTGATATTGATACATTTAAAGAAATTATCTTAAAACAACTATTTGGTGACTCGGACGTTGAAACATATCCATTAAGTGATGAAGATTGGAAAAACATCGAGCAGTTAGCAAATGAAAAATATCGTACGTGGGATTGGAATTACGGTAAAAATCCAAAGTATAACTTTGAACGTGAACATAAATTTGAAAAAGGCTTTGTTCAAATTAAGTTAGATGTGAAAAAAGGCCGAATTGAGCATGCTAAAATTTTCGGTGACTTCTTTGGAGAAGGAAATATTGAAGAATTAGAACGCGCACTTGAAGGCGTTACACACCAAAAGCCAGCAATTCATGAAGCTTTAAGAGATTATGATATCCATCATTATTTCGGTGCGATTCCAAAAGATGAATTGATTGATTTAATGGTATAAAAATAACAGGACGATTCATCAATAACGTGGTGAATGGTCCTGTTTATTTTTTCATGGAATGACTCGAGGAATTAGACAATGTTTTGCGCCTCCAACTCATTATATTCATTAGTATACATCATAAAATCTGCTTCATTTTTATTTAATAAAGCCTTGTCAATCAACTGCTCTAATTCTGCCTTTCTGTGATGTCTAAGTGCCGCCTCAATAACGAGTTCTGCACCTAATCTGTTAACTGCTTGCATCGGGTTGACGAGTATTTGTTCCTTTACATCAATTTTATGTTTCATGATGACTCCTCCTCAAATTGTTGTTTTGTTTTTGATAATACACAGTATACCGAAAGCAAATTCAAAATGCAATAAGTTTTCTGAATTTTTTCAAGTTTAGAAACAATAAAAATAAAATATTCTTATTTAAAATTTTCTGACTCCTTTGTTGACAAACCGCCCTTACGTTTTATAATTAATTTTATAAAGAAAGAGCAATAATTTGAAAGGATGATACCTTATGAATCAACAAAATCAAATAAGTCATGTCATTGATCCAAACGTTATGGTCATCAAACCGATTAGTGGATCGGACGGAATGTTCACACGAACTGAACTTCTATATAGCAATGGCAAGCGAAAAACTAAAAACATGCGCCCACTACGTTTAATAGAATTGGCATGTCGCTATCGTTACAATACTTATTCACATATCAAAGCTGAAGTTAAAACACTGACCGGTATTTCAAGCAAGCCCCCTTTCTTTCTTCCAGAAGCCAAGACTGTTACTTTTTTCTCCACACACTCTGACCGAGTTCAACAAAGCTGTTGGTTTAATGTCGAGTATGTTCGTCGAATTGAACACTACAAAACGGGTAAATCAAAAGTTTATCTGCATGGCGGTCATACACTTATCGTGAATGTCTCTCAATACACCCTACTTCATCAATATCAAAATGGCATACATCTTGCTTATATTCTGTTACGTCAAGAGATTGAAGCAGGTGAACTTGTTAAAAGATACACTGAAACACAACGAGAAGAATTAATAAATATTGTGAGTGAATTTGTTAAGACACTTAAAGACATACGTCTCGCTCTCAATGCTGAACAACGTTATTACCCTCAAAAGATTGCAGAAGATCCCCCTTTTAAAAGCTATTAGTCATCAACTACACTTTTTCAACATCATTCAAATTCCCTACAAAACTTCTTTTTTCTATTTTTCTAAACATTATTTTTTATAGGCGCATCATGTCTCCAGTTTATTTTAATTTAGTATTTTAAACGATAGAGACATATGCGCCTTTTTAGCATTTAAAAAGTGAGACAGCACATAATACCATCCCACCACAAAAGATTAAGACTCTATAAAGTTGTCTCTATTTCACTGAATACAAAAAAGCACTATCATACGATAGTGCTTTTTTTAACGGAAACGGAGGGATTTGAACCCTCGCGCCGCTCTCGCGACCTACACCCTTAGCAGGGGCGCCTCTTCAGCCAACTTGAGTACGTTTCCATGGCTCCACAGGTAGGACTCGAACCTACGACCGATCGGTTAACAGCCGATAGCTCTACCACTGAGCTACTGTGGATTAATATGAACTTTTCTTAACACAAATATTATTATAACAATATCATGATAGAAATCAAGGGATAAATAAAAAAAGTTAGCAGAACATTTACACCTTGAAGGTAGATGTTCTGTTAACGTAACTGATTTGTGTGTGATGTGGCTTATTTTCATTATACAAAATGACTTTAATCAAAAAATTTTTAGTACAAAATACTATTTACGAAATTTTTACAGATATATATACTAAGTATATGACTATATTAATAAAGGAGCGAATTATTTTGAGAAGTAAATGTATTAAACGAGCAAGTATTGTAGCAGGTATGGTTGCAACAACTCTTTTATTCACAGCGTGTAGTAATAATGATAATTCGGCTGAAAAGACAGAACAAGCTGACCAAACACAGCATGCGATGACAAAGCAAGAATTCAAAGAACTTCCATATAGTGAGTTTTACAAAATGGAAGATCTCTCTGAACAAAGCTTGGAGAACTATGAGAAAGGAAATAGTGTTCATTTAAAAGATAAAGATAAAGTCATAAAGGCACTTGAATCAGCCAATCATAGTGGATCACACAAATTCACAAAAACCTACGATGATAAAAATGATAAATACTTACCACAATACACTAACGAGCAAGATCCTGATGATGAAAACATCAAAAGACATTATGCATTCAATGTAGAAAACATCAAAATTGGCGAAACATATAAGAACCCCAATTTAGAAATTAGCGTCAAATCTGCTAAAAAATATTCTGCGGAAGATATTGAGAAAAAAGCAGTTAATGGTTTAGAGTATCAAGTAGAGACCTTTGACTCTGATGGTATAAAGAGCGTTGGCATAACCAAAACTGATAGAAATGGTCAAAAATTATCTTTAGGAAACTATCGAACTGGCGTCTCACCAGAAGGTAAAAAACTTGATGATGGTATTCTTAAATTAACCATACACTATAAAAATAATTCCTCTATATCTAAACAAGCGCCTTTCAGTAAAGATTTAGAATCAATTATTCGAAAGAAGCCAACTACTGATAGTGGTTACAGCTCAGATATGAACATTTTAGATATAAACAACGTTAAAAAAGATGGCAAAAAAATATCAGAAAGCTATGAGACGAATCCATTAGGCGTGTTAGAAACAAAGCCAGGAGAAACAATTGAATTCGATGCGTATGTAAGCGTATTAGATATACATGATGGTTTACTTTATGTGTTTGAGTGGAAATATGAAGATCCATTAAATTGGGATTGGATTGCCGCACCGCCTTTTAAAGGTGCAATCGATTTGGATAAATAATTGAACAACGAGCAATTTTATTTTAATTGAAAACTTAATATTTTTAGATGCTTTCATTTTTATTCTTTAATAGTCGATTCTCCAAATAAATAACCATGCAATATCTGTCAACAGAACGGATATCACATGGTTATTCCTTTTTATTGTATTTCTAATTACATTTTAAAATAAAACCGCAACCTATTAAGATGATGGTTAAGACTGATGATATAAATTCAAAATATGAAGTGGGACATGCATCAACATGCCCGATAAGACCGTTAAAAAGACAGTGACTTTTTGTTCTACCTACTCTGCCAAAAGTTGTGAATGGTTATTTTTTGTCGTCTAATTTAACAATTTCAATGACTAAACCGATGAACGTAACGATAAAAGTACAAAAAGCTTCTCTGTTCTACATTTATTCCTATACAGGTCTAAAATCGTTTAATCAATATAATCCACCTTTTCTTCATAAAAAAACCACACCTATGTAGATGTGGCCCAAAATACGCTCTTTCAATAAGACGACTCAAGGATATTTTCAAACTACTTGATAAAGACAAAATAGATGCTCAGTGCAATAATACTCCATGCAACCAAACCTTTTACTGCTTCTTTACGTGTAGCTTTTCTTACTGTAACAGTTACATTCATCTTCAATTACACCTTCTTATTCGTATCCTATAATAGATACATTATTTTCTTCTACTAACAAAGATTTATCTTGACGCAATATTTCATTAATAAGTTCTGGCATTGTCATCATTGCACTCTGATGAATGGTAACATCCTTCAACTGTTTGCGATAGTGGCGATAACAATAATCAGTCATTGTCACACGATATGAATGAGATTCGTTCAAGCCAAATGCCACTACTCTTTGATATTTTGGTTGTGACATGTCAATTGTATAGTCAAAACCAGTCCAAAATTGATAAAGTGTTGGATCTTGTTTTGCGTCTATGGTCACTTGTTTTTGATTAACAATCAACTTTGCTGCTGAATACTCGATCATTTTTTTAATATCTGCTCCTGATAAAGCAATATCTAATGGTTTATCAGGATGTGGATACGTGTGGTAAATATCTTGATGTGCCACGATACCTTCTAGTTGTGCAGATGTTGGTAACGGCACATGAACACATGTGATGTCATTAGGAATGGCATACTGGATTGCATCACTCAACAACTGTATGAAGGGATGGCGCTCTTGTAACAATACGGAAAATGATGGATAGGAAAATTGAAAGTTTTTCGATTCAATTGCTTCATTACTCCATTTTCGAATGGCTTTGCGATCATAATGTGTGATTTTCAACAGTTCCTGACTTTCTTCATATGCTTCTAACTCTACCACTTTAGGTGTAATTGCTAGGAGTTCGTTCGTGTTACGGCGCTTACGAAACTTAACGTCTATATGGATAAGTTGATCTGAATTCTGTACAGCTTGCACAAAGGCTGTTCGACCTTCATCATCTGACATCGTTTCAAACTGATGTCCAGTAATCATTAAATCAACCATTCCCGCTTCTTTCACAATTGCTTGTGCTTGGTTCTCAACGTCTCCTTCAACTGCATATCGTTCTCTTGTACAGTCTCCATGATACAACACAATTAACAAGTCTGGTTCCGCCACTTCATGAATATAGCGAATCCATCGTTTGGATGCTGTAACTGCATGTTCCACTGCAATATCCTGTTCCATCTCAATATTCTCATGACGTACCATCTTATCAGATGTAAGACCTACGACTGCCACTCGAACCCCCTCAAATGTCTTTACCAGATAAGGTGTTGAAAAGTATGGCTCTTTCGTCATCGCATACGTTATATTTGCAGACAGCCAAGGGAAACGTGATAATGCAACAGATCGGTTCAAAAAATCTAATCCGAATTTAAAGTCATTTGCACTGATACCACTTGCATCATAGTTCAATGCATTCATCAATTTAATCATTGAGTGGCGTTTGTATGGCGCAACAATTGCATAGTAAAAAGAAACAATACTTCCAGCTAAGCTCCCACCATTGTCTAATAACAGTACATTTGGATTATGCGCACGCACATCGTTAATATATGTACCTGCTCTATAAATATAGGCACCTTCTTCGCCTTCTAGTATACGACTGTGCATATCAGATGTAGCTAATATTTGAATTCGTACTTCATCATTTTGACGCATTACGCAACACGCACCTTTTATTAATATCTTATCATCCATTTCATGATTGCTTTCATTTTACCATAAGCATTTCAACTGAACATATATGGATTGCAAAAAGAGTCGTACCCTTGTTGACTAAGCACTATCGCTTCGTGTAACAATTGCACAACTCTCTCTGTGTCTGTTTATCGTTATCCAATTTGTATGTGTTCTTTCGGATAATGGTATTTCGTTACTTCTCGATTACCACTAATCATAATGATAAATGAAATCAAACCAACACGACCGACAAACATCAATATCATTAATACAACTTTAGAGATATTGCCCAGTTCGGAAGTAATGCCTGTTGACAACCCACATGTTCCAAAGGCTGACATGATTTCAAAATAAATTTGAATAAACTGAATGTGCCCAGCTTCATTCAACATGATTGTGAATATCCCAACAGTCGTGAAGAACACTGCAAGAATAAACACAGCAAACGATCGGTGAATATCTTGTACATGTATTTCTCTATTAAAGACTTTAATCGCAGAGCGTTCAGCATTCGGCTTATAGTTCAAAATAAACAATACCAAGATCGCAAATGTTGTCGTACGAATCCCCCCACCGACTGAACTTGGTGAGGAACCGATAAACATCAAACCACCCATTAACAAGTTCGTAGCATCAGAGAACTGTGCGACATCCACCGTTTGCAAGCCTGCACTTCTCGTTGTAACGGACTGGAATAGCGCATAAAAGAACGTTTTGTGCCACGATTCTCCTTTGAATACTCCATTTGTTTCGATTAACAAGATACCAAGTGTTCCTAAGATAAGAATACCGAGATATGTCACTGTTGTTACTTTCGTAAAGAGTGAAAATCGGAAGTTAGGAATTCTATTTTTAATATAAGCTTTAATCTCTAATAAAACTGGGAAGCCAATAGACCCTAAAATAATGAGAAACATAACGATTGTTTGAACGAAATAATCATTGGCATAAGGGATAAGTGAGTCTCCCGTGATATCTAAACCACCATTGGTCGTTGCAGAGATGGAGACAAAGAGACCTTGCAAGATGGCTTCTTGTATATTGTTCAAATCCCGATAGAAATAAAATGTCAGTAGCAGTGCACCAACAAATTCAATCACCAAAATTGCTCGGATAATATCAAAAATTAATCGAACTGTCCCACTCATTGAGTCTTTGTTGTTATCTAACATAATCAACTGACGCTCACGGATACCGATATGTTTCCCTAGAACTACCCATAGTAAAGTACCAATCGCCATCACACCAATACCACCTGTATTCAATATGAATAATATGACGATGTACCCAAATGCTGAATATGTTTCAGAGATATTAACTGGCGTCAAACCTGTCACACTCACCCCCGATACAGCGACAAATAACGTATCGATGGGTGCGACGTGAACGCCTGGTTTGTGGACACCTGGCAAGTTCAATAATAAGAATGCCACAACAATTGCAAAAAGATAGTACATTACAATCCCCTGTTGTGGACTGGATTTTTTGAACAATTGGTTAATAATTGACATTGTCATTCACTCCAACGTTTTACAGATCAAATGAGATTTGCTTATCTTCACCATCACGTATTACTTTTAATTTTACTGGTTTATCTTTAACAACATGTTGATACAACTTCTGACGATAAACAAGTCTATCTTTCGTTGGTTTACCATCCAATGCGACAATCACATCTCCTGTTTTCAAGCCAGATTGACGGGCTGGACTATCTTTGGCAATGTCTTGTACAACAGCGCCTTCTTTTACTTTGTCGTCAATTTGATATGATGCGCGTTCTCCTTGTGAAAGGGTTGAGACATCTTTTAAGCTGATTTTTGAATTTGGATAATCTATTTTACCATCTTTTTCGAGTTTTTTTGCAATTTTTTCAGCATCATTGATTGGGATGGCGAATGCCATTCCTTCGACATTAGGCATTGAAATTTTTAATGAAGCAATTCCGATTAACTTTCCATCTTGGTCAATCACAGCACCACCTGAATCACCCGGATTTACTGGTGCATCTACTTGAAATGCATGAACGAGCATGTCATATTCATTATCTTTGTCAATATCAATTGGAACATTACGATCTAAACCTGAAACAATCCCTTGACCTACTGTATTTCTAAAGTCCATACCTAAAGGGTTCCCAACGACAAGCACAGATTCACCTAATACAAGCTTCTCTGCATTTCCTCTCTTAAATGGTTTGAGTTGTTTTTCATCCACCTTAGATGCTTTTACAGTCATCAAGGCGATATCTGACCATTTATCTTTACCAATCACAGTCCCTGTTACGGTCTTGTCATCACCATATGTCAAAGTATGATCTTTTTTATCTCCAACAACATGTGCATTCGTTAAAATATAAAGTAAGCCGTCTACTTTTTTGCAGACGACACCTGAGCCACTTTCATTTTGGACTTGTGCTTGTTGTTCTGCATCTTGGACTGTTTCCGGTGTTGCTTCTTGATTATTTTCAACAGCTACAACAGACTTAGTGGCATCATTAGCATATTTCATGGCTCCAACAAGTTGTTTATGTGATGCTGATTGCGATTCTTCCATCGCACCTGTCGATTGATTGCCATTGCTGTTCACAATGTTGAAAATAGAAAATAATAAAATTAAAATGAGCAGTGCACCTAGAACGACTAAGATTTTTGCCCATTCACGTGAAATAAATTGAATCACCTTCTCAAGCCACCCCTCCTTTTCACTAGATACACGTTGTGGTGTTTTCGAATCTGTTGATGTTGTCTCATCTACTGTTGTGTCTTTTGTATCTTTTTCCTGTTGTTCTTGTTTTTCACGTTGAATATCGTTTGCTTGTTGCTTATACAAGTCTTGTTGAATACGCAACTGTTCATTAGACGGTTGTTCTTCTTCAACTTGTTGTTGATTTGAATCAACATTGACTGATTCCGCAGACTTACTTGTTGGGTTCACTTTATAAATCTTTTTACTCGTCTTTTTCTCCTCATGTGTCAGCTTTTCAATACGGGCTTTCCGCAAGTTATCTTTCACACGTTCTTCATTATTTTTGGCTTGCGCTTTTTCTTTCTCAGCTTTTAATGCATCTGCCTTTTGTTGTTCTTTAATTCTTGCTTCACGCTCTTCATTATGGAAAAATTCACGACGTTTTCGCCTATAAGATCGTCGCGGGATCACCTGTTTTTTTTCTTGATCCATTGCGCGCCCTCCTTTAATACCTTTGTTACTATTATGCCACATACACCTTCAAAATTCCGTAATATTTCCTTATCTCTCATAAAAACTTAACATAAAAAGGCACGATATTGAATTATTTTTTTAATCTAATCACAAAGATTTAAGAAATACACTTTTAACCTAAAAAAACACACGCATCTATTTAGGATACGTGTGTTAAAATCACATACTTAATTTTCTTTTTTGTTCTTCACAACTGATGTGAACCAGCCTAAAACAACAAGTCCAATCATAACAACCCAGAAAATGATTTGCCATGTTGCTGAGTGTGGGAAGTCATGTGGGATAAGTGCGATATCTTCGTGTGCTAATACAAGAATCACTAACTTGATACCGACCCAACCAACAATGGCAAAAGCTGCTCCTTCTAATCCTGGATATTTATTCAAGAATTCAACAAAGAATGTCGCAGCGAAACGCATTAAGATAACACCGATTAAGCCACCAGTCAGCATCACACCAAACTGTCCGGCATCCATACCGCCGAAATGAATACCGATCTCAGGCAATGTCACTGCGATTGCAAGTGCCGCAAGCATTGAGTCAATTGCAAATGCAATATCCGCAAATTCAACTTTTGCTACTGTGCCCCAGAATTCTTTTGGACTAACTTCTTTGTCAAAATTAAAGGCGTCATCACTGATATCGTCACCCGAATGATCGGCACCTTTTTTACTAAAGAATTGGTATAGGTTCTTGGCTGACATGAATAATAGATATGCTGCTCCTAGCGCTTGGATCCACCAGAAATTTGCTAAAATACTGATGAGGAACAGTGCCAAAAAACGAAATACAAAGGCACCTAATAAACCATAAAACAGTGCTTTTTTACGTTGTTTCGGTGGTAAATGTCTTACCATAACCGCCATTACGATGGCGTTATCCGCTGCGAGTAAACCTTCTAAGAAGACTAACACGAGGACAACCCATCCATAAGATAAAATTAAACTTGGATCCATCAAAGATCCCTCCTCTTTTTCATCGACATTATGATGTCACTTTTTACAAAATTAAAGAGACCTATGCTAAATAAATAGCAAAGGTCTCACTTAGCATGTGCCATGCCCACTTTACCGGAAGTCCATACTTCGTAATGACGATAAAGTGCTATTAACGTATATCTACGTTAACCAAGTTACTCCCCTCTGACATAAGCTGTCATAGGTATTCAATTTATGCTTTAGTAGTATAACAGACTTACTCAACAAATCCTAGTTAAAAGTTTTGCACAAGAGATTGAGACTCAAGCTTTGAGATAGGTTTCTCAGAACACAAATGAATGATGACTTAGCTCATTACAATAAGCTATACAATTTAATGTTTGGGAATTTCTCCTCGAACCAACGTGTCGCAAAGTCATTTTCAAATAAGAAGACTTTATGATCATAGCGGTCTCTTACAAGAATGGAACGGCTTGAGTTCATTTTATCTTCCACGTCTTCTTCATTTTCGATCCAACGTGCGATTTTCTTGCCAACTGGTTCCATAATGACATCAACGTTGTATTCATTATTCATGCGATGCTCAAACACTTCAAATTGTAACTGTCCAACAGCACCAAGAATAATTTGATTCGTGTGCAGCGATTGATAATATTGAATTGCTCCTTCTTGTACGAGCTGTTCAATTCCTTTATGGAAGTGCTTCTGCTTCATCACGTTCTTCGGTGATACTTTCATAAAAATCTCCGGTGTGAACTGTGGCAGTGATTTGAAATGGAACTTCTGGTTGCCACCTACAAGCGTATCTCCGATTTGGAAGTTACCCGTATCATATAACCCAATAATATCTCCAGCAACCGCATGGTTCACTGTTTCTTTGTCATCCGCCATAAAACTTGTAGATCGGGTAATTTTAGATTTCTTACCTGTTCGCTGTAACTTCACGTCCATACCACGTTCAAATGCACCACTTACGATACGCATAAATGCAATACGATCACGGTGTTTTGGGTCCATATTCGCTTGAATTTTGAAAATAAACCCAGAAAATTGTTCGTCGAATGGCGTCACTTCCATATCTTCTTCTGTTTGACGTGAATGTGGCATAGGTGCATGGTCTACATATGCGTTCAAGAAGTTCTGGACACCAAAGTTTGCAAGGGCTGACCCGAAGAATACGGGTGTTAAGTCACCATTTTTTAACGCTTCTTCATCGAATGATTCACCCGCTTCATCAACAAGCATTAATTCTTCAATCGCTTGTGTAAAGGCACTATCATCTGCAATCTCATGTGACTCTTCCAATTCATAATCTTCATTGATGTGTAAAATATTTTCTTCGTCACGGAATGGTTCAATTGTACGCTCATGGCGATCAATAATACCGAAGAAGTTTTGACCCATACCAACCGGCCAATTCATCGGATATGTTTCGATTCCTAATGTTGTTTCAATCTCGTCCAATAATTCAAAAGGTTCTTTACCGACACGGTCTAATTTGTTAATAAACGTAAAGATTGGAATCCCACGCATTTTACAAACTTTGAATAGTTTCAATGTTTGTGGCTCAATCCCTTTTGCACAGTCAATCACCATCACTGCACTGTCGACCGCCATTAAAGTACGGTATGTGTCTTCCGAAAAATCTTCATGCCCCGGTGTATCCAAAATATTAATTTTGTAATCATCATAATCAAACTGCATGACAGAACTCGTTACAGAAATCCCACGTTCTTGTTCCACCTTCATCCAGTCACTTGTCGCAAACTTACCTGTCTTTTTCCCTTTAACTGTTCCCGCTTCACGAATCGCACCACTAAAAAATAGTAGTTTCTCTGTTAAAGTTGTTTTCCCAGCATCGGGATGCGATATAATCGCAAAGGTTTTACGCGCTGATACTTCATCTTTGATACTCATCTCAAAACTCCTTCTAATCTATGTTTCTTGTATCCATTGCGTCATGCGTAACGCTAATATTTCTGCTTCATCTTCATCAAGTACATTGAATAAGTGCATCATGAGGTGCTCTGTCAGCGCTTCGCCAAATAACGTATCATCAATCATCATAGACCAATGTAAGTCTGGCACTGCAACGACAAAATAATCTTCCTTTTTGTTCTCATAAATAAACACTTTCGCTGAATATCCTTCACTGTGACTTTCTCTAATCTTCATCTGGACGACCTCCAAACTTATCATAGGCCGCTTCTAAACCAATCAAATCATCACGATGTGGTACCTTCACATGGCCAGCCATAATTTGGAAAGGTTCGCGCCCTTTGGATGCCAAGACAACCGTATCGCCCGGTTCTGCCATTTCAATAGCGTGTTGGATACCTTCTGCACGATCTGTAAATTCTACATAGTTATCATGGGTCATTCCCTTTGCCAACTCAGCCGTCAGCATTTTAGGATCATCGTTTGCTGGGTTGTCAGGCGTTAAAATGACATAGTCTGCACGTGAAGCAACACGACCCATTTCTGGCGTTTTCGTCAAATCACGTTCTCCCGCCATACCAATCAAAAAGATTAACTTCTGTTTCACGAATGGTTGTACTGCGTCGATTAGCTTTGTCATGCCATCTGCGGTATGTGCATAATCAATGATTAAATCAATTGGTAATGATGGGTCAAGTACCTCTAGTCGCCCTTCAACAGGCTCTAGCGTTTCAACAACTTGTGTCACTCGCTCTAAACTTTCGCCACTTGCCCATACACCGAGCATCGCGGCCATAAGGTTTGCGATATTGAATTCACCAACATAAGGTGATTTAACAACATACGTCCCAAAAGGCGTAACAAAGTCAAAAGTAACACCTTGTAACGTTGCCTTAATATTTTTCGCCATAAATTGTGCATCTTGTTCAATTCCATATGTAAATATTTCATATGGTGTGACCGACTGTAAATACTCAGAAAAGGCATCATCATTGTTCACAATCGCATATTTAGCTTGTGACACATCTTGACCTAACTGGCTAAATAACAACGATTTCGCATGACCATATGCTTCCATTGTCCCATGAAAGTCTAAATGATCTTGTGTTAAATTTGAAAATATCGCAACATCAAAAGTAACACCACTCAACCGCCCTAAGCTCAATCCATGCGATGAAACTTCTAATGTCATCGCAGTTGCATCTGCTTGCACCGCTTCATGTAGTTTTTTAGTAAGGGATACCGTCTCTGGTGTCGTATTTTGCCCTTTTGTGACATGCTCATTTATTTGAAAGCCGTTTGTCCCTAAATAAGCACTGCCTTTATTCAGTTTGCGGAATATATGATGAATCATCGTAGCGATTGATGTTTTACCATTTGTTCCCGTCACGCCGATTGTTGTCATCTTTTTACTTGGGAAGTCATACAAGCGATGAGCAAGATGACTTGCCACTCGCAATGTATCAGTCACAATCACTTGTGTTACATCACCTGTTAATTCCAGTTCACGACTCACAACAATCACTTTACAACCTTGTGCTACAACATTTTGTGCAAAGCGATGACTATCCACTGTATAGCCTTTAGACGCTACAAAGATACTTCCTTCTCTAGCCGTGCGAGAATCTGTTGTGATATCATCTATTTCTCTATCTAATGTTCCAACTACTTGTTTCATTAATATATGTTGAAAAAGTTCTTGCGCATTCACACATATCTCTCCTTTTTTATACACTCATTCATTATACACGTTTCACCATAAAATTATATAAGTTGTACATCATTTTTTCATCTGACATTATTTCTCTATGTTGTATCCGTTGCGTCAATATATTAAGATAATAGAATACATTATAACGTATACGTGTCTAATTGAAATTGACGTTTTCTTTTCACAATTTTTTGGGGATACTGTAAACTATGGTTAAATGACGAGATGTTAAAGGATTTTACCCTATCTTACATCGATATAACTTATATACATGAGATTTCGATTGCGCTAGGCAGTCATTTATATTGATGCACCTATGCTCAAGCGATCCCTTGGCATCTCAATAATATTGGAGGCTACTCATATGAGTACTCAGAAGAAAAAAATATTAATACTGACTGGTTCCTTTGGTAATGGTCATATCCAAGTCACAAATAGTATTGTATCGCATTTAAATAAGATGCAACTGGATGATCTAACGGTTATCGAGCATGACTTATTTTTAGAAGCACATCCTGTGATTACAACTATTTGTAAACAATGGTATATTAATAGTTTTAAATATTTTCGTCGCATGTATCAAGCATTCTATTACAGTCGTCCAGATGAAATAGACAAATGCTTCTATAAATACTATGGACTGAACAAACTATTAAATCTACTTTTGAAGGAAAAACCTGATTTAATCTTATTAACTTTTCCTACGCCTGTTATGTCGGTATTAACACAACAATTTAATATGAATATACCGATTGCGACAGTAATTACAGATTACCGTATGCATAAAAACTGGATTACACCAAATTCATCACGCTATTATGTCGCAACTGATGATTTAAAAGCTGAATTAACAGATATTGGTATCCCGAATGATCACACCAAGGTGACTGGAATCCCAGTGTCTGCACAATTTGAAGCACCTATTGATCATATACAGTGGTGCCATCAACACCATTTGGATCCAGCTGCACCTACCATTCTAATGTCGGCCGGTGCTTTCGGTGTGTCAAAAGGTTTCCAAACAATGATAGAACGGATTTTAGCCGATACACCACACGCACAGGTTGTGATGATATGTGGACGTAATAAAGACTTAAAACGACAACTCTCAACTGCGTTCAAAAACAATAAAAACGTCTTCATTCTAGGCTATACCAAAGAAATGAATGAATGGATGGCTGTCAGTCAACTTATGATTACGAAGCCGGGTGGCATTACGATTTCGGAAGGATTAGCGCGTCGAACGCCGATGATCTTCTTAAATCCTGCCCCCGGTCAAGAGCTGGAAAATGCACATTATTTCGAGTCAAAAGGTTTTGGCAGAATAGCCGATACACCTGATGATGCGATTGATATCGTGACACATTTATTACAACATCCTGATGCATTAAATCAAATGGTGCAACACATGACTGATGCACGTATTGAGAATGCGACACAAAAACTTTGTAACGACTTACTTCATTTACTTTATGATTCGACTGCATATCAAAATGTTTATGGAAGGGTTCCTTTATATGCAAGATTACTCGTTAAATAATAAAGACTACACGAAAAACTTTTCTTTATTAATTATCATATTATTTCTTATGGAGTTTGCACGTGGCATGTACGTGCTCAGTTATTTACCTTTGTTACCAACAGCGACTTCTATTGCTGTTGGTATTACTTCTGCGGCCATTTCTGTGCACTTTATTGCCGATGCAGTTTCTAACTTCTTTATTGGATTCATTTTAAAACGATGGGGACCACGCATTGTACTCACATTAGGGTTTGTCTTAGCATTGTTCAGTTTAATACTCGTTATCTTTATGCCTACTTCTCCTATCGTACTCATCGTAAGTGCGCTTATGTTAGGGATTGCAGTATGTCCAATATGGGTCATTATGTTGGCAAATGTCGATGAGAGAACACGTGGAAAACAGATGGGCTATGTATATTTTGCGTGGCTAGCTGGACTGCTTGTCGGGATGATTGGAATGAACCTTATCTTCAAAAGTCATCCGATTACGTTCAATTTCTTGATGCCACTTATTGTTGCAGTAGCATTTGTACTCTACTTTTTTGTAAAAGTCCGACTCACTGACTATCACACGAAAAATGTACGAGAACAATTCAAACAAATTGTGGATGTATCTCGACGTCATATCATTCTGTTCCCCGGAATTTTATTGCAAGGGATTGCGATTAGTGCATTGATTCCAGTTTTACCGCAATATGCGATTGATATCGTTGGCGTGACGACTGTTGAATACACAGCTGCGATAATTATTGGGGGAATTGGTTGTACGATATCAATGCTCGGACTTTCTAAGCTCATTGACCACTTCGCACACCGCTTTATGTACAGTATGATTTTCGTCGGTTTTCTTTGTTATGGTATTGCAATGATTTCATTCACAATGATTACAAATATTTTTATCGTTTGGGGAATCGCACTGCTTGTCGGACTCATTTATGGTCTACTTCTCCCGTCATGGAATACATTCATGGCTGGCTTTATTCATCCTTCTGAGCAAGAAGAAACATGGGGTGTGATAAACAGTATTCAAGGTTTTGGTGCAATGGCTGGCCCGATTATTGGTGGCCCACTGTCACAATTTTTTGGAAGTCCCATTTATACATTTTACTTTTCAGCAAGTCTTATCTTCTTTTTAACTTGTTTTTATGGCTTTTACTTTTTAAAACAATTACGTCGTACCACATAAAAAACGCCCAGTGAACTGGGCGTTTTTTTATTAAGCTAATGGATACGTTTCGATGACTTGCCATTTATCAGCTGCTTCATCAAATTGTAATAATGATAATTGATCGATTGTTTCTTTGTGATCAACACCTGCTAGACGAACTTGTCCATAGATATCTTCAAACTCTTGACTTGTCAAACCTTGTGCAATTGTGAAGTGTGGTACAAATGGATGCTCTGCTTCGCCGTAGAATGCTTCCCCATCGAAGCGCTTGAATAAGTCATCTAATGCTTCTGTTTTTTCTACTTTGAAATAAATCACATTCGTTGTAGGTGCAAAATTAGAAGCTTTTGTCGCATGAATTTCAACAGGTTGTGTGCCTTCTATACGTGTTTTGATATCTGCTTTCACCGCTTCTAGTTCTGCATCATCCACTTCAAAATGACTTTTAATCGTGATATGAGGCTGAATTTTAATATATTGTTTATCGTAACGCTTACGATAAGCATTGACCTCATCTTGAAAACTTTTTGATGGAATTAACGCTAATCCTAAAATCATGGAAATTCCTCCTTTGTTTATGTTTGTTTCCATTATAGCAAAATTTTAAGTTATTGGTTACTCAAAAAGTATTTTAACATGTCAGGGAGTACAGTTTTCCATGTTTTCCAATTATGTCCCCCATCTAATTCTTTATAAAAATACTGTGCTTCAGAATTTTCAATACGTGTGCTTAACGTCCGATTCGGTGTCAAAAAGTCAGCACGTTTTCCATTTGTTGGCAATTGAAAGTCAATCTCTTCTTTACCAATTACATGCCAAACATTGAGTAATTCTTTAAACTGACAGCGCTCGAATAATTGTAGCACGACTTCGTCACTGTGTGGACTCAGCATCCCTACTTGATTGACGACACGTGGAAATGAAAGTGCACTTAACAATGCAATACTACCTGCCAAGCTGTCTCCGAGAAGACAACGTCCTTCTGGCTGACCATCTGTCGAAAATGTTTGCTCAATCCATGGAATGATCTCTTGTACCGTTGCTTGGACGGTTGCTGCTGCTTTATCACCTTGTGGATGAAACTCTATACGACGATTGTCGACATTTTCATAGTGAAAACCAACAAATATTGCACGTGAGACTTCATTTCGTTGTCTTAATCTTTCATACACACGATGAATTTGACCAAACTGTAAAAAATCTCTACCATCAAAACAAAAAATAATCTTAGCACGTTCCTGTTCTGAATAATCTTCTGGTAAATAAATAGACAACGTGATGTCACGTGCCAAATATTGACTCGTAAACTGCGTCTTGTTAACGACGCCCACTTGAAATTCTGACATAAAAAGCGCCTCCCCTTACAAATTACTTCAATTGTAACAGGAGACGCCCATGATATACAGTTAAGTTATATTTTCAATGCATACGATTATTTTTTCGGCAATTCTATACCTTCTTCACGCAAACGTTTTGGGTAGTCCTCTAACCAGAATGTTGCATTTGGTACATCTTTTGGATTTGGTTGATAGATTGCTGTTTTTGCCGTACCATGTTGTTTTTTATGTGCCTCAAAATCTTTCAATGAGTGCATTGCCGGCTTGATTAATAACCAAATTGCGATAATGTTAAGCCATGCCATCATACCTACACCGAGATCACCCATCGCCCATGCTACATCCGCTGTTTTGATTGCACCATATCCTGTTGCACCAATTAAAACAACACGAATGACATTACGCCATAACTTGTTTTGATTTTTTGCCAAACGATTGGTAATAAAACTTACATTCGTTTCGGCAATATAATAGTATGCCAGTATTGTAGTAAAAGCGAAGAAGAACAATGCGATTGCAATGAAGTATGAACCGAACCCTGAGAACATAGGATCAAAATGATAATGAGATCCTTGAAGGGCTTTATCGATACCTGCCTGCGCGTACATGGCAGTTCCTGAGTAGTCCTTGCTACCGTCTGCACTTTGAACATATACACCTGCATCATGTATCAGACGTGGTGAACCATCTGACGTCGTTGTTCCATCTGTTGTATTGTATGTACCCGAAATTAAAATAATTAACGCTGTTGCTGTACAAACGAATAGTGTATCGACATACACTGAAAATGCTTGTACGAGTCCTTGTTTTGCAGGGTGAGATACTTCCGCTGCAGCTGCTGCATGTGGCCCTGTTCCTTGACCAGCTTCGTTTGAATATAAACCACGTTTTACACCAATTTCAATCATTGCACCGATGATACCACCAAATGCGGCTTCCATACCGAATGCTGATTTGAAGATAAGTGCGAACAATGCTGGTACTTGTTGAATATTTAATACGATAATGATGACAGCCATCAAAATATAAATAATTGCCATGAAAGGTACAACTGCTGTTGCAACCGTGGCAATCCACTTAACACCACCAAAAATGATGAGTGCCAATATAATAATTAATACCACTGCGATAACCCAAGTTGGAATACCAAAAGCATTGTGCATTGAACTTGCAATTGCGTTTGATTGTACACCTGGCAGTAAGAGTCCTACTGAAACGATTGTCACAAGTGCGAATAGCAACCCGTATACCTTACCGAACTTCCCTTGAATCCCTTGTTCAATGTAGTAAGCAGGTCCCCCGCGATACTCGCCTTCTTCTTCTCGCTTGAATATTTGACCAAGTGCTGACTCAACATATGCTGTACCTGCACCTAAAAATGCGGTAATCCACATCCAGAATACTGCACCAGGGCCCCCGATGAATATCGCTGTTGAAACCCCAACGATATTACCTGTTCCGACACGACCCGCCAACGATAAGGCAATGGCTTGGAAACTTGAAATTCCGGTCGGTGACTTCTCCCCCTGGAACATTAACCGAATCATTTCTTTAAAATGTCGTAATTGCAAAAACCGTGTCATTAAGCTAAACGAAATACCTGTAAATAACAATCCGAATACAAGTGGTTTACTCCAAACAATTGTATTCAGCCATCCCACAATTGTCTCTACCATACACATACCCCCGTTTATTTTCACTCTATCCAATTTTCTGATAAATCTGACACAAGTATACCCATAAAATTCAGTTCCGTGCAACTTAAAATTTTTTGCAGCATATAAAATAACATTCAATTTTTTTCATCACTATGTACGCAACTCCCTAAAAATAAGTATATTTCACATTTCATTATTCTTTAATCAATCCCAAATTTTTGTTCATTTGTCAGCATTTTGTCTTAGCATTTCTTTTTGATCTTTCAATCGAAAAAAACTTTCTTTATTTATGTTGTATTCTACCTTTTACACAAGTTACTTTTAGATTATAATGGTTATATTCTATTTTTAAGGGAGGTTCAAGAATGACTAATAAAGCCTGGTTTCGAACTGGTGTAGCTGTTTTACTACTATTTTTAATCATAAAATTATTTATAGAAGTCAACTTTATATTCAAACCAATTATTGTTATCGTTCAATCAATTTTACTACCACTGCTCATTAGTGGATTTTTATTTTACATCTGTTTGCCATTCCAAAAAATGATGGAAAAACGTCGCGTACCAAGATGGGCAAGTATCACAATTATTTTATTAGCCCTCACTGCAATTGGTGGCGCAATTTTTGGTGTTGTAGGTCCAGTTATCGCAACACAAATCGAAAACTTGATTCATCAATTACCATATTTGCAAAAAGAAACACAAAATCTCATCAATTTTGCGTTAGATCAACGTGATAAGTTGCCAAATGAGATTACTGAGAAGATTAATGAGATGATTTCTAAATTTGGTGCAATGACATCAGAAATTTTATCAAATTCATTAAATATTGTTACAAGTGTTATCTCAACACTGTTCTTATTGATTTTAGTGCCATTCTTCTTAATTTATATGTTAAAAGATCACGAACGCTTTATTCCTGCTGTTGCACGTTTTTTTAATGGCGAACGCAAAATTTTCGTTGTGAACTTATTAAAAGATTTAAACCAAACATTAATGTCATATATTCAAGGACAAGTAACTGTCAGCCTAATTTTAGGGGCAATCTTATATGCCGGCTATACAATTATCGGTTTGGAATATACATTATTACTTGTTATGTTCGCTATTTTCGCTAACATGATCCCGTTCCTCGGACCGTGGATGGCATTTTTGCCTGCTGGTATTCTTGGTATTATCCAAAGTCCAACGACATTCATTTGGGTCTGTGTCGTGACATTAATCGCTCAACAATTAGAAGGAAATGTCATTACACCTAATGTTATGGGTAAATCATTGAACATTCACCCACTAACAATTATCGTTGTCATTTTAGCTTCTGGTAGTCTTGGTGGCTTTGTTCTTATCTTAGTTGCTGTGCCACTTTATGCTGTATTAAAGTCAATTGCACGTAACATCTACAAATATCGTCATCAAATTATTCATGCAGCACAAAAAAATGTTAATGATCACTAATATTTAAGCCATTGCGCCTTTTCGGCCAATGGCTTTTTTAATATCTACATATCTCGTACACAATGGTTTATCATTGTCATATTTTAGTACCAGATGTTAAAATTAAGCTAATCAATCGATATTTTGAAAAGGAGCTTTTGATAGTGATGAATTTAGAAAATAAAACATTTGTAATCATGGGCATTGCGAATAAACGTAGTATCGCTTTTGGTGTTGCAAAAATATTAGACCAACTCGGTGCAAATCTCGTTTTTACATACCGTAAAGAAAGAAGTTTCAAAGAATTAGACAAATTGATCGACCAACTCAATCAATCAGCAAAGCGCGTTTATCAAATCGATGTTCAAAGTGATGATGATGTCATTAAGGGCTTTGAACAAATCGGCAAAGATGTCGGTCATATCGATGGTGTCTTTCATTCAATCGCTTTTGCAAACGTTGAAGACCTTCGTGGTCGCTATTCAGACACATCACGTGAAGGATTTCTACTCGCACAAGATATCAGTTCTTATTCACTTACAATTGTTGCGCGTGAAGCACGTAAAATTATGAATGATGGCGGCAGTATCGTTACATCAAGCTATATCGGCGGTGAATTCGCTGTACCTAACTACAATGTCATGGGTGTCGCAAAAGCAAGTTTAGAAGCTTCCGTCAAATATTTAGCTGCTGATCTCGGTCAAGACAACATTCGTGTTAACGCCATCTCTGCTGGCCCAATCCGAACATTGAGCGCACGTGGTGTTGGCGACTTCAACACCATTTTAAAAGAAATCGAAGAACGTGCCCCATTGAAACGCAATGTGGACCAGGAAGAAGTCGGTAAAACAGCTGCATATCTACTCAGCGACTTCTCATCAGGTGTGACAGGGGAAAACATCCATGTCGACGCAGGCTTCCACGCTATTCGCTAACCTTTCATGTTACAGGTTATGATCATCATAACCTGTTTTTATTTGTCGAAAAAAAGGACTGACAGCATCTGCACTGTCAGTCCTTTACTCGTTAAAACATTTCTAATTCAATTTTCAGTTGATCCACATATTCTTTCGTACCTGTCACAATGAGACGGTCACCGTATTGTAACTGCGTATCACCATGTGGCACGATCGATTCATTATTTCGTATGATACGTACAAAAATAATGTCTCCGCCAAATGGGAAGTTACGCAACTGCATTTGGTCGAATGCGTAATTGTACATTCCAATTTCGTATAACGATGTCTCCACATTGCTTAACAAGTTCAGCATGTTCGGCGTCTCAATCATGCCTTTAAGTAAAATTTGGTTACTTTGGAAATTACTGAATAACTCAATATTTTTACTGCGCAATGCCTGATCTGCATCATTCGTTTCAAGACGACAGATGACACGTTCTACGCCATAATCCTTCGCCATTAACGCTACTTTACGGTTAATCTCATCATCATTCGTTGAACATACGACAATGTCGCTATCAAATAAGCCAAGTCGTTTTAGCATTTCAGATTCATAATCCGAAATCTCAACCATTGTAATATCATTCGAAAGCGTACGGTGATCAGTTAAATCTTTGCGATAGTACAATGTCACATCATATAACTGTGAACTCAAGTTCTGTGCAATAGGAATAGACAGTTGGTTTTTCCCAATCATCGCCACCTTGATTGTTCTCTGCATCTCATCTGGAATTGGAATGAGACGTTTAAATACAATCGGCACAAAGACACATGTGATGACGGCACTTAAAATCATAATGCCTGATATTTCTTCACTGATTGTTCCCAGACTTTCAGCAATTTTGGCTGCTGCGATGACAAGTGACAATGTCGATGTTAATAAAAATCCTGATGCAATCGTCGTTTTCATATCAAACCAACGTCGAATAACCATCACTGGGATAAGCTTAGATATCACAAACGTAACAATTAAGATTGGAATGATAATTAAGAGCATTGGCTCTTTGATCAATGACGGAATATCTAAGTCAACCCCAACCATGATGAAGAAGATTGGAATGAAGAACCCATAACCGAATGAGTCTAACTTCTCGACTAAGTCTTGCTCTGGACCGAGTAAAGACACTACGACGCCTGCTAAAAATGCGCCTAGAATATTCTCGGCTCCAACGCCTTCTGCAAGCGCAACTAATAAGATAATCAGTGCAAAGACTGCACGAATGCCTATTTGTGTTGTACCGTCCATCAATTTATTAATCAATGGTGCGCCTTTAAATAATCCACCGAGAAAATAGAATAAGATAGTAAACACGACAAGAATACCGATCAGCCAGATTGTTCCACCGCCGGATGCATTGATAGCACCATAAAGTGTCAGTAACAACATTGTTCCTAAATCAGCTAGGACAGCGACTAATAGAATAAACTGACCAATCGTTGTACGCATTAAATTCATTTCTTTCAATGTTGGAACAACGACACCAAGAGAGATTGTTGAGATAATAATCACCATCAACAATACATCATCAATGAGACCCACCCATTTGAATGCGTATGCCAGAATGATCGATACAATCATGATAAGCATAAAAACATACATCGCTAACTTCAAATGGCTAGGTTCTTTGCTCGCTTCTTGATTTTTTTTCGATTTATCTTTTTTAAAGGCATTGAAGTCAATTTCAAGACCACTCAAAAACATTAAAAAGATAAAACCAAGTGTCGATAGAATATTCAATACTTCATCTCGATGCACAAGATTTAAAAAAGAGTTTCCAATGATAATTCCCATTAAAATCTCAGCAACAACGACTGGTAAAAACGCGATTTTTAACTTACTGAGCAATATAGGTGTTAGTAATGCCGCAATTATGACGACGACAAGTGACACAAATTCCATAGATGTCCCCCTCAGATAAGATAGTTCATGAATGATGTTGCTAAACCAAAGTAGATCAACATACTCACGATATCATTAATTGTTGTAATAAATGGTCCACTCGCTACGGCCGGGTCAATCCCTAATTTGTTCATGAACAGAGGAATAACTGAACCAATTGTTGTCCCTACTGTCATGGCAATTGTTAAGCTCGTTCCTACAATCAATGCAAGAAACGGCTGTTGATAAATAATGATGATAATCAAACAGAGTGACACTGCACATGTGATACCTGTTAAAAATCCACTTCCAGATTCACGCAATGCCAACTTAAACTTACTCTTCTCATTGATTTCACCCGTTGAAATATTACGGACTGAAACGGCTAATGATTGTGTTCCAGAGTTCCCTGACATCCCGCTAATAATCGGAATAAAAGCAGCCAATAATGCAACCTTCTCTAATGTTTCTTCAAATGATCCAAGTATAGATGCAGTAATCATACCAAGTACAGTTAAGATCAATAACCATGGCAGACGTTTAAGTGCTGTTTGGAAGATTGTATCATCCGTAGAATCGATGTCTGACACCCCGGCTAAACGTGAGTAGTCTTCGCTTGCTTCTTCATCGATAACGTCGACGATATCATCGATTGTGATAATACCGAGTAGATGATTTTGATAATCTACTACTGGCATAGCGATAAAGTCATAGTCTCTCATCATTTGCGCAACGTCTTCTTGGTCATCCGCAACATTTGCGCTAATGATACGCTCGCTCATAATATCTTCAATATATGCGTCATTTTCAGCGATAATCAAATCTCTGAGCGATAAGACACCTACAAGTTTTTTCTGTTCATCGACGACAAAAATGATATAGATTGTTTCGGCATCTGGTGCTTGTGCCTTAACATGCATTAATGCCTCGTGAACTGGCGTATTAATTGTTAACGAAATATATTCCGTTGTCATAATACCGCCGGCAGTGTCTTCATCATAATGAAGCAATGCTTTGATTTCTTTCGCTTCATCACGATCCATTAACATTAAAAGACTTGCCACTTTACGCTTCGACAACTCATTTAATATGTCTACCGCGTTATCGTATGACATGTGTTCTAAAATGTGACTGGCATATGTCGCATTCATCTCTTCAAATAAATCTTCATAATCAGACTCATCAATTTCTAAGTGTTCAAAGAAATCCGCAACCTCTTCTGGTGATAAGTACTGATACATTTTCTGACGTATCTCTGCATCACTTTCTTCAAAGTATTCGCTCTGATCGTACGCATGCATTGATAAGAATTCTTCTCTAAAACCATCAATATCATCTTTTTGAATCAAATCATCTAACAGTGGCTTATTGTATTGTTCTTCATCATCTTGGATTAACATTTCATTTTCAACTGACATATGCGTCACCTCCAATATGTAATTTTACAGCGTTGTAAGTATTTGTCCAAAATCGGGTGTTTCCGATTTTACATGGACGATGTCATCAGTGATAGGATGTATAAATTTAATTTCTGCACACTTTAACAATTGCGTATCATAGTGATGGTGTTGCACACCATATAAACCATCCCCTACAATACTGTGTCCAATATGTTGAAAATGCACACGTATTTGATGTGTTCTCCCGGTCAATAATGTGACACGACACCAAGAATAATCGCCCGTTGTTTGTATGGGTGTGTACAAAGTTTTCGCATATTTTCCCTCTTTGGTCACGATGCGATTGATAATACTGTCTGATGCACGACCAATCGGTGCTTCAATCACACCCGATGCTGTTATTCTTCCGACACACAGGCATTCATATATTTTTTCAATCGCAGTCAATGTCATAACATGATGGACATGACGTGATTTTGCTATCACTACAATTCCCATTGTATGACGATCTAAACGTGTCACGATATGCGGAATGCCCGTTTCTTTTCGCCGTTGCATATGCGCTAACGCCTGCTCGACTAGACTTTCATGTGGATGCTCACGTGATGGCGCACTATTCTGATGCGCTGGCTTAGCAACGATTAACAACCACGTATCTTCGTATAAAATACGCAGTGGCTGATTAAAAGGAATAAGTGTTGTACTAGGAATCTCATCAGGTAACCGCACGATAACTTCATCACCAACTTGTAACAGATGTCGCACTGTTCGTGGTTGTTGATTCACAAGTAAAGCGCCATGTTGTTTTATGGCGCTAATCGTCTTTTTCGAAAAACGTTGTTGGTATAAAAAGGTTTTAAGCGTCTGAACTTCTGTGACACAATACGAAAATATCACACATCTTCACCACTTGAAATGAATGAATCGTGGACACGCTTCCAGAATGGGAATGGACGGAATCGTGCAAAGCGTATCTTTTCATTCGCAACACGATATTGAATCGCATTGACGTTTTTATGTTTCACACTGACATGGTCAATTGTCGTTAAGATGACATCATGATTGACAGGTTTAATATGACATGTGTGGTGCTTAGGTAGTACGAGCGGTGATCCAACTGTTCGGAACACACGGTTGTTAATCGATGCAATTTCCGCAATTTGGATTGCTTCTAAGGACGGATGTATGAGTGCCCCACCTAGTGCCTTATTGTATGCGGTTGATCCTGATGGTGTTGACACGCAAAGACCATCCCCACGAAAGCGTTCAAAGTGTTGACCACGAATATCTAGATCGACGACAAGTGTTGTCCCATTCTCAGTTTTCATCGTTGCTTCGTTAAGTGCCAAATAGCGCGTTTCATAGCCGTCATCATTATAACGGACAATGATTTCTAACAATGGGTATTCGATCACTTGGAATTCTGAGTTGTGAATTTCGATGATGAGTTTTTCCACTTCGTGTGGTAACCAGTCAGCATAAAAGCCTAGGTGGCCGGTATGTATACCTACAAATGCACATCGAGATAACATATGACTATATTGATGGAATGCCTGTAATAATGTTCCGTCTCCTCCGACAGAGATGACAATTTCAGGATTCTCTTTATCTTCTATCATCTTAAAATCTTGCATATGTCTCATCATCTTATGTTTGAGTGCTTCTGACTTAGCATCTCCTTTGGAAAGGATCGCATAGCGCATCGTTACACCTCACTGTCTTCATGCTTATGTGCACGTTTTTTTGAATAATATTTCTGTGCTTCTTGAATCTCATCCTTAATCTCAGACATTTCTTCGTCTAAAGAGAAGGCTGCTTCTGCTGCACGCTCAAGTCGATTTTGAATTTCCGGTGGATAATCACCGTCATACTTGTAACGCAATGTATGTTCAATCGTTGCCCAAAAGTTCATCGCCAACGTACGAATTTGAATCTCTGCAAGGATTGTTGTTTTCCCATTCAATGTTTCGATAGGATAAGCAATAATGACATGATATGAACGATAACCACTTTGTTTTGTATTGCTGATATAATCACGTTCCTCTACCACTTTGAAGTCTTCACGTTGACGCAACAGTTCTACGACTTTATCAATATCTTCTACAAATTGACACATCATGCGTAAACCTGCGATGTCATACATCTCTTCTGCCAAGTGATCGAAAGGAATGCCCCTTTTGTTTGCCTTATCGATAATACTCGTAATTGGTTTGACACGGCCTGTCACAAACTCTATCGGTGAGTGATGTTCCGTCACTTCATATTGCTTTCTCAAACCTTTGAGTTTAATTTTCAACTCATCAATTGCTTGACGATAAGGTGCTAGAAAAATATCCCATTGATTCATAATGCTTCACTCCGCTTCATACTAGTTCAAACGTTTGCTCTACCGCCTCAACGAATGACTTACCATAATTAGAGTTACCTACAATATTATCTAATAAGTACTCTAATTCATTCTTAAAGCTTGGTAACTCCAATGTATCATTGATTATGACTTTTTTATCACGATGTTCGTGTAACATGGACCATGTCTCTTGTACAAATATTAAATAGGAAAAGGCTGATCCATCATCTAAAAGGTGAACAAATGCATAATTGTCACTATCGACAATCATCTGTCCTGCATCTGTAAATCCTTCCGTTGATTCTTCTGTATAACATAAAATACGATCATCTTTGATTTTAATTTCATTGACATATATACGCATTGGTACTCCTCCTTATCATGTTATAGTTTAACACAATTTGCCCATCGACTCATCGGTCAATTATTGCATTTGTAAAATCCTTTCCATCCTTTGAAAACTACTGCATAATGAACAAAAAGGAGTGACATATCATGGCGATTGAGCAAGAAATTGAATTCAAGCAACTATTAGATAAAAATACTTATATAACGATGAAAACTGCTTACTTTTCTGATACCCAACCTTTTAGTCAAACAAACTATTATATCGACACACCCGACTTCCAATTGATGTCACATAAAATGGCATTACGTATTCGTGTGCGATCAGATAAAACAAATGAATTAACACTGAAAGTTCCCGGTGAAATTGGATTAACAGAATACAATTATCCAACATCATATGCGCCAAAAACAGATGCACAACTGCCAGAACAAATCATCCCAAACGATATCCGTGATGTTTTTGTGCAGTATCATATTGATGCATCAAAGCTTATGATATTAGGATATCTTACGACACATCGGCTTGAAACAGCCACGCCTTCAGGACTAGTTGTATTAGATCATAGCGAATATTTAGGCACTGAAGATTTTGAATTAGAATTTGAAGTCGCTGATTATCATGAGGGTTACAAGGCATTCATTCAAATATTAGACACTTATCACTTAAGTCACAAAGCTCCCTTGAATAAGGTGCAACGTTTCTTCAAAAGACGCCAAAGCATGTAATAAAACTTTAAAAGGCGCTGAGTATCATAAATTCGACCTTGGGGTCATCAATATACGGTGCGCCCCAGAGATCGAATTCTAAACGCTTCATTCACAACCTCGTTCCTATTTTTTATACTTAATACCGTTAAAATAGATGCAACGTATATTTTCCACCGATTTTTAATGACTTATTTCATAACCTTGTCGTTATAAGTGTTTTTACTTTGAAATGGAAAATTTCGTGTTATTATTTATATATATAACAAAATTAAAAGGTGATACGCATGAAACAAACGCCTTACGAAATCATTGGACAAGAAGCGCTTTATCGCATGATTGATCATTTTTACACTTTGGTTGAAAATGATGATCGCATTAACCACTTGTTCCCAGGTGATTTTGCCGAAACAGCACGTAAGCAAAAACAGTTTTTAACACAATTTCTAGGTGGCCCTGATTTATATACGCAAGAACATGGTCATCCCATGCTTAAAAAGCGACATATGCCATTTGTCATTGATCATCATGCCAAAGATGCATGGTTAGAAAATATGCACACAGCCATTGAGACAGCTCAATTTCCAGACGGTGTTGGCGATTATTTGTACGAAAGACTTCGATTAACTGCAAACTATATGGTTAACACAGAAAACTAATTGTAGGTGAACAAAATGACGGAAGAATTAAAGGTTATAGCGAGTAATAGGGATTATCAGAACAATGCAGACCTTACTCCTGTAAGCAAAATTGAGATCTATTCCTTTTTTGATCCTTTTTGTAAAGACAGCTTTAAATTATCCGCTATCTTAGCTAAATTAAGAATTGAATATCATCAATATATCTCTATTCGTCATATTTTGAACCCATCTTTACGTGTACTGACAAAATGCCAAGCACAAAGTACATCAGATCGAGATAATATTGCGCTCGTCTTCAAAGCAGCTGAATTACAAGGTCGTTCACGTGCCCATCGTTTTATGCATTTGTTACAAAATGAGATTATACCGAATTGTGATATTGTCACTGAAGATATGATTGCGAAGTGTATCGTTAACGCTAGTCTTGATTATGACGTTTTCCAAGAAGATATCAATAATGGTAAGTTACGTGACAGTTTGAAGGTCGACTTGCACATTGCTCGTGAAATGGATATTGATATGGCACCCTCACTTGTCTTTTTTAATGAAGATGTTCATGAAGAAGGTTTGAAGGTCGAAGGGTTATATCCGTATCATATTTACACGTATATTATTAATGAAATGATTGGGACAACGATCGAGAAAAGCTTACCACCAGCACTTGCTGATTATATTCAACAAAAGCAATTAGTAACAGAAGAAGAACTTTTAACAATCTATGAATGGCCTGAACGTACATTACGTAAAGAATTGAAAAAGCTTGCTTTACAGCGCAAAATTGAAAAGCTCAAATACCCTGAAGGAGAATACTGGAAGTCTCGTGTCTAATATGTGTATTATGAATAAAACATCACCACAATTTTTAAATAGGATTGTGGTGATGTTTTTTGGGTCTTAATCTTTTGTGGTGGGATGGCATGAACTGCTGTCCCGCCCTTTTTGTTTTTTAAATCATTTTGATACAAAAAAGCGCTCATGCCTCTATAATTTTAAGTGCCTAAACAAAAAATGAGAGGAGACATGATGCGCCTATGTGTAATGATATATTAAAACTATTAAAAATAAAAGATGAAAATATTCAAATTCTTAAGGTGGAAGAGGATGTAGAAGTGCGTGATCAGCTTTCTACAATTGTTTATGGAACACTTTCTTATACACCAAAGGCTTGTGTGAAGTGTGATTGTATCAATGATGGACAAATACATAAGCACGGTAAACGCGTTTCGCGTTTAACACTATTAAAATCTCAAGAGTCTAATGTTTATCTTAATTTAGCGAAAGAACGCTTTAAGTGTCTACATTGTTTAAAGACTTTTACGGCTCAAACCAACATTGTTGATAGTAACTGCTTTATTACTAACCGTGTGAAATTAGCGATTCAGGACAAACTCATACGTGTACAATCTGAGATAGACATTGCTAATGATTGTAGTGTTTCACCAAGCACAGTTAAGAGATGTATTCACCATATCTCACAATCATTAATAGTAAAACCTTCATCTGGATTGCCCAAACATCTCTCCATAGATGAATTTAAAAGCGTTAAAAATGTGACAACAACGATGAGTTTTCTGTTTATAAATAATGAAACGAATCAGATTATCGATATCTTAGAAGATAGACGTATTCACAAACTTAAAGAGTACTTCTATCGTTTTGATCGTCGTGAACGATTAGCTGTCAAAACGGTCACAGCCGATATGTATGAACCCTACATTAACTTCGTTCATGAAGTATTCCCGAATGCGATTTTAATCTTTGATCGTTTTCACATTGTTCAGCACCTTAACTGTGAACTTAATAAGCAACGTATTTCTATAATGAATACTTGTCGCTATAAGTCATCAACAGATTACACGAAAATGAAAAAACACTGGAAACTCTTCCTTTCTGACAGACAAGATATTAACAGCTATGAATACTTTTGGTCGAAGTCCTTCAAAACGTATACGACATCAAGAGATATTTTAGAGTATCTATTAAATCTTGATCAGCAGCTCTATGACACATATATGTTAGTTCATCACCTTCGAGAAGCATTAAAACAATGTGATTGGTTACGTTTCAAAGAAATTTTAATGAGTGTTGAAAAGAAGCATGTATCACGTGGTGTTTGGCGTGTCATTCGGTTCTATAAAAAATACGAGTATATTCTTTATTCAACAATTAAACACCCTAAGTTAAACAATGGAGCGATTGAAGGTATCAATAATAAAATTAAGCTTATTAAACGTGTATCGTATGGCTATCGAAACTTTAATAACTTCAAGGCAAGGATACTGATTATTTTTAAGCTATATCAACGACGTAAAAAAGATGGTTTACTAATAAATAACGTTGCATAAATATATTACGTAGTAATCGCTATCTAATATGTCGCTAACACACTTAGAGATGTGTATCTAAAATCATTTCTAATGCGAGACGCCTAAGGCAACAAGCCGAATGGAAAATCCATTTTGGCTTCTTTTATTCAATAAAGCCAAAATTAGTTGAAGTGAGGCGCCTTGGCAAGCGAGTATTAAAGAAATGATGGTATAGAAAAAGCGTACAATTAATAATTAAACTGTACGCTTAAATGAATGTAGTGATGACTACATGTTATGATTAAGTTAAAAATAAAATTAGTTACTTTTTATTATCTGCCCACCACAAAAAATGGACTTCCTGTTTTTTGAATATAAAGACTCATAAACATAGAGACAATCGACTAAACGATTGTCTCTTTTATATTGGAATTTTGGAAAGGGTTGTTTAATTTCAAGTTATAGCTTAATGATTATCTTGCTTTCTACGACGTTGACCAATTAAGAACAATGAACCAAGTGCTGCAATCAATGAACCAATTAATGTACCATTATTTGATTCATTACCTGTATCCGGTAAACCTTTACCATGGTCTCCTTCACCATGTTTACCTTCTTCATTATCCCCATCTTTGTCAACTTCTGCGTCTGAATCTGAGTCAGAATCGCTATCTGCGTCTGAATCGCTGTCTGCATCTGAGTCTGAGTCGCTATCTGCGTCTGAATCGCTGTCTGCATCCGAGTCTGAGTCGCTATCCGCATCTGAGTCACTGTCTGCGTCTGAATCGCTGTCTGCGTCTGAATCACTGTCCGCATCCGAGTCTGAGTCGCTATCCGCATCTGAGTCACTGTCTGCATCTGAGTCACTGTCTGCATCCGAGTCAGAGTCACTATCTGCGTCTGAATCGCTGTCTGCATCCGAGTCTGAGTCGCTATCCGCATCTGAGTCACTGTCTGCGTCTGAATCGCTGTCTGCGTCTGAATCACTGTCTGCATCTGAATCACTGTCTGCATCTGAATCTGAGTCGCTATCCGCGTCTGAATCGCTGTCTGCATCTGAGTCAGAGTCGCTATCTGCATCTGAGTCAGAATCGCTATCTGCATCTGAGTCAGAATCGCTATCTGCATCTGAATCTGAATCGCTATCCGCATCTGAATCTGAATCGCTATCCGCATCTGAGTCAGAATCGCTATCCGCGTCTGAATCACTGTCTGCATCTGAGTCTGAGTCCGCATCCGAGTCTGAGTCACTGTCTGCATCTGAGTCACTGTCTGCATCTGAGTCACTGTCTGCATCTGAGTCACTGTCTGCATCTGAGTCACTGTCTGCATCTGAGTCACTGTCTGCATCTGAGTCACTGTCTGCATCCGCATCTGCGTCTGCATCATTTTCATCAGGGTCTTCTAATTCACAAAGTGTAACGACAGCTATATCTGCTAAGTCTTCATCAACAGGGGCATAATAGGTAACAGCTAAATTAGCTTCTAAATTAAATCTTTCTTTGTAATTAAAAGTTGAATGAGAAATATCTGGACCAATTTTACTCCAATCACCCATATTTCTTGTTACAGCTACTCCTGGTTGACCATAAAAACCATGTTCGTCAAAGTCACCTAAATCAATTTCTTCTGGATGTTCAATATAATAATACGCAGAACTATTATACCTACCATCCGGTTTTTGCTCTGTATTTGTACTTGTTGATGATACTCTATAATTATCTAAAGCTTGAGAACCTTCTTCATAACTATCTATATAATGATAGGGTTCACTAAAAGCTCTCCAACCTAATCTAGCATCAAGCGGTAAATATGGTGTTTTCTCATATTGGTCTTTTGAAATATCAAATTCTACTTTCAGACCAATCGCACCATTAATCAATGTGTTCACTGAAAATGAACGTACCAAATCTTCCAACAATTGACCACTTGTTGTTGTTAGAACACCATCTTCATTAAATTGAACATTATGTTCCACTACTGAAATAGGGGTCTTACCTTGTTTTTGCAGTTCTAAAAATTCTTCATAAGTCGGGATGCCTTGAAAGTTAGGATTTTGGTCTTTCTCGTTGAATCCAGCTTTATATTCTTCATAAGTCATTTGATCTAATGGCATATTAACATTATGTGGATTGCCATTCTCGTCACGTGTACCAATTAATGAGAATTTTACATTTTCTGCAAATTTAGGAATTGTTATGTTAAATGTACTACCAGTTTGAATGTGATCACTAGAAAGAATAGGGTTTAATGACACTTCATAATCATATTTTACACGACCATCCTTTTGAATTTTAGCACAGCCAGGAGTAACATTTACGCCCCCACCAGTAATCGATACTACATTTTGTGGTGATTCACCATCTGGAATAGACCCTCGAAATGCCGTACCAATCGGGATAGGTGCAGCAGTTGATTTTAATGGTGTATTTTTGTCTGTTGTCTCTTTTTCAGGTACTTCAGCTGCTTTTGTGCGTGGTTTTGAAGACGTAATATATTTAACTTTTTTACCTGTTTCAGGGTCAACACGTTCTCCGATTTCTGCATTAGGGACATTTACAGTTGGATAATCATTACCACCTACTGAATAATGTTTTTCAGATTTTTTTGAAGATGACTCTACTTCTTCAGAGACGAGTTGTTCAGTTACTTGTTCTTTTTCTGAACGTGCTTCTTCAACAGCAGGTTCGTTTTTTTCAACTTCTGTTGTTTCTGCAGGATTTTCTGCTGATTCTGATGATGTTTCAGGATTTACTTGAGTTGTTTCATCTGTCACTTCAGATGTTGTCTTTTCTTCTGAAATGTTTTCATTAGCTATTTCAGTGTTTAACGTTGGAGATGGTTGTTCGTCAGAAGTTGCGACGTTTTCAGTTTCTTGAGCAGCCGCTTCAGCAGTTGGTTCAGTCACTTCTGATGCTTCTGCTGATTGTGTGATTCCTAAAAATAATAAAGTTGTCAATAAAGCAGAGCCAGTACCATAAGACAGTTTACGAATACTAAAAACTTGTTTTTGACGATCATATTTCTTGTACTGTGAATATTTTTTCATACTCATTTCCCTTTCTATTCGTTATTAATTAGATAAGTATTTTGCAGAACAATTTTTTGCTCATACTTATTAGACTATAAATATGTTTTAGAATGTGTATGACTTTTTGGAAAATTGTATTTAAAATATGATTTGCTTCAATTCATATAAAGTTATGTAGGGTGAAAATATCTCATTCTATTAAAAATATAAAATATGAGTATATGTTTTGAGACTATATTTGAATAAAGTAAAACTTAAGTAGATTTTTTACGTAATTAGTAGAAATATTAGTGGGTGAAAATATTAATAAGGATTAGTACGAAATAAGAAAAAAATTATAATTAATTGCAGGCAGGTTGCAGTGAATAATCTTTTACTGCTTATCATGATTGTCTTAGAAGAAGTCTTTATCTCACGCTCAAATTTGTATTAAGAAAGTGTATGAGAATTTTGAAGGTAACATATTAAAATCATGTTAATTCACTAACTTTTAATTAATTTAAGTCACCGTATAGCAATATATTCCCTATTCCCTAGAAAGAATAGTTATTCATTAATCATCTTGACAAATCAATTGCTTTTATATGAAACCAATTACATCACCAGAATACCATGACCTTATTCCTAATTAATGTATGGGGCTGAGACATAGGCGCTCAATTTCCCTTCAAAAAAAGCCGTTAAAATTCTTTTTTAAGATTTTAACGGCTTTTTTCTTATTATTTACTAAAAAACTAGCACTTATCTGGCTAGTTTTCTGATGTTTACTGCCATAAGTGCGATTCCTAATTCGCATTCAACCTTTGATTGAGTGCGAACTGATAACCTTTGGAAACCCAAATTAGCCTTCAGATTTCCAAATGCTGATTCGACATCTATTTTTCGTTTTTTGTAGATGCCTTTCGTTTTTGGATCTGAAAGCTGCTTATTTGTGAATGCTTTAAAATAATCCCAAGTTGGATTTTTATATAAGCTTTTTGTTGTAGTTGGGTTGGTTCTGTAATTCATACATTCATTTCGTAAAGGACATCCAACACAATCTTCACATTTATATAATTTGAAATCTCTCTGATAACCATATCCGTCTCTTCTTTTTCTATAACTTTTGAAATGCAATTCTTTGTTATTCGGACATACATAATAGTCATCTATTTCATTATATTTCCAATTAGCTGTTATGAATGGATTATTTTTATATTTTCTTTTCTTCTCTTTTAAATACATACTATATGTGATGAGTGGTGTTTTCTCGAATTCATCAAGAATCATCGTATAGTTTTGTTCGCTACCATATCCCGCATCAGCTACAATGTACTCTGGAATGTCACCGTATAATTCTTTGATTGATTTTAAAAAAGAAGGAAGTGTTCGCGTATCACCCGGATTACTATACACACCAAATGCCAAAATGAACTGATTGTTCGTCGCAATCTGCAGATTATAGCCAGGCTTTAATTGTCCATTCTTCATATGATCATCTTTCATTCTCATAAAGGTCGCATCATGATCTGTTTTAGAATAGCTTTTTCTGTCACCATAAATTTCCATCTGCTCATCATATTTTATTTTACGATCTTTAAAATCTTTGATTGCTTTTTTATATTTTCTAACTTTACTTCTTTGTTTTCTTAATGTCTTTCTTATTTCTACACTTTGAGATGCTTCAATTTTAGAAGTGAGCGTTTCATTTTTATCATCTAAATGCATCTCAATACGATTTGTTAGTTCATCAGAAGATTCTCTCTTAATTTCAGGTATGATCTTCTCTGAAATTAACTGTTTATACACCGCATTGGATTTTTCAATAACCCCTTTACTAAAATGCTTAGTGCTACCTAGCCATTGAAAAGTATATTTATTGGCATTAGCCTCTATCTTCGTTCCATCTATATAAAGGGCGTCTTCTGTAATCACTTTGTCTTCTAATAATTGCGCTCTAAGACCCACAAATAGAACTTGTATAAAATCTATCATGTGTGGATTAACTCTAAAGCGATTGATTGTACGATATGAAGGGACTTGTCCTTGAGCTAACCACATCATACGACAACTATCTTTAAGTAGAAATTCCATTTTTCTACCAGAAAAGACAGACTGTGTATAGCTGTATAAAACGATTTTTAACATCATTTTAGGATGATAAGATGAAGGACCTCTATGGTTGTAATATTGATTAAAAGTTTCTTGGGGAATAGATTCTACAAGTTTATTAATAATGAGGGCAATATCACTCTCGGGAAAAGAAATTTCAGTTTCAATTGGCAGACTAAGCTGAGAAATGTTATACTCTTTATACATATAAGGCACTTCCTTTCATTGTTTTTGTGGTTATTAACAATTATACGGGAAGTGTTTTATTTTTTTAAATGATATCTATAAAAAAGGTCTAATTTAGTGTTTTTCGACACCAAATTAGACCTTTTTTGTAAAAGAGCTGGGAATTATGTCCCAGCCCCTTTTTCTTACTTAACACAGTGTATAAGTTATTTCATACTTTTGATATCTTTTAACCTCTTGGTTTTGCAGAAATTATCCCCATGAATTCGCCAGTTTTGGCATCAATAAACGTTGTTACATTACCTTCTTCAATTTTAAGTAAAGATGGATTGCCTTCAACCGGTACTGCATTGGCTGGAATATGATATGCTGCAGCTTGTACATTATGTGCAGAACCAAATAACACAGCAGTTGACACACCTAATATACCAATTCCTAACACTACTTTGTTAAGTTTTGATCGTAATTGCATCTTCAAACACTATCCTTTCATATTGTATGTGTCTATTTAATCATATTAAAAGTTTCTTATGTATAAAAGTTTTATAAATTAAATACTGCATATTACAATTCTCTCACGTAAAAGAATTATCTTAATTATTATATATCCATAATCAATAAAAATATTCTTTTTCGTTAACTACAAGAACAGTAGGCACTTTGGTATAGAACACAGAACAAATAATAAAAGTGAATAAAAAACGCCGTGCTCTAACACGGCGCTAAACAAAGGGGATGGGAGAAATTTTTCACTTCAAACAAAGGGGTATGTTTGTTATGTGATTAATTTCATGCTCATAATATATCATGCTCATACCAAGGTTTCAACCCTTTAACTTGCAAAAATTAAACTTTTCACAAATCTGTCAAATTGTAAACGAATTCATTTTATAATGATTCCATAAGTGCTTCAAATGCGTCTAATTTTTGTTCAAATACATGCAATGCATCTTCAATTGGTTGTGGTGTTGTCATATCCACACCAGCATTTTTCAGTAGTTCAATTGGGTAATTTGAGCTACCTTTTTTCAAGAACTCATTGATGTATCTCTCTACTGCCGGCTCACCTTCTGTTAAGATTTGATGGCTTAAACTTTGAGCTGCACTATACCCTGTCGCATATTGGTAAACATAATAATTCATATAGAAGTGTGGAATACGTGACCACTCTTTACTGATAAAGTCATCTGTTTCTACGACATCACCAAAGTATTGACGATTTAATTGCGCATATTCTTGGTTCATACGTTGTGCAGTTAAAGGCTCCCCTGCTTCTTCAATCGCATGAATTTTGTGTTCAAATTCTGCAAACATTGTTTGTCGGAATAACGTTGCTCTGAAGCGCTCTAACTCTTGGTTCAATAACAATAAGCGACGTTTATCGTCAAGATGTTGCTCCATATAATGACTTAATAATGCTTCGTTACATGTTGAAGCAACTTCAGCTACGAAGATCGAATAGCCACTGTATGTTGATGATTGGTTTTCTCTACTGAAATAGCTATGCGCTGAGTGACCAAATTCATGTACCAATGTAAACAAATCTGAAACGGTGTCTGACCAGTTCAACAAGATAAATGGATTTGTTTGATGAGAACCTGAAGAGTACGCACCTGAACGCTTCCCTTTATTTTCATAGACATCTACCCAACCATTATCCAAACCTTCTTTGATGACATTCAAGTAGTTTTCACCCATTGGTGCTAATCCTTTTAACATCCATTCAACTGCTTCGTCATACGGCATATCAAACTTAATATCCTTCACAAGCGGTGTATACATATCGTACATTTTCAAATCATCAATACCTAATAACTTCTTGCGTAATTCGGTATATCTGTGAAGTAATGGTAAGTATTTGTGGACCGTTTTAACAAGATTATCGTATACCGCTTCTGGTATGTAGTTGTTGCTCAGTGCCTGCTCACGAGCTGTTTTATAGTTATGAGAACGTGCATTAAAAACATGCTTTTTCACTTCTCCAGCTAGAGTAGCACTTAAAGTATTATTATATGCACCATATGCTTTATAAACATTCTCATATGCTGACTGACGTAATTGACGATCATCTGACTCTAGATATTTGATGAATGTTCCTTGAGTTAATGGATGTTTGTTTCCATCTTTATCTGTCACATCTTCAAATGTTAAGTCGGCATTATCGAACATACTAAATACATTACTTGATGTTGATAGTGCATCTTGTGCTTCCGTCAACAATTTTTCTTTATCTGCATCTAAGACATGCGGACGTTTATGATTAATCATTTCAAGTGCAAAAGCATAATGTTTTAACCCTTCATGTGATGCTAAAAATGATTGAATCTTCTCTTCTTCAATTTGTAACAACTCGGGAACTAAGAAGCTCCACGCCGAACTGAATCGAATGATTAATTGATGCGCACGTGATTCTAATCCAGTATAGTGATCATTCGCTGTATCTTGGTCTTGTTTTAAATGTGAATAAACATAGACAGCGCCTAAGTCCGCTTCAATTTCATCTTGCAATTGCAGTGCCGCATACAGAGTTTCTGCATCATCACCGAGATGTCCTTTGAATTTTTCTTCCTCCCCGATACGGTTTGCTACCTGATCATAGGCCGCTTCCCAAGCCGCATCATCTTTAAAAATCGTTGTTAAATCCCATGTGTGTTGTGGAAATTTTTGTTCTTGTTCTGCACGCGATCTTTGATTCGTCATACTTTTCCTCCTTGATTTATGAGATGATTTATACTATTTTCTCATTCTAAGTTTATTTTTGTCAAAAAATAGACATAATTTTCTTATAATTTTATGATTTTCCTATATCGCTCTACTAATTGTTCAATGATAGCCCGCGATGAATAGGTTCTTGTTGCGAATTGACGCAGTTTAATACAATGTGCAAGTGCATGATAAGGGTCATGTTGATATCTCAAAGCAGCAAATACTTTTAACTGCCATAACACCGGATGCGTATGCACATGAATTTGTTCTGGAAATATAAACCCTGTCAACTGAATGACTTGCGCTTCTGTTAATTTCATCTGATAGATCAGCGACAACACTGGATCATGGACACTTTTTTTGCGACGGCATTGTATAACATATTGTATGATACGTGCTGTTGCCAGTTTGCGCACCGTTGTCATACCTACACAACTTCGTGCATCGTCTGCAAGTAGTTGTTCATAGGCAATTGGCTCACAATCCGCATGAAAATGACGGGCTGTAAGACTCATCATGTTGTTCAAACGATATAATCGATAGTTAATCGGATGAATCCCATACATCACGCAATGTACTGGGTCGATGCAACTCTGTTGTAGTTGGTTCAAATGATAAATACCTTGACGATATTTTGGTAATGTTGTTAGCCATGTAACACGATAACCGGCACACTGCAATCCTTCTGTTCTTTTACGCATCTGTTGAACTGGCAAAGGACTCAACTGTACTTCGATTGCGTTGTCACCCACTACAATATCTGGTATTTGTTGGATGCCCGACAAATATGGTTCGAGTTGTACATCATTATAATAATTTGACAGTATATGAAATAGCAATAATTTTAACTTATAATGTAATAAAGTCTCTCCACTGGAATGGTGCGCACATTGACGTCCATGTGCAAAATGTGCGATGTTTTTATTGCCTTGCTTTAATATCAGTTGTTCATGACAGATAGGACAAAAATACAATGCGTCTCTCAACGCATTGCGTGCTAGCACACGTTCTTGCTTTTCGTTATAAGCTATTAACATTCAATCACCTCAACTTATAACACGCTTATGTCCGGTCATTTACTTCTTATGATTGATTCACACTTTACACAAATAAAAAGCACACTGCCGCACTTTGATAAAAGTGGCCTGCAATGTGCTAGTTCTTATGATATTTATAATGTGAAATAACGTTTCACTTGCTCTGTTACGTTATAACTCATCACAATTTTACCGTAATCATTCAGATATACTTCTGTTTTGTCACTCAATGATGCAAATTCTAACATTTGACTGTAAAAGTCGTGAATTTCATCTTCTGTCACACGTGCATCAAAATGAACAACATAATAGTATTGTTGATCCAACATGTACAACAAGTCTTCAAACTGTGTTAATTGTTGATTATGACGATGTGCATAAGTAATCACCGACTCCAAATCATCAAATTTGAAAACAGCTGTTGGTGCTAATGGTACATTGCCACTTGATACACTTCTTTGTGCTTTTTGTTCTTTCTTTGTCGCATGATTTTGTGATTCAGCACCATCATGCTCTTTGAATGACTGTGATAAAAGATCACTTAAATGATTATCGATTTCTTCAAAGGCATTCATGTCCTCTGACATTTCCATCTCTGATTCATTTTTAGATTTTGAAATCGTCACTTCCACACCTTTTTCAAAAGCATGAACTTGAATCCATAACGGACCTTCGACAACAAAATCTTCTTCTTCATTAACTTCTTCCATGACTGACCAGAAGAACTCTTCTCCGCGTTTACGATTCGTCCACAAATCTTCTCTTCTGAAGCCACGTGCCTCAATATCCGTATATGTGATAAATAATTTAACAGTCATATCATCAATGCGCTCTATTCTCATATCATCACACTCCCTTACAGTTGATGAATAGTATACCTATTGTATGAAATCAACTTCAAAAATACAATTTTTTTGTTTACTGCTTATTTATGTTACTCATTTTTACATCTTTATTATAACATATTGAATATTTTTCTAAATGATAATGCTTGTGTGTTCATCCATAGAAACATCACCTTAAAACCCTGTACTTTATAAAAAAAGATACAAAAAAACAGCACGCATGCGACGCACTGTTTCGTGTCTATTCACGGACGCAATCAACCATGAACAGTCAGATATTTAAATTAAAAAAGTGTCTTCAAAATTGTGTTAATCTACCATACGTTGTGCTTCAAGCAATTGGAACGTACGCACTTTGCGTGGTAGGAAACGGCGAATTTCATCTTCGTTGTAACCAACTTGTAATCTCTTCTCGTCTAGGATGATTGGACGACGTAAGATACCTGGGTTATCTTGAATGATTGTGTATAAATCTTGAAGTGGTAATGAATCAATATCAACATTCAACTTTTGATAAGTTTTTGAACGTGTTGAGATAATCTCATCTGTTCCATCTTCAGTCATTTTTAGAATCTCTTTGATTTCATCTAATGTTAAATGCTCAGAGAAAATATTTCGCTCCGTATACGGAATGTCATGTTCTTGTAACCATGCTTTCGCTTTACGGCAAGATGTGCAACTTGGTGAAGTAAATAATGTTACCATACATCTCACTCTCCTAGTTTAATGAATTTACATTCATCATCATTTTTAACGTTTCATGTTTGACTGCACAATATATGTCAAAACGTTTTAAAACTTTAGCCCTTGTCTTCTAACGTTATGATTTTATTATATGTGGTCAACATTAAAATTAAATGAGAAAATGCAATTAAAAATTTTTTATTCAAATAATCAGACTTTAGTCGTATGAACTTGTCTAACCAATTGATATTTATACCTTATCACAAATTACAAACAATTAAAATACTGTTATAATAGGAAAAAGAATATACATGATAGAAAGTAGGCTTTTTAATAATGAAAACTTTATTTTCCGGCATTCAACCAAGTGGTATTCCTACATTAGGAAACTATATCGGGGCACTGAAACAATTTGCAGAGATTCAAGATGATTATAACTGTTTCTTCTGTATTGTTGATCAACATGCGATTACAGTACCTCAAGATCGTTTGAAGTTACGCAAACAAATTCGTCAATTAGCAGCCATTTATCTTGCATCAGGACTAAATCCAGATAAGATTACTTTATTTATTCAGTCAGAAGTTCCTGCACACGTCCAAGCCGGGTGGATGTTAACAACGATTTCATCTATCGGTGAATTAGAACGCATGACACAATATAAAGATAAAGCACAAAAACAAAATGATGGTATTCCAGCTGGTCTTCTTACATATCCACCACTCATGGCAGCTGATATCGTCCTGTACAATACAGACATTGTGCCAGTCGGCGATGACCAAAAACAACATATTGAATTAACACGTAATCTCGTTGACCGCTTCAACAGTCGTTATAACGATGTCCTTGTTAAACCTGAAATTCAAATGCCTAAAGTAGGCGGTCGTGTGATGAGTTTACAAGATCCGACTAAAAAAATGAGTAAAAGTGATGACAATCAGAAAAACTTCATTTCATTATTAGATGAGCCACGTCTCGCTGCGAAAAAAATTAGAAGTGCAGTTACAGACTCTGACGGTATCATTAAATATGATAAAGAAAACAAACCTGGCATTTCTAACTTGTTGACAATCTATTCAAGCTTGACAGGCACATCAATCGCTACATTAGAATCTCAATACGAAGGCCAAGGCTATGGTGTTTTTAAGGGTGATTTAGCAGATATTGTTGAGAAATTCCTAGTTGATTTCCAAGAAAAATTTAACACATTCTATGAATCAGATCGATTAGATGAGATTTTAGACGAAGGTCGTGACAAAGCGCAACGCGCATCATTCAAAACATTGAAAAAGATGGAAAAAGCGATGGGCCTAGGTCGTAAAACAAAATAAGATCCAAAAAGAGAGACTAACTGTCACATATCGACAGCCAATCTCTCTTTTTTAGATTTTAAGAATACCTCGAAATCCTCTCGCACCGTAATATGATTCTGCACCATTATGGTATGTAAATACAGTGCCATATCTATAATCACAGAACAAAGCCCCGCCTAATTCACGGATATGATCAGGGGTCACAACCCAGCTCGATGTTTTCTTGTCAAAAATACCAAATGACTGAAGATATCGATACTGTGATTCAGTTAACATCTCAATCCCCATTTCTTTTGCCATTGCAACGGCACTTGTTTCAGGCTTATACTTCTTACGTGATTCTAATGCTGCCTGATCATAACATACACTTCTACGCCCTTTAGGACTTTCAGCTGAACAATCTACAAATGCGTACTGGCCATCTTCTAAAACAATAACATCAGGTTCTCCCTCAGTACGTTCCATTTCATTCAGTGACCATAACGTTGATTCAGCTTCATGTAATTTTTGTTCTATTTCATCCCAAGTGATATCTTCATGACGTTCTGGGTACTTCTCAAAACGTTCTTTTAATGTGGTTAATAAAATCTCTTTATCTGTTTCAGTTATTTTGGTCATTTAGTTTCTCCTTATACAGTTATATTGATATCATAACAAGTCTATCAACAAAAGGCGACAGCAAAAAGAAGGAGCTAAGCACGATGTCTCAGCTCCTATCCCCATATTATTTCTCTTTTTTCTTACCTGTTTCTCGATCAATACGCTTATCAATATATGCATATTTCAATGTTGTGTCGCCACCGATATTATGATACTGCAAGTTTTTCACTTGAGGGTTTGTCAAATGCGCTTCCCCTTTTTGATAAATCGGTGTAATTGGTGCATTCTCCAATAAAAGTTCTTCTGCATCAATTAATGTTTGATTACGCTCTTCTTCTTTTTGTAATAACGCACCATTCGCATCTTTCAACATCTTATCGTATTCTTTGTTACCCCAACCTGTATTGTTTGATGAGTTACCAGTTGTCATGATGTTTAAGAATGTTAATGGGTCCGGATAGTCAGGTCCCCAACCAGAGAGTGAAATATCATAGTTTTCACTTTGTTCTCGTGCAATACGCTGTTTAAATGGTAACTGTTGAATTTTAATTGTAACACCAGGTAAGTTTTTCTCAATTTGCGCTTTAATAAACTCTGCTGATATTTTTGAAGACGGCGTATCTTCCGTATTCAACTTAAATGTGAATGTATCTTCACCTAAAGCTTTTTTCGCTTTTTCATAGTTCTCTTTCGCTTTTTCAGGATTATAAACTAATGGTGAGTTAATTTGATCTGCAAAGTCTGAATCATCAGGTGCTTTAGCTGTTGCCTTAGACGTAAAGCCATCACTTGGTGCTGATCCATTATTTAATACCGCATCGACATAAGCTTGTTTATCCACTGCTTGTGCCAAAGCAAGACGCATATGTCGATCTTTGAACGCTGGCACTGTACCTTGATTGAGTTTTAAGTAGAATGTTGCGGCTAATAGACGTTTTTTGAGTGCTGGATCATCTTTATATTTCTCAACTTGTTCAGATGTAATAATTGTATCATCTACTGAATTCGTATCATATAAAGACGCCCCTGCTTGACCATCTTTTAAGACTTTATAGTTTACTTTATCTAACTTCACAACATCTTTATCCCAATATTTATCATTTTTTACTAATAAAATTTTATCTTCTACTGCCCACTCTTTTACTTTAAATGGTCCATTATATACTGCTTTATCTTCATTCGTGCCGTAACGATCACCATATTTTTTTACGACTTTTTCATTTTGTGGCATGTATGTTCCAAAAGCGAGCATCTCTTTAAAGTATGGAATAGGTTTTGTCAGTTCAAATTGTAATGTATGATCATCTAATGCCTTCACACCAAGTTCGCTTGGTTTCTTTTTGCCTAAGTTGATTTCTTCCGCATTTTTCAAGTCATACATAATATAGGCATACTCTGAAGCAGTATCTGGATCGACGACACGTTTCCATGCGAATTCAAAGTCATGTGCCGTTACTGGATCACCGTTTGACCATTTCGCATCTTCCCTTAACTTCACAGTCCATGTCTTACCATCCTCAGAAATTTTAGGTTCCCCTTTGGCGACACCTGGTTGTGCTTTATCGTCACCGTCTAGTACATAAAGTCCTTCATACACTTGATTGAACGTATCAAAACTAACAGTATCTGTTACTTTCGCCGTATCTAGTGATGACATATCTTGTGGAATTACTTTACGAAAGACTTGTCCTTTATCATCATAAATCCCTTCGCCGCTGCCACATGCTGAAAGAACGAGTGTAGCAGCCAAAAGTGGCGCGAATATTTTCAATGTTCTCCGTGTCTTCACTTGACATTCCCCTTTCAAAAATTATACACGTTCTTTTTGATAATCTGCCTGAAACTTTTCGAGTTCTTCTTCTGTCGCAAATACAAAGTGATCAGGTGCCACTTCACGCAAGGTACGCGCATCATTTTGGCTTGGATCATGTTGATAAGCAATACGCTTTCGTGTTCGTTCTGTTTCTGGATCAGGCTGTGGTACGGCTGATAACAATGATTGTGTATATGGATGCACTGGATTGTTGTAGATATGATCTGCTGTACCAATCTCAACAATACGACCAAGGTGCATCACCGCAATACGATCTGATATGTACTTCACCATTGATAGGTCATGCGCGATAAATAAAAATGTAATATTGCGTTCACGTTTTAACTTCTGCATCAAATTGACAACTTGTGCTTGAATCGATACGTCTAGCGCAGAAATCGGTTCGTCCGCAATGATAAACTCTGGTTCAACAGCAAGCGCACGCGCAATACCGATACGCTGACGCTGACCACCCGAGAATTCATGTGGGTAACGATTGGCGTGACTTTTTCGCAATCCCACCGTTTCTAATAAGTCATACACACGTTTTTTTCGATCTCGACGATCCGATGCAAGTCCATGTATATCGATTCCTTCCGCAACAATATCCATGACCTTTAATCGAGGATTCAATGATGCGTACGGATCTTGGAAAATCATTTGAATTTTTTTATTAAACTTCAATAACTCTTTACGATTTTTAATTTCTTGTATATTAACCCCTTCGTATAGCACCTTGCCATCTGTGACATCATTTAATTTAATGATTGCTTTTCCTGTTGTAGATTTCCCAGAACCTGATTCGCCAACAAGTCCAAATGTTTCCCCTTTATAAATATCAAATGAAATATCGTCAATTGCACGCACTTCATTTGGCTTGCCTACATTAAAGTATTGTTTCAAGTTTTGTACTTCTACAAGTTTCTCCCTGTTTCCCATTTAAAACGACACCCTTTCTACACGCTCTGGTTTGTCGAAATTATTCGGCATTTCACGTTGTTTTCGCTTTACAATCGGTGGTGGATCAACGACTGGTGCGCGCTCATCCAGCAACCATGAACGTACAAAATGTGTTGGAGAGACACTAAACCATGGCGGTGCCTCTTTAAAATCAATTGCTAATGCATATTCACTTCTCGCTGCGAATGCATCTCCCTTAGGTGGGTGTACTAAGTCAGGCGGTGTCCCAGGGATAGCTAATAATTCCGTATCCCCTTCTGTTTCTAAATCAGGCATTGATGATAATAAACCCCAAGTGTATGGATGACGTGGATCATAGAAAATTTCATCGACATTGCCTGTTTCAATCATTTGTCCACCATACATCACAGCAACTCGATCAGCGACATTGGCAACAACACCTAAGTCATGTGTGATGAAAATTATTGCTGTATCAATTTTTTGCTGTAACTCTTTCATCAAATCTAAAATTTGTGCCTGCATTGTTACATCAAGTGCTGTTGTCGGTTCATCGGCAATTAAGATTTTAGGCTCACACGCTAATGCTAATGCAATAACGATACGTTGACGTTGCCCACCCGAAAATTGATGTGGATAAGCATTGAATCGTTTTTCAACATTTTTTAAACCTACTAACTTCAGGAGTTCAATCGCACGTTTTTTAGCCTCTGATTTGCTTAAACCGATATGCTTAATAATTGGCTCCATCACTTGTTTGCCAATTTTCATTGTAGGATTTAATGATGTCATCGGATCTTGGAAAATCATTGAAATTTCTTTCCCACGTAATTTCATTAATTCTTTTTCTGATTTCTGCGTTAAATCTTCACCATCGAATATAATTTGTCCTTTTTTTATCTTGCCAGTTGGACCTTGAAACAACTTCGTGATGGCTTTCGTTGTTACTGACTTACCTGATCCAGATTCACCTACAATGGCAAGTGTTTCCCCTTTATCTAAATAGAAATCCACGCCACGAACTGCTTGCACTTCCCCTGCTGTAATATCAAAGGAAACATGCAAGTCTTTCACTTCTAAAATATGTTCAGACATGGTACCATCCTCCTTTTATGAGTGTTCAAGGAGCCATTTGATGATTGCTCAAATTTTGCCCAGTTCTTAAATGCTCCTAACACAAGTTCGTTATTTGTCAGTGATTAAGCGCAAAACTGTCAACAGAACGCTCAATTAAAAAGTAGTTTTTCTCATTATTTGAATTCTGCTTAATTCCTAAACGCTTCTCTCACATCTTCGTTTATTTACGCATTTTAGGGTCGAATGCATCGCGTAGACCGTCACTGAATAAGTAGAAAAATAAGATCAATAAACTCAAAATGAGTGCTGGAATAAATAATTCATGAGGGTGGATAAGTAACATCGCACGACCTTCATTTACTAATGAACCGAGTGAAGATTGTGGTGCCGGAACCCCAATACCGATAAAGCTTAAGAATGCCTCGAAGAAGATCGCATTTGGTACTGTAAACATTGATGTTACGATAATTGCACCTAATGTATTCGGTAAAATATGTTTAAAAATTAATTTTAAGTCTGATGTACCAAGTGTGCGTGATGCTAATACGAATTCTTGGTTTTTCAATTTTAAGAATTCTCCACGAACAACACGGCTCATACCAATCCATCCTGTAATGGTCATCGCTAAAATAATTGTCCAAATCGATGGTTCAAAGATTAATACGAAAAGAATTACAACAATCAATGTCGGAATAGATGAAATAATTTCAATAACACGTTGCATGACATCATCTACACGGCCACCGAAGTATCCAGAAATCGCGCCGTATATCACTCCGATAAAGATATCAAGAACAGCTGCGACAAAACCGATAAATAATGATACTTGCGCACCTTTCCATGTACGTGTCCAAAGATCACGACCTAATTGGTCTGTCCCAAACCAGAAGTTTTCTTTTACTTTTGCATTCTCATATGCATTTCCTTCTACACCTGAACCATCAAATGGAAGGAATGGCACCTTATCAAGAACCGCTACTTTAGGTGGTAAATTACGACGTTCTACATCTTGTTCTGCATAACCATGACTGTTCAATAAAGGACCAATCAAAGCCAGTAGTAAGATAATCAATAGTCCAATCATACCTACAACTGCGAGTTTGTTATGCGTTAGTTGTGTCCATGCATCTTGCCAAAACGTACGTCCTTCACGCTGCAACGCTTGTTGATTAAGGTCTGGCGTGCCTGTACGTACGAAATCTTCATGCATCACACCTGTTGTTTGTGCCATCGTTGCACTTGATGGGTCATCTTTTGGTAAATGATGTAAGTCTTTCGTCATTATTTTTTACCCCCTTGTACGCGAATACGTGGATCAATTAATCCATAAAGTACATCAACAAGGAAAATTGAAACAATAAATAATGTACTGAACAATAACGTAATCGCCATAATTACAGAAAAGTCATTCGTTGTAATCGAACGAACGAATTGATCCCCTAATCCAGGTACCCCGAAGATATTTTCAATTGTGAGTGTCCCTGTTAAAATGCTCGCTAACATTGGAACTAGGATTGTTACGACTGGAATCAATGCATTTCTGAGTGCGTGTTTAAACAAGACTGCGTATGTTGAATTCCCCTTTGCTCGCGCCAATAATATGTAATCTGAACTCAACACTTCTATCATTTCTGCTCGAATATAACGTGCGACTGTTGCCAGAACAACCGCTGATAATGCAAGTGATGGTAAGACTGCTGTTGATACACCTTCCCAACCTGCAACCGGGAACCATTGTAACTTCACTGCGAAAAGATATTGCAATAACACAGCCAGTACGAATGATGGTACTGAAATTGCGATAACTGAGATCAATGTTGCTAAATAATCGACCCAGGTGTTTTGCCTAGTTGCGGCTATTACTCCCAATACAACACCTAGCACGACACCAATGACCATCGCTATCAGACCCATTTGGAATGATGGAATTAACCTTGGTTGAATCAAATCCCATACAGGTTGTCCATCGTATTGGAATGAATTTCCAAAATCCCCTTTCACAACATTTGCCATATAATTTGCGTATTGCACAGGTAGCGGATCATTCAGTCCGTATTTCTCATTCAGGACTATTTTTTGCTCTTCACTCAATTTTTCATCATTGAATGGCGAACCTGGCATTAATTTCATCAGGAAAAAAGTAATTGAAATGATAATCACTAATGAAATCACCATATACAGCAAGCGCTTAAGTGTATATTTAAGCATATGTATTTCCCCCTTTGTTCAATTAACATTCCCTTCAAAATTTTCAGAAATATTAATGTCATTATAATCTTTCAATATTTTATATTCAATAAGTTTTTTTAATATAAATATATTGAATTATAAAGAATGTTATTACAGCAACATTTCAAGCAATTCATTTTTAACATAAAACTTTTGAATTGTTGATGATTATAAAAAGTTAGCTTAAAATATTGTATAATTAGATTGACATTCTAATGAAGGAGAAAACAAATGAATCGTATTAATTTGAACACGATAATATATATTTTTTTGACGCCTATCATTACATTTTTTGTTTGGCTAGCAGGCGCCCACTCATGGATTAATCTCATTAATATCTTTTTCACAGTATCCATTATTATGATCATCATGCTCTTTATGTTATTGCTCGTTCAAGAAGGCATATTTGATGTAACAAGTTATGGTTTTAGAAAATTTCGTTATCAATTAATGCGTAAAAAGAACCGTAAAATGTATGAAGAAGATGAATTCTATAATCCTAAATCTCCAAAACGCGATAGCTATTTCGTTCAACCGTGGATTAAACCAGCATTACTCGTAAATGTTTTATATCTAATTATTTCCTTTATACTTGCATTTACCACAGCTTAAAAAAAAAGCGCGCACCTTCATAAACATTCAAAGGCACTGCACCCTTAATATGGGACTCACATAAAAACACTTGAATTAGGCTGCTAATTTTCTGTATTGCACAGGGGATAAGTAGCCTAATTTTTGTTGAATTCGATTATTATTATAGTTTTCAATGTACTTTTCGACAATATCCTTTACAATGAAATTAGAGTTATTTAACTCATTGTTAAGATAAAATGTTTCACACTTTAGCGAGGAATGGAAACATTCTATCGGGGCGTTATCAGCAGGTGTACCTTTGCGAGACATACTTCTGATAATGCCCTTTTCTTCGCATAATTGGTAGTAAGCATGCGATGTATAGACGCTTCCTTGATCGCTATGAAGTAGACATCCTTCTGGAATATCAATTTGGTTTAAGGTGTCATTTACCAAACTTTGATCTTGTGTATCGCTAATCTTATAAGCCACAATTTCACCGTTATATAAATCGATGATTGAAGATAAATACAACATTGAATTACCAAAGGGAAGATACGTAATATCAGTAGTCAGTACTTGTAGAGGTTGATTTGCTCTAAAGTTACCATTCAGTTTATTGCTTGTAAGATAATATGCCTTCCCTCGACGTTTAGATTTCTTAATTCTAACTCTACAATTCAAATTATTTTCTCTCATAATTCTTTGTACACGTTTATGGTTTATCGGTTGTTTAGAGGCCTGATTCATCAGAGCAGTTATCTTGCGATAGCCGTACGTGTAATGATTATCTTCACATAATTCCTTAACCTTTTTAACTGTTGTATCTTCCGTTTTCTTCTTATTTTTCCAACGGTAGTAATTTGATTTAGGGACATTCAACACTTCCAAAATCAGCTTCACAGGATGCCTGTGCTTTAACTCATCCACTAATTCTATCACTACTTCAGGTACCACTTCCTTTCCAATTCCTTGTACTTTTTTAAAATATCTATTTCGGCTTGATTTCTTCTATTCTTTAACTTTAATTGTTCCAGTTCAGAAAGTTCCACTAATCCTTTATTATAGGAGTATTGTTTGCCTACTTGTTGACTAAATCGATATGTTTCACCCTTTCTATACCATCTCCACCATGTTTTTACCTGTGTGCTATTTCTAATATTTAATTCACACATAATTTCTTTAGTTGTATAACCTTCTGCTTTCATCTTCACTGCTTTAAACTTTGTTTCAACTGAATACGCCACTCTGCGCATAGAAAAAACACCTCCGTAAATTCATTTTAACTGAATTCAACGAAAGTGTTTTTATAAAGTTCCCACTATATGGGGTCAGCTCACAAACATGTTTACGAAAGTACGCGCTTTTTATGCTATTTATTGTTCAAACTTTTTAAACACGAGTACTGCATTATGACCACCAAATCCTAAACTATTACTCATCGCATAAGTAATATCATGATCCACCGCTTCATTCGGTGTAATATCTAAGTCAATTTCTGGATCCATCGCATCTGCATGAATGGTTGGTGCAATTTTGCCATCACGTATAGACAGTACGGAAAAGATTGTTTCAATTCCTCCTGTTGCACCTAACAAATGACCTGTCATTGATTTCGTAGAACTAATTTTCAACTGGTATGCTGCATCACCGAAAGTTGATTTAATCGCTTTAATTTCAAACAAATCACCAATCGGCGTACTCGTACCGTGCGCATTTAAGTACTGCACTTGATCTGGTGTAATATTCGCATCATCCAACGCCATTTTCATTGCACGCGCACCACCTTCGCCGTCTGGTCCAGGTGCTGTAATGTGATGTGCATCGCCTGTTGAACCATAACCAACGACTTCAGCATAAATTTGTGCACCACGTGCTTGTGCGGACTCTAATGATTCTAATACAACGATACCCGCACCTTCACTCATAATAAAGCCATCGCGTCCTTCTTGGAATGGACGACATGCGGTTTCTGGATCGTTATTTGTTGATAACGCACGGCTCGCACTGAAACCTGCAATTGACATATTCGTAATAGGTGCTTCCGTCCCCCCTGCAATCATTGCATCTGCATCGCCACGTTCAATGAACTTAAAAGCCTCTCCAATAGAGTTTGTTGCTGTGGCACAAGCTGTTACGGTAGAACCATTCGGCCCTTTAGCACCTAAATCAATCGACACTTGTCCTGTCGCCATATCAGGTATTAACATCGGTACAAAGAACGGGCTAACACGTCTTGGTCCACGTTTTTTCAATTGTTCATATGACTCTTCAAATGTCTCCATACCACCAATTCCTGAGCCAATCCAAACACCGATGCGTTCAGCATTTGACTCATTGATGTCAAGTTGTGCATCTGCCACAGCTTGGCGAGCTGCTACCACTGCATATTGTGTGAAGCGAGACATTTTTCGTGCTTCCTTTTTAGGAATATGATCTTCAATATTAAAATCTTTCAGTTCTCCACCGATATGAACTTGAAATGGCTCAGTATCAATACGAGTAATCTTATCAATACCATTCACACCATTTAATGCATTTTGCCACATTGTAGGAACATCATTTCCGATAGGTGATAACGCACCAAGTCCTGTGATTACCACTCGTTGTTTCTTTGTCATTGCGTTTCCTCCTCATTTATTTCCCCCAGCGAATAACCATTGAACCCCATGTGAGTCCACCACCAAATCCAACTAGAACTAAAATATCATCATCTTTAATGCGACCATTCTTTAGTTCTAAATCAATGCTAAGTGGAATCGATGCTGCAGAGGTATTTCCATATTTATCCACTGATACGCTCATTTTTTCTTTTGATAAACCTAATCGTTGTCGTGCTGATTCCATAATACGAATATTCGCTTGATGTGGAATAAACATATCAATATCGTCCGCAGTGAGTTCTGCCTTTTCTACAACTCGTGCCGAAGATTCTCCCATCACACGTACTGCAAATTTGAAGACTTCACGTCCGTTCATACGAATCATGTCAGTTTCTTGTTCTTGATATAAGTACTTTCCACCAATACCATCTGAACCTACTTCATAGCTTAGAATACCACGATTTCCAGACACTTCGCCAATAATAGCGGCTCCCGCACCATCTCCGAATAAAATGGCAGTGCCACGGTCATTCAAATCTGTAATTTTAGATAACTTTTCTGCACCAACAACTAAAATATTTTTATAATCTCCTGATAGTATAAACGCTCTTGCAGTCACAATGCCATACATAAAACCTGTACATGCCGCAAGTTGATCCATGGATGCCACTTTTGACAATCCTAAACGTTCTTGCAACATATTCGCTACGGTTGGAAAACGATGGTCTCCTGTTGATGTAGCAACAATGACCATATCCACTTCTTCCGGTTGAATGCCTGCATCCTCTATCGCTCTCACACTCGCTTCATATGCGAGATCTGATGTTTCTTGTTCTTTATCTGCCCAACGACGTTCTTTAATACCAGTCATTTGTGAAATCCATTCATCTGATGTATCAAGATATGCTTCAAAATAACGATTATCAACCACACGTTCTGGAACATAAGCGCCAAATCCTTTAATTCCTACATTCATGGTTTGAACACCTTCTTTTAATTTTTAATACCAGGTATTAATTTAACACAAGGTACTAAAAATTGACAAGCCATACACTTGACGACACTATACAATTGCACAAAAGACCTTTATAATAACACTATCAGCAAAAATGGAGGCGTGTACATAATGAAATATATCATTACGTTTATCTGGGCTGTTGTATTATTTGAGATGGTGAACTTCGTGCTAAATAGCTTAGGCGGTGGCGGACCACTTAACGTAGTCACACCTATCGCATTAGCAGCTTTTGTTTTTGTCATTATCTTAATCTTAGATGCAGCTGGATCAACACCAAATAGCCATTCAACTGAATCACATTAACGGTAAAAAGCCATTGCGTACTGTATTTCTACGCAATGGCTTTATTTTTTAGTCTATTTGATCTAAATCAATTTCTTTACTACCAATATCAAAATACATAGGCTCATGTGTCGCTAACACAACCGTAACACCTGATGCGTTCAATGCTTTAAATATCTCAATCACGGTATCCCTGTTGCGGTCATCTAAATTACCTGTCGGCTCGTCAGCGATAATAACACTTGGATTTTTTAAAATTGCACGTGCAATAGCAATGCGCTGTTGCTCCCCACCACTACACGTATAAACTTTTGTATTGAGTGGTAAGTTTGCTAATCCTACACGTGTCATCACTTCTTCGATACGTGCTTGATCTTTTTTATGCACATTCAACGGCAACGTTAAATTCTTCAACACAGATTCATTTTCTAACAGGCCATAGTGTTGGTACACATATGCGATATCATCACGTTTAAAGGGTAACTTATCTTTCTCTTTTTGTATCACTTTATCTTTAAACGTGACTATACCTGAATCATGATTTTCCAATAAGCCAATAATATTCAATAACGTTGACTTCCCTTTTCCACTGGCACCATGTATAACAACAAAGTCGCCTTGTTGAATTGTTAAATCAAAATTTTCAAAAATGCGCTTGTGACCGAACGACTTGTTAATATTTTGTAACTTAATCATCTTTCTTCCCCTTCAATACGAGATTGACATTTTCACGGTTTAACTTCATAAACGTGTACACGACAGATAGCAATTCAATCATAGTAACTGCCAAAAAGACGGAAATCGCAATGATATTATGACTCGGTAATAAAAGAACTCCCATGAACACATGTAAAGATACGATGAAAAGTATCATCCACTTATGAATCGACCAATAGCTATACCCCAAAGTTCGTTTGAGAAAAATTGAAAATTGGAATGACTTAAAGTAGATTTGAATAAAAGTTAATGTTGTAAGTATGAAAGTAATAATTGTGAAAAGTACTAATCCTGTATATTTATAAATTTCTTTTTCGAGTTCTTTGACAATATCTATTTTAGTATTATAAATTGACGTGATACTTGGAATTACACCATCTAACCTATACTTTTTTAAGCCTTCATAGATTGTTTCATAAGGATCATCTAAATAACTTTCAAAGAAATAAGTACCACAATAATACTTTTCATAGTTCAGTTCGTTTGTATACCCTAATTCTACAATTGCAATAGGATGTGTGATCGTGTTTTTTTTACCACCTATTTCTGAGTCGTACGTAAAAAATTGTTCGTTACTTTTCATCCAAATTATATTTACTTTTTGATTTTTTCTAGGCATCTCACTTGCCTTATTTAAATATTTCATATTCATAAGTTCTTCCAAATAATTTTCAATAAGTTTTTTCTCATACTTTTTAAATTGGATAGGAACTAATATATTTATTGTATTTTTATCATTTTTTAGTTTATCAATCACTTTTTCACCGTAAATCGTCCGTTTAGGATGACGTTCTAAATAATGTTCATCTATTGTTATCGTTTTACCAGCTGGATTTATATCGGGGGTTTCTATTTTCTCCAAAACATATAATGGGGTTTCATCTAATTCAAGAAAGTTTTCCGAATCAATAACAAAACCATGATTGTCTTCACTATTATAATATTTTTTCATTTGACGATTAACAGCAGCATTAAAACTCTTGTTTCTAACCTGTCCAATATCAAGTTCATTAGTTCGGTATATATTTTTAGTCGTATTCCAATATTTTAATGATTCTTCCTGCTTTTGAAAAACTGTAAAATTTCCAATGATATTCTTAGTTGAAATCACAATAGCAAAAACAATAACAATTGATAACAACATGTAAATATACATCATTATAGAATTGTTTGATTGCCCATTATTTTTAGCATAGCTTTTCAAAAAATGACGAATCACTGCATAAAAAAACATACTAATTAGCATGAACAACAATATGAAAGTAACTAACATTAACAAAATTACCTTAAAAAAATAATAATCACGGTAAATAAAAAAATATATAACACAAGTGAATACAATAGACAATAAACCGTAGCTCACCAAATAATTTCGATGCTGTTTGATTATGTATCTAGAAATTTGTGACTGACTATATCCCAAATCATAAACAAGCTTAATATCACTTTTTCTATTTTTTAAAAAATGAAGAAAGACTGCAGTAAAAATAAGTAACAAGAGCAATAGGTACGGTATTATTGATAAATTCTCAGGCAAAAATGTAAAAATTGAATTATCCACCTCTACTGCTTTGCCAACATCTTGATTAATAATATCAATAACTTGTTGAATATTTTGTCCTTTTAAATAATAGATTCCTTCGGCAGAAAACTTCGACTCTTTTAATGTATACACTTTTATATTTAAACTGCTATCAAATAACTTTAATTCTTTATCCTTATTTACTTTTTGTAATAGTGTTTTATCATTTGAGTTCACAACCACTTTATTTTCACGGACATACGTCACCTTAGTAAAAGTTACATGATATTTTGAGGCTAGTTTTTCAAAATATTTTAATGCATCTTTACTATGTACCTTAGGTGGACCCTCAAATGATAATTGAATTTTATGACTATCTTTTCCAATATCATTATACATAGATAATGATTTTACTGTATCGATCAACAGTATATTTAAGACAAGTGTAACTATCAATCCAAGCGTTAAAATAATTTTTTTCATAACCCCCACCTGTTAAAGATGATCCATCTCTATCCTTTCAAAATTTGATAAATTATGACAAAGTGGGGATAAGATTGTTTATGAAATCCTATCCCACACAGTTGTCATACTTATTAAGGCAATTTTCTCGGACTATTATTTGTAATCATAAAAAGTTTGATTGTTACTCCATGTTTTAACTACTCGTCCTTTTGATAAAAGACCTGGTTTCTTCCACCCTCCCGATCCTACGAATCCATTACCATTAATAGCTGTACCTTTGCCATACTTTTTATAGTGCTTATAATCAGAGACAACCAGATTTCCTCGAATACCTCTAATCCAAAAGCCTCCAGCTTTTCTGCTTGATACTACATTTCTAAATGTTGCACTCTCTTGCGGTGTATTCTGATCTGCTACTTCTGATCGAACTAGACCGTTGTAGTGATCTACATTCTCTGAACCGCCGTTGATATTCGTTTCATCTGCATTTGCAATACTACCAAGTCCTGAAATACCGAGTGCTAAGAGCGAAGATAAAAGAGTTGTTTTTTTCATACATATCACCTTTTTAGAGATTAATATGACAATTGTCACTGAAGAAAGAACTTTCTGAAATCATTATATACAATTGTAAATTTAGTTTCAAACAATATTAATAATGAGGATTTGTTAATTATTAAAATATTTTTATCATGTTAGTCCATATATCTAAATTCTTGATAATTTTTAGCTAATTCTACAACATTCTTGGTGTAAAATTGCATTTAAATAGTTAAATATGTTTGTTCAGCACCTAAAAAAAGTGCCCATATTTTTCAACACTCGCCTTATCTGCTTCATAACATGGTAATTCCTTTATTATTTCACGGTATTGAAGTAACTGTTTATTCTATTCTTCAAAAAATAATTCATAAATTACATCAAAAATTAATTTCACTTTGTATTAACCAAAGCGCTTCCATAATTCTTACTTTGAAGTTCATCTTCAACCACTTCTTTTTATGTTCTAAATAACGTCAAAATTCATCGTTTAAAATCTTCAATGTATCTATAACAGCTTTTTAAATACCCTATATTTACTTTATATTCTAGAAAACGAATATACGATGTCCTAAAAACAGTGTTCTGTTCTAACTTCTTCCTTTTCCACTGGCACGTATAATTCTCTTATTAAACTCCTATCAGTGCATCAAAAAAGACGTACACGATGTACGCATACGTCTTCGTCTAATTATTCAATTTCTGTTGTATTCTCTATGTCAAACTGTATCACACCATCTTGCAAATAACCATGCACATGTGTACCTTCTTGCAAGTTATCTTTAATAATTAAGCGTGCTAATGGTGTTTCAACATGACGTTGTACGAAACGTTTTAATGGACGTGCACCATATTCTGGTTCATACGCTGTTTCACCCATCCATTTTTTCGCTTCATCCGTTAAATCTAGCGTAATGCGTTGATCCATTAAGCGCATATTTAAGTTTGTTAAGATTTTATCGACAATCATTTGCATATCATCAACAGATAATGGACGGAATAGCACGATATCATCCATGCGGTTTAAAATTTCTGGTTTGAAATAATCATTTAAGCTTTGCATCACTGCTTTTTCCGTTTCTTCTGTAATAGCACCTTCATTTTTGACATTTTCCAGTAGGATTTGTGAACCAATATTACTTGTCATAATGATAATGGTATTTTTAAAGTCTACACTGCGTCCTTTAGAGTCTGTTAAACGACCTTCATCTAAAATTTGTAGCAACACATTAAACACATCAGTATGTGCTTTTTCAACTTCATCTAACAAGATAACAGAGTATGGATTACGTCTAACTGCTTCTGTTAATTGACCACCTTCATCATGGCCCACATATCCCGGAGGCGCACCTATTAAACGAGAGACAGCATGTTTTTCCATGTACTCACTCATGTCGATACGAATCATATGTTTTTCAGAATCGAATAACGTTGATGCGAGAGATTTAGCAAGTTCGGTTTTACCGACACCTGTTGGTCCTAAGAATAAAAATGAACCGATTGGACGACTTGGATCTTTAATCCCTGCTCTTGCACGTACAACAGCGTCTGATACAAGATCGACGGCACGGTCTTGACCAACTACACGCTGATGAAGGATGTCCGATAAGTTCAGCAGTTTTTCACGTTCTGTTTCAACTAATTTAGACACTGGAATGCCTGTCCATTGGCTGACAATTTCTCCTATTTCTTCATCTGTTACGACTTCTCGAATGATACGATCACTATCTTCCCCTTGTGATTCTTGGAAAGCTGCTTCCAGTTCTTTTAATTCTTTTTCTAATTGTGGAATTTTGCCATGTTGTAATACTGCTGCTTTTTCAAGGTCATAGTTATTTTCTGCATCTTCCAATGCTTTACGGCTTTCATCTAACTCTGCACGCTTCTCTTGAACTTTTGAAATTTTTTCTTTTTCTTGTTCTACACGTGCTTGCAATTGTGCTTGTTTTTCTTTCTCTTCAGCAAGTTCTTCTTGTAATTCTTGGAGACGTACACGACTCGCTTCATCAGATTCTTTTTTCAATGCGTTTTCTTCAATTTCCAACTGCATCACCCGACGATTTGCTTGGTCGAGTTCTGTTGGATTGGATCCCATTTCTGTACGAATCGTTGCAGATGCTTGGTCAACAAGGTCGATTGCCTTGTCTGGTAAAAAACGATCGGTAATATAGCGATCTGATAATTCTGCGGCCGCAACCAATGCACGGTCTTGAATACGTACCCCATGATGCACTTCATATCGTTCTTTCAAGCCACGTAATATTGAAATCGTATCATCAATATTTGGCTCTTTGACATTTACTTTTTGGAAACGACGCTCTAACGCTGAGTCTTTCTCAATATATTCACGATATTCGTTTAACGTTGTTGCACCGATACAATGCAATTCACCACGCGCAAGCATTGGTTTCAACATGTTTCCGGCATCCATCGCACCATCAGTTTTCCCTGCGCCAACGAGCATGTGGATTTCATCAATGAATAATAAGATACGGCCGTCTGAGTCTTTGACTTCTTTCAAGACTGCTTTGAGTCGTTCTTCAAATTCACCACGATATTTTGCACCCGCAACTAATGCACTTAAATCTAGTTCAAAAACAGTTTTGTCGAGTAATGAATCCGGCACGTCTTTTTTTACGATACGTTGTGCCAATCCTTCAACAATGGCAGTTTTACCCACACCCGGTTCACCAATTAAAACTGGGTTATTTTTTGTTTTTCTGCTTAAAATACGAATCGTGTTGCGAATCTCTTCATCCCGACCAATAACTGGATCCATATTACCTTTGCGTACTTCTTCTACTAAGTCACGACCATATTTTGCTAATGCTTCATAGTTCACTTCAGGATTTTGTGTTGTCACATGGTTTCCTCCTCTGACTTTTTTGATGATTTCTTCAATGACTTGTTCTTTATACTGTACAAATGATGATGTCGTTTCATCCACGTCAATTGCTGCACGTAAGATGTGTTCCATTGATATAAATTGATCATCATAATCTTTCATATACTGTTCTGCTTTATTAAATAATGTGTTCGTTTTCGGCGACAAATATTGTCCATATTGAACATTATCACCGGTCACTTTAGGATACTGATTTAACTTTTTCTCATATGATTTCGCAAGTTCTTCAATATCGACTTCTGCTCTTTCTAGTATTGTTTTATATAAACTATCATCCATTTCAAGAACTGCTTTTAATACCGCTTCAATTTCAATATTTGTAAGTTGATACGTTTGTGTAGATTCAATTGCTTTTTGTAAAGCGTTTTGAATAGAATGCGTCATCTGATTAATATCCAAAATGAGTCACTCCTTTATTAAGAATAGGTCTTTTTTGACTTTGACTTTCTTTGACCTTAACTATATTATACGCTCGCTCATTTTAAAAATCAACAAAAAAGGATAGCGTTTAAGGCGAGATTTTCACCTTATATTCTATCCTTCTCTATACTTATTTTTGATGTGTTTTTATCGTTTTAATGATTTCATCAATTAATGCTTTCACACCGTCTGCTTCTAAGTGAATACCATCTGGCGCAAAATATTCTGTATGCCCTTGAGACCTTGCGTGCCAATCAACAAGATGGACATTATCTCGATCTTTAGCTGCCTGTTTGAATAGTTCATTTACATGTGCCTGATAGTCCCGAGGAACACTTGTATTCACGAGATATATTTGAGACTCCCCTAAAAGATCTAACAGTGTATCAAGCTGCTCGTCAGTAAAGTCTCCATTAGTGCCAAGTTGTAAGACAACCATATCATCTTTTTCTCGATAATCGGGATAATCTTCACGAATGAGCGGGATTGCTTGTACAAGTTGACGACCTATCAATCCATTGATACTCGCATTCGGCACTTGTTCCTTGAACGTATCGCCGATGTCTACCATAACAGAATCACCAATGAGTAGTGGTTTCCAATTAGCATATGGTGAACTATGACCTTTTACTTCAAATCCATCTATTTTCATATCACCCAAAGGGATTGGAACGGTCACGTATTGTTTCATATCTTCTGTATTAATCGCAGTCGTGTGTGTTTTTTCTTTAGCCAATCCGTTAAACACGCCTGATAGTATTACGACAGATGGGACAAATAAAATAATCATAAGCCAAGCACGTTTCACGTTCAGCAAGCGCCATTGCTTCAAATGACGGAAATCAAATATTTTGAACCCTGAATGACGGAAAGGTGTTTCTATATACCGATATGACAACTCTGCCATCATCACGATCAATAGTGCGTCGATAACATATACAAAGGTGGGAATTTGTCCTTGCACAAAATGATGGTGCATTAAGACAATAATAGGATAATGCCAAAGATACAGGCTATATGACCTTGAACCGATATATATAAATAAAGGATTCGCCAATGCTTTTGCAAAAAGACCACTTGGCATTACTGCACTTGCAATGATGAAAAGTGTCAACAAACTAATCAGTCCAAATCCACCGTAATAGAGTGCACTTTGTGATTCATTTACGAATCGAAAACAAAGGAACAGACCAGCTAACGACAAGACACCTAAACCGTCGATAATCATTTTAGATTGCCATGCCGTTTGAACACGTAGCTTAAATGCTGGCCAAATGAAGGCCAGTATAACACCGAGCAACATTGTTTGTAACCGTGTATCTGTTCCGAAATAAACGCGTGCAACATTACCTTGTGGTTCGTATAAAATGCCCATTGTGATAATAGAAATTACAACAAGCCCGATTATAGAGTAAAGTATAGGCTTGAGACGTTTCACATAGCGAAGCAAAATAAATAGCACTATCGGGAAAAACAAGTAAAATTGTTCTTCAATTGCCAAAGACCATAAATGTTTGAGCGGTGCGACTTCAAACTGCGCAAAGTAGTCGACATCTTGGAAGATATACCACCAGTTACTCACATAAAAGAGTGCCGCAAATGCATCGCCACGTACGGCTTTGATTTCGGAAGGGACTGTGATTAATGTCAATATTAAAACAGACATAATCAAGAAAATAACTGCTGGCAACAACCTTTTTAACCGTCTCATCCAAAATGATATGAGATCGATACGTTGTGTGTTGTGATACTCAGTCAATAATAAACTTGTAATCAAATATCCTGAAATGACAAAGAAAGTGTCCACACCTAAAAAACCACCTGGTAACCATTGTGGATTGAAATGGTAAATAATAACTGCGACTACTGCAATGGCACGCAAACCGTCAAGACCTGGCATGTACCTTGTAGACAGCTGTTTTTGAGGTATTTTGGAAAAGTTCCACATGTTGATCATTCTTTCTTCTTATAATTTTAATCTATTCATACTTTATACGATCTTACAATTGTCGGTGATTAAGGTCATGAAAAATGAGATGGTGCTATTCCTAAAAAAAGAACTGAAACTTTTTTAAGTTCAGTTCTTCGCCAAGATTGTGATGAATTATTGAGTTATATTAACTATTAGCTAACACCTAATGCAATTTTAGCGTAACGAGACATCATATCTTTGTTCCATGGTGGGTTCCATACGATATTAACTTCTGTTTCTTTAATCTCAGGTAACTCACCTAATGCTGTTTTTACTTGGTCCACGATTTGTGGTCCCATTGGGCAACCGATTGATGTCAATGTCATTTCAACTGTACATAATCCATCATCGTTTAAATCAACTTTATAAACAAGGCCAAGGTTCACGATATCGATACCAAGCTCTGGGTCAATAACGTTTTCTAATGCGCCTAAAATGCTATCTTTTAATGCTTCTTCCATGCCTATTCACCTCTTTTTTTATCACTACTATCAATATATCAAAATCATTACATTTCTACAATAAAATGCTATGATATTCATAAACTGAACTTTAGAATTTAGGAGCATAATATGAAAAAACACTTAATTTGTTTAGATTTAGACGGGACTTTATTAAACGACCAAAAAGAAATCCCATCTTATACATTTCGCGTATTAAAAGCATTACAATCACAAGGACACGTCTTAATGATTGCGACAGGTCGTCCTTATCGTGCAAGCAAGCTCTATTACGATCAATTAGAACTGGATACCCCTATCGTCAACTTTAATGGGGCGTATATCCATCATCCAGGTGATCAAAACTTCCCAACTTATCATGAACGCTTAGATGAAGGCATCGCAACAAGTATTATTGAAACTTTGAAAAAAATGGATATTCAAAATATGATTGCCGAAGTCGGTGATCAAGTCTTTATCGACCGCCCAGACAATCGCTTATTCGATGGTTTTAGCATGGGGAACCCTAACATCAAAGTTGGCGATCTCGAAACATTATTACACGAAGATCCAACGAGCCTCTTAATTGAAGCTGAAGAACATATGATTCCCCGTGTAAAACAGGTTTTAACACGTTTTTATGCTGAAAATATTGAACACAGACGCTGGGGCGCCCCTTTCCCAGTCATTGAAATTGTTAAACGTGGTATTAGTAAGGCGGTAGGTATCGATATCGTGCGCAAACATCTCGGCATTGAACGCAACGAAATCATCGCATTTGGAGATGAAGATAATGACCTTGAAATGATTAAATATGCAAAACATGGCATAGCAATGGGCAACGCCATCTATGACCTTAAAATTATTGCCAATGACACAACACTTTCGAACAATGAAGAGGGTATTGGTATTTATTTGAATGAATTTTTCCAATTAAATATTCCTAGAAAAGATATATAAGGAGGACGAAGAGATGTCAAAACAAAAAATTATCGTTGTCGGCGCTGTTGCCGGTGGTGCAACGAGTGCCAGTCAAATTCGTCGATTAGATCCAGATAGTGATATCACTGTCTATGAGAAAGATCGATATATGAGCTTTGCTAATTGCGGACTTCCATATTACCTTGGAAATGTTGTCGAGTCACGTGATCAACTGCTGCCGATGACACCTGAGAAATTTAAAGAAAAGAAAAACATTACGGTGAAACTACAACATGAAGTGGTTAGCGTTAACACAGAATCACAAACAATCGAAATCAAAGACCATACGACCGGCAGATTAATACAAGATCATTATGATATTTTAGTGTTAAGTCCGGGAGCTCGAGCACGACGTCTTGACTTCGATGCCCCACACCTTTTCACATTGCGTAATATGGAAGATACAGATGCGATTGAAGACTATATCACTACCAACCAAGTGCAACATGTCTTACTCATCGGTGCAGGATATGTCAGTCTAGAATTACTTGAAAATATGTACGAACGCGGCTTATCACCAACACTCATCCACCGTTCAGAAGCTATCAATAAGCTGATGGATCAAGATATGAACGCAACTATATTGTCTGAACTCGATAAGCGCAATATTCCTTACCGATTGAATGAAGAAGTCGTATCAATCGATGGTCATACAGTGACATTCAAATCTGGTGCAGTAGAAGATTATGACATGATTATTGCCGGTGTCGGTGTATTACCTAACTCAGAGTTTTTACAATCATCGCGTATTGAAATAGATGATAAAGGCTACGTTCCCGTCAACAATCGTTTTCAAACGAATATCCCCAATGTATACGCTGTTGGCGATATAGCGACAAGTCATTATCGTCATGTTGATCTTCCCGCACACGTGCCACTTGCTTGGGGTGCACATCGCGGCGCAAGTATTATCGCTGAACAAATTGCAGGTAACAAAGATGTTGTCTTTCAAGGTTTTGTCGGCGCAAGTATTGTAAAATTCTTTGACTATACATTAGCGAGTACTGGCGTGTCACTGAAAGAGCTAGAACAGTTTGACTATGACATGGTTGAAGTGAAAAATGGGACACACGCTGGCTACTATCCGAACAACACATCCGTCCATCTACGTGCATATTATGATAAAACATCACGTCGTCTCTTACGTGCTGCAGCTGTTGGCGTATCTGGTGTTGATAAACGGATTGATGTTTTATCGATGGCGATGATGCATCGCGCAACAATTGATGATCTCACTGCTTTTGAAGTTGCATACGCTCCACCGTACAGTCATCCAAAAGATTTAATCAACATGCTTGGTTACAAAGCACGTCAATAATCATAAAAAAACGTCATTTCATTCGTTCTTTCAAGAAGACCGACTAAATGACGTTTTATTTTTTAGTGGAACAATGCAGTAATAGGTCCCCAAGGTAAAATTGTACCTAAAATTGCTGTTATCAAAACAATGACCCATGTCCAAACAAATAGTGAGCGGTTTGAAACTTGTTTTTTCTTACGTGCAATCGTTACTTCCATCAAACCGATGATGCTAAGTCCACCTACCATTTTCAATGTCAATAGCATGTGACTTGCATCTGCACTCGTAAATGCTTTAGCAATAAGCCAGAAGCCTGTAATCAACACAAAAATCATAAATAAACGCATTGTCATATGCAATGATTTAAATAATGGTGTCGGTCCCTGTTTGTTAGAAAAGTTTTCATACGTTGCATAAAATAATATCAATAGCATAACAAAACTAATAATGTGCAAGTTAATTAATACCATAAAAATATCCTCCTATTATAAATCGACTTACATATCATAACATATCCTTTTTAACGCAGACATTGGAATGCTTGAAATATGATGATTTATTAAGAATTTAACAAAATTATTTACTTTTCTTTGTACGCTAAAGCACACCCCATAATCGCCCCCGCTGCCAAATATCCTAATGGTCTAAAAATAGAATCTCCCAATTCAACTTTGAAATAAAACATTGCAACAAATAGTAGTATACCAATCAAAAATAAACTTTTGTATTTGATATACAACATACAATCACCCCCTGTTTTGTGATACAAAAAATAGGGCAAAATCCCTTTGCCCTATTTTTATAAACTGTATATTATTCTTCGATAAATGTCGTTAATGTACCGATATTATCAATTGTTACTTTTACTTCGTCACCCGGTTGTAAGAATTTCGGTGGGTTCATACCTGCACCTACGCCTGCTGGTGTACCTGTCGCAATGATATCACCTGGGTGTAACGCAACATATTTCGAAATTTCTTCAATTAATTCGTCAATTTTTAATATCATTTGTGATGTATTGCCATCTTGACGAATTTCATTATTGACTTTTGTTACGATATTTACATTTTCAGGTGTTGGCAATTCATCTTTTGTAACGATGTAAGGTCCCATTGGGCAACCACCTGTTAAACTTTTAGACAAGAATGCTTGATCGTGTCCTTTTTGTGCTGCACGGTCTGTAATATCGTTGATAATTGTGTAACCATACACGTAGTCAAGTGCTAAACCTTTAGGAATCTTCTCACCTGACTTACCAATTACAACACCTAACTCACCTTCATAGTCTAATTCATCTGTAATATCTTTATGATTTGGAATTGTTGCTTCATCGCCTGTTAATGAAGATGCCGCTTTTGTAAAAACATATAGGCGATCTACACCATGGTTTAACTCTTCAGCATGCGCTTTGTAGTTACGACCAAATGCGATCACATTATTTGGTGGTGTAACTGGTGGTAAAAATTCAATATCTGCATATTGCACTTTATAGTCAGCTGCGTTACCACTTTCTTCTGCCGCCACAACTGCCTTTCTTACTTGCTCTTGAAATTCTAATGTTTGATTGTGTTGCAATCCTTCTAATAATGTTTTCGGTTGGAATTCTGCTTCGCCAAAGTCAGCAAATACTTTTCGTAAATCCCAAGCTGCTTCTTCTCGCTTAACTTTAACACCGTATGATGTTTCATCATTATGTTTGAATGATAAAAATTTCATTCACTATCAGCTCCTAACGTATATCTTATAGCCATTATAACGAAAATTTTAGATAAATCACAAATTTTTATCATTATCTGATTAAATTGTAATCTCACCAAATTTAAAGAAATATAATGAACCGGATACTTTTTGCTTCAATATAACTTCTAGTGCCTGTTGATAGTACTTCATTTGAATACGGTACTTCTCTTTCAATTGTTGACCAAGTTCTTCATCCGTCATGCCTCTTCGTCGAACGAAAACATCTGTCTTATAATCAACGAAGTAATAATGACCATCTTCTTCAAATACAAGATCAATCATCCCTTGAATAATCGCATCTTCTCTGTCTTTCGATTCGACAGCATTTTGATTCACGATAAAGGGTAACTCACGATAAATCGCATCACTTTTTGCTATGCGTAAGTATAAGTCACTATCTACAAATCGTTTCACTTCATCAATGTTGATATCTTGAATTGCTTCTTCATCAATAATTGCCTGTGCGACTAACTGATCAATGTAGGCATACAATTCTGGTTCTGTCAGTCGTGCTTCTTTAAACGGCAAATGCTGCATCACCGTATGCATTAATGTTCCGACTTCAGCAGCATTTCGCTGTTGTTCCTGCATAAAAATAGGGCGTTCATATGTGACAGCACCAAGACGATATTGACGGACACGTTCATAGTTTGTATCTGCTTGTTCTGTTTCTAACTGACGTTTTAGTTCAGAAACTGACTGTTTTGACGGATGTGTCACAGCCACTTGATTTGGATATTCAAACAGTAAACGTTCTTTTATCTCTTCTGCTTCTTTCGATGTGATAGTTGCATTTTGAAGACGCTCTTTTAACAATGTTACGGATGGTGTTGATGTATCAGATATCTCATCATCTATTGAAATAATATCTTGTGCTTCCACATGCTGAATCTCGACCGTTGGCTTTAAGTAATTCGGTAACGCATCTATTGTTTGATCAAATCGTTGTTTAGGTAACAAGTGCGTTGCCTTCTGCTTACTCAATACACTATAAATAAGTTGAAAAGGACTTTTCGCTGTAAAACGTTCAATCGTACCAAGTCGATTGTCGGTCACTGACCATGCCGTCAGTTGATCTAGTGTATCAGTATCATCCACTGTTCCAATGAGATATAACTGCTCTTTTGCACGCGTCAATGCAACATAAATCAAACGCATTCTTTCTGAAATCAGTTCTTTCTGATTGATCAACTCAATAGTCATTGATATTAACGATGGATAGAACAAACTATGTTCTGTATCGTAATATTGGAGACCTAACCCTTCATATTGATTTAATATAACAGGTTTTTGTAAATCTTTCTTATTAAATTCTCTGCTCAAACCCGAATAGATGACAAATGGAAATTCCAATCCTTTACTGCTGTGTACTGTCATCCATCTTACTACATCATCATTTGGACCAATGACATTTTCTTCCCCAAAGTCTTGGCCGCGATCTATCATTTCATCAATGAAGCGAATAAATTGGAACAGACCACGATAACTTGAATGGTCAAACTCAATCGCTTTATTAAATAGCCCATGTAAGTTTGCACGACGACCTTCTCCACCAACTAAGCCACTAAAATATTGTGGAATATAATGATCATTAAAAAGTTTATCAATCAATTGATAGACTGGGTGTGATTGACTGTAACGACGATAGACATTTAAGTCGTGTAAAAATTGTCTTACCTTGCCTTGCAATTCCGGGGACGCATCTTCTGATTTCAAATATTGTTGCATTGTTTGATAGAAGTAATCTTCATTCGGCGCAACCACGCGAATTTGTGCTAATTCGGCTTCGCTAAATTGATAAATCACTGAACGCATTAAGCCGACAAGATAAACATCTTGTAATGGATTGTCTATCGTTCTTAAAAATGACAACATCAAACGCACTTCTGTTTGTTCAAAGTAGCCTTCTTTGCTTTTCGCATAAAACGGAATGTTTTTATCCTTGAATACTTGTTGAATATTTCTGAGATTCGATGTACTTGATTCTAAGACGACAATATCTTTATAAGTCGCTGGACGATAACCTTTTAAATCAAAATCATATACTTTTTGTGTTTCAAGAATTGTCTCTACTTGTTGTGCAATGAGCGCTGCTTCTTGTTCTCCTTTATTCAAATCAAGTGAACTATCTTTCAATAATGTTGTTAAATGTACAGGATAGGTCATATCATCAAATGATGCACCATCATATAAACTCGCCGCTTCATCGTAATCTATTTCACCAATTGCTGGATCCATCATATGTTTGAATATATAGTTTGTTGTCGCTAATACTTCTTTACGAGAACGGAAGTTTTGTGACAAATCAATGCGTTTCCCACTCGATTGATTTGGTTGATTAAATCGCTCATACTTCTCAATAAAGAGGCTTGGGTCAGCTTGACGGAACTTATAAATCGATTGCTTCACATCACCAACCATAAACAAATTGCCATTCGACTCATTGCCACGTTTAATGCTTGAAATAATCGCCTCTTGTACACGGTTCGTATCTTGATATTCGTCGACTAATATTTCATCAAACTGCGCACGATATGCATCCGCAATTTGAGAAGGTGTGCCATCTTCGTTTAACAAAATACGCAATGCCATATGCTCATAATCGGCAAAATCAATAATATTACGTGCACGTTTTTCCGATTCAAACTTTACTATGACATCTTTCGTTAGTTCCGCAAGATACGCAACACGAGGAGCCAAGTCTGCCAATTCTTGTTTTAACGTTTGACGATCACGCCCAACAAACTGTTTGACTCTCTCAACATATGCTTTATAACGTTTGAATGTTTTTTCAAAAAATTTATACGCGTCTGCAAGCTGTGGGTCTTCTTTCACTTCAGCAGGTCTATTCGGCATTCTTCCGTACTTAAACGCTCTGATTTTGTCTCGATCGATGATAGCTTCAGACAACAGTTGACGGAAAAAGTCACGATGTTTATTGATCAAGTCAATATGAGCTTCACAAAATCCTATCAATTCCAATTGTTCATACAGTTGATCCAAAGTATCTCGTGCCGCTTCTAAGTATAATTGGATATATTCATCGAGTATCGCAATATAATGTTCTTGTAACTCACTATTACGATAAGGTTCATCCAATCTATTTAACCATGCAAACGGTTGTGGATTGGCGATACTAAAGTAATACATCTTTTTAACAATCTCTCTCAAGCTTTCATCGCTTCTATCTGATGATAAATGCTCTGTCAGTGTAATAAACTGAGGATCTAAGCGTTTATAATGATCTTCAAACACATCATCTATCGCTTGATTGAGTAACAATACATTTTCAACTTCGCTTGCAGTTCGAAAGTTTGGATCCAATTCAATTTGATCATAATGTTGTTGAATTAACTTCAAACAAAAACTATGCAATGTTGAAATTTGTGCTTGGTGAATTTTAGCACGCTGATTTTTCAAATGTTGATTGCCCGGATCCTCAAATGAAGCTTTTTGAATACTCGCTTCAATACGATGTCTCATTTCTCGTGCACTGGCATTTGTGAAGGTTACAACAAGTAGGCGGTCAACATCAATGTCATCTCGTAATATACGTTGAATGATTCGCTCAACTAAGACTGCCGTCTTGCCAGATCCAGCCGCAGCTGCTACTAGAATATCCTGATCTTTCGCATAAATACTTTCCCACTGCGCATCTGTCCACTGTACATCTTTTGGTTTTGTTGGAATCATCGTGTCCCCTTCCCTTCTTCACTTGTCGCAAGAATCTCTAACGGTTTAATTTTTTCATCCACTTGACGATATTTCGCACTATCAATCAAACTATCTACATGACACACTGATTTGTATTGACAATAGCTACATGGTAGCGCTTCTCTATATTTCAACGGTGCCACTTCAGTATGTCCATCCATAATTTGTGAAGCAGTACGCACAAAGTTTTCTTTGTTTCGTTCTATCAGTTTGTATATCATCTCTTCATCAATAACCTTACTGTCTCTTTTATTAAAATCACCTTTTTTAGTAAGTGCCACAGGGACAATATCTGAACCAACGCCATTTTCTAAGCGACAGTCATAACCTTCTATCACATCTGGATCACTATTTAAGAAACCATTCAGTTTGTATGATTTTAAAAATTTAGCTTCATAATCATCTGGATTTACTTCATCCCATGCACGTTTTTTATCTTTAAATTTATGGACATGCATATATAAAAATCCACCCGGTTTGACTTCATCTTTTAAACCTAACCGTACTTTATTTTGTAATGCAATATCCATATATGTCATCATTTGCATTTGTAATCCATAATACACTTTCACTAAGTCCAACTCTGAACTTGATTCAGACGATTTATAATCAATAATATTAATAAAACTTTTACCATTATGATTGAAGGTATCAATTCGGTCGATTTGTCCACGTATATTAATCGGTACCCCTTGTGTTGTCATTAAGGTTGACGCAATTAACTCTTCATCAGAATGCGGCTTCTTGCGGAAAGATTTCTCAAATGCAATTGGTCGAAACTTTGAATACTCCGCTTGATAACGTAAAGCTTCAAGCGTTGTTTGAACAATTTCACCGATACGCTGTGACAAATATTGATAATAAGACGTAGCATTTAAAAGATTAAACTGTACTTTTGGTAAGTATTCATCTAACGCTTGTTTCGTTAAATTTTGAATCTCATCAGGTGTTAATGTTTGGAAACTACCTCCAATTTGTTCAGCAATATATCGTAAAACATCATGGAATATCGTTCCAAGTTCAAAATTCTGCAACTCATACTTCGTACGCTCGTTCAACTTCAAGCCATGCGATACATAATGTTTAAACGGACAATTATTGTAACTTTCAAAACGTGACACACTCGCATTGATTGTTTTCCCATACAATGCAAACGTCAAATCTTGGTCTAATTGTATCGTCTTATTACGGTAATCTAATGCTGTTGTTAAGTGTGCCATACCTGACTGCAACGATGGCTCTTTTGACATCACATCATATGCTGTAAACCATGTATCTGAAACCGGTTGCCCCTCCATCCAAGTACGAAGTGATTCAAATAAATGAACTTTCGTCTGATGCGGATGAACGATACGACGCATTGCTTCTTCAGAGTTACGGTGTGCGATATTTTGAATTTCTACAGATTGTAAAATCTTTTTCACGTCATTCAAATAAGGACTACCTTCTTTTTCTGATCCACTACTATCCATTAAACTATATGTCATCGTTAGTCGTTCACATGCTCGTGTCATTGCAAAATATCCAACAAAGGCTTCATCCATTTGTAAAACATCTGCTGTTGGGCTTAACTGCATACCCGTATGTGTTTCGAATTGCTTTTTCTCTTCATCAGACATCAAGCTCTTGCCACTGATGGGTTGTGGTAGCACGCCATCATTCATACCGATTAAATAGACATGACATTTATTGTCAACTTTTGCTAGATCCATTGAACCGATTGTCACTTGATCCATTGTTTGCGGAATCATTGAAAATTCCAAACCATTCAAGCCAACATCTAGCAGTTCTAGAAAATGTGAATATGTCATTTCTTTTTGACCAAATACAGAAACAATTTCGTCTAAGATACGGATAAATCCTTTCCAGATTTGATCTAATTCTTCCGCTTTTTCATGTTTCCCATTTGACTCTAATGTATCACGATAGGTCATGAGTTGAGAGGGAAGTTCAAATGATTCTAACACATCATAAAACGCTGTCGCATGATCAACTGCATGTTTGCCTTCTTTCAGTTTGTTGCCCAAATGTGCAATCTTTTGTAACACCGAATCCTTCAACGATATGACACGTCGAAATGTTTCTTCTTCGTCGTCAGTGCGCGTACGATGTCGTTTGATGCCCATCTTTTTAAAACTATCAAGTTGGAATTTGCCATCGTCAAACCAATTTTGACCTTGAATACCACGTTCCAACGCATAGTTTTCCAGTAAATCTATTAAGTAACGACTGTTTTCAATATTTTGTGTGAGTACATTTGTTTTAAACAAGCGCATCATCGGTTCAAATCTCCAACCGGTTCTTAAAGCTTCAATCATACTGACAAACATTTCCATAATAGGATGATGCGCCATTGAGCGTTTCACATCTATATTATATGGAATATCATACTGTGCAAAAATTGATTCTAATAAATATGCATAGTGAGGATCACGATATAAAACAGCAATATCACGATAGCGATATCGATGGTCTCTCACATCTGCCAAAATTTGTCGTGCAACTTCATTCACTTCTTCACGTGTTGATGTCGCTTCAAATATTCTCACTGCCCCATCGTTTGACTGTGTTGGTGTTGGTTGTAAAGCATCGAACTCTGACGCTAATACTTTCATGGTTGTCTGTTTAAAACGATACATATCGTTAAAACGTTCAATCTCTAACGTTACATTTAGATTTTCTGCAATTTCATGAAGATGTGTGAGTGATTCTGATGGCTTACGAAACATACTTAATGGATCCATATCGCCATTTGTTGTCAGCAAGACTGTCATTGACTTCGCATGTTGCACCAGTGCTTCTATCACCTGATATTCCTGTGTCGAAAAGTTATGAAAACCGTCGATATAAATATCCGCTTTGCGCAACCACTCAGACTTCGGGATCATCGATATGAAACGGTGCATCAAACCTTCCGCTGTTAGATAATCAGAGCCCATACGTGTTTGTAATGTCTCATAGACTAGTCCCATATCATGTAGCTTATCTTGAGTTCTTTTAGATAATTGCGTGTTCTTTGCACTGTTTATAACAATTTCTGGTGTCACTGCATACTTTTCAAAATCTTGAATTTGTTCGCGTACTTTTGAACTAAACCCTAAATACTTCACTTGAGATTGATACAACTTCAACTGTGTGCGAACATCCTCTAAAATATGATAGATCATCATCTCAATGGACGTCGTTGATAAACGTGTTTCACGCACACCACCTACTTCTTGAAACACACGATGGCTAAGTCTATCGAAATGTAACACTTCCGCTCGCAAACTGCCTTGTAATGACGAATCACTGATAAAAGCTTGTTCATATAAATACGTTCCTTGCATCGGTGTCACAACAACAATCGGCTCTCCTAAGGGTGCTTCTTGTATCTTATGTTTAATCTCATTCATCATTGCTGTCGTCTTACCAGTGCCTGCCTTTCCTATATAAGCACGAAACATACAATTCCCCCTCACTGTTAAATAGCGTTATTTCCATTATATATGCTTCCTAAAAATAACTAAAATGTTTTATTTATATTTATGAAGCTGAAATAAACAGTCAAAAAAAGCCTAGCAAGTAGCACTTACTACTCACTGGCACTGCACCCTTAATATGGGACTCACATAAAAACACTTGAATTAGGCTGCTAATTTTCTGTATTGCACAGGGGATAAGTAGCCTAATTTTTGTTGAATTCGATTATTATTATAGTTTTCAATGTACTTTTCGACAATATCCTTTACAATGAAATTAGAGTTATTTAACTCATTGTTAAGATAAAATGTTTCACACTTTAGCGAGGAATGGAAACATTCTATCGGGGCGTTATCAGCAGGTGTACCTTTGCGAGACATACTTCTGATAATGCCCTTTTCTTCGCATAATTGGTAGTAAGCATGCGATGTATAGACGCTTCCTTGATCGCTATGAAGTAGACATTCTTCTGGAATATCAATTTGGTTTAAGGTGTCATTTACCAAACTTTGATCTTGTGTATCGCTAATCTTATAAGCCACAATTTCACCGTTATATAAATCGATGATTGAAGATAAATACAACATTGAATTACCAAAGGGAAGATACGTAATATCAGTAGTCAGTACTTGTAGAGGTTGATTTGCTCTAAAGTTACCATTCAGTTTATTGCTTGTAAGATAATATGCCTTCCCTCGACGTTTAGATTTCTTAATTCTAACTCTACAATTCAAATTATTTTCTCTCATAATTCTTTGTACACGTTTATGGTTTATCGGTTGTTTAGAGGCCTGATTCATCAGAGCAGTTATCTTGCGATAGCCGTACGTGTAATGATTATCTTCACATAATTCCTTAACCTTTTTAACTGTTGTATCTTCCGTTTTCTTCTTATTTTTCCAACGGTAGTAATTTGATTTAGGGACATTCAACACTTCCAAAATCAGCTTCACAGGATGCCTGTGCTTTAACTCATCCACTAATTCTATCACTACTTCAGGTACCACTTCCTTTCCAATTCCTTGTACTTTTTTAAAATATCTATTTCGGCTTGATTTCTTCTATTCTTTAACTTTAATTGTTCCAGTTCAGAAAGTTCCACTAATCCTTTATTATAGGAGTATTGTTTGCCTACTTGTTGACTAAATCGATATGTTTCACCCTTTCTATACCATCTCCACCATGTTTTTACCTGTGTGCTATTTCTAATATTTAATTCACACATAATTTCTTTAGTTGTATAACCTTCTGCTTTCATCTTCACTGCTTTAAACTTTGTTTCAACTGAATACGCCACTCTGCGCATAGAAAAAACACCTCCGTAAATTCATTTTAACTGAATTCAACGAAAGTGTTTTTATAAAGTTCCCACTATATGGGGTCAGCTCACACTAGACTGTTGTTCACATTATGGTGTTTCTTCTGTATGATCTGGGTTAAAGTTGACTTTAAACTCACTTACCGGCCAGTATCTTAAAGAAACCTTACCGACGATTTGGTCTTTATCAATCAAACCAATCGTACGACTATCTTTACTGACTTCACGATTATCCCCTAACACCAAATATTTGTCTTTTGGTATTTGATATTTTCCATCGCTCCCCTGTAAATCTTGAGAATTCACAGGTCCAGTAATTTCATCATATGACTTATGTTTTAAGTTATAGTCAAGATATGGTTCATGTACTTTCTTTCCATTTAAATACAATTGATCATTTTTATATTCTACATGATCGCCTGGTTTTCCGATAATACGTTTTACATAGTCTGCTGATTCGTCAGCATGGAACACAATCACATTCCCATTGTCCAAATGTCCTAACGTCTTACCAATCTTATTCACAATTAAACGGTCTCCATCTTTTAATGTAGGATGCATTGAGTCACCTTGCACATTATAAGGTTTAATTACAAATGTATAGAGTAATCCAACGATAAGGAGTGCTAATCCTATCGAAATAATCCATTCTATCGTTTCTTTTTTCACTATTGACACCTCTTAAAGATAAAATATCAGATGCAACTATTATACAATAAACAACCTGCGTTTTTGTGCATCTTTTATACCCTCGTTATGATTTCGTATAGACTGTACTTTTTATCATATCACATAACCAAAATGAAAGGTTAATGATTTCTATATCACTTATATTTCAAAAATGTAACGACAACACATATAATAAATAGCGGTCAATGTCTGTATTTTGATGTTTTTAGCATCTGACTATTTAATAGAAATCATTCAAAATGATCGCACAAAACCCCCACAAAGCTTTAGACCGCTGTGGGGGTTTTGTACAGATATAGTTGTGTTCTATAACGATAAAATCATTTAACTCCTACTACTAGTCAAATCAATCATACAATTATAAACGAGCTTCTAAATCTTTTTTCTTATCTTCAAATCCTGGTTTACCTAGCAATGCAAACATATTTTGTTTGTATGCTTCTACACCAGGTTGGTTGAATGGATTTACACCTAATTGATAGCCACTCATTGCAACAGACAATTCAAAGAAGTAGACAAGATAGCCGTATGTTTCTGCATCTAATTTTGGTAATGTGATCACTAAGTTTGGTACGCCACCATCTGTATGAGCTAATAACGTTCCTTCAAATGCTTTAGTATTCACTTCGTCAACTGTTTTACCCGCTAAATAGTTAAGACCATCTAAATCATCCGCGTCTTCTTCAATTGTAATATTGTGTTTTGGTGTATCTACTTTTAAAACTGTTTCAAATAAGAAGCGACGTCCTTCTTGAACATATTGACCTAATGAATGTAAGTCTGTTGTAAAGTTAGCACTTGATGGGTAGATGCCTTTCAAGTCTTTACCTTCTGACTCACCAAACAATTGTTTCCACCATTCATTGAAATATTGTAATGATGGTTCGTAGTTAATTAACATTTCAGTTGTATAACCTTTGTTGTACAACACATTGCGGATTGATGCATATTGATATGCAATATTTTGTGATAAATCATCTGATGACAATTCTTCACGTGCTTTTGCTGCACCTGACATCATTGCTTCAATATCAATACCAGCGACTGCGATTGGTAATAGACCTACCGCTGTTAATACAGAGAAACGTCCACCGACATCATCAGGTACGACAAATGATGCATAACCTTCATTTGTCGCAAGTTGTTTTAATGCACCTTTTTCTTTATCTGTTGTCGCAAAGATACGTTTTACCGCTTCTTCTTTTCCGTATTTTTCTTCTAATAATTGTTTAAATAAACGGAATGCCACAGCTGGTTCTGTCGTTGTTCCTGATTTTGAAATAACATTCACAGAGAAATCTTTACCATCTAAATAATCAATTAATTCTTGTGTATAAGATGAAGAAAGGTGATGACCAGCAAAAACAATTTCTGGTAAGTCGTCATTCTTTTTAAATGCTGGTGTCAACATTTCAATCGCTGAACGTGCACCTAAATAAGAGCCACCAATACCAATGACAACAAGTACATCTGAATGGGACTTAATCTCTTCTGCTGCTTTTAAAATGCGATCAAATTCATCCTTATCATAATCAACTGGTAAATCAACCCATCCTAAAAAGTCATTGCCAGCGCCTGTTCCTTCGTGGATTGTGCGATGAATCAGTTTCACTTGATCTTGTTGTTGTTCTAATTCATGCTGTCCAAAAAATTGTAATGCCTTTTTGTAATCAAACTGGATATGTGTCATGCACTTTGCCTCCTAATTTAACTGAACTCATCTTTATTTTACTAACATATATTGCGAAATTCAATTAAGGTGAATAGTACGAAAAGTAATATAAATCAGTTATGTATATTTATTTAAATACTTGCATAATAACTCATAACGTGCTAGTATACTAATTAAGCAAAAACATTAAAACACGAGGTGACAGTTTTATGAAACAGAAGGTAGTATTAGCATATTCAGGTGGATTAGATACAAGCGTAGCTGTGCAATGGCTGATTGAACAAGGATACGATGTTGTTGCATGTTGCTTAGACGTTGGTGAGGGAAAAGATTTAGACGTTGTATATCAAAAAGCTTTAGATATGGGCGCAATTGAGTCACATATTATTGATGCGACGAAAGAATTTGCAGAAGAATACGTAGGTTATGCCATTAAAGGTAACTTAATGTATGAACAGACGTACCCACTCGTATCTGCTTTGTCACGACCTTTAATTTCAAAAAAACTTGTCGAAATTGCACATAAGACAGATGCGGTTGCGATTGCACATGGATGTACTGGCAAAGGGAACGACCAAGTACGCTTTGAAGTAGCAATCAAAGCATTAGACCCTAGCTTAAAAGTGATTGCTCCTGTCAGAGAATGGGGCTGGAGTCGTGAAGAAGAGTTAGAATATGCAAAGAAACACAACATTCCAGTACCCGTTGGCAAAGATTCTCCATATTCAATTGACCAAAACTTATGGGGTCGTGCAAACGAATGTGGTGTATTAGAAGATCCGTACGTTGCACCCCCTGCTGACGCATATGACTTAACAAATGAATTAGAAGATACACCAGATGAAGCAGACGAGATTATTATTACATTCACTGAAGGTATTCCAACACATATCGATGGCAAGGCATACGCATTAGATGACATGATTTTACATTTGAATGATATGGCAGGTAAACATGGCATCGGACGTATCGATCACATTGAAAATAGACTTGTAGGTATCAAATCGAGAGAGGTTTATGAAGTGCCTGGTGCTGAAGTAATCTTAAAAGCACACAAAGGTTTAGAAACCATTACACTTTCTAAAGACGTCGCACATTTTAAACCAGTTGTTGAAAAACAATTATCAGAAATGGTCTATAACGGCCTATGGTTCTCTCCACTTACAGATGCACTAAAAGCATTTATTGATCATACTCAAAAATTTGTAACAGGTGATGTAAGAGTCAAACTATTTAAAGGTCATGCAATTGTAAATGGTAGAAAGTCAGACTTTACACTTTATAATGAAAAATTAGCAACTTATACAAAAGAAGATGCATTCAATCAACAATCAGCTGTTGGATTTATCGACATTTTCGGTCTACCAACACAAGTGAATGCGATGTTACACGGAGGTTATGCAGATGAGTAAAAAAGCATGGGGCGGTAGATTTGAAGAGAAACCTGAAGATTGGGTAGATGCATTTAATGCATCTATCCATTTTGATAAAAACTTAGTAGATGAAGATATTCAAGGAAGTATCGCCCATGCCACGATGCTTGCGAACCAAGGCATTTTGACAAAAGATGAAGCTTCTACGATTATCTCTGAACTTAAGGTCATTCAACAAGACATTCATGATGACAAAGTGCCTTTACAAGAATCACTCGAAGACATTCATCTCAATATTGAGCATGAACTGATTCAACGCATTGGTTCTGTCGGTGGTAAGTTACATACAGGACGTAGCCGTAATGACCAAGTTGCGACAGATATGCACTTATATACAAAGAAAGAAGTTCAACATATCATTAAAAGTATTACTTCGTTTCAGAAAACAATCGTTGAATTAGCAGAACAACATGTGGATACGATTATGCCTGGCTATACACATTTACAACGTGCTCAACCTATCTCTTTTGCACATCATATCATGACTTATTTTTGGATGTTAGAACGCGATAAGTCAAGATTTACAGATGCATTAAAGCGTATTGATTTGTCTCCATTAGGTGCAGCAGCATTAAGTGGTACAACTTATCCAATTGATCGTCATGAAACACAATCCTTACTTGGATTTGAAGGTATCTACGAAAATAGTCTAGATGCGGTTAGTGATCGTGATTACATCGTAGAAACATTACACAACATTAGCTTAACAATGGTTCATCTTTCACGTTTCGCAGAAGAAATTATTTTCTGGTCGTCCGAAGAGGCAAAGTTTGTCACATTGTCTGATGCATTCTCAACAGGATCTTCCATAATGCCACAGAAGAAAAACCCAGACATGGCTGAACTCATTCGTGGGAAGGTCGGCCGAACAACTGGTCATTTAATGAGTATGTTGATGACGCTTAAAGGATTGCCACTCGCTTACAATAAAGATATGCAAGAAGATAAAGAAGGATTATTTGATGCTATTCATACATTAAAAGGTTCTTTAAAAATCTTTGAAGGCATGGTCGCTAGCATGACTGTCAATACAGATAGATTGGCTGCAACAGTCAGACAAGACTTTTCAAACGCAACAGAACTTGCAGACTATCTCGTGATGAAAGGTATTCCATTCAGAGATGCACATGAGATTGTTGGTAAAATCGTTCTCTGGTCAATCCAAAAAAATCTCTATTTGTTAGATGTACCATTAGATGTTTATAAAGCTCAAGCACCAGAAATTGATGAAGACATATACACATACCTTCAACCTGACGAAGCAGTCAAACGTCGTAAAAGTTATGGCGCAACCGGTCAAGATGCAGTAAAACACCAGATTGACGTTGCAAAACAGTATTTATAGATCACTACAAAGGGATAAGACAATTGTATAAAGTCGCCAATGCTTAGGAAACTTTATATTCAACAGACTTATCCCCTTTTTTATTATCTCATTACTCAAAGCTTCTATTGGGATAATCACCAGGCTGAGACATCATAAATTTGCGTTCTGAAAAACCAATTGTCAGTGTTCATAAAGCAAAATTCTCGATAGAACGTCGCAATTCTACAAATTTAAAAAGCTATTTTGTGAATTAATTATTGGATCTACCTATACCACTTCTTTTCAGAATATTCTATATATATTGGCGCGACATCGGTGAAAGGAGAAACAACATGAAAAACTTAAAAGGCAGGAACTTTTTATCTCTATTAGACTTCTCTCAAGATGACTTAAAATTTTTGCTTGATTTATCAGAAACTCTGAAACATGCAAAATATGCGGGATTAGAACAACAGAAATTAAAAGGTAAAAATATTGCACTTATTTTTGAGAAAGACTCCACACGTACACGCTGTGCATTTGAAATCGCAGCATATGACCAAGGAGCACATGTCACATATCTTGGTCCAACAGGCTCACAAATGGGAATAAAAGAATCTATCAAAGATACAGCTCGCGTATTAGGTAGCATGTATGACGGTATTGAGTATCGTGGGTTCTCACAGCGAATTGTTGAAGAGTTAGCGGAATACTCTGGCATACCTGTATGGAATGGGTTAACAGATGAAGACCACCCTACCCAAGTGCTTGCAGACTTTTTGACAGCTAAAGAAGTATTAAACAAGCCTTATGATAAAATCAACTTTACATACATTGGGGATGGACGTAATAATGTAGCAAATGCCTTAATGCAAGGGGCTGCGGTAATGGGAATGACCTTCCATCTTATATGTCCTAAAGCTTTAAATCCCACAGACGAACCATTAAAACAATGTAAAAATATTGCCGAAAAAACTGGTGGTAACATTCTTGTTACAGATGATATCGATGAAGGCGTAAAAGGTTCTGATGTTATTTATACAGATGTTTGGGTATCTATGGGTGAACCTGAAGAAGTTTGGGAAAAGCGTATTAAATTATTAGAACCCTATCGTGTGACTCAAGCATTAATACAAAAAACTGGAAATCCAAACGTTATTTTTGAACATTGCCTCCCCGCATTTCACAATACGGATACAATTATTGGGAAAGAAATTTACGAGAAATATGGTCTTACAGAAATGGAAGTAACAAATGAAGTATTCGAAAGTGCGTACTCTGTCGTTTTCCAAGAAGCAGAGAATAGAGTACATACAATTAAAGCGATGATGGTCGCAACATTAGGAGAATAGATGAAAGGTTGCGTTGCTTTACGACAATCATCGAAAAACCACTTGTACGGTGACTCTCCTTATTTTAAGCCAGCGTAAATATTGTAAAAATTCAGAAAAATCTCTTGAATTTAATGATACAACTTTTTACTTTAGTAGTATATTCCCATTTTAAGGAGGCATTTTAATGAAATATACTTCGAAAGTTCTTGTATCAACTGGATTAACTGCTTCACTATTAGTATCATCACTGACTACTTCATCTTTTACTCATGCAAGTGCAATGGAAAATGAGCATAACAATCAACAAGCATCATATCTTTCTCCAAGCCATAAAAATGTTCTTAATAAGTCACATGTCAATATTGGACATCGTGGCGCAAGTGGTTATGCACCAGAACATACATTTTCGGCATACGATAAAAGTTTGCATGAAATGGGTGCAGATTATTTAGAAATTGATCTTCAAGTGACAAAAGACGGACACTTAGTTGCGATGCACGATGAAACGGTTGACCGTACGACTAATGGATCAGGTCGTGTATCTGAATATACGCTTAATGAACTAAAACAACTAGATGCTGGTTCATGGTTTAATACAGCACATCCAAATCTTCAAAATCAAAATTATGTTGGTCAAAAAGTACCGACGTTAGATGAAATTTTTTCCCGCTATGGTACACAAACGAACTATTATATCGAAACGAAGTCTCCTGATGTCTATCCGGGAATGGAAGAAAAACTGTTGTCAGCGCTTAAAGATCATGGATTAGATAAGAAAAACCACCTGAGTAAAGGTAAAGTTATCATTCAATCATTTTCTCAAGAGAGTTTATTGAAATTGCATCATTTAAATCCTAACATACCGCTTGTTCAATTGATGGATGTTGGTGAATTGCAACAATACAATGATAACGACCTTGAACACATTAAGCATTATGCGATTGGTGTCGGACCAGACTACAAAGACTTAACAGCACAAAATACACAACAATTACGTCGATACGGTTTTCATATTCATCCATATACCGTTAATGATGTCGAATCGATGAAACGCTTAAATGATTATGGTGTGACAGGTCTATTTACAAACTATCCTGATATTTACAACAAAATCATCAATGAATCTTAAAAAATAGAGACACCACATTGGGTGTCTCTATTTTAAAAATTTATTATTTTATGCCCAACCACGATATCTTGCTGCTTCTGCTGTACGTTTAATACCTACAATATATGCTGCAAGTCGCATATCGATTTTACGGTTTTCTGCTAAGCTGTAAATTGTATCAAATGCTGTTACAAGTTTTTCACGTAACTTTTCATTTACTTCCTCTTCAGACCAGTAATAACCTGTATTGTTTTGAACCCACTCGAAGTATGATACTGTTACACCACCCGCACTCGCAAGTACGTCTGGTACTAATAAAATACCACGGTCAGTCAAGATTTTTGTCGCTTCTGGCGTTGTTGGTCCATTTGCTGCTTCTACTACGATGTCTGCTTTAATATCCCCAGCGTTATCTGCTGTGATTTGGTTCGCAATCGCTGCTGGTACTAAAATGTCACAATCCAATTCAAACAATTCTTTGTTTGTGATTGTTTCTTCGAATAAGTTTGTTACTGTACCGAAACTATCGCGACGATCTAGTAAGTAGTCGATATCCAAACCTTCAGGATCATGTAACGCACCGTAAGCATCAGAGATACCTACAATCTTAGCACCTGCATCATTTAAGAACTTCGCTAAGAAACTACCCGCATTACCAAATCCTTGAATCACGATACGTGAATCTTTAATTGTCTTACCACGGCGTTTCGCAGCTTCTTCAATTGCAATAACAACACCTAGTGCTGTTGAGCGGTCACGACCTTGTGAACCACCTAACACGATTGGTTTACCTGTGATAAATCCTGGAGAGTTAAATGCATCCATTTGGCTGTATTCATCCATCATCCAAGCCATGATTTGAGAGTTTGTGAAAACATCTGGTGCTGGAATATCTTTCGTTGGTCCTACAATTTGTGAAATCGCACGAACGTAACCACGTGATAAGCGTTCTACTTCATGAATGCTCATTTGACGTGGGTCACAGATAATGCCCCCTTTACCTCCACCGTATGGAAGGTCAACGATCCCACATTTTAACGTCATCCACATAGACAATGCTTTTACTTCTTCTTCATCTACATCCGGGTGGAAACGAACGCCACCTTTAGTTGGTCCAACAGCATCATTGTGTTGTGCACGATACCCTGTGAAAGTTTTAACAGTTCCATCATCCATTCTTACTGGAATACGCACTGTTAAAAATCTTAATGGTTCCTTGATTAACTCATACATTCCATCATCAAAGCCCAATTTGTGCATCGCTTCCTTAATGATACCTTGCGTTGACGTCACTAGATTATTTTTTTCAGACATGATCCATCTCGCCTCTTTTTCCTACTTTTGTTTTCGCTTACATGAGTATTGTAACATATGCCAATCTTTTTTAAAGTCTTTTATTTATAATGATTCTCGTTGATTATTTAGATTGTGAAAAGACCTTTTTCACTTTTTCAATCGCGTAATCTAACTCTTCTTTAGTAATGACTAATGGTGGTGCAAAACGAATCACTGTGTCATGCGTTTCTTTACATAAAATCCCTTCTTCTTTCAAGCGTTCGCAATATGGACGTGCATTTTCATGTAACTCTACGCCAATAAATAATCCACGACCGCGAACTTCCTTGATTGAAGGATGCTCAATTTCAAGCAGTGCATTTTTGAAATATTCACCAAGCTCTTGTGAACGTCCTGGTAAGTCTTCATCCACAATGACATCCAATGCTGCAATTGATGCCGCACATGCAAGTGGGTTTCCGCCAAATGTAGATCCGTGAGATCCCGGCGTGAAGACATCAAGCACTTCCTTATCTGCTAATACAACAGAAATCGGGAAGACACCGCCACCAAGTGCTTTACCTAAGATATACACATCTGGCTTCACATTATCCCAATCAGTCGCAAACAACTTACCTGTACGACCTAAACCAGCTTGAATCTCATCCGCAATAAATAGAACATTATGTTCATCACACAATTCACGCACTTGTTTTAAATACCCTTCTGGTGGGATGTTAATCCCTGCTTCACCTTGAATTGGTTCAATTAAAACAGCTGCTGTATTTTCATTAATTGTTTCTTTTAAAGCTTCGATATCACCGAATGGTACATTTTGGAAACCTTCTAACAATGGACCGTAACCACGTTGATATTCTTTTTCCGATGAAATGGAGACTGGTGCCATCGTACGACCATGGAAGTTACCCACCATCGCAATGATTTCTGCTTCATTCGGCTTAATACCTTTCACTTCATACGCCCAACGACGTGCTGCCTTTAAGGCTGTTTCAACAGCTTCAGCGCCAGTGTTCATTGGAAGTGCTTTTTCCTTACCTGAAAGTTTACAAATCTTTTCATACCATTCCCCTAAGTTGTCACTATGAAATGCACGAGACACAAGTGTTACTTTGTCAGCTTGATCTTTGAGTGCTTGTACAATCTTCGGATGACGATGCCCTTGGTTTACTGCAGAATAAGCAGCTAACATATCCATATATTTTTTGCCTTCTGGATCTTTTACCCATACACCTTCCGCTTCTGAAATGACAATTGGCAATGGTAAATAGTTATGAGCACCGTAATGATTTGTTAACTCAATAATTGACTCTGATTTGTTTGTCACGTGTCTTCTCCCCTTTACTTGTAAATCTATATAAATGTAGGGTATATCATTCACAGCTCAAAAACGTCTTCATTCGTTTTAAATATTCTGTAAAGACATACCCTCATTTCATATCATCAACATCGGTTTAAAACATTCGTTATTGTCGCATGAAACGCACTGTCACATCTTTGAACAGCATTCGAAACGCCAATCACTTCATCTTAGACCGTTGACCTTTTTTATAAATGTTCAGAAACTGTGCGACCTTGCATATGAAGTACTAAGTAGTCTGGTCCACCTGCTTTTGAGTCTGTACCTGACATTTTGAATCCGCCAAATGGTTGGTAGCCAACAACAGCACCTGTACAACCACGGTTGAAGTATAAGTTACCTACCATGAAATCACGACGTGCTTGCTCTAACTTCATTCTGTTGTTAGAAATAACGCCACCTGTTAAACCATATTCTGTATCGTTAGCCACTTGAATTGCTTCATCAAAATCTTTAACTTTTGTGAATCCAACCACAGGTCCAAAGATTTCTTCTTGCATGATGCGAGAGTTTGGATCTAAGTCTGCAAAAATAGTTGGGTGTACAAAGTTACCTTTTTCTTCGTCAGTGTTACCACCTGTTACAAGACGACCTTCTTCTTTACCAATTTCAATATACTTTTTGATTTTGTCTAAAGATTTTTGATCAATAACTGGCCCAACATAAGTATCTGGTTCTGAAGCGTTACCTACTTTGATTTTTTCAGTTTCTGCTTTTACACGTTCTAATAATTCGTCATAAATATCTTGGTGTGCAATAACACGTGAACATGCAGAACATTTTTGTCCTGAGAAGCCAAACGCTGAGTATACAATTGCATCTGTCGCAACTTGAAGATCTGCTTCACTATCAACTACAAGCGCATCTTTACCACCCATTTCAGCAATGACACGTTTGATGTGATTTTGACCTTCTTGAATAACAGCTGCTTTTTGAATGATTTCTTTACCGACATTTTTAGATCCTGTGAATGAAATCAAGCCGACATCTTTGTTTTCAATCAAGAAGTCACCAATTTCGCTAGATGAACCAGGAATCCAGTTTACAACACCTTTTGGAAGACCTGCTTCTTCTAAGACTTCCATAAATTTATATGAAATAATTGGTGTGTTTGATGATGGTTTTAATAATACTGTGTTACCTGTTACAACTGGAGCAACCGTTGTACCCGCCATAATCGCATATGCAAAGTTCCATGGTGAGATAACAACACTCACACCTACTGGAAGATAATCGAATTGGTTGTATTCACCTGGACGGCTATTTACTTGTTTGCCATCTTTCAATTCAAGCATTTGGCGACCATAATATTCCATGAAGTCGATTGCTTCTGCTGTATCCGCATCTGCTTCTTTCCAAGGCTTACCGCCTTCTTTAGATAATAATGCCGAAAACTCATGCTTGCGTTTTCTAGTGATTGCAGCCGCACGGAATAATACATTCGCACGTACCTTTGGATCAACATTTCTCCATGTTTTAAACGCTTCTTTTGCCGCTTCTAATGCTTGTTCAGCATGCTCTCTTGATGCTTTAGAAACATAACCAATTGTTTCTTCTCTGTTTGATGGGTTATACACACGTGTCGTATCGTCTGTGTATACGCGTTCCCCACCAATAATAAGTGGATACGTTTTGCCTAACTCACTTTCCACTTTTTCAAGAGCACGATAATAGGCAGTACGGTTCTCCTCTTTTGTGAAATCTGTAAATGGTTCATGTTTATATGGAATCATTCAAAATCCTCCTTTGTTTTTAAGAAAGCTATACACTTATCATGACATATTTAATGTTTGTTTGTAAAAGAATATTCAGTCTTTACAGAATAATCTTAACAAATTATTTTAACCATCGTTTTATGTCAATCAAAATCCTTGCTTCCATGATTATAACCATCATATAAAAGCGCTTTCATTTACAAGCATTATAGCCATAATTTAGACAAAATTCAACTATTAGTGACCTTATTTTTGAAAAAACATTTTCCGTACTTTTTATCTGCATATCATTGATCATTTATAACGAAGTAACTTTCGATTAGGATTGAGAGATTTATAAAAAATTGATCTTTAGCTTTTATAGACAGACGTTTGTATAACCCTTTTTGCTTAAAACTTTTTTTATTCATTTTGATCCCACAGCGATTGCAGAAAATCTATTGACAATCGGCTCAGCAAATTAGGCAGAACATCATTTATTTGGATTTAAACCCTCTATCTTAAAGGCTTGGATGATGCACCATTGCACTAAGTTTTTATTTCAAATTATATGTCCTATAATTAGGATAATTTTCAGAAATATGCTATTATAAATATGTTAAATTTTAATCATATAAGGGGTTATGCATGTTGAAGAAACAGTATCGTGTCGGTCAACATATCAAGGTGCGTGTGACTGGTATTCAACCCTACGGCGCTTTTGTTGAAACCCCTGACAATACTGAAGGCTTGATTCATATATCTGAGGTCATGGATGATTATGTCCATAATTTAAAGAAGATTTTAGCCCCCGGTCAAATCGTCAAAGCAAAGATTATTTCAATAGATGAGACTGGTAAGTTAAACCTATCACTGAGAGACAATGATTATTTTAAGAATTATGAACGTAAAAAAGTGAAACGTTCAGTATTGGATGAGATTAAAGAAACTGAGAAATATGGGTTTCAATCTTTAGCAGAACGGTTGCCAACTTGGGTGGAACAATCTATGAACCGAATTGAAGATTCATCTAAGTAAACACGTACATAAAGAGCCTAGATGCCAATGAGCGGCACCTAGGCTTATTTTATGCCAACGATGAGCGACATCATATGACATTTCAACTTTCCCAAATTGCTTCCTTAGTTATCTTGTAACTCCTGCACCATCGAAAATCGCATATCAGATTTGATTTTACTTGCTAAAACTTGTAATTCCGGGAAATAATTATTCGCAAAACCAATGATAATCTTATTTTTTACAAATGTATTTAATGTTCTATCTTCAGGAATTGTGTCATCTATAATATTTAAGAGTTCATCATGCTTCACTTCTTCTATCTTCACTTTGTCTACATATTTCAAAAATGCCAGGAACAATGCATCAAACACTTCATGTTCAAAGTCAAAATCCAACAGTAATAAACTAATTGAATTTGTTTCCATAGGGTCATCATTGATACGATCTGATAATTCTTTAATTGATTGATAAAGTAATCGAAAGCTTTCATTATCCGTTAGCATATGACCTCTCCCCATTATTTGATTTAACAAGCTCTCACAAGAAATAAACGCAAAAGATGTTGTCCCGCTATACACAAACTGTTTTTCTTCGTTTTTATCTCAATTAAGAGAGATAGTTTCTCAAAAATTGATGCGCATCTACTTAATAGTATGTGTATTCAATTTTTTTAAAGCTGTTCTCAACACGGTCAATTCTTCATCACTTAGATTAGAAAAAGCTTTTTCAATCGTTTGCGCGTGTTGTGGAAAAGTTTGATTCATTAACTCGTACCCTGTTTCTGTTAAAACTGCATATGTTATGCGTTTATCTTTTGGATTTTGTCGACGAATGACATAACCTTTCTTAACAAGTTGATCAATCACATATGTCGTACTACTGCTAGCAATGAGTATACGCTCTTTAACTTTTTGAATCGGTTGATCACCTTTGTGATACAAAAGTTCCATAACTGCAAATTCAGTCACATTTAAACCATAGTTCTTCACATCTTGTTTGACAATACTGTCCAGTGTATCATTAGTGCGTTTAATACCTACAAAGGCTTTTAATGATGCTGCTACTCTATCCACATTTTCACCTAACTTACTATTATTTCAATTTCGAGGTAATTATAGTTTGGTTAAAAATTAAAGTCAATCACTGCGATTAAATATGACCCTGAACTATAATATATAGCCCCAGACACTTGATTATGTCTGAGGCTAATCTTAAATTACTTCACATGATTGTTGTAATTGCACCGCTTCTCTTCTTTTTGTAAGCATGCATCTTTTGGAAGTGTCACTTCAAATGAAAACTGAAAGATTTGCTGAAAAGCATCTGCAATTTCAGTCGGTTCACCATAGTGATGCACGGCATCCATCATTTCATAAACTTCTGCATCCCCCATTGTCGGATCATCAAAATTCATCGGGTTCCAAGCCGCCAATAGTTGATATAAGTGAATATTCAATTCATTGTTTGACATGATGCATACTCCTTATCAATTCTTATTCTTCGATATCGATTGATTCAATCACAACGTCATACATTGGTTTGTCTTGTGGCCCAACTTTAACGCTTGCGATATCTTCTAATGTGTCTTCCCCTTCAATCAGTTGACCAAAAACTGTGTGTTTTTGATCTAACCAAGGTGTACCACCTTTTTCACGATATACTTCAGCAATCTCTTTAGGCCAACCACCATCTTCTAATTGATCTGCCATTTGTGCTGGAATATCTTTCATTTGTACGATAAAGAATTGTGATCCATTCGTACCAGGACCAGCGTTCGCCATTGATAATGCACCATAGATGTTAAAAGCTTGCATTGAAAATTCATCTTCAAATGGTCCACCATAGATGCTTTCACCGCCCATACCTGTTGCAGTTGGGTCGCCACCTTGAATCATAAAATCATTGATAACACGGTGGAATGTAATACCATCGTAGTAGCCTTTTTTAGAAAGCTCAACGAAGTTTTTTACCGTTTTTGGTGCGATATCTGGGAATAGCTTTAAAGTCATATCCCCTTTATTTGTATGCATAACTACTTTAACTTCGTTATCTTGTATTTCTTTCGTTAATTGTGGATAGTTTGTCATTTTAATGCTCCATTCATGATAAAATTAAATATACTCTATATTTTAACATATTTAAGAAAGGATGGAATTAACATGCTTTATCGTTTTGCACATAAATCTGGTGTTTATGCTGTGGAGGTAGTCGATGATACAAATGACCAAGTATTAGTCAAGGTCGTTCAAGTCATCAAACATCCTAAACAAGGGGATTTACACAGCCCAAATGAAGTAGAAGGCGTATTCTTCCATGAGCGCAAGGCATTAAGCCTATATGAGAAACGTTTCACAACACAAAGTAAATTAAAGCCGTTTGAAGGAGAAGTACAAGACTATACTGTTTCACTTCAACAAGCATTGACAAAGTTAGAAAGTGATCTACAAGAATCTAATACAGCTTATTCACGTGCGGCGTTACAATGTCTGAATAATTTAAAAGTTGATTATACACGACAATACAAAGTTGATTTTAAATAATATTTTCTGTCTTTCTTCTTATTTAAAAGCAACGGAAACATGCAAGTATATGCGACCTGTCATGTTTTTCACACTATTCATAATCATGTATAATAAGCATATCGTATTATTTTTTAAGGAGGACAATTTATGAGTTGGTTACATATTGCGGTGCTGTTACCGCTGATATCTGCACTACTCATCCCTGTCTTGTATCGCTTCTATAAGCGGATCCATTTGGGATGGTTTGTGTTACCGATTCCTTTTGTGTTGTTTATATACTTTTTATCGTATATCAAACCTACTATGTCCGGACAATATACAGAACAGTCCGCTGCATGGATGCCACAAATCGGTATGAACTTTGACATTTATGTAGATGGGCTCGGCCTTTTATTCAGTTTGTTAATAACTGGTATTGGTAGTCTCGTCGTGCTCTACTCTATCAGCTATCTTAGCGAAAAAGAGCAACTTGGTAACTTCTATTGTTACCTTTTGATTTTTATGAGTGCGATGCTAGGTGTCGTTCTTTCAGATAACCTCTTAGTTTTATACTTTTTCTGGGAGTTGACATCATTTTCTAGTTTCTTGCTCATCTCATTCTGGCGCCACAAAGAAAAGTCATTGTACGGTGCAATGAAATCAATGATGATTACTGTTTTCGGTGGATTATCATTACTCGGTGGGTTTATCCTATTGCATCAAGCATCAGGAACTTGGCGTATTCGTGAAATCATCACACAAGTTTCTGACATTCAATCATCGCCTTTCTTCGTACTCGCAATGGTATTTATTATCCTTGGTGCGATGACAAAATCTGCACAGTTTCCATTTTACATTTGGTTACCTGATGCAATGGAAGCACCAACACCAGTCAGTGCTTACCTTCACTCAGCAACGATGGTTAAAGCGGGTATCTATTTAATTGCACGCTTAACACCTATTTTTGCAGTATCACAAGGATGGATTTGGACAGTTACAGCATTTGGTCTCGTAACACTTTTCTGGGGCTCGCTCAATGCGACAAAACAACAAGACTTAAAAGGCATTCTCGCATTTTCAACCGTTTCACAACTCGGTATGATCATGTCTATGCTCGGTATAGGGGCTGTAAGTTATCACTTTGAGGGTGCAGATAGTCAACTTTATGTCGCAGCTTTTAGTGCAGCAGTATTCCATTTAATTAACCATGCCACTTTCAAAGGGGCATTATTCATGATTACTGGTGCGGTTGACCATGCGACAGGAACACGTGATATTAAAAAATTAGGCGGTCTTATGACAGTAATGCCTATTTCATTTACATTATCAATTATCACATCACTCAGTATGGCAGGTGTTCCACCATTTAATGGTTTCTTATCAAAAGAACAATTTTTAGAATCAATGATTACTGTTACTGAATCAGGTATTTTTAATCTAAGTTCAGTTGGTTTATTGTTACCAATCGTTGCGATTGTGGGGAGTATGTTTACGTTCGTCTATTCATTTAAGTTTATCTCTGAAATCTTCCTTGGAGAATATACGCCTGACAAGTTACCACATAAAGCACATGAAGCATCGATTTTAATGAATGTATCACCAACTATCTTAGCTACTTTAGTTATCGCAATTGGTTTATTCCCTAGTCTAGTATCTGCACCATTTGTAGAACCGGCAGCGAAAGCTATTGCAAATGTCGATACAGTACATGCAGAATTTCATATGTGGCACGGTTTTACACCAGCATTTTTTGCTACATTACTTATCTATATCGTCGGTGCGGTTCTATTACTGACATTCAACAAATGGGTGCCTGTATTACGCAAATTACCAACATCGATTACTTTAAATCATTGGTATGATCAAACAGGTCGTTATACACCATACTATGCAACACAAATCACACGCACGTATATGACGGGCTTTATCCGTAATAATCTTGTCATTATTTTCTTTACGATGATTGCTATTACATTTGTGACACTCATCTTTGTACCGTTCTCACTCGATTTTGTGAAAGTCTCACCGGTACGTCTCTATGAAATGATTTCAGTGATTACGATTATTGTTGCAGCAACCATGATTATGTTTGCGCGCTCTCGTTTGTTCAGTATCATCATGTTAAGTGCGGTTGGCTACTCAATGGCAATCTTCTTCATCTTCTTCAATGCACCTGACTTGGCATTGACACAATTCGTCGTTGAAACAATCTCAACTGCATTGTTCTTATTATGTTTCTACCACTTACCAAATATGAGTCGTTATAACGAAACGACATCATATAAAGTGGGGAATGTTTTAATTTCAATTGGTGTCGGAACTGTTGTAACAATTTTAGGATTGATTGCATACGGCAACCGTCACTTCGAATCAATCAGTCATTTCTACAAAGAACACGTATATGACCTAGCAGAAGGTAAAAATATGGTTAACGTTATACTCGTTGACTTCCGTGGTATGGATACACTATTTGAGTCTTCAGTGCTCGGTATCGCAGGAATGGGTATTTACACGTTGATTAAATTACGTGCGAAACACAAAAATGGTTATGAAAGGGTGGAGAAAATTGAACAGGCAAAAAAATGATTTGATATCTCAATATTCAGCGCTGATTATCTTTTTCTTAATCATGATGTTCGGTTTCTCACTTTTCTTAGCCGGTCATTATACTCCTGGTGGTGGCTTTATCGGTGGCCTTCTCGTCTCGAGTTCACTCGTCATCATAGCTGTGGCTTTCGATGTGAAGACGCTACGTAAAGTTTTCCCTTGGGATTTTAAAAAGTTAATCGCACTCGGTTTGACGTTTTGTGTTATTGCACCAATGTTAAGTTGGACATACGGTAAAAACTTCTTTACACATACGTCTGTTGACATTCCCCTTCCCCTATTAGCACCGATGCACCTGCACACAGCCGTTATATTTGATACAGGGGTGTTATTCGCAGTTGTGGGAACTGTCATGACAATAATTCTAACGATTGGAGAGAATGAGTAATGGAAATAGTATTGATCTTTGTTTGTGGCTTCTTAACTTCTATTAGTGTTTACCTCATTCTGTCTAAAAGTCTCATCAGAATTATTATTGGAACCGCTTTGCTATCTCATGCCGCAAACTTATTTATTCTAACTATGGGTGGATTGAAGACAGGTCGCGTCCCTATTTATGAAAAAGGCGTAAGTAATTATGTCGATCCTATCCCACAAGCTTTGATTTTAACAGCAATCGTTATTTCATTTGCTGTCACTGCATTCTTCTTAGTATTAGCCTTTAGAAGTTATAAAGAACTTGGCACAGATAACGTAGAACGTATGAAGGGGGTACCACAAGATGATGATGAATGAGAACTTACTTGTCATGGTACTCGCCGTGCCAGTTATTACAGCAATATTATTAATTTTTATCGGATTACGACCTTACATTAAGCGATATGTTGCATTAACAGGTACACTTGTAACATTAGGTTTTGCTTTGTTGAATTTATACAATGTATGGCATGCTGGACACCCGATTGTATTGGAACTCGGTTCATGGAAAGCACCATACAGTATTGTGTTTGTACTCGACCTGTTCAGTGCTTTACTTGTAACAACCAGTGTGATTATTACACTATTAATCATTTTATTCTCATATCAATCTATCGGACTACACCGTGAAACGTATTACTATTACTTTACGGTTATGTTCATGTTGACAGGTATTAATGGTGCTTTTATTACAGGCGACATCTTTAACTTGTTCGTCTTTTTCGAAGTCTTCTTAATGGCTTCATATGGATTGATGGTGATTGGCGGAACGAAGATTCAGCTTCAAGAAAGTGTCAAATACTTACTCGTTAACGTTGTTTCATCTGCATTTTTCGTCATGGCTGTTGGTATTTTATATTCAGTCGTTGGAACGTTAAATATGGCAGATATTAGTGTCAAATTGAACGAAGTCTATCAATCACATCCTGGACTTGTAAGCATCGTCTTTATTTTATTTATTTTTGTTTTTGCAACAAAAGCCGGTGCATTCCCAATGTACGTTTGGTTGCCAGGGGCGTATTATGCACCACCGTTTGCGATTATCGCATTCTTCGGGGCATTACTTACAAAAGTTGGTGTCTATGCAATCGCACGTACAATGAGCTTGTTCTTCCATGACACATTGACATTCTCTCACTACACGATTCTTGCACTCGCCTTATTAACAATTATTTTTGGCTGTGTAGGAGCCGTTGGTTTTAGAGACACAAAACGCATCATTTTATACAACATCATGATTGCGGTGGGTGTCATTCTTGTCGGTGTGGCAATGATGAATGAAGCAGGTATCGTAGGGGCCATCTACTACACGCTTCATGACATGCTTGTAAAAGCTGCACTGTTCTTCTTAATTGGGATTATGTATAAGATTACTAAAACAACCGATTTACGTGACTTTGGTGGGTTAATCCACCACTATCCAGTACTCGGGTGGACGTTCTTTATTGCTGCATTAAGTTTAGCCGGTATTCCACCATTCAGTGGTTTCTATGGCAAGCTATACATCGTCCAAGCGACGTTTGAACAAGGCTTTTATGTCAGTGGTATTATCGTGTTGTTATCGAGCCTTGTTGTTCTATACTCAGTGATTAATATCTTCTTAAAAGGCTTTTTCGGTAAGAGTTACGGTTATATTTATAACCCTCACCTGCATCACAGAGGGTTACTTGCTGTATCAATCCTAGCAGTTGTGATTACAGTTGCATTCGGATTATTTGCAGGCGAACTTTATCCGATTGTTGCTGAAGCAGCGAAGTCATTCTATCAACCAGAAACGTACATCAATAGCGTATTGGAGGTGAAATAATATGGCAGTACAAATCGTTGTCAACTTAGCACTTGCTATCTTTTGGTTATTTCTATCAGGTAGCTACACGATGAACTCATTCGTACTTGGTTACTTATTCGCAATGGGGCTTGTCTTTCTCATGCGGAAACTACTACCAGGTCGCTTTTACGTCATCACACTTTACAACGTAATCAAGCTCGTCTTCGTTTTTATCTCAGAACTCATTAAGGCGAATATTGGCGTATTGCGTATTATTCTTCAACCTCAAATCAAAAACGAATCAGCATTTTTTGTCTATGAAACAGACTTGAAACATAAATGGGAAGTCGCATTACTTTCTAACTTGATCACTTTGACTCCAGGAACTGTTGTTATTGGTGTCAACGATGATATGAAACGTCTGTACATTCATTGTTTAGATTTTTCGACGAAGGAAGAAGAAGTCGCTGCAATTAAAGGATCCCTTGAAAAAGCAGTGAGAGAGGTCGGTGAATATGATGAACTATGATATTTTTATAATTATTGCACTTGTCATTGTCGTACTCTCTATCTTAGCCATCCTTGTACGTGTCATCATCGGGCCTTCGTTGCCTGATCGTGTTGTCGCACTAGATGCTATCGGTATCCAATTAATGGCCGTCATCGGTCTGTTCTCAATTATTTTAGGGACACGATATATGATCGTTGCGATCTTATTGATTGGGATCCTTGCCTTTTTAGGAACAGCAGTCTTTGCGAAATTCATGGATAAAGGAGAGGTGATCGAACATGACAGAAACAATCGTGATTAGTATTGGCCTTATCCTTGTTATGACTGGTGCATTGTTCAGTGCACTTGCCGCAATTGGTATGTTGCGTTTAGACGATGTCTATTCTCGTGCACACGCAGCAGGAAAAGCAGCAACACTTGGTACAATGTTGTTGCTCACTGGTACATTTATTTACTTTATCGGTAAAGAAAGCTATGTGAACTTCCATCTGTTGATTGGAATTGTGTTCGTATTCATTACGGGGCCTATCGCCAGCCACATGGTACTGAAAGCTGCTTATAATCTTAAAACACCTGCTTCCAAACGATTAAAATTGGATGAGGTCAAAGAAGACCTTAAAGGAATGAAACTATAAAAAAACGTACAGCCTACGAGGTTGTACGTTTTTTTGCTATCTTATGTTTCTTGCTTTATTCACATAATACAGCATTTTATCCTATCGAAAACTAAAAAATTTTACCGTTTTAATTGATGATATATTATTTTTCTTTATTAAATTGATATACATAATTAATAATTGTTATGACAAATTCTTTTCTCGTGTTGTAAGTTGCAACTATCGAATAGCTCACTTGTTATTTTTTAGCCTAATATATAATAAACAAATCTACCTGATCAAAAGAAAAAGGAACAGCTTATCGCTATTCCATTTTTTGTGTGTTCTATTTATTGAGTTTCTTAATCAAAATCGTCCCGCGCATCACACTGATTAAACGTTTCTGATCATCCATCATACGAATATCCCATACATGTGTTGTTTGTCCTTGATGTAAAAGATTGGCTTCTGCATAAAGAAAACCATCTGTTGCTGACTTGATATGGTTCGTATTCATTTCTAATCCAACAGGAACTTCTTTCGTCGTATCGACAAGATTCGCTGAACCAATCGAACACGCCGTCTCACCTAATGCCATCGTTGCTCCACCATGTAAATAACCGTATGGCTGTTTCACTTGATCTTTGACTGGCATTGACATCTTGATGTAACCCTCTCGCTGTTCGAGTACTTCCATTTCTAATAACTCTAATAAGTTAGTCATCTCTCATCCCTACCTTCACTTGTATTATAATACAAGTGCTGCGATTGTTCCCATCACGATCAGTGGGATATTATAAAATACGAAGTTAGGGACACACGTATCTCGAATGTGATCATGTTGACCGTCTATATTTAATCCTGCTGTCGGCCCTAGTGTTGAATCACTGGCTGGTGATCCAGAGTCACCCAATGCACTAGCTGTTCCGATTAAAGCGATTAAAGCCATCGTGCTTAAACCAATTGATTCACCGAACGGAATAAATAAAGCTGAAATAATTGGGATTGTTGCGAAAGATGAACCGATACCTAACGTCACAATCAACCCTATTACATACATTAAAACGATACTAATAAATTTATTGTCGCCGGCAATAGTTGTAAGTCCTTCAACAAGCTTTTGTACATCACCTGTTTCATTCATCACGCCTGCAAAGCCATTTGCCGTTAAGATGACGACACCAATATAGGCCATAATTTTAATTCCATCAACAAATTGATCATCTAAGTTTTTCCATCCATATGCACCTGATAGGAAGAAGACGAGCACACCCGCTAACGCCCCGAATATCATTGAGTCGGTTGTTGTTTGCACAATGAATGTTGCCAAAATGGCGATAACTGTCACAACAAGAACGTAAGGTTTTAATTCTGTTGTATTTTCATCTTCATTCATTTGAATCATTTTGTATTCTCGTGGCTTACGATAGTAGAACATAGCTAGAACTAAACCGATAATATAACCACTAGCTGGAATCAACATTGCTTTCCAAATCATTGAAAACTCAATTGAGTGATTCGCTTTTTCAAATCCTTTTTGAATGATTTCATGGAAGATGTGTCCAAATCCAAACGGAAGTAATACATATGGAAAACACAGACCGAAGCCAATAATGATGGCAATCAAACGACGATCCATTTTCAATTCATTAAATAAGCTAAGTAACGGTGGGATAACAATCGGAATAAATGCAATATGCACAGGGATGAGGTTTTGGCTCATCACACTTAATGCAAGTAAACTGATAATAATCACACTTTTAACTTTAATACGAGAAACTTTCGTATCTTCTGCACGAATCGCACGAATGACCTTTTGTACGAGATAGTCTGTAATACCACTATATGAAATCAGTGCCGCAAAGCCACCTAATAAAGCATAACTAAGTGCGACTTCTGCTCCGTCTACAATATTTGCTGTAAACACTGAAATTGTATTTGCTAACGATAGCCCTGATACTAAGCCACCTACAAGTGCACTAATAAATAAACTGATGACGACATTGAGTCGACATAAACATAAAACAATCATTAATAATACTGCGATTAATACAGCATTCATTCCACCCACCCCTTTAGTTCGCTACCAAATTAAAGTATTGTCTATACAATATAACAATTGTCATATCCTAAGTCAATATGTCTTTTCAAAATTGTACAAAAACATATTCTATATGAAAAAGAACGAGCCGTCATCTTTATTTTCCAAAGATTTCACTCGTCCTTTTAGCCTATTTCATCCATTTACGCATTATATTCTGATATTAACCAATTCACAATCGTTGGTATCATATAGCCTGTCGGTCCTTTTGGCCCCTTATAAGTTTTTTTCATTGTTGTCGCCGGACCCGCAATATCCACATGTAGATGTGGTGTTTCTCCACTAAAATGTGTCACAAACGCTGCGGCAAACAATGCTTTACCATGCGCATTCACATGATTCGTCAAATCAGCAACATCCGATGCTTTAATGTTACGACGTTCCGTCTCTGTAATCGGCAATTCGTATACCGCTTCATCAACACGATGAGCTGTCTCTAATATCGCTTGAAGTACGTCTCTATCAGCATTTTTATTGAATATAGCTGCTTTATCTTCACCTAACGCAACTACCGCTGCACCTGTCAATGTCGCAAAATCAATGATTAGTTTTGGCGCAAATTGATTGGCATAAAACGATGCATCCCCTAGTACGAGACGACCTTCCGCATCTGTATTCGGTACTTCAACTGTTTCTCCACTCAACGCTGTAAAAACATCATCTGGTTTCATTGCATTGTTGGCAATCATATTTTCTGCTGCAGCAATTACTGCAACAATATTCACTTTCAATCCTAACTGAGCAACTGCATCTACCATGCCAATAACGTTTGCTGCACCACACATATCAAACTTCATCGTCGGCATACCCGTTTTCGACTTAATCGAATAACCACCTGAATCATATGTAATCCCCTTACCGACTAATGCAATCACATCATCAGCATGTTCCGGATCACCTTCATATTTCAGTGTAATCACGCGTGGTGGATTGATAGATCCTTTGCCCACTGCATGAATTAAACCGAATCCTTCTTGTTGAATGGCATGCTCATCTTTTACCGTAACACCCACTGTTGTATCTTTGAAACGTTCTTGAACAAGCGTAGCCAAGTAGTTGGGCGTCAAAATATTTGGTGGGATATTTCCTAAAGTTCTCGCATAATTAATGCCTTCTCCAATTTTTTGACCTTCAATAAATGCTGTCTGAATATGCGCGTGATCAGCGCGCCATTGGATTTGGAGTTCAAATGGTGCGACTTTATCTGATCGATAACTATCAAATTCATATGTTGCTTGTTCATACTGTAAGCCCATCGTTTGAAATACTGTATGTAGATCAACTGCTTTTGACAAAAATGTCTGTTCATATAATTGAATTTCTGTAATATGTTCTGCTTGTAAATACTGAAATAAGCGACCCCAAATTTTTAAATAATCCCGTTGTTTTTGTTGGCTAATATTGCCGAGCCCAACTGTTATAAACTTGTAATGGACATCACCTACTGTTACAGGCACTGATGACACTGTTCCAATATGACTTTTGATGAACTTTTGCTTCTTTAATATTTGTAATGCTTCAAATAGTGCATCATTTGGAATTGCACCCGTCACATACTGATTGAATTGATCCGGAACGCCTATGACATGAATTTGTTCTTTTTCTTTGTTCATTGACATTGATGTAGCCCCCTTATTTTTTCATTAACTCTATTGTATCAAAGATTACATTCTTTACTCTATTAGTGTGTTTTTAGTAAACATCACAGGTATTCAGCAGAAACGTCTACTCTCGTAACAATTAAAAAAATCGAGCATATGCACGAAGCATTGCCCGATTTCTCTTATAGATACTGTTTAGAATTTACCTTTTTTGTAAGCTAAACCTAATCCACCGATTTTGAAGATTGCACGTGTATCGATCACGCGTTTCATGAATGCTGCTTTTTTACCAGTGATTTCACGACCGTATACAATACCGACACCGTCATGACGACCTAAAGAACATACCGTACCACGATCAACATACTTGAAGTTTTCAGTTGATTCGCCTTTTAAGATATGTGCAATATTTGTCGCTGTTTTCTCACCTTGTTGCATTGCGATTTGTGCTGTTGTTGGTAATGGACGTTCTCCACCTTCTGGAATAAACGCTGAAACATCACCGATAACGAAAATATCATCGTATCCTTCGATTGTTAAGTCTTGTTTCGTAACGATACGACCACGTTTAACACCTTCGAATGATTTTTCCATTAAGTTGCTACCGCGAACACCCGCAGCCCAAACAACTGTGTTAGCTTCAAGTTGTTGTTCTTTGTCGTCTACTTTTACAACGAATCCTTTTTCGTTTGCAGCAACGATTGGTGTCCCTACTTTGAACTCTACGCCACGTTCTTCTAAGTAGCTTACTGCATGGCTTACTAACTCATCTGAGAACATTGGTAACATTTTTGGAGCGGCTTCAACGCAAGTGATTTTCACTTTGCTTTGATCAACGCCATATTTATTTGCTAATTCTGGAATACGGTCTGTTAATTCACCTAAGAATTCAACACCTGTAAAACCAGCACCACCAACTAAGATTGCTAAGTCTTTGCTGTCTTTTGTTTTTGATGCAGCATAGTTCGCAAACTTGTCTTCAATATGACGTGAAATTTGACGTGCTGTATGAACGTTCTCAATTTGGAAAGCATGTTCTTTCATACCTTTAATGCCAAATGTTTCTGATTCGAAACCTAATGCAACAACTAAGATATCAAAGTCAAAAATACCTCTTGTTGTTTCTACTTTTTTCGCATTGCGATCAATTTTTGTCACTTCTGCAGTCACAAATTCCACATGGCTCTTAAGTACACTTTCAATTGGATATAATAAATCTTCGTAGTTGATTGTACCTGCTGACGCTTCGTGTAACCATGTTGATTCGTAGTGATAATCATTTTTGTTAATTAACGTAATTTGTGCATCTTCTTCTGAAAGTTGCTTTTGAAGTTTCGTCACAGTTTGTAATCCTGCATAACCAGCACCTAAAACAAGTACTTTTTTACGTTCTGCCATTCTCATTCACCTATTCCTTCATTATTTTATTAATACATTTGATACTGTATACCCACTATGCTTAAACAGTACACAATTTCTTAAAGTTAGTCATCTATTAGTTTATAGTTTTTTAGAACTGAATTCAAGCGTTCATGCCATTTCTTTCCTATTTATTAATGAATACTTTATCAGATCATTACAGATAACGAGAAGTAATGTAAGCGCTTTAACTTTGTTGTAAAAAAATAACCGCATCTGATGATATCCATGCGATTATTTCTTAAGTATGGGTATGAAATGTCAATAATGTTTAATCAATTAACACTCTTCTGGTGTACCTGCTACTTTGTCAGTGCGGAATGAACTACCACAACCACATGATGCAATGGCGTTTGGATTATCAATTTGGAAACCGCCACCCATTAATGATTGTTTGAAGTCAATTGTAGTTCCATTTAAAATAGGTGCATCTTCAGGATCTACTAGCACTTTCAATCCGTGGAATTCTAATACTTCATCTTGTTCACCCGGCTCAGCTTCAGCTGTCATACCATAAGTTAAACCTGTACATCCGCCACCATTTACTTTGACTTTCAAATAACCATCAGGCATATCATTTTGTTTTAACATATCTTTCACTTCGTAAGCTGCTGCTTCTGTTAGTGTTACTGTCGACATCTTATTTCCTCCTTAAAATAACCAAGTTTCTTCTATATGCTTATAAATATTTTTTAATAATTCATCAGGTGTTTCACCTTCAACAATGTCCCCATTCACAAGTGCATAAAGTCCCGAACTACAAATACCACAATTCTGTAAACACCCATAGTCTAATACATCCACATTAGGATCCTTATCTAATGTATCAAAAACGACTTGGGAACCTCTTGCCAAATTAGAAATACAGAACTCGACAATTGGATTCATCCTACACCTTCTTCATTCAATTTAATGATGTCATTATAGCAAAAATGAGAGTGATTCGCTATGTAATGGCTCATATGACAGAGAATGCCTGTACTGTTGAAAACAAATCTATTTGTCTTATAGGCGATGATTGTAAGGTTTTAAAAAAAAGTCTATAATTAAATATGAACAATTATCAAACTTTTAAGTTATTGTATGTGACTTGGCTATTTTTTAAGGGGCATTGATAAGATACCATCTCACATTTTAAATCTTCATGGGTAAAGGGGAGTACAAAATGAAAAGTTTAGTTTTATTAGGTGGCGGATACGGGAATATGCGCATATTGTCAAAGATATTGCCGGATGCTTTACCGGATGATTATCGTGTGACACTGATTGATCGCATGCCATATCATGGTTTGAAAACAGAATTTTATGCTTTGGCTGCCGGATCAAAATCTGATAAAGAAGTCCGTGTAAACTTTCCAAAAGATGAGCGTATTAACACCGTTTATGGAGAAATCACAAATATTGATTTGGACAATCAAATCATCTCAGTCGGTCAAACACGTGTCGATTATGATGATCTTGTTATTGGACTTGGTTGTGAAGACAAATATCATAACGTGCCGGGTGCCAAAGAACATACATATAGTATTCAAACACTCGCTGATGCACGAAAAACTTATCACGATATTTCTGAACTGCCGAGTGGCGCACAAGTAGGCATCGTCGGCGCAGGTCTGAGCGGTATTGAACTAGCAAGTGCACTTCGTGAAAGCCGTGATGACTTGGATATCTTCTTGTATGATCGTGGGGATCGTATTCTCAATCAATTTCCTGAAAAACTAAGCAATTACGTAAAAAAATGGTTTGATCAACACAATGTGACGGTTGTTCCAAACTCAAATATTGTAAAAGTCGATCCGGGTATACTGTACAACAAAGATACGAAAAACGAACATGATTTGATTGTATGGACGGCTGGTATTCAGCCCGTTTCTCTCGTACGTAATTTACCTATTGACTTGAGTAGAAGTAATCGTGTGATGGTCAATCAATATCATCAAATTCCAACCTATCCAAATGTTTATGTTGTGGGGGATTGTGCGAACTTACCGTTTGCGCCAAGTGCACAACTTGCAGAGGAGCAAGCAGACCAAATCGCTGATGTGTTGAAGACACTTTGGCAAGGCAAGCCCCTGCCGGAAAAAATGCCAGAAATTAAAATTCAAGGCTTTTTAGGTGCATTAGGAGAAAAGAAAGGCTTTGCTTACCTAATGGATACAACCGTAACAGGACGTCTTGCATCTATTTTAAAATCAGGGGTTCTATGGCTTTATAAACATCATAACGGTTAAAACGAGTGAAAGCCTGTGGCATCTACAACGCCACAGGCTTTCTATCTATGTTATTAAAATACTTGTTCGACCTCAATCACACCAGGTACTTCTTCTACAAGTGCACGTTCAATACCTGCTTTCAAAGTAATCGTACTACTTGGGCATGTACCACAAGCACCTAACAATTGAAGTTTTACAATTCCATCTTCTACATCAACAAGTGCACAGTCACCACCATCACGAAGTAAAAATGGACGTAACTTTTCGATAACCTCTGCGACTTGATCATACATTGTTGTATCTTCAGTTGGCATATACAATGCCTCCTTTCAAGTTAAATGGTTCATATTCTTCCTTTTTCTTATTATAATAGAAATAGTATGGAAAATCTATTGTATTAACTAGGGGGATTATCAAATGACAAAAGTGAGCGTAGTGATATATGGGGCGGAAACGGTATGTGCCAGTTGTGTGAATGCACCGAGTGCACGCAATACTTATGATTGGTTACAAACGCTCTTACCAAAAAAATACCCAGAACTCGACTTTAAATTCACCTATATCGATATTGAAAGTGACACAGAAAACTTAACAGATCATGATGAACAGTTTATAGAACAAATTAAAAACGACGAACTCTTTTACCCACTTGTAACGATGAATGATGAATATGTCGCTGATGGTTATATTCAATTGAAGCCACTCAAGCGCTACATGTCAGAGCGATTTGGAGTAACTGATACGCCAAATTAGTATTCACATATAAAACAGGAATGACACTTGATCATCATTCCTGTTTATTTTGATATACTATTACGCAAACACTTGATTACGTGCATTTTTGCCTTGCACGACATCTTCAATATTCAACACACATGTTTGTATCATCTGATCACGTGTCAATACTGTTGCACTACCGATATGTGGCGTCACAATCGCATTCGGCAATGTTAGTAATGGATGATCCATACGAATCGGTTCATCGCGTACAACATCCAATGCACAACCAGCAATTTCGCCTGTTTGAAGTGCTTCAACTAGATCTTCTTCGACAACAATATCTCCACGACCGATATTCACAAAAATCGCATCGTTCCGCATCATTTTGAATACATCTTTGTTAAATTTATTGCGTGTCTCTGGTGTTGACGGTGCTGTACAAACAATAAAATCACTTTCACGAACGAGCGTCTCAAATGATGTGTAAAATGCGCCCAGCTCATGTTCTGCCTTCGTATTGCGTGAACGATTATGATATAAGATATCTGCATTAAATCCTTTTAAACGACGTGCGAAAGCTCTGCCAATCTCACCCATACCGTAAATACCCACTTTGGAACGATAGATGTCTTTACCTGCAAGCAGGTAAGGTCCCCAACTCTCCCACTTGCCATCTTGAACGTAATCAATCGCTTCAGACAAACGTCTTGATGCTGCCATCATCAATGTAAAACCAAGTTCTGCAGTTGTTTCACTTAAAACATGCGGTGTATTCGAAATGATGACATCATGTTGTTCCGCTTCAACAAGATCAATATTGTCGTATCCTACTGCCATATTGGCAATGATTTTAACATGCGGTGCTTGTTCAAGTAATGTACGATCAATCTTCTCACTTAACGTCACAAGTAAAATTGTCTTATCTGCCACCGCTTCTAAAAACTTTTCACGTGGCATCGGTGTCAAATGGTGATCCCACATCTCAACTTCACCCATTAACTCTAGACGCTGTTTAAACTTTTCTGGAATTCGACGTGTAACTAAAATTTTCTCCATATGATCACTGTCCTTTTTCTATTTCTTTCAACAGTACTGTTAAGTTTTCAATACTAACAGTTGGCGGGATGTCTTTTGATAGTGCTTCTTCTTTAGACGTTACACCCGTTTGCACATGAATCGTATCGATACCGATATTGATACCTGACATGATATCCGTATCATATAAGTCACCAATCATCGCCACTTCCGACTTGTCTAACTGCAATAAATCTAAAGCCTTTTGCATAATCGGTGTTTCAGGTTTTCCTATAAATGTTGGCTCTTTTTTTGAAGAAACGGTCACAACACTCGTTAAAGAACCATTTCCTGGTAAGAAGCCTTGTTCTTTCGGAATTGATGGGTCTTTGTTCGTCGAAATGAACGTCGCACCACGCTGAACTGCCAACGTCGCTTTTGTCAACTTTTCATAATTAATATTTTCATCCAAGCCGACAACGACGAAATCAACTTCAATATCATCTTTTAAGTCTAATCCAGCCGAAGTCAATGCTGATCTTAGGCCTGTATCACCAATCATATAGACAGATGCGTTCGGTTTTTCACTGCTGATATAATCTGCTGTTGCCATTGCTGAAGTCACGACTTCTGCCGGACGTGCTTCAATACCAATTGAAGCTAACTTTTCAACCACATCTTCAGGTGACTTGGTTGAATTATTTGTCACGTATAAGTGTGGAATCTCATATTTATTCAATCCATTTATAAATTCAACGGCACCTTCAATGACTTGACTCCCTCTATATAACGTACCGTCTAAGTCAATCAAATAGGCTTTGTAAGTTTTCATTTATGCTTGTTCTCCTTTACCAAATGCTGTTACAGGTACATTTTCATTTTCTAAAAAATGCAAGATTTCTTTGATAAATTGTTGATAATAAGGAATGGCACGATCAAACAATGGGACTAATGTTTGACTGTCCAATTCATCATATAAGTGTACGAATTGACGACGTACATCGATTGTTTCATGCAGTACTTTTTTTGTCTCTTTTGAAATCGCACCTTCTAATTCCAAAATATCTACAACATCTTTGTAGTTACCAGGATCTCGCAATATAAATGCATCGATGATCATGTTGCCGATATCGACTGATGACTCTATCAACATCTGTGCCACACGCTCAAAGGCATAGGCATTGGTCTTAATCGATTCATAATCTTCCGTTAACTGCTTTAAATATGTGAGTTTTTTTGATAACTGTTCTTTGTCTACAAAATACATATTTGTCACCCCTATTCCTATCTATCATATCACAATTTTGCGTGTCACTTCATTTCTCGATATACTGAGCATATACGATTTTTAAAGGAGTTCTTAATATGATAGATATGTTTTTATATGATGACGTCGAACCATCACAAATCCGTTTTGTTGGCTTTATCGGCGAAGAGACACGTTATGACCTTATCTTGCTTCAAACAAATCGTCATTATGGAAAAACGTTAGTGTTGAACACACAAACGAATAAATTCGGTATTATTGGCACAGATGACTTAGATGAAGAAGGCTATATTGCCTACATCCTCGGTGTCAATGAAGCAGAAGGCGAAGAACTCACAGACTATTTACGCGATGTCATTCGTTAACAAGAGAAACCCCATGAACGTTGAAATGCATGCATTTCAACATCATGGGGTTTCATCATATATTAACTTTGAATTGTAGGCTGGATTTTGACATTTTTCAACTTATCTTCTTCATCAATTTCAACGTCTTCACCCAATAACTGTTGATCAACTTCTTGTTTGGATAAACGTCTCACAACAAAATACGCACATCCAAAATTACAGTACTCTAATATATAATCTTGAATGGTAGAAAAACGTTTATTAAAATCTGCTTTTTTATAAGTATCTCTATAAAAGCCCTTTAAGCGAAGTTGGTCATAACCATAATCGCCAACTACAAAATCATATTTATCTAGAATTTCAGAATAACGTGATACAAAATCTTCTTCGTTAAAAGCATCTCGATACGACTCTATCAATTCAAAATAGTGATTGCCTGCTTTGATCATATCTGCCTCACCTAATTATTACGAATTAAGTTGTTCATCACCAAGACGCTGTTTTGCTTTAGCCGCTTCGTTTACTTGCTCATCTGCATGATATGAACTTCTTACAAGTGGGCCTGCTTGGCAATGTTTGAATCCTTTTTCCATTGCAACTTTGCGTAACTTACCAAATTCTAATGGTGTGTAGTATTTTTGTACTTTTAAGTGTTTACGTGAAGGTTGTAAATATTGACCGATTGTTAAAATATCCACATCATTCGCTCGTAAATCATCCATTGTTTCATGAAGTTCTTCGATTGTTTCACCTAATCCAACCATAATACTAGATTTCGTTGGGATATCTGGTTGTAATTCTTTAGAACGGCGTAAAAATTCAAGTGTACGATCGTATGTCGCACGTGCACGAACTCTTGGTGACAAGCGACGCACAGTTTCGATATTATGATTTAAAATATCTGGACGTGCAGCCATTAATGTTTTCAACGCTTCATAATCTCCACCCATATCTGAAGGTAAGATTTCAATCGTTGTATAAGGGTTGCGTTCACGGACTTTACGAACCGTTTCTGCATATACGTTAGAACCTGCATCTTTTAAATCATCACGTGCAACAGCTGTGATAACAACGTGTTTCAAGTTCATCAATTCGACAGATTCTGCAACACGTTCTGGCTCACCTAAGTCCAGTTCGTTCGGTAAACCTGTTTTAACCGCACAGAAACGACAAGCACGTGTACAAACATCTCCTAGAATCATGAATGTAGCTGTACGACGTGCACCCCAACATTCGTGAATGTTTGGACACTTCGCTTCTTCACATACAGTATGCAAGTTCTTCTCTCGCATCATCTTCTTAAGACCTGTATAGTTCTCGTTCGTGTTTAACTTTATTTTCAACCAATCTGGTTTGCGTAAAATTTCTTCGTTTTTCGTAGCCATAGCAGCGGATACCCTCCTGTGAAATTTAACTCTTCATTTATTATAACGGACTTTATTCAAAATTAAAATGGACTTGTTTTATGTTTTAAACTCCTTGTAAATACGCTTTAAAAATATCTCGTAAAAATGCCGGCATGATATAATCCATTGACTGCCCTTTTAACATCGGGAAATAACGACCAAACGTATACATATCTACTGTTCCGAGCAAGTACGTCTCATCATCTTGAATCTCTATTCCATTAACGAAGTAACGATTACTCGAGTCGATATAACCTGCATTGTAAAGAATGTATCCACCATATATATCGCCACGAAAACCTAATCCTTGGGCATGCTCATACATATATGCTTGTTCCCGTGCTGTCATCAAGATGTCTTTGAGCACACGACCCGACACCCTTGCCCTTACCGTATTGATGGGATGGGGCAACATTTGATGAATATCGTATTCCGTCAATTTTTTATGTTCATAGCCTTTAACCATCAGGCCAGCATTAATAATCGTACAATCTGCACCGATATAATCATGTACACTTTGGGCCAATCGATATGTTGCTTCGGTAATAAAGTTCGTTTCTCGTTGTAATGTCATCGGTTTTGTGACAACAGGCGAATTGAGTAGCGTACGTCCTTCTTGTTCAAAGTCTGTCGTTACTACTGGCAATGTGTCCAGTGCATGCAGTGTTGCTCGTTTACTCACGACTTGTTGTGCTTCAATTTCTAAGGTCACTTCTCCAAGATAGTGGCCATATTTACCTGCTGCTGCCATAAGCACACCGTTAGAAACCTTTCCTTCCAAGAAATGATGGTGAGTATGTGAGCCAAGTATCACATCCGCTTCTGGTAGCAACTTGCATAATTCTTCATCAAAAAAGATACCAGCATGACTCATTACGATAAGGACATCATATTGCCCTTTTTGCTGACGCACCACATGTTGTATGGCTGCAAGCGGATCTGTCACGAGCCAGTCTAGCGCACGGTAAAAAGGCGTAAATGCTGCTGTGACACCTACAAAGAGAAATCGAACGCCAGCGACTTCTTTTATATGTGATTCTACAAAATTGTTCGGCAGTTGACCTGATTCATCAAATACATTTGCACACGTTACAGTGAAGTCCGCCTCATCATATAACGTATTCAACACATCATGCGATATCGTCATACCTTCATTATTACCAATTGTCGCAACATCACAATTCGCTTCATTCAATAACTGGACATTTCGTTTTCCCATCGTTCCTTCTGTGACGGGTAACGATAAATCGACATGATCTCCTATATCTAAATAAAGCGATGGATGTTCAAGTTTTGGGCGTTGCTCCGCCATATACGCCTTGATACGTGAAAACGCATCAAGATGACTATGTATATCATTCGTATGGTACAGTGTTACACGCATCTATATCCACCTTCCTTTAACTAAAAAACGATCTTGTGATCAAGTATATTCCTAACACAAGCATCACTATGCGTAGTATTAAGACAACCGTATCTGATTTGACTGCACGATTAATTCTCACACCTAATTTTGCACCAATCCAACTTGCCACAATCAATATCAGACTGTATCCCCAAACAACATGACCGAGCACAACATGTCCAACCGATCCTGTAATACTCGAAAAGAATATCATCATCATACTCGTGCCAACTGCCACATGTGGTGAAAAACGGAAAACAAGTAACATCAATGGTGTCATCAACGCACCCCCACCAATACCAAAAAGGCCTGATGTCATACCAATTAAGAACGACAAAACAACCGCAACAGAAGGTACGACACCATAACGATATGTTTCACCATGTGCATCTGTAAATGTCTTCATATAACGCTCTTGTTGAAATGCTTGAATCGGTGGTATTTTATGACGAATCATTAATAAAATAGATACAAATATGAGGAAGATACCAAAATATCTGTTGAACGAATGAAGTGTTAAAAATTGACTAAGATATGCTCCAATCAGTGCGCCCGGAATAATCCCAATTAAAAAAATCATTCCATTTTTAACATCCACTTGTTTTTGTTTTAAATATCCAAGACTTGATGTAAGTCCTGTCACAATTAATATGATCGACGATGTACCAATAGCAGTTTGTGGTGTAATGCCTTGTAAGACATCCAGTGTAACGCCGAAATAGATGAGTGTCGGTACAATAATAATCCCTCCGCCAATACCAACAATAGAGCCAATGACGGCGGATAAAAAACCGACTAATAATAATATGATGATACTCATGATTCTATCTCCTTAAAATAACTTTAACTGTTGTGGTGCGAGTCCTTCATAATCAATACCTAAAAAACGTTGTAATGTTTTCGCATTTTGTGCGGCATGTCCACCTGAATTATTGTTAAAGACGACATAGACTTTATCAGCTTTTTTCTCAAGAATTTGCAGATATACTGCTAATTGTCGTAGCTCGTTATCGTTGTAGTCATATAAATAACGTACATCACGCCATTCTTGATCTGTCATATCTTTTTTCGTCCAGCCATATACATTTCGCCCATGCAAGCGTACGAGTGCAGTGGCTTGTGTTATACGATTCACGAAAGGAACAGAACCCTCACCTGCCTGTGGCTCATCACAAACAGCATGTATCAATTGATGCTCTGTTAGAAATGATAACGTATGTTCCTTCATTTCATCTGAAAACCATGATTGGTGCCGAAACTCTATGCATACAGGAAGCTGTTCTAACTGGGCACGCACATAACGAATATAATTTATGTTTTTAGCGTTGCAATCGAACCACGGTGGAAATTGAACTAATACCATCGCCAATTTGTCTGCTTCAACCAGTGGTTGTAACATTTGACGAAAATCATTGAACAGTTCTGCAATTGATTCAGCATAATCCCGATAATCAGCATGCAACGTCAATGCTTGATGTATCTTGACAACAAACTTGAACCTTTCAGGTGTTTCCTTGATCCACTTGATGATATTGCGCTCTGGCTGAATCGCATAATAGGAAGCATCGAGTTCTACAATTGGAAAGTGACTCGCATAGGTCTTCAACTTGTCAGATTTTCGTTCCATATCTTCATACAAACTATCATGATCTCCCCATCCTGTTAGACCAATCTCTATCATTCTATGTCTTCCCTTCTATTTTAGCACATTCATCGTATCACACTGCCGTCTTGCCTTACAGTATTCTGTCTATCAAATTAGCATCTCAAAACAACAAGCAGGCACAACTACAAGTTGAGCCTGTCTACTTGCTGTTGTGCCTCTGTTAACAATGTATTCATGAGTGTTTTTACATCTGTATCTCTCGCCAACCGTGCCCCTTGTCCACTCCATATATGTGTCCAATCAGCGTTCCCTTCTTGAGCAGCTGTCGCACGTATTTGTTTCGTTACATCATTTTGAATTGGATACGGCAACACTTGATGACGTATACTTTCCAAATCATCAATCAAACCATTGCGAATCCCTCTTGCTGCCTTTCCACTCAACACTTTCGTCACAACAGTATCTGTTTCCACACTGTTCAATATCGCTTGTCTGCGGACTGATTTTGACGCACTTTCTTTTGTCGTTAAAAAGGCTGTCCCGAGTTGTACACCTGCTGCACCTAACACATGACTCGCTACCCATCCACGACCGTCCATAATTCCACCTGCCGCTATCACTGGAATCTTCACATGATCTACGATTTGTGGAACAAGTGCCATCGTTCCAACAAGTGCTGACGCTCCGTCTTGTTGGAAGGCCGCACGATGACCGCCGGCTTCACTTCCTTGAGCGACAACCGCATCCATACCCATACGTTCTACTTCCTGTGCTTCCGCCACTGTCGTCGCACTTCCGACAACAACAATTCCTGCATCATGCAATTGTGATACAACGTCAATCGTTGGCACACCAAATGTAAACGCACATACAGCCACGCTCTGTTCAACAACAACGTTTACCAACTGTTGAAATATTTCTGGGTCGTGTGCGCCCGGTTTAGGCGTTGTAATCGACAATGCCTCACGATACGAATGAAGATGCGCATTCATCGTATCAACATCCGCTTCCGTATATGTAAATGATTCAGGCACAAACAGATTCACTGCAAATGGCTTCGACGTCAGCTGCTTCACTCGTTGAATCTCTTGAGTAAGCTTTTCTGGTGTCATGTAGCCTGCGCCAATCGTTCCAAGCCCTCCTGCTTCCGACACACTCGCCACAAGTTCAGGTGTCGTTGAGCCAGCCATTCCGGCTTGAATGATAGGTAATTGAATACCACATTGTTCTGTTATCGCTGTTTGATACCACATAACTTCATCCCCTTTTTATCTTTATGAATTATCGAATGCGATTCAGCTTATCTTGTTCTTCTCGATCCATTTCGTCTTCAATTTCCATACCTAACATTTCTTCTATTAAATCTTCATGGGTCACAATCGCATCTGTTCCACCATATTCATCCAAAACAATCGCCATATGTTTTCGTGTGATTGTCATTTTTCGAAGTACCCATTCTGCACGGTTATGTTCATAAACGAATAACGGCTCTGAACTGTAATCCATCACCTTTTTGTCAGGTGCTTTACTCCACGCCAATAAATACTTAGAGTGAAACACACCGACTACATTGTCTATATCCCCTTCATAGACTGGGTAACGTGTGTATGGATGATTCATCACAATATCATAAACTTCATCGTAAGTATCATCGACTGATAAGGACGTCACATTCACACGCGGTGTATTACTGATATCATCAATCTTCAGCCGGTCAAAGTCCATCACACCTTGAATGCGATTACGTTCCATTTCGTTAAATGCACCTTCTGTTCCGGCAATCGCAACCATCGTACGCACTTCTTCTTTCGACATCTTCTCGACTTCACGTCCTCTCGCAAGGAAGTGTGTCAAACCATCTGTAATCGCATTTAAAATCTTCGTAATCGGTTTAAATATGATGACGAAAAATCGAATAATCGGAAATACAAGTCGTGCAATTTGATCTGCAAAAGTAGCTGCAATTGACTTTGGAATGACTTCTGCAAACATAATGATGACAACTGTTAGAATTGCTGAGGCAATCCCGACATTGACACCCATATCTACAGCAAGAATCGTCACAAGTGTTGGTAATAAAATATTCGCAATGTTGTTACCGATAAGAATCGTTGTAATAAACTCACTTGGTTTTTCTAATAACTTTAATAGCTTGGCAGCTTTCGAATTTCCATTATCTGCTTCTGCTTTTAATTTAACTTTGTTCGCTGCGGTCAGTGCCGTCTCGCTTCCTGAAAAGAAGAATGATACAAAGATTCATAAAATGATCGCAATGATCACTAAGCAGCGCCTCCTTGTGATAGTAAATAAAAGGGTCTGTAACGTAATGCTCAGCTCTCCCCTTTAAGATGTAGAAATAAGTATAATAGCAATAGGTGTCAGAAGTGAAAATGCGTTTTTACATACTTTTGGAAAACTTCTAGTCACCCTTGCTGGAGTAGGACGACGAAATCTTTTAGCCAAAAAGAGTTCTTTCCCACTCCCAATCAAATATATTTTCTAATAAGCCTGCTTGAAAAGCAAGTTACAGATATTGAGAATGACAGACAATTTATCTAACTGAAATGATTCTTATCTTTTTTTATTTCTTTTGCTAGTTTTATTGCATCATAACTGCCTTTTTTAATCAATTCAGTAGCTATGCGTTCTTTATCTACATTACTACGTGTTTGACTCAATTTATATGCTGCTTCAATTTCTGTTATCTTGATTTCAAAACCTTCAATGCCATGAATCTGTTTTTTCGTCTGCTCCGACAACTGATCCCAAGTTGCTCCGTTTTCACGATGTCCTTCATAATGATCTAGTAGTTTTTCTAACGCCTCAGCCAGCTCATCATGAGACTGTAAACGACTCGAGCCATAAGCATGAACGCTTTGATAATCCCATGTAGGTACATCTTCTGTTTCATACCATGAAGATGAGATATAATCATGCGGACCATGGAAAATAGCAAGTACTTGATCATTGTCATTTAACGTTTCAACTTGAGCATTACCTTTTGCGAGATGACCTACTAAATACAGAGCTTCTTCGCGTTCTTCCACCATCACTGGAATATGCGATGCGATAGGTCTCCCTTCAGAAATCGTCACCATTGTAATAAAAGGATATTGTTTCATAAATGCTTTAATCTCTTCATAATCATGCATTTGATAATATTTTGGAATATACATTAACATACCCCCTATAATTCTGTTTTCATAATAAAGTCTGTTTGCGGGTCATCTCCCATATAGAAAGTATGTGCCCCAATTTTTTCGAAGCCTTTTTTCTTATAAAACGCAATGGCATTCTCATTTTTCTCCCAAACACTCAGCCATATGTATCGACAATCTAATGATCGTGCAACTTCAACAGCCTTCTCATATAATTTCGCTCCAAGACCTTTCTTTTGAAATGCATTCAAAAGATAGATGCGTTCAATTTCAAAATGTTGTTCATCAAAAGGCTCAGTTTGTGCATCGAATGCATTCAACTTCAAATATCCAGCAAGTTCATTTTCTGCATAAATAAAATAAAAATATGAATTTGGATTCTGAAGTTCCTTTGTTAATTTCTCATCTGTATACGCAGTGGCTAAATGTTGATCCATATGTTCTTTTTTATTGTATGGGCCGAATGTTTCATCAAACGCCTGGCAAGAAATCGCTTGCAATACTTTCAAATCTTCTAATGTACATGGTCTAATCATTTATAACACATCCTTATCTCTATCAAACGTGTAATACTTTTTGTTATCTGAATTATCTGTTAATTGTCTATACATTTTTCATAACAATTTTCTCCTACCATATGCTCATCATAATATGCAAACTTTACTATTTCAAGGGAATTTTCTACAGAGTTATTAAATAAAAAAGCAGGACAGCATATCATGCCATCCCACCACAAAAGATTAACACCCATTAAATGGTATCAAACCACATAAGTAAATACTTAAATAGCTTGATACCATTGGGTTTAAGCCTATCCGATTGATCCTTCCATCTCGAATTTGATGAGACGGTTCATTTCAACGGCATATTCCATTGGTAATTCTTTAGTAAATGGCTCAATGAAGCCCATTACGATCATTTCTGTCGCTTCTTCTTCAGAAATACCACGTGACATTAAGTAGAAGAGTTGTTCTTCTGATACTTTAGAAACTTTTGCTTCGTGCTCTAAAGAAATATTGTCATTGAAAATTTCGTTGTATGGAATTGTATCTGATGTTGATTCGTTATCTAAGATTAAGGTATCACATTCGATGTTAGAACGTGCGCCTTTTGCTTTACGTCCAAAGTGTACAATACCACGGTATACTACTTTACCGCCATCTTTTGAAATTGATTTTGATACAATCGTTGAAGATGTGTTTGGTGCTTTATGAATCATTTTAGCACCCGCATCTTGAACTTGTCCTTTACCAGCAAATGCGATAGATAATGTGCTACCTTTTGCACCTTCACCAACAAGAACACATGCTGGGTATTTCATAGTCAGTTTAGAACCCATGTTACCGTCTACCCATTCCATGTTACCATTTGCATGAACAAGCGTACGTTTTGTTACAAGGTTGTAAACGTTGTTCGCCCAGTTTTGAATTGTTGTATAACGAACATGTGCATCTTTGTGTACGATAATTTCAACAACCGCTGAGTGCAGTGAGTTTGTTGTGTACACAGGTGCTGTACAACCTTCAACGTAGTTTACTGATGCCCCTTCGTCCGCAATAATTAATGTACGTTCAAATTGACCCATATTTTCAGAGTTAATACGGAAGTAAGCTTGTAAAGGTGTTTCTACCTTCACATTTTTTGGTACGTAGATAAATGATCCACCTGACCAAACTGCTGAGTTCAACGCCGCAAACTTGTTGTCACCTGCTGGAATAACAGATGCAAAGTACTCTTTGAATAAGTCTTCATTTTCTCTTAATGCTGTATCAGTATCTTTGAAAATAATCCCTTGTTCTTCAAGTTCTTTTTCCATGTTGTGATATACAACTTCTGATTCATATTGCGCAGATACACCTGCTAAATATTTTTGTTCTGCTTCTGGAATCCCTAATTTATCAAATGTTCGTTTGATTTCTTCAGGTACTTCATCCCATGAACGCTCTGAACGTTCAGATGGTTTAACGTAGTAAGTGATATCATCAAAATCTAATTCTGACAAGTCTCCGCCCCATTGTGGCATTGGCATTTTGTAGAATAATTTTAATGCTTTGAGACGGAAGTTTAACATCCATTCCGGCTCACCTTTCATATTTGAGATTTCACGTACAATGTTTTCTGTTAAGCCACGTTCTGATCTAAAAATCGATACGTCTTCATCATGGAAGCCATATTTATAATCGCCCACATCAGGTGCTTTTTTAGCCATCAATCATCACTCCTTCATATTCTTAACGTACTAGGAGCGGAATGACATTCCACTCCATTCTATCATTTAATAGGCACTTACTCGTCTTCTGTTGTGCCTTTACCTTCTTTTTCAACAGTTCCTTTTTCCAATGCTTTCCACGCAAGTGTTGCACACTTAATACGCGCTGGGAATTGAGAAACACCTTGTAGTGCTTCAATATCACCCATGTCTTCAGTGATCGTATAGTCTTCACCAAGCATCATTTTTGTGAACTCTTGGCTCATCTCCATAGCTTCTTTCAAACTGTGTCCTTTGATTGCTTCCGTCATCATTGAGGCACTTGACATTGAGATAGAACAACCTTCACCTTCGAACTTTGCATCATGCACCATACCATCGACAATATCAAAAGTTAAGTGGATTCGATCCCCACACGTCGGGTTATTCATATCAACCGTCATCGTACCATCTTCAATCACACCTTTGTTACGAGGGTTTTTATAGTGATCCATAATAACAGAACGATACAATTGGTCTAAGTTATTAAAATTCATATGAGAAAAACTCCTTCGTTCTCTTTAATCCTTCGACAAGTTGATCGACATCTTCTTTCGTGTTGTAAATATAGAAGCTTGCTCGTGCCGTAGATGATACATTCAACCACTTCATCAACGGTTGTGCACAATGGTGACCTGCACGCACAGCAACACCTTCCGTATCAAGCGCAGTTGCGACATCATGTGGATGCACACCATCCATATTAAATGTGATGACACCTGCACGTTTATCAACAGCAGGACCATAGATATCAATGCCCTCAATTTGAGACATTTGTTCATAAGCATATTGTGTTAACGCTTGTTCATGTGCATGAATCGCATCAAAACCAATTGCTTCAATATACTCAATCGCTGCTTTTAAGCCAATCGCTTGGGCAATTAATGGCGTTCCCGCTTCGAACTTCGTTGGCAAGTCTGTCCATGTACTTTCGTGAAGACCTACAAAATCAATCATGTCACCGCCGAATTCGATCGGTTCCATATTTTGTAAGTGTTGACGTTTACCGTACAAGACACCAATACCTGTTGGACCTAACATTTTATGCCCACTAAAGCTGTAGAAGTCTACATCAAGATCTTGAACATCCACTTTCATATGTGGTGCAGATTGCGCGCCATCTACTGAAATAATCGCTCCGTGTGCATGTGCGACTTCTGCAATGGCCTTCACATCGTTGATTGTACCTAAAACATTTGAAACATGTGCCACCGCAACAATTTTCGTCTTATCCGTCACAGTTTCTTTTACTGCTTCTATCGTTAGCTCTCCATCTTTTGTCATCGGAATGAACTTCAATGTCGCACCTTTACGCTTCGCTAACTGCTGCCAAGGTACAAGGTTTGCATGGTGTTCCATTTCCGTCACAACAATTTCATCGCCTTCTTTGATATGGGCATCACCATAACTGTGTGCAACGAGGTTAATAGATGCTGTCGTACCACGAGTAAAGACAACTTCTTCAAAGTATTGCGCATGGATAAATTGTCGCACTGTTTCACGTGCACCCTCGTAACCATCTGTCGCTAATGAACCAAGTGTATGCACACCACGATGTACGTTTGAGTTGTAGCGTTTATAATAATCATCGAGTGCGTCAATCACTTGTTTAGGCTTTTGGCTTGTTGCTGTTGAGTCCAAATAAGCAAGGCGCTTGCCATTTACTTGTTGTTCTAAGATGGGAAAGTCTTGAATGATTGCTTTTACATCTAACTGAGTATCAGCCACGTCTATCACAGACCTTTCTAAAGATATGTTATTTACCTACTTTTAGCTCGATAACTTCACGTAATTGACGTTGAACGTCTTCGATTGGCAATTCACGTACTACTGGGTCTAAGAATCCGTGGATAACTAAGCGCTCCGCTTCTTCTTGTGAAATACCACGACTCATCAAGTAGTAAAGTTGTTCAGGGTCTACACGTCCAACTGATGCTGCGTGACCTGCTTCTACATCATCTTCATCGATTAATAAGATTGGGTTCGCATCGCCACGTGCATTTTCAGACAACATTAATACACGAGATGATTGGTTTGCAGCTGAACCTTTACCACCGTGTTTGATATGACCGATACCGTTAAAGATTGATGATGCATTTTCTTTCATTACACCATGTTTTAAGATATAACCATCTGTTTCTTTACCGTATTGAACAATTTTAGACGTTAAGTTAATTGTTTGATCTCCACGACCTACGACAACTGACTTCAAGTCTGATGTTGAACGGTCACCGATAAGATTTGTCGTGTTATCAATGATTTGGTCACCTTCGTTCATTAGACCTAATGACCAGTTAATCGTTGCATCTTCTGCTGTGATACCACGGCGGATGATATATCCTGTGAAACCTTTATCTAAGAAGTCTACAGAACCATATGATACCTTTGCATTTGGTGCTGCAATGACTTCAGAAATAATATTGATTTGATTCCCTTCACCACTTGTTGTAGAAAGGTAGTTTTCAACGTATGTCACTTCTGCACTTTCTTCAGTCACGATTAATACATGATTGAAGAAGCTTGCGTTCTCATCATCGTGTAACACAACGTATTGAATTGGATCTGCAACAACAACATTTTTAGGTACATACACGAATACGCCACCGTTCATCAATGCTGTGTGTAATGCAGTTAAACGATGCTCATCTACAGTTACCGCATCTTTCATGTAATACTTTTCAACTAAGTCGCTGTGATTTTTCAATGCATCACTGATATGTTCGATAATCACACCATTTTGTTGTGCTTTTTCATTTACTTTCGTGAAAGCAAGTGAATTGTTATGTTGGATGATAAGATTTTCAGTGTTATCTACATTGATAATACGATCGATTTCAGTTGGTAATGCATTAAGATCTTCAAAAGCAACACCTGTTGTATGATGTTGTTTGAATGAATCAAAGTTCCATTTGTCGATCTTTGTTTTATCTGGTTTTGGCATTTCTAAAGACTCAGCTTGTGCTAACGCGTCTTTTCTTAGCGCTGTCATCCAAGAAGGTTCGTTTTGAGCCTGTGAATAATCAACAAGTTGCGCTTCAGAAATATTTAATGTTTCAGTCGTCATAATTATTTCCTCCTATATTGATGATTATTACTTCGCTTCTAACGCTTCGTATTCTTCTTTAACCCACTCGTAACCTTCTTCTTCAAGACGTTTCGCTAATTCAGCACCACCTGATTTAACAATAACACCGTTATACATAACATGTACGAAGTCAGGCGTGATATAGTCTAATAGACGTTGATAGTGTGTGATGATTAAAGAACCGAACTCTTCTCCGCGCATTTCGTTGATACCTTTAGATACAACTTTTAATGCGTCGATATCAAGACCTGAGTCGATCTCATCAAGGATAGCGAACTTAGGTTGTAACATCATTAATTGTAAAATTTCGTTACGTTTCTTTTCCCCACCTGAGAAACCTTCGTTCAAGTAACGTTGTGCCATGTCTTTATCCATTTCTAAGAAGTCCATGTGCTTGTCCAATTGTTTAATGAATTGCATCAAGTTAATTTCTTGGCCTTCCTCACGTTGCGCATTGATTGCTGAACGTAAGAAGTCGGCATTTGTTACACCTGTGATTTCAGATGGATATTGCATTGCAAGGAAAAGACCTGCTTTGGCACGTTCGTCTACTTCTAACTCAAGTACGTTCACACCGTCTAATAACACTTCCCCTTGTGTAATTTCAAATGATGGGTGACCCATAATTGCTGAAGATAAAGTTGACTTACCTGTACCGTTTGGTCCCATGATTGCATGTATTTCATTCGTGTTAATTGTTAAGTTAACACCTTTTAAGATTTCTTTATCGTCAATAGATACGTGTAAATCTTTAATTTCTAATACTGATGGCATTGATATTCCCTCCAAATAAATGATTGATTCCTTGTACTAGTTTATAATAATTTTAATGTAACGTCAAAACCATTCTTTGAATCTACATGCCTATTATAACTGAATTAATCAGTTTTATAAACCTTTTAGAATCGTAAATACATCCATAATTTTTCCCTAAAATGAGTGAGATATTCCCTAAGTTATTGATAATAAAGGGCACTCTGTTCTCAATCACGCTCGATACGACTTAGGGCCTATGGTGAAAGGATATCAGATGTGGCAATATTGTGTTATGATAAGATGACTTATGACGAAAGGAATCATTTTTTATGTCTAAATTTAAACTTTCAAATATCCCTCGAGGGTTTGCCATGGGCATTAGCGACCTTATCCCAGGTGTTAGCGGCGGAACAATTGCGCTGTTACTCGGCATATACGACGACTTTATCGCTTCGGTGAGTGGCGTTTTCTCTAAAAACTTCAAACAAAGCATTGCATTTTTGATACCTATCGTAATTGGGATGGGATTGGCAATCGGTGGTTTAAGCAGCCTGATTAATTACTTACTAGCTGAACATACAATGCCAACGATGTACTTTTTCTTCGGATTAATTATCGGTATCGTTCCTTTTCTAGTCCGTATTTCAAAAATCAAACAAACATTTACAATGAAACATTGGATAATCTTAGTAGCTGCTGTTCTATTTTTAGCTGTCATGGCATTATTCAAAGGCAGCACAACACACGGCGCCCCTTCATATATCGATTTATCAGCACCTATGTTGATCAAATATTTCATCGCAGGCATATGTGCATCAAGTGCTATGTTGCTACCAGGTATTTCTGGATCATTCATCTTACTTGTATTCGGTGTATACAGTACTGTGACGTATTCAATTTCAGAAATCGTACACTTTCACTTCCAAGCACTCCCAGTTATTGTTACTGTTGGCTTAGGCGTACTTGTCGGCTTTCTTATTGCAAGTAAGCTCATCACATATTTGCTGCAACATTATACATTTATGACGTATGCAGCAATACTTGGTCTTGTGATCGGATCACTTTTTTCCGTTTTCCCAGGTCTACCAACAAGCGGCCTCACATGGTTCGTCTCATTTATCACACTGATAGTAGGATTTATCGTTAGCTATGTATTAGGACGCTATACAGAAGCGTAAACACTAAAAAAGCAGTATTTTAAGTATTGAATCACAAACTTAAAATACTGCTTTTTATTATTTTGCAGGGATCACTGCACCATCGTATTCTTTCTTAATGAAGTCTCTCACTTCATCAGATTGTAATGCTTTGATTAAATCTTGAAACTTCTTGTCACCTTTATGACCTTTTTGTACAACTAGTACATTCGCAAATGGTGATGATTCATCTTCCACTGCAATTGAATCTTCAAGTGGTTTTAACCCATTATCAATCGCATAGTTAGAGTTCAAAATCACTGCGTCACCCTCGTTGTTATTGTATGTTTTCGGTAAGAATTCAGCACCTTGCTGATTATCAAATTCGATATGCTTTTTGTTTTCTACAATGTCATCAAACTTTGCGTCTTCAATTTTAACACCGTCTTTGATTTTGATCAGACCTTCTTTAACGAAAAATGATAAGAAGCGCCCTTCTTCGGCAGGATTATTAGAAACGTAAACTTTGGCACCATCTGGTAAGTCTTTTAAACTTTTATGCTTCTTACTGTATACGCCCATCGGAGTCGTTAATACCTTACCTACTTCTTCAAGCTGATAGCCATGTGATTTTTGTTCTGCTTTCAAATATGGAACATGTTGGAACATATTAGCATCAACATCTCCTTTATCAAGCAACTTATTCGGAATTTTATAATCATTCACTTCTCTTACTTCGACATCATATCCGTCTTTCTTCAAAATGTCTCCCGCTTTTTTCACAACTTCTCCATGTGGTGTTGGTGATGCTGCAACGACAATTTTCTTATCTTCTTTTGACGACTCTTTTTGTTGACCACAAGCTGTTAATACGATTGCTAATGCAACGACTAATAGTGCGAATAGTCTTAATTTTTTCATTGGAATACCCCTTCCTTATTTTCTCCACTTTGAATTTGATGATAAAAAAACGATATTTATTCAGCTGGTGTTACGACACCGTCATATTTCTTGTTGATAAAATCTTGGATGTCTTTTGATTGTAAAACTTCAATTAATGCTTTGATTTTTGCATCGTCTTTATGTCCTTCTTGAACTGCGACTAAGTTTGCATATGGATTATCTTTGCTGTTTTCAACTGCAATAGAATCTTTTTGTGGATTTAATTTTTGCTCAAGTGCAAAGTTAGAGTTAATGATTACCGCATCACCTTCATTATTTTGATACGTTTTTGTTAAGAACTCACCAGCTTGTTTGTTATTGAACTTAATATCTTTCTTGTTTTCTACAATGTCATCAAAAGTTGCATCTTGGATTTTAACGCCGTCTTTAATCTTGATTAAGCCTTCATAAACGAAGAATTTCAAGAAACGACCTTGTTCAGATGGATTGTTAGAAACAAATATTTCTGCATCATTTGGTAAGTCTTTCAAGCTTTTATATTTTTGAGAATACACAGCCATTGGTTCTAAGTGAACATTACCTGCTGATTCGATTTTATATTTTTTATTTTTCTTTTCAGTCTCTAAGTATGGTGTGTGTTGGAAGAAGTTTGCATCAAGCTCTCCTGCATCTAACAATTTGTTAGGTGTTGTGTAGTCATTGATTATTTTTACTTCTAAGTCATAACCTTTGTCTTTTAATAACGGTTTGGCTTCTTCAAGGATTTCTGCATGTGGCGCAGGAGATGCTGCAACAACAATTTTCTTATCTTCTTTTGACGACTCTTTTTGTTGACCACAAGCTGTTAATATGACTGCTAATGCAACGACTAATAGTGTGAATAGTCTTAATTTTTTCATTGGAATACCCCCTTACCACTCTGAATTGAGTGATAAAAAAAGACGGGGTCACGCTATCATGACAATAGCATGCTCCCATCTTATTATTAAATTCTCAAAGTTACGCTTATTTTGCTGGTGTTACGGCACCATCATATTTCTTGTTGATAAAGTCTTGGATGTCTTTTGATTGTAAAACTTCAATTAATGCTTTGATTTTCGCATCATCTTTATGTCCTTCTTGAACTGCGATTAAGTTAGCATACGGGTTGTCTTCACTCTTTTCAACTGCGATAGAGTCTTTTTGTGGGTTTAACTTTTGCTCAATCGCGTAGTTTGAGTTGATGATAACTGCGTCACCCTCATTATTTTGGTAAGTTTTTGGTAAAAACTCTGCAGCTTGTTTGTTGTTGAATTTAATGTCTTTTTTGTTTTCTACAATGTCATCAAAAGTTGCGTCTTGGATCTTAACGCCATCTTTAATTTTGATTAAGCCTTCATCAACGAAGAATTTCAAGAAACGGCCTTGTTCAGCTGGGTTGTTAGAAACGAAAATTTCCGCCCCATCTGGTAATTCTTTTAAGCTTTTATATTTTTGAGAATACACAGCCATTGGTTCTAAGTGAACGTTACCTGCTGATTCGATTTTGTACTTTTTGTCTTTCTTTTCAGTATCTAAGTATGGTGTGTGTTGGAAGAAGTTTGCATCAAGTTCTCCCGCATCTAACAATTTGTTAGGTGTTGTATAGTCATTGATTACTTTTACTTCTAAGTCATAACCTTTGTCTTTTAACAACGGTTTTGCTTTTTCAAGAATTTCTGCATGCGGCGCAGGAGATGCACCTACAACAACTTTCTTATCATTTTTGTCTTCTTTGTTACCACATGCAGCAAGTGCGACTGCTAAAACAAGAACTAATGCAATGGATAAAATTCTTTTCATGATTATATGCTCCTTTTTATAAATTATCGTTTATCTATTTTATTTGTAAACCAATCCCCTAAGAATTGAATTACAAAAACGATGATTAAAATTAAAATCGTTGAAACTAAGATGACATCATTTTGGTTACGTGTAAAACCTGTTAAATATGCTAAGTTACCTAATCCACCTGCACCGATAACACCGGCAACCGCTGTTGAACCAACCAATGCAATGGCTGTTACAGTAATACCTGAAATCAATGCTGGTAATGATTCTGGAATGAGTACTTTCAATATAACTGTCCAAGTATTTGATCCCATTGATCGTGCGGCTTCAATAACACCTTTATCAATTTCTTTCAGTGCAATTTCGACAAGTCGACCGTAGAATGGTGACGCACCAATGATTAACGCTGGTAGCGCACCTGTTGGACCACTGATTGTTCCAAGAATTAAGCTTGTAAACGGAATTAAAAGTAAGATTAAAATGATGAACGGAATAGCTCGGAATAAGTTTACAAAGAATGATACGATGCTATAAAAAACACGTCCGGCCTTTGACTTACTCTTGGACGTTAAGAATAAAATAACGCCTAGAACCAAACCTAAAACAAATGAAAATACTGTTGAAATCACAGTCATATATAGTGTTTCATACGTTGCAATCCAAACTTCTGGCCAACGAACATTCGGCATTGTGATCATCTCATTCAAGATTTCACTAAAACTCTTACCCATGTTTAATCACCTCAACTTGAATGTTTTGCAACTCTAAATCATGTTGTAAATGATTAAAGTTTTCCTGTGAAATAGCCGGGATATGTAGGAGTAAAAATCCTGCCGCTCCCGTTTTGGCTTGCTTGATATTACCTTCTAAAATGTTCACAGTTACATTATGTTTTCTTGCAATATATGAAACGACTGGTTGTGTCGTATTTTCACCTGAGAATGTTAACTTGATGACCTTATCATCTTTCTCAAGTTGTAATGCATTAGCTATACTTTCGAAGTCATGTTCTGGCTGTAAATCTTCTTGTACAAAACGTCGTGTCACTTGATGTTGTGGATTTTCAAATACTTCTGATACCTTACCTTCTTCAATGACACGTCCATTTTCCATGACAGCTACTTCATCACAAACACGTCGAATCACGTGCATTTCATGTGTGATGATAATAATTGTAAGATTCTGCTCTTTCTTTAACTGCAAGAGTAAATCTAAAATTTCATCAGTTGTTTGCGGATCGAGTGCGCTTGTCGCCTCATCACATAACAGTACTTCTGGATCGTTGGCAAGTGCTCTTGCAATCCCAACACGTTGCTTTTGCCCACCTGACAACTCTGATGGATATGCATGTTCTCTGCCAGCCAAACCAACACGTGCAACCAGTGACTTGGCTTTTTCAGTTGCTTCAGCTTTCGGGACACCTGCAATTTCAAGTGGAAATTTAATATTTTCCAAAACAGTTCTCGACCAAAGTAAGTTGAAGTGTTGGAAAATCATACTCACTTTTTGTCTTTTCTGACGCAATGCTTGTTTACTCAGTTGACCGATATTGTCACCACCAATAATGACATCGCCCGAAGTCGGTGTTTCCAAGTAGTTGAATAGTCTTACTAACGTACTTTTACCTGCTCCAGAGAATCCAATGATTCCGTATATTGTCCCCTTGTCAATGTTAAGATTGACGTGGTCGACTGCTGTGACAGATTTGGATTTGCTCTCGTATTTTTTTACAATATTTTTCAGCTCAATCATATTGCTCCTCCTTGTGCTAAGCATCTCTTACGCCAAATAAAAATTGCCTTCTCTTTTTTTAATGAAAGAGAAGGCAATGTGTTAAAGATACCTTTCTCTCATCTTCAAAAGTTGTTTACAACTTTATGTGACTTGGCACCATTTCTATAACTAGACGGTTGCCGGGCTTCAAAGGGCACATCCCTCCACCACTCTGGATAAGAGTTTTCTGAATATTGAATTGTTTAAATCATACCATCGCAATCAAGATTCGTCAATAAGTTTTTTTAACTTTTCTAACAAAAAAGATACTGATCGAAAAGCGTACAATCTCTCAATCTCTTGATCTTTACGCATAATCAACAGAATTGGAACCGACATAATCTTATTTTCTTGATTAAATTCTGGATAATAATTTAAGTTTATTTTTGTTATAGGTAACTGCAAGATATCATTCACAATATCCAACATATGTTCAGATACTTTACATGTTCCACACATTGTTGTGTAACCAAAAATGAGATGTAGCTCTTCATCGAAATGTTTTGTCAGCATCTCATCTTGTGCATCATTCTGTGTCATTTCGTACAACCCTTCACCTTATTATTCTAGGATGAGCGTAGCACCTTACACAAAGATATGCTACTATATCGGCTTGTTACACAAAAAATCTCGAAATGAAACTGCAAATTACAGCTTCATCTCGAGATTATGATACATTATTCACCAATCATTTCTTCGTAAGCAGCTGCATCTAATAATGCTTCTAACTCACTTTCGTCTGATAATTCTACTTTTACCATCCATGCATTTTCGTATGGTGATTCGTTGACAGCTTCTGGTTCATCTTCTAAGTTTTCATTCACTTCAACAACTTTTCCTGAAACAGGAGAATATAGTTCAGAAACTGTTTTTACAGATTCTACGCTACCGAATGTATCGCCTTCTGATACTTCATCGTCAACTTCAGGAAGCTCAACGAATACGATATCGCCTAATTCATTTTGTGCGAAGTCTGTAATACCGATGATTGCTGTATTACCTTCTACTTTTACCCATTCATGCTCTTTTGAATACTTTAAATTACTTGGCACTGCCACTTGAATCCCCTCCAATTGTTAATGTTATATTTATTCTGACACATTGCAGACTTTCTATCAACTATTTTCTTAAAGCCATGTATCGCGATACGTTTCTTCTTTAAATCCAACAGTAATTTTATCTCCAGAAACTGCTAATGGACGTTTAACAAGCATGCCATCTGTTGCTAACAATGCCAGTTTCTCGTCATCAGACATATCTGCAAGTTTATCTTTTAAGTTTAATTCACGATATTTTGCACCATGCGTGTTGAATAGTTTTTTTACTTCTATACCTGTTGATGCCACAATTTTTTCAAATTCTTCTTTTGTTGGATTATGCTGAATAATATCAATCGGTTCAAAGCTCACACCTTGTTCCGTTAAAAATTTTGCTGCTTTTTTGCATGTTGTGCAATTTTTATATTGATAAAACTTGATCATATACATACCTCCAGTAATCATATAACTTAAATATAACAAACATTTAAAAATATTGCTCTTTTTTATAAAATTTTGTTCAGTTACATTGTACAAAATACATTTGTATCAGTCATCGTACACATTGCAATTTGAATGACTTCCACTTACAAATTCGATATAATAACGTTACGAAACAATAAGAGGAGGTATTTTCATGCAAGCAATTAAAGATACGACACAATTCAACGAGGTCATCCAAAGTGCGGAACCAGTCATCGTTAAATTTGAAGCAGGCTGGTGCCCTGATTGTAAAGTAATGGATATGTGGATTGATCCGATTGTTGAAAAATATAATGACTACACATGGTACGTTGTAGATCGTGATGAAGTAGAAGAAGCTGCTACCGAGCACGAAGTAATGGGTATTCCAAGTATTTTAATCTTCCAAAACGGTGAAAAACTTCACCACTTACATTCTGCAAACGCAAAATCACCTGAACAAGTTGAGTCATTCTTAGCTGAAAGTTTTGGTAAATAGATGTATTAAAATAACGCGTATGAAACGGGCGAATCCAATTTCATACGCGTTATTTTTAAATAAAGTCTGTGATAAGACCTCTGTTTTTTCTTTCACACTTCTTCATCTTATCTTCTTCCTTGAGATCGGTTAAATAAATGAACCCTACTAAACGCTCATCAGGTAGGACGCCAAATGCTTGGCGCACTTTCGGGTTGAAAATATATTGTGGCGTTTTCCAACATGTTCCGATGCCTTGTTCATAAAGCAATAATAATAAATTCTGTGCAAATGCCCCAACGGCAAGATAATTCTCATTTTCTTCACGTTGCCGTGCATCACACTTCATAATCATTGCGACAAAACCACCAAGGTTCGTCACCGCATCATAATGACTCTGCTGCTTCTCAGGCTCCCTTGGAAAAGCATAACGAGAAATTTCTCGGCTCATCTCGCCAAGTTTATGCTTCGGTACATAAACTGTACGCCACGGTTCACGCATACCATGATTCGGTGCATCTGCAGCATCGGTAATTGCTTGGTGTACTGCAGCTTCATCGATATGCATATCGTGTTTGAACTTCTTGATACTTCTACGATTTTTTATAGCGTCTTGAAGTTCCATCTCTATCTACCCCTTATAGATTTATTGATAATTATTATCAATTATACGCAATTTTCCGGAACTAATCAATCGTATAGCTTAACCGCTTCAAAGAGTTGTTTTACTGAGATTTGACCGGGTGCGACTGCTTCTTCCAATGCACCAAACGATAAACAACCGCCAAAGGTAGATTGTGCTGTACGCGTAATGAGTCCTAAATGAGACATAGCAATACCTGTTACCCATTGTGTGAGCGCATCGCTCGCTTCTGCGACAGCTTGTAATACACGAAGAACGTCTTCTCGACTTTGTGGCATAACTGCGATTTTCAAATGACTTGCACCCATTTGAGATAAATGAAAATAGGTTTTTTTCATCACATCAACAGATGGCGTCTCATGAAAGTTATGATATGAAGCCACAATCATCGCCCCGTGTGACAAAATTTTACGACAAGCTTCTGTGCGATTCACTTCAGGTGTCCATTCCACATCTATCCAATCAATTTGAGAAATCTCACTCAAATCAATTAACAATTGCTGATATGCTCTCTCATCCAAACTACCCGCTCCACCTTGAGACTTGGTACGATATGTGACAAGTATTTGGAATGATCCACCGATGTTTTTGAGTGCTGTGATCATTTGTCGAACCGCCTCAATATCACAATTCGGCATCGCATCAATGCGCAGTTCCAAAATATGAAAATACATCATATTTTCATCGACCATTTCTAGATCTTGTGCCGTTAAGCACTGTGATTTCGGCATGAGACTAGCAACTATTTGAGATTTCACTTCATTCACCTTTTCTATCTATGGATTGACTATATGATCTGCTGTCTGAGTCTTAATATATGATAATACGTCATCCAGTGGGATATCAACTAAGTTTTGCACTGCTTCATCTGTATAAAATGCGACATGTGGTGAGATTAACACATCATCTCGCTCCAACAAATGGCTAAGTACTGGATCTTCTAAAGGTTGATTCGTCCAGTCATTTTTGAAGTAAGGGCCTTCATTTTCATACGTATCGAGCGCTGCTGCTGCAACCGTTCCATCATCTAACTTACGAATTAGTGCATCTGTCTCCAATACAATTCCACGCGCTGTATTAATTACAAGTAATCCTGGCTTGGCTTGGTTTAGCACCGACTCATTGACAACATACTTATTCTCAGGTGAACCCGGAATATGTAACGTCAATACATCGACATCTTTCACTAACGCTTCCAATGAGTCAACATAAGTAAGTATATTTTCTAGGTCTGGATTCGGTGCCAAATCATATGCAAACACTTGGGCTCCAAAACCCTTGAATATCTTTGCCACACGACTGCCGATACGTCCTGTTCCAAGCACACCCACCTTCAGCGACTCAATCGTGCGACCTTGTACGTCCAAATCCCATGTAAAATCTTGAACAGCAACATTTCGATCAATGCGATCGGTGTGACGCACCAATGCTAATGTTCTCGTCACAGCAAACTCAGCAATCGATTGCGGTGAGTAACTTGGAACGTTAGAGATTTTTATGCCCGCTTCATTCGCTGCCGGCAAATCATACATATCAAATCCAGCAGAACGTTGTGCAATATGATAAATACCGTTGTCCGCAAGTACTTTAAAATGATTCGGATCAAATGTTGTTGTTTGAGAGATTGTAATACCGTCAATATCTTCAAGTTGTTCAAGATGTTCTCCTTCTAGACTATCTTCTGTTAACACAACTTCTACTTCACCTTCATGGTTTTCAATCCATTGTTTCAGCGCCGCTTGTTCATCCACTCTGACATCAAATACTTTAATCTTCTTCATAACATCACCCTTAATTATCAGTTTTTTCAGAATAAAGTTACTATATCGTATATTTTCTGATTTGAAAAGCTAAATTATTTGAATCATAACAAATCGATAGTATAATGTAAGAACATTTGAAGGAGGCATCAATTATGTCAATTATTTATGAAACAACTGCAACTAACACAGGTGGCCGTAAAGGTACCGTTCAAACTGATGATAAAGCATTAGATTTACAAATCACACCACCAGATAATACTGATACAGATTCAACAAATCCTGAGCAATTATTCGCTGCAGGTTATGCATCATGCTTTAACGGTGCATTCGATCTCATTCTTAAACGCAACAAATTCCGCAAAGCAGAACCTGTTGTAGCTATTACAGTTCGTTTAGTGGATGATGCTGAAGCTGAAAGTCCAAAACTTGAAGTGGATATCCACGCAAAAGTTAAGAATATGAGCCAAGAAGACGCTGAAAAATCTCTTCAATAAGCACACGAATTTTGCCCTTACTCAAAAGCGATTAACGGTAATGTTGACGTCGCATTAAGTGTAGAAGTTGTAGAATAATCATATTGAAAATGGGTATGTCGATCACTTTTAAGATCAGCATACCCATTTTTTAAACTATTTATTTTTAACTATATCTGAAGTCATATCTAGAACTGTTATAACAATCGCAAATAGAAAGGCGAACATGAGCCAGTTATCAAAAATACGATTTTCAAAAAAGTGTGTGAATGTAATATGATCAACTATATTAAATATACGTGGATTAGGTGGTACATAGCCAATCAGTTTCACCACTAATATCAAACCAACACCGACTAAGAATTGAGCTGACCCCATATAGTGGGAACTTTATAAAAACACTTTCGTTGAATTCAGTTAAAATGAATTTACGGAGGTGTTTTTTCTATGCGCAGAGTGGCGTATTCAGTTGAAACAAAGTTTAAAGCAGTGAAGATGAAAGCAGAAGGTTATACAACTAAAGAAATTATGTGTGAATTAAATATTAGAAATAGCACACAGGTAAAAACATGGTGGAGATGGTATAGAAAGGGTGAAACATATCGATTTAGTCAACAAGTAGGCAAACAATACTCCTATAATAAAGGATTAGTGGAACTTTCTGAACTGGAACAATTAAAGTTAAAGAATAGAAGAAATCAAGCCGAAATAGATATTTTAAAAAAGTACAAGGAATTGGAAAGGAAGTGGTACCTGAAGTAGTGATAGAATTAGTGGATGAGTTAAAGCACAGGCATCCTGTGAAGCTGATTTTGGAAGTGTTGAATGTCCCTAAATCAAATTACTACCGTTGGAAAAATAAGAAGAAAACGGAAGATACAACAGTTAAAAAGGTTAAGGAATTATGTGAAGATAATCATTACACGTACGGCTATCGCAAGATAACTGCTCTGATGAATCAGGCCTCTAAACAACCGATAAACCATAAACGTGTACAAAGAATTATGAGAGAAAATAATTTGAATTGTAGAGTTAGAATTAAGAAATCTAAACGTCGAGGGAAGGCATATTATCTTACAAGCAATAAACTGAATGGTAACTTTAGAGCAAATCAACCTCTACAAGTACTGACTACTGATATTACGTATCTTCCCTTTGGTAATTCAATGTTGTATTTATCTTCAATCATCGATTTATATAACGGTGAAATTGTGGCTTATAAGATTAGCGATACACAAGATCAAAGTTTGGTAAATGACACCTTAAACCAAATTGATATTCCAGAAGAATGTCTACTTCATAGCGATCAAGGAAGCGTCTATACATCGCATGCTTACTACCAATTATGCGAAGAAAAGGGCATTATCAGAAGTATGTCTCGCAAAGGTACACCTGCTGATAACGCCCCGATAGAATGTTTCCATTCCTCGCTAAAGTGTGAAACATTTTATCTTAACAATGAGTTAAATAACTCTAATTTCATTGTAAAGGATATTGTCGAAAAGTACATTGAAAACTATAATAATAATCGAATTCAACAAAAATTAGGCTACTTATCCCCTGTGCAATACAGAAAATTAGCAGCCTAATTCAAGTGTTTTTATGTGAGTCCCATATTAAGGGTGCAGTGCCGAATGTCCCGAGAAAAGTTTTTATCTATTCCTTCATAGAAATCCCCCTTTGTCGATGATGATCATATCATACAAAATTCAACTTTTTATTAATATTAAATTTAAAATGGTGGATTTTTTAGAAATTCGGAAGGTGTTAGATCAAAGGTCTTTTTAAAATTTTTCAAATAAGATTCATATGTTTTAAACCCATAATCTTGCCAAATATTCTGGTCAGTTTTTAAGCTGATAATATCAATCGCAATACTGTACATTTTGATTTTACGAATATAATTAAGTAGAGATATATTTAATGTCTCTGAAAAAATTCTAGATAAATAACTTGCATTCACATAAAAGTGATCTGCAATTTTGTTCACTGATAATTCACTTTTATAATGCGTATTCACATAATGTAACACATTGATAACCAATTCATTGTTCACATTGGCAACATTATCGATATATCCTGCTAAGTCAATATAATTAATTAAACGTATGATATGTAAATCAGAATTAAATAACGTTGGTTCAGATTGTGCATCCATGATATGTAGTATTTCATCTTTAATCGCTGCATCAACGTCTTGGATATGATGCGCTTTTTGATAAATTTTTTCCGAATTTAATAACGAATATCGATTGAAGCTTCTTTTATCAATCATTAACTCTAAAACTTCTCCACCACTATTTAAAATAATAGGAGCTGAAAATGGTTTTACAAAAAAGAATGCATCTTTTGCGTATATTTTTATTTCTTTCCCTTGTTTAATACGCACTTCCCCAGACAGAACATAATAAATAATGATCCGTTCAAAACTTGATTGAATATTTACATGTCCATTCAAAACCCTTAGTTTATAATCCATAATAACCCTCTTTATTAAATAACTTCTTTTATACTTTCAACATCACAAGATATCACTCTATTTTAATATATCATTGATGGCTTTTCATAGAAATTTATAACACATAAAATTTAAGACACATTAACTTCTTACAGTTTGTCATTATAGCTTTTCAATAAAATTTTGGTGCGAAATTGGGGCAATATTGTGCACTTTAAAAAAAATAAAAAGCCCACAACCACGCGGGTTGCGAGCTATATAGTGGAGACGGCGGGATTTGAACCCGCGTCCAAAGGTCCTGATACAAATGTTTCTACGTGTGTAGTCTATCGATAAGTTTCACATCATGCAAGGTGACAGACAACCAACATGATGCTAGCTTGATTAATCTCTCCACGTCAGACTTCAAACGGCAGTGACGTGTGTAGCCTACTTCAGTTGAATCACGTTAACCGCACATAGGCGATGCGGTTAGGTGATGCAGAGTGCGCTTAGGCAGCTACTGCGAAATTGTTGTTAGTTTTGCCAGTTATTATAAACTGAGTGTGTTGATGACGAAGACAACCCTCCGACACGCTTCATAAGCTCGGGGGACCCCTGTCGAATCCATAAACGTCCCCATAATCGTATAATGTGCCTTGTTTTTACATCAAAGCACATTATATCTTATCAAATATTAGCATGCAGTGCAATGTTTAGTACTTTTGCTTCATGGCACGTGCCATATCGCGTTTGACTGCTTTTTCTTTTAAAGACTGACGCTTGTCGTACTTTTTCTTACCACGTGCGACACCTAACAAGACTTTACAATGACCTTGTTTAAGGTAAAGTTTGAGTGGCACGATTGAGTAACCAATCTCGCGTGTACGATCGCCAAGTTTTACAATTTCACGCTTATGCAGTAGCAGTTTGCGTGAACGTAAAGGATCATGATTGAAACGATTCCCTTCTTCGTATGGTGCGATGTGCATATTTTGTAAGAATATCTCACCATTTTTCACTTGTGCATAACTGTCTTTCAAATTGGCACTTCCACGTCGAATAGATTTAATCTCAGTGCCTTGTAATACAATGCCTGCTTCAATCGTATCTTCAATCTGATAATCATGTCTTGCTTTACGATTTTCTGCTAAGGTACCTTTGCCTGACTTTTTCGCCATACGGTCTCACCTCAACTTATTTTTTCTTTCTTCGGGCTTTCTTTTTGATGCTTTTATCTTTATAAAACGGCTTGTGTTTCGTTTTTTGACGTTCGTTCTTACCTTTACGTTGTTTACGCTTCTTCTTACCGTCGTTTTTGCCTTTGAATTGATTGCCCTTCGTTTTGATCTGAATTGTTTTACCTTGTTGTTTCTTATCACGACTGCCTTTTAAGTCAATCGGCATGCCAACAACTTGGAAGTCAATTTGGCGTTCATCTACATCAACATGTACAACTTTTACTTTGACAGTATCTCCTATGCGATAGACCTTCGCCTTATGCTCACCAATCAATGCCATATGATGCTCATCGAAGTTGTAATAGTCATCGGTCATATTTTGAATGCTCACAAGCCCTTCAATTGTATTCGGTAACTCGATAAACATACCAAAATTCGCAACAGAACTAATGACACCTTCAAATTCATCACCAATGTGTTGAATCATGTACTCTGCCTTCTTCAACTCATCCGTATCTCGCTCCGCTTCAATCGCACGACGCTCACGGTTAGACGTATGCGTTGCAATCTCTGGCAACGTATCTTCCCATCGACGCATCGCTTTGCCATCCATTGATTGTTCAATCAAATATTTTCGAATTAAACGATGTACAATCAAGTCAGGATAACGTCTGATTGGTGACGTGAAATGCGTGTAGTAGTCCGCAGCTAGTCCAAAGTGTCCAAGATTATCCGCTTCATAACGTGCTTGTTGCATAGAACGTAACATCATTGTTGAGATGACACGATCTTCTGGTCGTCCCGTTGCTTCTTCAGAAATTCTCTGTAACGTACTTGGATGAATTGCTTCACCTGTTCCTTTTATCATCATACCGAAGTTCGTGATAAAATCGAAAAATTGACGAAGACGTTCTGACTTCGGTTGCTCATGAATACGATATAAAAATGGTACATCTTTTCGATTAAAATGTTCAGCAATTGTCTCATTCGCTGCAAGCATGAACGACTCAATTAAACGTTCACCTTCACCACGTGTACGAATGACAACATCTTCTGGAATTCCATCGCTGTTTACTTGTACTTGAGCTTCTGGAATATCAAAGTCAATCTCACCACGACGTTTACGCATAGAAATCAGGCGATTCGATAACGTCTGTGCCATATCTAACATCGGTGTTACTTCTGCGTATTGTTGACGTACGGCTGGGTTATGTTCGGTAATAATTTCATTAACTGCATCATACGTCATACGTGCATCGGAATGGATGACACTATCAAAGATCTCATGCTTAACAACTTCACCATGTTCATTAATCTCCATGCGACAACTCATTGTGAGTCGATCCACATTCGGATTCAATGAACAGATACCATTGCTGAGACGATGGGGAATCATTGGGATTACTCGGTCAACAAGGTACACACTCGTCGCACGGTCATATGCTTCACGGTCGAGCACACTACCTTCCGTCACATAATAACTTACGTCGGCAATACTCACTGTCAGTTCAATATGGCCATTGTCTAATTGCTTCAAGGCAATCGCATCATCAAGATCTTTCGCATCTGCACCATCAATCGTAATCGTCAAGTCATCTCTTAAATCACGACGTCCTTTGATTTCTTCTGGCTTGATTGACTTAGGTACAGCTTCCGCTTCTTTTAACACATCTTCTGGAAATTCAATTTCGATTCCGTGTTGGTAGATGATTGATAAAATATCGACACCCGGGTCATTTTTATGCCCTAAAATGGCAGATACTTGTCCTTCTGGGTTGTTCGTACCATCTGAATATTGTGTAATCTGCACTAATACTTTGTGGCCTTCGACAGCGCCTAAGTCTTGTCCTTTCGGGATGAAGATGTCTTGCATGATTCGTTTATCATCTGGAATCACAAAGCCGAAATGACGTGCTTCAGAGAATGTCCCAACGACTTGTTGAACGGCATGACGTTCAATTGACTTGACCTCACCTTCAAACTTGCCTTTTCGATAATCACCACGAGCCTTTTGTACTTCAACAACGACAGTGTCACCATCCATTGCATAGTTCACTTTGCTTGGTGGGATAAAAATATCCTCCATTGTTTCATCTTCAGGACGTAAAAATGCAAATCCTTTTTTATTTTGACTGAGCGTCCCTCGTACGAGCCCCGGCTTAGGCCCCTTTTTTTGATATCGATCTTGCTTCGTACGTGTCACAATCCCAGTCTGTTCCAATTCGTTTAAGACTTTGATCAAGTCACGAAATGATTCTGCACTACTTAAACCGAGTGCATCTTGAAAGTCAGAAACCGACATCGCACGATAATCCTCTTCTTGAATTAGCTTTAATATTTCTTGTTTTAAATTCATTATTTGCCTCCTTTCCTATTAAACTTTTATCTGTCACTGATCTTAATCGTTCCAATCCAGCGATTCTAAAAATTGATAGACTTCTTCAAAAACTTGTTCTTTTTCTTTATCTATTGTAATGACGTGTCCTGAATTGTGATACCATGACAAGGATTTATTGTCAGAAATCGCAGTATCGTGAATCACATTGGCAGAGTCCGGATTAATCATCTCATCATGTTCAGATTGAATGACTAATAATGGATCCATCACTTCATCAAGGCTATCACGAACACCTTGAATTGTATCTTGTAGTTCTTTCAACGTCTCAGTTGGATGAAATACATCCATTTCACTATCAATCGTTGCTTCATCTTTTCCTTCATATTTCTTAAAGTTACGGGCATAGTCCAAAAATCCTTCGAACATAGCACCCTCTGTCTTAATGTAAGCAGGTGTACACATCGTAACAATTCCCTTTACATCACGGTTTAAACTTAACTTTAATGCAAAAACACCACCCAATGAAAGTCCTGCTACGGCAATCTCATCATATCCTTGATCAATCAAATAGTCGTATCCATCGAGTGCATCTTTGTACCAAACATGTGGACTCGATTTCAAAATTTCTTCTGGTGGTGCGGCATGCCCTTCATAGTGTGGGGCATGAGAAGTGTAGCCTTTTTTCTGAAGATAACGACCCAATTGTCTCACATCAGAACTGTTACCAGTAAAACCATGTAATAATAATACTGCACGTTTCCCACCTTCAAACAAAAATGGCTTTGGAAGTTGAATTTTCATATTAAAATCGTGTCCTTTCTTCGTCTGTCATATAACTTTATTTTAGCGATTCGTATATTCCGGCTCAAATAAAAAAGTCCGACTACACAACTGTCGGACTCTACATATCAAAGTAACTGATACTTAACATTAATACAAAGAAAATAATTGATAGTACAATTGTCAATCTATGCAAAAATAAATCTATACCACGTTGTTTTTGTTTACCGAATAATTGCTCAGCTCCACCACTAATGGCACCTGATAAGCCATTACTCTTACCTTCTTGCAATAAAACAACAGTGATGAGTGCGATACAGTCAATAATCAGTAATACAACAATAAAAGTATGCATCAGATTGTCCTCCATTCATCATATACGAAAGCTATTTTATCACATTATTCCATTGACGACAATGCTGACTATCGATTGAACGTCGTTTTACGCTTAATACTTGTCGTAATCATAAACGCTGCAACAGCGATTGAACCTAATACAACAATACCGTATGGGACTAATGCAAAAAATCCTTTCACATGGAAAATCGCACTGTAAAGAATCGGTGGGTTTAACAATGCGTTAAAAACTTGTGATATGAATACAGCAACCATAAACCACCATAAATATGGGTGTTGAAATTTTATTGCGACAACGCCTGCTGAATACGCAAGAATATACAAAATACCTGTGTAACGTAAACTATTGCTTATCGATTTGATTGCGTTCTCGCTCACTTTGTTTCCAGATTGTTCGAGCATATGACTGATCACATGACCGTCGACAATCATGACTTGATGTACCACAAGACAAACTGCAAATAAGAATGAGACGTAAGCTAATAACCTACCTGTGTGATTAGCACGTATCTCTGCATCCGTATGTTGAGACATAGTGTTTTCCTCCAAAATGATTTAATCTCACTATACCAAATATACAGCACAATGAAAACATAGAGCATCACCATTACAAGAAGGAGACTAGAATTGAAAAACATCTCTAACAGCCGTTTTATGGAAGTCATTGACTCAAAACCTTTATTGTTCCTTAATATAATGTAAAATGGTATGCGCAAAGATGATGACAGCAATGAAGGCACCAACATAACCAACAAATGGATAAATTGTCGCAACGAGTGAACCGAATGGCAATGTACCACCAAGCATGAAGATGATACCTAACACAACCGTCACGAATATGTCCAAACGTGGATTGACAAAGCGCATCGCTTCATTTTTAACGAGCCAATACATCGGTGCGGTTGTCGAATAGATACCTAAAATGATACACACCGCAAAGAATAACGCGATCACTGGGTGAATAGTATTACCAATATAAAGTAATGGCACTTCTAACTTGATGACTTCATTGTAATGAACAAGCATTGCAACAATCATCATTACAACTGTGATCATCAGACCTGACGCCCCACAGATAGCTGTTGCAACGGCTTCTTTTTTGTTATCCACTTCACTACCAAGCTGTGTAAAAAATACCGTACCCGCTAACATGTTATAGCAAAAGAATAGAATGGCTGACTGCCAAAAATGGCCAACTGGTTGTAATTTTTGAGCTGCTTCTGGTAGTGTTTCAAAAGATGGAATGTCCCCAAGATGTGTTAAAAATACATAACCACAAATGCCAATGGTTAAAACAACGATGACCGGTCCAATCAGTCCAATGATATCTATCAGTTTATTCAATCCTAATATAACCGTAATCATCGCTAACAATCCCATACCGAGATATCCAACGGCAGAAGGCAACTTAAAATGTTCTGATACAACAGCCCCCGTCCCTGCTATCATGATCACAACAATGCTAAATAAAAAGAGCAATGCGAAATACTCAATGATTCGACCTAGAATCTTACCGCAATAAACTTTGAAAATATCTCCTGGTTGTTTAAGCTTTAATTCGTATCCTTTCAACATAATCATTGAACCTAATATGCAGAATAAAACCATTGATATCAATGCGCCCATAATACCAACAGGTCCGTATGAAGCGAAGAATTGCATGACTTCTTGCCCTGTCGCGAACCCTGAACCGATTAAGTATGCAATATATGCACCACTTAGCTTTAAAACTTTTTGCCAATTAATTGTATTTGTCATTGTTCTTACCACCCTTGTCCTTCTACTTGATAGTCATCAAGTGTCCCTTTTTCTAATGCTTCAATTGCTTACTCTATAACGTTCAATGCCTGATTCAACGCTTCATCTGTAATCACAAGTGGAGGCTGAAATCTCAGAACACTACCTGCAATTGCAATGATAACGACCCCTTGTTCAAAACATGCATTACATATCTTCAACGCAGCTTCCGCATCTTTCGTTTTATCAATCTTATTCGATACAATATCAATACCAATCGATAACCCTTCTCCTCTCACATCACCGACACATTGATATTTCGTTACCCATTGTTGCATACGCTGTTTTACTCGTTGTCCTTTTCTTGCTGTTTCATTGATGAGATTCTCTTCTTCTAAAATATCAAGTGTCGCAATCGCCGCTTCACAACATACTGGATTGGCACCTGTTGTAAATAGATGTGCAGGTGCATCAAGTGCATCCATCACTTCGCTACGACCAACAATTGCTGACATCGGCATGCCGCCCGCAATTGACTTCCCATATGCAATCAAATCTGCTTCAATATCAAAATGTTCAATGGAACTGAACTTACCTGTTCTACCAAATCCTTGTTGAATATCATCAACTGCCAACAAAATACCATGTGATCGACATAAGTCAGCCAGTGCCTCGAAATAACCTTGTACGGGTTCTAATAGACCACCATCCCCTTGGAAAGTCTCAATCAAAATACACGCCACTTCCTCTGGTGGCACAAATGTTCTAAACATTTCTTTCAACGGTGCTAAATATTCTTCTACGGTATTCGATGTCACTGACCCGTACATACCACGATAAGCATCTGGATACGGAACATAGAAAAATCCTGGAAGTAACGGCCCTATTTTACGTCTCATATTTAACGAAATCGCTGATGCAGTGATTGAACCATATGTTGAACCATGGTATGCATTTGTAAAACTAATCACATCAGGTCTCCCCGTATACCCTCTCGCAAACTTGATCATGCCATCCACCGCATCTGACCCGGTTAAACCAAACAACACCTTTTTATCGAAATCCCCCGGTGATAATCGACAAAGTCGTTCTGCCAACTTAGAAAGCGGCTCGTGATGCATGTATGCAGGTGTATAGTGCACCATCTTCTCAGCTTGTCTCTGTATCGCTTCAACGACCTTTTTAGGCGTGTGTCCCACATTTTGTGAACTCGCACTTGATAACAAGTCAATATATTCTTTGCCATTGACATCAATCAATGTCGCCCCATGTGCAGAATCAATAACTAGCGGATAGTAAGGTATTCGCCCTGCTTTTGCAAAATACTTTTTATCACATGCCATAACCTTCGTCACTTTGTCTTCTATTGTCATTTCAACATCCCCTTTCGAATTATAAAATGCTTAATAATAATGAATATTACCAATTTAGAGGCATAATGTAAATGTTTTATCTGATTTTTCTGACTATTTTTATTCTAATTATATTTTATTAACAAAAAATATTTTGCGGAGAAGCAAAAAAGACTACCCGTTATGTAACGGATAGCCTTTGATCAGTTTCAAATCTTATTTATCTAAGTTATAGAAAGATTTGATACCTTCGTATTTTCCTGTTTCGTATAATTCATCTTCAATACGTAATAATTGGTTGTATTTCGCAATACGGTCTGTACGAGATAATGAACCAGTTTTGATTTGACCCGCATTTGTCGCAACAGCGATGTCAGCAATTGTTGTATCTTCTGTTTCACCTGAACGGTGTGATACAACTGCAGTGTAACCAGCTTTTTGAGCCATTTCGATTGCTTCAAAAGTTTCAGTTAAAGTACCGATTTGGTTCACTTTGATTAAGATTGAGTTACCGATTTTGTTTTCGATACCTCTTTGTAAGATTTCAGTGTTTGTTACGAATAAGTCGTCACCTACTAATTGAACGCGGTCACCGATGCGCTCAGTTAATAATTTCCAACCATCCCAGTCATTTTCATCCATACCGTCTTCGATAGAGATAATAGGGTACTTGTTAACTAATTCTTCTAAGTAGTCAACTTGTTCTTCAGCTGTACGTTTCGCACCTTTTTCACCTTCGAATTTCGTGTAGTCATATACACCGTCTTCGTAGAATTCTGATGATGCACAGTCAAAGCCTAAGAATACATCTTTACCTGGTTCGTATCCAGCTGCTTTGATTGCTTCTAGAATTGTTTCAACACCGTCTTCTGTACCTTCAAATTTAGGTGCGAATCCACCTTCGTCACCTACCGCAGTTACAAGTCCACGTGATTTTAAGATTTTAGCTAATGCGTGGAATACTTCTGCACCGACACGTAAAGCTTCTTTGAATGTTGGCGCACCAACTGGTAAGATCATGAATTCTTGGAATGCGATTGGCGCATCTGAGTGAGAACCACCGTTTACGATGTTCATCATAGGTGTTGGTAATACAGTTGCGTTGAATCCACCTAAATATTTGTATAAAGGTTGACCTAAGAAGTCAGCAGCTGCACGTGCAACAGCAATTGAGACACCAAGAATAGCGTTGGCACCTAACTTACCTTTGTTTGCTGTACCGTCTAATTGGATCATCATTTTGTCAATTGAATTTTGATCTAATACTTCAAATCCACCTTCGATTAATTCAGGTGCAATAATTTCGTTGACATTTTCAACGGCTTTTTCTACACCTTTACCAAGATAGCGTGATTTGTCACCATCGCGTAACTCAACTGCTTCGTGTTCACCTGTTGATGCACCTGATGGTACTAGCGCGCGACCGAACGCACCGCTTTCTGTTAATACTTCTACCTCTACTGTTGGATTACCACGTGAGTCTAGGACTTCGCGAGCGTATACATCTGTAATAATTGGCATAATGATTAAATCTCCTTTTTGTTAAGATACATGCCTGCCATAAGCTTAAACAGGACATCTATCTTTCATATTATCTTCTTATTTTTATTATAACGATTGTGCATCGTTTCTCAAAATTATTTAGTGCTGAATCAAAGTTTCTCCTGTCATATCTGCAGGTTGTGTCACACCTAGTAAATCAATTAACGTTGGTGCTAAGTCACCAAGACGACCTGTTGGACGTAATGACACGCCTTCTTTTGTCACAATAACAGGTACTGGGTTTGTTGTATGTGTTGTCATTGGTTGATCATCGTCTGTTAACACTTCATCAGAGTTACCGTGGTCAGCTGTAATAATTGCTGTACCATTCATGTCGATAATTTTATCAACAACTGCACCTAAACATTCATCTACCGCTTCAATCGCTTTGATTGTTGGTTCTAGCATACCACTGTGACCGACCATGTCAGGGTTCGCAAAGTTTAAGATGATTAAGTCTAAATCACCCTTATCCAACTCTTCTAACAAAGCATCACGCACTTCATACGCACTCATTTCAGGTTTCAAGTCGTATGTTGCTACCTTTGGTGATGCGATAAGACGACGACGCTCACCTTTGAACTCTTCGTTTTGACCGCCACTCATAAAGTAAGTTACGTGTGGATATTTTTCAGTTTCGGCAATACGCAATTGTGTCAAACCATGATCTTGTGCAACTTCACCAATTGTATTTTTCAAATCAACTTTTTCAAATACAATATGTGCATCTACATTATCGTTGTATTTTGTGAAAGTCGCATAGTATAAATCATTCACTTGTTCTACTGGGAAACCGTCGAATGCTTTATTTGTAAACACTTCTGAAAGTTGTGCTGCTCTATCAGGTCTGAAGTTGTAGAAAATAACAGCATCTCCATCATTCACACCTTCATTTTGACCTGTTACAACAAATGGCTCAACGAACTCATCTGTTAAACCTTCAGCGTAGTTTGCTTCAACACCTTCACGTGCAGTTGCATATTGTGTGTCACCGAAACCTCTGATAGCATTGTATGCTTTCAATTCGCGTTCCCAACGTTTATCACGGTCCATTGAATAGTAACGACCAGATACTGAAGCAAATTGACCCACACCAAGTGCTTTGAATTGTGCTTCTGTTTCATCAATATACGTTAATGCTGATTTTTGATCGACGTCACGACCATCTAAGAATGCATGTACGTAAACTTTATCAAGACCTTTGCGTTTCGCTAATTCTAAAATAGCAAATAGGTGTTTATAGTGACTGTGCACACCACCATCTGATAGAAGTCCAAAGATGTGCAATGCCGCTTCATGGTTTTTTGCATGATCAATGGCATCATTTAAAACACCATTATCATAGAAGTCACCATCTGCAATAGACTTATTAATACGTGTCAAACTTTGGTACACAATACGGCCAGCACCAATATTCATATGACCAACCTCAGAGTTACCCATTTGACCTTCAGGAAGACCAACGTCTAATCCACTTGCTTCAATTTGTGTCGTTGGATATTTTGCAGCATATCGATCAAAGTTCGGTTTATGCGCTAACTTAACAGCGTTACCGTGCTCTTCTTCTCTATTTGCAAAACCATCTAAAATAATAAGGGCTGTCGGTTGTTTCGTCATATTACTTTGCACCTTCTAACAATTGAACATAGTCTTCAACTTTTAATGAAGCGCCGCCGACTAATGCACCATCGATATCTGTTTCTGCCATGTATTCTTTGATGTTGTTAGGTTTAACACTTCCACCATATTGAATACGTACGGCTTGTGCTACTTCATCATTCGTTAACTTCTCAACTGTTGAACGTACTGCTGCACACATTTCGTTTGCATCTTTAGCAGTTGAAGATTTACCAGTGCCAATCGCCCAAATTGGTTCATAAGCAATGACAAGTTCTTTTACTTGTTCTTCTGATAAACCAGCTAAAGCTTTTTCTACTTGTCCTTCAACAACTGCATTCGCTTTGCCTTGTTCACGTTCTTCATCTGTTTCACCAACACAGATGATTGGTGTCATACCGTGTTTGAATAACGCATGTGCTTTTTTGTTAATTTCTTCATCCGTTTCATGGAATAAGTCACGGCGTTCAGAGTGGCCAATCACAACGTAACTTACGCCTAAATCAGCTAGTGCAACAGGTGATGTTTCGCCTGTGAACGCACCGCTTTCTTCAAAGTAAGTATTTTGTGCACCGATTTTCAAACCAGGTGCAACGCCTTCTTTTGTCAAAGTCACTAATGCGTCTAATTGAATTGTTGGTGCACAGATCACTGCTTCTACTTCATTTGTATCTGGAAGTGCTGGAAGCGCATTGACAAAGTCTTTTGCTTCTTGCACTGTTTTGTTCATTTTCCAGTTACCTGCAATAATTGGTTTTCTCACTTAAAACACTCCTAGTTTGTTAATAATATTTTCGTGTTTCCTTATTTATTCGCAATTGCTTTGATACCAGGTAATTCTTTACCTTCTAAATATTCAAGTGATGCGCCACCGCCAGTTGAAATATGTGTGAAGTCTTCTTCAAAGCCTAATTGCATTGCTGCAGCAGCTGAGTCGCCACCACCGATAATTGTTGTTGCATCTTTCAACTCAGCAATCGCTTCACATACACCGATTGTACCTTGTGCAAAATTACTGAATTCGAATACTCCCATAGGACCATTCCATACAACTGTTTTTGCACCTTCAAGTTGTTTTTTGAACAACTCAACTGTTTCAGGACCGACATCAAGAGATTCTTGATCTACTGGAATGTCGTCTACTGATACTGTTGTAATTTCAGCATCATTAGAAAATTCTTTCGCTACTTTACCATCAACTGGTAAGACAATTTGATCGCCTGCACGTTCAAGTAAGTCTTTTGCAAAATCAATTCTGTCTGCTTCCAACAATGAAAGACCGATTTCTTTGCCTTGTGCTTTTAAGAATGTGTACGCCATACCGCCACCAATTAATACTTTGTCAGCAATATTAAGTAAGTTTTCAATGACACCAATCTTATCTGATACTTTCGCACCACCCAAAATTGCAACAACAGGTTTATCTGGGTTTTCAACAACGCCACCGATAAATTTGATTTCTTTTTCCATTAAGAAACCAGCAACTGTTTCAAGGTGTGTTGAAATACCTACGTTTGATGCGTGCTCGCGGTGTGCTGTACCGAATGCATCATTGACAAATACATCACCTAATGACGCCCAATATTTACCAAGTTCAGGGTCATTTTTAGACTCTTTCTTACCATCAACATCTTCAAAACGTGTGTTTTCAAACATTAATACGTCGCCTTCGTTCAGCGCTTGAATTGCTGTTTCTAACTTTTCACCACGTGTTTCAGGGATGAAAGTGACTTCTTTGTCTAATTTTTCAGACAAACGTTTTGCAACAGGAGCTAGAGATAACTTTTCTTTGTCGCTTTCTTCTTTCACTTTGCCTAAGTGTGAGAATACAACGACCTTCCCACCTTGCTCAAGAATGTATTGCAATGTTGGTAATGCTTGAACAATACGGTTGTCGTTTGTAATTTCGCCATCTTTCATTGGTACGTTAAAGTCTGCACGTACAAGTACTACTTTACCTTTTAAGGCTACATCAGTTACATCTTTCTTTGCCATGTTTAAAATCCTCCTCAAAACAATCGTTTCTTTCAGTTTAAACCAAAACTTGCTTTTTATTAAGAATTTTACTACTTACTTTCTATTCTTCCTTTTAAAATAGGCGGAGAAGCGTTTGTGCTCCCCCGCCTAGTATCAAGCTACATTTAGTTAGAAGCACGTATCGTCATTACGTCCTTAACTTATAGTATCACACGCTTATTTTGCGTGGTCTGCTAAATATTCTAAAGTACGAACTAATTGTGCAGTATAAGACATTTCGTTATCGTACCATGAAGCAACTTTAACTAATTGACGGTTACCAACAGTCATAACACGTGTTTGAGTTGCATCGAATAATGCACCGAAAGTCATACCTACTACGTCAGATGATACGATTTCATCTTCAGTGTAACCGAATGATTCGTTTGTAGCTTCTTTCATTGCTTGGTTTACTTCGTCTACAGTTACTTCTTTTTCAAGAACAACTGTTAATTCAGTTAATGAACCTGTTGCAACTGGTACACGTTGCGCACCACCGTCCAATTTGCCAGCGATTTCTGGAATAACAAGACCGATTGCTTTAGCAGCACCTGTTGAGTTAGGAATGATGTTTTCAGCTGCCGCACGTGCACGACGTTTGTCGCCTTTACGGTGTGGTGAATCTTGTGTATTTTGGTCACCAGTGTATGCGTGAATTGTAGTCATAAGACCTTCAACGATACCGAATGAATCTTGTAAAGTTTTTGCAACTGGTGCAAGTGAGTTAGTTGTACATGACGCACCTGAAACAACTGTTTCAGAACCGTCTAATAATTCGTGGTTAACGTTGTATACGATTGTTTTCAAGTCGCCAGTACCTGGTGCTGAGATTAATACTTTTTTAGCACCTGCTTCGATGTGTGCTTCAGCTTTTTCTTTTGAAGTGAAGAAACCAGTACATTCAAGTACTACATCTACGCCTAAGTCAGCCCAAGGTAATTTTGATGGTTCTGGTTCAGAGAATGATTTTACTTCTTTACCATTCACACGGAATCCACCGTCGATTACTTCTACTTCTTCAGTAAAACGTCCTTGCATTGTGTCGTATTTTAATAAGTGTGCAAGCATGTCGTCATCTGTTAAGTCGTTTACTGCTACAACTTCGATATTTTCAACATCTTGAATTCTTCTAAATGCTAAACGTCCAATTCTACCAAATCCGTTAATTGCTACTTTTACTGCCATGTGAGTGGCCTCCTTGAAATAATTATATTTTTTTATTGTTTTAATAAATCTTGCGTAATAATCTTTGCTGCTGCCTCGTCAGTGACAAGGATCGTGTTCTTCGGTGCAACTTCTAAATATGCCTTAATCGCATTGCCTTTAGAATTACCGCCTGCCACAGCAAAAATATGTGCTTTTGATTGCACTTCTTCTAATTGAAGTCCAATCGTTTTAACCTTGTGAATAATCTCGCCTTGCTGGTTAAAATAATAACCAAAAGCTTCTCCAACGGCATTGTGATGTTGAAGTTTTTCAATGACTTCTGATGATGATTGTCTGCGATTCGCCATTTTCAGCGCATCACCTATGCCGTGTATAATAAATTGTGATTGTCTAATTCTATTCAATGTGTTTACAACAGATGGTTCATGCATTAGGTTTTGATACGTTTGCTCGCTTACTTGATCTGGCACATAAAGCGTTGTGTAATGTCCACCCGTACGCTGTGCCATTGTTGAACAAATTGTATTCGCTTGAAAAACAACATTCTCTCCAAGTCCACCGCGCGCTGGTACAAACAGTACGTTGAACGGTAGTTCTGACATCGCGTTACTTACTGATGCCATCGTGGAGCCTCCAGTCACTGACACAATCGCTTCATCAAACAACTGCTTCTCTAGTAACTGTCCCGTAATACGACCCAACTCAACTTTGACATTTAAATCTGTATCACTATTACCAGGAATGACATGGACTTCACTTATGTTGTAATGATCTCGGATGAATTTGGCTAAATGATGTTCATCAGAATAATGTGAAAAATATTCTTTTAATTGATACATCACATCAACACCTTCAGATGTGATTGTCATACCTGTTGGTTTTACCAAAATGAGATCTTGAAGTTTCAGCAAGTCCGTTTCTGATCTTAGTACTCTCTCAGTTAGATTTAAAATTTCACTCAAAGTACGTCGACCAACCGGTTGATATTTCTGTATTGCTGTCAAAATTGAAAACCGTCGATACATTTTATCTATCAAGTCAGGCACAATTTTTTGTTGCACTTGAATCATACGTTTCAAGAGTGACGCCTCCTTAATAGTCAACAGGGGTCATATTTGAGCCAAGAGTGTGACATTTTAAGTCCCGACGACTCTAAAAAATATATCACCTGTTCTACAATTACATCATACTATGTTTTTCTATAAAACGCAAGTCAAAATTCATCCCAATTTTATTTTTAACGGGTCGATTTACGTCCATGTAATTGTTAATACTATCATAGCACATGATAATCTTTATTGTAAAAGATTTCACTTTGAACATTCTATATCTCAGTTTTATTTATGATATTAATCAAGCTTCTTTCAATATGTTATGTAGATGTTTTATAGTTGATATGAGGTGAAGTTACGATGAATCAGAAACAACAACCCGAAGTCATAGACCCTAATGATCCACGCTATAAACGTCCTGAGCATTTTGATCAATCAAAAGATACCTATCACACTACAACAGGTGGATATCAAATCTATACTCGTTCATTCGGGTGTACACCAGTTGGTTGCCTCCCAGGCTGTTTATTGTCTATCATTTTGTCTATTGTTTTAACACTATTACTCAACTTATTATTTTAATGTATAAAAACGGAATCACACATTTTTTTGTGCGATTCCGTTTTATATTTAATATTTCTTCTATTGTGCTGTGTTATTGTCTTTTGATTGTGTTTGTGTTGATTGTTGCGTATTAGGTTGCGCTTGTTGCGTTTGTGGTTTAGGTTGGTTTTGTTGTTGAGGCGCCGTTTGTTGCGGCTTATTTTCTGTTTGTGCCTGTTGAGAAGGTTGTGATGGTTTCGGTTTCGTTTCCGTTTTTTCCTCTTTTGGTGCTTCTTCTGATTTTTTCTCTTCCTGCTCTTTATCATCCTCTTTATCTTCTTTAGGTGTCTCTTTTTTAGGTTGGGCCTTCTGATATTGACTGCGCTGTTGTGCCGCTGCACGTTCTCTTGCAATTGCCGCTTCTCTCTGCTGTTGCTCAATAAGTGCACGTTCTTCAGCTGCTCGTTTTTCTGCTTCCATTCTTTGCTTTTCTTTTAATTCTTTTTTCTTCTTTTCTTCTGCTTTACGTTTTTCCTTCTGCTCTTCCATTTGCTTGTCTTTCAATCGTTGATCTGACTTTTGCGATTGATCAACAAAAGCAAAGACAGAGAAAACCAATGTACCAACTAAAAACAAAACAACTGCAATACTCAAACATCCTGCTAACTTTTTCTTACTTGTTCCTTTGCCATCGTCTCTATATCTAGGTCCTTGATTACTACGTTGTGGTGCTGCCATATTTATAACTCCTTCTCTTTACTATCTCCAGTTACACAATATTACCAATTATTTCTTATTTATAATAGTAAATTATCTCTATTTGATTATCATACCCTATTGCAAGAAAATCAACCTTTCAACTTAAAATAGCGACAAGTTTATTGAAAATAAATATTTGCTCCCTTAAATAATTACTTTTCTTTGAATGACATCGCATGTGTAAGAGGTGTATTGTAAGTTTGAAAATCATGGGGCTGGTACATAGAGCTCAACTTCTCTCTTTTAAGATGTAGAAATAAATGTAATGGCAGTAGGTGTCTGTTTTTACAAACGTCTTTCACTTCTAGTCACCTTTGTCGGGGTGGGACGACAAAATCTTTTATAGCAATAAAGATTTCTGTCCCACTCCCTATGAATATAAAAAAATAGACTGGAATGCTGCATCATTCCAGTCTCTACTAAAGGGAGTCAAAATAACCTTCGCTTGTATATTATGGGGTATACTGTTTAATTAAGAGATGTATTAATTTTTTCGAAGGTAATTTCATTATATCGCACTTTGTGAAAAAACAAACATATATCATATGAATATTATATGACTGTTTCATGTCTAAAACTTGAACAATATCTAGCGAAAGGATGTTTTATAATGACAACATATTTAATAAGTGGTGGTACAGGTCTTATTGGACAACAATTGATCAATAAGCTTTTAACTTCAAAAACGCATCATATTTATATTTTGACCCGTACAACGCATCATTCGGACAATCCACAAATCACATATATTAATTGGAATGAGGAGAACTGGCAACATCAAGTCCCAAACATCGATATCGTAATCAACTTAGCAGGAGCAACACTCAGTCGATATTGGACGAAGACCTATAAACAAAAAATGATGACGAGTCGTATTCAATCGACACGTGCATTATTCGATCTATTCAGTACACGCGAAAAGATTCCTAGTGTCATGTTCAATGCGAGTGCCATTGGTTATTATCCCCCTTCAAATACAGCGGTGTATACAGAAGAGACCCAGACTTCACCTCACGACTTCTTATCAGAAATTGTTTACCAATGGGAACGACAAGCAAATCTCTTTAATCAATTAAGGACACGTGTCATTATTGGGCGTTTTGGATTAGTTCTTTCCAACCAAGGTGGTGCATGGCCGTCCATGTCTTTACCTTATCGTTGTTTTATCGGTGGTAAGTTAGGAAACGGAAAACAACCCTATTCATGGATACACATTGATGACCTTGTGAATGCGATTGTCTATTTGATTCATAAACCTGAAACAACAGGCGCCTACAATTTAACTGCACCAAATCCAGTCACACAGCATGTCCTTGGACTCCAAGTACAACAAGTATTGAAACGTCCCCATTATACACGTGTCCCAAAAGGCGTTTTGCGTCTATTTTTAGGTGAAATGGCTACTTTGCTCATCGATACACAATATGTCTTACCTGAACGGTTAATGAAGTCAGAATTTCAATTTCAATACCCACATTTAACACAAGCTTTAGAAATACTTCATCATGAAAAAAAGCATACGGCTAGAACATAATAAATTTATTTTCTGGGAAAGCAATATACGGTGTCACAAAAGCAGGATTTTCGGCAGAACTGCCATGATTTCGGTAAAATTTGAAAAGCAATTTTGCTCATCGTTTGGTTCTGCTTAAATTCTAAGCGCTTCCCTCACAACCTCATGATGTCAGTGTTCAAGAAGCAGAATTTGCGACAGAACTTCGCAGCTCTTCAAAATCAAAAAGCGATTTTGATCGCTGCTCTGGTTCTGCTTAAATTCTAAGCGCTTCTCTCACAACCTCGTTTGCTTACTCAGTTACTTTAATTGCTTTTGATAAAATGCCAAATCCAGCCATCGATCAAACTTGTAACCTACCTTGTCAAAGGTTCCTATATGTTTGAATCCATGCTTTTCATGTAATAACTTGCTACCACTATTGAAGTCATCAATACCTGCAACTACTGTTTGATAACCTCGCTCTATCAAAGTATATTCGATTTGTTCAAGTAAACGTGAAGCAATACCTTTACGATGATATTCAGGATGAACATAAACCGAATGTTCAACAGTATATTGATACGCTGGCCAATTACGAAATACACCATATGTTGCAAACCCTACTACTTTATCATGTTGTACATAGACATAGACAGGAATGCCTTCCTTTTGTTTGGATTCTAACCATTGTTGGCGTTCAGATAATGTCACTTCATCATATGTGTAAACCGCTGTTGTTTCACGGATTGCATAATTATATATCCCCAAAATTGCTGACAAATCTCGAATCGTCGCTTCTCTAATCATGATATATCGTCTCCTTTTTAGACTTATCATATCAAATACAGTTAGAGCGCAGCATTAATTGTCATCTCAAATCCTTCTGGTGTTATCACAGTATCTTGATCTAACGCATCACTCACAAGATTAAAAGCAACTAACCCATATGTTTCCCGAATATTTTGCCGAACATTTTTCGATTGCCACGCATTTACTGCAAGATGATGATGATACGTACCATCAGACATAAATACCGCACGTGGCATTTGCGCAACACGTTTAAATGTGAATTGTTGATAGAATTCAGATGACCCTTCTACATCATGTGATTTCAAGTGTAAATGACCGATCTTTGCGTCATTTGGCATTCCTTGCCATAATGTATCACCTGCTATCTCCAATAAACGATTACCATCCAATTCAAGTGTATCCATTACAACTTGATCCCCTTGCCACGTCCATGTTGCTGAATCTCGATCTGCGTATACTTCAATGCCATTCCCTTCAGGATCATTGAAATAGATTGCTTGACTGACTATATGATCTCCACCTGATACCATCACTTGATGTTTTAACAAATGATGAAGCAATTGACCGACTTGCCTTTTATCAGGTAGCAATATCGCCACATGAAATAGCCCTGCTTCACTCACACTGGCATGACGTCCATTCTTTAATGCCCTCAAAATAAGCTGATGTCCGTTTCGACCTATATTTAACACTGCTTGCTCATCTGTAACCACTGACGGTTCTAAACCAACTACCTCAGTGTAAAACTTTACTTGTTGCTTTATATCATTCACATTCAATACAATTCGTGATACATGTGCAAAATGATTTTGATGGAAATTCATAGACTCACTCTTTTCTTTTTAAGTATAATTAATATACTAGATATGTGATACTTTGTCATCCATTCTGTCTAAAACTTGATCAAAATAAAAAGGCATATCACATCATATGCGATACACCTTTATGATTAAAAATATTATGCGTGTTCTGGCACCATTACTTCATCAATTAAGCCGTATTCTTTTGCTTCCTCGGCTGTTAAGAAGTTATCACGGTCAGTATCTTTTTGAATCTTTTCAATAGATTGACCTGTACGCTCAGATAAAATTTTATTAAGTTTCTCACGTGTTTTTAAGATATGATTTGCGGCAATTTCAATTTCTGTTGCTTGACCTTGCGCGCCACCTAGTGGTTGGTGAATCATGACTTCAGCATTAGGAAGTGCGAAACGTTTCCCTTTTGCACCAGCAGCAAGTAAGAATGATCCCATTGATGCAGCCATACCGATACAGATTGTTTGTACATCCGGCTTGATGTGTTGAATTGTATCGTAAATTGCAAAACCAGCAGTTACACTACCACCTGGTGAGTTAATATATAAATAGATATCTTTCTCAGCATCTTGTGCTTGTAAAAATAAGAGTTGTGATACAATTGAATTTGCAACGTTATCGTCAATTGCTGACCCTAACATGATAATACGGTCTTTCAGTAGACGTGAATAAATGTCATACGCACGTTCTCCACGATTTGTTGTTTCTATAACTGTAGGAATTAAATTCATAAGTCCTGCCTCCTATATTCTTGTTTATTTGTTTATAGTTTAACCCAAAAGTCAAACATGGTCAAAACTTAAGCATTCCCTTATTTCATGTTATAATGTATAAGGTTCAAATAATCTTATTGACTCCTCGTAGTGTAATGGATAACACTTAAGATTCCGGTTCTTACAATGAAGGTTCGATTCCTTCCGAGGAGGTTAAAAGTATTGATATGACAGGCTTTTCATGTACTTTGTGATCAATACAATTCAGAAATCCCTATTTATTTTACTCTAATCTATGCTAAGTATGTTGGGAAAACAAACATTTAACTATTGTTTCTTATCAAGTGTTTGGCATAGTGCGCGTTAATATAACGTAAGCCTATACTCGAAAATTAGCGTACAGGCTTTTTCTTCACTTTAAAAGTGATATTTTTGTATACGCTTCGACCGTATATGTTCTAGCTAGAATGAGATTAGTATTTCATCTTATTAACCTTTTAAAATCTATGCCGAAAGTGTATTTTATTACTTTTATGGCACTTAAACCATTGTTTTTCACTTTTTAAAAGTTTTTATTAAAATTCTCTTTACTTTTACTCAAATACCCTGTATAGTTTAATTTATCGTAATAAAAGCTCGTGTAATTGAATTGTAGTTTATTTTGAAGAATATACTCCTTTTGATGAAAGAATTTTTTTACAGAAATAAAAACGTGCAATATGCACACGGAGGTATTCTTATGTATAACGGTACAGTAAAATGGTTTAACGCAGAAAAAGGTTTTGGATTTATCGAACGTGAAGAAGGAAACGACGTATTCGTTCACTTCTCAGCAATCGAAGGTGAAGGCTACAAATCATTAGAAGAAGGTCAACAAGTGGAATTTGATATCGTATCAGGTGACCGCGGTGATCAAGCAGCTAACGTTATCAAACGTTAATTCGTTATTATAATTAAAGAATCGAGACATTTCTTGAATGAAGTGTCTCGATTTTTTTATGCTAAAAATAAAATGCTAATCAGTGTAACGATCGGTAATGTACCTTGCTTGAAGAAGATACTTTTATCACTTGAGATACCGCCATATAGTGCCACACCTACAATATACAAAAGTAACATAGTACAAACTTCTTTTGGATCCCCCGAGAAAAATACACCATATAACAATAATATACCGATTATACCGTTATAAATGCCTTGGTTTTTCAACAACATTTGTATGTGATGATCACGTAATTTGTCCTTTGAGATATTAAACACACGACTCGTTTGATCTGAAACTGTTTTAAACGTTTCGAGATACATAATAAAAAAGAACTCTAAAGCCACTAATACAACTAGAATTGTCGATATAATAGACATTTTCTTCTCTCCTTTTTAATAATTTAAGTCACTTAAACACAGATGACTCCCATACTTTATGCCATTTCCAGTAAAAAATACAAATAATTAAGCTTAAAAATAAATTTTTATATCTCACACTTACTAAATATGTCTTGTTTTTGTCTAGACAACGAAAAAGAGTGGGACACCGAAATGCCCCACTCTAAATCTCTATCAGTTACTTGTGTCGCAGTTGTTAATAACTTAACAACAAGCTATACACTTTTGCCCCATAGATTTTCTATTGATTTCTTTAGCGAATAATTAATGTTAATTATTCTTTATCATTTTTTCTGCGACGTGATCTGAATAAGAATACAGAACCCATTGCTGCAAATAATGAACCAAGAAGTGTACCTTCATAGTTTGTTTCATTACCTGTATCAGGAAGATGTTTCTTACCATCTTTGTCTTTGCCATCATGGTCTGCAGGCTTGTCACCATCTTTATCCATTTCTGTCTCAGCGTCTGAATCTGAATCGCTATCTGCATCTGCATCTGCATCTGCGTCCGCGTCCGCATCTGATTCTACATCTGAATCCGAGTCAGAATCGCTATCTGCGTCTGCATCACTGTCTGCATCCGAGTCAGAGTCGCTATCTGCGTCTGAATCACTGTCTGCATCTGAATCAGAGTCGCTATCCGCGTCTGAATCTGAGTCCGCATCTGAGTCAGAATCGCTATCTGCGTCTGAATCACTGTCTGCATCTGAGTCAGAATCGCTATCCGCGTCTGAATCGCTATCTGCATCTGAATCTGAATCAGCATCCGAGTCAGAGTCGCTATCTGCATCTGAGTCAGAGTCGCTATCTGCGTCTGAATCTGAGTCTGCATCTGAGTCAGAGTCGCTGTCTGCGTCTGAATCGCTGTCCGCATCTGAGTCTGAATCGCTATCCGCGTCTGAATCGCTGTCCGCATCTGCGTCAGAGTCGCTGTCTGCGTCTGAATCTGAGTCTGCATCTGAGTCAGAATCGCTATCTGCGTCTGAATCGCTGTCCGCATCTGAGTCAGAATCGCTATCTGCGTCTGAATCTGAGTCTGCATCTGAGTCAGAGTCGCTGTCTGCGTCTGAATCACTGTCCGCATCTGAGTCAGAGTCGCTATCTGCGTCTGAATCTGAGTCTGCATCTGAGTCAGAATCGCTGTCTGCGTCTGAATCACTGTCTGCATCTGAGTCAGAGTCGCTATCCGCGTCTGAATCTGAATCCGCATCTGAGTCAGAATCGCTATCCGCGTCTGAATCGCTGTCCGCATCTGAGTCAGAGTCGCTATCTGCGTCTGAATCTGAATCAGCATCTGAGTCAGAGTCGCTATCTGCGTCTGAATCGCTGTCCGCATCTGAGTCAGAGTCGCTATCTGCGTCTGAATCTGAATCCGCATCTGAATCAGAGTCGCTATCCGCGTCTGAATCTGAGTCTGCATCTGAGTCAGAGTCGCTATCTGCGTCTGAATCTGAGTCTGCATCTGAGTCAGAATCGCTATCTGCGTCTGAATCGCTGTCTGCATCTGAGTCAGAGTCGCTATCCGCGTCTGAATCACTGTCTGCATCTGAGTCAGAGTCGCTATCTGCGTCTGAATCGCTATCTGCATCTGCGTCTGAGTCAGAGTCGCTATCTGCGTCTGAATCTGAATCAGCATCCGAGTCAGAGTCGCTGTCTGCGTCTGAATCTGAGTCCGCATCTGAGTCAGAATCGCTGTCTGCGTCTGAATCTGAGTCTGCATCCGAGTCAGAGTCGCTATCTGCGTCTGAATCACTGTCTGCATCTGAAATAGACCCATCTGCATTACCAGATCCTTCGTATATGAAGTTCTCATTGTCCCAATAGTATGAACTTCTGTTACCTGTATAAACATCTTCTGTATCCATTCTAACACGTGTTTTTACGTTCCCCTGAACATCACTATAATGTCCATCAACAACAACAACATATGTTTTATCAATTTTCCCAAAATTGATTGTCGCTGTATTATCATTGTTGTAAGTAACATAAGGTAATACATCATTTGTTACATCTTTGTAATTAGGGTTTTGAGGATCGATATAATAACTCTCTGTAATCTTTGATGAGTCTACAACTTCATAAATTTTTAAATTTGTTTGATCTTTTGAAATTACTGTACTACTTTTAGTGATATCATCATGGTAACCTTGTAATGTTACAATTGTATTTTGTAAATTTCGTTTCATTGGGTTTACATAAACTGTTTGTTTGTATTCGTTTTTACCAGAATCAACATCAATTTCTGTAATTGTAGATGTAATATTAGCACCATATTCATGTCCTTGTGCCGGATTACCATAATCAATATCTACAGTACCTCTATATGTTTGGTTTGCCATACCAAACTCAACATCATAACGACCACTTTTAGGTGTGTTTTTACGATCTGTAAAGATTGGTAATGTGAAGTTTCCTGACACTGCATCTTTATCATTTACATAATCAGTAAATACATAAGTACCTTGTTTTGTTTTTGTGTTATAAGTACCTGTTGCTACAACTTCACCTGTCTTACTCAATAAATCTGGTAAAACTTGTGTATCATTAACATTTGAATAGTCAATATCACCATCTAATGTTAAATTGTGTGGCACCATAAAGTTGAAATAATCATTTTCACGAACATTTCCTTCTACTTTAAACGCACCACTGAAGCTTAACGACTCTCCTTGGTTAGGATATAAACGTCGATTCTCCAAAACTAAGCTTTCCATGATAACATTTTCATTCACTGATTTACCTGTTCCGCTTTGAGCTGGTTCACTCGCTGCTCGGAAACCTGTTCCTGGTGTGATTGTTTCAGCATTTTCTACTTTGTTTGCTACTTCTTTATTTTCTGATACTTCTACATCATTATGTTCAACCGTTGCTTGGTTTTCTTCTGCCGTTTCATTTACTGCTTTTTTATCATCAGTTGATTTTTCTTCTGTATTTTTCACTTCTTCAGTTGCTTCTGTCACTTCTTCAGTTGCTTCTGTCACTTCTTCAGTTGTTTCTGTCACTTCTTCAGTTGCTTCTGTCACTTCTTCAGTTGCTTCTGTCACTTCTTCAGTTGTTTCTGTCACTTCTTCAGTTGCTTCTGTCACTTCTTCAGTTGTTTCTGTCACTTCTTCAGTTGCTGGAGCTTCTTCTGTTTCAGAAACAGTTTCTTCCGTTGCTGGAACTTCTTCTGTTTCAGAAACAGTTTCTTCCGTTTGTGGTATTTCCTCAACGTTTCCTTCTTTATTTTCTAATAATGATTGGTCTGCTGTTTCAACAACACTTTCATCATTATTTGGTGTATTATCTAGCTGATCATTTGTTACTGATGTCTCTGTTGACTGATCTTGTTCCGCAGCTTTTACTTCTCCATTTGCAATCCCTAATGCTAATGTCGCACCAATAAGAATAGATGCAGTACCTACTGTGTACTTACGAATAGAGTATCTATTCTTTCGAGTGGGATCAAAATTCGAACCTTTCTTCAAATTAAACAACTCCTTTTCCAAATGTATTGTATTACTATTACAATATTCTATATCAAAATACTATTTTGCACAATAGTATTTATCCCATTTCTTCTTTAATTTCAAATCCACAATTTTAGAATATAATATATAGAAATATGCAAAATAAAGGATATTTTTAATCGAATAGTTGCTATTATAAAAGGCTACTACATGATTATTTTATATTTTCATCGTATTAATGATGTATTCTAACGTTTTATTTTCCCTATCTATAATCAAATTTTATAAATATTATTATAAACAAGTGATTTATAATAATATAAAAAGATTAAAATGGAGTGAATGCGGTTCATTTACACAAAAAAACACACATGTTAGCAATTAAGCTTTCATGTGTGTTGTATTTACTATTTTATAAATATATTCAAATGATACTATATATCAAATTGCTCACCATTTCGGATTTTGTCAGCAAGTTCATTAAGTTTACGTAAACGGTGGTTTACACCTGACTTAGAAATTGTACCTGTGCTCACCATTTCTCCAAGCTCTTTTAATGAAACATCTTGGTTCTCGATGCGCAGTTTCGCAATTTCCCTCAATCGGTCTGGTAGATTGTCCAGTCCAATCTCTTCATCTATGAGTTCAATGCTTTTCACTTGTTTCATTGCAGCACTGACTGTTTTATTTAGATTGGCTGTTTCACAATTCACAAGTCGGTTGACGGAATTTCTCATATCACGTACGATACGCACATCTTCAAACTTCAATAATGCTTGATATCCACCAATTAAGCTTAAAAATTCTGCAATACGTTCTGCTTCCTTCATATACGTGATCCAGCCTTTTTTACGTTCTAACTTTTTGGCATTCAATCCGTATTGATTCATCAGTTCTGTTAATCCTGCCGAATGACTTTCGTACAATGAAAATATTTCGAGATGATACGAAGAAGTTTCCGGGTTATTGACGGAACCACCTGCCAAGAAGGCACCACGTAAATAGCTACGTCGCATATCATCTGTTGCTACCATTGATGCATCGATGTCATGTGTGAAACTTCCTTCTTTCAAAATACCTAATTCATCAAGTATCTCTCTTGCTTTCATCTTAATACGGCAAATATAAATATTATTCTTTTTGAGTTTCATTTTTTTACGTACTAATATTTCTACTTCTACATTAAAAACTTTTTTAATTAATGAATAAATACGTCTTGCGGTTGTCGCATTTTCTGTTTGAATATTGATGACAAATTGTTGATTAGACAGGCTGAGTGCACCATTCATTCGTATCAACGCACTGAGCTCTGCCATGGCATCATCATTATTCACTTCAACTCTTGTTAATTCATTCTTCATGTCAGATGCAAAGCTCATATGATTGACATCCTCTCTTTCTAATATCTGTCACCATGCTCTTTCGATTTTAATTGATCTGGGTCGAACTCGATGGCGCTAATTTCTTGCAGGGCAATTTCATAAATCATCTCTGCAAGTATCTCTGTACGATGACGGACATAATGGTTTTCTGATATTAATGCCAGGTCTTTCCCGGTTACTAATTGCACACCACGTTCTTTTAAAGCCGCTTCATCATACAATACAGGCTGGGATCCTTTTTCTTTATACTTCTCTAATACTTTATTATCAAATGTTAATTCATTAGCGATCACAAAATCCAATACATTTCGATTCAATTGTTGATGAATCGCATCAATATGATCAACAACAGAATAATAATCGGTTTCACCAGGTTGTGTCATAATATTAGAAACATAAAGCTTTTTGGCTTCACTTTCTACAAGTGCGTGACTAATACCTTTTACACAAAGCGTTGAAATAACACTTGTGTACAGTGAACCTGGACCTAATACAATTAGGTCCGCATCCAACAAAGCTTCAATCGCTTCATCCATCGGTTGCGCATCTTCCGGTTCTAAATAAACACGCTTAATTTTCTTATGTTTTTTAGGAATATTTGACTCACCTGCAACAATCTCACCGTCTTCCATTTCTGCACACAGTTGTACGCTGGAAACAGTAGAAGGGATGACACGGCCTTTAATATTTAAAATTTTACTCAATTCTTTAACAGCATGTCCAAAATCTTGTGTAATATTTGTCATTGCTGCTATTAATAAGTTGCCGAGTGAATGGCCACTAATTTTATCTTCTTCAAAACGATACTTAAATAATTGTTCCAATGTTGGTTCTGCATCACTCAAAGCTGCTAACACGTTTCTAATATCCCCGGGTGCCGGAATGTCCATCTCATGTCGAATTTTGCCCGTACTACCGCCATCATCTGCGACTGTTACAATGGCTGTAATATCTATCGGAAACGATCTTAACCCTCTCGCTAATACGGATAGGCCTGTTCCACCACCTATAAGTACTAATTTGAGCTGTTTCATTATTTATCTCCACTTTCGATATGTGCATCTCGATGGTACACATAAATATTATAGTCAAATATACGCTGAAGTTCGTCTGCCAGACGTTGTGCTAAAGCAACAGATCGATGTTGACCACCTGTACATCCGATAGCGATCACCAATTGTGATTTTCCTTCTTTTTGATATCCTGGAATAGTAAAACGCAATAAATCTAACAATTTGTTGTAAAATGTCTCTGTTTCTTCCCATTTCATCACATAGTCATACACAGGTGCATCCATACCTGTTAAAGGTCGTAGTGCTTCAATGTAATAGGGGTTCGGTAAAAAGCGCACATCAAAGACGATGTCAGCATCAATTTGAATACCATGTTTGAACCCAAAACTTGTCACATTAATTGTGAACGAAGGACCTTCATTTTGATTAAAATATTCCCCAATGCGTTTCTTTAGTTGCTTCGGTGTGAGCTTAGTTGTATCCACAATAAAGTTGGCAATGCTTCTCACTTCGGTCAATAACTGGCGCTCTTCAGTGATTGCTTCCATTAAAGTTAAGCCTGTCTTTTTTTGTAATGGATGTTGACGACGTGACTCTTTATAGCGTGAGATCAGTTTTTTCGTTTCAGCATCGGCGTATAAAATATTTAATTCTACTTGTCCATCTCGTTTAATTTTATCTATTTCTTCAATGAAATTTTGAAAAAACTCACGACCACGCAAGTCAATTCCAATCGCCACTTTGTGAAGTGACGGGGTTCTTTCAGCCATTAATTCAATAAATTTTGGTAATAAAATCGGCGGTAAATTGTCCACGCAAAAGTACCCCAAGTCTTCGAGGCTTTGAATTGCAACAGACTTCCCTGCGCCTGATAAACCAGTGACAATAATCAATTCTCGCTTTAATAACTCTTTATTTTCAATCTCATGCATATACATAACCACCATTCATTCTAGTCTCTATCAGTGTACATGAAAACCGTCTTAAGTAGTAGCTGTTATATAAAATTTCCTGACATATACATAATGAAAGACTGAACAACTATCCTTTTTTTGTTCAGCCTTTCTGCTATGTGATATATAGTGAAGATATACGGGTGCTTAATCTTCTAATGATTCGATATATGCTTGAACACTTTGTGCTGCAATACTTCCGTCACCTGTTGCTGTGACGATTTGACGCAATCCTTTTTCACGTACGTCTCCTGCAACATAAATACCAGGAACTGCCGTACTCATGTCTTCATTTGCGATGACATAACCTGCTTCGTTCGTAATACCTAAGTCTTCAAATGGCTTAGTGTTAGGTTGTGTACCGATGTAGATGAATAGACCATCTGCTTCCACCGTTTGCTCTGAACCGTCTACTGTTGAAGCCAATGTTAATGAACCAACCTTACCGTCTTTCGCATTGACTGATTTCAATGTATGATTCCAGATAAAGTCGATTTTTTCATTTTTGAATGCACGATCTTGTAAGATTTTTTGTGCACGCAATTGATCACGTCGGTGAACAATAGTCACTTTGTCTGCGAATTTTGTTAAAAATGTTCCTTCTTCTACCGCAGAGTCTCCGCCACCGATAACGTATACGTTTTTATTTTTGAAGAATGCGCCATCACATACTGCACAGTAGCTGACACCACGACCCCCTAGTTCTTGTTCGCCAGGGACGCCCATTTTTTTATGTTCTGCACCTGTTGCAATAATGACAGCTGTTGCTTCAACTTGGCTTGAACCTAAGTCAATAATTTTGTAATCACCTTTATCTTCAATGCCTTTGATGTCACCATATTTGTATTCTGCACCGAACTTTTTCGCGTGATCGAACATTTTATTTGAAAGATCTGGTCCGGAAATCATCTCGAATCCCGGAAAGTTTTCAACTTCTTCTGTGTTTGCCATTTGTCCACCTGGCATTCCACGTTCAATCATCACTGTATTTAAGTTAGCACGTGATGCGTATACAGCAGCAGTCATACCTGCTGGCCCCGCACCAATAATCGCGACATCGTAGCGTACTTGTTCTGTCATGGATAGTTCCTCCTCTTGTATTCCATATCGTTCTTTTTATCATTGTTATTTTACGATATTTGTCAATATGGCTAAACTTATATGCTCATTAGTTCATCCAACGCTTCTCTGAATATCGATTCAGAGACATTAAACAACTGACAAATTTGTTCGTAGGTTTGTGGTTCATTCGTAGTACTAAAATATAAAAAAGTCACTGCTGCTACATAAGGGATCACCAAGTCACGCGCGTTATCTACCGCTAAAAGATCTTCCGCATAAGCAATCCATCTCAAAAATAGTGCTGACTCCTCTCTCAAGTCTGTTATCTCGTATAATCGCAACATACCACGATGTATGAAGTCCAACTTTGTCAAATGAAGGTTTTGAATCAAATAAGACAAATATAGTTTTTCATAATCACCTAATGATTCCAATAACGTCCACACATCACGAGTCATTAATACTTCTTTTCCGTTTAATTGATTCAATAAAAACAATCCATATATACGGCGATGTTGATCTTCACTCGTTAATAATGGTGCAATATGCTCATCGAAATAGGTCACACGTGCATCAATAACCCATGGTGGTAAGCCGGGATATGCACGATTAAATGCTGAAAGTTTATTCCAAAAATATTCACTTTGTTCTTTATTTCCCAGGTAATAATAGTTTACAGAAAGTGCGTTAAATAATTGGAAAGTTTGTGACTTACCCTTTCTATGGAGTGGTACAAGTAACTGTTGGGAAGCTTCATATTGTTTGAGGTAACTTAAAACAATCCCTAGCTTAAAAGTCTCATCATCATTCATCGGCATAATTTTGTTCAAACGCTTCAAATAATGCTCAAACAAATATTGTTCATTCATGTTGTGTAACAGTAACGTATAGTGGCACAACGCATAGACATCTGACGAATCTTCTTTTAATAGACGCTCATACATTTCTTTCGCTGCTTGATTCTCATTCAAATATAAGTAGCACATTGCAAGCAAGTTACGGACAATTCGATTTTCTTGAATTTCGTCATCTTGTCTTAAAATAAATGCACGTGCTTCAAGTAAGCGACCTTCTCCAAACAAATATTGAAAAACGACTTGGACTGTGAACAGCTGACTCTCTTCTCGCAAAGTATCTTCTTCATGATAAGATACATCAAACATACTTTCTAACTCTTCACGATAATCAGCATCCCCCGAAGAAAAAGCATAATTCAAACCGAATAAATATGACTTATTAGGGTCGTTCGCTGCCATATTTAATTGACTGAGCGCATAATACGCATCTTCTAAGTTTCGCCCTTCACTAATTTCATCATAATATAATGCTTCTGCCTTACGTACATTGCGAAGCTTTTCATAACATGTCGCAAGTGACTGCCTTGCTTCAAAATGATCCGGTGACAATTCCAACACTTTTTCTAAGTAGTAGCGTGCTTTGTCATAAGCTTGTTGACGTAACTTCTGCATTGCGATCTTGTAATACAGTGTTACATCTTGATTAAACGGAATAATTTTCTGTTCATGTGTCATCCTTGTCACCTCTCTCTATTTGTTCGGATATATTTGTATAGGTGCACCATATGCAGTAGTATTGTCAGGAATGTCCTTAGATACAACACTTCCTGCTCCGATGCGCACGTTGTTGCCAATTGTGACTCCTGGTAATATGGTGACATTCGCCCCGATAAGCGTATTATCACCTATATTCACATCCCCCACACGTAGTGCACCTTGAATGAATTCATGTGTTAATATTGTCGCATTATACCCAATTATTACGTGATTGCCAATCGTAATACGTTCTGGATACAACAAGTCTGGCAGTGCTTTGAACGCAAAAGCAGACTGCGTACCTATCGTCATGTGTAAAAGACGGCGATAAATTGTGCATTTCCAACTAACAAATGGTATGTAACGCGATACTTCAATAATCAAAGTATTTTTAAACATTTTCGTAAAGCGAATATATCGATATAAGTACCATAATGGATTGCGGTGCTCTGAGTGAATTGTCGTTAACTTCCGTGCCATCTTATCGACGCCCCTTATAAGATGCACGTCCTGGCCAAGTTAATACAGAAGCTTGACGATAATATATAACCTTCTTTGACAAGCGTTGAATGATAATCAATATAATACCAACGACTATCAATACAATCGACATCATCTGTGCGACACGTAAAGTATCTGCTATCATCAAACTATCCGTTCTTAACCCTTCAATGAAGAAACGCCCTACGGAATACCATATAAGGTATAGCGCAAATGTCTCGCCAATTCGTAAGTGACGACGTAATGCGATAAGTAAAACAAAACCAATCACATTCCATACTGATTCGTATAAGAACGTTGGATGATAATATTGTCCATTAATATACATATTATCAATAATAAAGTTCGGTAGTGACAGATTCTCAAGAAACGTTCTTGTGACTGGGCCACCGTGCGCTTCATGGTTCATGAAGTTGCCCCATCTGCCAATACCTTGCGCCAAAATAATACTCGGCGCAACAATATCAGCCACTTGTAATGGATGCCAATTTTTGCGGTAACAATAATAAATGCCCATACCGAAAGCACCGATTAAGCCACCGTGTATTGCAATACCACCATGCCATATCATCGGTATTTCTGCTGGATACTGACTGTAATAGTCTAGGTTGAACAGCACAAAATACAAACGTGCAGTAATAATTGCTACAATCACACAAGTAATCAATAAGTTGATTAAGTCATCTTCATGAAAGCCTACCTTTTTCGCACTCCGCTGTGCAATAACATACCCTAACAATATCGCTGATGCAATGATAATACCATACCATCTGATCGATAAGCCGCCGAGTTGAATCGCAACAGGATCGATATAACCTATCATGATCTTTCACCTTGCTTCAACTGACTATTTTTCATAATTTCGGCATTCAAGCGTTCATTGAACTCTTCTGCTGTATTAATACCCATCACATTCAGACGATAGTTCATTGCAGCGACTTCAATAATGACTGCGACATTACGCCCTGGACGAATAGGTACCGTCTTTTTCGTAATATCGGTATCGAGAATTCTCAATTTTTCTTCATTCAGACCGACGCGATCATACATCTTGCCTTCACGCCACGTCTCAAGATTAATATTAAGTTGGATACGTTTTTTTAATAAAATTGAACCCGCACCAAACAATGTCATCACATTGATAATACCCAGACCACGGATTTCTAATAGATGACGAATAATATCTGGCGCTTTACCGATCAATTCATCTTTGACAACTTCTTTGATTTCGACATTGTCATCCGCCACTAGACGATGGCCTCGTTTCACAAGCTCAAGAGCTGTCTCACTCTTACCAACCCCCGAGTCACCCGTGATGAGCACACCAACACCATAAACATCGACAAGTACGCCATGAAGGGATGTTGTATTTGCAAGTTCATGTTCCAAATAAGTTGTCAGACGTCCCATCACACGTGTCGTTGCTTCTTCAACATAGAGTAATGGAGTGTCCGTATCTCGTGCCGCTTCAACCAATTCGTCTGGCGCTTCATGTCCACGTGTAATAATAATGGCTGGTGTATCTGGACGACATAGCTTACGCATACGTCCTTGACGTTCTTCATCTCGCAATAAATTATAAAAAGACAATTCAGTCGTACCTAATACTTGGATACGGTTTGAAGAATAGTGGGAGAAATATCCCGCCATCTCTAAACCAGGTCGTGAAATATCCGTGTTATATATCGGTCGGCCTAGCCCATCTTCACCTGCAACGACCTTCATGTCAAAACGTTCGATGACATCTTTTGTAGTTAACATCTCTTCACCTCTTTTTTGTAACTCCACTCTATCATATCAAATTGCATGCAGAACTGGGAACATAATTATATCAGTCATAATAGATTCATATTTTACGAGGTTGTGATAGAAGCGTTTTGGGATTGAGACAACATCATTCCAAACAAAAAGTCATTGGGTATTACGTTAGTAGTGAGACAAAACCAATATATGCTCTCCCAACTTCTTCGTCATCCTAGATCGGCAAGGTTGGCTAGAAGTAAAAAATGGATTTCAACTTCAATTACCTACTCCTATTATCATTATTTCTACAATCTAAAAAAGGAACTGAGCACTATGTCTCAGTTCCTGTCTCACGTAACTTTCCAATGACTGTTATTTTGTGATCAACAAATTATTTCTTCTTCAATTCGTCTGTCAATTGTTGTAATGTCTTCTCAAGTTGTTGAAATGGATTGACTGCTTCACCATTGTTTTCTTTTACTTTCTTCAATTGGTCATCAGCAGTTTGTACACCTTTACGTACAGTTTCTGTTACATTTTGCATTGCTTCTCGTACAAAATCTTCAACATTTAATTCTGTTTCTTTAGCAATTTCTTCATGACGGTCTGCCGTAGCTTCTCTTTCTACTTTCGCTGAGGCTTCGTCTTGTTTCATCGCATCTAATAACAACGTTGCATCTTCAACACTAATTTTGCCATCTGCTAAAAGTTCTAACACTTTGACTTTTGCTGTATCCATTGCCTATTCCTCCATTCGTAATCGATCTCGTTCTAAAATACGTTTTAAATACTTGCCTGTATAAGATTGTTCGTGCTCTGCAATCTCTTCTGGTGTACCAGTCGCAATAATTGTACCGCCACCGTCACCACCTTCAGGGCCTAGATCTATCAAATGGTCTGCCGTTTTAATGACATCTAGGTTATGTTCAATAATAACAACTGTGTCGCCATTTTCCACTAATTTGTTTAATACTTTCAATAATCGTTGAATATCATCGACATGTAAACCGGTTGTCGGCTCATCGAGAATGTAAATAGAACGACCTGTGGAACGTTTATGCAGCTCTGACGCCAGTTTCACACGCTGTGCTTCACCACCAGACAATGTGGTTGCTGGTTGTCCTAGTGTAATATACCCTAAACCAACGTCTACTAATGTTTGTAATTTACGCTTAATTTTAGGGATGTTTTCAAAAAAGTGTGTCGCATCTTCTACCGTCATGGCCAAAACATCCGCAATACTTTTGCCTTTATAAGTTACTTCAAGTGTTTCTCGGTTATATCGCTTACCTTCACACACTTCACACGGCACATAGACATCTGGTAGAAAGTGCATTTCTATTTTGATGATACCGTCCCCTTTACACGCTTCACAACGGCCACCTTTCACATTGAAGCTAAAGCGACCCTTTTGATAACCACGTACTTTGGCTTCATTTGTTGATGCAAACACATCACGAATATCATCAAACACACCTGTGTATGTGGCTGGGTTAGAACGTGGGGTACGTCCAATTGGCGATTGATCGATATCGATAATTTTATCGATTTGTTCCATACCCGTGATCTCATCATGATCACCAGGACGCACTTTCGATTTGTTGATTGCTTTCGCTAATGACTTGTACAACACTTCATTCACGAGTGAACTTTTTCCTGAACCAGAGACGCCCGTCACGACGTTCATCACTGATAATGGGAAGTCTACATCGACATTTTTCAGATTATTGCTGCGTGCACCTTTTACTGAGATTTTGCGTTCCGTGACTTCTCGACGCTGTTCAGGCAATGGAATATACTTCGCACCGCTTAAATATTGACCAGTCAAAGACTTTTTATTCTTCATTACTTGTTTCGGTGTACCGCTTGCGACAACTTCACCACCATGAACGCCTGCACCCGGTCCGATATCAACAAGATAATCCGCTTCGTACATCGTGTCTTCATCGTGTTCGACTACAATGAGAGTATTGCCTAAATCACGCATTTCTTTCAATGTCTCAATCAAGCGGTCGTTATCACGTTGATGCAGCCCGATAGACGGCTCATCTAAGACATACAGCACACCAGATAGACGTGAACCAATCTGCGTTGCTAAACGAATACGTTGTGCTTCTCCCCCTGATAATGTTCCTGACGCACGATCTAACGTTAAATAATCTAATCCGACGTTATTTAAAAATGTTAAACGTGCTGTAATTTCTTTTAAAATTAAGCGTGCGATTTGCGCATCTTGCTCAGAGAGTTCGATATTCTCATAATAATCGAGCGCTTCACGAATAGATTGTGATACGACTTCTCCGATATTCTTACCTGCCACATAGACAGAAAGGGCTTCCTTGCTGAGACGTTGACCATGACATGTTTCACACGGCTGTTCCGCCAAATATTTGCGCATCATTTCACGCGTATATTCTGATGGCGATTCATTGAAACGACGTTCAATGTTCGGTACAACACCTTCAAATGGCATCGTACGCTTGCGCTTTTCGCCAGAGCGAGAATTGAATGTGAACGTGATTTCTTTTTCGCCTGAACCGTAAAGAATAATGTTTTGTTGACGCTCTGTTAGCTTGCCAAATGGTTTGTCCATATTGATTTTGTATACTTCGCAGACACGTTTCAACAAAGTTGGATAAAAATCAGAACTTTTCGGTTCCCACGGTAAAATCGCACCTTCTGCCAATGTTTTCGTACGATCAGGAATGGCAAGGTCAACATCTACTGTTAATTTTTGTCCCAATCCATCACACGTTGGACATGCACCAAAAGGACTGTTGAAACTAAACATTCTCGGCTCTAATTCACCGATTGTGAAGCCACAAATCGGACACGCATGTTTTTCGGAAAATTCAAGTGCTTCGCCTCCAATAACATCCACTACAAGACATCCTTCTGATAGTTCAAGTACTGTCTCGATGGAATCGGCGAGACGTGTTTCAATGCCTGATTTTACTACGAGACGATCAACGACAATTTCAATGGTATGATTTTTGTTTTTGTCGAGTGCTGGAACATCAGTAATATCCATAATTTCACCGTTCAAACGCACACGTACATAACCCTTTTTACTAATATCTGCCAACAATTTTTCATGTGTCCCTTTACGGTGATTCACAACAGGGGCTAACAGCTGAATCTTTGTACGTTCTTCCAATTCCATAATGCGATCAGCCATCTGTTGAACTGTTTGTGATTCTATTTCTACTCCATGCTCTGGACATATCGGTTTTCCAATTCTCGCATACAATAAGCGAATATAATCATAAATTTCTGTTACTGTGGCCACGGTAGAACGTGGGTTTTTACTCGTTGTCTTTTGATCGATTGAAATCGCTGGTGATAAACCCTCTATCGTATCCACATCTGGCTTATCCATCTGCCCTAAAAATTGTCGTGCATAAGCGCTCAAAGACTCAACATAGCGTCTTTGTCCTTCAGCATAAATTGTATCAAATGCTAACGATGATTTGCCTGACCCCGATAGGCCTGTCATCACAATAAATTTATCTTTAGGCAACGCTATATCTACATTTTTTAAATTATGGGCGCGTGCCCCTTTCACTACTATTGATGGTCCTTTCATGTACGTCACCCTTCTGATTTAAGTTCAAATAATAAATCTCTCAATTCTGTTGCTTTCTCGAAATCTAATGCTTTCGCTGCTTCTTTCATTTGTTTTTCGATATTTTGAATAGTCTTTTGACGCTCTTTCTTCGTCATTTTCTTCGGTACTTCTTTACGTTCCGCTTCATTCGTCTCGTCTGTTTCCACAGTCGCACTAATAACATCATGTATCTTTTTATTAATCGTTTTCGGTGTAATACCATGTTTTTCATTATAGGCCATTTGAATTTCTCGACGGCGTTCTGTTTCGTCAATCGCTACACGCATCGAATCAGTGATCTTATCTGCATACATGATGACTTCACCTTTGTCATTACGTGCCGCACGTCCAATTGTTTGAATCAGCGAACGTTCTGAACGTAAGAATCCTTCCTTGTCAGCATCCAATATAACGACTAGCGATACTTCAGGAATATCGATCCCTTCTCTCAACAAGTTAATACCGATTAATACGTCAAAAGTTCCCATGCGCAAGTCACGAATAATTTCGATACGTTCTAACGTCTTAATCTCAGAGTGTAAGTAATTCACCTTCACGCCTGCTTCTTTCAAATAAGTCGTCAAATCTTCACTCATTTTTTTCGTTAATGTTGTAATTAAGACACGTTCATTACGTTCTACTCGTGTTTGAATCTCACTCAACAAGTCATCAATTTGATTTTTTGATGGGCGCACGTCAATTTTAGGATCTAATAGACCCGTAGGACGGATAATCTGTTCGACCATTTCATCTGTGTGTTCCATCTCATATGGTCCAGGAGTTGCAGAAACGTAAACTAACTGATGTGCCTTCTCTTCGAACTCTTCAAACATCAATGGTCGGTTATCCAGTGCACTTGGCAAACGGAAACCATGTTCCACAAGAACGCCTTTTCGTGCTTTGTCTCCGTTATACATCCCACGGATTTGTGGCAACGTTACGTGAGATTCATCAATCATAATCAACCAGTCATCGCCGAAATAATCGAGTAATGTGTATGGTGTTGAACCGAGTGGACGTAACGTAAGATGCACTGAGTAGTTCTCAATCCCAGAACAGAATCCCATTTCACGCATCATTTCAAGGTCGTAATTTGTGCGTTGTTCTAGGCGTTGTGCTTCTAAAAGTTTATTTTCACTGCGCAATTTTTCAAGTTGTTCAGCTAATTCTTTTTCAATTCTTTCAATTGCGACCTTCATTTTCTCTTCACGTGTAACGAAGTGAGATGCCGGAAAGAGTGCAAAATGTTCACGTTCTCTTAGCACTTCCCCTGTCAAATAGTTAATCTCGCTGACACGATCAATCTCATCTCCAAAAAATTCAACTCGAATACACAGTTCATCTCGAGATGCCGGGAAGATTTCCACAACGTCCCCACGTACACGGAATGTCCCACGTTGGAAGTCAATGTCGTTACGTGTATATTGTACGTCCACCAACTTGCGCAACAGTTCACTACGATCCATCTCCATACCTGCACGGATACTCACGACTAAGTCCTTGTACTCTTCTGGATTACCCAAACCGTATATACAACTAACACTTGCGATAATGATGACATCATCACGTTCGAATAACGCACTTGTTGCTGAGTGACGTAACTGGTCAATCTCATCGTTGATTGATGCATCTTTTTCAATAAATGTATCCGTTGATGGTACGTACGCTTCTGGTTGATAGTAATCATAGTAGCTGACAAAATATTCGACTCTATTTTCGGGAAAGAATTCTTTAAACTCACTATATAATTGACCTGCAAGGGTCTTATTATGTGCAATGATCAGCGTTGGTTTCCCTGCGCGTTTGATGACATTACTCATCGTAAAAGTTTTGCCTGTTCCTGTTGCACCTAACAATGTCTGATGACGCTTGCCATCTTTAATCCCTTGGACTAACTCATCAATGGCCCGTGGCTGGTCACCTTGTGGGTCAAACTGAGATACCACTTTAAAATCATGATGCTCCATGCATACTCGTCCTCTCGTCACATAATCGTACTGTTATTTTAACAAATCTCAATATAAAAATACAAACATCTGTTCGTTTTTAACATTTTATTGCTCTATACCCTTTTCGTATTATCTTTTAAACGATGACTTAGACACAAAAATACCGTCTAAAACGTATAAACAGTTCTAAACGGTATCAATCATGAGCACCTATTCATCTCATCTAAAGTCATCATGCTGATGTGTTTGTAGTGAATCTACTATGATATAACCTGCCAATATGGATGCAACATCTATAAAGATAATCCATTCATCATGAAAAAAGCCTTTATATACTGAAGCCCCTATCAAAACAAGCGTCACACACGTACCAATCCATTTGCTGCGTGTGATTGTGCTAAGTATTACAACTAACACACATGGAAAAAAAGCGGCTAACGCATACCATATCACTTCAATCACTGCTTTCTATTATTTAATATGTGCATCGTCGTTTCACGTAACTCTGCACGTGGGATGAATTTTTCAGTGAGCATTTCAGGAATAATATTATCGATAAAGTCTTGGACAGAATGTAAATGATCAAACTGCATAATCGTCTCTAAACTCATCTCATAAATTTCAAAAAAGAGCGGTTCTGGATTACGCTTTTGAATTTCACCAAATGTCTCATACAGCAAATCAATTTTGTCGGCAACAGATAATATTTGGCCTTCTAATGAATCATCTTTGCCTTCTTGCAAGCGTTGACGATATATGTCTTGATAGTTCTCAGGGATTTCCTCTGAGATAAACGTCTCGACCATTTCTTCCTCAACTTGCGAAAAGAGTCGTTTCAACTCGCTACTCGCATATTTGACTGGCGTTTTAATATCACCTGTAAACACTTCTGCAAAGTCATGATTCAATGCTTTTTCATATAGACTTTTCCAATCTACTTCTTTGCCATGATGTTCTTCAACTGTCCCTAAATATTGGGCAATCTTCGTCACTTTAAAAGAGTGCGCAGCAACGTTATGCTCAAAATATTTGAACTTTCCAGGCAAACGAATGAGTTTTTCTAAATCTGATAGTCTTTTGAAATATTGGTGAACACCCATAATTTTGTTCCCTCCTTCATGCGCATCGTTATAGTTTATGATACTATAACACATTTTTTCACCTTCTCGCACATGGAATTTGTAGAATAGCCTATTTCGTTAATAAATATATTGATAGTCACCATCATTTGAAATAAGACGCTGACTAACGATGCCTTCTCCCTGCCAATTCATCTCTGAAATACGTATTGTGGATCCGTGGCACGCTTCAACAATTGCAACATGACCATAAGGACCCTGTTGTGAGACAAGTATCGCATTTACACGTGGATGCCTAGAAACCGTATAGCCTGCTTCCTGTGCATGAATCGCCCAATATTTCGCATCTCCCCAATCATTCGAAATAGGTAGATGTCGTTGTAACCGTTGTTCAAATACATAGGACGTACATTGACCCGGTATGTAGGTGTTTTTGATTGGTTGAGAAGCTGTTGTCATTGTTTGTAGCGAAGATGTGTATTTTGTAGGATTTGGTAAAAGATCAACTAAGTGTGGTAACGACAGATGTGCCATGCCTTTATTCGAAATCGCAATATATTGTACATCATCTTGAAGATTATAGGGGTTGAACTTCTGGAATGCATCGTAAGAAATATGGTGTGTGTGTAAAAAATATGTGAGTGTTTGATGAGGGGGTTTTAATAAAATGTGATCAGCAGGTAACTTGATTGTTTCATGTTTTTTTAATTGTTGGGGAGTTTTTAACATGGGATTCAGCTGTTTAATTCGTTCCAAAGTCGTCGCAAACTTTTGGGCTAATTGATAGATTGTCGTATCGTTAGGTAACGACACTTGTTGCGTCATTTCTGAAGATCGGGATAACAATGTGGCAACCATAAATATATGAGATATGATCATTTTTTCATCTCCTTGAAAAAATATGGATTCAGTATAGCATGTTATCTATACAAAAATAGATCCATTAAGCACTTGTGACACAAATGAAATAACAAGACGATTACTGAGATTCTGGCTGAAATATTATAAACGAATTTGTGAGAGAAGCATTTTAGGGATTAAGCAGAACCAGTGTCGTAAATTCCACTTCTCGAACACTGACATCACGACGTTAGGACACCCTTCCTAGAAAACAATAGACGGTGTCTCAGCTCCGTTTCTCCAATTTATTTCACGGATTCATTGACCCAGTACTTCTCTCTACTACTATTTCATAAACTCAAATAATGCGCTATTAGCAAGTATAAGTAAATAAAAAAAGTAGTGAAGTTACCTACGATCGTAAGTTTCTTCACTACTCATCTTAGTATGTTTGCTTCTTTATGATTACATTGTTTCAGAAGTATCGTTCATTTGACTGCGCAAAAAGGCATCGATAAACATACTGATATCGCCATCCATCACTGCATTAACGTTGCCTGTTTCCACATTTGTACGATGATCTTTCACCATTGAATAAGGGTGGAAAACATATGAGCGAATTTGACTGCCCCAACCAATTTCTTTCTGTTCACCACGGATTGCCGCAAGCTCTTGTGCTTTTTGTTCCAACTCAAGTTGATACAACTTCGCTTTCAACATTTTCATCGCAGCTTCACGGTTTTTAATCTGTGAACGCTCATTTTGGTTATTGACGACAATGCCTGTTGGATGGTGAGTAATACGGATAGCAGATTCTGTCTTGTTAATGTGCTGCCCACCTGCACCAGATGCACGGAATGTATCCACCGTGATATCATCCGGGTTCACTTCAATTTCAATCTTCTCATTGTTGAACTCTGGAATGACATCACATGATGCAAATGAAGTGTGCCTTCTACCTGATGAATCAAATGGAGAAATACGCACAAGTCGATGGACACCTTTTTCTGCTTTCAAGTAACCGTATGCATTATGACCTTTGATGACGAGTGTCACACTTTTGACACCCGCTTCATCTCCCGCTTGATAGTCTACTACTTCAACTTTAAAGCCTTGTTGTTCACAAAAACGTTGGTACATACGCAACAGCATATTCGTCCAGTCTTGTGACTCTGTGCCCCCTGCACCCGGATGCAACTCTAAAATGGCATTGTTCGCATCGTGGTCACCATTTAATAACAGTTGCAACTCAAAACGATCCAGCTTAGGTGCATAATCACTTACCGTTTCTTCAAGATCTATTTTGATGTCTTCATCAAACTCTTCTTGTAATAGTTCATGCGTCGCATCCATCTCTTCAATATCTGATGCAATATCATAATAAGTCGTTACAACTGCTTTCAACGCATTGTTTTGATCAATCACTTCTTGCGCACGTTGTTGATCATCCCAAAACGTTGGTTCCGCCATCATCTCTTCATATTCTTGGATATTGGTCTCTTTGTTTTCTAAGTCAAAGAGACCCCCTAAGTTGTTCTAGCTTTGTTGCATAGTCATCAATATGTCGCTTGATTTCAGATAGTTCCATCCGCTATCGCTCCTTTACATCTGTCCCCTATCATCTATTTACCGTGACAGTTTTTATATTTTTTACCACTGCCACATGGACATGGGTCATTACGCCCAACCTCATCTTTTTTAACGATTGGTTTCGCCTTGACTTTCTCTTTACCATCATTTGCTGAAAGGTGTTGACCTTCAAGCTCTTTTGTTTTTTCACGTTGTACGTCATCGTCAATAGAAACAATTGTTTTCAATACAAACTTGCTGACATCTTCTTCAATGCTTTGCATCATATTATCAAACAACTGATGCCCTTCATTTTGATAGTCACGCAATGGATTTTGTTGGCCGTATGAACGCAAGTGAATCCCTTGTCGCAATTGATCCATCGTATCGATATGTGACGTCCAATGATTATCGATTGTACGTAAAAGAATCATCCGTTCGAATTCTGGCATTTGTTCACCAAGAAGTGCTTTTTGACCTTCATAAACACGCTCGATTTTTTGCCATACAAGTTCATAAATATCTTCACGGTCTTTACCGTTTATTTCGGCAACTTTCAATTCACCTTCATGCAAGAACACATCTTCAATATAGTGAATGAGTGGCTCATAATCTGGATTCTCTTCATCTTCATTGATAAAGTATGAAATCGTACGATCCAATGCTGATTTAATCATTGAAATGACTAATTCTGAGCTTTGTGGTTCATCGATAATCTTGTTGCGTTCCTCGTACATGATCTCACGTTGTTTTCGAAGTACTTCATCGTACTCTAATATACGTTTACGTGCATCGAAGTTATTTCCTTCTACACGTTTCTGTGCAGATTCAACGGCACGTGACACCATCTTAGACTCGATTGGTGTTGTATCATCCATGCCGAGTCGGTTCATCATAGACTGCATGCGGTCAGAACCGAAACGTACCATCAAATCATCTTGAAGTGACAAGTAGAAACGACTATCGCCCTTGTCCCCTTGACGACCTGAACGTCCACGCAGCTGATCATCGATACGGCGTGATTCGTGACGCTCTGTTCCGATAACAGCCAAACCGCCAAGATCTTCTACACCTTCTCCGAGTTTGATGTCGGTACCACGACCTGCCATGTTTGTCGCAATCGTTACAGCCCCTTTTTGACCTGCACCAGAGACAATTTCCGCTTCTTTTTCATGGTTTTTCGCATTTAGGACACTATGGCGAATCCCACGTTTTTTCAACAACTCAGAAATATATTCTGATGTTTCAACCGCTACTGTACCGAGAAGGACAGGTTGACCTTTACGGTGCTTTTCAATCACTTCTTCAACCACCGCATCGAACTTCCCTTTTTGACTAATATAGATTAAGTCACTACGGTCGACACGTTGTACAGGGCGGTTTGTCGGGATTTGTGTCACGGTCATATTGTAAATGTTGCGGAACTCTTCTTCTTCCGTCTTCGCTGTCCCAGTCATACCTGCAAGCTTATGATACATTCTGAAATAGTTTTGGAATGTGATTGATGCCATCGTTTTTGATTCGTTTTGAACTTTTACACCTTCCTTCGCTTCAATCGCTTGGTGTAAACCTTCAGAGAATCGACGTCCAGGCATTGTACGACCTGTAAATTGATCGACGATTAAAATTTCGCCTTCTGATACCATGTAGTCCACATCGCGTTGCATCGTATAATTCGCACGTAATGCAAGGTTTATATGGTGAATGACATCAACATATTTCAAATCATATAAGTTGTCGATTTTGAAAAAGCGTTCCGCCTTATCAATACCTTGTTCTGTCAGTTGAATATTACGTGTTTGAACATCGTAGTTATAGTCTTCTTCTGACTTCAACATTTTTGCAAAGACATTCGCTTGTGTATACATCGTTGTGGACTTTTCAGCTTCACCAGAGATAATCAATGGTGTACGTGCTTCGTCAATCAGGATCGAGTCCACCTCGTCAATGATTGCAAAATGCATCGGACGCATTACACGATCTTCTTTGTAGTTCACCATGTTGTCACGTAAGTAGTCAAAACCTAACTCATTGTTCGTACTATATGTGATGTCTTGTGCGTAAGCTTCACGCTTCGCTGTCGTATTCAGGCTGTTCAAGTTAAGCCCTACTGTTAATCCTAAGAAATTGTATAATTCCTTCATTTCTTCACATTGTACAGAAGATAAGTATTCATTGACCGTAATAACGTGTACACCTCTACCCGTTAAGGCATTCAGATAGGTTGGCATTGTCGCTGTGAGTGTTTTACCTTCACCCGTTCTCATCTCAGCAATATCGCCACCGTGAATGGCAATACCACCCATGACTTGTACTTTATATGGCGACATATTAAAGACACGTTTTGAAGCTTCACGTACTAATGCAAATGCTTCAGGCAAAATTTCGTCTAATTTGTTATTTTGTTTTTTGATATCATCTATTTTTTGTAATTCTTCTTGAAAGTTTTTCGTTTTTTGTCTTATTTCATCGTCAGTTAAAATTGCCATATCCTCTTCTAACGCAAGGACTTTATCAGCAATTTTACCCAGACGTTTGATTTCTCTTTTGTTACCGTCAACCAGTTTGGATAAAATACCCATTTCGTTCGCTCCTTTAGCTTAAAACTCTGTCGCTTACAACAACTCATCATAACATTATTTAGTATACATTTATATCAATATACCTTTACAAATTACCATTATAGCATGATATGTATGTTTACTACATACTCGATGCATTTGTCCTATCCATTCCAATACTCAAAAACAAAGAGCCAAGGTACGGTACGCGCCCTGACTCTTTCTGTATACAATACGTATAGTTACGATTGTTTCACTATTCAGTTTCGATTAAACCGTACTTACCATTCTTACGACGGTAAACAATGCTTGTTCCGTCAGTGTCACGGTCATTGAAAACGAAGAAGTCATGTCCTAAAAGGTTCATTTGTAATACGGCTTCTTCTGGATCCATTGGTTTTAAGTGGAACGTTTTAGAACGAATGATTTCGATATCAGAATCTGTTGCTTCTTCTACCTCTGGTTGCGTTGGTTGTGCATCTACGAAGATATCTTCTTCGCTACCACGATCACGGTGTTTACGGTTGACACGTGTTTTATATTTGCGCACTTGACGCTCTAATTTGTTAGTAATTAAATCAACGCCCGCATATAAGTCATCATGACGTTCTTCGGCACGGAGTGTTACATTTTTGAGCGGAATTGTCACTTCAATCTTTGTACCATTGTTTTGATACGTTTTCACTTTTACATGTGCTGTTGCATTCGGTACATTTGTGAAGTAACGTTCAAGTTTACCGATTTTCTCCTCAATGTAATCTCTCATAGCATCTGTGATTGTGAGGTTGTCCCCATGAATTTCAAATTTAATCATAGTGCTCGCTCCTTTCAACCTCTTTTTATTATATTTCTTACTTATATTTTAACATGTTTATGCTATCGTGCAAACGTTAACATATCTAATTTTCTGACTTTTGCTGAAAATAGCTTAATAGCAGCATTATGCGCAGTTTTACCTGTTGTGTAAATGTCATCTACAAGTAAGATACGTTTGTTTTCGAGATTTTTTTCATTGGTTGTTTTTATCGAATTTTCAATACAAAACCGCTCCTTTTTCGATAAATCAAACTGCTTGTGCCGATTTTCCATCACTAACAGTTCATGAAACTGCATACCTTTTGATTGCAAGACATATTTCACAGGATTAAATGTACGCAACGCATCATTTTGTGGAGATGATGGCATTGGGATAACGATATCATACTGTGCTTTTGGCCATTCTATATATCGTGCAAGCACTTCTGCAAGGGCGACATCTTTCATGAATTTATATCTTTGAATGATTTCCTTCATCAAGCCATCATAACAATATGACGCATAAATATGATCAAAACGAGTTGTATAGTCACTGAGATGTTCACAAGTCATACAATTCCCTTCGATTAACCAACCTTTGCAATACGAACATCGTGCATCATCGTTCAATCGACAACTAAGGAGTTGGGCACGACATGTTTCACACAACAATTGTGGTGCTTCAAACAAATTGCTAAATGCAAAAGGTTCGACAATCTTCGCATCACATATGAAACAATTCATACATCAATCCACCCTTTCTGTGCTGCCAATACATTCATACGTCTAATTTCTTTACGCGCGTGATACATTGCTCTTGTGCGCCCTTCATGAAAAAACAACACGTCTCCAGTCGGACAAACACTTTTACGTCCAACACGTCCAGCAATCTGAATCAAAGCGGTCGACAAATAACGATGGCTTTCCATCACCCAAGCATCAAGTGACGCCATCGTAAATCCCCTTTCCAAAATTGTTGTTGTTAACACGACAGAATAGTGGCCGTTACGCAGTGCTTCTACTTTTGTCAGCCGTTCAGAATCTTCACTATACACATAACACATATCGGACACATGATGTCGGTACGTTTCATAAAACTGGCACATCGCATCGATATGACTGAAAAACAACAAAGTCGTCCGCCCTGCTGCTTGTTGTGCATGTATTCGCTGCAATAAGTTGTGTTGTATGCGATGATACCGGACCTTAAAATATTTGAATACCGGCACGACAAGTGGTTGCCGATGAAAGCGTGCCGGTAGTGTAACCATTCGCTCTCGCCCGACTTCTGCGATGAGCGAATGCGGCGGTGTTGCCGTCATATAAATGATACTTTTTCGTTGTTTACTCGCTTGTTGCAACGCATTCATAAGTGTCTCATCCATCGATAATGGAAAGGCATCAACTTCATCGACAAATATCACATCAAAATGTTGCTTAAACCGATAGAGTTGGTGTACCGTCGACACAACTAAATGCCCATCGTATTGTTGACAACTCGCTTGATGCAATATATCAATCGCTTCATCAGAAAATGCCTCACATAATCGTCTACTCACTTCAACAACAACATCAACTCGGGGTGATACAACCGCTACATTATCGCCCCGTTGACGTGCATATGAGATAGCTTCAAAAATCATTTCTGTTTTACCGGCACCCGTGACTGCATGCAAAAGTAATGTCTCATAATGCATCACTGCTTTTAACACCTTGTCAGACGCATACTGTTGTTGTTCGGAAAGATCGAACGGCAATTCATAATAAGCGTCAGACCGAACATTCACGCTTTCAGTTCGCCATACACGATCCAACGTTGACATGCGCCCCATCTGTATACATTTACGACAATAAGTCACTCGCATATCAGTCGTACTGGCAGTATACGTATAAAAATCACTTGATCGTTGTGTGCCACATTGTATACAACGGTGCACGCCATTAACAGTAACTACACCAAAAGACACGTCTGCAATCTGTTCAGATGTGAGATGTGTCGGATCATGAATCAATTGACCGTATCGCATGCACTTCCCCCTTTCACAACTATTACACGCTTCACTTGCACAAAATACTTTTACAACGAAAAAAACGACTAAAACTCATGAAAGAATTTTAGTCGTTTATATTTTTTATTTTGTATTATGTTCATCTTTTAAATATTTGATATGACGGTCTGTAACACCGATACCGAATCCACCTAAGCCTAGATGTGATGAAATAACTGGACCGAACTCCGAAAAGACGATGTGTTTGTCTGGATGACGTTCAACCATCTCGTCAAAGACACGGCGCGATTCTTCTTTATGATCTCCACCAATAATCATAATTGTTGGATTATCCATTTGATCAACAAGTTCTAGTGCTCTTTCTTCAATCATTTTTAAGGCACGTTTTTTCGTACGAACTTTTTCGTGTGGGACGATCAACCCATCATCAAACGTTAAGACAGGTTTCATTTTTAATAAGTTTCCAATCCATGCTTGCGCACCAGTAATACGTCCACTTTTATGCAAGTTTTTCAAATCATCAACGACTAGATATGCTCCCGTCTTGTCTCGCATATCTTCAAGGTCTACTAATATTTCTTGAACATCTTTGCCTGCTTCGATCAACTCAAGCGCACGTAACACAAACGCACCTTCCGGCAAACAAGCGATTTTTGAATCAAATGGATGTACGTTAATGCCATCAACCATATCAGCCGCTTGAATGGCTGTTTGGTATGCACCACTGATTCCGCTTGATAAATGGACAACGATAACATCCGTATAACCTTCATCTCTGTATGCTTCGTATGCACGAATCATTTCGCCGATCGCAGGCTGACTTGTTGTTGGGATTGTTTCAGAATTTGCTAAAATCGTATAGAATTCATCAGCAAAAATTGTTTCATTTTCTTTATAGTTTTCACCATTTTCCAAAGTAATGCTCAACGGCACTGTACGAATATGGTATTTTTCTAAGATAGGTTGAGGTAGATAGCTTGTTGAATCTGTCATCACAGCTATTTTCATCTCATCGTCCTCCTCTATAAGTTAAAACGTGCTCACTTCACGCTCTTTTTCAAATAAGATACAAATTACAGTGTACTACAATTCACAATGAAATGCCTATTTTTAATTCTTTTCACATGCTCTTTTGTGTCATCATTGTTACACACTGTATCGCAAAACTTAAAACAACACTTTCAATTTTGTCTTCTATTATCATACATGCTTTCAAGTCAAATTTCATGTATTATTTACAAATTAACAATCTCGTCTGCTTTTTTCTAATTAACAATCTCGTCTGCTTTTTTCTAATTAACAATCTCGTCTGCTTTTTTCTAATTAACATGCTTCTCTATTCTTTCCCTTACGTTATATAGTATAATTGTAAACAAGAAATTATGAAGTAAAGGATGACAGAGATGACACGTTCAGTCGTTACAATTAAAGACGAACATGAAATTGAAAATATCATTAACAAATCTCGATTTATTGCTCATATCATGCCTGTGGAAACTGAAGATGATGCGAAAGATTTTATCGCACAAAAGAAAAAAGAACATCGTGAAGCGACTCATAATTGCTCAGCCTACACAGTTGGAGATACTATGCATATTCAAAAAGCGAGCGATGATGGCGAGCCAAGTGGAACTGCTGGTGTCCCAATGCTCGAAATGTTAAAAAAACACGATGTACATAACGTTGCCGTTGTTGTGACACGCTATTTTGGAGGCATCAAGCTTGGAACAGGCGGATTAATCCGTGCATACGGTGGCGCCGTACGAGATGTCATCCGAGATGTCGGGCGCATCATTCTTCGCCCTGCCATTCCGATGAAGGTGACAATTGATTACGACTTAACGGGCAAGTTCGAATATGAACTCCAATCAACAACATTTTTCTTGCGGGACACCGTCTATACTGACAAAGTAACCTATCATATCGACGTAATTGAAGAAGAACGTGATGCGTTCATTACCTTCTTAAATACGCATACACAAGCCAAATATGACTTAGAAGAATCAGATGTGAAACGACTCCCGTTTGATTTGGAAGACGATTAATATCAAAATTTAAAGGACTGATCGCTCGAACTTGGCGATCAGTCCTTCTCTTTTCAATGATTATTGTTCAAATTCTGTCTCAGTTGCTTTTTGTGCAATACCGATAATCACTTGTGTTGCCAATGCCATCACATCAATTGACGCATATTCATAGGGTCCGTGGAAGTTATCACAGCCTGTAAATATATTAGGTGTCGGCAATCCCATATATGACAATTGAGATCCATCTGTCCCACCACGTATCGGTTCTGTATTTGGCGTTATCTCTAAATCAGCAAATACCGCTTTTGCTAAGTCAATAATATGTGGATGTGGCAGTATTTTTTCTGCCATATTATGATACTGGTCTTTAATCACAATATTGACGGGTTGGTAATGATAGCGTGCATTAATTTCTCGCTGAATATGAATCATCTGTTGCTTACGCTTTTCGAACAACTCACGATCATGATCTCTAATAATATACTGCGCTGTCGCTTTTTCAACATTGCCTTCTAATTGCACTAAGTGATAGAAACCCTCATAACCTTCTGTATGCTCTGGCACTTCTTCAGCCGGTAACAATTGATTGAAGTATGTCGCCAAGTTCAACGCATTAACCATTTTATGTTTGGCAGAACCCGGATGTACGTTAACTCCTTCAAATGTCACAACCGCTTCAGCAGCATTAAAACTTTCATATTGTAATTCTCCGAGTTGACTGCCATCCATTGTGTATGCAAAGTCTGCATCAAAACGTTCAACGTCAAAGCGATGTGGCCCTCTACCAATCTCTTCATCAGGTGTAAATGCCACACGGATACGGCCATGTGGGATATCTGGATGCGTCGTAAAATAATGCAATGCTTCCATAATTTCTACAATACCCGCTTTGTCATCGGCCCCTAACAAGGATGTTCCATCCGTTGTCATCAGCGTGTGTCCCTTTACTTTTTGCATATCTGGAAAAACTGCCGGATCAATCTCACGCCCAGAGTCACCAAGTTGAATCACACCGCCATCATACTGTTCAATGACTTGAGGTTTCACATGAGCTGCATTGAAATCAGGTGATGTATCGACATGTGCTAAAAATCCAATTGTCGGGACATCTTTATCTACGTTCGACGGCAATGTTGCAAATAGATAACCAAATTCATCCATATCTGTCTCAAGTCCCATTGCCTTGAGTTCCTCTTCCAACAAGCGTAACAAGTCCCATTGTTGTAACGTAGAAGGTGTCGTCTCACTATAAGGGTCTGATTGTGTGTTGATTGTGACATAACGCGTTAATCTTTCTATAATTGCTGCTTTCATTCTCATCCACTCCTTATATGCGGTTATTCATATGATAACCTTTACGGTATGTTTTACCTTTAAGTTTACCATAAGCCTGTTTTATCCGAGTGTAAATATAGTAAAAAATCTCCGCACATAAAATGCCAAATGCGATGGCTCCAGAGTTCAATGTTACTTCTAAAAACTGGTTCACCGCAGCTGTATATGAATTCGTTACTAACAATCGTGTTGCTTCGTATGCTGCGCCCCCAGGAACGAGTGGAATAATACCCGGCACAATAAAGATGATAACAGGGCGTTTGTAATGGCGACTCATCGTGTGACTCATCATACCTAAGATAAAGCTTCCGAAAAAGGCAGCCATTACGGTCCCGTAGTTCAAGTCGAGCGTAAATTTATAAATAATCCATCCTGTCGCACCTACAAATCCTGACGCTAATAACAGACGTTTCGGGGCATTAAACAAGATAGAAAATAACATTGTTGAAATAAAACTAATTACATATTGTGCTGCATAATACAATACCGTCGTCAATCATGCTCCCCCTCTCTAAAAAATAAGTAAAACAATCGCAACACCTGCGCCGATTGCGAATGCTGTCAGTGCCGCTTCAACACCTCGTGACATACCTGCAAGTAATTCCCCTGCCATTAAGTCACGAATTGCATTTGTGATGAGAATACCGGGTACGAGTGGCATAACACCTGCAATCGTAATAATATCTTGATTGATTGCCCAACCGATTTTGGTGAAAAATGCCGCAATGACAATCACCACCGTTGAACTGATAAACTCTGAAAAGAACTTAATCTGTATAAATCTCTGCACGATATCGAATGTCAAAAACGCCCCTGCACCTGCTAATACTGCATACGGGAAGTCATGACGAACGCCACCAAACATAAACATGAAGAATCCTGATGCAATGGCTGCAGATAAAAATTTCACAATAAAAGAATACTGTAATGATGCCTGTTCTAAATGAATCAATTCTGACTTCGCTTCATCTAATGACAATTCATTGCGTGAAATTTTACGTGAAACATTATTCGCAATGGCAATCTTCTCCAGGTCTGTTGTTCGTTCACGCACACGAACAAGTCGCGTATTTGTACGATCATTGAGTGAGAAGATAATCGCAGTCGACGTCACGAAAGAATAAGTATCTTCTAAACCGAAACTCGCCGCAATACGCCCCATCGTATCTTCTACACGATAGGTTTCGGCGCCACTTTCAAGTAACACTTTACCCGCAAGTAACACTACATCTATGACTTTATTTTCATCTATAATCGTCAATGCTTCGGGCATGAAACATCCTCCTTTTTTTATCCATCAAATCAATTGTCAGTCTACCTTGTAATAACGGGCGTTGCAATACAAAAAGTCAAATCAATCAAACTTTTTTCATCAGATTTTCAATATCATAAGATTTACTTATGTCACATTTCATTTCTTCACTCTAATAATTAATAATAATAATTTAATTAGTTAAAGGTATTTTGACAACTTTAAAGATTATTTATACAATATTTTTCACAAAGAGGATGATTCAATGAAATGTATATTGTTCGGATTTGGTAAACAAGCCGAGAATCTCTATCATCACTATCTCAATGATGCATCAAAATTTGAAAAGATAATCATTGTAGATTTATACTCGGCAAAAGCTAAAATCAATAAGTTACTCACACACTGCGCTGTTGATTACGAAACCTATTTTTTAGATGATGCTATTCAACATATGCGACAGTTGCCACCTGATATCTACAAAGCATTACAACACATCGTTAAAAATTATGACATCACACATGCAGTCATTACAACCGAATCACGTAGCCATGATGTTTACATCGATTTTTGTTTAAACATGCATCTCAACATTTTATGTGACCCACCACTTACATTACCGATGTATACCAATACATTAGTAGGTGCTTATTCAATCAAAGAAAACTACGAAAAAATTATTGAAAAATGGCAAGCAAGTACACCGCATTTATTTGAAATATATTCATTAAAACGTGCACATATGGGTTATCAATATGTGTATCATCTACTCGAACAAATTGTTTCAACCTACCGTGTACCAATTCAACACATTCATATGTCTTATTCAAACCATATGATAGAAAGTTCAAACGATGTCGTATTGAAAGAATCAAATCCTTATAAGTATGGATATGGTAAGCTTATGCATGACGGTTATCATTTAATAGACTTACTCACATTCTTTACTGACATCAATAAAAAACACGGTTTTATAGAACATGAGAAGGTTTTCCACGTGTCAGATTATCGACCGAGTGACTTCTATCCCTATTACGGCAAAGTACTCAATGACAAGTTAAGTATTCCAACTGATGAGAAAATCTACCAAAACTTGAACATACTTAAATACTTCGGTGAATTCGGTCTCAACACCTTCATTGATTATATCGATGCATCAGGTCATAAAATAACGACCGCAAGCCTTCATATATCACAGTCGGCACACGCTGAAGAAGTGATAGAAATTAATATGGGGCCGTTATTGACGATTAAAATCATCAGTAATCCGAGGCATCAGCTTTTCGACATACACCTTTACAAAAATACACAACTTTTAGACGGTGAACCGTTTGAAGTCATTCAGTTAAAAGACATTGATGTCTCATCATCTAAATACCCATATGAAAATCAACCACTTATCAATAGAGATATACTTGATAAGTTTTTTATTCATAACCAATCACACACAAACATTCTCGATTATCAGGAACAGATAGAAATTCTTGCACACATTCATCATCAAATGGCACAAGATATAGATATGTCATCATTCCGCTTTGCTGTTGAATTGATAATAGAACATAACGGCAAATTTCTAATATGTCGACGACGTCCTGATGTAGAAGTCGCACCGGGTTTATGGAACGTTCCAGCCGGTAAAGTTCAGTATAATGAGAGTATGGATGCTGCAATCATACGTGAAGCCAAAGAAGAAACGAATCTCGATATTTCTGAATTTCAATGTTTAGGTTACGAATTTATTAATAAAGCTCATCAACGTTGCGTCTATACATATCATGTAAAAATTAATGATATCTCTCATTTGCGTATCGATACGGGTGAATTTGATCAATACGTATGGGTTGACGCAATGGATGTAAACCAATACGAATCATTAAATCCACACATTCGAGATGCTATCGTTCGTTTGCATCAAGCATAAATCACAAAAGACCTCAAAATCCATCTCGAATTTTGAGGTCTTCCTATCACTATTGTAACTTGATAATCGGGTTAAACATCACTTTGTTGCGCCCTTCATTTTTCGCAACATGCAACATATCATCTGCATCTTTGAAAACTTTGCGCTGTGATTTGTATACGTCGTCTGTGAGATACCCAACACCAATCGATACAGATAACTTAATGACTGTTTTGTTAGGTAAGTGAAAACTTGACTTCTCAACAGCAACACGAATGCTTTCTGCCAGTTTTACGCACGCATCTAAAGAACAATCGCGTAATACAATTGAAAACTCTTCTCCACCATTACGGAAAATCTTCGTATCTTTTGGCACATAGTTTTCAAGTAAATGCGCCATTTGTTTTAAAACGGCATCCCCTGCTTCATGTGAGTGCGCATCATTGACGTCCTTGAAACCATCAATATCAATTAAAAGTAACCCTAAGCTTTGATTTCGTTGTTGTGCTTCATTCGATATCTCATTCAGGTGTCTATCAAACTCTTTTACATTTCCAAGACCTGTCAGATAATCAATCTTCTCTTCATTCTCATAGCGGTCAATGAGACGGAAGAATCGATGGACATCCATATAAAAGAATGCTGTTATTAAAGTGGTCACAATGGAAAGTGGCACTAAGTAAAGAACCGCTTCCGTATCATAGTTCGGCGCAAACCATGCGATAACGAGTAAAATAATAATACTGATGACATTTAAAATTTGAATAGCAATGATATGATTATATTTAATAAATGGCCCAATCGTACTTGCCACACCAGCTATGATAATTAATGCAATCGCAAATATCAGTGGCATTGATAAGACGAAATAGCCGACAAGTGCTAAAATAATTGCTGACAAAAATGTATAAATGGCATTTGTATAACGGCCTAAAAAGAGCACCGGTACAAATGATAAAAGAATTGCATAGCCCGCAATAGGTACTGGATAATATGTGAGTAGTAATCCAACAATTGTCATTAAAACGGTCATATAACTTTTTGAAAAACGAAAATCATGTGATTCTGCATATTGCAGACGATGAAATACATATATACCTGCAATTGTAACAGAGATATTATAAATAATTGCTTGAATCATAAGCGTCGTCTCCTTTGCATCAACATCTATTGTATTTGAAAAGTCACTTTTTGTCATCAGCAATGTTCAGAAAGCTTTTACAAAAATGATATGATTTTTAGAGATATAATTGGTTAACATGTGATAAGATAAGTAAAGCTAGAAATTAAAATGTATTTTAATCTACATTTATCGTAGTTTCCATAAACGAATCATCTATTTTGATGATATACATAATACACAAAGTTTCAAAAATAATTACATTTATTGACGAGGGTGACCTGATGTATACATTAACACTCATTGCAGTCTCTATGATTGTCAGTTTGATCGTGACACCTGTTGTGATCGCTGTATCAAAAAAATTAGATATTGTTGACAAACCGAATTTCCGAAAAGTACATACAAAACCGATTTCTATGATGGGTGGCGCCGTCATACTCATCTCTTTCTTTATCGGTATTTGGCTTGGCCATCCGATTGAGCGGGAAACAAAGCCATTACTATTAGGTGCCATTATCATTTATCTTGTAGGATTAATCGATGACTTATATGATATAAAACCCATCTTGAAACTGCTTGGTCAAACCTTTGCTGCTTCGATAGTTGTTATGTACGGCGTTACAATTGATTTTATTTCATTGCCAATCGGTCCGACAATTCACTTCGGTTGGTTAAGTATTCCTATTACAATCATTTGGTTCCTTGCAATTATTAACGCTATCAACTTAATTGATGGCTTAGATGGACTCGCTGCCGGTATTTCAACAATCGCTTACGTAACAATTGCATTTATCGCTATTTTGCAAGGTAACATTTTTATCATTATGATTTGTAGTGTTCAAATTGGTGCTTTACTTGGATTTTTAGCATTTAATTTCCATCCAGCAAAAATATTTTTAGGTGATAATGGTGCATTGTTACTCGGCTTCATTATTGGCTTTGTCTCTCTACTCGGGTTCAAGAACATCACATTTATTTCACTGTTTTTCCCGGTGGTCATTTTAGCCGTACCATTTATCGATACATTATTTGCGATGATTCGACGTGTAAAAAAAGGACAACATATCATGCAAGCAGATAAATCTCACTTGCATCATAAGTTGCTTGAATTAGGCTATACACATCGTCAAACGGTTATATTAATTTATGCCATTGCAGTGATGTTCAGTGTCGTAAGTGTCATTCTATATTTATCGCAACCATGGGGCGTCTTTTTAATGATTATCTTAATTATTGTCACAATTGAACTTATTGTTGAATTTACAGGATTGATCGACAACGAATACCGCCCACTTTTAGATATGATTGCACGACGTCGTTAATATAAAGTAAGCCGTAAACTCAAAAAGTCTAAAGATACTTTTGGTTTACGGCTCTTTTTTAGTTAGCGATGAATACGCTGATAGAGTTTATAGATGAATGGTTTGATTGGTTTGATGAAGTCACCGATGTATTCTTCTACATGTGCGTTAAAACCTTCTTTAAAACGCTGCACACCTACATCTTCTGCAGTGTCACTAAAATCACCTGTAATGCCATAGAAATTATAACGATCAATATTATGTGCTTTCGCAAACTTAATCATTTCCCATTGTAAACGATACGCTCCCATATACGCATTGTATTTTGGATTCGATCCACTCGATAAATAATACATTTCATGTTCATTGTAGATATAAAGTGCGGCTGCTAAGTCTAGCACAGGTCCATCTGTTTCAATGAGTTGTTCTGTTTCTATTCGCTTTTTCTCTTGTTTTTCCAATTGTTGCTTTAGTTGTTGATGCTTTGTTTTACTTTTTTTAGAATTCGGGTTTTCTTGTAGTTTTTGTTCAGCTTCCTTAAGCGCTTGTTATAACGAAGCTATATTTACTTTTTGCTTTTTTAACAAATGATTCAAATCAATATAAGCTAATTTCAACATACTATTTCCTGAATAGATACGTTGCATCTGCTCAAAATAATCTTGATCACGGAACTTGAATCAGTGTTTTTCTTCAGCCATTCTGAATAGCTTGAAAAAACGACCTGTTTCATCAATCGATAATGTACAAACTTGTACATCCATTTCGTAAGTTTTTTTGATATTACGTCTCGTTTGATAATCCATTTCTTTCAATAGTTGGTCTTCTGATTTCTCCGCCATATCTAAGACTGACAACCAACGAATCTGGCTCGTTTGAGAATAACCAACTGAATATCCTTGATGTTGATAACCGAGTTGTGCCATTTGTTTGATAAATAAGTCGTTGTCATGATGCTCTAAAATGTTGCCTTTCGCATCGCGTAAATTCTCTAATAAGTATGGATCCGTTAATAAAAATAAACACCGATTCTTTTTCAAATATTCTGTCAAATTATCGTAAAAAAACTTTACAAGATACAAATCAGTGTAATCAATGACAGGACCTCTATGTGTATAAAAATATTTGAAAAACTTCAAACTTCTTGCTTCTGTGAGTAAGCATGCTGCTAACACAGTGCCATCTTCATCCTTCACTCCAACTAAATGTACATCTTTTTGATTCGCATCACGGTATAAAAAATGATCCACACTCTGTGTATAATGTGAGAAATGCGCCTTTACAAAAGCTTGATACTCTTGTGGTTTTAAACAACTAAACTCCATTAATCAAACAACCCCTTATGTCTAATACGTGCATTACTATTCTACCATATAATATATCTATTATATATGAAATAGCAAAGTTATTAGAGTTCTAATAAAAAAACTAATTTTAAACTCTTTAAAAATAATGAGTTATTACAAATAATTATTTTATTATAATATAAGTCCTGCGCTACCCACATTTTGCATTGAAAAACCAGACATTCTCATCATGCCTGGTCTTAAACGCTTATTATAATTCTTACTTCGTTAATAACAACTTAATCGCTTGTATCGTATAGTTACGTAACTGAATGCCTAACTTGAAGTCTGTATATGTTTTCGGCATTTCAATGAATGTATTAAACATGCCTGTAACATCTAATGCTTCAAATTGAGCGAACTTATCTGTTGTGCCACATATCGCAATGCTCTTCTTATCATACTGTTGGGCAAGTTCTGCAATGCGCAATGAAGATGTTTCAATTAATTGATCTTGTTCATTCAATCCTTCACCGAATATAATCAAATCAGCTTGTTGCACCAATTGTTCTAAATCCATAATTTGATCGACAAGTATGTGGCTTGTCACAATTTCAGCGCCTAATAGTGCTTTTGAGATTGCGGCTATACCTCCGCCTGCACCTCCACGTTCAATCGGTACCAAAGCAATGCGTAAGTTACTTTTGAATAATTCACTGAAATACCATAACAAATTATCAATTTCCACAGCTGCTTCACGTGTGATACCTATTTCTTTATAGCGCTGCAATACCTCACTTTTCTTTCCATATAAATGACTATCAAAATCACTCAAAATTTGAATGCGTGCATCATAAAGATCATCACGCAGTTCTGACACATCGATATGGCGAACACGTTTCATCTGACCGACACCTTGTCGCATATCGACTTCTTCTCCGTCATCGTCATAAAAATGCACACCTAGCGCTTGAAGCATTCCTGCGCCACCGTCAAAGACACGTGTCCCTCCAACAGAAATTGCCAAATGTTTCGCTCCTTGATTTAATGCCGCATTGATCATTTCACCCAGTCCATAACTTGTCTGTTGGGTGAGTGATACATCTGCTGTAAGAAACTGACTCGCTTCTATCACAGTCAAACCTGTATCAGTTTGGCCATATGTTGCAGTTACAGGACGCATTTGTGCATCATGAACATCTATTTGATACTGAGTTCCTGAATGCCAAGTTAGAGTGGCTTCTAATAACTCATGGCGCCCATTAAATAATGGCACCTGTACAATATCCGCACCTTCAATTTGACTTGCCACCGCTTCTTCAACATAACGATTGGCGTCGTAACTAGACATGATTCCTTGATATGCATCCACGGCTACTAGTACTTTCATTTCGTCACCTCATTCGTTCAATCATTGTCTCATTTTACCACAAAATACCACAAAAAAAGAACGTGCCCGCTCCTAAATATGACTATTAGGACGTCTTATCACGTTCTTCTTTTAATTATCCTTCTGCTTCAGCGAGCGAAGATACATTAATATTTTGATGGCTGTCATGCCATACAACATCCCCTTCTACAAAGTAAAGGGCTTGTGGTGTTTCATGTTTAATGCCTGTCTTTTCTTCGATATAGTTAGAGAGTGCTCTGTCTTGTTGTACAACTACATAAAAACCATCCATATCTCGTTCATACAAAAATTTGTTAAATTGATCCAATGCACTTTCTGAAATTGGACAAGTATCACTATGTTTCAAAATAAAAATATCATGATTGTCATGAATGACTTGTTCGAATTGGTCTATCGAAGTTAGCTTAATCGCCATGTTATTCTTCACCTCTAAGTAAAATTTCAATTCGTCTCTTAGGCAAACTTTCCATCTTACATTCGTTTCGTAACGTTTACCATTATACACATTATCATTCTTATTGTTAACCATTAATTTATGTTGTGTTTTTGTACGATATTGATATGTTTGTTCGTCACACGCTTTGATGCAAACTGACTGTCTCCTGATGTTCGTCATCCGCTATCTATTAACCATACCCCTTTTGGCACCTATTCAATCACTTACAAGTCTTGATGTGCTTGTTGAAATGCACGATCGTAATGTTTGAGATCTTTAGAATTTGTCATCAAGGTATTCACATCTGCTTTCTCAAGTGACGTACTATATGCGATAGACTTCGTGCGTTCCTTGTAATAATGTTCAAGATTATAATACATCTCAATCGCACTCTGACGGGCATGACTCACCGAATTGTTGTGCAGTTGTTTTTGATTCAACGCACGAATTTGCTGTTGTATTAATGGAATTGTCTTTGTCTTAAATACTTGGGCATCTGGATTCTCTCCTGCATCTTCTACACTTTTTTTAATCTCATCATTATTTTTCTTTAGTACTTCTTCCAAAGCAGCCGCTTCTTTTGTCCCTGCTTCTGATGTTTGTGCATCTGCAATATAGCTTTCTACTTGTGCACGATGTGATTCAAATGATTGCGTATCATTCAAAATATTTTCATTCGTCTCTATTGATTTGATATATTGTGATACAAATTGTTCAAGACGTTCAATCTCTTGTTCCTTTCCCGCTAATCCCTTCATATAAAGTCGTTTTATCTCTTTTAACTTGTCATTAGATGTTGGCAATTTCTCTGCTTCTTGCTGATAATCATTAAATTTGGGTATTAATTCTTTACGAAGGTTTTCTTCTAAGTCTTGAAATGATTCTTTATGTTTATCCGTGGTTTCTCCTTTAACCCACTTATTCAATTTTTGTAGCTCCAAATTATCTAATGTTTCATTAAATGCTTTTTCTTTTGCTTCAACACGTGATAGTTGTGCATCAAACACTTCTTTATCCCGATCGGATTGTCCGCCACATGCCGTCAACATCATGATACTTACCATACTTAATGTTAATAGCTTCTTTATCTTTTTCATGTTAGCCCCCTTAACATTTCGTATTATACCGAAACATATTTAACTTGAAAATAATATGTGTTATAGTAATGCAGAATTATTGTACAACATAATGAGGAGGCCACTATGTACCCATATGTTCAACCCTTCGTCACCAATCTAATAAAAGCTGAAACGGCACGTCAATACGAGTCATACAGTGCACTACTATTTGAGTTGTTAGACTCTCCGATAAAGTCCACTCAACATATTGGCGGAACTAAACATTTAAATTATCCGACTGAACCAATCTTGGATATTTTAGTCGGCGTTGATAACTTACACGATATTACGTCATTAGATGAGAAACGACTTAACTACGCAGGGTTTTATCGCTTGCATCACACGTACCATAAAAAAGTAATGATGGCACGCTTCCATAATCTATCCGACTTGAAGCAACAAGTACGCTTACATATCATACAGCGAAACACGCCTTTGTTTGACGAGTATGTTGCAATTGATCAGCTACTAACAGAATCATCAGAAGCACGTGCATTTTTTGCGGAAAAGAAGCAAGCACTATTGACAGATAGCCAAAAAATTAGAGATTACGAAGAAGGAAAACAATCACTTTTTGCACAACTACGTACGCTGTTATAAGGCTGATACATGACTTTCCATAGCGAGAACAGTTAAAATAGAGATAATGATAATAGAAAGGATGTTACACAGAATGAATTCGAACATCTTGCAAGACCTTAAACAACTGATCCCCTCAGACATTATTAAAGTTGATGAGCCATTGAAAAAATATACGTATACAGAAACAGGAGGCATTGCTGATTTTTACATCTCACCGAAACATTACGAAGATGTTCAACAAGTGGTGAAGTATGCTTATAACAATGACATTCCTGTGACATATTTAGGTAACGGGTCAAACATCATTATTCGTGATGGTGGCATTCGTGGCATCGTCTTGAGCTTACTTGAACTCAATCATATTCAATCTTCAGATGCCAATATTATTGCAGGCAGTGGTGCCGCAATTATTGATGTATCTCGTAAAGCACGTGATCTGTCACTCACAGGTCTTGAATTTGCATGTGGGATTCCCGGATCAGTCGGTGGTGCTGTATACATGAATGCTGGTGCATACGGTGGCGAAATCAAAGATGTGATTGATTATGCACGTGTCATCGATGAAAAAGGGAACATGCTTCAACTCACACACAATGAACTGGCTCTGGACTACCGCAACAGTATTATTCAAAGTGAACATTATGTCGTACTTGAAGCTGCTTTTACACTAACACCTGGCAAACAAGAAGACATACAAGCCGTGATGGATGACCTTACAGAACGACGTGAATCAAAACAGCCACTTGAATACCCTTCATGCGGTAGTGTTTTCCGACGTCCACCGGGTCACTTCGCTGGCAAACTGATCCAAGATGCAGCACTACAAGGTCACCGTGTGGGTGGCGTTGAGGTGTCTAAAAAACATGCCGGTTTCATGGTTAATGTCGATCACGGTACAGCGACTGATTATGAAAATCTCATCAAACACGTCCAACAAGTTGTTAAAGAAAAGTTTGATGTCACGCTCGAACGTGAAGTTCGTATTATTGGTGAACCACTTGATGAAACATCAAATGAAGGATAAATCAGATGGTATACGTTTATGGCACAACTGTCGACAACGAAACACGGTGTACGCATTATCACACTGAACTTGATATCATCGCTATCAAGTTCAAGTGTTGTGACAAGTACTATCCCTGTATTCATTGCCATAATGAAGCGGAAGCACATCCTGCTGAACAGTGGCCAGCAAACAGCTTTGATGATACGAAGGCTATTCTTTGTGGTGTTTGTCAGCAAGAAATGACCATTCAAAGCTATATGGACCATACACAGTGTCCCAACTGTCATGCCCTGTTCAACAGCCGATGTCAACTTCATTACCATCATTATTTTGAAGTATAGCAAAGAAGCGGTGCGCACATATCTACATATGTACGCACCGCTTCTTTTATTTGTTCATTAAAATAAAAAGTCTTCATCACGTAATGCTTCAACATTCAAGGCTAACGTATAACCGTCACCTTTTACTGAGAAGAAATCATGGTTTTTCGTTGTTGTATCCAACGCATTCTCAATGATTGGATTGAATTCTCTCTCTTCAAAATACGGCTCAAAACCTAAGTTTGACAACGCTTTATTCCCATTATATCGAACGTAATTCAAGACATCCTCAGTTAAGCCAATTGGATCATACAAACTACGTGTATATGATTCTTCATTCGCATAAAGTTCTTCTAACATCTTGTACATTTCACGGTCAGCTTGTTGCTTTTCGCTCTCAGATAATTCATTGCGTAAACTTTGTGCATCTAGTCCTGTGAACACACCGTGAATGGACTCATCAAGTAAAATTTTACGAATAATCTCACCAGATGTTGTCATACGACCTTGTCCTGCTAGATATAGCGGATAGTAAAAACCAGAGTAGAACAAGAATGTTTCTAAAAATACACTCGATACACGTGCCATATATTGATCATAAATAGAGGCTTCTTTTTTCCATAATTTATGATAGTTACCGACAATTTTTTCAGATTTGAACTTCAAATGTGGTTCTTCTAACACCCATTTATCTAACAATTCGTTCGTCTCTTTAGACGGTAACAATGTCGTAAAAATGTGTGAGTAACTTTTCGCATGAATTTGTTCCATCATTCCCATGAACGAATAAACTGCTTTTTTACGTAAATCCTTTGTGTGCATCATAATGAGAGGCATGCCGTCATCTGCTTGATGCGTGTCTAAACCTGTTAAACCTGCCAATGCCTTTTTAAACGCATCTTGTTCGGCTTCTGTTAATGTCTTCCAGCTTGCAATGTCTTTAGAAACCTTGAATTCCGTTTCTACCCACATTTGTGCGATGTTTTGGCGCCAAAACATATTCGTCATGTCTTCTTGTGTATTCCAATTAACAGCAATCATTGACATAAAAATCTCCTATCTATCATTTTTCACATATGAATCATTTAAACATCAGCGATGTTGGCGTGACAATCGTTCATTGATCACACATAGTCACGCATCGTCCATCGCTCTATTACGTCATTCCTTCTATATCGCACAGCTTGTACATTCTTCAACACTCAACAATTTGTTACGCGTATAGTAGAGTGATTTAAGCCCTTTATGATGTGCATAAACATAGAGTCGTGCCAATTCTCGTGTTGAAATATCTGAGTTAACATATAAAATTGTTGAGATGCCTTGGTCAATATGTGTTTGAATCGTTGCAATCAAGTCGATCAACTTCATTTGATCTGTATTGAATGCTGACTTGTAGTACCACATTGTTTGTGGTGACAAGAATGGCATTGGGTAGAACGTCTCTGCATTTCCGTACGTACGTCGTTCGATTTGATCGACAATCGGCATAACAGAACTTGTTGCGTTTTGTACGTAAGAAATACTTTGCGTTGGTGCAATTGCCAAACGATACGCATGATACAGACCATACTTTTTAACATCCGCTTCTAATGCACGCCAATCTTCTTGTGTTGGAATCTGATGCGGTCCAAACAATGCTTTTACTTTATCAGATTGTGGTAAAAAGTCTTCAGACGTGTAACGTTCAAAATAACGACCACTTGCATAGTCAGATTGTTCAAAGGCTTTGAAAGCTTCTCCGCGCTCTTTCGCAATTTGCATTGAACGTTCAATTGAATAGTAGTTCATCATCATAAAGAACACATTCGCAAAATCTTTCGCTTCTTCAGACTCATAGTTGATTTGGTTTTTAGCCAAATAGCCGTGTAAGTTCATCACACCAAGACCTACTGAGTGAAGTTCGCTGTTTGCTTTTCTCACACCCGGTGCATTCTGAATATTCGCTTCATCACTTACAACTGTTAATGCATCCATTCCTGTATGAACTGAGTCACGGAACTTATCAGATTCCATCACATTAACGATATTTAGTGAACCTAAGTTACATGAAATGTCACGTTTAATTTCATCTTCAATACCATAATCATTAATAATAGATGTTTCTTGAAGTTGGAAAATCTCCGTACATAGGTTACTCATCTTAATTTGACCGATATTGCTATTCGCATGCACCTTGTTCGCATTGTCTTTGAACATCAAATACGGATATCCTGATTGTAATTGTGTTTGTGCAATCATATTCAACATTTCACGTGCATCTTTACGTTTCTTCATAATATTTGGGTTTTCAACAAGACGATCATAGTATTCATCGATGTTGATATCATCTAATGTAATGCCATATTCTTGTTCAACCGTATGTGGTGCAAACATATAGAAATCTTTGCCCTCTTTCGCCAAGTCAAAAAACTTAGATGGTACGATTAAACCTGTTGAAATTGTTGATAAACGTAAATCTTCATCGGCATTTACTTTTTTCGTATCTAAAAATTCTTCTACGTCGTAATGGAAAATATTGAGATACACCGCACCTGCACCCGGACGTTGACCGAGTTGGTCGGCATAGCTGAAGCCACCTTCAAGTGCTTTAGCAACAGGTAATACCCCTTTTGCGACACCTTTGATACCTTTGATTGCTTCACCACGTGCACGCAACTTAGATAAGTTAATCGCAACACCACCACCAATTTTACTCAATTGCTTCGCTGTCGAATCGATGAAGTTGATCGAGTTCAAACTGTCGTCTACTTCTAACAAGAAACATGACACCAACTCACCACGTCTCGCACGACCTGCATTTAAAAATGTAGGTGTTGCTGGCTGATATCGTTGGTCAATCATCGCTTGAACAAAGCGTTTCGCTAACGCAACGTCACCTTTTGCCAAGTACAACGATACAATCGTCACGTGTTGGTGATAGTTTTCTAGATATTGCGACTTATCATTTGTTTTTAATGCGTAATCTTTGAAAAACTTACTTGCAGACATATAACTCGCAAACTCAAATGATAATTCGTTCGCAAAGTCGATAATCTCTTGTAGCTGTTCTTCTGTATAGTCATTAAATACATTGTAGTAAAACTGATTTGCAACTAAGAAGTGAAGGCGGGCTAATTCGCTATCAAAGTGGACGGTTTTGTCATGAATCTCTTCCAAGTAAACACTCAATGCTTCTTTGTCTTTCTCCAAATTAAAAAAGCCATTCTCGTTTCTTTTCGTCACTTCATTGTTTAACTCAATATGATTGTACTGCTTCTCTTCCATAGCTTTCATCAAAATTAACCACCTTCTCTTTAAATTCTAGCGTATCCTTCAAAGTTCCGTGTAATTCAAACTTCATAAGTAACGGCACTTGATACGTTTCTGAAATTGTGACCCCTGCTTTCGCAAAATTATTGCCCCAATTACGGTTACCACTTGCTGCAACACCTTTCAACAGGTGATGGTTTTCCGCCAAAAATTGCATTACAGGTGCTGGCACTTCACCAAATCCAATTGTGCCTGTAACTAAAATAAATGGCTCTGAAACTAGTTCAGAGGCATTTTTTTCTGTAATCTCATATAAATTATTTAATTCTGTGCGTTTGAGAAATCGTCTAACATTGCCAGTAAAAGAATAATATACCACTTTCATGAAACGACCACCTTTCACACACGCTTCCCAAGGTTGGATTAGCGTTTATCGATTTCTAAGCGTACATATTATAATGTCTTAATCCCTATCAATAGAAAGCATGATATGTATTTCATTATGCCTTGATAACGAACATACATTCCCTGTCTATAAAAAAAGAATTTGTACATAAGAATTCATGATAAAACTAAAAATCACAAAGTACTTAGAACACTTTCAATTTTTGAATTTGATTCACGCATTATATCTTATTCGTTACGAAGCAATAAAATATAATACAGTGTATTCAAATAATACAAAACACAATATGTAGTGTGCGTTGTATTATTTGAATACAACATTCTGTGCTTCATTATACCTAACTCGTACTATAAAGTGAAGAAAAAAATGATGAACTTTTACATCACCATACCAGCACTATGCATCAAAAAGCGATGGTATCAACATGTAGGACTTTTTAAAAATTCTTTGAACATCTCTCCACATTTTTTGAATTGGAATTTGAAAGAATTTATACAGAACGTACGTTCTATTATCGTTTATTTATCATTTAAAATCAACGAACCTAATGTATCATCATTTCAATCTCAAAAGCAAAAATTTGAAATGTAGCACAACCCTTCCTTTTGTGCTACGATAGTAACGTTGAAAATTAAGTTAATGTAGAGGCGATTGCATGAATGCAAAAATGAAAGGCATCATCGCAATCTTAATTTCTGCGATTGGTTTTAGCTTTATGGCAGTTTTTTTTCGTCTTGCTGGCGACTTACCTGTATTTCAGAAATCATTAGCACGAAATTTTGTAGCGATGTTTATCCCCTTGTTTTTCATCTTAAAATATAAACAACCTTTTTTTGGTCAATTAAGTAGCCAACCACTGTTAATCACGCGATCAATGCTTGGCTTAACAGGTGTTTTGCTCAATATCTATGCCATCGATCATATGGTACTAAGCGATGCAGACATCTTAATGAAGCTCAATCCTTTTTGGACGATTTTACTCAGTTTAGTCATCTTAAAAGAACATATTGAACGCTATCAATTCATTGCTATGATTGTCGCTATTATCGGGATGTTCTTTGTCGTTCAACCTGAACTTTCGTCTGACGTAATACCTGCTGTCATTGGACTGTTATCCGGTATCTTTGCAGCTGCCGCCTATACTGCAGTGCGTGCCCTTAGCACACGAGAAGCACCCTATACAATAGTGTTTTATTTCTCGTTTTTTTCTGTTGTCGCCCTTTTACCATTCGTCTTGTTCACTTATGAACCTATGACAGGTATGCAAATCACTTATTTAGTCTTTGCTGGGTTGTCAGCTGCTGTGGGGCAAATTGGTGTGACAGTTGCTTATAGTTATGCACCTGCCAAAGATATTTCTATTTTCACTTATGCGTCAATTTTATTTACTGCACTTATCGGCTTTATCCTTTTCGGTGAGTCACCAGACTTCTATGCGGTGATTGGTTATGTCATCATCCTAACTGCAAGCTATTATATGTTTGAAGTCGCACGACGTTCAACGTCACCTCATCGACGTCAGTCACAATCAAAAACTTAAATGATAAAGGAGGTCTTGTGATGTCTGAAGGACGTTCAAAAGAAGACTTACAAGATATTACATTACTCGGTAACCAAAACAACACTTACAACTTTGACTATCGCCCGGATGTACTCGAGTCATTCGATAATAAACATCAAGGGCGAGATTACTTTGTCAAATTTAATTGCCCAGAATTTACATCACTTTGCCCGATTACTGGACAACCTGATTTTGCGACAATCTATATTTCATACATCCCAAATGTTAAAATGGTTGAATCAAAGTCACTGAAACTTTACTTGTTCAGTTTCCGTAATCATGGAGACTTTCATGAAGATTGTATGAATATCATTATGAATGATCTCATCGACTTAATGGACCCGCACTATATTGAAGTATGGGGTAAGTTCACACCACGTGGTGGTATTTCAATCGATCCATATACAAATTATGGGCGCCCAAATAGTAAATATGAACAAATGGCTGAATATCGTATGATGAATCACGATCTCTATCCAGAGACGATTGATAACCGATAAGTTCAGCCTTCCATACGTATTTAAGTGATGATTGCTGCATGATCAAACAGTAATCATCACTTTTATTAATAATTTGTAACAACAAATCTGACATATTATTTTTTCAGAATTTTCTTGTTAAAAACAGTTAATAGGTATAAAATAGTATTTATTCTCACGAAAGGAAAGGGGAATTATTATGAGCAAACATTACACGAGAGAGGAAATCCTTAATAGTACACCGCGTACAGGTTTCTTCGGACATCCAAAAGGACTAAGCACCCTGTTCTTCACAGAGTTTTGGGAGAGATTTAGTTATTATGGTATGAAGGCCATTTTAGCTTATTACATTTATTACTCTGTCGCAAAAGGTGGCTTTGGTATCGATCAAGGTGTCGCTCTTCAAATCGTATCAATGTATGGGGCGTTAATCTATATGAGTGGTGTTATCGGCGGTTGGATTGCAGACCGTATTATCGGTACACGACATGCGCTGTTCTACGGTGGTATTTTAATTATGGTGGGGCATATTTTATTATCACTACCGAATAACTTTACACTCTTATTAATCGCATTACTTTTCTTGATTATTGGTACAGGTTTATTAAAACCAAATATTTCTTCAACAGTCGGCTTATTGTACGAAAAGAACGACCCACGTATGGATTCAGCTTTTACAATTTTTTACATGTCAATCAACTTAGGTGCATTAATTTCACCATTAATCATCGGTTGGACACAAATTAATGTTGGTTTCCATGCCGGATTCTCAATTGCAGCTGTCGGAATGTTCTTTGGACTACTTACATATTTCTTAACGAACAAAAAGTATTTAGGTTTAGCAGGGTTAGAAGTACCTGACCCATTGACTAAAGAAGAACGCGCAAAATTCATCAAAATTTTAAGCATCATTGCCATTGTTGTCGTTATTGTATGTGTGACTCTTGGTATGTTAGGTCAACTTACAATCGCCAACTTCGCTAACTTTGTTACATTCTTAGGTGTTGGTTTACCACTGTTCTATTTCGTAAAAATGCTTACAAGCAAGAAAACAGCAGACTATGAACGTAAACGTGTCTATGCATACATTCCACTGTTCATCGCATCTGTGGCATTCTGGATGATTCAAGAACAAGGTTCAACCGTATTAGCACAATTTGCGGATACAAAAACGCAACTTGACTTAGCAAAAGTAACAGGTGGTTTAATTGACTTCCACATTCCACCAGCATGGTTCCAATCATTGAATCCATTGTTCATTGTCGCTTTTGCACCTTTATTCTCAATATTATGGGTAAAACTTGGCCGCTTTAATCCACCAACTGTTATTAAATTTGCAATCGGTGTATTGTTAGCAGGTGTTTCATACTTAATCATGGTTATTCCATTGTCTGCAGGTGTAGAATTAATCAACCCATTCTGGTTAGTAGCAAGCTTCTTAATTGTAACATTAGGTGAGCTATGCTTATCACCAATCGGTTTATCAACAACAACAAAATTAGCACCTGAAGCTTTTACAGCACAGATGATGAGTGTTTGGTTCTTATCTAATGCTATGGCACAAGGTATTAACGCACAGATGGTGACAGTTTATACAGCGATTAGCTCAAATCAATACTTCCTATATTCAGGCAGTATTGCCCTTGCAATCGGTGTGTTACTATTCGTCGCATCACCATTCATTAAAAACTTAATGCAAGGTGTTAAATAATTAATATATGATAAAAGAAGGAGTTGAGACATAGTGCTCAGCTCCTTCTTTTAAGATGTAGAAATAAGTGTAATGGCAGTAGGTGTCTGAAGTGAAAATCCGTTTTCACAAACTTTGGGAGCACTACGACAAAATCATCATAAATATTTATAATGATTTTGTCGTAGTGCCCCTGCAAAGATGATTAGATGTGTGACAAGTTTATTAAGTAAATGTAGTCACATATCAATCAGCTACTGCAAAACTTCTAGTCACCCTTGCCGAGGTGGGACGACGAAATCTTTTATAGTAAAAAAGATTTCTGCCCCACTCCCTTCTTTATATTTTTTTGTCTTCTCAAACTAACAGCCACCCTTCCTAGATAATGGAATAGGTGGCTATCTATACGTTTATTTCAAAAAGTATGCTTCTACTTCACGCCAATTTTCAAGGCGTTCGAAATCGGTATTCCCCTGATTGTGTGGGGCACCAAACATCAACGGCTTCCCTTTAAAAATACTGAGTTGTTTTGGATTATCATCTATTAGATAATCAGTAGCTGCAATATTTTTACGTCCACAGAACACGAAATGTTGTGGATCTAAAAATGGGAAAAATTCGCGTAGCCATTCATACTTATCGTGGAATGAAGTCGGTACATCCATCGCTGCTGTCACGATATATACATCGTATTTTTCAGTCAACTTCTCTACAACTTCTTGGGCGTCTTTGATGACAGGTAAACGACCGAAGAAACCGTCTGCTTCTAATATCTCACGAATCACTTTCTTATGTTCTGGCATAATATCATATATCTTCTTACCCATAATTTGTTCGATTGTGATGCCGAGTTGTGTACGTTCATTGAATTCATCTAAAATTGCACCGAACGTATCTGCCAAAACTTCATCCATATCAATTCCGATTGACTCTCTCATGCTATCGCTCCTTGTGACTGTCGTAACTCTGTCTTTATTATAGCAAAATGCGCTCTCTACGTCCTTTGGGATAGCCCTTAAAATTCAGAAAGCACTTGTCGAATCACCTCATTTTGTTCAGGGAATCCAAACGTAATACGCACACCATTTGGAAAGGCACGTGCAATGATACCAGCTTTCAACAATGCTTCGTCTAACTCAGCCACACGATCGGTTTCTACAAAGATAAAGTTTGTTTGTGTTGGGTATAATTTCAAGGTTGTATTCAGTTTTACAAACTTTTCACGTTCTATTTGATTCAAGGCGACTGTTTCTTTTAAATATGCTTGATCTTTGAAGGCAGCAAGTGCCGCTTGTTCAGATAATCGTGTAGTGTTGAACGGTGGACGAATAACATTAAGCTGCTCTGCTAAAGGCGTCGCTGCAACAATATATCCAATACGCAGTCCTGCTAAGCCATATGCTTTAGAAAATGTGCGTAACATCGCAATGTTGTTATACTTCTTCATAAACTCAATCGTATCTGGATAGTCATCTGCTGTCACATACTCCGCATAAGCTTCATCAAACAAAATGGTCACATGAGATGGTACTTTTTGGATAAATGCTTCAATCGCTTCTGCATTGTGATACGTTCCTGTTGGGTTATTCGGATTACAAATCCACACAAGCGCTGTCTCTTCATCAACGACATCCGCAATTGCATCTAAGTCAAATGCCCCATCTCGTAATGGCACTTGAACAAAATTCGCATCTTCAACAACTGCATTATGGAAGTATTGACCGAACGTCCCTTCACTTGTGACTACCTTGTCTCCTGAACGAATCACAGTTCGAGAGATGATGACAATCATTTCATCTAAACCCGAACCAAACACAACTTGTTCTGGTGCAACATCATAATGTGCCGCAATCGCTTCTTGTAAGAGTGGTGCATTGGGTTCTGGATATAAAAATAAGTCATCCACATGCGCTTTGACTGCCTCTTTCGCTTTTGGTGATGGCCCATAGACATTCTCATTTGAAGCGAGTTTATGTAATTCACCCGTAATTCCTAATTTTTTCTTCAAAGCCTCTGGTGATAAGCCCGGCGTGTATGCACGTAACTGTGATATTTGTGACTTCATAATCAAGACCTCCATTTTATCTGAAAATTTAAAATATGTTAATTATTATAACGATTAAAAGTCGAAATATCTAGTGTCGATTATATATATCATCAAAAAACGTAGCAGAATTTCAAAATAGATTCTGCTACGTTCTGAATTTAATCAATTAAATGTTGTTTTTTCAAATAAGCTTTTGCAACATCATAAGGGCGCTCCCCTTTTTCAGCAACACGATAATTCATGTCTTGCATTTCTTCATCTGTAATTTTACCATCAAGTTCATTTAATGCAGAAGCCACTTCAGGATGTTCATCAAGAAATGCTTGTTTAAATAACGGCGCTCCTTGATAAGGAGGGAAGACTTGCTGATCGTCTTCTAAGACTACCATATCATACTGTTTTAATTCTGCATCCGTTGAGTAAGCATCAATCAAGTTAATGTCACCTTTTTCTACGGCTTGATATCGTAACTTCGGTTCCATCGTTTTTACTTGATTAAAGTTCAAATCATAGGCTTTCTGCACTTTAGGGTAGCCGTCTTCACGGTCATTAAATTCTAATGTAAAGCCTGGTTTAATTTCATTTTCAACCCGCTTCAAATCACTGATTGTTTTCAAGTCATGTTCTTCAGCAAATGATTTTTTCACTGCTAAAGCATACGTATTGTTATATTTCATAGGTTTGAGTAAAGTCATATCATGCTTCGACTCTAAGCTTGTTTTCGCTTGATTATAGACTTCCATCTCGTCATTTGATTTCGGTGATTCTTTTGTCAACTCACCTAATACAGTACCAGTAAATTCTAGGTAACCATCAATTTCATCTGCATTTAACGCATTAAATAAGAATGTTGTTTTTCCCATGCCATCTTTAACATCAACTGTATAATCCGTTTTTTCTTCAATCAACAATTTATACATATTCGTAATAATTGACGGCTCTGTTCCTAACTTTCCTGCAATGGTAATCTTATCATCTTTTTGTGCAAACATCGGTGCTAATGACACACTTAACATCACGACAAGTATTGCTGCAAGTGTAATCATCATTCGACGATAAGAGACTTGACTCAGCACACGTAAAATAATGTCAAATGCAATCGCTAATAATGCAGCTGGAATGGCACCTATTAAGATGAGTGATGTATTGTTACGGTCAATACCAAGCAAGATTAAGTCACCTAATCCACCCGCACCGATAAGTGCAGCTAACGTTGCCGTTCCGATGATTAAGACCATCGCTGTACGCACACCAGCCATAATGACAGGCATCGCAAGTGGGAGTTCAACACGTAGTAACCGACGTGCTGGCTTCATACCAATTCCCTTCGCTGCTTCTATAAGAGATGCATCTACACCGACAATCCCAGTATACGTATTGCGAAGAATTGGCAATAACGCATAGATCACTAATGCAATCACTGCTGGTACGGTACCAATCCCAAACAATGGAATCATTAAGCCGAGCAAGGCCAGTGATGGAATCGTCTGAAGAACTGCCGCTACATTGATAATTGGCTCAGATAACTTTGGCGTCTTCGTCAATAAAATACCGAGTGGTACGCCAATAAGCACAGCGATTAATAACGCAATAAATGACAGTTCAATATGCTCAAGCAATGCTCCGAACAGTTCACCTTTACGTTCGGACAGTGTTGTAATAAATGTATTCATCGTGCGTCACCTACCTTGTTCTGAGATAGGAAACGGAAAATATCCTCTCTCGTGAGACGCCAATACTGACCGTCCATCTCAATCATTATCGCTTCATGTGTCGCTAATTCACGATAAACATCACTCACTGCATCGCCACGATGGACGAGTGGTAGGTTGTCTTCATTTCCTGCGACTGGTGTACCTGCCAATTCGACAATCTTGCCAATAGAGAAGTGATTTAGTACGACACTTGTGAGATTTCCAATAAATTGACGCACAAACTCATTTTTCGGTGCTTTGACAAATTCATTCGGCGTACCAATTTGTTCTACACGCCCTTGATTCAATAAGCATATACGATCACCAAGTTTGAACGCTTCTTCAATATCATGCGTCACAAAAACGATCGTTTTTTTTATTTTACTTTGTAATGCCAATAAGTCATCTTGAAGTTTTTCTCTCGTAATGGGATCTAACGCGCTAAACGGTTCATCCATAAGAATCACAGGTGGATCGACTGCCAAAGCACGCACAACACCTACACGTTGACGTTGTCCGCCTGACAATTCACTTGGCATACGATCTCGAAACTGCTCGGGTGGTAACCCAACCATATCTAACAGCTCATCAACTCGTGCATCAATATCCTGTTTGTGCCATTGTTTCATCAATGGTACTTGTGCGATATTATCACGAATTGTCATATGTGGGAAAAGCGCAATTTGTTGTAGCACATAACCCATGTCCCAACGCATCTCATATACTGAGTAGTCACTGATCGGTTTTCCTTTGAAGTAAATATAGCCTTCAGATAAGTCAATTAAGCGATTAATCATCTTCATCGTTGTCGTCTTGCCCGAACCAGAAGGACCGATGAGCACGAAAAATTCGCCTTCTTTCACTTCTATATTGACGCGATCAACCACTGTTTTGTTACCATATCTTTTTGATACATTTTCAAACTTTATCATCGTCTCACTTCTTTGTCTTTTTTTAATTACTCAAACATATCATACCCACATCATTAAATCTTACCCATATTTAAACATATTTTTTCAAAGTTTTATTCTTATTTGCTTGTTTTTTGCAAAAAGAAACACTGGTAATTACAGAAAACTTTTCTGATTACCAGTATACTTCGTCTCTACTATATATAATTGTCATACTTTATACGTTTGTATCGCTTCCAAAAAAACTGGACAATAATGCTTCAGCTTGTAACTTCCCACACCTTCTATATGAATCATTTCTTGTTTGGAAGTAGGCTTTCTTTTCGCAAATTCTTCTAAAGTATAATCTGTAAAAATATTGATAGGTGGTACATTCAGCTTTTCGCTTAATTGCTGACGTACTGCCATTAGTTGTTCTAGAAGTTTACGGTCCACACCTTCTACCGTATTAATCTTCACAATTTCTTTTGATTTTCGGCGGAATGGTGATGTATAGACGCGCGTCTCATTCTTTAATATTTTTTTGACACTATCATCGCACATTAAAACATCATCTTGCGCATTCAAAAAACCTTTGAATCGCATTTCATCTATCAAATGATGTAACTCACCAGTGGTATAATCTTTCATAATGCCGTATGTCGACAAATCCGCAAATCTTTGGTGTTGAATATAATCCGATTGTTCACCACGTAAAACTTGTATGACCGTTTGGTGTGTTTCTTGTTGATTTAAACGTGCCACACCACTGATAATCATCTTAGCTTCTTTTGTCATATCATATGTTTTATTTTTGGCGATACAATTGCTACAATGACCACACTCTTCAAGACGTTCATTCGGCTCAAAGTAATGTACGAGCGTTGCTTCTAAGCATTGTTTTGTCTTAGTGTATTGAATCATTTTCGTCAGTTTTTCACCCATCTTATCTTGGTAGTCTTCATCCGCCTTAGATGATGTGATGAAATACTCATGCAGCCCGATATCACGCTCACTAAATAATAAGATACAATCACTTTCTAAACCATCTCGTCCCGCACGACCGGCCTCTTGATAGTAAGATTCCAAATCTCCTGGCATATTGTAATGAATGACGAAGCGGACATTTGACTTGTCGATTCCCATACCAAATGCATTTGTCGCCACAACCACGCGTGTTCGATCGTACAAGAAATCATTCTGTGCCGCTTCTCGCTCTTTCGCTGTACGTCCTGCATGATAATAAGTTGCAGAAATACCCGCATCTTCTAATGCATTGTACAATGTTTCAACTTGTTTTCGAGTGGCACAATACACAATGCCAGCATTTTGTTCATGTTGCTTAATATAGCGAATCACAAACTTTTCTCGCTGATAAGTTGGATTCACTTCAAATATAAGGTTGCGCCGTTTAATACTCGTTTTCACCACATGATTCGGATGAATATGTAGACGTTGCATAATATCCTGCTGCACTTCAGTTGTAGCCGTTGCTGTCAATGCCACAATTGCAAATTGTTGTGGTAAGGCAAGGACTGTATCAATCACCGCTTGATAGCTTGGGCGAAAGTCATGTCCCCACTTGGAAATACAATGCGCTTCATCAAATGCAACGAGTGCGATAGAAAGACGACGTAATAAAGCGACAAAACGTGGTTGTTCCAAACGTTCTGGAGCGACATATAAAAACTTAATCACTCCAGCTCGTAACTGTGCTTCAATCTCTTGTTGTTCCTTCATACTTTGACTACTATTCAAGTAGGCTGCAGAAACGCCCATTGTTTTAAGTTGATCCACTTGATCTTTCATCAATGAGATCAACGGGCTAATCACCAATGTCGTACCAGATTGTTTAAGCCCTGGTACTTGATAGCAAAGAGATTTACCGCCACCAGTTGGTAAAACACCTAATGTATGTTGTCCATCCAAAACATAAGAAATAATCTCTCTCTGCCCTGGTCTAAACTTCTGGTATCCGAAATAATGCGATAATACCTCTTCCATGTAGATCCCTCTTACTGTTCCATAATTTCTTCTAATTCGCTCCAACGCGCAATATCTGCTTCATATTGCGTTTCCAATGTTACTTTTTCTTCATTTAATGTATGAATCTTCGTATAATCTGCCTGCGCTGCAATCATCTCTTCATCAATCTCTGCTAAACGTATTTCTGCTTCATCGATTCTCGTCATTAACAGTTCATATTCACGTTTCTCTTTATAAGATAAACCACGTTTTTTAGGTTTTTTAACTGGTGTATCAACTGGCTTTTCTTGTACTTCAACAGCTGTTTCTTGTTCTTTTTTGTATGCTAAGTAGTCTTCAAAACGTCCAAGTATCATATCTACTTGACCATCATGAATATACCAATAATAGTCAACAACTTTATCCAAAAAGTAGCGGTCATGACTGACGGTAATCACTGTGCCACCAAAGGTCTGAATATAATCTTCTAATATCGTCAATGTCTCAGTATCCAAATCATTCGTCGGTTCATCTAACAACAACACATTCGGCTGATGCACGAGCAAGCGCAGTAAATACAGTCGCTTTTGTTCGCCGCCCGACAACTTATAGACCTTCTTGCCATGTGTTTGTGTTGGAAATAAAAATTGCTCTAACAACTGAGTGACAGAAATGGTCGTACCATCTTTTTGTTTTGCCACTTCCTGTTCTTCACGTAAAAAGTCAATCATACGAACATCTTGGTTTAAGCGTTCATCCGTTTGCTTAAAATAAGCAACCTTGACCGTTTGTCCTACTTTTAACACACCATCGAAGTCAGTATCTTCCCCCGCTAGAATATTGAGCAGCGTTGTTTTACCTGCTCCGTTTTCTCCAACGATACCGATTTGTACCCCTTTTTGAATAATTGTTGTTAGACCATCAAAAAGCTTACGCCCATTAATTGACTTGCCAACTTGATCCAATTCAAACACTTGTTTTCCTAGTCTTGAATGCGCCAAATTCAATGAGCCTTTTTCTTGTGTATGATGTGACTTCACCTGTTCTTCCAGCTCTTTGAAACGGTCTTGGCGGGCTTGTTGTTTCGTTGTTCGTGCTTTAACACCTGCACGCATCCACGCCAATTCTTGTTTGAATAACGCACGCTGTTTTGTTTGTTGTTTAACCATTACCGCTTCTTGTTCTGCACGCATCTCTATATACGTCTCATAATTACCTGGATACGAAGACAGTTTACCATTTTGTAACTCAACGATGCGGGTAGATACTTCGTTTAAGAAATAACGATAATGTGTCACAAATACAACCGTTTTCGGATACGACTTTACAAAGTTAATCAGCCAATGGATTGATTCGAAGTCCAAATGGTTAGTCGGCTCATCTAACAACAGTAAGTCAGGTTGTTCAATAAGGGTTCTCGCTAGAACCACACGCTTTTGTTGTCCACCTGATAGTTCGCCGATACGCTTCGTCGTATCATGTATACCTAACTTTGATAAAATGGTCTTAATTTCCGCACTATAATCCCATGCTGCTAACATATCCATGTCCGATTGTGCTGCCATCATTTCATCTAACGCTTTGTCTGTTTGTTGTTCAGCATATTGTACAGTTGCCAACTCATATCGCTTAATCGCTTTTAGCGTCTCAGTATCAGCACTATAAACCACATCGTACACAGTCATTTCTTCATCTAAATAATGCTGTTGAGATGCATAGCGAATGCGATACTGTTTTGGATGTGTCGCTTCCCCATCAAAGTCTTCATCCATGCCGGCAATCACTTTTAGTAAAGAACTCTTTCCCGTCCCATTGATGCCTACTAAACCGACACGTTCTTTATCAGAAACTGCAAATTCTAAGTCGTCAAATATCACTTTGTCAGCAAATGATTTATTTAAATGCTCAATTTTATACGCCGCCATCCAACATACTTCCTTTTACCTTATAGATTTGCTCCAATATATCTGTTAATCTTAAATCAGTTCTATCTATTATACCTTTTTTTCTATTCAAATGATACAAGGAGACAAGGAGACAATCGCTATGTTGAATTACATTGCCGACAGCCCACCGTTTATTCAGGCACTTGTTGCTGGACTTATCACTTGGTTATTAACTGCACTAGGGGCTGCTACGGTATTTTTATTTAAAACCGTCAACCAGAAAATACTTAGTTCTATGCAAGGATTTGCAGCAGGTATTATGATTGCAGCCAGTTTCTGGTCATTATTACAACCCGCTATCGAAAGCAGCTCGGATAGTACATATCCATGGCTACCTGCTGCAATCGGCTTTTTACTCGGCGGTGTGTTTATCCGTTCATTAGATTACGTTATTCCCCACATGCACCGCAATGCGCAAGACCGCTCACAAAAAGTAGAAGGTGTCGAAACAGGGCTCAGTAAGAATACATTACTTTTTCTAGCAATTACACTGCATAATATCCCTGAAGGGCTTGCCATCGGCGTTGCTTTTGGTGGCGTCGCAACAGGCAACGAACATGCAACGTTACTCGGTGCACTTGGACTTGCCATCGGAATTGGGATTCAAAACATTCCAGAAGGTGCTGCACTCTCACTTCCAATGCATGCTGCAGGACAGTCGAAATGGAAATCTTTTAACTATGGACAAGGATCTGCACTTGTCGAGCCTGTCTTTGCTACCATTGGTGCAGCAGCCGTGTTAATCGTCACACCTATGTTACCGTATGCGCTCGCATTTGCGGCAGGTGCCATGATATTCGTTGTTGTTGAAGAACTTATTCCCGATTCACAATCAGGGGAAAATACCGACCTTGCCACTTTAAGTTTGATGCTCGGTTTTACGATTATGATGATATTAGACGTTGCCTTAGGATAAGAAAATTATCAAAAAAGCGACTAGCCATACACATGATTAATGTGTAAAGCCAGTCGCTTTTTATCGTTCTATTTTTCAGCTTTAGATCCTGCTTCATATTTATATTTCGTTGGGTCTACTTTGTTAAAATCAGGATTTTTGTAGAATCGGAATAAGTCACCATTCAAAATCTTGTCCGAAACTTCAAGATCTGATTGAACTTGTTGTTTCACTTCTTCCAAGTTCGACGGTGGTGTCGTCATCGGTTCATTATCTTTGTTATGATACACTTTACCATTCACATACTTGTAATCTTTCGTTACAAAGTCACCGTTACGGAATGGTACGACCTCTTGATGATCTTTCGATAACATATCTGTTCCTAACATCAAGTAGTTTGACGTATCGATACCGAGTAAGTGAAGTAATGTTGGCATGACATCAATCTGTCCTGCATATGTTTCATCTACTTTCGGCTCAACACCTGGTGCTTTAATCCAAAAGCCTGTTTTGTTCAAGTCATTGAACTTTGCCGGTGTAATCGGCTCTTCTAGCAACTCACTCATCGCTTTGTTGTGATTTTCTGAAATACCATAGTGGTCACCGTAAAGGATAATCACTGAATCTTCATATAAACCACGTTCTTTCAAATCATTGATGAATGCTTCAACCGATTCATCTAGGTAACGTGCTGTTTGGATGTAACCATCCACCGTATTGTTACCCGTATCACTCTTTTCAATCGTTGCATCTTCTTCACTCAACGTGAATGGATAGTGGTTCGTTAAAGTTACTAAGTGTGAATAAAACGGCTCTTTTTCTTTGTCGAGATATTCTGCTGACTCCTTAAAGAATTCCTTATCTTTCAAACCTAAGTTTTCTAAATTCTCTGGTGACATATCATAATACGTTGCATCATAAAACTTATCGATACCGAAGTGACGATACACTTGATCACGGTTCCAGAATGTTTTGTAGTCACCGTGCATCACGTTCGTTGTATAATCTTGTTGCTGATGCAAGATAGCTGGTAATGATTGGAATGTGTTATCGCCTTTTAATGAAAAGGCTGATCCTTGTGGAAGACCATATAAACTGTTATCCATCGTAAACTCAGCATCCGAAGTCTTCCCTTGACCTGTTTGGTGGTAGAAGTTTGGATAATATCTAAAGTCATCTTGTCCTGAAGATAACTTATTCAAAAACGGTGTCACTTCTTCACCATTTACTTTTTTATTGATTAAAAATGTTTGGAAACTCTCCAAATGAATTTTAATAACATTTTTTCCTTTGGCTTTACCATAATAGGCTGGGTTCGGCTCTGTATTTTTTTGTTTAGAGTAATTCAATACTTCTGTCAAATCATCTTCAGAAGCAAGCGCTTTTTGTTGATTATTTTCAATTGTTTTGACACCGTCATATACTGTGAAGTTGTACGGTCCCAAATATTTTACTAAATATTTATGGTCAAATGTACGTGTTAATAACTCCGGACGGTCTGCTTCTGCAAATGCCAAGTTTAAGAAGAACAAAGCAATCGCAGTCCCCATAACAACTGGCACAAACTTTTTTTGGAAGACTTGTTTGTCTAACCACTTCTGTTTAAACGCCAATATAAATAAATACACAAACGTATCTATGAAGTAGACAAAGTCATACCATTGGAAAGATGCACTAAGCGCACCACCCATTGAATCGACATTGTTCACTTGGTTCAGCGTACTAAACGTAATAAAGTCTGAGAAAAAGCGGAAGTAAACAACATTGGCATATAAGACAAATGTAATAAGGAAGCCACCAATGAACATCAACCAGAATGCCTTTCTACCTTTGAATAGTAGAAACACACTCAATATCAATGCAACCAAGCTATATGGATTCATTAGAAGTATTAAGTTTTGTACGAGTCCCTTAACACCGAGTGACAAGTCTACATAATAGGCAAAATATGTTTTCAGTGAGATGGTCAAAACCATCAATAAGAAAAACATAAAAATTCCTATTTTTTTATTTCCTTTTTCCATGTATGTTCCCCCGTTAATGATACATCTCTTCTCTTTATTTAGAGTGACCTCCATGACAAGACGTCTGTTCAATATAAAAACACAACATGTCTCATGGATTTAAAACTTTAAATTAATCTATTTGTAATCATTTTGTAATATTCAATATAAGTTCAGTATAACAATATATACGAATAAGTGACAAATTTCAAGCAAAAACCAAAAGATCACTTGGAATACTTACATAAAGTCGCTCATATCTATCATTATATAAAATCATCTTATTTTTGTATTCAGACTCCAGTTGTAGAAAACGACACATTCATTATACTTAAATTCCGCTCAATCCCTAAGCGCTTCTTTCACAACCTCGTTCTGTCAGTGTTCCAGAAGCAGGGCTTTCGACAGAACGTCGCAATTCCCCAAAATAAAAAAGCTATTTTGAGAATTGCTTGGGTTCTGCTCAACCCCTAAACGCTTCTTTCACAACCTCGTTCTACCTATACATTTCTTCGTTCATGTGATATGTAATCCCTGCAAAGAGATGGCGACACCATTTGTGATACTTCAACAAATTCTGTTCTGCTTGTGCAATATCAATCAGTTGAAACTTCACTTTCGAACCTTGACGTTTTTGTGCAATTTTTGATAAATGATATGTCGCAATCGTGCCCACTTGTGGATAACTTCCTAACGTATAATGATCATTCAACAATATCACTGGTGCCCCTTCTTTTTTTACCTGTATCGTTCCTCTTTTTACTGAACGATGCGGTGGCATCCCATCGTAATGCGCTTTAATAGGTGTGCCATCTAATACAATTCCCATACGATTTGCTTTACTTGTTACAGAATACTCATGCTGCGTAAATGCACGCAGGCTTTCAGCGTCAAAGTCTTCTGTCCCTTTGTTCGGCAACACGTGGATGACGTCAGACAGATAGTTGAATGATAGCGTATAACCATCTACTCCCCATGAAGTCGTACCTGTTTCTTTGAGTCGCTCGAATAGTTTTCGTTGTCCTTGATGATAGTTACGCTTCAAATTCACTTTATCACCCGCCTTCAAAGCACGACCTTGATAACCACCCATTGTAGAAATAACATCAGTAGACACAGAACCTAACCACGAATCGAGTTCATAACCACCTGCAACAGCTAGGTAGACACGAGCGCCTCTATGCAATTCGTTAAAACGGAGTACATCCCCTTTATTCATTAAATATAGTTTGTTCATTTTTATTTGTCTGTCATCGGTATGTGCAACCGCAATTGCACCTGACATCGCGATTAAAGTCGGCTCTGTAAAACGGATGCGAGCCATACGATTGGTCATTTCTAATGTTGCTTCTTTCGGATTGTTACCAACAAGACGATTGGCAATTTCATGCGCAACAATGTCCAGCGCACCACTGCGAATCACTCCTAAATGTTCATGACCTTGTCGCCCGAAATCTTGAAAGCTTGAAAATAATCCGCTGTCTTCAATAATTAATGTCATCACATGTCACGCCCTTTTTGTAGCACATCGAATTTTACGTGGTCCCCTAATGAAATAAGCGCAAAATCTTTCTTCATTGGATCAAATAGTTGTAATGGCGTCCACCCTATCACAAGCCAGTCTTCATATGTATCCGTTGTCGTAATCCCACATTTATTATTTTCTAAAATCACAGACCCAGCGGGAATAAATCGCTTTTCCGGTGCTGTGTGATTAACGATAATGTGCTTATCTCCACCTGATAAATACGGAAATCCCGGTGAATAGCCCATCATTGATACGAAATAGTCACTCATTGTATGGTGTTGAATAAACGTTTCTTCCGATATCCCTAACTCCGTTAAAATATGATTCAAATGCGGACCATATTCGCCGCCATAATACATTGGTACTTTGACACAACGACGTTGCTTTTTCCATTTTTCTTCTGAGAGGTCAATTTGTGCAATCAAGTTTTTCATATATAAAAATGGCGATGCGATATCCATCTGTTCCATCATCATATGCGCATCGTAAGAGATCAACATGTCCGTTTCTGTTGGCACAATCTCTGTGATGAATGGTTCATTCTGTTCAATTAAATAATGTCTTAATACGAGCAAACGCTGTGTCGCAGTGGGTGTCACCTGATCGCGTAAAGACACGACAATCGCTTGGTCTCCTTGACTATAAACTTTCATTCGTTCCACCTCGTTTACGTTTCATTATAAAACAGTTTTAATAATGTCGTCATTTGATCTATGATTGTACCTACAAAATAATAAATCACAATCGCCTGCAATAGAATAACAATTATCATACATAAAAATGCATAACCTTTGTGTTGATTTCGCACACAACGCATACAAATTTTTTGTCCTAACCACATCAACAAAAGAAATACAATTAAATAACCTATTATTATCATTATTATTCACTCAACCTTATCGAAATTGTACAGGCATCCATTCTCTCAAACTATTAATCATCCATATATTTTCCTGTGCTACCATAGCTGCTTTTAACGATTCCACAGTCAAATCTGCTTCGATAACTTCACCGTGATCTAACAATGCTTGTCTCATACAACCACATAAAAAGTCGTTCTCATAGCGCGGTGTCAGTTGTTCACCTTGATTAGATATTACCAAATTGCCAATATCAAACTCTAACAGTTTTCCTTCTGCATTATGGAACAAAACAATATCCGTCTGATGACGGTGCTGCAAATGTGAGCGTTCAGACGTTTTGTTCGTTCGTTGCCAACAGGGTGTTTCTTCATCTATTTCTCTCAGACAAGCAGTTAAAAATGGTTTGTCTGTCAGCGCCCCTATTTCAGTTGCGAGTTTTCCTTCAGCTGATAAGATGACCTTCAAACGATATATATGTTCGGTATAAGTATTTTTTACATCCGTAAGTCGTTGCGCCCAATCGTGTTGAGAGAACGGCAATCCCAACTGTTCTGCTGAACGTGTCATACGTTGAAGATGATATGTTTCACGTGGAATCTTACCTGCCTCTAACCGCATAGTCTCAAATAATTGCATAACTATATCCCCTTTAAAATCCTTGTCTTATCTTGAAACTCTTTGTACTCCTGTTCAGGATTTGAATCAATTGTGATACCCGCACCGACACCATAGATGAAACGATCCCCTAGTTGTTGAACTGTTCGTATTGGGACATTGAATACCGCATTCCCTTCCGGACGTAGTAATCCAATTGTGCCGCAATAACTATGTCGTGGTGTTGTCTCTAATCGATGAATGATTGACATCGTATTTACCTTAGGCGCACCGGTAATGGATCCACATGGGAAAAGTGCCGCTAATAGTTTGTTTAATGACGTATCATGAGTGATTGTTCCCATTACCATCGTTGTCATTTGGTAAACCGTCGGATATGCTTCAATCGCACACAACGGGCCAACACGAACCGTTCCTTGTTGCGCAATCCGAGCTATATCGTTACGCAACAGATCAACAATCATAATATTCTCAGCTCGATCTTTCATTGACCGCTCCAACACTTCACAGTTCTCTTGATCTTCTTGCGGTGTTGTACCACGTGGCATTGTCCCCTTCATCGGTTTACTCATCACCGTTCGTTCTGATTGACCGAATAACCCAACCTGAAAGAACAGTTCAGGAGATATCGACGCAATTTTCAAATCATCTGTATCAATCAACGCTGTGTAATTACCGTTTGCCTGTTGTGTTAGTTGTGAATAAAGTGCGTGGATAGGCGTCGAAACACTTGCTTCAAGCCGTGTCGTATAGTTCACTTGATACGTCCAGCCATCAACAATTTCCTGTTGTATCGCTCGAATATTATCCGTAATTGTCTGTGGTGTTTCTGTAAAACGAAATGACGGATACTTCTTTTGTTCAAACATCTCTGTGTTAATAACTTCTTGTAGCGGTGATTCAAATGCATAACATAACGCATAGATACCATCTTCCGGCGTATATGTCTGAAAGTCAGCGTTATAATAAGCTGCTGCTTCATAAGGTAAATACAATGCAACGTAATAACCTGCTTGTTGTAAACGTTCCGCTTCTGCAACAACCTGTCCGACTTCTGAAATGTTGTGTGCAATGGATGAAACAACTGGGTTATGAAATGTATACCGGTACGTCTCTTTATTTTGTTCATCTGTGTAGTAAGTATAATTAAACTTCACAACCATTTATAGACCCTACCTTCTCAAGAAAGTTTCGTATCTGGCTATGTCCATGCTCTGACATAATTGACTCTGGATGATATTGAACAGCGTAAATCGGCAAGTCTTCATGTGCGACCGCCATAATCATTTGCTCTGTATTGGTAGCTGTCACGATGAGTGGCGCTTGTATAGTTGATGGATCCGCCATTAAAGAATGATAACGCATCACATTAAAAGCAGATGGCAGCCCTTTGAATAACTGCGAACCATCATGCGTAATTCGGGTCGTATGTCCGTGAACAGGATATGGCGCATGAACAATCTTGCCACCGTAGTAAGTGACAATCAATTGAAATCCTAAACACACGCCGAGTATCGGAACATGCTTTTCAAAATAGCGTAAAACATCTTGTAATATCGGGTAATCAGTTGGCGCACCGGGACCTGGCGAAATCACAATGGCTGTTGGATGATATGATGCAATCTTTTCAATAGATACATCATCCACATCAATGACTTCAATATGACTTTTACTTTCTGTCTTTAAATAATCCACAATATTATATGTAAATGAATCTTTGTTATCAATCATTATTATCATCAGTTTTGCCTCATTTATATTGAATTAACTCTATTATCACAAATGTCTCTATAATTGACAAAAATGAGTGTCATTATAGAAAAAGAATTGAATATGTTTTTCATGCTTCTTCAATAGTTGATTTCTCTTATTATATAGGTTACATTTAACAACGTAAAATATTCATTCAGAGGTTCCTAGCGTATACTCAACCCTCTATAAAAAACTAGACTTCTTTTTCCGTCTGTTTTTATGGAGACGGACTTTTTTTATGCTTTTTAGCACCAAAACTGTCCATCGTCCGACTCCGGCATGGGTGACTAGAAGTTTGTAAAAACGTATCTCCACTTCAGACACTTACTGCCATTACACTTATTTTTGTATCTTAAAAGGGAGAAACTAAGCATTATATCCCAGTCTCCTTTTTTAATTCGCTCGGAATGCTCTCAATCAAAAGGAGCGACATCAACATGTCAAATGCACTGAATCAAGAAAAAGCCCTCGTTGTTTTCAGCGGTGGTCAAGACAGTACGACTTGCCTTTTCTATGCTAAAAAACATTTCAAAGAAGTAGAACTTGTCACATTTGAATATGGACAACGTCATGCAAAAGAAATTGAAGTTGCCAAATCAATTGCCGAAGATCAAGGATTAAAACATCACATTTTAGATATGTCACTGTTGTCACAGCTTTCACCTAACGCTCTGACATCATCAGATATCGCCATTGATACTTCTGACGATATTCCAAACACATTCGTCCCAGCACGCAATCTACTCTTTTTATCATTTGCTGGTGCGTTGGCTTATCAAATCAATGCCAAACATATCATTACTGGCGTGTGCGAGACGGACTTCTCTGGTTACCCAGATTGTAGAGACCAATTTATTAAATCAATGAACGTCACAATGAGCTTAGCAATGGATCGAGATTTTGTCATTCATACGCCTTTAATGTGGTTAGACAAAAAGGACACTTGGGCACTAAGTGATGAACTGGGTGTATTAGACTACGTACGCAATCAGACTCTCACATGCTATAACGGTATCGTAGCTGATGGATGTGGCGCATGCCCTGCTTGCCTACTTCGACAACGTGGTTTAGACCAATATCTTAATGAAAAAGGAGGACGTCTATCATGATGCAACAAATTTATCCGAGTATCGATCACCCCTACACATTTGAATTAAATAAAGACTTTAACTTTTCAGCAGCACACTACATCCCTGCACCAGAAGCGGGCAAGTGTATGCGCACACATGGTCATACGTATTTCGTCAATCTAACAATCGGTGGTGATGCGCTTGACGACACAGGCTTTTTAATCAACTTCAGTCATCTGAAAGCACTCATTCATGATCAATTCGATCATTACTTGTTGAATGACTTACCTTTATTTGAAGGTAAAAGTCCTTCTACTGAAGTTGTTGCACAAACTATTTATGAAATTGTCGCAAACCATCTCGCTGAATTGCCACACGCACCTAAGTGTCTACAAGTATTTCTACGCGAGACACCATCAAGTTATGTTGTCTATCGTCCAAAACATATGAAGGGGCAAATGTAAATGACTGCGAAAATACCTGTACTCGAAATTTTCGGCCCAACAATTCAAGGAGAAGGCCAAGTCATCGGTCGCAAAACGATGTTCGTGCGAACGGCTGGATGTGACTTCCGATGTAGTTGGTGTGACTCTAAGTTTACATGGGATGGTTCAATGCGTGATGAGATTCAAATGCTGACAGCTGAAGAAATCTGGCAACGTTTAACCGACATTGGTGGTGATTGTTTTGATCACGTAACCATTTCAGGCGGGAACCCTGCACTTATTAAAAATCTGCAAGCTTTCGTCGATTTATGTGAAATGAAACATATCCAACTCGCTTTAGAAACACAGGGAACAAAGTTTCAACCATGGATGTCTCAAATACACGATTTGACTATCTCTCCAAAGCCACCCAGCTCAGGCATGGATCAAGATTTATCACAGCTGGACACTGTCATTGCACAATGTCAACCAACATCATTAAGTTTAAAAGTAGTAGTATTTGATGAAGCAGACCTAGCATTTGCACAAACAATACACGAACGTTATCCTGACATATCATTCTATCTTCAAGTTGGTAACCCTTATCTTGAAGACACCGTTGAACATCATACAGAAAGGCTGTTGAGTCGCTATGAATGGCTAATTCAACATGTCATGACCAATCCAGCATTGAATCGCGTTTACGTTTTACCTCAATTACACACATTGTTGTGGAGTAACCTTAAAGGAGTGTAAAATAGAAAGTAGCACGAGTTGTGAGAGAAGCGTCTAGGGATTGAACAGAACCAGAGCAGCGATCAAAATAGCTTTTTTATTTTGGAGAATTGCGACGTTCTGCCGAAAGCCCTGCTTCTCGAACACTGACACAACATTGGGACACCTTATACTGCTTTCTCAGAAAACAAATTTATTATGTCCCGTTCCCATCTGATTCCAACATATAGGAGTGATACAATGCGACGCAGAGAACGTTCTGATGTTTATCCAAGAGTCGAAAAAGTTTTAGAAGATGGTACGATTATCGCTTATGACAAACGCAATCAACTGAATACTGATCTCAATATTCATACTTTAACCGATCAGCAACAATACGATATTTTTGGCGGCATTCTAATTAAAAACACTGCGCAACAGCCACACACACATACTCAAGATTATGAATATTTACGTCAAAAAGATATAGAACTTCAAAAGACAAACCGTAAAAATAAGTGGTTGCTCGTTATCATGGTCATCTCACTCTTCGTCATCGCACTGTTTTTATTTAATTCATGTACAAATGATACGGATCATACGATGAATCCAGAAGAACAAAATCAAGTGACAAATGAAGAACTGTTACAACAAAAAGATAATGAATTACAACAGCAAATTAAAGACACACAAGACAGCATTGCTTCCAATGATGCAGAATCTCAAAGTAAAATCGATCAATTGAAACAACAAATTCAAGAACTACGAGATGACATCGATAGCAAAAAAGCAGATCAAGTTGCCAATCAATATGACGATACAGTCGATAACTTACAAAATGCTGAAGATGAACGACAAAGTGGTAATCTAGAAAAGATGCAAGAACAACTCAACCGCGTTAATACTAAACTCGATGAAATCACACAAAAAATTAGTGATTGGTTTAATAATTAGCATAAAAGATGAAGTTTCCCGTTCGAGAAACTTCATCTTTTTTTGTACGCTATTGCATCTATATGTTCAAAATTATTACCAGTTATCTCCACTTTTTACATGCCAACTTATATTTACATTGTTATAATATAGAAATGAAATGTAATGAGTTAGGAGAATAACATGGCCGCTTTTGTCATTATAAATAGTATCGTTGTAATTGCTATACTCGTTTTTGACTTATATCGACACCGATTTCAGTCATTACACTTTAGTAGTGTCTTGCTTGCTATTACAATAAATGGTTTTATTAATTTAATTTTACTGGGTAAACTTAGTTTTATATCTATATTTACTGTACTAATGTATTGTATCTGGACGATTTTACAATATTATTTAAACCATTACTATCACCCTTTTGTTATGACACAACAAAAGTTTTTGACAGGGATACTAACGATTATGATAAGTATCTCCCTTGTTGTGGTAGATCAAACAGCTGATCAGTCGTTCTATATGTCTGTCCCATATCTTGCACCTGCTATTTTTGCATTTGGTGCGATTCTGTTGTTTTCAAGCACTTTCAATTCAGCTTGGTTCCACCAATTATATCGCCGTCTCAAAATTAAACAACCACTTTGGATAGGAACACTGCTCATACTTATCGCAATGATTGTCATCGTTGCACTAACACCTTTTTGGTATATATTTATCTTGCTATACGGTGGGTTCGCCTTCATCTTATACGCAGAAAAATTATTTATTTTATAATTTAATGATTAAATCTATGACAACCGGGTATATCAGTATTATCACAAAGATTTAAATACAAAGGAGGCTATTATAATGGGCTTTATTGTCATGTTAATAGTTGGTGGTCTCATTGGTTGGGCTGCCGGAGCAATTTTAGGTAAAGATATCCCAGGTGGGATTTTAGGTAATATTATCGCTGGTTTACTCGGTTCTTGGGTAGGCGGCATGTTCCTAGGCGCATGGGGACCATCATTCGGTGGCATCTATGTATTCCCAGCATTGATCGGCTCAATTATCTTTATCGCAGTTGTGTCACTTATCTTAGGTGCACTTCGCGGTAAAAAATAAGTGATAACGTAGTAAAAAACGGTTTGCAATTGCAAACCGTTTTTTTATTGACGTAAACTTTTGATAATTTGGGAGGCTACCATTTGTAATTCTGTTTCTGCATCACCTGTTTTAATCGAAAAAATTTGCGTTTGTAATATATACATGAACAGTGGTGCGATAATTGTTCGTATACGATCTACTTTTGTAAGACTTCTATCTAGCTTCGCGTCACTTTCTAAAACGCTATTAATATGATGAAATAAGTTTGGCATTAACTTTTTAGAGTTGGTTATCAATGCTTCTCTTAACTTAGGTGAAATCATCGCTTCTTGAAAGATAATTTTGAGAAAATCTCCATTTGCTGAAAAGAAAGCATACCGATCTGTAACGATGAAATGAATTAAGCTTTCCAAGTCTTGATGTTGAGTCAAATCTTTGATAAATGTCTTGCCTACAATCTCTTTTAAAGGCTCAAGTAGTCCCATCAATAATTCTTCTTTCGTACTAAAATATTTAAAGATTGTTGCTTGACTGATTCCGGCTTCTTTCGCAATTTGGGCTGTCGATGTCGCATGATATCCTTGCTCTGAAAAAAGTTTGATTGCTGCTAACATGGCTTTTCTTTGTCCAGGTGGCATAGACGCACTTTCTAATTGTTCTTTAAATGTTGGAAATTGATTTGTATTCATATGCTCATTATACCTTACGATAACGTTTTAAAACAATGATATTCAATGCTGTCAAAACAATTAAGAAGAGCATTAAAATACCTAAATCACCTATAATTTCATTCCATCCATTACCCCAAAGAATAATTTGTGACAAGGCATGTCCTGAATACGATAACGGCAATATTTTTCCAATGACTTGAACCCAATTCGCCATATTTTCTAAAGGAATCAACCCTGAGAAAAACAGCTGTGGCATTACAACTAATGGGATAAATTGCATCATTTGGAATTCTGACTTAGCAAGTGTTGACATCAAAATTCCAAATGCCAATGCAACCATTGCAAGTACAAAATTAACCAATACAACATAAGCAATACTTCCAACCACTTCAATTTTCAATAAATTAATCGTTGCAATAACAATAACTAATGTCTGGATAATCGCTAAAAATCCATAACTGAGCATATAGCCAAATACGATATCCGCTCGGCGTACCGGCGTTGCTAGTAAGCGATCTAAAGTTCCAGATGTTCGCTCCTTCAACAATGCCATTCCCGAAATTAAAAAGACAAAGAAGAAGACCATAAAGCCCATCAATACTGGAATCATCTTAATGAAAAATCCAGAATCTTCATCACCGTAATCATAATATTCGTCTAAAGAAATAGACGGTTTTTGTAACTGATCTGATGCTTTCGGATTTGGACTTGCTTTTACAAGTGCCTGTACATTTTTTGTCATCTCTTTTACTTGTGAAGATGTCACTGCTTGTTTAAACACTTGCTTACTCATCGCAGTTTTGGAAGCATCTCTATTAGCATAAATAATGCTAAAGTTTTCATTATCATCTGTTGATACAATCGCATCCACTTTTTCTTTGCTAAGTGCTTTTTCAGCTGCATCAATACGTTCATAATTTTTAGCTGACACATGTTTGACATCATCCATTGTGGATACGATGTTTTGGTCAACACCCACTACCGCCATGTTCACTTCTGTTGTATTGTTTGCTGTGAACATGACATTCATGAGCCACATAATAAAAATGGGCGCAACAAACATTAATGCAAGTGTGCGTTTATCTCGAATTAATTCTTTAAATACTTTTTTAGCAATCGCAAATGCTCTCATGTTATTGCCCTCCTTCTGCTTTCAAAAATGCTTCTTCAACAGTGTTTACTTGATACAGTTCCTTTAATTGTGCGGGTGTATCAAATGCAATGACGTCACCACGTAATAACAATGCAACTTTATCTGTCAATTCCGCTTCATCCATAACATGTGTTGTAATCAAAATGCCGCAACCTTCTTGACGTAATGCATCTAACTCTCGCCATATCTTTTTTCTTAAAGACGGGTCTATACCAACGGTCGGTTCATCTAAAATCAATAATCTCGGTTTTCCTAGCAAAGCGATCGCTAAGGATAATCGACGTTTCATCCCTCCAGAATAACTTCCCACTCTTTTATTCAACTGGTCTGTTAATTCTACAACTTCTGAAACATGTTGAATTTGTTGCTTCAGATCTTCTTTGTTAATTCCTTTCATTTGACCGAAAAATAATAAATTTTCTTTCGCTGACAATGCTTCGTAGAGTGCATCCGACTGTGCCATATAGCCAATGTCTGCAAGTATTTTTCTGTTAGGCATCGATATATCTAATACAAATGCTTCGCCACCATCTGCCTTTTCCATGCCTAAAACTGTTTTAATTAACGTTGATTTACCAGAACCTGATGGACCAATCAGTCCAATAATCTCACCACCTACTACATCAAGTGAGACACCATTCAATACAACCTGAGAATCGAATGATTTCTTTAAGTGATTGATTTCAATCATCTTTTCCATTATTATCACCTCATTTTATTCGAGTGAGTACTCACTCACCTATTAGCTACTTGTATTATAGTGAGTACTCACTCACTTGTCAATGCTTTTAAAACTGAAAAAATAAAAAGCGATGTTTCTTCTTTTTACGTCTAATTTTATACAAAGTATATTTAATGATAATAGTGCATTACGACTTCTATACATCATGCGGTTTTAACAAGTACGAGTGAGCATGACTATACTTACAGCAATCACCTGCAAATACTAATTGCTAAGTTCAATCTATTTCAGAAGTAGAAAAAGTCTCCAGCACAATGGTGCATTATATGGTGACACAAAATCTCTAAATAAAAATTTTACAGGGAGATCGTATTTTTTGCTAAGTTTTTAAAGCATCAATTATCATTTAAGTATTCTTGAACGATTTACATTTTAAATTCAAATTTATCATATCTACTCATAAAAAATACACCCCATAAAGTTAGATTTTTAATCCAACTTTTGGGATGCACATCACAAACGAGGTTGTGAAAGAAGCGGTTAGGGGTTGAGCAGAACCCAAGCAATTCTCAAAATAGCTTTTTTATTTTGGGGAATTGCGACGTTCTGTCGAAAGCCCTGCTTCTTGAACACTGACATCACGAGGTTGTGAAAGAAGCGCTTAGGGGTTGAGCAGAACCCAAGCAATTCTCAAAATCGGTTTCTTATTTTTCAAAGTTGCGAATTTCCGACAAAAGCTCTGTTTTAGAGATACCATATATTAGTTTCCCGGAACATAAATGTAATATGTCTCAGCCTCTTCAATATTATTTAGAAATACTATGTTGTTTCTCTTCCATATGATTCGTATATGAGGCGTCATATGAATCTTTAGAAGGTCGGTCAACATTTGCAGCACGAACAATATAGTTTGGTCGTTGTTTTACCTCATAATAAATACGTCCGATATATTCACCAATTACTCCGATAGAAATCAGCTGGATACCACCCATAAGCAAGATTGCAGCAATCATTGTGACATATCCAGGTACAGAGACGCCATGTAAAAGCGTATCAATCAACAGATAGATAATATACAGAAGACTAACACCAAAAACCGATACACCTAAGTATATCATCATGCGGAGCGGCTTATTGTTAAAGGAGATTAGTCCATCAATAGCATAGTTAAGCAAGCTTCTAAATGACCATTTAGATTCACCTGCTTCTCGCATCACGTTGTCATAACTGATAATTTTTGTACTATAACCAATCCATGCAAAAAGACCTTTTGAAAAACGATTATACTCACGCATACTAACGAGAGAACGTACTGCACGTTGACTCAACAGACGAAAGTCTCCAATACCATCTACCAATTCAATATCTTCAACCCAGTGATTTATCATCTTATAATACAAGCGTGTCATCCACTTGCGACTTGCTGTTTCACCGTCACGATTGCGCTTTGCAACTACTTGATCATAACCGTCAGCGTATGCTTTGATCATATCGGGAATCATTTCTGGGGGATGTTGTAAATCTGCATCAATCATCACGACTGCATCACAATCGACACTATGTTCAAATCCTGCAATCATAGCAGCTTCTTTGCCAAAATTACGGCTAAAAGATATAAACTTCACAACGGGGGACTGTGTTGCTGCTTGTTGCAAAATATCGATTGTCGTATCTTTACTACCATCATCTACAAATAATAAGTCATATGTGTAACCTTGTTTTATCGCATCCTCATCTAAAATTTCCTGTAACTTATCGATCGTACGTTGTAAAACAGCTGTTTCATTATAACAAGGTACAATTACTCTTACTTTCACTTTCAGTACACCTACTTTATTGTTCAATTATCAATTCAATGTATTACCAGTTATCTTTATTTCAATTTTTACTCTACCCAATTTATTCAACATTATAACTTGTATTCAAAAATTTACATAGAAAATACCTGTCAAACAAAAAAACATCACTTTTGATTCTTATTACAAAAGTGATGTTCTCTGTTTCTATCGGTTAATGCTCATCTTGATCATCTTCATCCATATTTTTAGGGCGTTCTGCATTATATTCATAACGTAATAAAACATGAATAATTTGGTGGTTTTCAATCTCCGAAATAACCCAACGATCAAATACGGTATCTACAAAATCATCTTGCTCTAAGTTTGTATTTTGTGCTTGCAACCAGCCACCAATTGTATCGATATCTTCCGAGTCTTCAAATTCAATGTCGTACTGTTCTTCAAGATCACTTAATAAAACACGTCCATTGATTTGATATGTCTTTTCATCTAATTGTACAATGTCGTTGACTTCATCATCATCAAACTCATCTCGAATTTCGCCAACGATTTCTTCTAAAATATCTTCCATCGTTAAAATACCAGCTGTTCCGCCATATTCATCGATAATCAAACTGATATGGACATGTTCTCGTTGCATACGAACGAGTGCATCACTAATACGTGTTGTTTCAGAGATCATCGGTAACTCATGGATATAGTCACTCGTTTTAATTGGAACACCTGAAGCATACTCTGTTAAAAATTCTTTTACATTGATAAATCCTTTAATATGGTCTTTGTCGCCATCTTCAGTAATTGGATAGCGTGTAAACTGATGTTCTTTGACGGTTTCCAACAGGTCATCCACATTGAATGGCTCGTTTAATGTCACCATTTGTGTTCGTGGTACCATGATGTCTTTAGCATGTCGCTCATCAAATGAAAAGATATTTTGCATGTATGCGAGTTCTGTCTGGTTGATTTCTCCACCGTGATAGCTATTATTCATAATGATTTTAAGCTCTTCTTCTGACATTGCTTCATTCGAGTCATTTGGATCTACACCAAACATACGAATAATCAGGCGGGCTGAACCATTCATCAACCAGATGAGCGGCTTCATCACAAACCCAAAATAATAAAGTGGACGTGCATAAAGTAGTGCGATGCGTTCAGTATATTGAATTGCCAATGTTTTAGGTGCTAGCTCACCGACAACGACATGAATATACGTCACAATCGTAAATGCTGTGACGATTGATATCGTTGTTACAAGTGCATCAGGGATATTAACCAGTTCAATGATTGGATGTAGAAGACGTTCAAACAATGGTTCCCCTAACCAACCAAGTCCTAATGACGTGACTGTAATCCCCAACTGACACGCTGAAAGATAATAATCCAAGTTGGAAATCATCTTTTTCACCACTCGGGCATTTCCGTTCCCTTCACCGATTAATTGTTCAATTCTCGTCGCACGCACTTTTACTAAGGCGAACTCCGAACCTACAAAGACGGTTGTCAATGCAATTAATATAAAAAATATGATTAAATAAATGATGGTCGTACTGTCCAATTAGTTCCCTAATAACTAGGGATTCACCTCCGTTAAATTAACACCACTCAATAGAAAGTGATGTCGTCATGTTTTTATTTGTGACAGATATTTTCTGATACATTAAACGTACTAAATCCTTCCCATTGAGCTACCTCCAGACATAAAAATATTAATTTTATCATACCACAACTTATTATGAATTTATACATAAGAATATGGCACGCGATTAAAAGTCTCACATCAGTGGTTGCCGACTGTGTAATATACCCGTAAGTAACAAATTAAAAACGAAAAATATATCGTAATATTTAAGACCAAAAAAAGAGACTGGTCAATGACCTAGCCTCTTTTGAAATAATCTTAAATTGTTGGTGTATCTGTTGGTTTTTTCTTCAATAAACTATACATCACTGCACCGACTAAAGAACCGATTAAGATTGCAATAATTGTAAACAATGAATGGCTCCAGTCTGTTCCAAAGATTACGACAAGTCCGCCGTGTGGGGCTTGAATTTGAGAACCGAAAAGTAATGCTAAACCACCTGCGATACCTGACCCAACCATCATTGAAGGAATCACACGTAATGGGTCAGCTGCTGCAAAAGGAATTGCACCTTCTGTAATAAAACTTGCGCCCATCACAAAGTTAGGAACGATAGAACCTTTTTGTGCTTTTGTAAATTTGTTACCGAAAATTAACATCGCAATTGCAAGTGCGATTGGTGGTACCATACCACCGACCATTGCTGCTGTAATTGGTTCTGGATTACCTGCTGTTAATGCTGCTGTACTAAATACATAAGCTGCTTTATTGAACGGTCCACCCATATCGATAGCCATCATGGCACCAAGCACAACACCAAGAATCACAACGTTTGTACCTGATAAACTATCTAAACCTGAAATCAATGCATTGTTCAACCATGCTGCTGGTGTATTAAAGATATAAATCATTGCTAAACCAGTAATTGTTACTGAAATCAATGGATAAATCAATGTTGGTTTTAAACCTTCAAGCATTTGTGGGAAGTTCTTTGTTGCTGCTTTAATAACTTCTGTTAAGTAACCTGCCAAGAAACCTGCGATAATACCACCGATGAAACCTGATCCACCTGATACTGCTAACATACCACCAACAAGACCAGCTGCGAAACCTGGTTTGTCAGCGATACTACGTGCGATGTAACCAGATAAGATTGGAATGATTAACGCAAAGGCACTCTTACTACCAATTTCCCATAATGATGCTGCGAATGCATTATAATGAGTACTTTCTGGATCAAAAGCATTCGGATGGAACATGAATACAATTGCCATTAAGATACCACCCGCGATAACAAGCGGTAACATATTTGATACACCATTCATTAAATGTTTATAGATTATTTTACCAATGCCAAGTTTTTCATCATTACCTGCTGATGTACTTGCACCTTTTTCTGCAACGAATGGTTTTCTACTTTTATCTAATGCTGTATTAATTAATGCTTCTGGTCGTTTAATTCCATCCGCAACAGGTACTTGTACGACATTTTTACCGTCAAAACGGTTTGTTTCAACATGTACGTCTGCTGCAACGATGATACCATCTGCTTTTTCGATATCTTCTGCTGTTAAATGATTTTTAATACCACCTGCACCGTTAGTTTCAACTTTAATTTGGACGCCCATTGCTTCTGCTTGTTTTTTCAAAGCATCACGTGCCATGAACGTATGCGCAATACCTGTTGGACAAGCTGTAACAGCAAGCACATAAGGTTCACTTGCGTCTAAGTCAGCTGGTGCTACTACTTCGTCCTCATCTGCTACTTCATCATCTGCTTTGTTAATAATTGCTAACACTTCTTCTGGTGACTCAGCATGTAATAAAGCTTCACGTACTTTGTCATCCATTAAAATCCCTGATAATTTTGCAAGTGCATCTAAGTGTGTTTGAGCCCCTGATGCTGGTGCTGCAATCATAAAGAATAAGTGTGCTGGTTGCATGTCAAGACTTTGATAGTCAATTCCTGCTTTAGATTTACCGAAAGCAATCGCAGGTGTGTCTACCGCTGCTACTTTCGCGTGTGGAATGGCAATTCCTTCACCAATTCCTGTTGAACTTTGTGATTCACGCGCGTGGATTGCTTCTTCAAAATCCGCTAAGTTATTCAATTTGCCTGCTTTATTCAATTGTTGTGCTAATTCTGAAATTGCTGCATCTTTTGAAGTTGCTGCAAGATCCATTGCAACGGTATCTTTTGTCAATAACTCTGTAATTCTCATATTACCCCTCCTCATGTAACTGCGTCATGCTAATATTTTCTAATAATGTATCAATCATAGAGCGTTCCGCTAAGTCATCATTAAATGCTGTCGCTGAACCTGATGCAATTGCTAATGCTAATGTTTCTTGTTGAGGCAATTCCTGTGTAAACCCAGCAACCATTCCAGCAACTGTGCTATCACCTGCACCAACCGTGTTGATGACTTTGCCCTTTGGCGCAGAAACTTTATATGCTTGAGATGCATCAATGTAGATTGCACCATCTCCACCAAGAGAAACCAATACTGATTGTGCCCCTTTGTCTAATAACTTACGTCCGTATTTCAGCACATCTACATCAGACGTAATTGTCGTATCAAACATTTCTTCCAACTCAACCTTGTTAGGTTTAATCAATCGTGGACCATACGGTAAAATCCCTTCTACTAAAGACTTCTCAGCATCTACAACGAATTGTGCACCTGTTTGTTGTACAATTTTTGCTATCTCTGCATAAATTGTTTGCGGTACACTACTTGGTACACTTCCTGCAATCACGACAATATCATCTGACGTTGTTTGTCGAAGTTGCGTTAATAATGCAGAGATGTTCTCTTCTGTAATCGTTGGACCTGTCGCATTGATTTCTGTTTCCGAACCACTTTTCAACTTCACATTAATTCGTGTATCTTCATCTACTTGTGTAAATGCTGTTTGAATGCCTGCAGAAGTTAATGTATCTTCTACAAACTTTCCTGGGAAGCCACCTACAAAACCAAGTGCAGTTGATGGCACATCTAATGTTTGTAACACACGCGATACGTTAATCCCTTTACCCCCTGCAAACTTTGCTGTTGCAGTTGTGCGATTTAACGCCCCCGCTTCAAAACCATCTACAAACATGACATAGTCAATCGATGGATTTAGCGTCACTGTATAAATCATAGTCATCCTCCTAGAAGTTCTATATTTGTTGTTTTTAATATCTCTTTGCCACGCTGACGACCAAATGCCGATGTAATCACAATAGGTGGTTCTACTGCCTTTACCGTTGCAAAATGCGTTTGATAAAACTTCGATGCATCTGCTAGCACATACGTTTGTTGACTTTGTTGTATTGCCACTTCTTTCATTAATGCTTCTCGCTCATCCGGGGTCGTTAATCCCGTTGCAACATCAATCCCATTAATACCAAGAAATACCTTATTGAAACAGTAGTTTCTTAAAAAGTTTACAGCACGTGTCCCAACAACTGCCATCGTAGTCGATTTCATTTCACCACCGACAATGTAAATACGAATCCCTTGTTTCAACAAGGACTCAACATGTGTTAACCCATTCGTTACTACTGTGATATCTGTTGCGCTAATAAAAGGAATCATTTCTAGCGTTGTTGAGCCAGCATCCAAATACACGCAATCATTATCATTGATCAGGCTAGCTGCTTGTTTTGCAATCTCAATCTTTTCTTCGATATGCTGCGTGCGTTTCATTGATAATTCCGGCTCCACTCCTGAATCTATCAACTTTGCACCACCATGTACACGTGTCAGTAATCCTTCTGATTGGAGCTTCGTCAAATCTCGACGAATCGTTGATGCGCTCGATCCCGTATAATCCATCAACTGCTGCAAACTTAGAAAGTTATGTTGACCTAAAACATCAATAATCAAAGCATGTCGCTTATCCGTTAGCATCTAACCACCTCAATTCTCTTACAGTATAATGTATTCGTTTTCAAAAATCAATCACAAACAATCATATTCATTCATATTCAATCAATAAAAGTCATAAAAAGGACACAGACCATTCAAATCCAGTCATATGTAATCCCATTTATTCACAAAGCACTTTCAAGAAATATATGACCCGTATATAAAACCATTGCTATACAATAGCAATACATTCAAAAATTTTATTACTGGTAGCAAATACTTAGAAACCGAATATGATTATGATCATTCAGTAGATAATGAGATATAGTAAAACAATTCGAGATTATCACTGTGAATCTCACCCCAATAAAAGGTAAAGAAAAAATTTATTAATCACACTTCCACTTTAAAAACTTGAATATTTTCATCTTTTATTTTTGGTAGTTTTAATATATCATCACACATAGGCGCATCATGTCTCCTCTCAATTTTTTGTTTGGTCACTTAAAATGATAGAGGCATGAGCGCTTTTTTATTTGAAAAAAAGCAGGACAGCATTTCATGCCATCCCACCACAAAAAGGCGAACTAACCCGTTCTCTTTTTTTATTATTCTGCAACTGTCGCAATCTGTGCTTCTGCTGCTTGAATTAAATCATCTGGTGCAACGCCCATTTGCACACCACGTTGACCAGCACTGACAAAAACTTGATCTATATGCTTAATCGATGCATCAACAACAGTTGGAAACTTAGTTTTCATGCCAATTGGCGAACATCCACCACGAATATACCCTGTTACTTTCTTCAAATCATCAAGCGGCATTAAGTTTAGTTTTTTCTCATGGACACTTGATGCAGCTGCCTTCATATCAAGATGACCCGAAACTGGAATGACAAACACAAAATAATCTCGTTTACCATTTGTAAGTACAAGCGTTTTAAACACTTGCGCATCGTTAACACCGATACGTTCTGCTACTTCCGAACCTTCAATATGCGCCGCATCCACTTCGAATGTGCGCATTTCGTAATCTATTTTAGCTCTGTCTAATATGCGCATTGCATTTGTTTTTTTCACTTTCATCTTTCACACACCTCTTACTCAATATCAAAGTTGCCAAATTTCGTTCGCTACTACGTCATCTGATGTCGCAGTATCATAAGTCATAAATTGTTCAATCAATGAGTGATGATCTACCGTTTCTATTTGTTGAATCAAGTCCGTCACTTTTTGCACATCTGGTTTTACGTGATGAATAGATGTTAATTGTGTGACATCAAAATAGAAGCCTACTTCTTGCCCATATGATACTGTATCTTCATCTAAAACTAAGATTGGACGCTGTAAATGTGCATAATCAAACATAGCTGAAGAATAATCCGTCATTAAAATATCTGCTAACAAATACAACTCTTGAATATCCACTAATGCATTGTCAAAACAATGAATGCGTTCATGCATTGCTCGATATGTCTGATATAGATGTCCTTCATTCGGATGTAGTTTGACGATAATTTCATAATGAGATGGTAACCTTTCTAACAATGACACCAAATCTAACTGAGATACATTACTCCGTGTTTCTTTACGCCATGTTGGACAAAATAAAATGTAACGCTTCGTATCATCTTTGTTAAATAAATACTTTTCTTGAATGGCTTCACGTTCTTTATCATCATGTCGATGACGAATCAAATAACTATTGCGTGGTGCACCGTATGGGAAAACACGCAATGATGGATGCACATTCAAATCAAACGCTGACGTAACATAACGCTCATATTGACGTGATACAGTCAAAAAAACATCCCACTTCAACATATTTGGTTTAAATCTTTCAGCTTGACGATGACGTTCTTCTGAATTCATCAGATCGTTCACCATTCGCTTCAACGGAAAACCATGCCACGTCTGAATCACTTGTTGGTCTTTTTGTTTAGATAGTTTGTCCCACAAGTTTCCATTAATAATCACATATCTGCACTGATTAAATGCTCGAATATATGCTCTAGATCCAAAACGAATAGGCACCATACCGTATGAACGTATTTCCATTTCTACGAGTTCATTTTGTGCACTCACAAAAATCCTAACGTTAGGATTTTGTCGTTGTAATGCTAAAGCAATATACTTAGGATCCCCCGAAAAGTTTTTGCCATGAAATGACTCAATAAATATAGCATCTTGTCGTACTGTTTGTTGGCGATAACTTTTCAGCTGACTTTCAACCAATAGGGCCACTCTTGCTGTTCTCTGTGTCCAAACATTATTACGTATTTTCTGCGGCACCGATACTGTACGCTTTAGTTTTCCTAGAAATCGTCGGCGTTGTCCTGACCTAAAATGTTGCTTCGCCGTTATTTTAGGTTGGGGCACATTTGATACATCAATCCTATGCAATTCCGCCAGTTGCATCACTTGTTGAACGAGTTGTTCACCGTAATGTTCTATTAAAAATTGTGATTCATATCTTTGCTGATCTTCTTGTTGCTGCAATGACGTATATCCTTGACTAAAAGCAGCCATCATCACATCAAAATCTGTTGATAAATCTTTTTCAATAAAGTCAATCGCATGATAATCTGCATATATATTATGTAACACCCCATCTTTTCCAGGATAGATCAATGCTTGATGACCTGCGGCTACTGATTCTAAAATAGAATAGCCGAGTGTTTCATATGGTGATGCAGACAAGTAAATATAATGCGCTGGCTCTTTTTCATTGATATGAACATGCTCATGTAGTTCATAATAATCAATGAGCTTTTCATATAAGGAGCGCGAAGGGCCATATCCTTCCAAATAGAAATGCAACGCTTTTTCACCTCGTGTATGAACAGCATAATGCACCAATTTCAATACATATGATACCCCTTTAATCTCATCTTCAAAGCGTACTTTCATAAATATATTTTTATTTGCTACATAAGGTTTCACTTCCCATGAAACATGCGATGTGTTCACATACATTGGAAAAACATATGGATAATCATAACGCTGTTTAAATTCTTCAGCGATTTGTTGCGTACTGACACGTATCACATCAATTGCTTCTAATGCAAGATCCGTTTGATCCGATATATAAGCAAGCGGGCCATGTACTTCTCCTAGAATTCGAATACGTGCATCACAATGCTTCACTTCACGTGCCATATTGAAAAAGCTCTCTCTCGTGAAAATTAACAAATCAGTATCAAGTAATGATTGGATACCACGGAATGCAGTGACTTTTGCACCTGCTAACGCACTACTGTCCGATGCTCTTAGGCTTTTCAACTGACGTTGCTGAAAGGCTATATAGTTCACATAAGTCACTTCAAAACCTTCCGCTACTAATGCTTGCACAAGGTTTAAGTTGCTTCGTGACGTTCCACCCTTTTGAAAGATATTGTACCCTAGTATTTTGATGCGCATCACTCAATCGCTCCTCTTATCTCATATTTGCACTCATTATACCATGAACTCATTTTATCGTGGTTTCTGACATATTCCATACAAAAAACGAGACAGAAAGCAATCGATTCCATTGCCTTCTCGTCTCGTTCTTTATACTTAATACTTATGAGATATATCGTTTTCTAATAACCTTCTCAATCATAATAACAACACACCCCATTAACATAAATAATATTGACATAATTAAAGGATATTCAATATTGACATCGTATAAGCTCCCTGCAATAAGTGGCCCGATAAAGTTACCCATACTCGTAAACGTCGAGTTCAAGCCTCCTGCAAATCCTTGTCGATTACCTGCAATATTCGAAAAGTAATTTGTCAGTGCTGGTCGAATCAAGTCGAAACCGATGAATACGATGAAACAAATTAACATAACATGCCAATATGAGTGGGCAAAAATTAATAAACCTAGAATCAGTGCAGAATAAACAAGTGAATACACAATAAGCGTGAGTTCATTTAAATAACGAACCATCTTATCGAATAAAAACACTTGGAAAATCGCCCCAAAAATACCTCCACCTGTTATCGCAATTGAGATATCTGCTGGTTGGAAATCTATTTTATCCGCTGTGTAAAGTGGAAATAATGTCTCAAATGCAGACAAACCAAACGCAAGTATTAACGTTAAAATAGCGGGTGTAATGAATTGTTTAACCTGTATTTTTTCAAGTTCAGACTTTTCAAATGACGCAAATCCTTGAGTTGTTTCATGTTTCGGTGACTGAACAAAAATAACCGTGCCGAAAAATGCCAAGACGCCAAGCGCTCCTGCAAAATAGAATGGCATCCGGTGTGAAATCTCTGCCAGAAAACCGCCCGCTCCCGGTCCAAGAATAAAACCGGCAGAAATAATTGCTGACATATAGCCAAAGTTTCTTGCCTTGTCTTGCATCGGTGATAAATCAGCGATTAATCCAGTTACACCCGGCATAATCATCCCAGCACTGAAACCACCAAGCACACGAGAAACAAGTAGTAAAGAAAATGTATGACTCACCGCAAATAAAAATTCTGAAATACTAAATAAAATAAGCCCGATACAAATAATTAGTTTCTTACCAAGCTTATCTGCCATCGCACCACCGAACGGGGAAATAATCATCTGTGCGAGTGCAAACGCCGCGACCATTACACCAAGGTCTGCACCTGTTAAACCTAAATCTTTCAGATAGACAGGGAGTACAGGAATGACGAGACCAATGCCAAGAAACACTAAGAAAATATTCATATATAAAATAATAAATTGTTTCTTCATATAAACCTCTCTCGTTATCAAAATTGTGCATTGAAATATTATATACTAACAAGAATACGTTATAAAGATGTTTGTTTGCTATTTTCAACTATTATATAATGCTTACTATAAGTATAAGAATGAATTATAGACATACATCTTCTAAGATTGTCATTATAGTATATTAATCCTTGTAAAACCACTGGAGGTTGAGCCATGTTTCACACATCAACAAAAGTAGTCTGGCGTGATTTGTGCGCCTTTGTGATTTACATATTAGGTCAGGTCACTTTGCCCTTCATGATTTTAACTGTGTTTACACATTTAAAACTCAATATGCCTGAACCGATTATGTTAATGATCGGTATCATACTGACTTCAATTTTTGTTATTCTGTTTCTAATCGTATCACACCGTCAGCAATTTCGTTCCAAACTCGTGATTCATCTCAAAGATTTACGTCAGCATATCAAATTGATTGTATTCACGTATATTGGATATCTACTGTCTAATGCTATTTTTATGGCTATCATGACACAATTACCCACCAAATGGCAGTTTAAAGATACAGGCAATCAAGACAGCTTGATGATTTTTTTCGAACAACCTATCTGGCTCCCCTTTGTATTTCTCGGTATCGTGATACTGACCCCGATGACAGAAGAATTGTTATTTCGACACGTTTTAATCGGCGAACTCGGCAAAAAGTTCGGTGTCGGTTTTATGAGTATTCTATCTGTTGTATCTTTTGCACTATTACATATGCAAACTGCACATTCTCCGCTCGAAATCATTCCATATCTTTTACTCGGAACAATGTTCACCATCACTTATGTAAAGAGTAACGGAAACATCATTGTTGCGATAGTAACCCATATCATGAATAACGGCATTGCATTCATCGCCATTTTGCAACAAATGACTTGAATGAAGCATATGAAGAAGACCAGCAGTAAATTCACACTTACTGCTGGTCTTCTTCCTTATCCCTAACTTACATCATTACTTTTGACGCAATGTCGCTTTTACCTTTTCAACAGATGCTGCAGATTGCTCAAGTTGTGCACGTTCATCTTCATTCAATGATAGTTCGACGATACGTTCAACACCATTTGCGCCTAGGATGGTTGGCACACCAATGTACAAATCATCCAAATCGAACTGACCTGTACAATAAGCAATAGCTGGAATCAAGCGCTTCTTATCAAATAATATCGCTTCAATCATCTCATAAATAGCTGCCGATGGTGCGTAATATGCTGAGCCGTCACCGAGAAGTTTTACAATTTCTGCACCACCATTACGTGTACGCTCAACAATTGCATCGATATCTTCTTGTGACATCAACTCTGTCAAAGGAACCCCGTTCACTTGGCTGTGACGCACAAGTGGAACCATCGTATCACCATGTCCACCAAGTACGAGACCTGTAACATCTTTGACTGCCACATCTAACGCTTCGGCAATGAACGTACTGAATCGTGCCGTATCTAAGACACCTGATTGTCCGATAACACGTTCACTTGGAAAGCCTGATGCTTTATATACTGTATACGTCATCGCATCAACTGGGTTCGTTAAAACAATAATCGTACAGTCAGGCGAATAGCGGACAATCTTCTCTGTCACATCTACCATAATTTCTTCATTTGTTTGAACAAGATCATCACGACTCATCCCCGGACGTCGTGGTACACCGGCTGTAATCACAACAATATCCGAATTTTTTGTATCTGCATAATCAACAGTGGATGAGACTTTTGTGTCAAAGCCAAGAATCGGTCCACTTTGTAAAATGTCTAGTGCCTTCCCCTTCATTGATTGCTCATTCTTCTCACGGTCAACAATTAGCACATCTGCCATTCCCTGTGTTGCAATAATAAACGCCAAAGTTGCCCCTGTATGGCCAGAGCCGATAATTGATACTTTTTTACGTTTCATATGATGATTCCCCCTTACTTATCATTCAAGTTTATTATAACATTGTCATCTATGATATTTAACTTAAATTTGTAAGCGCTTACCCTTAAATTTAAATGCTCAAACATAAAAAATGCACATAGGTGATAAACTCATCGCCTACATGCATGTATATCTTAACTCAAACCTTTAAATAGTGTATTTATGAAGAAACCAAAAACACCCGTCATACAAAGGGTTAAAAATAATAAATATAGTGTTTCTTTACCATACTTAAACAAAAACGCTGTGAACGTCGCAATTACGTTATAAACCATGAAGACTCCGAATACTGTCACCAGCCATATCGGTTTAGGATCAAACATAAAAATAAGTGCGACGATCAAACCGAACAATCCGTACGGTAATGCAACAACATACAGTCTAAACTGATTACGCTGTTTGTATTCTTTTTCAGTCATAGTCACTGCCCCATTTCATTCACTTAATCTGCCATCTCTTATGGTATATCATATCCTTGAGCTGCTGTATAGATATCAAACCATTCCTGATCATGGAGTGTTACATCTAATCCTGCAATCGCTGCATCTACACGATCTAAACGTTGCGTTCCTAATATCGGCATAATCGTAGCGGGATGTCTTGTTAGCCATGCCACAACAATTGCTTCTACTGACGTCTCATGTGCTTTCGCAATACGTTGCAATACAGGTAACACACGCTGTGCCGTCTTATCATCTTTATCAAATAAACGACCTCCCGCAAACGGACCCCACGCCATAATTTTGACTTTATCTTTATACATATCATCTAAAGTACCATCATGAAACGATTGTAACATATACGGAGAAACTTCTACTTGATTGACTGCAATATGAAAACGATCATCTTTAAGACAATCATTCAATAACTCATATTGTGAACGTCTGAAGTTAGAAACACCGAACGCACGCACTTTTCCTTCATCGACTAATGATTTAAGTGCATCTGTAATCTGACATGGTTTCATTAGCGGAGATGGGCGATGAATCAATAGTGTGTCGATATAGTCTACTTGCAATTGTTGCAATGATCGCTCTACCGAACGTTTAATATGTGCCTCGCTCAAGTCATAGCGGTGCGCCGTTTGATCAGGATATATATCATTCGGCTGCACGATTCCACACTTTGTTACTAATTGGATTTGATCGCGTAGTTCAGGTGATAAAGCTAATGCCTCACCAAACATCTTTTCAACCGTATACTTTCCATAAATATCCGCATGATCCATCGTTGTAATGCCTCGATCAACAAGTTCATGCAAGAAACGGTTCATCTCTTGTGCGGACATCTGCCATTTATCTGCACGATAAAAGCCTTGTATCAAGTTAGAATATGAAACATGTTGATTAATTTTAATTTTTTTCATTTGTTTCACCTCAAGAATAATGATTGTTTAATTAAATTGTAACGAATGTCGTACTATATTGCATGTGTTGGCTGGACGTTAACCAAATTGTAACAGTTCCAACTTATTTTTCAGTGCAGGTTTGTCTAGTTTTTCACCAATGATAACAATGGTTGTCGGCAAGTGAACCTCTCCAACACTATCAAGAGAAGGCAAACCGCTTGAATATTGTAGTAAGAAGGTTTCGTTTGGCACATCTCGAAACTGAATATAGCCTTTCATTCTCAAAATAGCATCAGGCGTATTTAAAATAAATTGAATCAATTGTTCACGTGAAACAGGATGTGTAAAACGATAACTTAACACTTCATAATGCGCGTGTGGGTGTGTTGATGATTCATGTTGTACTGGTGATGAGAGCTCCCCTTTTTTGACTGTTTCTTGAATCTCACCATTAAGTGCAATATCAATCTGACTATGAGGTGCAATTTGAGCCACTTGATCTATCACTTGTGCACGCTGCGCATCAGAGTCCAGTAAATCTACCTTACTCAATACTAGGTGTTGGCTGGCTCGAATCTGATCATGCATCAGTGTCTCTGTTGCTTCCGTTGCATATTGAAATTTCAGCATACGTACGCTATCGACGACCGTAATGATTGTAGGTGGTTCATATAAATGTGCAATGACTGGATCTTGGCAAGCTGACAACATTTCAATCGGGTTGGCAATACCGGTTGCTTCTATCACTACGTGTGAGACATCTTGCTGAGACAGTTGATGCAACTGCGCAACAAGATCATCTTGTAAATCACAACAAATACACCCTTGTAGCATTGAAACTGATAGTGCTGTTTTATCTAAAATATGGCTATCGACGTCGAAATTGCCAAATTCATTCACAATGAGCGCTACTTGATTGGTTTTTTCTAATATTTTATTCATATACTGATTTAAGAAAGTAGTTTTCCCACTACCAAGAAAGCCACTGACAATCGTAATATTTGTATTTTTATTGTCCACAAATATCCCTCGCTTAAAAATTTTTATAAATCTGTTATAATATGTATGTTGTTTTAGATTTTTAGCTTGCAAATAGTTTGGCTATCTTCTAAAATGACCGGATACTATCATCTTACAATAGTATCAAACTTAGCACTACTGTTTCATATAAACTCACTAATACAGGCAGAACACAATCTAATAAATGAAAGAAAGCGGATAAATTATCTGGAGGAGAATGCTGATGTCTAACTATCTCAACTTGAAAGGTCAAGTGTGCTTTAATCTTTACAATGCACAACGACAAGTAAATCGATATTACTCGAATATGATTTTTAAAGATCACGGTATCACATACCCGCAATATTTAGTACTTGAAATATTATGGCAAGAATCACCTGTAAACGTAAAGAAAATCGTAACAGACCTTGCCCTTGATACTGGTACAGTGTCACCATTGCTTAAACGCATGGAAAACATGGATTTAATTAAACGTGAGCGTTCCGAAGTAGATCAACGAGAAGTTTTCGTTCATCTCACAGATAAAAGTAGTGCGATGGAATCACAACTCTGCGATGCTGCTACATTCGTAGCAAAAGCATCTTCATTAACACTTGATGAAATCCAAGAATTAAATATTTTGCTCGAAAAAGTGATTAGTGGCTTTAGTGAAGCAAACAAAAGTGAACACTAACGCCCTCTAGCAAAAAATTAGGCATCACCTAGCTTTATATATATTATATGATGCATCCATTTGAACATACCGTTTGAATGGGCGCATATTTCATACTTTGGTCTGAATGATTTAGTCTCAACAGACAAGTCACATTGTGGTATGCTATGATGTGCAAAGAAATTAAATAGAATGAAGAGGAATTTTTTATGCTTTTTTTTGAACTGATTAAAGCACTAATACTTGGGATTGTAGAAGGACTCACAGAATTTGCACCTGTTTCTTCAACAGGTCATATGATTTTAGTAGACGATATGTGGTTAAAATCAACCGAATTTTTAGGTTCTGAGTCGGCCTTTACATTCAAAATCGTCATCCAACTTGGCTCTGTTTTTGCGGCAGCATGGATCTTCCGCCATAAATACTTCGAAATGTTTCACATCGGAAAATATGCACCGACACACGAAGTAGGTCTTCGCTCAAAGCCAAAACGCTTAAAATTAACACATATTTTAGTTGGGATGATTCCTGCAGGCGTACTTGGCTTGTTGTTTGATGACTTAATCGAAAAGTATTTATTCAGTTTACCAACTGTACTTATTGGATTATTTTTAGGTGCTGTTTATATGATTATTGCAGATAGATATAGTCGCAATGTGCGTAACACAGTCTCTGTTGATGAGATTTCATACTTTCAAGCATTTGTAATTGGTCTTTCACAAGCCGTTGCAATGTGGCCAGGCTTTTCCCGTTCTGGTTCTACAATTTCGACAGGGGTACTCATGAAATTAGATCATAAATCTGCATCTGATTTCACATTTATTATGGCCGTACCTGTCATGTTGGCAGCCAGTACATTATCAATTGTGAAACATTATGATTATATTGACTTATCACATATTCCATTCTATATCATCGGCTTTTTAGCAGCATTTATCGTTGGTTTTATTTCAATCAAACTCTTCTTGAAATTAATTCAAAACGTGAAACTAATACCATTTGCCATCTACCGCATCGTACTCGTTGTGGTAATCGCAGTCGTTTACTACGTGATCTTATAATGATTGAAATAATATTTGGCATCGGCGTCATTTATAGGCGCTGATGTTTTTTATTATAAATACGCCACAAAATCAAAAAGCGATTTTGCTCATTATTCGAATTCTGCTCGAATGCTAAACGCTTCTTTCATATCTTCTTAATGGGTATATGTGTTTATTTTATGGTACATTGGGTATAAAGTAGTTATCAAATTAAACAAAATGGAGGCAACGAATATGAATAAAACAATCAAAATGATCATCACTGTACTTCCTGTCTTCTTAGTACCACTCATTTTAGAACGTAAAAAATTTAAAGAACATCCAGATGTTCAAAAAATAGCAGCGTCATCAAAAACAGCAGCAACTAAAACTGGCCATGCTGCAGTACATGTCAAAGATGGTGTCGTTGACCGCACACATAAGGTAACATCACATGTCAAAGCGAAAAAAGCGCAACATGATTATAAAAAAGCTGTAAAACAAGCTGAAGCAGCTGAACGTGCAATGCGTCCTGAAAATGTTCATGCTCGTGGTGAACAACTTGCTAAAGAAAATAATAAAGGGATTCAAAAGCTCGATAAAAAACTTCAAAAAGCGATGGATAAGCGTCATAAAGCTGAAGAAAAAGCACAAGCGCACCGTCAAAAGCAAATGAAGAAAGATTTACAACGCATGCAAAAATATTCTAAACAGGTGGGCTTTGAACCAAATACAGTTGAACCAGAAATAGAAGCACATGGTGACAAGATCGCTAAGAAAAATAAGAAAATAGTCAGTAAGTTAGATAAAAAACTTCAAAAAAACATTCAAAAACGTCATAAAGTTGAAGAGAAAGTACGTCAAAAACGACAAAAAGCATTGAAAAAACAATTAAAACAAACACAAAAAGAAGATAAGAAAAAGCAACAAACTGATTCAAACTTGCATTCGACTCAACAACCACAACGTATTAAGACTTTGTCAGAACGTCACCAAGCGAAAGAAACAACATACAGAAGTGATCAAGTACACAATCAAACACCTGATTTATAATGCAAATCACACGTATACTTATTGATGGAGATGCCTGCCCTGTGATTGACACGATTGTTCAATTATCAGAACGTGCAGGCGTCTCTGTTTGCATATTTCGTAGTTATGATCACTTTTCATATCAAGTGTATCCGTCGCACGTTCAAGTAAAATATTTGGATGGTGGACGTGATGCCGTTGACTTTGCACTTTTACGTGAAGTCAGCTCAACTGACATTGTTGTTACACAAGATTATGGTTTGGCAAGTTTAGCTTTAAATAAAGCAGCTTATCTTTTACATCATACAGGCTATCAATATACTACTGAAAAGATAGATGAACTTCTAGCACAACGTTATCACCATCAACAGTTACGCCAACAAACAAAGCGTCATCACAAGGGCCCAAAACCTTTTACTCAAGCACAACATCTTGCATTCAAACAAAAATTGATGCATATCCTTCTACAGTCACATTCATTTGAATAAACGACGCTTTTCCAATACGGATTGTTCAACAAAATGAAAAGACGTATACTACAATTAACAACTAAAGGAGATGTTACAATGACAATTAAACGAATTGCTGTATATTGTGGGGCGAGTAAAGGAAACCAACCAGAGTATGTTGAATCAGCTTATGAACTGGGTAAATATTTTGCGGAACAGGGTATCGAACTCGTATTTGGTGCGGGTTCTATTGGTATTATGGGGGCCATTCAAGATGGTGTTTTAGACCATGGTGGTACAGCCATTGGTGTAATGCCAAAGATGCTTGATGAGCGAGAGATTACAAGCCAACGGTTATCTGAACTCATACTCGTTGATTCTATGCACGAACGAAAACAAAAAATGGCAGAGTTAGCAGATGCTTTTGTGATGGCTCCCGGTGGTGCGGGATCACTTGAAGAGTTTTTCGAAGTGTACTGTTGGGCACAAATTGGTCTTCATCAAAAACCAATTGGCATTTATAATATTAAACAGTTTTACAACCCACTTCACCAATTAATTGCACATATGATTCAAGAAGGTTTTATCGACGCTAAATACGAAAATCTAGCACGCTTATATGAGACTCCAGAAGCATTATTAGCTGGGTTAAAAGATGCAAAACCTATTTCTACACGTACTTATAACTAACTCAATATACACAAAAAGACCGAGTCCCTGAATGTGGGTGCTCGGTCTTCTAAGTAGATGTGTCCTTCTTATGCGTTAAGTCGATGTGATAACGCACTTGCCGCTTGAGTGGGTGCTGTAAGCCGAATTGTCGAAACTCAAACTTATCATAACGATGCATGCCTATTTTTTCCATTACACGAATAGAGGCTTGGTTTTGTTCTGCTGCAATTGCGTACACTTCTTGTATCCCTAGATCTTTTGCATAGTCTAGCACTGCTTTTGCCGCTTCTGTCGCAATCCCATTATTCCATACGTCAGGTACAAGTCTCCAACCAATTTCATAAAAAGGCAGGTTGCGAAATGGATAATCATGCGTATCAGACAAGTAGTTAAGTCCTACCATGCCAATCCATTCTTTAGTCGCTTTTAGTTCTACTGCAAACAGGCCAATATGATGTGTGTCTAAATACGTACGAATCGCATCAAGTAACTGCTCTGTTCTTTGATAACTTAAGATACTCGGGAAAAACTGACGTGCTTGACGATGTGCATTCAATTGTTGTAGTGGTAATAAATCTGAGCGTTCCCAACTGCGCAAACGTAACCGTCCTGTTTCTATATAGACTGTCATCCTTAGCCCCCTCTCTATGTTTAAAACCAACTTATTCTCAATAAAGCTTAGCAGCAAATCAAAATAAATAAAACGTTCTAGAGCATAGCTTTAGAACGCCTTTAATCACATGTATTTTATGCTCTTGAAATATAACTCAATAATTGAATCTTAACTGGAACTTCTTTTATACGTTCTTTATTGTAGTCTTTTACGATTGTAAACACAGCATCAATGAAGTCATTGCGATGCTTTAATCGATAAGTTGCTCTGAACGTTTCCCAATCATGAGAAAAGTTTGGCTTCAATGCGATGACACGATCTAGTTCTCCTGTCGAATCATACAGTTCATAACCTGTAATGTTTTCAAGTTCTCTTCCCAATGTTACAAGTGACATTTCACGTCCTTCTAAAAGTGCAAACTCTTTTTCATACATTGTCGCTTTCCTCTTTTCTTTACATTCGTTTTATATGTATCTTTCAATACCCTACTGATAAGTTACTTAAACGCACCACACATCTCGTTATTAAGATGCTTTTGATGTCTCTTCCTTATTTGATTCACCTGTCGATGTGTCTTCTTTGTTTTGAGTCTCATCGGTTTTCGTATCTTTTGATTTGTGATCACTCGTTGACTGATTGATCTTCTCTTCTGCTTCTTTTATCTTATCATCTAACTTATCACTCTGATTTTTTAGCTTTTTATTTTCTTCTTTTAATATTTTTTGTTCTTTTTCTAATGACTGGATTTCATCTTGCAACTTGGCTTTTTCACTGTTGCCACACCCTGTTAAAAGGAATGTTGCTGTAAGCATGATGACACCTATTTTTTTCATTTTCGTCTCTCTCCAATTTTGAATCGCTACGTTTCTATTTTAGCATGTATGAGGGTTCTTCGCATGTGTTACACAATATTTCATAACGATTAAAATATCGAACGTTAATTGATTTATAATCGCAAAGTCGTCATAATAGAGCATAGTAAAATATGCAATGAATACTGAGGAGGTGCGACATGAAAACAACAAATGAACTGATGAAAGAAAACAATGTAAAGGCATTGCGCTTGAATAACACAGATCGTCAAATCTTTGAAAGCTATATGACCTATGTCCGTGCCGATATGCGTGTCAACGCTTATGACTCTGAAAAAGTATTGCAACAAATTCTAGCGCACCTACTCAAAGCTGAAAATAAAGGCATGCATGCGATGGATTTCTTCAATCATGACCCTAAACATCATGCGAACGAAACAATCAAAGCATTGCCCAATCATACATTTATAAATATTTGTCACTACATCTATCAACATATTGTCTTTTTACTAGGCTTATTTTGTTTTTTAAAAGGGTTTCTTGGTTTCTTTATTAATGACCCACGTATCTTTATCTATACATTTCCATTAACGCTCATCAGTGGCTTATTTGTCAGCTTTTTGTTTGTTTGGTCTTGTTTTAAAATGGTACAACTTCAAGCCTTTCACTATTCCCGATTGGCATGGCTCATAGGCTATATCGTACTGATTTGTCTTTTTATATTAATGTTCGAAATCTTCTTCTTTCCGCAGCAACTCTTTCAATTCGGACCTTATATACTCGTCAATAATTGGACCTTTGTTTTGATTTCTTTTGTTATTTTGCCAATCGGACTATATCTCAATGGCAAACAACAAACTAATCATCGTGCATCATGGCGTTAAAAAGAAACTAAGACGCATACTGGGAGACCAATATACGGTGTCCCAATGTTGTGATGTCAGTGTTCGAGAAGCAGGGCTTTCGGCAGAACGTCGCAGATCTACAAAATCAAAAAGCGATTTTGCTCACCGCTTGGGTTCTGCTCAATCCCTAAACGCTTCTTTCACAACCTCGTTTGATGTCAGTGTTCGAGAAGCAGGGCTTTCGGTAGAACGTCGCAGATCTACAAAATCAAAAAGCGATTTTGCTCACCGCTTGGGTTCTGCTCAATCCCTAAACGCTTCTTTCACAACCTCGTTTGATGTCAGTGTTCAAAGTACAGAATTTGCGACAGAACTTCGTGGCTCTACAAAATCAAAAAGCGATTTTGCTCACCGCTTGGGTTCTGCTCAATCCCTAAACGCTTCTCTCACAACCTCGTTTTGTCAAATTTTATATAACTAATGCATCGATAAAGAACCAAACAATCATGAATGTCATAATGAATGCTTGTACGATAGAACTTGTAAAAATGGCAGCAATCGTTCCGACACTTGCACGCATAGCCATCTGCACATTAACACCTTGCAATAACTCCACGACTAAAACAGCAATAAATGGCACGATAAGAATACCGAATGGCGGGAAGACAAAAGCGCCAACGATGACTGCGATAATCGCTGTACGCTCTGCGGTTTTTGAACCGCCAAAGCGATTTACAAAATAGCGACTGAGTAGTAAATCTGAGATAAAGATAAACAGCGTCCAAACAATCGCTGACCCCCAAAACCACCATGATAAGCTGTCGCTATTGATTCCCCAATGATAGATGAAGAATCCAATCCATAATAACAATACACCTGGAATAATCGGTTTGATCAAGCTAATAAATCCGAGTGCAAAAGCAGATAGAATCAATAACCATAACGCAACTTGTAAAGTATCCATTTGTCTCTCCTTCCATCATCTACACGGTTGTACGTGATGTTACTTCTTTTTTTGTAAATAAAATTAATATAAATCCACAAGTAAGTGAAAAAGCTGAAACATAAAAAACATTACCTAAACCGACCCAGTTACTCATCGCACCACCGAGTAAATTACCGAGCAGTTGACCGATGACCATTGCATTTGCAAAGAGTGTTGAAGCATAACCCGGGAAATGAGGCAAAATATCTTGGAAGTAACTAATCCCTATTCCTAATAACACCGCTAAAAATGCAGCTAATAGCACTTGTCCGACTAACATCATATGGACACTCTCAAAAAGACCAATGCTACCAAAGAAAGCACTTCCGCATACAGCTGCAATAGCGAGTAGTGTTCTCGTTGCTACTCTACTCGCAACAATTCCTAAAATAATCATAAATGGTACTTCTAGTCCTGCACATAAACTTGCCAAATGTCCAACATACTTTTCATCTTCGTGTAAATAGTTGGTCACGTATAATGGCATATTCAATGTATACATCCACTGTCCGATATGTAACAAGATAAATGCGAGAAATGGCACAATTAAGTATGTGTGTGTAAGCATTGATGGTGCATTTTGTTCCGTATGTGCTTGGTTGCTGACAGGTTTTGCTGCTTTAATATCTTTGAAGAAGAATAATTGTAAGACGAGTGTCGTTAAGATAATCGCAACGGTCCCACCAAATAAACCGTTATAACCCATTGACTGATTCAAAATATTCCCTACTAATGGGCCGAATAGAAAGCCGAATGAGAACATCGAACGCAGTACAGAATTGGCAAAGATGGCGCGACTACTTGATGTTGACTGATTAATAGACTCACGTGCTGAAGCATACAACTGAGGCATTGCAGGTGCAAAAAGACCTTGAAAAATAGCGTATAAAACAATGAATAAAATAATATTGTCTACAAAAAATGGTAATGAAAAGCTGATTGCCCCCATTAAAAGTGCGACAACAATAATAGCTTTTCGATTGATCGCATGGGTATCTGAAAAACGCGCAACAATAGTATTCATCGTAAATTGACTGATTGCTGCTAACGCAAGTAAAAGACCGAATTGATTCGTCGTCATACCGAGTTGATTCGTTGCAAATAACACAAAGAATGGAACAGTTACTGCAATCCCCATACCAATCAGCATCATATTTACAACAAATAATTTATAGTTCTTTATCGTTAATAGTTCACGAAACATAATTTTCTCCTTTTCTAATGTATCTAACGCAACAAAATAAGTGCGTTTAGGCCTTTCTTAAATTCACATAAGCAATCCGGGCTGCTCAGTGTATCTGTTAGCCTTAACACGCACCTATTATTATAATGGATGTCATCATTTATCCATCAACCGTCTGAGATAATATATTCACTTCTTTAATGTATGTCTTCAATACATTAATAAATGCACTGACTTGAGGGAGCTGCATCATACTCATATCATAACTCAAATAGGTTGCTCGTACGAGAGGGCGCTCCTCAATATCAACCTTAATCTTCGTAAATTGCGCATCATCCAAATCTTTTGTCATAATTTCTGGCAGGATTGTCACACCGACACCACTTAATAATAACGCTTTACATGTCGCCACTTGATCAACTTTAATTCGCGCATGATAATCTTGTGACATATGTTGATAATACCAAGACTTAATTTGATTAATATATACCGGGTCTGCTTGGAACTCTATAAACGGTAATTTATGTAATTCTGCCGTTCTGTTCGTTGGATATATAAAGTAATGTTGATCGTCCATCAAATGGTCATTATGCTTATTTAACAACTGGTTGCCACGAACAATCATAATGTGGTAATCATTGTACTGCTGCTTGATTTCATCACTTGACCCTACATGAAGCTTTACTTCGACATTCGGGTATTCTGATGTATATTGACTTAATACTTCTGGTAACAATGTTTGTCCGACAAGCGATGAGCAGCCGATGGATAAGCTCCCGTTAATTGCACCGATATGTGCTTTAATCTTATCTTTAAATAAATGTTCTTGATTGAGCATTTCTTTGGCATGTGCAATGACCATTGCACCTTCAGTTGTTGTAATAAGTTGTTTTTTTGTACGGATAAAAATCTCAACACCAAAATAACGCTCAATTGATTTTAAGCGTTGTGTCACAGCAGGTTGTGAGATATAGAGTTGCTCAGCTGCCTTACGCAACGTTCTTGTTTCATCCAATGTGATGAGCAAACGATAATCATCCATCTTCATCACGGTTCCTCCTCTACAAGTTCGCATTGTGTGATGATCTAGTTCAATCAAGGAACACAGCCTTGTCCCTTCCGATTGTACATCTTACTTATTAACAGTCAATATCTGCCTGAGCGTTCATGTTTCAGGTGTTTATGACGGATTTTATTGAAACAATACATTGCTTTTTCATGTATACTTTGAAAATCTTCATCAATTTGAATCATGAGCTGATGTGCAATAATATATGCTTCATGATACTGTTTTCGTGTAATCTTCTTCGCACGCAATGCACGCTCTAAGTCTTCTTGGTCGACCAGTTCATATCGACCATCAGGAAGCACAAGCACATCTAAATACAGATCAACTGTACGTACCTTCCCTTTTTGCGTAATATTTTTCAAATTGATATCAAAATAATATTGTAATGGTTGCCCATCTTCATTAAACATCACCGTCAAGCTGTAACGCTTTTTTTCCGGCACAATTTGTAACCATTGGTATTGTTCATCGGCAACAACCATCTTCTTCCCTATAACTGTTACTTCTAATGGCTCTCTCACTTTGTTAATCGTAATCAAGCCGATAATCCCCTTAAATTTATTATTGTTCACTTTTACTTCTATATAATCACGGTCTAAGAGGCGACGCCAGTGACGTTTATCGATATATTTTACTTTCACAGCAACCCTCCTCCTTTCGTTTATTATATAAAATTAATAGTTCTCTGTCACTCGTTCAGTTACACAGAGATAGAACGGCTAACCCTTTGAACACTAAAAATCGGCTCAAAGAGACACCCTATTCCTACCGACATCATGCAGTAGAAAAGGGTGTGCTTATATCATCTATTATTCAATTGATTGCTTCGCATATCGGAGAATCACCGCTTCATGTTCGGGATATTTTTGTAACAATTCTTGTTGTGTGTATAACTTAAACGTATCGAATTGAAAGGCTGGTTGAACCATACAGCCTACCACGGCAAAGGCTTGTGGTGTTTCAATCGACGAAGCGAATATTGTATTTTTTGGTACAACATATTGCAACACATCACCTTGATCTACATTCGGCCCAACTTTCACTGTTTCATACGTATGATCCGGATGAATCATATGAAGCGTCAAAGTTGCGCCTGCATGATAGTACCAAATTTCATCTGCATCGATTTGATGGAAATGAGAGATGTTCGTATCCTCTAATAAAAAGTATATACTCGAATAATTAGGGCGACCGTCCACAGCATCTGAACTCAGAATTGTTTGACGGTAATAACCACCTTCAGGATGTGGTGTTAATGATAAATGCTGAATCCAATCTTTAGCCTGCATACGTTGTCCTCCACACATTATAATGAAACGTTATGGAAAATGTGCTGTACATCTTCAAGGTCTTCCAACACGTCAACAAGCTTTTCAAAAGTTGCTAAATCATCACCTGATAATTCAACTTCTGATTGTGGTAACATTTCTAATTCTGCCACTTCGAAGTCTTGAACACCTAGGTCACGTAACGCTTGTTGTACAGATGCAAATTGATCTGGCTCTGCATAGACAATTGTGAGTCCGCCTTCTTCAATGACATCACGCACATCGATATCTTGCTCCATCAACTGTTCTAATACTGTATCTGCATCATAACCTTCAAATGCAAACGTTGCAGTGTGATCGAACATATATGCAACTGAGCCAGAAACACCCATGTTGCCGCCGTTTTTACCAAATGCCGCACGCACATCAGATGCTGTACGGTTTACGTTATTTGTTAAGGCGTCGACAATTAACATTGAGCCGCTTGGACCAAAGCCTTCATAGCGTAATGCATCAAAATTTTCATCGCCGCCACCTTTTGCTTTGTCAATCGCTCTATCAATGATATGGTTCGGTACAGAATATGTTTTCGCACGCTCTAAAACAAGCTTCAACGCTTGGTTAGATTCTGGATCTGGTTCACCAGACTTCGCCGCTACATAGATTTCTTTACCAAATTTCGCGTAGATACGGCTTGTATTTTTATCCTTTTGTGCTTTTTTCTCCTTAATGTTATTCCATTTACGTCCCATTCTTCCATCTCGCTTTCAATTGCTTTTTAGATTACCCTTTATTATACATGGTATTTTTATCTGAAAGCAACATGTGTCAATCATCATGTGCAACGAATAATTGATCACGCACGTTTTCAGCTTCTTCCGCACTGCTTGCACCGTAGATTAATAACCGTCCATCTTGATATAATGTCATATCGTAGTCATCTTTCATCAATCTTTTCACATATTGATTGGCAATGCCGACTGTAATATTTGAATGAAGTGTGGCGTCAAAAGCTTCTTGTGGCAATCGTATCTGAAACACACCGCCACATAACTCACGTATGTGATCAACATCATCATATGATAAGCGTCGATATTGTCCTTGCCCACAAACTGTACATTCAGATTCTTTCAATGCAGTAACATCAACCGTTCTCATCTTTAGTGTGTGTATATCTATCGTTGTCATCTTGCTCGTAAAATGACCGTGCATCAGATAGCGAAACACTTCTGCAACAATTAAGCTACAAGCCATATGAACAGCAGGAGGTAACACACCGTTGATTTCACAGCGTTCCATTGTTTTCGGTACTTCTGGTAAAATACAATGCAAACAAGGCCCTTCACCGTGAATAGGTAGAACACTGACTTGACTTCCTACAACCGCACCATAAATATAAGGAATCTGTAACTTCCGTGTTGCTTCATTCAACAAAAAACGCATTTCAAATGTATCCATACCATCTAAGACTATGTCTGGTTTGACCTGTTCGAGTATGTTTATAATATTTTGCGCTGTCACTTCTTCATTATATGTCGTTATTTTCACATCAGGATTAATAGCTATGAGATGCTGTTGTAAAGCAATGACCTTAGGTAGCATTGACTCTGCATCAGCCGTCACATAACAACTTTGACGATGCAGATTAGACATAGTCACAATATCTTTGTCGACAAGTGTGATATGCCCCACACCGCTTCGTACGAGTTGTTCTGCAACACCACTCCTAATGCACCAACACCCATAACAATCACGCGAAGGTTTCGAAGTTTTTGTTGCCCTTGCTGACCAAAATGTGCATATTTTATCTGTCTATCATAGCGTTCCATTACAAAAAGCCAAGTCCTTCTGATGGACTGGATTGTACGGCATTATATTTGATTGGAATACGTCCTGCTTCATAACTTAAACGCCCTGCTTCGATACCCTTCTTCATCGCTTCGGCCATTTTGACAGGATCTTTTGCACGTGAAACTGCAGAGTTCAGCAAAATTGCATCTGCACCGAGCTCCATTGCTTCAGCACAATCTTTTGCTGAGCCGATACCTGCATCAACAATTACTGGTACTTTACTTTTTTCAATAATATAACGTAAATTTAGCGGATTACTAATGCCTCTTCCTGTACCAATGGGTGACGCAAGTGGCATAATTGCATGAACTCCGAGTGCTTCTAAACGCTGCGCTAAAACAACATCATCCGAAATGTAAGGACACACAGTGTATCCCTTTTCCAATAAGATTTCACATGCTTTATACGTTTCAAAAGGATCAGGTAATAGTGTGTCATCATCACCGATTACTTCTACTTTGATCATATCGCACACACCTGCTTCATGTGCCAATTCAGCAATACGTACTGCTTCTTCCGCAGTTTTGGCTCCTGCTGTATTTGGGAAAGTTACAAACTGTTCTAAATCTACATTCGCAAGTGGATTCGGTAAATCACGATCGTATAAGTGCATGCGTCGTACGGCAAATGTTAATACTTCTGTTTCAGATGCTGCAATCGCTGCACTTTGAACTTGCTCATTATCAAACTTTCCTGTTCCCAAAAATAATCTTGAATGAAATGTTAAATCTCCAATGTTAAACATATTATCCGCCTCCTACAAATTCTAATAACTCTAATCGATCATCAGGGCGCAAATAGGTAGATGCCCATTCTGAACGCTTCACAACTGTTTCATTATGCTCAACCGCCATTCGTTTTGCTTCAATTCCAAAATGATTCAATACATCTTGAATCGTTGTATCTGACTGAAATTGCTGACGCTCCCCATTTACTTGTATCTCAATCATGTCATTCCTCCTTATTCATTCTCCATTTTTGTACCATCTCATCAAATACTTTTATCGGTGTATCAAAGACACTGCGAATACATGCAATACCGATGAACTTTGGGTCAACACGCATGACAGTGTTCTGATCAATACCCCCAATCGCAATGAGCGGTAAATGCTCTGATAACGCTGCACACACCTCTGTACTTGTACGCGGTGGTGTTCCCTCTTTTGATGCTGAAGGGAAAATATGTCCAAATAGACCGAAATCTAATCGATGATTGTGTGCCTTGATAATTGATTCAACACAATGCACAGACATGCTTACACTGTATGAAGGGTGTGTGGATTTCAAGTCAAACGCCTGTTCATCACCTTCTCTGAAATGTAAACGTTGAATTCCCATATCCTTTGCTAATGTAATGTCTGTATGTATAATGACCTTTGACTTAGGGAATCCTTCTCGCAACAGAACATGGAGCCATTCAATGAGACGCTGTTGTCTCATCGGTGTTCGCAAAAGGACACCGTCAATATGTGGCTCTATCAAATTCAGACGTTGAATATGTTGCTCAGTTAACAATTCATAAGGTGTCACTGCAATAATCATGTAACCCCCCTTTCCAAACACCACTTGAGATAAAAATAAAAAGCTACTCTTCTACACACTGCAGAAAAGTAGCTTCACATTTTATACGTAAGCAAAACCACTTTCCTACGCCAGTACTAACTGGATCAGGTTCAGGAATTTTGAAATACGTTTCAATCTCAGCCAACGGTTCATATGGCACTTCCAGTGGATATTTAACCATTTAATTGTTCTCTAGTATCATCATATTAAAAACTGACCATCGAATCAAATCTTTATGATCTTTTTACTTTTTGGGCTAAGTTTAATGCGTGGCGAATGATGCGGAATAAGTTTAGAAATAAATTAAACCCCATCTCTCTTGGCGCAAAGGCACCCCGCTTCAATCGGTTAAAATCATATAACGTGTAAAGTAAGAACAGACCTAACCCAACAACTGAAATAACTGTATAAAGCATAGGGATATGAACAAACCAGCCAACAATACTCATACAGATTAGCGCGATAAGTGTCACAAATAAATATTTCCCCATACTTGATGCGTCACGAATAACAAAAAAGCCAACGACACCAAACACGACAAACCCTGTAATTGCTAATAACACAATCATGAAAAAGGTGTGTGCACCTAGATTTGCAAATGAATACATGAATGTTGCATAAGATAATAATCCTGCAACGATAGTGTAAATATGTGAAATGATTGGACCACTAAAACGCGCACGTTGCACGACCATCGTAATAAGAATGAGCATCGCTAACCCGATAGACATTGGTTGACGCCATTCCGCTGGTAAATACTGACCAAAATATACCGAAATACCAAATATTAACCAATAATACATAAAGAATAACCATACTTGTCCATATCGTTTATAGTCTGATGACTGTTGTTCTGTACTTGAACTCATAAAAATCTCCTTTATATTTCATCTTTCTTGTTGATTGTAACATTTACTTTAACATACGTATGTCACATCTCACAGTACTTTACCCTAAATCACATTGAGTACAACATGTTAAATTCATTACAGATTCGTAACATTCCACAAATTTAAAATAATCTTTGATATTATGTAAAAGATAACATTTCGAAACAATCAACGATAAAGTTTTAATACATAAGGAGGCAACACTTTGAAAAAATTCGCATTCGCACTGACAGTGACTTCTGGGGCTGCCGCAGTGCTTACTCATCAAGATGCACAAGCATCAACACAACACGCCGTACAGTCAGGTGACTCTTTATGGACAGTTGCCGAACAATACGGCACAACAGTAGATGCCATTAAACAAGCAAATGGTCTTTCTAACAACATGATTTTCCCTGGTCAAACATTGACAATTGGTGGTAGTGCGAGCAATGAGACAGCACAGTCTAATGCTCAAACACAAAATACAACATCATACAATGTAACGACGACTCAAACTTCAGGCAACGGTCACAAAGTGGTTGCAGGTGAATCATTAGATATCATCGCAGCACAATACGGCGTTACCGTTCAAGACTTAATGAACGCTAATGGGATGAGCAGTTATCTTATCCACCCTAATCAGACATTACAAATTCCAGGACAATCTGGCGCTGTATCAACATCAAATGTCAATACAGCTGCTGCAGGAGGTAATGGTGTTCAAACAGTACAAACAAGTACACAAACACAAACACCCTCTGTGAACCAAAGTAATCTTTACACTTGGGGACAATGTACATGGCATGTATTCAATCGTCGTTCTGAAACAGGTCAACCGATTAGTACATATTGGTGGAACGCAAGCAACTGGGCAAGTGCTGCATCTTCTGACGGATACACTGTCAACAATGCGCCACAAGTAGGTGCCATTATGCAGACGACAGAAGGTCCTATGGGGCATGTTGCATATGTTGAACGTGTCAACCCAGACGGTAGTATTTTAGTATCAGAGATGAACTACAATACTTCACCAGGACAAGTAGGATACCGTACAATTCCAGGTTCATTAACAAGTAGCTACAACTATATTCATTAATACAACTCATAACTAAAGCAAAAAGGATTGCGTACACGCTTTGTGTACGCAATCCTTTTGTATTAGAAAAATAAATTTAAAACAATATAAATTAACGCTGCAAGTAAAGCAGATATTGGTAATGTAATAAACCATGTTACGATCATACGTTTTGCAGTATTCCAATGCACACCTTTAATACGGTTGGCAGAACCTACACCTAGGATAGAAGATGATACCACATGTGTTGTAGAAAGTGGGAAGTGCAATGATGATGCAACGAAGATCGTTAAAGCAGATGATAAGTCAGCTGCTGCACCATTTGCTGGACGGATTTTCATAATATTACCCCCCACTGTTTTGATGATTTTCCAACCACCGACTGCTGTACCAAGACCCATTGCCGCCGCACAGGATACTTTTACCCATAATGCAGGTTCAACACTTGTTTGCATGCCCGCAACGATTAACGCCATTGTAATGATACCCATTGATTTCTGTGCATCATTTGTACCGTGTGAGAATGATTGCAATGCTGCTGTAAAAATTTGAAAAACACGGAAGTTACGATTTGTACGTGCGAGATTCGCATTTTTAAAAACAATCTTCACAATTGAATACATTGTAAAACCGACAGCAAACGCAATTAAAGGTGACAGAATTAATACAAGGACAATTTTAGTAAAACCTTGTAAATGTAAGACACTAATTGAGCCGGCTGATGCAATGGCTGCACCGGCTATCGCACCAATTAATGCATGTGATGATGAACTCGGAATACCGTAGTACCAAGTGACTAAGTTCCAGATAATCGCTGCTAAAATGGCCGCAAGTACGACAACTAATCCATTATCAAGATGGAATGGATTGACAATCTCTTTCGTAATCGTTGACGCAACACCTGTGAAAGTCAACGCACCGATAAAGTTCATAATCGCCGCTAAAAAGATCGCGTGTCGTGGTGACAATGCACGTGTTGAAACAGCCGTAGCAACTGCATTCGCTGTGTCATGAAATCCATTGATAAAGTCAAAAACCAACGAAAATATAACGATCGCAATCGTTACAAATATCAAATACTCCATAAGTGAGGACTCCTTAGCTATTTTTCATGATAATTGTTTCAAAGTTGTTTGCGACTGTTTGACAACGGTCAGCAATATTCTCCAAGCTCTCATAGATATCTTTGATTTTGACCAAAGTAATCGGATCTATCTCACTATTGAAGATATGTTTAATTGATTGACGCAAAATACCATCACAATTCGTTTCATATTCTTTAATATTAATAGAATGTACACGCATGTGTGATAATTTCTTTTCAGTTAATAATCCAATGGCTAACTTCATCTCACCAATGGCTTTTTGGATATTTTCTACAAATTCTAACATGTATTCATCTGAATATTCGATAGAGTACATTTCAAACATGGCAGACGTTTCTTCCATCGCATCTAACACATCATCAATCGCATTACATAGTGCCATGATATCCTCACGTTCGATTGGTGTAATAAATGTTTGGTTCAAGTCTGTAATTACTTGATGCATCAAATCATCACCGTGCGATTCATACGTCTTAATATTTTCAGCATAAGTTCTTAAATCAAGGTGCGTCTTAAAGTCCATCTTCCCGAACTCTACTGCCGCTCGATCTAGGTTGAAGATCATATCTTCCAATCGCTCCATGAACTTATCCTTTTTTTTCTTAATCATGTTAAATCCTCCGTTCAGCAAGTCGGGCAATCACTCTCATTGTGATGATCGTTACCAAGTTGCCGTTTATTTATTCAAATGACTAAAAGCCACTTGTTTTCATTCAGATTTTTTACCTATATTTGAAAATATCACATATTACGTCAGCCGACAATCGAATTTACAAAACCTTAACATTTTATTTACTTATATAACAAAAAGTCAAAATAAATAAGACTAGGAAATATGCACCTCCCAGTCTTATTGTTACAAAATACTGATAATCTATTGTTCCATTGGCTAAATTGTGAATTTAATCGTTCTTTTAGCATGTATAAAGGCAATCAATGCAAACACTGCATAAATACCAGAATAAATGGCCATCATAATATATGCAGGTACCAAGTTCGGGCTGTCCATTAAGACATTAAAAGCTTTAGCAGCAAAGTATGCATGACATAATCCGACAATAAGCGGTAAGCCAAAGTTAAAGAATGTTTTAAGTGCCAGACCTTTCGTCATATCTTGATGTGTGTAACCGATTTTACGTAAGATTTGATAGTTCTGCATCTCATCGTCCGTCTCATCCATTTGCTTAATGTAAATGATACAGCCAGCTGCTATAAGGAAAACAATACCTAAGAAACTACTCACAAAAATAAACATACCTGCAAACGCTAAAGACTCTTTCTCAATAGCAGAACGCGGTGATGGATTTGTTTTATTGAACTGCCCATTCAATTCATTCGCCAAATGCTTAGCCTTATCTTGTTTTAATTCAAAACCTATTTGCAAACGTTTTGGCATTTCTTTGTTATTTGCATTCGCTGGCTCAAGTTCTTTATACGTTGCATCATCTACAACGGCAACAGGCGAACCAAACAGTAAGTCGTTAGCAATATAGTTCTGACTTGTCATCTTATCCACTTTTAATGTCTTTTGGTGATTCTCTTTACCTAAGATGACTTGATTCCCTTCTTCAACCTTTACAGCCTTTTGCGTAATTGAAAACATATTGACAAATTGCACTTCTCCTGCCGCAACATCAATTTCTTCTAGTTCTGAATCACGCATAAGAGGTGTCACATCAAAGTATTCACCTAATTTATGTTTTTTCCCTTTAATAGGCATTTCAATAAGGTGTTGTGTATATTTCTTGTATGGAATGTTTTTCTCTTTCAAAGCATCTTCAAATTTCTCTGCTGAATTTGTATCAAAATATGTGTATTCATAAGGTGATGTTAGATTTACATTTTTTTGCACACTTGATTGACCTAATGCTGCAAATGATAGAATGGTAATTGTAATTGCTGAAATAATCCCAATCAGTGTTAACGAAAAGGCATTTTTCTTCATACGATGCATAATAGATGATGTGAACACGACATCTGTTACTGTCACATTTCCTTTTTTGAATTTCTTCAATGTTTTAAAGACAAGCGACACAAAACTTCTAAAGAAAAAGTAGGCACCAAATACTGTTAAGAATAAAATGACAAGTGCCACAAAAAAGACCGCACCTATTAAGTATTTCGATTCAAACATAACTGTTGATAAATAATAACCTGATCCAATCATCCCTATACCAAGTATACCGAAAATAACTTCCCACAATGTGATGCGGAATGTCGTTGCTTCTGATTTTTGTACATCACTCATTAACTGGACGATAGAACGGCGTCTAATAAAGGTGAAGCTTTGAACCATAATTAACAACCATGCGCTTATCACAAGCACTAATGTTGCAACAACCGCTTCAGATTGAATCCCCATTTTAATATCGATGGGTATGTGAATAAATTTTTTAACAATAAGTTGAAGTAAACGAGAACCAAAAATACCGATGATGATACTGACAAAGGTTGTTGAGACAAAAATAGCCAGTTGCTCAATACCCAACATACGCATGAGATCTTTACGAGAAAGACCAATCAATTGGAATAGGGCAAAACTTTTTGCACGCTTTTTAATAAACAAACGATTGGCGTACATTAAAAAGAAAAGAATAATGATAAATAAGAACTTGTCACCAATACTTGCTGCTTTCGCTAACATCTCTGTACCATCTGATTCCGTCACTTCGTCTGTATATTTTAACGTTACAAAACTAAAATACATACTAATGCTTATGATTATGGAGATAAGGTATATGGCATAATGTCTAAGATTTTGTGCTAAGTTTTTAAAAATAATTTGATTAAAGCTCATAAGTGACACCACCTAATACACTTTGATTGTGAATAATTTCTTGATAAAAGTGTGCGGTTGTCTTATCTCCTTGAAAGAGTTCCGTATGGATTTGACCGTCTTTCAACATAATGACACGATCTGAATAGCTTGCTGCGACAGGATCATGCGTAACCATCACAATCGTTGTTCCCATATCACGATTGATTTGTTCAAGACGAACTAACAAGTCTTGTGCACTCTTTGAATCGAGTGCTCCCGTCGGCTCATCAGCAAAGATAATGGCTGGTTTTCCGATGAGTGCACGTGCAGCTGCTGTTCTTTGTTTTTGTCCACCTGATATTTCATTCGGATACTTATTACCCATTTCTTGAATTCCCAATGCTGCTGTAACCTCTTCATAACGACGTTCTTTTTCAGAGCGACTCAGATTCATAATTGAAAGTGGCAACATAATGTTTTCACGAACTGTTAATGTATATAGCACATTATAATCTTGAAAAATAAACCCTACTTCTTGCTTGCGGAAGTTTGATAATTGTTTATTCGACATACGTGTAATATCTTGACCATTTACTTCAATCTGGCCATTTGTTACATAATCGATGGAACTGAGTACATTAAGTAAGGTCGTCTTACCTGACCCTGAAGGCCCCATAATTGATACAAAGCCACCACGCTTCACCTCGAGATTAATATCTTTCAACACTTCAAATGATTGATGATGATTTCCATATACTTTTGTCACATGTTTGGCATTTAAAATAGACATGTGGCTTCACTTCCTTTTCGTATTTGTTACATTTATCATACCGGTTCCCACTGTTTATTGCGTTTGAATCATATAACAAAACGCACGGCTCATGTGACAATTTTGTCACTTCGACATGCGTTGTGTGTGTTGATTCTGTTTAGAAAAGAATAATGTCACAGTTGTCCCCTGACCAACTTCTGATTGTACATCAATTGTTAGTCCCAATGCCTCTTTGACACTATCTACAAGATACAATCCCATACCGGAAGCATTTTCTGATTCAGGTACATCTCCTGTAAATCCACGTGAAAAAATTCTCGGTAAGTCATGAGATGGAATACCACATCCTTGATCTTCTATCGTCAGTGAAACATGTGCATCATCTATAACGCCACGAATAACAATATCCCCTGACATCGTGTATTTGACCGCATTAGAAATAATTTGGCGTATCACCATTTTAAACCAACGTTTATCCGTATAAACTTCGATCTCAGGTGCTACGTCTATTTCAAATCCAATGCCTTTACGCATACTAATATGTCTTGTTTCTCGTACTTCATCAACAACTAATTGTCGCAATGAAGCGACTTCAAAAAACATATCATGTGCTTTGTGATTGAGTCGTGATAAAAACAGCTGCTGATCTAACATATACGCAATGCGAGACCATTCATACATTAATTGTTGACGTCTTTTGAAGTCCGGTTCCTGTTCAATGAGTAACTTCAATGCAGTCACAGGCGTTTTAATATCATGTACAAACTCTGTCATAGATTGTTCATTCACATTTAGCCAATGCCGTTGTGTTTCTAAGGTATGTTGCTGTATCTTCAAGTTATTTTCTAAGTAATCCATGACTACTTTTTCAAATGGACTTTCTGCATAATCACGATGTCGTATTTCACGAATACTCACGCCTTCATGCAACTTTTCATAGAATTTTATCTCTTTAATATATGTAAAAATCAAATAAAAAATGCCCACGATCACATGTAAGCCGAAAACAAACAAGACACTTTCTATTGACATACGTTCATCTAGATAGCTAGCACTGATTAATATCATATCTAATAAAATGAGTAGCCATATCCACACATGACGTTCACGCAACCAAATCGTTATCCATTTAAAGTGTTTCATGTGCCATGTAGCCCTTTCCTACTTTTGTTTCAATGGCTTGTTGCATATTAAATGCACGTAACTTTTTACGTAGACGATTGATATTCACAGTCAGCGTATTGTCACTTACAAAGGACTCATCTTCCCATAATGCTGTCATCAGCTCATCACGTGATACAATTTGATTCTTTTTAGACAACAAGACATCCAAAATTAACATTTCTGTTTTAGACAGTGTGATACATTGATCATTATATTCAATACAATCTCTCGTTAGGTCAACAACACACTCTTGCCACATCACTGTCCGTTTCGCTTCTTGATTGTATTGGTACACTCGTCGATAGATTGCTTGCAACTTCGCAACAAGTACAGGCATATGAAATGGTTTTTGCATGTAATCATCCGCTCCCAACTCCATACTCATCACCTGATCCATCGGGTTATCTCTCGATGATAGAAAAACAATCGGAACATTGGATTGATTTCTAATTCGTCTCGTCCAGTAAAAACCATCATATTTCGGCAATGTCACATCCATAATTACAATTTGTGGTGCAACATCTATGAATGTTTGTAAAATACTGCTAAAATCTGTCACAGCAATCACTTCAAAGTCCCACTGTACAAGTGCTTCAGTAATTTGTTGACACAGTGTTTGATCATCTTCAACTAATAGAATCTTCATCAGATCCCCCCTAATCACATCTATCACATACATTAAATATAGCGTGTTTATCGACAAATGTCTTACAAAATTATGCGATACATCCAAATAAATAAACACCCATTCGTACGAGGTTGGGACAAAAATGCTTAAGATTTGAGCAGAACCGAACGATGAGCAAAATTGCTTTTCAAATTTTGCCGAAATCGTGGGAGTTCTGCCGAAAACCCTGCTTTTGGGACACCGTTTATCAGCTTCCCAGAGCACAAATTTATTATGTCTCACCCCCTAGTAGAACAGGTGCATCCATTAATTCATATCATAAGGATTTAAATTAAGTTCCGTATGTGGTGTGCTATCTTCAGAAATATCACGCTGTGTTTGTTTCGTATGTCGACTTAAAAAACTCAATATACGTCGAATATTTTCCTTAGATTCGGGTTTCTCCAAATGGAACTGATACTGGTGTTTTAGATTATGTGACCCATCATAAAAATGTGTATCAACAGGGACATTGTGTGCGTGCAATGTCTTCACAAACGTATCATTTTGCGTTGTGAATGGATCCGCATCCCCCACAGAGAGATACGTAGCAGGGTACGCATTTGTCACCTGCTCTACCGTCGACATCTCAGTAATCTTTTTGAATTGGTTCTCCCAGTCTTTAACACCTGTATAACTTCTCATAAACAAATCAATACGTGGAAATTCTGTCTCCCGCACCGTTTCCATATCATAAAAACCACCTAAAAATATGGCACCTTTAATCTGTTGTGGTGTCAATTGTTGCGGGAAGTCCATTTGCTTTCTTAAATCTGCATTTGTTTGAATGGCTGCAAACTGACTGTTAATCTGTGCACCTGCAGAATCACCGCCAATAATCACTTGATTCATATCAACAGGCAAGTTACGTTCATTCTTCTTAATAAAGTCAACAGCATGACGCATCTGAATCAATGGTGTTGGATATTGGTACTCGGGTGCTAATGCATAGTTTATATTCACCACTACATACCCTCTCTCTACAATATGAGACAGTAGCGCATTCTTGTATTGCTTATCACCTGCGATAAAGCCACCACCGTGCGCCCAAAAAATAACAGGGAGCTTATCATTTGCGTTCACACGGTTCGGCATCAAAATATCTAATTGACTATTCGGTAATCCTGACATATATGTAATATCTGTATATGTCGCAACATTTTTATTTTGAACAGCTGCTTTATGTTTTGTTTGTTGGCCTTTTTGATGAATAAAAAAATAGCCGGCAACGAGACCGGCTATGACGAGCAAAATGATTAAAGACGCGATAAACCATCTCTTTTTTTGGTATGTCATAACGATCTTTCCTTTCACGGAAATTGTAACATACCTCAATCATTAAGCAATAAATTTCTTATCTTGAGATTTTCTATAAATGTATTTCACGATAACACCCGCAACGATAATTAAGCCAATTGCTCCCATCACCGGGTATACGTATTCGATTAATACTTCGAAACCTGCAAAGCTTAATGCATATGCAAGTGGTACGATAATAGAAATCATAATGTAATATTTTTTAGAATATGGTGTTGTGAATCGTGCAGCAAATGAATATGACAATCCTAAAATCGTATTGTACATAACAGCTAACATAACGATAGAAAGAATAAATGTAAGAATTGGTGAAATGTTGTTTGCTAAAACAAGTGTTGGAATGGCTGAGCCCTCAATGCTTGGATATTCAGATTGTAACGCAAAGTTAATCAATCCTAATAATACTAGGTAAACAATACCACCCATGAGTCCACCCATACCAGATACCATACGTTTTGATGCATCGCCACCAATAGCAACTAGTGTACTAAAACCAACGGCAAATGCTAAACCACCATAGTTGAATCCTTTCCAAATTCCCATCAATAAACTTGGTTCTTCTACGACACCATTGATTTGTGAGAATGAGATAGACCCTTTAAATAGATATGTAGCTGCGATAATGACAACAAGTACAATAAGTACTGGTGTTACAAGACCAAGTGCGCCTACAATTTTGTTAAAGTCCATCAACAATGTAAGGTAGACGAGAACACACATAATAAGTGCACCTAACCATACTGGAATGTTAAAACTTTCTTGGAACGTTGAACCCGCACCAGCAATCATCGTAATCGTAACAGCGAATAATGATAAAATCAGTACGTAGTCAATAATCAGTCCAAATTTCTTACCAAATAAATATTCAAGTGTTGTTTCGTGGTTGTCTGCATCGAACGCTGTTCCTATTTTGGCAACTTGGCGCCCAATAAATGTTAAAATAATCCCTGAAATAATCACGCCGATATAAGAGTAAATACCGTATTTACTAAAGAATTGTAATACTTCTTGTCCTGTTGAGAAACCGGCACCTACCACAACTCCGACGTATGCAAAAGCAATTTTGATTGCTTCTCTATATTTTTGCATCTGTTTTGACCTCCTCGATTTGCAAAACACGTTAAACATTAAACCATAATATACGATTTATTTCAAATTCATTCCATCACACAAAAACTCTAAAACCATTGATATCATAGGGATTAAAGCACTATTAAATGAATTTTAAGCGCTTTATTCATACACAAATATGTATATCAATACAAATAAAGACAACAATAACGCATAAAAATACATCATATCATTGAATTAATGAAATCACAGATTATTTTGCATCAATTTTTAATGTAATTTTTTATTAATATATTATTTGTATACTATACCCGTATTGATTTTTCTTAATCACTTTATTGAATTTTATCTTTAATAAAAATACCAAAGTTGGGACCGAACGCTTAGAATTCGAGTAGAACTCATGATTTACTCTGTTATTTGTTGTTTACTTTCATTCGCTGCGTTCGTCAAAGTTACCGCAATCACAATTCCAATGACAATCAATGCAATCGCAAACAAGTAAGCTGCGTGAAGACCAGAAGTCATCGCTTGATCCTGTACAGCTAGAGTCACTTCCCCGTGTTTACTCATTTCATTATTTTGAACGCCTGTCAAAATGCCGACAAATACAGAAATACCTGCAGAACCTGCGAGCGGCTGTAACACGTTAAATATAGCTGTACCATGTGGATATTTTTCAGCCGGTAGCGCATTCAATCCATTTGTACTTGATGGCATCATAATTGCTGCAACTGCTACCATAAGTAACATGTATGCTACGATAAATTGCCACACTGGCACACCGGGGTGAATGGTTGTGTAAAAGATCATAACAGCTAATAAAGTGACAAGGCCCGGTATAATCATTTTACGTGGTCCGATACTATCAAATATTCTTCCCATTACTGGTGATAAAAGTCCATTTAACAATGCACCCGGCAATAGAATGATACCTGCTAATTTAGCCGAAAAGCCCATTGGCCCTTGTAAATACATCGGCATCACAATTTCGGATGCGAATAAGCTCATGACAACGATGACAAAAATCAACATGCCACGACGATAATTGCGTACTTGTAAAACACAAAAATCTAAAATAGGTGTTGTAAGTTTTAGCTGACGACGAATAAAAGCAATGGCAGAAATCAGTCCGATAGTGAACGGGACAAGAATTTGTGCTGATAAAATATCTGCATCACTCGCCATTGATATACTATAAATGACACCCGTAATCCCCACAGTGGAAAGGATGACGGATAGAATATCAATCTTAGGGCGTGTTACTTCTCCAACATTTTCAAGATAACGCCACCCAAAGATAAATGCAAAAATCATAAACGGAACCACACTAAAGAACAACCAACGCCATCCTAAATAGTCCACAATCACGCCAGATAAGGTTGGACCGATTGCAGGCGCGAACATAATGATCAGACCGAAGAACCCCATCACACGTCCTCGAACAGAGACGTCAAACATCATTAACATGGTATTCATAATCAATGGCATGATAAGACCTGTTCCTACTGCTTGAATCATACGCCCTGTTAATAGCATTGGGAAGTTAACCGCCATCCCCGCAATGAATGATCCTGTTATAAAAACGACAATAATAAATAAGAATAAACGTCTTGTCGTAAACCATTGAATAATTAATGCTGATAGTGGTGATACAATAGCGATAACCATCATAAAGCCACTTGCCATCCACTGTACTGTCGCTCTTGATATATCGAATTGTTCCATTAACTCTTTTAACGCAATATTGAGCAATGTTTCATTTAAAATCATAAAAAAGGCACCAATTAAAAAGACTGCCATAATTACTTTTGTATGCTTCTGTTCTGCCATGTTCGTATTCTCCTTAAAATTAAAGTAACTTTGCTATTATACAAACCTGTTCGTTAAAAGAAAAGTTACATGCTTAGACTAAGAAATATAACTATGACAAAAAAACGAGCCTACTGATCACGTATGATTACATACGCAATAAGTAAAGCTCGTTCCTAAAAACATTCTATGTGGATATTACTTAATTAGCATCTTTATGCTCTGTTATCTGATTGAAGTCTACAACGACTTGATCCATTCGTTTTGCTGTTTCTTTAAGTACGTTACGCGCAACTTTATTATTCGGATCTAACTTTAGGATTTGTTTTGCTGTATTGAATGCTTGCTTATCAGAAATAACCGGCTCTGGAATTGCATGCAGTAACAACATCTGTAATAGACTTTTGACTTCTTGGCCGCCAGTCAGCTCAATCGATGCCTCTGCATGATAATAGGCTGCATCCAATGCACCTGGTACATCACTGAGGGGATAAACAAGTAGTAAGAAAGCCAAATCATGAATCTCAGATGTTTCATTCTCTTTGATCATATCGAGTAAACACGTGTAGTACATCACGCTTTCTTGCTCGTGTGCGCTTGAGATGAATGCTTCTTCAAAAGCTAGAAAATCCGTCGCAGCCATTAAATGTTTCACTGATTCAAATTCACCGTTTAACACATGGTTTTTAATTAAATCTTTCATGGCGCTCCTCCCAAACTTTATCCTGTCATTTTTAATACGTCTAGTGTATCACAAAATTGACTTTCACACTGCAATTTTTATTATAGCATGATGTATCTTCTTTCTAAAGTGCACGTGTGCGATACATAAGAAAGAGAAAGTATGGTGCACCAATAATTGCGACAACAACACCTGCCGGCACCCCTGTGGGTTGAAGAACAACCTTACCAATCGTATCTGATACGATTAATAAAAGCGCCCCTATCACTAAGGCTATCGGTAAAAAATACTGATGTCGTGGTCCGACAATTGATTTGGCAATGTGTGGCCCCATCAAACCTATAAACCCAATTGCACCCGCGACTGAAACCGCTGCTGAGGATAACATCACGGCAATGCATACAAGGACAAATCTTGTTTTATTCAATGACACACCTAAACTGATCGCTGTATGTTCATTTGTATGTAAGATATTGAGTGTTTCTGATTTGAAAAATAAGTATGGGACAAGCAATAATAGCCAAGGAAGAAAGACCCATACAAATGGCCAACTGTCTCCCCAAATATTTCCTGCCAACCACGTCGCTATAAATTCCGATTGATCACGATCAAATGTTGACATAATCGTCAGTGCGCCACCAGATAGTGCTGTTGAAATCCCGACACCCACTAAGACCATACTCGCTGGAGATAGACCTTTCTCACCGCTATAACTAAACACAAAAATAAAAAGTGCTGTTAGTAGGCCACCGATCATGCTGACAAACGGCAATATGTAAACAAAGTCATCTGCATGAATCTGTCCAACCGCAATAAACAATGCAATTGCAAAGCCACTGCCTGCATTAATGCCTAAAATCCCAGGTTCCGCCAATGGGTTCTTAGTGACACTTTGTAATACTGCGCCACTCATGCTTAATGCCAAGCCCGCAAGCAATGTAATAAAAATACGTGGCAAGCGAAAATCAATCAAAATTAATTGGTCTGCATAAGTTCCATTACCGAGCAATGTTTGAACAACTTGAGAGAAGGACATCGCATATTCACCTGTCGTCATACTCCAGACGATTGCAGCTGCTAACAATACAATGACAACCAAGAAGGTTAGACGCTGTTGTAACTTAAGCTTCGGATGCATCATATCGTACGCCCTCCTTTACGAATGAGATATAGAAAATATGGGACACCAATAAATGAAATAATGGCGCTCATCGGTGCTTCACCGAGCATACGTGCGAGCATGTCTGCGGCTAGAACGAGCGTTCCACCTAATACCGCTGCCATCGGTAATACTTTGACATAATCCGTTCCAACTAGAAAGCGGACAATGTGTGGGACGATGAGACCGACAAAAGCAATTTGACCGACCATTGCCACAGAAATACCTGCAAGTAACATTGTCAATAATAGGCTCACAAGACGAATGGTTTTAACATTTTGACCTAACCCTGACGCAAGCTCGTCTCCCAAGCTCAGTATCGTTAATTGTCTGCTCATCAGGATAAGTAAAATAATTGTGCAAAAGATGATAGGTGCGCTAATCCAAACTTGTTGCCAGTTTGTCCCTGAAACGCCACCTGCACTCCAAAAGTTAATCGATTGGTTGAGGCGGAATATTAAAGCGATACCTTGACTCAGTGCGGTAAGCAATGCACTAACGGCCGCTCCAGCTAGAATTAAACGCATTGGATGAAAGCCGTCACGTCGAGATGAACCAATCATAAGGACAGTCATACCACCAAAAACCGCTCCAACAAATCCTGTAAAAATTAAAATAAGAAAAGGTGCCCCCGGATAAAAGGCAAAAGTTGTTGCTAAGGCAAACGCCGCTCCTGCATTTAAACCAATCAAACTCGGGTCTGCTAAGCCATTTTTTGTAACGCCTTGAATGACTGCACCTGCTGTTGCAAGTGCCATACCGACTAACACAGCACCGATGTTTCGAGGGATGCGTATTTCAGCAATCACATTATGCACTTGGTTCGCAGCATCATAATGTAGAATTGCTTCTATAATTGTTGCAACATGGACATGTGCTTCGCCTAGAATGACGGAAAGCACAAATAATGTACATAGTACGATGATCGCAACGAGTAGTTGTATCGAAAAATTGAGATGACTTATTTGTTTTCTTCTCATAATGATTCCCTCTATGCACCTTTATAATTTGTCATAATGCTTACATAATAAGTTATACGTCACTAACATCGGTTTGCCCGTTCTAGGATCAGTACTTAACTCAGCATCAATATTGAATACTTCTTCTAATATTTCATTACTTAACACATCTTGTGTTTCACCCTGTTTAATAATATTTCCTTGTTTCATAGTAATCAAATGATCAGAAAAACGGATTGCTTGGTTAATATCATGTAATACCATAATAATTGTTGTCCCATGTTCTGCATTTAACTCTTGAACCAGTTCTAATATTTCTAACTGATGTGAAATATCAAGATAAGTCGTTGGTTCATCTAAAAAGATAATGTCTGTTTTTTGTGCCAATGCCATTGCAATCCATACACGCTGTCTCTGGCCACCACTGAGATCATTCACCGCACGATGTTTAAAGTCAATTGTTCCTGTTACACGCATTGCCCAATCAATTTCTTCTTTATCTTGTTCGCTCAATCGACCAAATCCTTTTTGATGTGGAAAACGCCCATATGATACCAATTCGCCAGCTGTTAACCCATCTGCAACATCTGGAGATTGTGGTAATATTGCGATCTTTTTAGCGACTTCTTTGGTAGGTTGCATCTGAATGTTTTTACCATCAAGTAAGATCTCACCATTTTTCGTTTGAAGTAATCGTGATAATGCTTTTAGTAAAGTTGATTTACCACAGCCGTTCGGACCAATAATTGACGTAATCTTACCGTCAGGAATTGTAACATCTAAATTATTAACAATGACACGATCTCCATAACCTATTGTAACTTCCTTCCCTGTCAATCTGCTCATTCTTCTCCCTCTTTCTGTCTGTCATACGTCTCTATATCATAATCTTTATTCTTATTGAGAATCATTATCATACTTGCGTATTATACCATCTTTTAAATCTTTTGCCTAACTGTATCTCATTGTGAAAATTGATATAAATAATGAAGAGATGCGTGTTCATACACACATCTCTTCATTATTTTCACAATCGCTAATCTTCTACCCAGAAGCCATTCCCGTATACATCACGTACATCATGGACGACAACGAATGCGTCCGCATCAATCTGACGAATCAACCGCTTCGTTCGAGATAACTGTGTTTTGCTGATTACCGCATAAAGTACATCTGTATCTCTTTTTGAAAAATAACCACGTCCATTAAGAATTGTAATGCCACGTCCAATATCTTCATCAATCATTTTCGCAATACGATCTGGTGATTTAGAAATAATCGTCACTGCCTTCTTAGGATTCAAACCTTCAATGACAAAGTCCATCACTTTCGTACCAATATATAAACTGATGACCGTAACAAGTGCTCGGTCTAATGGAATGACTGACAGTGAAATCAGCACAACGATCAGATCAAAGAATAACAAGGCATACGGCGTGCTAACGTCCAGATATTTATTAGCAATACGCGCTAAAATTGTTGTTCCAGCTGTTGTACCCCCAGCCAATACAATAACGCCTATCCCAAGTCCGACAGACAATCCACCAAATACTGCATTAATCATAATATTGTCTGTATGTACTTGCCACGTTTCAGTTAAACTTAAAAATACTGAAATTAGCACTGTTGCCACAATTGTTAAATACATACTGCGTTTACTTAAAAACTTATAACCAACGACGATGAGCACGGCATTGACTACAAAGTTCGTTATGGCAGGTGAGATATGAAATGCATAGTAGAAAATGATCGCCAGACCGGTCACGCCACCTTCACCTAAGTCACCCGAAATGATAAACGCATTGACACCCAATGCAAATATAAAAGAGCCCACTAGGACTAATATTAAATCTCTAACTGTTCGTTTCACCCAATCACACCCTTCCCTATATATCACTATCATATGTCATATTATCACAATATTGACACAAAACGAAATGCTATTAGATGACTTTTCAATTAAGTTATAAAAGAAGTGTTTAATTTTCTGATTTTTTAGTTTACTTATCATTCATCATTATGTATAATTAGAATTACCTTATTGGTTGTTTTATACAACAAATAGGATATCTCCTTTGTGTTGTTTATAGTGAGAATAGTTTTGCTCATAGGTAGGTATTGGCTCGAGTACCTACCTCTTTTATGTATTAAAATGAAAACACGCATGACGTTTCGACAAAATTCTGCTTGTGAGACACCCTATATTGGTCTCTCAGAACGCAAATTTATTATGTCTTAATCCCATGCGTGTTTTTCTATATATTGATTACCATGCAAATAATCCAACAAATCCTGCTGTTAATAATGATACTAAAATCCCTGCTAACAACATCATCGGTACATATTTAGACACAAAGTCTGACGTTGTCTCTTTTACAATCCCTTTTAATGTTCCAATAATCATTCCAATTGTTGAGAAGTTTGCAAATGAAATTAAGAATGTCGAAATAATCGCACGACGGTGCGGATCATAACCATTCACTTCTCCCGCGATCTCACCCATCACAACAAATTCGTTTGTCACAATTTTTTTAGCCATTTGTTGCGCAACCAACCATGCTTCATCAAACGGTAAGCCTAAAAGCAATGCAAATGGATACATGAATACGCCTAAAATTTGGTCAAGTCCAAAGCTGCCTTTGATGTGCATAAGTGATGCAAAGCCGCCTGTAATCAAGTGAATCAAGCGATCTGCTAGTTCAGCAAGTGCAACGAAACTGATTACAAACGCAATAATGATCAAGACAAGTTTTCCTGCGTTCAACACAGAATCTCCTAAAAATGAGAAGAATGGTTGACGTGCTTCATTTGAGCGCAAGTCATAAACAACATCTTCTTCTGGATCTAACTTAATAGGATTTAATATAGATGAAACAATCATTGCGTTAACAATATTTAACGGAATCGCTGTTAACACAAGTTCTCCAGGAATCATTGTTACGTATGCACCAACAATTGCACCTGATACAGAACTCATTGACATCATCGCAATCGTTAAGACACGCGCATCGTTCATACGTTTCAACTGCTCACTTGAAACCGCTAGTGCTTCTGTATTCCCTAAAAACATCATCTCAATACCGAAGAACGACTCAAACTTTGGTTGGCGTGTGATTTTAGCAAGCACCCAGCCAATGCCACGAATAATCCACGGCAAAATACCTAAATACATTAAAATATCAAACAATGGAACGACTAATAAAATAGGCATAAGTGCTGCAACAGCCATATCCATTTGATCGGTTTTTGTAAAACTATTAAATGCGAAGCCAATTCCCGAAAAAGCGGCATCTATTAACCATGAAATTGCAGCTGCCCCTTTTTCAACGACAAATGTCCCTGCTGGAAAATAAACAAAAAACCAAGCTAAAATTAAGTTTAATACGATTAAAACACCGACAGAACCCCACTGAATGTTTTTACGGTCACGCGAGAAGATAACAGCAACGCCTAAAAACACAAGTAAGCCTATGATATTAATTAATAAGAACATAACCGATACCTCTTACCCTTCTTTGAATTTAAATCAAAGCAATTATACCATGCAGTATAAATTGTGAAAATACAATTTGTAAACGCTACAATTATTTAATAGTTATATTAAAAAACTAACTATCTCTTTAGATTAAAATTCTTCAATGTCACATCATCAAACCAAAACAAATTACTAAAATCCACTTAGAAAACTCAGAATAACAATGACTCTCTTTATTTTTTAAAAATCAATGATTTTGCTTTCACTTTTCAATAATTTTACATATTTAAGTGTAAATACTTATTGCATCAAACTTAAAATAGACGTATCCTATAATTGAAAATGATTATCATTATATGTAAAAAGTAGGTGATCGTATGATTCATGTAGCAAATGCTGAAATCGGCACACAATATCGTATAAAGTCCTTAAACATGGATAATGCGCAATTAAAACATCGATTGCGTGCACTCGGTTGTATCGAAGGAAGTAAAGTCTCTATACATCAAAAAGGGCTTTTCAAAGGCCCTTGTACATTGAATATTAATGGCCAACAAATTTGCGTCCGAAATTGTGACGCTTGTAACATTCGATTGGAGTACCATTATGAGTAGCACGTATTGTATTCTCGGTAACCCGAATGTCGGTAAAACCTCACTCTTCAACGCACTGACAGGTTCATACGAATATGTGGGGAACTGGAGTGGTGTTACCGTAGAAAAAAAACTTGGAAAACTGAAAGACCAGGCGGGTCATTTAGTTGACTTACCTGGCATTTATGATCTTGTTCCTATTTCAAGAGATGAAACGGTCGTTACAACGTATCTACTCAATGAACAATTTGACGGGATGGTCAATATTATTGATGCCGCACAGATTGAGCGTAACTTCAACTTAACGATTCAATTGATGGAGTTCGGAGCCCCTCTACTCATTGGCTTAAACATGGTCGATGTTGCGAGTAAACGTGGTATTCGCATTGATCATCAGAAGTTAATGACACAACTACGAACACCGATTATCCCGGTGATTGCGCGTACTGGAAAGGGAAGTAGTGATGTTCTCAAAGCACTCAGTGACCACCATGTGTCAACGCGACGTCCGCTCGTCATTGATTATGGCGAAGATATTGAAAACTTGATTCGCGCACTTGTTGCAAAACTTCCTGATACGCTAACACTTGCGAATAAACATTATCGCTTTTTAGCTATTCAATATTTGCTTGGTAATCCAGCTGTCAAAACCTATCTTGGTCTAGAACTATGTGAAAAACTTAATACGACGATTGCTGCCACAACATCACTGTCAGACGCAGACATCGTAAAGCAGATCCAAACATGTCGACAAGATTATATCCAGCATATTCTCTCAGATGTTGTTTCGTATCCAGATGCACGCAAACACCATTTTACAGAGCGTGTCGATGCATTACTGACACATAAAATACTCGGAATTCCGATCTTTTTAGGCATTATGTGGTTGATTTTCCAAACCACTTTCACATGGGTTGGGACACCACTATCAGATCAATTAGATGCATTCTTTGGTGGACCACTCACAGACTTTGCCAAACAAACAATGACAAGCATCGGTATTTATCCGGCATTGCAGGATATGGTAACAGACGGTATTATTGCCGGTGTCGGCGGTGTACTTGTTTTCGTTCCACAGATTTTAGTCCTATTCTTCTTTATTTCTCTATTAGAAGACTCAGGCTATATGGCACGTATTGCAGTTATTATGGACCGCATTATGGAAGGATTTGGTCTTAACGGAAAATCTTTCATTCCAATGATTATCGGTTTTGGCTGTAATGTACCTGGTATTATGGCAGCACGTAGTATCGAAGAAGAGAAAGAACGCTTAACTACGATCTTGATTGCACCATTTATGTCATGTTCCGCACGACTACCTGTGTATGCTTTATTTGTAGGAATTTTCTTTGCACAACATCAAGCACTTGTAGTTTTAAGTTTGTATGTACTTGGCATTATCGTAGCATTGATTGTCAGCTGGATCTTATCCAAAACAGTGCTAAAAAAAGATACGTCTATTTTCGTCGTAGAACTCCCACCTTATCGGTTACCATCTCTAAAAACGCTATGGCGTAGCACATGGGAAAAAGGGAAAGGCTTTGTAAAAAAAGCAGGTACATTTATTTTTGCTGGTTCTGTTATTATCTGGTTGCTCAACTATGCAGGTCCAAATGGCATCGATGTACCAATTGAAGAAAGCTTCTTACACATGATTGGCGCTGCTATTGCACCGATTCTTATTCCACTCGGTTTCAGTTCATGGCAAGCAGCTGCAACACTGATACCAGGTTTCTTAGCTAAAGAAGTCATCGTCAGCGCTATGGCCATCATTTATGCTGTAAATGATGATGCGCTAGTATCAATGGTATCAACGCATTTCACTGCATTGTCTGCCTATTCATTTATGGTATTTATTTTGCTTTATGTTCCATGCTTAGCAACAGTTGCTGCGATTCGTAAAGAAACAACTTCATGGAAATGGACACTATTTGCAGGAACATACCCATTTGTCATCGCGTACGTCATTTCGATGGCAATTTATCAAATCGGCTCGCTTTTCATATAAGGAGGTATCATGTGATGACACTTTTGATTAACTTAATACTTCTGGCACTTATCGTTGGCTATTCCATCTTTGTACTCGTTCGATATTTCAAACGTTCAAAACAAGGAAAATGTAGCGCATGCGAAAGCAATCAACAATGTCCAACAGAGAACCTTCCAAAACACCTACAATAATGATGAGCCCCCTTATGCGAGATGCATAAGGGGGCTTTACTATTTATTGATTTTGTTGGGTTAAACTTTGCGTTTCTACAAACTGTTGATATTTTTCATGTGTTGCCATCAATGTTTCGTGACGGCCTACGCCTGTAACACGTCCTTGATCTAAGAAAATAATTTGTTCTGCTTTTTTTATTGTAGATAATCGATGCGCGATCACAATCGTCGTTCGGTTCATCATGAGTGTTTCCAAAGCTTCTTGAATTTTGCGTTCACTCTCACTATCGAGATTAGCAGTTGCTTCATCCAACAGTAATATGTCTGGATTTTTCACAAAGCTACGTGCAATATCTATTCGTTGCCTTTGTCCACCTGACAACTTCAAACCACGTTCACCAACTAACGTATCATAGCCTTGATCAAACGCCATGATAAAGTCATGACAATGTGCTAAGCGTGCATAATGAATCAGTTCTTCATCTGAGACTTCACGATCGATACCGTATAATATATTATCTCGAATCGATCCATTCATCATTGCATTACTTTGCATCACATAGCCGATTTTACGACGCCAATCAGTTAAGGAGAGATCGTATATAGATGTACCACCGTATGTAATGGTTCCATGCGAGACATCATACATTCTTTCAATCAGACTAAATACCGTGCTTTTTCCTGACCCAGATGGCCCAACAAATGCTGTTACTGCACCTGGTTTAATGCGCAAAGATACGTCTTGTAGCACAGGCTGCGCATCATATCCAAAGTCAACATGATCAAATACTAAATCACCTGTAAAAATACGATTGTTTTCATCAGGTAACGTAATATGTTCCAAAGGTTCATGCAGTATTTCATCAATTCGACTACTTGCACCTACTGCCTTTTTATAATCTGTAATCAATGTTGATAAATTAATCAACGGCATAGATAAATTCAAAACGTAGAAAATCATTGCAACAAGTGTCCCGGCAGAAATAGCACCCGATGCAATACGCAAACCACCAAATCCTAAAATAATACCAATCGTTGCGAGCATAATAATACCAGAGATTGGTTGAATCACCGCAGCAATTTTTGCTTGTTTTAAGCCGAGACGGTAAATCTCTGATAAGTTATCATGTGCTTTTTCTAACTCTAACTTTTCCGTGTTTGATACTTTTACTAAACGCATCTCAGTCAACACACGCCCAAGCAACCCACTGAATTCCGCAATTTCACTTTGTGTATTTTTGGATATTTTTTGCATAATTCTTCCGAGTGGTATCATCACAATAATAAATAATGGAATTGTAATAAACGTCATCAAAGTCATTTGCCAATCAAGGATGAATAACATAATAAATGAGCCTATTAAAGTAATAACAGATGGGAGCAAGTTAGGAAGCTTTTGAGAAATAAAGTCATTGATAACTTTGGTATCATCTGTCAATCGACTCATCAATTGCCCACTTTCATTTTGATCAAAAAAAGGCATTTTCAAATGAATAATATGCTGCCATAAAACCGAGCGAATGGCATAGATCATCTTCTCCCCAATTTTATTGAGTAAATAATATCCAATACCACTTAACAGGGCATTCAATAAAAAGACTAAGATTAACGCCCCTATAAACCATGGATTAATGGATGACAGAGTAAACTTATCAACCATTTGACCCGTGAATAGAGGCACAAGAAGGCCGCTCAAACTGCCTAATGATGAGATTACTACTGCTGTTATAATCAATCCGACAGGCCATGTGATTTTTTTTAATAAATAAACTAATGGATTATTTGATTTCATATTTTGTCATACCTCATTACATCATAATTTCTCCCAAGACCCCTCGCATTTTCACGTCAGTGTGCGGGTTGTCTGACCGCTTTATTTTCATTTCATATCCTTATACATCCATCATCATTGAATCTTTTACTACAATAATTCATATTCAAAATAAAAGTACCATACAATTACTAACATAATTATGCTAATATAAATATGTTATTTTTGCATTTTTAACGTATTAAAAGGGAGTTTCATATGAAAAAGATATTTTACACGATCATTGTCGTATTCTTCGCTACCATCAGTATATCACCTTTTGCGAAGGCAAACACACTGACACCTGTCGATATTTCACAACAAGCAGGTTATTCTGTTGATAACCGGTTTCAACCAGTAGGATATGTTGGTATAAGTCATACTGGGCAAGTGCTCTATAACTTCGAAGACCATCAACAATGGGATCCAGCATCAATGACGAAGCTAATGACAATGTACCTTACATTAAAAGCCATTGATGATGGGAAATTCAAATTAACAGATACCGTGAAAATTACAGATGATCATTATCGTATGTCTACATTACCAGAGTTGAGCAATACAAAACTTTATCCGGGCGAAACATATACCGTAGCAGAACTTTTACAAATTACTGTATCAGCTTCAAGCAATGCGTCTTCACTCATTTTAGCTAACTTAGTATCTGATAGTACTTCTGATTTTGTAGATTTAATGAACCAAACAGCCAAAGATCTTGGTATGAATAACACACATTATGTCAATCCAACAGGTGCAGAGAATAGACTTCTCAAAGATTATGCCCCCGAGCGATATCGCTCTGAATCTGCAACCGTCAGTTCTGCTCATGATTACGCTATTTTGGCACAACATACCGTGAATGATACGCCAGATATTTTAACCTTTACCAAGCAAGTGGCACCGACACAGCATGGTGTAACATACTACACTTTCAACAACCTTTTAGAAGGTGCAGATATGAGCGTGCCGGGAACAGATGGTTTAAAAACGGGTTCAAGCGATGTGGCAGATTATAACAGCACCGTGACAACGAAGCGTGGTCAATTTAGAATTCATAGTGTCATTATGGGAGTCGGAGATTACTATCGCATTGGCGGCGAAGAACAGCGTGACATGATCAATGCTAGCATGATTAACTATTTATTTGATCAATACGAATATCGCCAAATCCTTTCAAAAGGTGAGCATGAAATCAACGGAACAAAATACCACGTTACCCAAGATTTTTACGACGTTGTTCCTAAAAATATGAACGACGATTACAAGTTCGTTGTTGAAGACGGCAAAGTCCATATTGATTATGATCGAAAATTCATCACATCTTCATATGGTCCACCAACTGTCAAAGTCGAACGCCCTTTGATTCATACGTCTAAGTCTATTGTAGAGTCAAGTTGGTCTGCACATCCCGCCTTAACTTTATTCGTTCTCTTCTTTTCAGTCTTATTATTGAGCATTCCAATATACTATGTACTACTGCGTTTTCGTAAGTAGAAAAAACGTTCTTTTCGAATGATCGAAAAGAACGTTTTTTTATTTGGCATCTTTACCGTACAACTCTTGTTTAATTTGCGTAGTAGAAATACCTTCTGTTCGTTTTAAATAAATCACTTCACATTTGTATTTTAAGAAGTCGAATTCACCTTCCCAGTCATGTCCCATCACAAATGTATCGATTTCATACTTTTCTACATCTTTGACCTTCTGTTCCCAATCATGCTCAGGGATAACTAAGTCAACATATCGGATAGATTCTAACATCATCTTACGTTTCTCATAATCATAATAAGATTTTTTGTTTTTTATTTGATTAAACTCATCACTAGATAACGCTACAACTAGATAATCTCCTAATTCGCGTGCGCGACGTAACAATTCAATGTGTCCATAGTGTAATAAGTCGTACGTTCCATATGTAATTACGCGTTTCATATCTTTAACTCCTTTAATTTATTCATATATTATTAGTCAAATTATAGCATACCGGTTTTCCCCACTCAAAACCACTGTTATAAAAATATGATTTCATCCATATAATTTATTAGTTTTTCTAAATTTTCTTTTGTATTAAATACATGCCAGTCTTCAAATAATGGTTCAAGATTGCCTTCTCTAATACGTTGATGCAACGCCACTTCATGATAGACTTTGTATCGTTTTGGAATATCATAATAATAATTATTAAGCCCTCTTATCTGTTCATAGGCCATTTCGTCATAGACATAGAAAATAGCGGGTTTTCCATATAAACTTGCTTCAATAGCAAGTGAACTATAATCCGTAATCACTACATCTGCAATCATTAATAGCTCACGTGTACTGAGTGATAAAGGTTGTTCAGTCTCCGGCGCTTCAACAGCTGGGTGGTATTGACTTAATAATATATAATCTGGCAATGCTTGGTTGAAAGCTTGTTGATCAATGACACGATTCAATTGGCCTTCTTCACGATATGTCGGTAAATATACTGCTACTTTCCCTTGAATTCCCATTTTCTGTTTCAGCTGGTGTTGCTCTGCTAGAATATCAACATTCAAATGACCCGTTAATCTCGGTACACCATAGTTAAGAAATTGATGATCTTCTGCACCAAAAGATTGTTTGAAGCATCGTGCCATTTGAGGACATCCAACTATATACTTATCTGTCGCATCATATACAGCTTGGTGTTGTGCCACTTCTCTTTTGTTGTCTCTATTTACCGCATGATCTTCTAATCCAAATTGCTTCAATGCACCTGCGGCATGCCAAGTTTGTATAACTGTTTGTTTTGATTGCTTTTTAAATGCTCCGAACAAATGATAGTAAGTGTCAATAAAAATAACTTTTGCCGAACGAAGTTCACGAATCTGCTGATAAAGATTGCGACGATTCATTGATACAATATGAATATTTTGAAGATGCTTCAATGCTTCAAAGTGAGATACTTTTGTAAATACGGTCACTTGATAGCCCTTTGCACTTAGTTTTTCAATAATGGGTAACAAGTCCTCTTTGAAAGTCATCATTACAACGACATGGTTCTCTTGTACACGTTGTCTACTACACAAACATTGCATCATAGTTACTAATATTAAATAGATTTTTTTTATTATCATACGAATCATATATGACACCTCATTAGATTTATCCATCTTATAAGCAAATCGCCTTCAATACACTATCGTTGTATTGAAGGCGTCTTTATAATGTTACATAAAATCAGCAAAGTGATCTCTGTAACGCATATGCAACATAGACCCAAGTACAAAGAATAACAGTATGACACACACATTATACAATGCCAATTCCCAATGCGTGATAAAATACCATTCTTTAAAAAGAATTGCTGAACGATAACTTTCTGCAATAAAATATACAGGGTTTAACATCATCAATTTTTCAGGAATTGATCCTGGTTGTGGTACCCATAAAATGGGTGATGCATAAAAAAGAATTCTTAGTATTGCTTGCATCGCCATTTGCGTATCGCGTATAAGGACGGCTAATGTTGATGTCAATAATGTAACAGACATTGTAAACATAAAAGCAAACGGAATATATAGCAACAATTGAATAATATAAATAGATGGCATAATGCCAAAAATAGTACATAAAACAATAATAGAACCAACTAATGCCAAGTGCCCGTATAATTTACTTGTAAGGATATAGGTGGGAATGATCGACAGTGGAAAATTCATCTTAGCCACTTGATTATACTTCATTGTAATAGCCTTTGTTCCTTCTAAGGCTCCTTGATTAATAAAGAACCACATGCTAATCCCGACAAGTAGCCAATAAATAAAAGGGACACCTTCAATAGGTTGGTTACTTCGAATACCAAACCCAAAAACAAACCAGTATACCAAAATTTGAATAGCTGGATTTATAAGTTCCCATGCTAAGCCTAGATAATTATTATGATTCGAAATTTTCAACTGGAATTGTGCTAATCTTTGAATTAAATAAAAACTTTTTAAATGTTCTTTTAACACTACTGCTACAGAATTCATTATTTACCACGCTTTCGTTTCGTATGCACGATATTATATATGTATTACGTTGCTTGAACAACTGTACAAACATCGCATCGTCATGTATTCTTTATATTGAAAAAACATTTCTTATGCAAAAAAATTAATGGGAAAAATTATCCCAAATTGAAGTGAATTTTTATCTTAATATACTTCTAGTTACTTAAATACAGTATAACTGTATCGGATGATACAACATTTCTAAAAATAAAGTACCTGACTTACTCACAAATTGAATATCCACTTAGTAATATATTATAATCTATATACATAACGATATGAAAGTAAAACCATGAATTTTTATATAAATTTTAAAGTAAGGACTGTAAAACATGAATCCAACCGTTAAAATTGATCACGTTACAAAGGAATACCGCATCTATCGTAACAATAAAGAACGTATCAAAGATGCCTTATTACCAAGAAATAAAAATAAAACATTTTACGCACTCAAAGATATTACGTTTAATGCGTATGCAGGTGATGTTATCGGACTTGTTGGGATTAATGGTTCAGGAAAATCTACGCTCAGCAATATTATCGGCGGATCACTTTCAGCAACTAAAGGCACTATAACTCGCAATGGTCAAGTAAATGTTATTGCGATTAATGCTGGACTTAATGGCAACTTAACTGGGATGGAAAATATTGAGTTCAAAATGTTGTGTATGGGATTTACTAAAAAACAAATTAAAGAACTCACACCCAAAGTTGTTGAATTTAGTGAACTCGGTGAATTTATTTATCAACCTGTTAAAAAGTATTCAAGTGGGATGCGCTCAAAGCTCGGTTTCTCTATCAGTGTAACTGTTGATCCTGAAATACTTGTTATCGACGAAGCTTTATCAGTCGGTGACCAAACATTTACTCAAAAAAGCTTGAATAAAATATATGAATTTAAAGAAGCTGAAAAAACAATTTTCTTCGTCAGTCACAACCTCAGTCAAGTGCGAGAGTTCTGTAATAAAATTGCATGGATTGAAGCTGGTCGCCTTAAAGCGGTAGGAACTGTCGACGAAGTACTACCACAATATGAGACATTTCTCAAAGACTTCAAAAAGAAATCGGCTCAGGAACAAAAAGCATTCAGACAACAACTTGATGAAAATCGCTTCATCGTTAAATAAAGTTCAACGCTGTGATAGTCATTGTCGCTATCACAGCGTTTTTATAGTGATTGATATCAAGATATTTACTTTTTCATTTTTTGCTTTAAAACTGCCCAAACAAACTTAGGAATTCTGTGAGATCGTTTGATACGTTTCACATCTTTTAAAATACGATAAAGCCATTCCAAGTTGAGTTGACGCCATATACGTGGTGCTCGTTTCACTGTACCACTGAAAACATCAATCGATCCCCCTACACCCATCATCAACGTATGTTCAAAGTGATTGCGATGCTGTTGAATCCATTGTTCTTGTTTCGGGTAGCCCATCCCTACAAAAACAAAGTCAGGCTGGAATGCACGTATTTCATCTACTACTGACGTATCATCTAAAGGTGCAAATCCATGATGCCCTTTTACTTCGCTATTAGGATATTTATTTTGAATGTTTAGTACCGCTCCCTTTACCACTTCATCCGTCGCACCTAACAAGAACACACGCAATCCTTCCTGTTGTGCAATCTCCAAACACTTTTCCATCACTTCTATACCTGGTACACGTTCCGGTAATGGTGTGCCTAACCATTTGGCAGCTTTTACAACACCTGTTCCATCAGGGATGATGTAATCGGCATTACGAATCAATTTTTTGTATGATGGGGTTTCAGCTGCATAATGTACAATTTCAGGATTGGCTGTCACAATAAATAAATTATGCGTTGTTCGTGTACGACTATATGTTAAAATTACTTGTCTCATGTCTGACATCGTCACAGGATCAAACGGAACCCCTAAAATATTTACTTGTGCTCCCGGTTTATAAGGTTGATATGTAGATGTTGATTGGTTAGTTGAAGGCGTTGATAAATGCATCAACAATCCTCCTCTCTTTTATTTTCTTTCATATTGAATTCACTTTACCATGTAATACAAAAAAATTCATCTTCATACGAATCATTTAGGATAGCATGTTATTTCTATGCTATACTTTTACATACTTTATGCAACAGGGCCGAGATATAATATATGAAGCCCTACTCCTATTAAACATTTATTACAATATAAGTCCTAAGTCGGTACTAAAATAACTTGCTTAGCGGTATACTTGGTTTCATGCATCAATTATTTAGAAAGGAATGCGACATATGAGTGAACAGACATGGCTTATTTCACCTATCCCTATATCTAGCATACTACTTTGAACGATCACTAGTATCTATTTGTTAAGTTACTATTACCGTAAACATCCTATCTTATCCATGCTGAGTATTGCACTCAATTACATTCCTGTACTCACACACGAATTCGGTCACGTATTCTTCAATCGTTTGAGTGGTGGTCGTGTTGTAGACTTCGTAGTCGTGATGACACGAAAAGAACGTCAACAAACGGGACAACAAGGTTATGCAGTTACTCAGAGCGAACATCGTCTCGGCCAAATATTTACAACAATTGGCGGCTATATTATGCCACCCCTGATGCTTAGCATTGGCTTAATTATGCAAAGTAAAGGGCAAGGTGTCATTTTTATTTTGTTATATGTCGGTATCTTTCTTTATTTTACCTACATCACATCAAGAAAAGTTGCACCAATCATTATCATGGTGCTGTTATGTCTCATCATTTATTTAGGATTACAGTCTGAAAATCTACATAACTATTCCATGATTTACTTCCTTGTTTACCATTGGTTACTCGGTACTTTGCTAGGCGAAGTGATACAATCGACGATTACGATTGTTCAACTGACATTTGCGCGTCCACAACCAAACTGGGATGGGACAGCATTGCGTAATATGACGCATGTCCCGACTATCGTCTTTTCAATGCTTTGGATTATTTTGAACTGTGCAACGCTCTACTTTTTATTTGACCAACTCTTTTCAGGTCCTTACACATTCTCGTTAATTTCAGTCATCACCTAATTTGAACATAAAAATGCGTATATAAGACATTGCGCAACACTCACTGTCTTATATACGCATTTTATATTATGCTCTTTCTCCAAAGATTACCATTGCATTAGAATAGCTCAAAATAACAGCTTCTTCGTTCGTTTGCATTTCTAACAATTGATTTGTCTCATCTTTGCACTTTATTGTCACAGTATCCCCAATAGACATCCCTTTACTCGATAAATAGACAAGTAAGTCCGTTTTATCACGTACACGTCGAATGACTACGGTATCCCTTTCGTCATACTCTAGTAACGATGTACGATAATACTCTTCAAACGACTCATCTCTTGGGATGACACCACCATGCGGGCATGTTTCTGGGTAGTTTAATAGTGCATCTAACCGGTCAACAAATAATGGTGAGACACGGTGCTCTAAGACTTCTGCTTCCGCATGTACTTCTTCCCACGTATAACCTAACACTTCTATTAAAAATAACTCGATCAAACGATGACGTTTAATGACATCTAATGTAAAACGCAGACCAAGTGGCGATAACTTCACACCTTTATACGGTATGATTTCAACATATCCCCCTTTTTCCAATCGTCCTAACATCTCACTCACTGATGGAGGTTTAATATTCAAAAACTGTGAAAGTGTTTTGTTTGATACGTATGTTTTCACACCATCATGAGCCAATATTGCTTTGAGATAGTCTTCCTTTTCTTCCGATAACATACCTTCACCTCTTGTATATATTATTTATATTGTATCATGAAATAGATTGACAATAGAAATCTTCAGTATATAATATAAATTAGTTAGGTAAACCTAAAGTTTTATTAAGAAGGTGAAAAAATGCTTTCAATAAATAACTTAGAATTGTATTTAGGTCGCAAACACATTTTAAAAGATATTACTTTACAACTCCCGCTTCGTGGAGAATTGATCGGGATCATGGGACCCAATGGTAGCGGAAAGTCATCACTCATCAAATCCATTATTGGGGAACTTCCAGCAGATGGTACGATCACGCTCAATCAACAACCGATCAAACACTGTTTAACAGATATTACTTATATTCCACAAAAGTCTCAACTTGATTTGGAATTTCCTATTAATGTTGAAGATTTGGTGTTGTCAGGTTGTTATCACGATGCGGGCTGGTTCAAACGAATACCTAAAGAAATGAAACAGCGACGTGATGCGCTTCTACATGAACTCTCTCTCTATGAATTGCGAAAACGCCCACTCAACGCTTTGAGTGGTGGTCAGTTACAGCGAGTGTTTATTGCACGTGCACTCATGTCTGAAAGCCAAATATATCTTTTAGATGAACCTTTCGTTGGCATTGATTTTAAAAGTGAAGCAATTATTTTAGAAAAATTAGAAGCACTAAAAGCACAAGGAAAGCTTATTCTCATCGTTCATCATGATTTGGCGACAGCGACACAATATTTTGATCGTATTTTACTATTGAATCAATCCGTACAATTTTTCGGTGAAAGTGCAGAAGCTTTGAAACCTGAGCATATCGAATCTGTATTTTTAAGCCAACAACCGATGACAGATTCAGACAAACGTACACAACATAGAAAGGAGTCTACACATCATGTCGTTCGTCCAACATCTCTTTGAGTATCAGTTTTTGTCACGTGCTATGTTGACCGCTATACTCGTTGGTATCGTATGCGGTGTAGTCGGTTGCATCATCATTCTTCGCGGTTTATCTCTCATGGGTGATGCGATGAGTCACGCTGTATTGCCGGGTGTTGCATTGTCTTTTCTATTCAACATTCCAATGTTCATCGGAGCGCTCATCACCGGGATGTTGAGTAGTATTCTGATTGGCTATATCTCTGATCGTTCTAAAACGAAAAAAGATGCTGCCATCGGAATTACTTTTACAGCATTTTTAGCATCAGGGATTATTCTGATCAGCGTCATTCATAGCGCAACAGACCTATATCATATTTTATTCGGTAATATTTTGGCGATTACACAATCTGCATTCTATACTACTCTATTTGTCAGCATCATTGTCGTTTCACTGATTGTTATCCTATATCGTCCGTTGAAAGTTTCAACACTCGACCCTGTTTTTAGCCGTATGAGTGGTTTGAATACGACAATGCTTCATTACTTCGTGATGCTACTATTGGCCCTTGTGATTGTAGCAAGCGTGCAAACAGTCGGCGTGATTCTCGTCGTTGCATTACTTGTCACACCTGCATCAACCGCCTATCTCATCACAAATAAGCTTTCAACAATGATGGTGACATCTTGTTTATTCAGTGTCATCAGTGCCACAGTTGGTATTTACTTGAGCTTCATATTCAACTTACCAAGTGGTGCTGTTATTGTATTAATCGCAACATTGCTATATGTAGCCACATTCATCATAGCAAAATTTATTCAATCTAATCACAAAGGAGCGTATCAAACAACATGATTAAACGAATACTTACACTATGCATCATTGCACTTTTATTAACTGCATGTAGTTTTAACAACCAATCATCTCATGATAAAGTGAAGGTTGTGGCAACAAATTCTATTCTAGCTGATATGGTAAAAAATGTAGCGGGAGACAAAGCTGAAGTTCACAGTATTGTGCCTATCGGTCAAGACCCACATGAATATGAAGTAAAACCAAAAGATATCCAAGCGCTAACAGATGCTGATGTTGTTGTATACAACGGTTTCAATTTAGAAAGTGGCAACGGCTGGTTTAAAAAGGCATTAAAACAAGCTGACAAATCATTAGATGATCAATCTGTCGTACGTGCTTCAAAATCAGTCAAACCTATCTACTTGAAGCAAGGTAACAAATCAGAAGATATGATAGATCCACACGCTTGGCTTAGTATTAAAAACGGCGTTCAATATGCTAAAAACATTCAACAAGCACTCATCAAGGCAGATGAGAAACATAAAGATCACTATATGAAACACGGTGATACTTACATTAAGAAATTAGAAGCACTTAGTGATAAGAGTCAAGACAAGTTCAATGATATTCCTAAAGAACAGCGTGCCATGATTACGAGTGAAGGTGCTTTCAAATACTTCGCACAACAATATGACATTACACCTGGTTACATTTGGGAAATCAACACAGAGAGCCAAGGAACACCCCAACAAATGAAACAAGCCATTGATTTTGTGAAGCAACACCACATTACAAATCTACTTCTTGAGACAAGTGTTAGCGATAAGAGTATGAAGAGTCTCGGAGAAGAAACAAATGCCAAAATCTTTGGTACTGTTTATACTGACTCTATTGGTAAAAAAGGCACTGATGGAGATTCATACTATAAAATGATGGAAAGCAATATCGATACAATCCACCAAAGCATGGTTAAAAATAATGAATAACATAAAAGAAGCACATGTCACGCAAATATGACATGTGCTTCTTTTATGTTGCGTTCTGAGAAAGCCATATACAGCGTTCCAGAAGTAAACCTTTCGATAGAACTGACGTGATTTTGGTCGCCGTTCGGGTTCTGCTCAAACTCTAAACGCTTCTTTCACAACCTCGTTGATACTATCTTATTATTTATCCAATCGAGAATAGACTTTTTTTCGTCGTTTGACACGTTTTTCAATACGCAATTGACGTTTCTTTTCTTCGTCAATATCATCTTCATTCAAGTCTGCATCCCCTGAGTTTGCATCTTTTTGATACATGTATGCCCCTGTTCGATAGGCAGCACGAGACACGAGATGTCCGCCAACGGGAGAAGTGATGTTAATGAATACAAGTGCGAGTAATGTGCGTACACCGACATAACCTTGTGCGAAGATAAAGTAAATAAAAACTCCTACGAGCGTTAGCAACACTGCTGCTGTCGATGCTTTTGTTGCTGCATGAATACGTAAAAATACGTCTCTAAATCGTACGACACCAATGGCGCTAATCAAGGCGATTAAACTCCCTGCAAATACCATAATTGCTGCAACTAACTTAAAAATTTCGTTTATTGTTGCCATTGAACACATTCCCCCCTTCGATAAAGCGAGAAATCGTTATGGAACTCAAGAACGAAATAATCGCAATTAAAAGAACTGAGTCTAAGAAAGAAACTGTCCCAAATAACACACTAAGCACCCCTACAATACACATGACAATTGCACTGATTGCATCGAAGGCAACGACTCTATCTGCAGTTGTAGGACCTTTAATAAGACGAAACAATGCTACGACTAATGATACTGCAAATAAAACAAGTGCAGATGATAAGAAAAATTCTGTCCATGCTGAAATCATTTCGTCACCTCCAAAATAAGTGCTTCATATTGTTTAATGCTCTTCAATAAGCTTTTACGTTCTTTATCTGTTAAATCAATTGCGTGAATTAAAAATATATTGGGATCTCGATTAACTCTAATAATCGTTGATCCTGGCGTAATAATAATCATAATCGTCAAGAATGTAATCGCCCAATCCGATTCTAGTTTTGTTTCATAACGCACTAATCCTGGTGCCATTTTATTCGTACGAAATAACACATAATTCGCAATTGAAAAAGTCGATGTGAACAATTGATATAAATAAATCATCAAAAACTTGAATGATACCCAGATTTTTTTCGGGTAGAATTCTTGTCCAAAAAACTTATGCAACAAATAGATGACAATTAATCCAATCAGATAGCCGAAGAAAAATGTAGGAAAACGAAAGGCATCTTCATCTTGAAATAGCACCCATAAGATAGCGATCATCATATTCAAGCCAACTTGTCTCATTTAATGACCCCCTCGTAAGTCAGGATTAACCATTTCTTCATACGTTTGTACATCCATGTTCATCTTCGTGGCTAAGTCTGTCACTTGGATAATGGCTGGTGCCATCAAGCCCAATAATAAAGTCACTGTTGTTAAAAACAGAATGATATGTTTGCGAACAGGTTTGATTGGTTTGTATTCAATCACTGCACCTTTTACTTCGTTACCTGTATACATATGGAAGAAGACACGGAAAAGACTAAACATCGCGATTAAACTTGTGATAATCATCAATGTTAATCCAATATAATGCTGATGCTCTACTGCACCTAGAAAAATTAATAATTTCCCGGGAAATCCACTGAATGGCGGTACACCACCAATTGCTAAAGTGACCACGACAAATGCAACACCAAGCCATGGTTCTTTCTTTGCGAGTCCTTTGAGATGACGATACTGACGATATCCTGTTGTATAAACAATAATTCCAATGACTAGGAATAGTAATGCCTTCACAACCATGTCATTCATAAGATAAAAAATTGCCCCGTTAATACCTTCTACGGTATTCGTTCCTAAACCAAATATTACGAAACCAATCGATAAAATAACTTGGTAAGCTGCTATTTTCTTAATATCTTTATATGCGATTGTACCAACTGCACCAATTACCATCGTTACACAGGACATAAAGACAAGTAACGGTTCAACAATATCGCCACTTTGGTTAAAGATTAACGTGAAGAAACGAATCAGCGCATAAGCACCTACTTTGGTCATCAGTGATGCGAACAGCGCTGCAAGTTCTGTGTTCAACACGGCATATGCTTTCGGTAACCACATAAACAATACTAATGCTGCTTTAGACCCAAACGCTACAATGAATGACATCGCAACAAGATGAATTGCGGTTGGATCATCCATCTCTTGAATACGTATCGCAATATGCGTAAAGTTCAGCGTGCCTACTTGTCGATACAACAAGCTAATTCCTACTAAGAAAATCCATGAACCAATCACATTCAATACAACATATATAATGCTCGCACGCAGCTGTTCAACAGATTGACCGAGTGTGACTAATACGAATGACGCAAGTAACATAATCTCAAACATGACATACAGATGGAACACGTCAGATGTTAAAAATGAACCGATAACACCTGTCGTTAAGAACAGAATAAATGTCGGTAAATAATAGCGACTGGCACGTTTTTCCCCACGTCCAAATCCGAACATCACGATGGACCAGACAACGAAAAAGGTTGTCGTCACAAGGAGTAAGCTCAAAGCATCTCCGACATATTGGATACCAAATGGTGCTGGCCATCCTGAGAAATCTAGCACGATAGGTTGATGGCGCATCACATAAACCAGCATATACAATGACACGACAAATCCAGAAAATAACACAAGCAGTGAAAAACGACGCGCTAGCTTCAATTGTTTGTTAAATAAGCCAACTAATAATGCTCCGACAAGTGGTATGAGAAGCGGTAAGGCTAGTAAGTTATCATTCATCATCTTCACCTCGCGTCAACACATCAATCTCATGTTCTTTCGTTACTTTAAAAGTACGATACACAAGTACAAGTAAAAAGGCGGTAATCGCAAAACCAATGACAATCGCTGTTAAGACGATTGCTTGTAATAATGGATCAACATAATTCTCATATCCTGATACAATCAATGGTTCCTTTTTATCAACTGTATATTCACCCATACTCATAATAATAATGTTGCCGGCATATGTGTAGATCGCTATGCCAATGACAATTCGTATTAAGTTGCGAGAGAGCACCATATAAGTGCCAATGAATACTAAAAAGCCGATAACGATAAGTAAGATAATATTCATGATCGCCCTCCACTTAATGATAAGATTGTTGTCACTACTGTACCGACAACGATAAGTAAAATACCAAATTCAAACAGCGTGATTGTCGATAAATGCACCTCTCCAAAATAAGGGAAAGCCACATACCAATCATGTTGATATAGTACATTTTTACCAAAGAAAACAGGAGCTATCGCTGTCCCTATTGCTGTTAGTGCTCCGACAAGGCTGATTAAGCGAAAATCAATAGGCAGTGACTCCAAGACTTGCGCAACATCATAAGCTAAAAACATTAAGATAAATGCCGAGCTAAGAACTAATCCAGCGATAAAACCGCCCCCCGGATTATTGTGACCGGCAAAAAACAGGTAGAAGCCAAAAGTTAAAATGATAAATACAACCACATGTGTCACTGTCTTCAAAACTAAATCATTCTCTTTCATCTTGACCTCTCCTATCTTTATAGTTTAGTAATGTATAAATACCGAAACCGGCGATCACGAGCACAATGCCTTCTGCCATCGTATCAAGTGCACGGAAGTCACCAAGAATTGCATTAACAATATTTTTGCCTCCAGATTTTTCATAGGCATCATGGTAATAAACAGAGATCGTTTCTAACGCATCTGCCTGTTGAATCACAAAAACAAGGCCAACTACTGTAATGGCTGTCATCAATGATATCGTAATTTTTACAGTTTCCCGCTTCAAATTAAATTGTCCACGTGGAATATTCGGAAGTCGTGAGAAACTGACGATAAAGAGCACCGTCGTAATTGTCTCCGTCACAAGTTGTGTCAGTGCCAAGTCTGGTGCACGCATTAAGATAAAGAACAATGCAACGGCATATCCAATACCTCCAGTTAAAATGACCATCGTTAATCGCTGACGAATAAAAATCAATGCGATTCCTATTAAAATAATCGTCAAAAGTAACAACACATGAAAGAGATGATAGTCAGTCACCTCAATGCGGTACAGTTCTGGCACACCGACACGATATAACCCATATAAGTTGATCGCAAAATAAAAGATAAATGTAACCACAATATAATAGTTCAATCGGTTATTCATCAATGCACGTAAGCCCCAACCTGAATATGATTCTACCGACTGACCTGAACGTTCTAATATTTTAGGAATCGTCCATTTTTCAGGTTTTGTTATCAAATATTGCTTCAAATCAACACGTAATACAACAACTGTCCCAATCACAATTACCGCTAGACTCATCATCAGAGGTATATTGAAGCCATGCCAAGCTGCAAGATGTGGTGCCATGGCGGCAGTTTCTGAATTTGCAACAACGCTCGAGAATGCAGGTTGAATCAGCTTCGTCCCTATCCAGTCTGGTATGAAGAATACAACCGGTAACAAGAGCGCTAAAACTACGGCTGGCACAATGAAACATTTCGGTTCGTGAACATGCTGCTTGCCTTGCACTTCTCCAAAGAAAGTTACTTTAATCATATTTAATGCATAAATAAATGTAAAAATACTTGCAATAAAGCCAATTGCAATAATGATAGCTGTCAAAATTTGATTGAATGCACTCAGTTCACTTGCATGAATCAAACCTTCAAAAAACATTTCTTTACTAATAAAGCCATTTAAAAGTGGAACACCTGCCATTGATAAAGATGCTGCGAACATCGCAACCATCGTCAATGGTAAATAGCGTCGCAACCCACCTAAATAACGAATATCACGTGTGCCCATTTCGTGGTCGATTAACCCTACTCCCATAAAGAGTGTCGCCTTAAACAAAGCATGGTTAAACAAGTGGAAAATCGCTGCAAACATGATATAAGCATATGTTTCGAGTATTGCACTATCAGTTGCTTTAGCGATACCACCACCTAAACCGACCATCGACATAATCATACCGAGTTGACTGATTGTAGAATAAGCGAGAATCCCTTTCAAATCACTTTGACGGATTGCTGTATAAGAACCGTAAATCATCGTAATCAAACCAACAAATGTCACACTGTACGTATAAAAATCACTATACCCAAGTATTGGTGTAAAGCGCATCAACAAGAAAATACCCGCCTTAACCATTGTTGCTGAATGTAGATAAGCACTGACTGGTGTCGGTGCTGCCATCGCTTTCGGCAACCAAAAATGAAACGGAAATTGCGCTGATTTTGTAAAAGCACCTAACAACATCAAAACAATTATTGGCATAAAGAGTGGATGCGCTGCAATCTCTTCACGCATCGCGATTTGTTTTGTTATCGTGTTCGTTCCTGTCACCACGTATAACATCATAAAACCGACAAACATGGCTAGACCACCAAACACTGTAACCATAAATGATGTCATCGCACCATTTTGACTTTCTGAACGATCATACCAATAGCTGATGAGTAAAAATGATGAAATACTGGTTAACTCCCAGAAAACATATAATATGATTGTATTGTTAGATAAAACAATTCCGATCATGCTAAACATAAATAATATAAGATAGGTAAAAAATCGAGGTAAATCATCGTGTTCATAAGATAGATACTGTGTCGCATAGAAGAATACCGCCACACCAATCAGAGAGATAAGTAGTCCGAAGAACAAACTCAAACCATCTAATCGTAATACTAAGTTAATATCATACGCTGGTAGCCACTGATATATTTCAGTGACATAATGTTGACGCCATACTTTGGGAATGTGATAGAGAAACACCCCAGAAGCAATTATTGGTGCAAACAATGCGATGTATCCTGGTAATTGCTTCGTTTGCCATTTCATCATCACGATTAAAAGTAGCATCACGATTAATAACGTGATGAGTAAACCAATCAGCATAACCATGCCTCCTTTTTCTTTATAAATTAAGTGCAATCATCGTATGTGCGCCCTCTTTCGGCACACCAATAAATTTTCTCGTTTCCTGTGCCGTTTGATGCCCCAAATATTTTTGGATAATTGAGACAGAGACACCCGAACGATATGTATGATAAGCAAATGTTTTTCGTAATGTTGTCAACCCTACATGGGGAATACCTGCACCTTGAGCGGCAGCATGTACGATGCGGTATGCTTGTTGACGGCTCAATCCTTTTTTCGTTCTTTTAGATTGAAACAATAAATCATGAGCAGCTAGCTTTTCCAATTCAATGTAATGTTTCATTTCTTGTCGTAATGTTTCTGGTAATACGACTTGTATTTCATGAGAGCCACATACTTCCCAGTGCGCGATCACTTCATATTGATTTTTCATCACATCTGAAACTGTCAAATTGAGTAGTTCATTCAACTTAATACCCGTATGAATGGCAAACTTAAACAGTAAATAATCTCTTTGCGACTGTGTTTTTAGAAACGTATACATCTTCTGTATATCTTCACAATTCGTAATCGGATTCACACATTTCATCATTATCACCCCACATACATGTTCCTTATATAATCATATAATATATTTATGTAACATTAAAGCATTTATTCTTATCCCATTTGAAAATATAAGTGGTTGCTCTGTTCTGAAAAATCTATCAATACTTATGTATCAAGTATGTATTCGGTTACAAAAAAATATCACTTTTTCACAAATTTTTATGTCCTTTTTTCATAAACATTTCGATATATAGATTGAAAGGAGGTTACAGTCATGAATACAAAACAAGTTTCTCTTATCTTGACGCAAAATATCATTACGCCAGAAGGCAAAACAAGTAAGGTCACACGTAAAATCAATCAACTCAACCCAGATGCAACAAATGATGATTTACGTCGTTTTGCCACAATTATCGAAACTTTAACTGGAGAACATTATGACCAAGTTGAAGTTGTAAAGACATCCATTATTTCAATGTAAAGGAGATTATTTTTATGAACAGTAAAACTCTGGATATCACATTCGACACACTGCAACAAAAACGCGTTCGATTATCATTACCAAACATTAAACTAAACATCGACAAAGAACTTGCAGCAGCACAAGCAGATAACCTTGTGAAACTTAATATTCTCTCCACACCTGCCCTCACCTGCCCTGCAAGTAACACATGCAAAAACCGCACAATTAATCGATAAAACGATCACCGTACTCTTCTAACTGAAAAAAGCGCAGTAAAGCACACTTTTGTGCTCCGCTGCGCTTTTTTTATCAATCGTAACGAGATCTAAATCGTACTTCGTCCGCATAAAAGACCTTTCGTCTACCAAGTTTTTCACAAATCGCATATTTGTCATAAACTTCTAGAACTCTCGCCAAAGTTTTATACGATTTTGAAGTATTTAATACTTCCACATATTGTCCAACACCTAGCTCGGTCGTACTTTTTACATTTACAAAAAACATTTGGTCGTCTAATACACGTACCACTTCATGTTTTGCCATTTATATCACCACACTTATGAAGTTCGGACATAAGCGCCCTTTTCCATGATCATTTTTGGAGACGATTCTAAGATGTATTACTATTATGTATGCTTGTCACAGCATATCAATACCTATCATATCTTACAAGCCAAAATTTTGTTACATATTTTTGAAATAATTGTATAATAATACTAATTGAGAAATTCATTAAAAGGATGCATCAACATGTTATTATCGTTTATTTTACTTGGACTCCTTGCTGGCGCTGTTGTTCCATTTCAAACTTCTATCAACACAAGACTCAGTCATTATACGCAATCAACCTTTTATGCTTCGACCATTTCTTTTTTTGTTGGAACACTCTGCCTCATCTTCCTTACCGCAGTTTTACATCCATATGCGTTCACATCAAGTTATTGGAACACAGTGACAATCAATGAAACATGGTTTATCGGCGGTGTGATGGGGGTCTTATTTCTAACTGGGAATTTATTGTTATTACCAAAGATAGGTGCGTCATTAACCGTCATCACAACCATCACAGGGCAAATCTTTATGGGATGTTTAATTGATACCTTTGGCTGGTTTTATGTTACACCTCAGCCCTTTACAATTGTGAAAGGTATTGGCTTATTACTACTTCTTTTGGGGATCATTTTAATGAACTTGCAACGACGTCACGCTATGTATAAACAATCCGACCGTTCGCTGGTGTTTTGGATAATCATTGGATTGATTTTCGGGTGTGCCCCTCCGATACAAGCGGCCACGAATAGTGCGCTTGGTCAGGCAGTTGGATCCCCTATTTTTGCATCACTGATTTCTTTCTCTGTTGGTACACTTACACTCTTAGTGATTACAACTGTTTTTCATCGCCGTTTTCACATCACACGTACACACGAGACTTATGGCCCACTTAAATGGTGGGTGTTTATTGGTGGCGCATTAGGTGTGATATTTGTTACAACAATTATTGTACTGACAGCACAAATCGGTGTCACTTATACATTGGTTGCTGTTATGATTGGACAAATTATCACAAGCCTTGCTATCGATCATTTTGGTTTGCTTGGTATCCCAGCACGTAAAATAAGTCAACAGCGTCTTTTCGGACTGATTGTAATCATACTTGCTGTTACACTCATTCAATTTGCATAGCATCCTTTATATAACTTAACAATAATACTCAAAATATCCCCCTTTACACTTTGCCATTATTGAATTAACGCAACTTGCTTATTAAAGGGGGATTTGTATAATGAACCTAACTTACAAAAATGAGGTGTTCATTATGACTAAAAAAACTAAACATATCCTTTTTGCTTTTGGTATTCTTACCGTGTGTACAATAATATGTATTACCATTCTTATCGTACAATATATGACACGATCGCCTATACAAACCATAGAAGCACGACTCACTCAACCTTATCAAACCACAGGCATTGTGCAATCAGACTATTACTATCCCGTGCGATATCAACCAGATTTTGGTCAAATACAAGAAATACACGTCAAAGATGGACAATTACTATCCAAAGATTCTCCTCTTCTCACATACTATAATCCCCTCATAGTACCAGAAATCAACGCTTTATCTGCTTTTACAAAGCAAGTGACAAATACGCAACAAGCTTATACGAGTTTACATGAACTTGTAAAACTTAAAACAAAACTATATACAACCATACAAACACCTGTTCAAGGAATCGTGCGTTTGCATGAAATTGTGCCGACTAAAAAAGATTCTATCATATTAGAAATACAATCAAAGACACAAAGTATTTTGTTAAATTTACCTGAAGATCTCTATTCAAAATTAGGAACAAATCGCACCGTCAAGTTGGAACAAAAAGCAACACACAAATTGGCTCAAGGTCACATTACGTCTGTATTAGCCCCATCTAATTCTTCCATTTCAAACTATCAAACTCCACACTATCAAGTGCGTATTAAGTTGAATAAAAAGTATCCAATCGGCACACAATTTATCATTTATTTAGGGGAACCAAAGATGATATTACCTTCTGATATTTTATTCCATAAAAATTATGTTGTAATTCATAAAAATGGGAAATATGTTAAACGTATAATAGATTATGATAAAATGAATAAGCAACTTACAATTAAAAGTGGGATATTTGCTGGTGAAAAAATTGTCCGAAATCCTAATGAAACAGTATTAAAAATTAAGTAGTGTCTATACGCTTTTGCTGTTTCTTATTGTTATTGCAATCACACACAAATATGCTTGTATGAATATAACAGTTTGACTGCATCCAAATTTGTTATATAGACCTTTCATCTAACTTCTTTCAGAGCAACACCTCTTTCATTACTAAGCACATTATTTTACATTCATTTACAATACTCAAAATAACAGATATTTTTACCGGACATCATCTATCATCTTGTAGGTTTAACTTACGTGATGAATATGAGCAAAATGTATTTGCTATAATATGTAGTAGATGTATATCTTTGTGCATCATTACGTTCATACGTTAAATTATTGAAGTAATGTGAGGGACGAAGACTTTGAATCTTTAGCCACCTAAGTCAAGGGAGACAGATATTACCTTTCCGCACGATGTTATACCGACAATACACTACGTATTATGCATGCACTCGATTGTATAAGTGAAGCAGTTTTTATCGATGTATTATTTAGGAGGCTATTGCAATGACTGTATCAAAAATTAAAAATTGTTTTGAACTTTTATCCATGGTAACTTATGCTGATAAATTGAAAACGATGATTAAAAAAGAATTTCATATGACTTTTGAAGAATTTGCAGTTCTTACACATTTAAGTCATACTGTTGAACCTGAATACTTTTTAAAAGACATTATTAACAATCTCAACTATAAGCAACCACAAGTTGTGAAGGCAGTAAAGAACCTTTCTCAAGATGGTTACTTTAATAAACGACGTAACGAACAAGACGAACGTACTGTCCTAATCTTAGTTGATGATAACCAACGTCAAAAGATTGATACACTTTTAGATCAAGTAAACACGAAGATTAAAGAATCAAATATTAAACCACATTAAAAGAACGTCATATATTGAAAAATACTTTTCAATATATGACGTTCTTCTTTTATTCAGCGTCGCTCTTTGTTTGATGATAAATCAATCGTATAGATAATAATCATTACGAGTAACATAATCCATAATGTAATAGACAAATATTGTGCAATCTGTGCGTCCGGGACAATAATATCAATAGTTTTCTGAAGTAATAATAAGCCAATGCCCGTATACTCATAATGTTGACGATACAATCCATACATCGTAATAATCATCCCTGCAATTGCAACAACCATGTGTGCATAGTGCGTGACAACATGAATGCCTAAAGTAACATCAAACGTATGCATAAGCATCAATACAAATGCGCCGACTGCAAGTAACACACCTAAATAACGTTCCGATTGATTATGATAGAGATAATTTTTATTCCGTACTCTATAATAGATCAGTATAGAGATAGGCAAAATAACGAATACATATACAACAAACAAACCGGTAACAGCTCCAAACGGCACGAGTTGTTTATTGTACAAATAAGCAATCATAATAAAATTAATCACAAAAAATACGACCGGATTAAAGTGCATAATAAATAGATTCTTTTGTATCGTCAAAAGAATTTCAGCTGTGGATTTTTGTCTATAAGCTGTATAGTCGATATTTTTTTGTTCGGATTTTTGAATGTCTCTCCGTAGAATTTCTTTGATATCACTAATGACATTCGGTGAAACACCTTGATCTGATAAATACGCTTCCACACGTTTCAATAATTCACGATCATTCTCTCTCATCAAAAGCCTCCATCTTACATTGCTCTTACACAAAAAGGCAAGCGCATATTCCGCACAATTAACAATTTATAACACTTCAATTGATTTTCAATTCTCACGGAATCCCAAGTTGAGAACTATTCATTTGGGTTTTAACAGAACCAGTCGATGTGCAAAGTCATATACATCATTACAGCAGTTAAGCTTCTATGTCTATACGATATAATTTTAAAGTTTTATCTTTTGGATGTTCTGTTGCAAATTGATAGGAATATTTATCGTCTGAAATATATCCCGTATTACCTGTTACTTTATTATAGTGTGCACGTTGAATTGCTGTATCACTCACATATTTTCGTACTTCTTGATAGGTAGGACCTTGAAGCTTGTCATAAGTCATGGAGATACGAATTACTTTGGCTAAAGCTTTTTTATGACTTGCTGTAATACGCAATAAACCTTGATCCGTGTGATACTCATAATATTGTTCATGACCAAATGCCGCACTCGTATGAATGCCTTTACCTTTTTTACGAAAAACATCCTTCATATTCTGTCCTATTTTGACACCTTCTAAAACCTGGTCTCCTTTTTGTAAGGATTGCACCGATTCAATGGTGTTTCCTTCTGCAGCTGAGACAGGTGCTATCGTAAAACTCAACACCATTAAACATGTTAAGAACCAAGCATACAAGTGTTTTCCCATGAAACATACACTCCTTTTTAGTGCTGTTGAAAATAACTTGCTATGCCCAGTATAGCGCATACATTAAAAAAATAACAGTAATGTTACAAAAGCATTACAATTCCATGCTTTCTGTCGTTTTATGCATAAATGATTTGACCGTTTTAAGAAAATGATCACGCTCTTCAACAAATGGATACACACCTGAACGTTTAAACAATGAAAACGTTGCATGAGACAATTGATCCGATACATCTTTCGCTTCTAACGGTGTGACTCTTTCATTCGCTTGTCCAGATATTACAAGCGTACGTGTGTGAATATTTGGAAATAGCAACTCTACATATGTGTTAAGAAATGCATTGTCTACTGCTGCCGCTTCATGGTCTGTTAATAATGAGGCCGAGTCGTTCACATTTTTTAAAAATTTACGTACTTTTCGATTAGAATAATATAAATGATTCTCTAAAAACTTGTCTTGATCTCGTTTATCCCACGTACGAATCTTTGCCGCATACTTTCTAAACAAACGATCGTGTGGCAATAAGTCATCTTGAACTGTTGGATTAACAAGAATTAATTCTTTCACCATTTCAGGATGACGTGCAGCTAGATCTAATGCAATCGAACTTCCTAATTCGTTAGCAATAACTGTGGCACTTTCAATATATAAATAATCCATTAATTCTTTAATATCTTGACTAAATTGTGTGAAGCTAATTTTAAGTGGTTTATCCGAATAACCATGACCACGCATGTCCATTAAGATCACTTGGAAATATCTTGATAAACGCTGCGCAATCTCTTCAAATACCGTATGATTCATATAAATAGAGTGGATCATTACGATTGGATAACCATCTCCCATTGAGCGATAATTAATCGCTGTTCCATCAGACGTTCTAAATAATTTCATGGCTTTCTACCTCCCTAGGTATGTCTAATATCTCTAATAATTGTTCCAATGATGTAATCTCATAGTCCATTTCTGAGTCTAATGGTGCAAGTTCGGCATCTTGATGTTCATGACGATACCAAACACTCGTCATCTCTAGCGCATGTGCAGGGGCTACATCGTTCAAAGCATCATCGCCAACATACAGTACTTCTTGTGGCTTCACTTCAAGTTTTTCCATAATATCTTCATATATGCGCGGGTGTGGTTTTCGAAATCCAACATTTTCCGACGTTGACAGGTGATTAATATAATCTTCTATCCCCAATGCATAAATACGATATTGCTTGATTTTCGACTTACCATTTGCAATGACACCAATTTTATATCCTGCCTTACGCAATTTTTTTAGCGTGTAATGTGTATCATAAAAAGGAAACACATAGCGATAAAAATGCATTTCAAAATCACGGAATAAATCTTTCCAACTGAGACGATCCACATTGAATTGCTTCAAAATCTCTTTATATAGATTCGGCTTGTCATGGTCTTCATCATCATCCAACTCTATAAACTTTTTACGAAAGTCTGCAAATTGTACACGTACAAAGTAATCATGAAACCTTTCGTATTGTTCCTCTATAAACTTCTCTCGTGATTTTTCACGATCTAACAATGTACCTTCTAAATCAAATATAATTGCTTTAATTTGCGATGTGTCCATCTATTAACCTCATTACTTTCTGTTAAATTCCTAGGCTTATATACTAATCAATCACTCGTCTTCCTTCAACTATCATCAAATAAAACATTAATGGAATTCCTAATAATGCTAGAACAATGCTAGCAGGCAGTTGAATGGGTGCTAAAAGTTGTGCACCTAATACATCTGCTAATACCATGACACTACCACCAACAATCAGATTCATCACCATTTTATAAAGTAATCCTGAACGTATCGTTCGTTGGATAAACTGTGGTACAACCATGCCTATAAACCCGATGACCCCTACATATCCGATGATGACAGTTGCGAGTATGGTTGCACACATTAATACTGTTAACGAGAGTCGTTGAACATTCAGTCCGAGTGAAGTACTGGTGTGTACATCTAGTTGTAGCAACTTAATTTGCGGTGTCAGTAAAAATAAGCAGACACACACAACAATCAATGTAACAAACACATAGACGACTTCACGATACTCTGCAGATGAAAAACCACCGAATAAATAACCAAGAATATTTTGTAGGCGTGTTGGATTTAATTGTACAAGTAGATAGAGCGCTGCATTGAGCAATGAACCCAGCAATATTCCAGATAATATTAACGATCTTGTTGGGTAACCAGATGACAAAAGTTGTGCAACAGTCATCACTAAAATAAGCGTCAATATGCCGAAAAGAATCGCAAAAGGTGCAACCCATACGAATGTTAATCCTGAAAAAATGGCGATAGCAGCTCCTAAAGTGGCACCATTGGCTAACCCAAGTGTGAAGCTATCTGCAAGTGGATTATTCAGAATCAATTGATACATTTGTCCTGCTATCGTCAATCCCATACCCGCAAACAAAGCAAGCAATACTCTTGGCAATCTCACCTGCCATATCAATGTCGAAGTAAGTGTGTGATGCCAATCCAATTGACTGAATAATGCATAACTGATGATGCCTATTAAAAAAAGACTCCATAAACTCAAGGTTATGAAGCCTTTCCATTTACAATTACTCATAAATAGCATCTCTCAATTTTTTCATACCATCATCTAAGCGTGGACCCGGACGTGATAATAAGTCATCATTCAAAGCCTTAATACGGTCTTTCTTAACTGCTGATACTTCTTCAAAGCCACCACGTTGAGATACTGCTTGTTGATAGTCTGCTGTTGTTACACCGGATGTCGCCAACATGACATCTGGATTCTTTTTAATGATTTGTTCTTTATCAACTTTCGGCCATCCTTCTTGATCATCAAATACATTTTTCGCTTTCAACTGATGCAACATATCGTTCATGAACGTAGCGTTTCCAGTTGTATATATTTCCGGTTCCGATGCAATTTCTACAAAAACTTTTGGTGCTGTCTTTTTATTCGGAATATCCTCAATCACTTTTTTTATATTTTTCTTTGTTTCTTTCACAAGTGCTTGCGCTTCTTTTTCGGTTCTAGTCGCTTCGCCTACTTGTTCGAATGTTTGATACATTTCATTCAATGACTTTGCATCTTTAATATAAACAACTTTAATGCCACTCTTCTCTAGGCCTTCTAACACTTTACCTTGTGAAGCTTTCTGTGTTTCGTGCGCCACAATAAGATCTGGTTGTGCTTTAATCAATGCTTCCTTATTCAAGTTCATAGCATCGAATTGTTCTTTATTTTTTACATCTTCTGGATAGTCATCAACCGTCGATACTCCTACCACCTTGTCACCTAAACCAAGTTCATACAAAATTTCTGTATTACTTGGCATTAAAGAAACGATACGTTTTGGTACTTTTCCTGATGATTTGCCCCCTTCATTTGGCTGGTTTGCATTGAAGCTACACCCAGCTACAAGAAGCATTAGCATCATTAATACGATAATATGCTTAATTTTCAACTTTCACACCCCTATTATTAAAATCAATCAATACTTTCAATTATGCTCACATACAGCTAGGTGATGTTTGTCAGTACTTATGATGCGTATGGGGGCGATGACTACTATGCGCCCCTACTGTATCTATGTCAGCTTTTAATACATTGACTACATACTTTCAGGTGCTGAAACACCTACAAGGTTTAATGCATTACGTAATGTAATACGTACAGCATCAATTAATGCTAAATGCGCTTGTGTTTTTACTACATCATCTGTTAATACTTTCTCAGCATTGTAAAACTTATGGAAATGTGCAGCAAGATCTTGAATATAGTTCGTAATACGATGTGGCGCTCTTGCTTCTGCTGCACCTTCAATAACTGTCACAAACTCCGCAACTTTCTTCAATAATTCAATTGCTTTTTCATGAGTGATTGCACTATAATCACTGCCTGCTTTCACTTCATAACCTTGCTCAGCTGCTTGACGCAAAATAGAACTAATACGTGCATGTGCATATTGTGCATAGTAAACAGGATTGTCTTGTGATTGTGTTTTTGCAAGCTCCATATCAAAGTCAAAGTGTGTATCCGGGCTACGCATCGTTAAGAAATAACGTGCCGCATCAATACCGACTTCATCCATAATTTCACGCAATGTGATCGCATTGCCTGTACGCTTACTCATCTTCACTTCCACACCATCTTGCATCAAACGAACTAATTGCATGATTTGAATTTCTAAACGCTCACTATCTACACCAAATGTTTCTAGAGATGCTTTTAGACGGTTGATATAACCGTGATGATCTGCACCAAAAAGGTTGATCAATTTGTCATTACCACGTTGAATTTTATCGTAATGATAAGCGATATCTGGTAAAAAGTATGTGTAAGTACCATCTTGTTTGATTAATACACGATCTTTGTCATCTTTAAAGTCTGTTGTGCGTAACCATGTTGCACCATCTTTTTCATATGTGTAGCCAAGTTCATTCATTTTTTCAAGAACTGCTTGAATGTCCCCTTTGTCATATAGACTTGTTTCACTAAACCAATTGTCAAAATGAATGTTGAAGTCTGCCAAATCTTGACGTAGCTTGCGCATTTCATAATCAACACCGAGTTTACGGAATATTTCAATACGTTCACTATCCGACATCTCTTGAAGCTCAGGACGTGTTTTTGCTAAGTCTTCACCAATACCTACAATATCTTTTCCGTGATAGCCGTCTTCTGGCATCTCCATCTCTTTACCTAAACTTTGCCAGTAACGTGCTTCAATGGACTTCGCTAGATTCGTAATTTGGTTCCCAGCATCGTTGATATAGTATTCACGTGTCACATCATATCCTGCCGCATCCATAATATTACTCAAAGTATCGCCCACTGCCGCATTACGCGCGTGACCGATATGCAAGTCTCCTGTTGGGTTTGCTGATACATATTCGATTAATACTGTTTCATTTTTCGGTGTTTCTACACGCCCATATTGTGTATCTTTGTTTAACACATCATCAATGACAACATGTAAATAACTTGAATCCAAATAAAAATTAATGAATCCAGGACCAGCAATGTCTATTTTTTGAACATGCGCCGCTTCGGTATCTAAATGCTCAACGATAAGCTGTGCAATCTCACGTGGATTACGCTTTGCAATTTTCGTTAACACCATTGCAATATTTGTTGAATAATCACCATTTTGCGTGTCTTTAGGAATTTCAACCTTTATCGCTGGAACTGTTTCAGCAAGTTCTGCTTTCTTGATGCTTTTTTCAATTTCTTCAATTAATGTTTGTTTCACTTGATCGATGATATTCATCCTAACACTCCTCATATGTCAATTCGTATTGATAGGTGCCGATTGGCTCTTCACCTTGATATAACTTGTAATGAACTTTTAACTTACCGCCAGATTCTGTTAAAAAGTGTAACACACGTAATGTTTGTACCTTAAACACCATCTTACCTTCTGGGATATGATAAAAAGCTGTCGTTTGCTGTCCTTCTAACAAGTGCAATGTCATATGAACATCGCCTTTACGAATAATTTTAACACCGTCATTCATCATCTTGACTGTCACATTGACGTTTGTATTTTCAATCGTCTCTTCATAACGAATGAACTCGGCATTTTTTTGAATACGCACACCCTGTGTCTTGTGCGTATATTGCGTTTTCGTATCGCCTTGCTTAACAACTTGATGTATTTGTATCGCTACCTGTTGTTCCACAGTGATATCCACCTAACTTTGCAAAATAATACAAGACATTATACCATACAATTGTTATAAAAAAAGTGTGAATCTGCAAAGCTGGTCACTCTCCAGCTTGCGTTCAACACACTCATTTCATTTATTCTATCCTTTCTAATGCCTGACGTAATTCTTCGCTTGAATTATGCCACATCTCTTCATTATGCGTCTTCAAGAAAGTCGCAAGGATTCGTTTATTCTCTGCACCAATTTGATCAATGATTACTTTGTGCTTCATCGACTTGTCCATCATATTGACATGCTCAGGCATACTTTTGAATCCACGACGTATTTGTTTGTTCACAAGTAAATATGCCGCCGTTAATCCTGCATAATAGGGACCTTGTTCGCCTCTTTCTGTCGTTACCCAACAAAGCCAGTAAGGTTTTGCCCCTTCCACATCTACTGTTTCTTTGTCTGCAATCCACTTTACGCCTTTTTCAACATCTGCACGGGCATGCATTGCGCCGATATCAATAAACGCCTCTTGCGCATCGATATCGATAAAAACAGGTGCAATGTTGTCTAAACTAATAGCACCGATATTCGTTCCTTTATGACCATCTAATGGATCATTTTTAATAATATTAAAGTTAAAACCTTTTTTCTGTGTCACGAAGATACCTCCATTCATCGTTGCATAATGATTTTACAAATTATTTCAATTCATCGAGTAAGTTAATGATTGAATCTTTCAACTGAGTATCTTGAATATTCAACACCCGCTCTTTCGGGTAGTAAAGTTTATAATCTTGACGTTTAATCCCTGTAATACTTGAAATAATGCGTGATTGACTGCTGATTTCTCGAATGTCTCCATTCGGTTTCAATAGATGGATTGACTTGCGATTAGATCCGGGTCTGTCATAATCGTACGGCAAGTCAGAGATAGAATCACTTACAAAGTAATAGGTAGGATCAATCCCTGCCTTTTCAAAAAGATCAATGAGTTCCGTCTTCGTAATATAGCTTCCGTCAAACGGTAAAAATTTAAACAAATCTCGTTGTATAAAACGGCGTGACAAATCAGTCAAAATAGGATCTGTCTCATTCATCCACTCTTTCAAATAAAACACGACATCCGTCTCGTCTAGCTTAATATATGATTCAAGCGTAACATTTTGTTCAAAAAATGGCACAAAATCTCGTGGTGCCGTTCGGAATTGATAACCATGCTCGTACAAGTACTTCGCTCTCTTAAAACAATTGTTCAGCAGTACTTCGCCGCCACGACTCACCGGATGGAAATATACTTGCCAATACATTTGGTAACGACTCATAATAAAGCTTTCCACCGCATGCATGCCACTTTCTTTGATCAATACTTCATCTGCTGATGGCCGCATCAAACGTAAAATACGCTCCATGTCAAACATCCCGTAAGACACACCTGTAAAATACGCATCTCGTTGTAAATAATCCATACGATCCGCATCAATTTGTGATGAAATCATAGAAATAACTAACTTATTGTCATGTGTTTTATTAATTACTTCCGCTACTTCTAGTGGAAATGTATCTGACACTCTGCGTAGTACAGTATTCACTTCCGTGTCTCCTGTTATAATCGCTTGTGTATACGCTTCATGATCTGTACCGAAAATCTTCTCAAAACTATGTGAAAATGGACCATGTCCTAAATCATGCAACAACGCTGCGCATAAAGCAAGAGGGCGATCACTATCTTGCCATTCCGCTCTTCCTCTGAACGTCTCGTCAATCATGCGTCTTACAATCTCGTATACACCGAGTGAATGCCCAAAACGACTATGTTCGGCAGTGTGAAATGCAAAGTTCAATGTCCCGAGTTGCTTAATGCGTCTTAATCGCTGAAACTCTTTTGTTTTGATTAAATCCCATATGAGCTGATCTTGGACATGTATATATCGATGTATCGGGTCTTTGAATACCTTTTCTTCTGGCAACTTGCGATTGACGTATACTTCTTCTATCAATCGACATTCCTCCTTTATGAGAACCTAAGCCAACTGCTTCTTCATCAATGCAAGTGACATTGTCTCGCCATACATAACATGTTCATATGTACGTATCACTTCAAAGCCTTCACCTTTATAAAAGGTGACAGCTTTTTCATTGTGCGTATCAACTTCTAAATAGATCGCATCATATTGGTCTTTATAATGTGCTAATCCTTGGTCTAACAATAAACGGCCATAACCTTTATTTTGAGAATGTGGACGCACATAGTGAGCAGAAAGATAGAGTTCGCTTCCTTGAATAAAGTTTGCAAACCCAACAACGGTCTCATCTTCTATTGCCACTAAAAATAATTGTTCATCTAATCTTTTAAGTAAATGTGCCTCATTATATGAAGCAGCGAGTAGTTCATTAACGGTACGCGCAGCATATATATTCAAATACGTGTTATACCATGCTTTTGTAGCTACATCGCGAATACCAATGACATCTTCGGGTGTCGCTCTTCTCACTTCATACGCCATATTCATCGCTCCTTATATGCTTTAGAATACCTTTGATTATACCACATTTCTACTTCATGTGAGGCTTATTTCATCCTTGTCATTACGCATGTTCAGCCGCATATTGTTCATTCCATCGAATCGCTTTATTTATCGCATAAGTGTCCTTATCGATTTCACCTGGTAACTTTGCATAGCCGATTAAATAATCTTGCAAGTGCGCTCCTAAAAATTGCAAGCTATAATCAACTTGTTGCACACAAGGCAATGCTTTGACACGTGGACTATCACCACCGATTAATATCAATCGGAAGTTAATATCCGACAAACGTGATTTCGTCGCTTTATCATTAGAGGCCTCTAACACTTCAGACCATTGTTCAATAAAGTGCTGCATCGTTGTGCTGATCGTATACCAATTAACAGGGGATACCAATATCACATCTTCACTTGCTAATATTTGTTCTGTTAATTGTTGATACTCTTGACACACCTGCTCATCGGTTGGCACGACATCATCATGTGATGTTTCGACTACGTCTTCTAAATGAATCCATCTATAATCTTGTCCTTCAAGCACTTGTTCAGTCAACTTGGCCGTATTCCCTTTTTCACGACCACCACCAAATAATACTGTAATCATTTTTAAACATCCCTTTTAATTCTCTCTTTTTATTATTGTATTGCTATTATTCCCATTTATGACGGACATTATTCATAGAAGTTGTGATTCATTGCAATATACAGCAATTTGAGCACATAAAAAACCCGCATTCAATGTAGAATACGGGTCTGTATATCTATATCAAGTCGTTACTGTTGTTTGCGTTTCGCTAACTTTTCTTTCAACTTGCGATCTTGTTCTTCTTTTCGACGTTTTCTTTCTTCGTTTCGCTTTCTTAAACGTTCCTCTTCTTCAGGATCACGTGGTTTTTGAAGTTGCTTCTCAACCTTTTCCATTAATTCGTCTTCTGTGAGTGCAGCGAGTGGACGGTTATTAACGAATGCGAAAGTTTTACGTCTTCCTGGTCCGCAATATGATTGGCAACCAATCTCTATTTCAGCATCAGGATCAAGTTTTTTTAGTTTATTCGTGACGCTTTTAAGATTTACTGCCTGACAATCATCACAAACCATGAATTTGTTTTTCACCTAGCTCCACCTCTCTTAGCATAATACCGCTACTCATTTTACACGTCTTTGAAATAATTTCAAGTTGATTGTCTAGTTTATCGTGTAATGTTCACAACTAAGAAAGGCACATACTCAAATCATTTTACGACTTATGCAGCGGAATACTTTGTGTCACATCAATACCTAATACAGGTGGTAACACGAAGTATACAATCACAATGATGACGATAATACTGATCAAGTTCATGATAAAACCTTTCACTGCCATTTCCTTGATCTCTATCTTACCTGTTCCGAAAACAATCGCATTCGGCGGCGTACCAACTGGTAACATATATGCACAGTTAGCAGCCATCACTGCAGGTGCCATCAATAGTAAAGGATGGACGTTAATCGCTACTGAAAGCGTTGCTAGAATAGGTAGAATCATTGTAGCTGTCGCTGTATTAGACGTAATCTCTGTTAAGAATAAGATAAAGACTGTAATCACGATGACAATTAATATTGGACTTACACCTTTGAGTGATGTCATTTGTAAGCCTAACCACGTTGCCAAACCACTCTCTTGAATCCCTTTTGCCAATGCCAAGCCACCACCGAAGAGTAAGAGTACGCCCCACGGCAACTCTTTCGCAACAGACCAATCTAAAATACGTTTATGCTGATCTTTAGCTGGGATTAAGAATAATAAAATTGACACGAAAATTGCGATAGTTCCATCCGCAACCATCTCTGTAAAATGCCAGTTAGATAACAAAAATTCACGTGAAATCCAAAGCGTTGATGCTAAGATAAAGATGCAGAATACAACCTTCTCTTCGTACTTCACCTTACCCAATCCGTCAAGTTTATCTTTGATGACTTTTTGCCCACCTGGCAATTCTTTCATATCATGTCTGAATGCAACAAATTGGAAATACAACCATGCCAAGAAGATCAAAATAATGACTGTCGGCACACCAATAATCATCCATTTCGCAAAGCTTAATTCTTCCCCAAAGTTTGCGGCATATTGCCCTTTTAAAATAATAAGCGGTGGTGTCCCAATCAATGTTCCTAATCCACCAATCGTACCTGCATATCCGATACCTAATACAAGTGAACGTTCAAACTTCGCAATACTCGAGTCATCCTCATGGTTCTCTTTTAACGCATGTGCCTCTTTAATAATCGCCAAACCGATTGGAATCATAATCATTACGGCTGCAGTATTAGAGACAAACATCGATAAACCACTCGTCGCAACCATGAATCCGAGTAGAATCCGTCCCGTACTCGTTCCAATTGAATTAATAATTGTTAATGCAATACGTGTATGTAAATCCCAACGCTCCATTGCAATTGCTAAAATAAAACCACCTAAAAATAAATAAATGATATCATTTCCATATTGTGCTGATACCGTTGCACTGTCCATTACATGACCGAGCGGCATCAAAATCAATGGTAACAAACTTGTTGCCGGTATTGGGATTGCCTCAGTAATCCACCAAATGGCAATCCAAACAGTAATCGCTAACACATATAACCCTTTAAAACTAAGGTCATCTGGTCGTACGAACAATAAGATAAGTCCAAACATAAGTGGCCCTAACACTAACCCAATCAGTTGTGCTAATGTGTACGATGGATTCTTCTTCTTGTCCGTAAAAAAAGTTAATAATCGAGATTCTTTTGGATTTGACATAATACTCCCCCTTGCTGACTTTGTTTCATTCCCTTTTAATGATGTATCACATTTTAAAATAGTATATCACAATAAATATATGTTATGATAGCGCTTTTTTACACCTTGTCATTTTGTTTAAAAGAAAAGACTGATGTGTCTCTCACACTAAAACATGAGACAATCATCAGTCTGTATATATTGCTCTAATTTATGCTTACGAACGTAATTTGTGTTGGCGTTTCGGCCGTATAATCGGTATAGGTTTTCTAATAAATGACTTCGCAAATTGATCTGACATAAGTAAACCAACTGCAATCGCACCTGCTATCAATGTTGCTCGGATAAAAATATCGTTCGCTTCATTAAATTCTAACGTCAGCAGTTTTTGTGCTGCCTTAAAGAAGATACTCCCCGGCACAAGTGGGATAATACCTGGAACCATAAAAAGAATCACTGGTGCTTTGTAACGACGTGCCATCATATGACTCATAATTCCAAGTATAAAACTCCCACATAGGCTCGCATAAATACTATCAATGCCGAATGACATATGCACAAGGTGGAACGTTAAATAACCAAAGCCACCACACAAACCTGCTGGCAAAAACAAGCGACGTGGTGCATCATAAATAAACGCAAAGCAAAATGAGGTTAAAAAACTACATATGAAAATAAGTGATATCGTCATCGTTCAACCTCCTATAACAGTATAAATGCAGTGGTAATGCCTGCACCAATCGCAAATGATGTCACGATTGCTTCTAAAAACTTCGCCGTAAACATCAACATATGTCGCTCGAATAAATCTTGAATTGCGGTCGTAATCAATACTCCTGGTACGATTGGCATCACACCTGCTGTAATGGTGGCTGCCAAATTCGGACTGCCAATCCAATGATTGAGCGGAATCGCAACTGCTCCAATAACAAATGCACCTAAAAAGTCTGGAATAAACAAGGTAAGTTGCTTGCCTTTCATATATTCTGTGACGAAGTATCCTAGCGCACCTGCAAGGACCGCAGGCAATAAGTCTTGCCAGCCGCCCCCTTGCAAATACAAAAATCCCATAGAAATCAATCCTGCAAACAACATCTTGTGCCATAACGCATAACGGTGAGACGTCTTATCAATCCGCTTCAAAGTTTGATATGCTTCTTCAAAAGATACCTTTTGTTGTGCAATTTGGCGTGATATATGATTGACTAAAAAGACTTTATGCAAGTTTGTATCATTCTTTTTTATCTTAACCATACGTGTATCATGATCAGGTGATAACGAGAAATTAATAAAGATATTGAGCGCATACCCTTGTGTTTCTTCATAACCATATGCAATCGCAATGCGCTGCATCGTATCTTCTACACGATTTGCCTCTGCCCCACATTCTAATAAAATGCGCCCAGCAAGCATCACAATATTCATCACGTCTTGATCTGACGGTCTAGATTGAACCAACGTTGTCACCTTCTTTTAAACAATCTTTATGTTCTCTTTACAGTGAAGAGATAGAGTGGCACACCAAGCAACAACCCTACAATGGCGATGCCCGACCCTAATGGATCTGAAATAAACGTATTAATAATAATAAATAAACCACCAGACATCGCAAGTATCGGTAACACTGGATAGAGTGGCACTGAAAACGCACGCTTTCGTCCTTTATTTTTACGTCTTAAAATAAACAAACCAACAAATGACGCCATATAGAAGAAATAGATAATAAAAATCGTAATCTCTGATAAATAATCTGCATCAAAAACTGTCGGGAAACAAATGCTTAAAGTTAAAATAATAACTGTTAGTACACTCATTACAATATGTGCACCAATCGGTGAACCGAAACGCTTGCTCACATACTGAACATGTTGTGAGTACGGTAATAAATTGTCTTGAGCCATCGCAAATGGAATACGTGGGAAAGTGATCAACTTACCATTCAACGTTCCAATAATGGATACAATTAACCCGATATTTACAATTTTCGCTCCAACACTACCAAATAAAATAACAGCCGCTTCTGCACTCACACTATTTCCAAACAAATAAACTTCTGATGCCGGTAATGTCTTAAAAATCGCCACATTAATCATCACATAAACAAGTGTGACGATTAAGATTCCAATTAACATCGCTAACGGCAAATGTTTTTGTGGATTTTTCATCTCACCAGACATCGTCGTCAACATGATCCAACCGTCATATGCGAACAATGTTGCCAAAACTGCACGTCCAAAATTGACCGTTCCATCATTATTCATGATTAATTGTGTCACATCACTGCCGAATACACCTTCTTGACCATACACTAAACCAAAAACAACAATCGCAAAAATTGGAATCAGTTTGGCGACTGTTGATATATTTTGCATCGCATTCGCATAATACGTTCCAATAATATTCAATAGAAGTAAAAATAGGAAGATTCCTGCCCCGATTGGAATGATCCAAAAACTACTAATCGCAAAGAATTTCGTAATTAAAATACCTAAAAAGAGAATGAGCGATACAATAATCGCTGGTCCATAAAGGACGGTTAATGTGTACCCTGTTAAAAAACCCCAAAATGAACCATAAATATCTTTAATATAAGCATACAAACCACCTGTTCGTGTGATCTGCGCACCGACTTCGGCAATCGTTAAGCCAGATGCTAACGTAAGTATACCCCCAAGTAACCATGCCAAAAGCGCTAAATTACTCGTTCCAGCGTATGCCAACACAGAACTTGGCTTTACGAATACCCCTGATCCTATAATTGTACCGACAATAATCGTAACAGCTGTAAACAAGCCAATGGTTGGCTTCAAAGTTTGCTTATCCGAACTCATTGCCACGCCTCCCCTTACAATTCTTTTTATATTGTTCCCTATACTATAACACGGGTATGCACAGAAATCTTATTTTTATAAAAATTTTTACACTTAAAATCATTGCATCTTAAATTTGAGAAGACATCGATATTTTATCTAATCGGCATACATTGTCATATTATGATCAAACATACAAAACTATTGAAAAATCCAATCAAAAAACTGGCTCACACATTGATGTAAGCCAGTCTTATGTCTATCATATTATTTATTTTTCAGGAAGTGCCATCATCGTATGAAGTGTCTCGCTGTCAAGCTTGTTGCCGATGAAGAAGCTACCAAACTCACCATAACGTGCTGTTGTTTCATCGAAGCGCATTTCATAGACGATTTTTTTGAATTGTAATACATCATCTGAGAAGAGTGTCACACCCCACTCAAAATCATCGAAGCCAACAGAACCTGTAATAAACTGCTTAATCTTACCAGCATATTTACGACCAATCATTCCGTGATCATACATTAACTTTTTACGTTCTTCCATTGACAACATATACCAGTTGTATGTTTCATTACGACGCTTGTTCATTGGATAGAAACAAATATAGTCTGTTTCCGGTAATTGTGGATATAAGCGTGCACGTACATGTGGATTTTCATACGGGTCTTCATCTGATTGACCTGCAAGATAGTTACTCAATTCTACAACTGACACATATGAATATGTTGGGATGAAGTGGTCCGCAATTGGTAACTTGTTGATTGCCGTCTCAATTGCTGTTAAGTCTTTCATTTCAGGGCGTAAGAACCAAAGTAAAATATCTGCCTTTTGACCCGCAACGTTATATGACACGTGATCTCCTTCGCCAGCTTCTTTTGCACCTTTCAGTTCTGTTAACAATCCTTCAAACTCTGCAAGCATTTGTTCACGTTCTGCTTGCGGTACTAAACGCCATGATGCCCAATCAACTGCATAAAATAAATGCAAGCTATACCATCCATCTAAAGTTTCTGCTGCATGACTCATTCAGAACACTCCTTATTATTAATTTACAAATAAATAGTACCATATTCCTTATGTAAAAACGAAAAAAACGGCGTTCAGTTGACGTCTTGGAAATCTCATAAAAAATAGCGTATAATAGTAAGCGGAAAATTATGCTATAACATGTCAAAGGAGGACATATTATGTCTAGCTTATTAAATGTATTAAAAGACAAATTGTCAGGCAAAAACGTTCGTATTGTATTACCAGAAGGAGAAGATGCACGTGTATTATCAGCAGCCGTTGAATTACAAGCATCTGACTATGTCGCACCTATCGTATTAGGTAACGAAGACAATATTAAAAAGTTAGCTGCAGATGAAGGTTTAAACATTGAAGGTATTGAAGTGATTCAACCTGATACAAGCGACCTTAAAGCAGAATTAGTAGAAAAATTCGTAGAGCGTCGTAAAGGTAAAGCAACTGAAGAACAAGCACAAGAGTTACTTAACAACGTTAACTACTTCGGTACAATGCTTGTTTATGCAGGTAAAGCTGAAGGACTTGTAAGTGGTGCTGCGCATTCAACTGCAGACACTGTACGTCCTGCACTACAAATCATCAAAACAAAACCAGGTGTGTCAAGAACATCAGGTGTATTCTTCATGATTAAAGAAGATAAACAATATCTTTTCGGTGACTGTGCCATCAACCCAGAACTTGGTGCATCAGACTTAGCTGAAATTGCAATCGAAAGTGCAAAAACAGCACAAAGCTTTGGTATGGATCCAAAAGTTGCAATGTTAAGCTTCTCAACAAAAGGTTCAGCGAAATCAGATGACACTGAAAAAGTTGTTCAAGCTGTTGAACTTGCACAAGAAAAAATTGACAGCGAAAACTTAACAGATGTTGTTGTTGATGGTGAATTCCAATTCGACGCAGCAATCGTTCCAGAAGTTGCGAAGAAAAAAGCGCCTGGGGCAAAAATTCAAGGTGATGCAAATGTATTCATCTTCCCTAGCTTAGAAGCTGGTAACATCGGATACAAAATTGCACAACGTTTAGGCGGTTTTGACGCAGTAGGTCCTGTATTACAAGGTCTTAACTCACCAGTAAACGACTTATCACGTGGCTGCTCTTCAGAAGACGTTTATAACTTATCTATCATCACAGCAGCACAATCATTACAATAATGGATCTCGCTTCTAAATATTTCAATGGTGTGACTTGGCGTTACATCGACCATACGACAGGTCTTGAACCAATGCAGTCTTTCGCATTTGACGACACTTTTTCTGAAAGTGTCGGAAAGGACTTGTCTCCGAATGTTGTCAGAACTTGGATTCATCAGCACGTCGTCATCTTAGGCATACATGATTCACGATTGCCTTATTTAAAAGATGGTATTTCATACTTAACAGATGAACAAGGTTACAATGCGATTGTACGTAATTCTGGTGGATTAGGTGTCGTACTCGATCAAGGTGTACTAAATATCTCACTCATCTTTAAAGGTAAAACTGAGATTACCATCGATGAAGCATTCACAGTGATGTATCTATTGATTTCTAAGATGTTTGAAGATGATCATCTCGACATCGACACCTATGAAATTGTACATTCTTATTGTCCAGGTAAGTTCGATTTAAGTATTAATGGTAAAAAGTTTGCAGGTATTTCTCAACGCCGTGTACGCGGGGGGGTTGCCGTTCAAATCTACCTTTGCGTAGAAGGTTCAGGTGCTGAACGTGCACAACTCATGCACGACTTCTATGAACATGCACTAAAAGGTGAAGTCACAAAGTTCAGCTATCCTGATATTCATCCAGACTGTATGGCATCATTGGAGACATTACTCAAACGTGATATCACCGTACAAGACGTCATGTTCAAGTTGCTCTATGCGATCAAAGACTTAGGTGGTACTTTGAACACAGACCCTATAACACCAGATGAATGGTCCCGCTATGAGCACTACTATGATCGTATGCTCGCACGTAACGCAAAAATTAATCACCTAATTGAAGATTAATATAAATTTTCCCCAATCAATGAATTTTCTCGTTGATTGGGGTTTTTATTTACGTATGACAGACGGTTAGATATCATATATATAATAAAACTGGAAAGCGATGTGAATAATAGCAATTATCTTGTATCAGTTGGTCTTTTCATCAGAGTTGGCTTAGGCAGCTTATTTGATTAACTTTTAGTGGGTGCCTGCCTAGGACTCGACATCGTCTTATTCATTAAATCATTTATGAAAGATAAATAATGATGACAAACCAAAAATCACAGCCTCTCCATCTTTATTGAAGAAACTGTGATTTTAATTATTCTTTCGACATGTAATATGATTTATCATGCAAGAAAAAGCTCATGATAAGGGCGAGTCCACTCAAAGCTGTCGCAACCCAGAAAGCACTATTCACACCATCAACTGCTGCAAGTTCATTCACAAACTGTAAAATAGCTGCTGTTGCTTGCTGTTCTCCACCTAGTTGTTGTGCCAAAGCTTGTAACTGATCTTGAATAAATGGTTGCGTTGTATCTAGATCTTGCTGGAATGTTGCAAGATGCGTATCTGTTTGCCGAGTCATAACAGTTACTAAAATAGCCGTACCAATAGAACCAGCTAATTGACGCATTGTATTGATTAATGCATTTCCATGTGAGATAAGTCGAGAAGGTAGTGCATTCATACCAGCTGTCATAATAGGCATCATAATAAAACTCATCCCGAAAGAACGTACAATATAAATCCATAAAATGGATGAATAGGGTGTATCCATCGTTAATTGTGTTAATTCCCACGTACCATACGTCGTAATTGTTAAACCAATAATTGCCAGAGGTTTAATACCAATTGTATCTAACAGTTTACCGGCAATTGGCCCCATAAAGCCCATAATAAGTGCACCAGGCAAGAGTAACAATCCAGAATCAATTGCTGAGAATCCACGTAAATTTTGTAAGTAAATTGGGAGTAAAATCATCCCACCAAATAAACTCATTGTGACAATCATATTGATAGCAGCTGTCAGTGTATATCCTGGATATTTGAGTACTTCAAAACTTAACATTGGTGCTCTCATCGTCATTTCACGAATAACAAATGCAATTGTAAAGACCACACCAATTACTAACATTACAATAATTTTTGTAGATCCCCAGCCATCGTTACCCGCTTCACTAAAGCCATACAATAAAGCACCAAAACCAATCGTACTAAATATCACCCCTGGCATATCTGCTTTCGGTTGTGACGTACGTTGATACATACCAAACCAAAAATATGCAAAAACTAATGAGATTAGTGCTATAACAAACATACCGATAAACATTGTATGCCAATCATAATGATCAACGATATAACCAGAAAGTGTCGGCCCGATTGCTGGCGCTAATATCATTGCGATTCCCAATGTTCCCATTGCCATACCACGTTTTTCTGGTGGAAAAATTGTCATAAAAACATTAGTTCCAAGAGGCATCAAAATACCCGCACCTGCTGCTTGCAATATACGACCTGACATCATGATTGGAAAGTTCCAAGCAATACCACAAACAAGTGACCCAACAGAAAAAATCAACATAGAGAATAAAAACAAACGTCGGTATGAATATTTCTCAAATAAGAAAGCACTGATTGGTATTAATATCCCATTCACCAACATAAATCCTGTCATTAACCACTGCCCTGTTGCAGCAGTAATATTAAAATCAGTATTAATTTTTGGCAATGCGGTATTCAATAATGTCTGATTCAATATGGCAATAAACATGCCAAATAACATCGCAGCCAACACTTTATTACGTGTAATTCCTTCTTTAAATCGATATTGTGTGACAGTTCCCTTCACTTGATCAGAAATAGGTTCATTTACGTCTACCGCATTATGTTCATCTATCAACTGTGCTTGGTGGACTTCTTTATTGAAATGTATCTGTTTTTTCTTACGTCTTTGAAGTAACGTGAGGTTCATCAATACAATCACGATGAGTGAAACAATACTATATATCATCACAAACATTGGATGACCTCCTATTTTAATTCTTATGAATACTCACTTCTGCGTTCATACCTGGTAGAACAGCCTTTGATGGCTGGCTATCAAACTCAATTTTAACAGGAATCACTTGTATCACTTTTGTATAGTTCCCATCACTATTAGATGAAGGCATTAAAGAAAAACTCGACGCTGTCGCTTGACCAACATGAACGACTTTCCCCTTCACTTTAGATTCTTGACCATCAATTGTAATATCAACCACTTGACCAGTTTCTACATCTTTCACTTCTGTTTCATCGATATTCGCCGTTACATAACGTTTATCCAAATTATACGCAAAAGCTAAAGGTTGTCCCGCTTGCGCCATACTCCCTTTTTGTGCAGACAATTTCACAATTGTACCTTCTACGGACATCGGGATATCCATTAATTGAACATCTCCAGTCTCAGATTTAACTTGTACCTTCGCAAAAATATCTCCTTCTTTTAATTTATCTCCTTCAGCTACTTTCAACTCTGAAATTTGACCTGAAGCAGGTGCTGCTATTTTAATTTGTTCACCATCTACTTGCGCATTTTCTGTTTTGACATAATTGGTTGATTGATTATAAAAATAAAACCCTCCAATTCCAATGATGACAAGTAATACAATGGTGATGACATTAATCATGACTAACTTCTTCATTATGACAAAGTTCCTTTCTTTCAAATTCAATATACTGTATTATAAAATCATCATTCTGCACATACCACAGACAATTTCAACAAATGTGTCGGATTTAAAAACACAAAACGCTGGTGATTTTATGAAAAAAACGAAAGCTTATTATCAAATATGTAAAGCACTACTTAAACTTCTTGAACATCATCCTTTTGAAGCAATTACTATTAAAGAAATTTGTGCAGAAAGTGGCGTACATCGCTCAACATTCTATGCACATTTTGAAGATAAATATCAACTGTTTGAAGTGATTAAGCAATTTCATATGAAGCGTTATGAGCGCTTGATGGAATCAACCACTTACATGATTGAACATAGTGACTTAGAAACGATTAAATCATACGTTTTAAAAGGCTTTCGATTATTGTTTAAATATATTCTACGCTACAAATCTTTTTTTCAAACTATTATTGTGACAAATACACAACCTGTCTTGATTAGAGATTATATGAAATTCACACAACATACTTATACTGCCATATTAAAATCATTGCCTGAGATGCATCGTTCAGATTATTTCATTCATTATACAATCGGCGGTGAATTAGCCATCATCTATAAGTGGTTGTCAAACGATTGTCAAGAGACGCCTGATGAAATGGCACATATTCTTAATGCTAATCTTATGAAGACAAAACGTTAGTTTGTCATAAAATATAGAATCCACCAAACATTAAATAACAATACACATTTATTTATATTTAAGAATTAATTCTCAGTTAATTAATATTTTATTAATTTTTATGTCCCAAAACACACAAAAACATGATACATTAATATTAAGCAAATATATGGGTAGGGATCCATATTCATTTGTGCTTTCATTTTCAAAAAAGTTCTCCAAACGAAAAAGCCTGTTTCTCTCGATAGCGTAGCGACTATCGTAAGAAACAGGCTTTTTTACTTTAATGACATAGTGAGAGCCGGACTCAGCTTCCTACGAGGTTGTGAAAGAAGCGGTTGGGGATTGAGCAGAACCAAAGTAATTCTCAAAATAGCTTTTTTATTTTGGGGAATTGCGATGTTCTGTCGAAAGCCCTGCTTCTTGAACACTGACATCACGAGGTTGTGAGAGAAGCGGTTAGAATTTAAGCAGAACCAAATCAATTCTCAAAATAGCTTTTCAAATTTTACCGAAATCGTGGTAGTTCTACCGAAAAACCTACTTTTGGGACACCGTATATTGCTTTACCAGAAAACAAATTTATTATAGAGAATTATTGTTTATTTCCCACACAAAAAATAAATAAATTTTTATATCCTTGTAAACTGATAGGGATTGTAGTATTATTTGTCTCATACTATTTTAGAGGGTATAAATTATGACATTATTTTTACTAGAAGCAAATGATTTAAGTATTTTTTCAACAAAGGCAGAACTAGAAAAACAGGCAGCAAACTTAACAACGGGAAAACTGCCCACACTTATAGAAGTACAAGCTACACCGAACTTGACGCACGGATACTTTATTGTCGAAGCAAATAGTCATGAAGATGCTAAACAATTTTTAGAAAATGCCTCAATCAACATCAATCTCGTAAAAGAAGTTCGATTAGTCGGTAAAGCATTAGATGATGTTAAAAAAGGCGATGCTCGTGTGGATTTTCTCGTTACTTGGAATATTCCTGAAAGCATCACAATGGATCAGTACTTGGCACGCAAGAAGAAAAACTCAGTACATTATGAAGAAGTACCTGAAGTACAGTTTCAACGTACATACGTGTGTGAAGATATGTCAAAATGTATCTGTTTATACGATGCTCCTGATGAAGATGCTGTTCGACGTGCACGTAAAGCGGTAGATACACCGATTGATGGTATCGAAAAATTATAATGCGCTTCATTTTCTGAAAAATCAGATATAAGGGTATGTATTATATGCATGCATAACCTTTAGAATATAGAACTCAGCGCAATAAGATTCGAGGTGTTTTAATGATTCACATTAACCATATCCAACATCAATTTCATCATAATCTTGTTATTAAAGATTTCGAGTTAAAAATAAAAAAAGGCAACATCATAACATTAATAGGCAAAAGTGGTTGTGGTAAATCCACATTGTTAAATATTATTGGCGGTTTTTTAAAGGCAACTTCTGGAAAAGTTACAATTGATGGCCAAGTTAAAGAAGAACCGTCACCTGATTGCTTAATGATCTTCCAACACCATAACTTGCTTCCGTGGAAAAATATTAATGATAATATACGTCTTGGCTTATCTCATCCCATTACTGATGATGAACTAAACAATCACTTAAAAACAGTAGATTTAGATCAAAAAGGGCTGTTATTTCCAGAAGCATTATCGGGTGGTATGAAACAACGTGTTGCACTCTGTCGAGCACAGGTTCATCAACCGAAAGTCATACTCATGGATGAACCTTTAGGCGCATTAGATACTTTTACGCGTTATAAATTACAAGATCAATTAATACAACTAAAAGAACGAACAACTGCAACAATCATTTTAGTGACACATGATATAGATGAAGCCATATATCTGTCAGATGACATTATATTGCTCGGAGATGGTTGTGATATTCTCGACCAATATCATATCACACAATCACATCCTCGAAATCGCAATGACAGCCATTTATTAAAAATTAGAAATGATATTATGGAAAAATTTGCATTAAATCATCATATGGCAGAACCAGAATATTATTTGTAAGGAGTTGAGAATGTTGAAAAATATCATTTTGCTCACTTTCATATTTCTTATTATCCTTTCTGGTTGTAACGTCAACACACCCAACAATAATGCAAAACCAACAATAAAAATTGGTTACTTACCGATCACACATTCAGCAAATTTGATGATGACAAAAGAAATACAACAGAATACGCACCATTCGAATTATAACCTGAAATTAGTACGTTTTAATAATTGGCCGGATTTACTGGATGCTTTGAACAGTGGCAAAATCGATGGTGCTTCTACACTGATTGAACTGGCGATGAAATCAAAACAAAAAGGATCCGATCTTAAGGCTGTCGCTTTAGGTCATCATGAAGGGAATGTTGTTATGGCAAGAAAAGATAAAAAGCGATCAGACTTCCACGATCATGAGCGCTATCATTTTGCGAGACCCCATCGTTATTCAACACATTACTTATTACTCGATGAAATGCGAAAGCAACTGAAACTCCGTTCAAATACCTTTAGCTATCACGAAATGCCGCCAGCTGAAATGCCTGCTGCACTTAATGAAGGGAGCATTTCTGGATATTCTGTTGCAGAACCATTCGGCGCACTTGGTAAAAAATTAGGAAGTGGTCACACTTTATTGCATGGCAGTGACATCATACCAGACGCCTATTGTTGTGTACTCGTACTTAGAAGTGATCTCATCAACCAACATCAGACAGTTATTCAATCATTTATGTCAGATTATAAACGAGCAGGTTTCCAAATGGCGGATAAAAATAGAAGTATAGAAATTATGAACAAAAACTTTAAGCAAGATAAAAAAGTTTTATCACAATCAGCTGAATGGACTTCTTACGGTAACTTAGCAATTGATAAACAAGGTTATAACAAAATCAAAAAATTAGTAGAAGAAAAAAAGCTTTTTCAAGCACCTGACTATCAAGATTTTGTTGATCCTACGTTATATAAGGAGTGATAAATGAAATGACAGTTAATAATATTAAAAAGTGGTCCTTACCCATCATTACTTTTATGATTTTTCTTTTAATATGGCAATGCGTTATCATCCTTGGTCACTACAAGCCCGTTCTTTTACCTGGCCCCTCTTTGGTATTAAAAAGTATGTGGCATTTCATAATCACTGGAGATATATTCACACATTTAAGTATCAGTTTATATCGTTTCATTGCAGGTTTCATATTGGCCATTATGCTAGGCATACCTATCGGCTTTTTATTAGGTCGTAGTTTTTCTCTATTTAATGCCATAGAACCATTATTTCAATTAATCAGACCTATCTCTCCCATTGCATGGTCTCCATTTGTTGTTTTATGGTTTGGTATTGGTAGCTTACCTGCCATTGCCATTATATTTATCGCTGCATTTTTCCCGATTGTTTTTAATACAATCAAAGGCATTAAGCATATCGAACCGCAATACTTAAAGATTTCATCTAATTTAAACTTAATAAACTGGTCATTATACAGAAACATTCTATTTCCCGGGGCTTTAAAACATATTATGGGCGGAATACATATGGCAGTCGGTACAAGTTGGATTTTCTTAGTATCTGGTGAAATCATTGGCGCACAATCAGGACTGGGATTCCTAATTGTAGATTCACGTAATATGTTAAATCTAGAAGATGTTTTAGCTGCCATATTTTTTATTGGTGTATTTGGGTTTTTAATTGATCGATTCATTAGTTACTTTGAAACATTAATCTTAATACGCTTTGGCGAATGAAGGAGTTGAATTTTATGAGTTTGAACACACATATTGAGAAAAAGCTAGAACCCTATTTAATAGAAATTGATGCAGGATCTTATTATCCAAAGGACTTTATTAGTACTTTGTTTAAAGAAGGCTATTTCAAAGATGATGATGTCAAAGGCAACTCAGAAATCATAGAAAAGGTATCCAAGTCTTGTTTGACCACTGCTTTTTGTTTATGGTGTCAATTGGCGTTTTCTACTTACTTAAAAAATGCAGAAGCACCCTATTTCAACCAACATCTACAACAGCAATTGTTATCAGGTAAAATTTTAGGTGCAACTGGATTATCGAATCCGATGAAGTCATTTAATGATTTAGAGACATTCAATTTGTCACACCACTATAATGAACAGCAACAGCTCATTGTGAACGGTAGACTGCCCGCAATTAGTAATATTGGACCTGACCATTATTTTGGTGCAATATCTAAAAGTACATCATCCGATGAACTTGTTATGTTTATTGTTCAGGCCAACCAAACTGGTATCACAATGACGGAAATGTCTCATTTTTTAGGTGTTAATGGTTCGGCAACATTTTCGATTGAGATGCATGACGTACTCATACCAGAAAAACACATTATCACACACGATGCCAAAACATTTGCAACACAAATACGACCACAATTTGTCGCATTACAGATTCCAATCGCATTGGGTGCAATTCGTGCATCACTAGATTTAATCCAACAATTCTCTCACGCACAAAATGGTATTAATCAATATCTAGAATATGATGTCCAAGCATTTGAAAATCAATACAATCAAATAAGACAACGTTTCTATGCTGTGTTAGATGAAGAGAACTTACAGAATCACTTTGAGACACTGATTACACTTAAAAAAGCAGCGGGATATTTGTTGCTTGACGTAAATCAAGCATCGATGGTGAATGGTGGTTCAAAAGCATACGGTTATCAATCACCACAAGTACGTAAATTGAAAGAAGGATTTTTCTTTGCAGCATTAACACCGACATTAAGACATCTAGGCAAACTACAAGAAGCATTAAAAGCTAGCAATGACTAGTCAGCAATCAAGATCTCAATGACAGGTATATTCTGAACAAATAAACATCCAGTTATACGATTCATTTTTCGAATCATATAACTGGATGTTTGATATTTATCTATTCATCTAACATTTTTTCGACGTCTTTTTTACGTGTATCTAGAATTAATTGTGACAATTCATCCTTATCCATACGACGAAGTTTCGGCAAACGGATAAAGAAGAAGACAAGTCCTAGCAATGTCCAGAAACCTAACGCAATGTGCGAAGGTAACGATAATGACGCTGGCGAAATCGGCAATAACAATAATGCTAAGAAAATAAACGAAATCACTGCACCGATAATCGCAAATGTTTTATAAACCGGACCATATGTCGTACTATTTTTATCATAACTGAACAATTTTGCAGCTGATAAACAAGTGACAAAATAAGCAATTGATACACCCGTTGAAGACATATCTACAATCCATGTTAAGGCTGTACGACCTAACCACGGTGCAATCAATGTTAGCGCAACTAAGAAAATAATTGCAACGTAAGGTGTTTTATAACGTGGATGTAACTTACTGAATACTGTTGGCATAATGCCTGAACGTCCCATTGAGAAAAGTAAACGACTTGCGCTTAATAAAAAGCCGTTTAGTCCTGTAAAAATCCCCATAATAATCGCTATCGCAAGTATGCCTAATCCAATATTTCCGAAAGCTTCACGTGTGACAGCACCTGTTGTCCAAAGGCTATCATTCTCTGAAGTAAGCCAACCTGTGTATAGAATCATCAAAATATATGTGATTGCAGCAGCTAATAAGCTATACACGATTAACTTGAATGTTTTGTTAGGTGAGAAGTTGAATTCTTCAGCTGTTTGTGGAATATTATCAAAACCAACATAAGCCCATGGTGCGACTGATACGATCATAATAATTGCAGGAAACCAATCATAAGTTGGTCCATGATACGGTTTCAAATTATCCAATGAAAAACTCGAACCAAAAAATGAACTAACAAACATTAAAACAACAACAATCACCATTGCAACACAGAAATAAAATTGTAATGATCCTGATACGCTTGCTCCATATATTGTGATCACCATAAAGACAAGCAGTAACACGGATGCGATAATAATTTCTGTAATATAAACATCCCAGCCAGCAACCGTATATAACTTACCTACTTCAATCACATCTGGAACTAAAAACTTAATTAACAAGCTAAACGCCGTCGCATTCAGTGCGACAACACAGACATAACCAAAAGTTAAAAACCATGATGAAAAGAAACTCACATATCTTCCAAATCCTAAGAAACTAAATGCAAATGCTCCACCAGAAACTGGAAAACGTTCAACTAATGCACCATAACTCACAGCGATAATCATCATCAGTAGTGCCCCAATAAAGATACCGATAGATGCTGCAATTGGCCCTGATGTTTGAATCCAATCTCCCGGCAGAATAAAAGAACCCCAGCCGATACAAGAGCCATATGCAATTGCCCATACAAACTTCTCAGACAAATTTTGTTGTAAATCGCCTCGATCTGGCTTTTTATTTTTCTTCGCCATAAATATATTTCACCTCTAATATCCTATATACCCTAGATTAATTATAAAAAACGATTTTTGAGTATTTGAGTCATTAATCATACATTAAAAGAAGAATCTAATCAAAAGTTTTTTCATGTAAGTAAAATTTGTCATACAATATACAAAAAAAGACCCCACATTTCATGGCGTCTTTTCTCTAAAATTAATCTACATAATATTACGATTCATCTTCATTAGAATCGTCTTTGTTCCCTTTCCATAATGCCGAAGCGAGCGCACCAAAAATATGACTCAAAAAATTAAAAATTGCTTCCATCGTACATCATCCTTATATTTTAAAAGATGCAATAATGAGCATAATCCAACCAACAATAAATAGCACGCCACCAATCGGTGTAATCGCACCTAGCACGCTGATTTGTGTCGTTGATAAGATATACAATGACCCACTAAAGAACACAATACCGAAGAACATCAACCATCCTGCCCAACTTACATTCAAGTCGAATGCGCCACCTATAATACCGATCAATATCAAGCCTAACCCATGATACATTTGATACATGGTAGCCTTCTCCCAAACAGACATGTAATGTTCAGAAAGCTTTCCGTCTAACATATGTGCACCGAACGCACCTGTACCTACTGCCATCATTGCGTTAAGTGCTCCTAAAATAATAAATATTTTCATCGTCTACTTCCTCCTTAGAAGTCAAAAATAGATTCACCGTTCCCAATTTCATCATCTGTTACTAAACGATTATCCGTTGTTTTCGGCGTCACGCTTGATTCTGTAACACGTCCACCCATCAAACGAATCTCTTCTTCCGACACTTTCGTTGATGTGACGGGCATATGCGTTGTTGTTGGAATACTTGTGTTTGGTGTTACTTGATCTGTATATAAAGCAGTTAATGTATGGATAGCATACATATGCTTATCAAACGCTGCATCTGTTGTCGCTTGATCCGCTTGCATTAATTCATGTTCTAACAATTGGATGAGCTTCTCTCTTTGCATGTTGTCACTCCTTTCTTTCACACCACTGAATTGGTTCAATCCCTCGCTCTGTCAAATAATCATTGGCTTTCGAATATGGTTTTGAACCAAAGAAACCACGATATGCCGACAAAGGACTCGGATGTGGTGACTTAATAATATAGTGCTTTGTTGTATCTATAAGACGTTCTTTTTGCTGTGCAGGTCTCCCCCATAGAATAAAAACAACGTCAGATTTATATGTTGAAATAGCTTGAATCACTTCATTGGTAAATGTTTCCCAGCCGATATCACGATGAGAATGTGCTTGTCCTTGTCGCACTGTTAAAACAGTGTTTAGCAGCAACACCCCTTCTCGTGCCCAGTCTTGTAAATGCGGTGATGTTCTTTGACACCCAATATCATCTGCCAGCTCTTGATACATATTGCGTAATGATGGTGGCATCTTCGCATCCGGTTGGACAGAAAAAGCTAAGCCATGTGCTTGATTCGGGCCATGATATGGATCTTGGCCTAAAATAACGACCTTCACCTGATCAAAGGGTGTTAAATCAAATGCTTGATAAATATTTTCACGTGCTGGATAAACAACATTTGTCGCATATTCATTCTCTAAAAAATCATGCATCTTTTGAAAATCATGCTTGGAAGTAATGTCATGAAAAATAGTAGCCCATTCCATCGTATTCACCTCATTCCACATTTTAACATAAAATGATAGGAGAATAGCATGACATCGTTTGAAATGTTTGCAGTCAGAAGCGACCATGATATGATAGTATTTAAGTAAGGATTCGCATTTGAAGTAGAAGTTAAATAAGGGAGTGGCTATTATATGGCATTAAAAAAAGTACTAACAATCGCAGGGTCGGATACAAGTGCAGGCGCAGGTATGCAGGCCGATCTTAAAACATTCCAAGAACTCGATACGTATGGTATGGTAGCACTTGCTGCAATCGTAACAATGGATAAAGAAACATGGTCACATGACGTTTCACCAATTCCATTCGATGTCTTCAATAAACAGCTTGCAACAGCTATACACGTTGGACCAGATGCTGTTAAAACAGGTATGCTTGGAACTGAAGAAGTTATCAAACGTGCTGGTGAAGCATTTGAAGAGTCTGGGGCAGAAATTCTCGTTGTCGACCCTGTTATGGTATGTAAAGGGGTAGATGAAGTATTAAATCCGGGTAACACAGAAGCAATGATTCAATATTTATTACCAAAAGCAACAGTTGTAACACCGAACCTTTTTGAAGCAGGTCAGCTTTCAAAATTAGGAACATTAAAATCTATGGAAGATATGAAAAAAGCAGCTGAAATCATTCATGAACAAGGTGCACAACACGTTGTCATCAAAGGTGGTAAAGCACTCGATCAAGATAAATCATACGACTTATACTATGATGGTCAAACATTCTATCAATTAACAACAGACATGTTCCAACAAAGCTATAACCACGGTGCTGGTTGTACATTCGCAGCTGCAACAACTGCCAATCTCGCGAACGGTCAATCACCAAAAGAAGCTGTTGTAAATGCTAAAGCGTTCGTTGCTTCAGCAATCAAAAACGGTTGGAAAATGAATGAGTTTGTTGGTCCTGTTGATCACGGTGCATACAATCGTATTGAAAAAATTGACGTTGAAGTCACTGAAATTTAATAAACAAGTCAAAACGCCATGAGTTATGATAACCCCATGGCGTTTCTTATATATATCTGCACGATTTTGATAATAATTAGAGATGACAGAAAACATGAGAAGTCCTACAAACAGTGCCATTCCAGTCATGAGAAGATAATCTCTTCATGAGATTGGGACACCGTATATTGCTTATCTCAGCCCCTTCTCAGTCTATTTACTACTCTTTTTGATTCTCCACATTGTAAACAATGCTAATAAAATAATTAAAAATAGACCTACGCTTATGATTAAAGCTACTCTTGGTTCATCACTAAACCATTCAAATCCCTTTTGTTCAATTTTTACACTAGGTGCATGATATCCTTGTAAAAATTGCCGCTCATAATTTAATGAAATACGTTCTTTTTCTTTATCTATTTTGAAGTTCTTATCTGAGAGTTTCATTTTTTTCGGTACGACATCGTACAAGTCCTGTTTCACTTCATACTTCTTGTCGTGAATGCGATGTTCGCCTTTTGATAAAACCTTCTTGTACGTATAGCGCTCAAACATCTCTTTCGTTATACCATTGGCCATAATATGACGTGCATGTTTTGCATTGTTATCATTAAACGGCTCCACTTGTAACACCGCTGTTTGAAGCCTTAAATGCTGCTGTTTCGCCGTCAACATAAAGTGATACGCCTCATCACTTGTTCCTGTTTTCAATCCATCAACACCTGACATACCATTGGCTTCACCCGGTAATGAATAGTTGGTTGTGCGCACTGCACCGTCTGCTTGATGAACCGTGCGCAGCTTTGTGATATTAAGAATTTTAGGGTGATCATTCACGAGACGTGTTGCTAATATTGATAAATCATATGCAGACGATGTCGGTTTACCTACATCCATAAAGTCTTTTGGCGCAAATTGATGCAACCACGCATTGTCCAAACCAGCTGGATTTGTAAAATATGTATCTTTCATGTTAAATGCTCGAGCTTTGTCATTCATTTGTTGCGTAAATGTAGACGTATCGCCGGAAACTTTATCAGCTAACACCATTGTTGCAGCATTACTTGATGTCATCATTGCTTGCTGCAGTAAAGCTTCTACTGTAATCTCTTGACCTGCTTTAATCGGGTATGTCGATACATTAGGTAACTGTGCCACCGCTTGATACTCTGGCGTAATCTTCACTTTATCAGTCAATTTAATAGTGCCATGATCAATTGCATCATAAACGAGATAGAATGTCATCATCTTCACAACCGATGCAGGGTAAAGTGTTTCTTCTCCATTATAATCATACAGTATTTGTCCTGTTTGTGTTGTTGTCATCGCAAATTTTGGTTGATAGTATTGCGAAGCTTGTGGCTCATGCTTTTTAGCAATTTCATACGGTGCCGTTTCTGCTTCAACAGTTCCAACCAATAATAACTGTAACATCGTAAAAACCATCATTACTTTTAAAAGCTTAATCCTCATACCCTTTTGCTCCTTAACTCCGTACGTAGTCAATAAATCAAGCATACGTCAATTAACCATCAATATCAACACTGGTTTATTGAATTATGAAATTACTTAGGTTTTCTAAAAGCATGCAAAAAACCTCGCACATTCTAAAAATGTGTCAAGGCTTTCCCACTTCTTATAAAATTATACTTATTAAAATGATAAATGTTTTAATAACAAAAACAATAGCAGTAAACTTTTTAGATTTACTAAAGAAATAATACAGTGATGTAAATGTGATAAGGTCTATAATAGGTATATAGTTCATAAAGATACTAAATGAAATATGGAACCAATCATTTAATATTAATGCTGTCATATTCGCAGCAGTATAACCCAGTATCAATGCAAAAAATAAATCCTCATTTTTACTTTCTTTGTTTCTATCAAATATTAGAAGTAATAACTTAATTAAAAAGAAGGTAAAGATAAAAACTAAAATATTGGAAAGTAACACAATGAGCGCTGTAAAGAAATGCATTTGTGTTTCTGTCATACTTAATGATTGCTGAATTGTTTCCATCTGTTTTTGTAAATTTGATTGATTAGAAGTATATGTGTAAAATAACATGATTGATGAAACTAAATAAGGTATCATACTAGCAATAAGAAGAAGTAATTTTTTTAATATTTTCATAATATTATCCACCTTCAACTACAAATTTATTTCTGTATATATGCCAAGATACGTCCTTAGCACATTATGATGAGACGTTATAATAATGCATGTGTTGTTCTGTTCACTTAACTTCTCAACTTTAGCCGTCTCCGCTATTTTATTAGACTTTTACAAGTAAGATGATTTCAAGGATCTGAGACATAGTACTCAGCCTCTATTTTTGAGATATAGGAATAAGTGTAATAGCATTAGGCGTCTGAAGTAAAATGCATTTTTGCAAACTTTTTCCACTTCTAGTCACCCTTGTTAACTACACAATATCTCATCTTTTTCATGGTGTATTAAATCATTCTTAACTTATCATATTTCATGCCTAATTGTATTTTCGGTGGTTTTTCTTAACAGTTACGCTGCCTATCTGTCATACACAATTAATAAGCAGTCACTATCAATCAATATAAAATATAACTTTTTAACACACTTCAATTACCTTCTCTTATATTCAATTTTGCTAACGTCACACTACTATTATCTTCACTTTCACTACGTCTTGCTCGTTCTTCACAACAAAACTGTCACTCTCCTGATACACGTTTAATGGCTCATTGATATACACGGGCTGCTTATAGCGTACGTTACAAGCCATATTTTGCATACCATAGTCCTGTAATACTTTTTGCACAATCATTTGACCTGGCACAACATGATCGTGTATCGGGTTGTCATCTCTGACTATTTTCAAATATTGTGCCACAGCGTCTGACGAAAACTTCATTAACTGTCCCTCCGTATAAAAGTTTGCTGAATGACATTTTGATCATTTAAAACGAGTTCAAATTGAAACCGTTCAAAGCCTTTAGCTCGTTTCGCAGATTTGTAAGTTAATGTTGCCTTGATATATTCATCACAAAAAAGTGGCTCTGCATCTTTTACTTCCGTCTCAACTAACATCACTTCCACGCTGACAAATGGTTGAAAAAGCGTAAAATCTTGCCAATAACGCGCAAAAAAGAGTAGTGGGATTTTCTGTGTCATCGGAATCTCGAACAATATTTGATACGCATGTAAATGTGATGCATCGACTTTAATGTGTCGTGTTTCCGTCTGACCAACGTTCAAATAATGCGGCATTCCCCATTCCACCTCCAATGCCCATCGTTGCAATTGTTCGATAATAATCTTTCATATGAAACAGTCTCGTCACTAAGATCGCACCACTCGCACTATACGGGTGACCAATCGCAATGGCACCACCGTATTGATTTAACTGTGATGCCTTAATATTCAACGCACGCTGTGAGGCGAGTACTTGGGCTGCAAAAGCTTCATTCAACTCTACGGCATCGATATCTGTGATATGTAAATCATGCTTGTCCAATAAATGGGATACTGCTGGCACAGGACCAATCCCTAATATGTTGGGATCCACACCCTTAATCGTATAATCAATAAACTTTAATCCTTCTGTTATACCTAACGACAGTGCATACTCCTTTGACATCACAACAACTAATGCTGCGCCATCATTTTTAGCACAACAATTTCCTACAGTCACTGTTCCATTTGAGTAAATGGGGTTTAATCGTTCCAATAGTTTAAGACGGATGTTGCGACGCATCCCTTCATCCTGTGCCATCCATTCACCATTTACTTTAAGTGGTAACATTTCTTCAGCAAAATAGCCTGCATCATATGCCTGCACTGTCTTCGCATAACTATCATACGCAAACTGATCTTGGTCTTCACGAGATATATCATAGATACGTGCAACATTATCAGCTGCTTCAATCATTGTTGGATCTTGTCCTTCAGGTGCAAAAGGAGCCCTTTCATAAAACTGCGGTGGTTCGTTTTCATAGAGTGACGTCGGCCGCTTCATCTTCCATGGTGCTCGACTGGTACTTTCCACGCCACCTGCGATATATAAATGTCCTGCCCCTGCTTCCACCATTCGACACGCATAGTGAATGGCTTCAAGTCCAGACCCGCATTGACGATCTACTGTAACACCTGGTATCGCTGCATTTAGACCCGCTTCCAATAAACTTTTTCTTGCGACATTACCACCATTCCCAACAATATTTCCTAAAATCACATCATCCAGTTGTTGCCAATCGACAAGTAAAGTCTCTTGAAAATACTGAATCAATGGTTTCACCAAATCTTCAGGTTCTAACTTCTGTAATTTACCACCATAACGACCAATGGGTGTACGTTTTGCTGCAACAATCACCGCTTCACTCATTGCCAAGCCCCCTGTTCATATAATAGTTGTGCTGCACGTCTTGAGATTTTCCCACTTGCTGTACGTGGTAATTTGGGCACACATATCAATTTAGAAGGAAATTCGTAGCGTGATAACGTATCTTCTAATTGACGACGTATTTCTCGATAAGTGAGCTGACGATCCCCTTCATAGAGACCCAATGCGAGTTCTCCAAACTTTTGATGTCTTTGAGATATGATTACCACTTCATCAATTCCTTTAATTGTTTTTAGTGCTTGTTCAATCATATAAGGAGAAATATTCTTCCCACCAATAATCATGCGATCTTGAGTGCGGCCATGTAAATATAAAATATCTTCTTTAATGGAGGCATAATCCCCTGTTTGTATCCATTCAGGTACGGGTTCATCAATATAACCAGAAAAGGTCATAGGACTTCTAACATATAGTTCCCCTATACCTTGCGCATCTTGATCATCAATACGTACTTCAACACTTGAAAATAATCGACCGACTGATTGAAGGGGTGCCATTTGATCTTCATTCACACTAATAAAGCTTGCCTCAGACGTTCCAAAAAACTCATAAATCGTCATTGCCGGGAATTTTGTTTTTAATTGATGATGCAATTTTACAGACAATTTATCTCCGGATACAAACACGTATGTCTTCAAATCATTCAATGATGATTGATACAACCAATCATGAACCATAGTCGGTACGAGAAAAAGACAGCTTGGTCGATAAAATTGCTGTATCGCATATTGGCATTGTTCCATATCATAATCATTTTGCCCGATAAATGTACGGCCATAAAACAACGCATACACCAGCACATATAATGTCAATGAGTGTGCATGAGGTCCTAAAGCAACCATTACTGGCATTTGTTGAATATCAGATTCTGGTAATAACGATTCATTTTCTTGAAATGAAGCAATCCATGATGGTTCGTTACGATAAAATGCTTTTGGCAAACCTGTCGTCCCCGATGTAAATCCAATATGTAATAAATCCAGCTTGTCATGTTGTACTCCTTGATAACCTGTTTGTTTAAAACCCTCATCATTCCAAACATAAGCAAAACCATATTTTCCACATAATGATTCGAGTCGGTTCTCTGACCAGTGTGGATCCATAACACATGGCGTTGCGCTTTTATATAACAATGCTAAATAAGATACAATAAACTTTTCCATTTTTTCAAATGATAGTACTACATCACATCCGATACATTCATCTGATAACAATGATGCAGCTTGTTGAACCTGTCTCCACAATCCTTCATACGTGACTGCTGTTTGATTAATATAAAGTGCCATTTCATATGGCTGATGCTCTGCATAATAGGCAATACGTTTTAGTAATTCCATTCGACACTCACTTCTTTGAATACGTTTTCTTATATTCTATCATAATGTTCAAAAGCAATAGAAAAAGCCACTGGTCACGACCATGTCGCTTCCAATGACTCCTACATGATTTATTCTAAATTTGCATGATTTTCTTGCATGATTTCTTCGCTGATGTCTAACTGTGCCTGCATATCTAAGACAAGACTATCTAATAACACTTGTGCACTCTGTTCAAATAAACTACCTAGTGGTTGTTGAGAACCTTCTACACGATGTTTCGTACTTGCTGGTAATACAACTGTTGTATCAGCGAGCTGACCAATCGGACTATCCGATACGGTTGATATTAATAACACACGTGCACCGAGTCCAACTGCTTTATCCGCAAGCAATTGTAAATGCGTCGTGGAACCTGATCCAGATACGATGATCAAACAATCACCTTTTTGAATTGAAGGTGTTGTTGTTTCACCTACAACATACGCTTGTTGCCCTAGTTGGTTCAAACGCATCGCAAAGCTATTCGCTACAAAGCCAGAGCGACCTTTACCCGACACGAAGACTTTATCTGCTCGCAAGATTTGTTTTACAAAATGATCTGTCGCTTCTGTATCTACTTGTTTCAAAGTTTGAGACAGTTCATCCAATATTAATTGATAATTGCGAGTAAACATCGAATCACCCTTCAAGCGCTTCACGACATTGCTTCGCCGCTTCACGTGGATCATCTGCATTTGCAATACCGCCACCTACAATAATCAGGTCTGGGTTTTCAGCCGCCACTTCTTTAATGGTATCTGGCTTAATACCACCCGCGACTGCTACTTTCGCATTATTAATCACAGACTTCACACGACGTAAGCTTTCTAATGGCGATTGTCCTTCTGCCTGCAAGTCATATCCTGTGTGTACAGCAATATAGTCTGCACCCATCTCATCTATTTCTTTGGCACGTTTTTCTAAATCTTGTACCGCAATTAAGTCTACTAACAATTCTTTGCCATGTTTATGTGCTTCTGCCACGGCATTCTTAATCGATGCATCTTCAGCAACACCTAAAATTGTGACGACATCTGCACCAAACTTCACAGCCTGACTGACTTCATAGTCTGCCGCATCCATGATTTTAAGATCTGCTAATACTTTAACATCTTCGTCCTTCACGTTATCTTTCAAATGTTGTACTGCTGGTAGCCCTTCATTAATTACAATAGGTGTACCGATTTCAATAATATCCACATAATCTGTCACCTGTTTAGCTAATTTTGCTGCATCTTCTTTATTTAACAAATCAATCGCTAATTGTAATTCCATCGTTCTACTCAACTCCTACATAATATTATCTTACGTGATACATTCATTGCTGTACCCGTATGTATTTTTGTTAAACATATCAAAGTCATCCAATCATAAAAAATGACCACAATACCCACCCTATTGTTCAATGTGTGTATTGTGATCGTTTGTTTCTAATTTATAGTTGATCTGGCATTGCGGCATCATCAACATACACTTCAACGTTTGGATGTAGATGTAGAATTGTCGCTGGTACATCTGTTGTGATGTTCCCTGTTGCCAGTTGTGTGATTGCTTCTTTTTTATGTTCTCCAAATGCCAACAAAATGATACGTTTTGCTTTCATAATAGAACGTAACCCCATCGAAATGGCTTGTTTCGGGACATCTGCTATATCATCGAAGTATCGACTATTTGCTTCGATCGTACTCTCTGTCAAATCAACACGATGTGTCGTACTATCAAATGCAGTACCTGGTTCATTAAAGCCGATGTGACCATTTTGACCAATACCTAATATTTGAAGATCCATGGGCCCTTTCTCATCTAACAATGCTTCATATCGATTTGCTTCCGCTTCCGGATCTTCTGCCACTCCATTCGGCAAATGGCATTTTTCTGAATCAAAGCCTTTATACTGAGCAAATAAAATCTGATTCATATATTGATGGTAACTTGTTGGATGACTTGCGTCTAACCCGATATACTCATCTAGATTAAACGTTTCAACGTGAGAAACATCTGGTTTGTTTTTCTCTAACAAATTCACCAATGCTTCATACATCTCAATCATCGTACCACCTGTCGCTAGCCCTAACTTACTTTCCTTTTTGTGTATCATTTGTTTGTATAGTTCTGTTGCGACATAGAATGAGGCTTGCTTCTTGTCTCCGATATTTGTAATTTTCATGCCAAACCTCCTATTGAATCATACTTACAAAGCGCTTCGTGATATCACGTGGCCGTGTGATCGCACCACCGACAACTGAAGCATAAACACCTTTGTCAAAAACTTGTTTTAACATTTCTGGCGTGATCACATTGCCTTCTGCGATGACTTTTTGTTTCACATTGTCCAATACATCTGTTAAAAAGGCAAAGTCATTCTGATAAAGTAACATTCCTTGTGTGTCTTCTGTATAGCCATGCAATGTCGTACCGATATAATCAAAGCCGAGTCGATCTGCATTTTTCGCTTCTTCCAATGTTGCGATATCTGCCATTAATTCAACTTCTGGTGCTTCATTTCTAATATACTGTACCAATTCTTCTAAAGTTTCTGCTGGGCGTTCACGCAATGTTGCATCCAATGCAATGACTTCGCATCCACTTTCTAACAGCTCATCTACTTCTTTTTTCGTAGCTGTTATAAATACAGAAGAATGATCATAATCACGCTTCACAATACCAATCACGGGTAAGTCAACTTCTTGCTTAATCGCGATAATATCTTCTTTTGAGTTCACTCTAATACCAACTGCACCGCCTTCTTTTGCCGCAAGTGCCATCTTACTCATAATGAAGGATGAATGTAATGGTTCATCTTCTAACGCCTGACAAGAGACGATTAATCCTTTTGGTAACTTCATAGTTCTTTCTCTCCTTTATAAAGCTTCTTCGACTTCATTTTTAATAGATGTTACATGGGGACCGTAAACAATTTGAATACCATTGCCTTTACGAATAATCCCTCTAGATTCAGTAGCCTTTAACTTCTCTTCATCTACTTGTGTACCATCTTTTAACGTGACACGCAATCGTGTTGCACAACAATCGACCAATTCGATATTGTCAGCACCGCCCAGACCTTCAATAATGGTTTGTGCACGTTCACTCTTCTCAACTGATTGCACAGTTTCTTCATCTTCACGTCCAGGTGTTTTAAAGTTGAACTTTGTAATTAAAAATCTAAAAATCACATAATACAATACGAACCAAACAAGTCCAATTGGAATAATCCATAAATAGTTGGTTTTAGTTTGACCTTGTAAAACACCGAATAAGATGAAGTCTATAAAACCTCCACTGAATGTTTGTCCGACTGTAATATTAAAAATATCTGCCATCATAAATGCCAAACCATCTAACACTGCATGAACGACATATAATAATGGCGCAACAAATAAGAAACTGAACTCAAGTGGTTCTGTAATACCTGTTAAAAACGATGTTAAAGCAGCAGAAAGCATTAATCCACCGACTACTTTTTTCTTTTCTGGTCTGGCAGTATGATAAATCGCCAATGCTGCACCTAACAAGCCAAACATCATCGTAATAAAACGACCTGACATATAGCGAGATACCCCTTCATAATAATGCTGTACATTCGGTTCTCCCAATTGTGCAAAGAAGATATTTTGTGTCCCTTGTACCAGCTTGCCATTGATTTCTAATGAACCACCCAATGCTGTTTGCCAGAATGGTAGGTAGAAAATATGATGCAAACCAAAAGGCCCCAACATACGTAAAATAAAACCATAAATTAACGTCCCAATGACACCTGTTTTATTAACTAAACCACCTGCTCCAAAAATAACTGCTTGTACCGCTGGCCATACGAAAAACATCACAACCCCTAAGAAAATCGCTGCAAATGATGTAACAATCGGTACAAATCGAGAACCACCGAAAAACCCTAAAAATTGCGGTAAGTTCACCTTGTTATATTTGTTATGCAAGACTGCCGTCAGTATCCCTACGATAATCCCACCAAACACACCTGTTTCTACTGTTTGAATGCCCAGTGCCATCCCTTGCCCTGCCTTAGCAAGTTGATCACTCGCAGCAAGATTATCTGTAATAGTTAGTAGTGCGTTCATTGTGGCATTCATAATTAAGAATCCCAACATAGCAGCAAGACCTGCCGTCCCTTTATCACTTTTCGCAAGTCCAACCGCTACGCCGATCGCAAATAACACTGGTAAATTTTGAAAGACGATATTACCAGCTGCACTCATTAACACAAAAATATGTTGTAAAAACGGAATATCCAATACCGGATATGCTTTAATTGTATTGGGATTACTGAGCGCACCACCTATTCCTAACAAAAGACCTGCTGCCGGTAAAATGGCGATCGGCAACATAAACGACTTCCCAAACTGTTGCGCTCTATCAAAAACCTTACTCATACTTTTCACCCACTTTTCTTCTATTAATCACCTTAAATATACCACTCTGAAAATTTATCTCAATATATAAAATTGAATTAGAATTTCTTTTCAAATATACTGAGAAAAAAGGGGGATTCCGATGAAACTTGAAAATCGCATTCAAAAATATCGTCATACTCTGACGAAAACCGATCAAAAAATTGCGGACTATATTCTGAAACTAGAAGACCATACAGATATTGGGGCAATTCATACAATTGCTATGGCAGTCGATGTCTCACCCTCCAGTATTACACGCTTCGTCTATAAACTCGGTTATGACGGCTTCCAATCCTTTCGTTTTGCAGTCTTACATGAACGACAAACTGAAAAAATTGATAACACTCCTTCGATACAAGTACTACACCAACACTATATGTCTATTCTGAATCACACAGGAGAATTTATTGTAGAAGATGACTTAATGTATTTAGTACGAGCGATTCAAGAAAGTGAAAAACTCATTTTTATTGGAATTGGCAGCTCTGGATTAAGCGCACAAGAATTTTATTTCCGCACTGCACGTATGGGCTTCAATACCATTGCGATAACAGATGCGCATTTGATGTCTATTATCGGTCAAATGTGTAGTGCACGTACGACCATTGTTGCACTGACCAATAGTGGTGCCACAAAGGAAATTATTACGAGCATTGCACATGGACAAGCAAGCGGAGCAAAGATTATCGCACTTTCCCATTTTGAAACTGAAGCACTAACACGTCATTGTACACGCATCATTACGACAGCAGACAAACGTCACACACATGATGCTTACTTCATCAATAGTCAACTCTCTAACCAATTCATTATTGACCTTGTCAGTTATCACCTATTACAAGACGCAACATGTTTAGAGCACTACTCAAGAAGTCATCATGAACTGATATCAAAACATAGTCATTCTAAAAATTCTAATGATTTTACGCAATAAAGTGAGCAGAGGTATATAAATTTCAATGAGTTTTTAGTAAAATAAACAGATAAACTGATGAGGAAGGCAGTGAAAGCTTTGCAACCGATTACCAATGAAGCCGTTCAAGCATTGTTAGATCAATTTGCGAATAAGCCTGTCTACTTACACGTTGAGACAACAAACGGGGCATACGCCAATCACTTTGATCAACGTGTTTTTAATGCAGGGACTTTTTTACGCAATATTCAAGTCACTTTTCAACATGCACAACTCAAAGGTGGCGACAAAGATCCATTTCGTGTAGGCTTAAAATTAAACAACAATGGCTGGGTCTATGTACAAGGACTCACGCATTACGAATTAAATGATAATGGTGAATTTTTACTTGCTGGTTTTAACTATGAAGGGCAGTTGGCAGCTGCACTCGAAATCAGCCATCATCCATTTGACACATAATAAGGGAGTTGACATTTTATGACATCTGAAAAACATGTACTCGTCATCTTTCCACATCCTGACGATGAGACATTCTCTTCAGCAGGGACGTTAGCACGCTTTGTTAACCAAGGTGTTCCAGTGACATATGCCTGCTTAACACTTGGACAAATGGGAAGACACTTAGGCAATCCCCCTTTTGCGACACGTGAATCACTGCCAACTATCCGTGAACGCGAACTGGAGCAGGCAATGAAAGAGATCGGGATTACAGACTTGCGCAAAATGGGCTTGCGCGATAAAACAGTGGAGTTTGAACCGTATGATGAAATGGATGCGATGGTGCAATCATTGATTGATGAGACACAACCGACTACGATTATTTCATTTTACCCGGGTTATGCTGTGCATCCAGACCACGAAGCAACTGCGGATGCCGTTGTTCGCACAGTGGGACGTATGCCAGAAGCGGAGCGTCCAAAGTTATGGCTTGTCGCATTTAGTAATGATGCCTATGACGCACTCGGTGAACCGGATATCGTGAACGATGTTTCAGCATACAAAGATCACAAGTTACGTGCTTTTAAAGCACACGCATCACAGACAGGTCCATTCCTAGAACAATTGGCGAATCCTGAGAAAGATGTCTCAGGTGCACCAAGTGATGCTGAAACGTACTTATCTAAAGAATTTTATTGGACTTATCGTTTTAAATAAATTGCACAGTGCCACATGACTGACTGTGACATTTTAGTGGAGGAATAACATGACTGAATTTGATTTATCAACGCGTGAAGGACGTTGGAAACACTTTGGTTCCGTGGACCCGATTAAAGGGACAAAGCCAACAACCAAAGCAGAGATGACGGACCTTCAAAGTACGCATAAAAACTTTTTGTTTGAAATTGAACAAGTAGGTATCAAAAACCTTGTTTATCCTGTATGGATTGACCAGTTTCAAACTGCCGGTAACTTCAGCTTTTCAACGAGCTTAAATCAAGATGAAAAGGGCATTAACATGAGTCGTATTCTAGAAGCAGTAGAATCAGAATACGATAATGGTATTCGCTTAGATTTTGATGCACTCACGTCACTTTTGCATACACTTAAGTCACGCATGAACCAACACAGTGCTGGAGTCGATGTCTCAGGCAAATGGTTTTTCAATCGACTCAGTCCTGTTACAGGTATCAAAGCAGTCGGTCATGCAGACGTGACATATGGCTTAGCTGTACAAGATGATAAAGTGGCACGTAAAACGCTCACTTTGACAGCTGCTGTTACAACACTTTGTCCGTGTTCAAAAGAAATCAGTGAATATTCTGCGCATAACCAACGTGGTATTATCACTGTCAAAGCTTATATTGATCAACATACGACACTACCGTCAGACTACAAGGAAGTCTTATTAGATGCGATGGAAGCCAATGCTAGCTCAATGTTATACCCTATCTTAAAAAGACCGGATGAAAAGAGCGTTACAGAACGTGCCTATGAAAACCCACGATTTGTTGAAGATTTAATTCGACTCATTGCAGCCGATTTGGTAGAAGTAACATGGCTCACAGGCTTTGATATTGAATGTCGTAATGAAGAGTCAATCCATCAACATGATGCTTTTGCAAAATTAACATATCGCCAACCGTAATAGAAATCATCTTTTGGTGTAGTAATTCTTATAAAAACACTTGTTTCCTATCCGTTATAGTAGTATAATATAAGTCAGTACTAAATCATTTTAAGCACCAAAGCCCCACACTATTTGCGGTAGTGTGGGGCTTTATTAGTGATGGCTATTATCGCCTTTATTTTTGCTTGTTACGATTACCTAGCCATTGAGCAAAAATCGCAACAATACAGCCGCTGATGATTCCGACTGCAATATTCTCCAGTACGCAAATCATTTTAGGCACCTCCTCTCAACGTCAATTTGACGCCAAAAGTTTTGGCGATGTTATGATATTATCATGTCAGTATTCTTTTCGTCACCTTTCATTTATTCGATTTTTTTACTGTTTTTCCTGCATTTTTTAGATATTTTAAACTGTTACCATCACTATTTTAATATAATATAAAAATCTTTTTCATTTTATGAGAAATCGTAATTTTTAACACTACACTACCTATTAGGTAAGTATTTACTGTTCAGACTATTTAAGTTTCACTTCATCACAGTTTCATATCATTGCCAACCTAAAAAACTTTATATCTCCTTCTATTAATTGTTACAAATTCTACAATGATATAACTCGCTTTCGTTTGTAAATATATTATGTTTAATCATCTCAAGTACCACCAATATATAAAGCCCCACACTATGTAAATAGCGTGGAGCCTTTTAATGTCTATTTCGTTTTATAACCAAAATCAGGAATTTCATGCCAACGTTCTTTGAAATAATGCGCAATCAATTTCGGTCTACGTTCACGTGTGAATATACCTTTTTTATTGCCTTGCGCTCGGAAAATACCATTGCTTGTTTCAAAGTCAGCAAAGTTCCAAGTTTGTTCTCCAACAAAGTTTGGATATCGATCGACAACTTCATGATTTGCTTTGTAATATGCTAATTGATACTCTTCCGTAAATACTTGGTCGTCAATTGCATGGAATCCTGCAATTGTATCTGCGCCATACTCTGTAAACATTATTGGTTTACCAGGTTGCTTCTCAGTCCATGTATCCAACTCTTTTGCCAGTGCTTCTTTTGCCCCTTCCAAATCACCTGTTTGTGTGTACCAGCCATAATAACGATTTAAGCAAATTACATCAATTAAGTCTTGTACTTCACAAGTTTCTGGACTAGCAGTTAATATTGTTACAATTGTCACAGGTCGTTGTTGTGGATCTAAGTCTCTTGCCAGTTGTACAAATGGCGCAAAGTATTCTTTAGCACCCGGTGCATTTGACTCAGGTTCATTCGCAATTGACCACATGACAACGCAAGCATGGTTTTTATCCCGCTGAATCAATCCTTCAATCACTTCTCGGTGTGCTTGATGTGTTTTTAACCCTTTCCAAGTATCATTGTCACTCGTGCCACCTAGCGTTGCCATAAAGTTCAAGTGTAAGCCAACTGCTGTCGTCTCATCAATCACAACAATACCTTGTTCATCTGCGAGTCGCATCATCTCTTCAGAATATGGATAATGTGATGTTCTAAATGAGTTTGCGCCAATCCACTTCATCAAGTTAATATCTAAAACATTGGCTGTTTCATTAAGACCACGTCCATGATAATACGTATCTTCATGCTTACCAAAGCCTTTAAAATAAAATGGACTTCCATTAATTAAAAATTGACCATCTTTCACTTCAACTGAACGAATACCGAAGCGCTCTTCATAAACATCAATACATGTGTCTTCATGATATAACGCAACTTCTAATCGATATAAATATGCATTCATCGGTTGCCATAAACACGGACTATCAATATGAATATCACCTGATTGACCTTCATCTTCTGCGACTACATGACCTTTGGCATCTACAACTGATATCTTAATACGATCAACTGATGCTGTGTCTCCTGCTACATCAATTTCATATCTTACATCACTTGTACCATTGTCTTTTACTGTTGGTACAATACGAATGTCTTGAATATAACATTTCGGTGTTGTGTATATTTTCACAGGACGATGCAACCCTGCATAGTTGAAAAAGTCAAAGTTCGGACTATTTTTTAAGATCGTCTTACCATTGCGTTCTACTTCTTCAAATGTACCTACTGGTAACGTCTCATACGTCAAAATATTATTGACTTTTACTGTCAGACGATGTGCACCTACTGCATATTGACTAATATCAACTTCAAATGGTAAAAAACCTCCTGAATGTGTCACTACTTCTTCACCATCGATATAGACAGTTGCATGATGTGTCGCTGAGCCAAATCGTAATACAATACGTTCATCTCTCATTTGTCTTGAAATAACAAAATGACGTTCATACCATACGTCTCCAACATGTTGTCGAATTTCTTGTATGATTCCTTGATCATTATATGAACCAGGAACTGCCATTACTTGGTCAGTATCTAAAGGTTTTTTGGGATCAACGACTTCATCTCTTTGTACAAGTTTAAACTGCCAAACACCTGAAAGATCAATCACTTGTCTAGATTCTGTATTTATTGGATATAACATTGATTAGAACTCCTCTCTCAAATTTTAAACGCCAGAATAGGCATTAAAACCACCATCAACCGGTAACACAACACCATTAATAAAGCTTGCACTTTGCGTATCAACTAAGAATAACAATGCACCTATCAATTCTTCTGGTTTACCGAAACGTTCCATTGGTGTTGCATTTAATATCTTTTCTGAACGTGCTGTATAACTGCCGTCTTCATTTAATAATAAACTTTCATTTTGTGCGGTAATTAAAAAACCAGGTGCAATTGCATTCACGCGAATATTCGTTTTTGAGAAGTAAACACTTAACCATTGTGTAAAGTTGCTAACAGCTGACTTGGCACCACTATATGCCGGAATTTTTGTAAGTGGCGTAAATGCATTCATAGATGAAATATTAACAATAGCTGCCTCTGATTTATCCACCATATCCGCACCAAACACTTGTGACGGAATAAATGTCCCTAAAAAGTTCAGATCCATTACAAATCCTACACTTTTAGCATCTAAGTCAAAAAATGTTTTGCTGCTCTTATCATTATCAGTATTGTATCTTTCATCATCTGTTGTACCACGTGGTGAATTACCACCAGCGCCATTCACTAAGATATCGACAGTCCCAAATGTATCATGTACTTCTGTTCTAACACGCTCCATCTCATCTTTGTTCGTTACATCACCTAAAAAGACTTTTGCTTCTCCACCCATCGCTTCTATATCAGAAACAAGGTCTTTTGAGTCATCTGTAATACCGACCATCGCTACTTTCGCACCACATTGTGCGAGTGCTTTAGACATCTCACTACCAATGACCCCGGTACCGCCTGTCACAACTGCAACTTTATTCTCTAAATTTATTTGAAAAGGTAATTTCATTGGCTCCATCTCCTATTTGTTAGACTTCCACACTGCTTCATACAAACCATTAAGATATGTGGCACCTAATGCTCGATCGTATAAACCATATCCCGGTTTACCCGTTTCTCCCCAAATCATACGACCATGATCTGGACGAATAGGTCCTTCATAACCAAAGCTATGCATTGCTTTAACCACTTCATACATATCAATAGAGCCTTTTTCAGATAAATGTGCAGACTCTTGGAATGACTTGTCTCCTATTAATTTCACATTACGTGCATGGACAAAATGGACACGTCCTTTGTCTCCAAAGTATTTCAACATATCTACAAAGTCATTATTACGATCAGCGCCTAATGATCCTGAACACATCGTTAAGCCATTGCTCTTAGAATCATATAGATTAATAAAACGCTCAAGATTTTCTTTTGTCGTAATAATACGAGGTAATCCAAAAATATTCCATGGTGGATCATCCGGATGAATAGCCATTAGAACATCTTCTTCTTCTGCAACAGGAATTACTTTGTTAATAAAGTAAGCAAGATTTTCCCATAACTGTTCTTCATCTACTTCGGCATAGTCATCGAATAACTGTTTCATATCTTCCTTCGTATAACTTGAATCCCAACCCGGTAATGATAATTCACCGCTCAATGGATTCATTTTTGCAATATCTTCTTCATCATAAATCAAACAAGTAGACCCATCTTCTAATCGATAATCTAATTGAGAACGTGTCCAGTCAAAGACTGGCATAAAGTTATAACATACTGTTTTAATGCCAGCTTTTCCTAAATTACGTAATGTTTGACAATAATTCTCAATCAAACGATCACGTGAAGGTTTCCCTAATTTGATATCTTCATGAACCGGTACACTTTCAATGACTGATAATTCCAATCCTGCCGCTTCTACTTCTTCTTTCAGTGCTGTAATTTTTTCCATCGGCCAAACTTCACCAACAGGTACGTCATAGATTGCACTAACAATCCCCTTCATTCCAGGTATTTGACGGATATATTCCAAACTAATTGGATCTTCTTTTCCGTACCATCTAAAAGTCATTTTCATTGCTTATTCCTCCTCTATTAATTTGAAATAATGAAATGCATTGTTATAGCATATGTCTTGAATTAAACGCTTTAATATCTCATCATTATTTGGAATTTCACCATTTTCTACTAAACCGCCTATCCATGTACACAAAATACGTCTAAAGTAATCATGACGTGAATAAGATATAAAACTTCTTGAATCTGTTAACATACCAACAAAGTGATGAATCAAACCTTGATCTGCCAATGATGACATCTGTCTTAACATGCCTTGTTTTGTATCATTAAACCACCATCCAGCACCATGTTGTACTTTGCTACGAATACCTGATTCAGTTTGGAAGTTAGCAATCGTAGAACCAACAATATCGTTATAAATTGGGTTTAAGTTGTACAAGATTGTTTTAGGCAAATGACCATCACGTTCCATCATGTCTAATGTATGATTCAAGTGATATGCTAAGTTCTCTTGATCTCTAATAGAATCAAATCCAGCATCTGCACCTAATTGTTCAAAAGCACATGTGTTATTATTACGAATCGCACCGAAGTGAATTTGCATCACCCATTGACGTTCATAATAAGCCTTACTCAATTCATACAACACAAATGTTTGAAATTGAAACTTCTCTTGTCTCGTAACAGACGCATTACTCAATGCTTTATCAAATATTTTTCGGATATCTTCTATCTCATATGATGCATAATGTATTTCTTCTAAACCATGATCAGCAAGGCGACCACCTCTTTCATGGAAGTAATCGATACGTTGAACAACTGCTTGTATCAACGCTTCTGGTGATTCAATTTTTCGCGTCAATTTTTCTAATTCAACAACGAATTCTTTAAAAATTGGCTGATCAACTTTAAATAAGTCATCAGGTCTAAAAGCTGGTAATACTGCCGTTTTAAAATCTGTTTGTTTCTTTATTTCTTCATGATATTGTAAATTGTCATTCGGATGATCCGTCGTACAAATAAGTGAGACATTTGATGACTCAATTAAAGTTTGTGTTGTGACATGATGTGTTTCTAGATACTTATTCGCATACTCATAAACTTCATCAGCATTGTCTCTCGTAAGCAATGTGTCAATATCAAAATACATCTTCAATTCTAAATGTGACCAGTGATATAAAGGATTGCCAATCGTGTTTTCCAATGTTTCTGCCCACTTGCGAAACTTCTCTTTGGGTGAAGCTTCACCAGTGATATAGTATTCTTCAACCCCTTGTGCTCGCATGGCACGCCATTTATAATGATCGCCACCTAACCACAAATCAGTAATATTATCAAAATGTCTATTTTCACTAATCTGTTTTGGATCTAAATGGCAATGATAATCATAAATCGGCATATTTTTAGCGTATTTCTCATACAAAGTACGTGCTGTTTCATTATGCAACATAAAATGATCTGTTATAAATTGCATATCAATCCCTCCTGATTATAGTTCGTCTCTTAATGCAAGTTCTTTAACAATTTTTTTATGTTTTTTATCTGTTAATGGATAGCCAATAAAGAAAATAATCAATGCTATTAAACTTGCTACGGCCGGAACCGCAAAGAATAATATTTTTAAACCGTGTATTGTATCAGCTGTTTGCTGAACATTTGGCTGATAACCAATCATCGTTAATGAAAGTCCGGGAATAAATCCTGCTAATGCCTGAGACACTTTTCTCGTAAAACTGTAACTAGAATAGATAATCCCTTCTGAACGGATACCTGACTTCCATTGTCCATATTCAACTACATCAGCGATAAACGCCCATGTCACTGTATTAGGAATCACTAAGAAGAATGCAGAAATAGTATTTACTATTAAAAATGTGACGTAGTTATCACCGAATAAGAAATAGTTAAGTGCCTCAAAGATAATAAATCCTGACACACCAATCATTGCTGTGTTTTTCTTACCAAACCATTTACTCAAATAAGTTGTTAAAAAGAGTGCAGGTAATAAAACTGCGAAGTTAAGCGCACTGACAACACCGACTAAATTTGATTTCCCCATAACGTATTCAAAATAATATAATTGTGCAGATTGTTTTAAGAACATTGCCATAATAGTTAATAGTGTGTAAATTGCTAGTGCAGCAAATGCTTCATTTTTAAGTAAGTTTAAAAATGCTTTTTTACCGAGTCCTTTTTGGTTACTTCTTTTTACTACATGTCGCTCTTTAACGCCTTTGTAACAAATGATATGAAGAATGACACCAACTGTTGCAAGACCAGCAACTACAACAGGATATCCAACAGCATGATTCGGAAATGCACTGACAAGTGGAATAACAACAATACCTGAAATAAACATTGCTGCTTGCGATCCTAAGTTACGGAATACAGACAATTGTGTACGATCATCCGAGTTTAAAGTCATTGATGCAGATAAAGAGCCATATGGAATATTAACAATAGAGTATGCCATGTTGAATGCCATATATGTGGAAAATGCCCAAATGACTTTGCCGGTATATTCCAAGTTAGGTGAAATGAAAGTCAGTACGGTTAGCAATGCAAGTGGCACTGTTCCATATAAAATAAACGGTCTGAACTTCCCTTTAGGCCCGATGTTTTGACGTGAGTCAACATATGTTCCTACACCTGTATCAACAAATGCATCAAATATTTTTGAAACTAAAAATACAAGACCACCATAAAATGCGGAAATTCCTAAAATATCTGTAAAAAACTTTAATAAATAAATTTGACCCATATCAAACATAAGTCCGTTTCCTAAATCACCAAATCCATAGGCTAGTTTCTCGCGGAATGGTAACTTTGGATTTTCAATTTCATTGAACTTATCAACTTTTGATTTTTGGTTTTTTGATTTAGCATCTACTGACGTCATGTCATCGCCCTCTCTCTAACGCTTAATATCGTGTCCGTTAGCTGTTAATTCATCAATTTGATTTTTTGATGTATGGCTATAATCTCCAGAAACTGTATGCTTGTAACACATGTTTTTGAGTCCAAAATCTACAATTTCTTGTAATGACCACTTGTTCATAAATCCATAAATTATGCCTACACTGAATGCATCACCTGTTCCTACTCGGTCTAAAATATCAATGTCTACTTTATGTGTTTGTACTATCTCTTGAGGCGATGACAAAAATCCTTGTAAGCGGTTTCTTTTTGTGTTAAAAATTTTTCGCTGTGTAAATGAGATATAAGATATTTCATATTTTTCATGTATTTCTTGCAAGATAGGTTTAAGCACTTCTATATCTTCATCACGTGATAATCCATCTTTTTTATCACACTTGTTATTGGTATTTTCATCTGGCAAAGCAACTGGCTCGTATCCAAATAACACATCTACGTAAGGTAGCAATTCAGACATCTCGATTCTTGCCGTGTCGAAATCCCACAGTAATGAACGATAATTCAAATCACAACTCACTGTTAATCCAAGCGCTTTAGCTTGTTTAGCAACTTCAATCATATACAGAAGGAGTTTCTTATCTAATCCAGCTGTAATACCTGTTATGTGGAACCAATCATAATCGTCCAAATAAGAAGGAATTTCGAAGTCATTGGCAGGTATTTTTGTAAACACACTGTCTTTGCGATCATAAATAATTTTGGGAGCACGTAATCCGAAACCGCGCTCTAAATAATAAACTCCTAATCTTCCCGGCTGTCGCATTATATGTGATGTATCAACACGGTGTTGCTCAAGTGTTTTTATCACACAGTCTCCTAATACATGGTCTGGTAGAGCTGAAACAATAGATGTTTGAATTCCGAACCCAGATAAACCAATCGCAACATTCATTTCAGCACCCCCGTAATGAACGTCTAATTGTTTAACTTGTGAAAACTGTTCATATTGAGGTGATGAAAGGCGCATGAGTATTTCGCCAAATGTGAGTAACTTCATCATTTCACCTTCTCACTTCTTCAAGTTTTTTTACAAATGCTTGTGTATTTTCTTTAATGACAGGATCGTTGCCATCATAAGCTCCTTTCAACAACGCACTTCCAATTCCTACAGCAAACGCACCTTTGTTTACCCATTCAGCAAGATTTTCTATTGATACACCGCCTGATGGCATCATTGCTACATTTGGAATAGGACCGTGGATGTTTTTAATAAAGTTAGGTCCTAGTAAATCACCAGGGAAGAGCTTCACAACATCGACACCGGCTTCCATTGCTTGTGTTACTTCAGTTACAGAACCACAACCTGGTAAGTAAGGTGTACTATATAAGTTGCATATTTTTGCAATTTCTTTGTCAAAGTGTGGACTCACGACGTAAGACGCCCCATTCAGAATTGCAATTCTTGCTGTAATCGCATCCATCACTGTTCCTGCACCAATTACCACTTTCTCATCATTGATTAGTTCAATTATTTCAGCAATCACAGTTTCAGCTTGTGGTGTTGTAAATGTTACTTCAATGTTATAAATACCACCTTCAATAATCTGTTGAATTGCTGAAATTGCATGTTCCTTAGATTTTCCGCGCACAACAGCGACTAAATAATTATCTTGTAACTTTTGAAGTGTTTGCCACTTATTCATTTTTATTTAATCCCTCCAGTCAATTTCCCTGCTTACCAACTCACACTCATTATATTTTTTGAATAGGAAAAATCAATTTAACACCCTATATGTATTGCAAAATATAATTTAAAAACAAAATAAAACACTATTTTATCAAACGCTGAAACGCTTGATATAACAGTGTTTTATAGAAAAATCAAAAAATTCTTTTTGAGACAGAACAAAGATAAACCGCTTTCACCACATTTGTGAAAATAATAACGAAAATAAACGATTTTTATGACTTTCTTGATTTTTTTATTACTATCTTTACTTAATTTTCTATTTTTTAAGGTTTTTGATGGTTTTCTTCAAAAGTTGAGTAGTGATTTCAAAAAAATTCTGTTAATTTTAAGATGTACCACACGGCATTACAAGGAAGATTTATATTGTTTTCGATATTGTGATGGTGTCTGACCATAATGGAATCGAAAACATTTCGTAAAATAACTCTGCTGATTAAATCCAACATATTGTGCTATTTCATCTATGTGCATTGATGTCGTTTTGAGCAAATTACATGCTGTTTCAAGACGCAATATTAAAATGTACTTTGAAATAGATTGCCCCACTTCTTTATTAAAAAGTCTTGACAAATATGCCGGTGCTAACGAAACATTCTCTGCTAACTGCTCAAGTAATATAGGCTGATCAATATGCATTTCAATATACTGAATCGTTTTACTAATTGCAGAGCTGTAATTTAAGGATTTTACTTTCATTGCAGTGACTGCATATTCATAAATTAAATCTTTATCAATTTGCTCTAATTCTTCTAGCGTATTTGCTTCATCAATTAATGTAGCAAATCTTTGGGAGATATGATCTACCGTTAACAAGTTGACATTTGCTCTCTCAATCGCTTTACGAGAAAGTGAATTCATTAAATAACTTTTATACTTTTGATTTAACAACTCATCTCGTACTCGTTGAAGACCAGACACTGATGCAACAATTTGTGTGTTTAATTGCAGAGCTTCTTCAACCATACCATTCTCAATTGCAATGAGCATTCGATTTTCTAGGTCATATCGTTGCTGTATTTGGGCAAGTGTGTAATCATATTGTGCTTTATTTTCAGCATGCGTTTCTGGTAATTCATGAAAGTTGAAGTCCACTGTTAGCACTTCGTCATAATGATATTTATTTTTTAAATATCGCATTGCTAATCGTGTCATTTTAAGCGCTTGATTATATGAACAGACTGGCACTTTCAACAAATACTGCTTCAACGTGTTCAGTCTCGATAATTTGATCTGCACGTTCTGAAGCATTTCTTGACATTGCTGTTCGTTTGGACGGCGCTGCAAAAAAGGTCCTAAAATAATCACTTGCTCAACTTTACAGAACTTAAACATTAGAAAATTCACATCAAATTGATTTGTATAGTGATAAATATGTTGACTATCCATCGATGCCAACAATTGTGTGAGTTCTTTTTTATACTTTTTTCTCTTGGTATTCGTAAACGGAGACTTCAGTTGCTGACTAACCCCTTTAATATCAGACCAATCATAACGATTGATTTCTAACATCAATAATTCAATCGCATGTGTTTTAAGCATATCAAATGTCTCTTGTTGATACATGATACCTCACCTCATTTATTATTATAAACAATGAAAGGAACGAAAACTATGAATACTTCATTGAGTAGTTTTAAACCTCGACATCAATATTTAATCTGTGTCGATTCTGACGGTTGTGGAATGGATACAATGACAATAAAACATGAACAAGCTTTTGGTCCTGCAATTATTGATATATGGCCTGAGCTTGCGCCTTATCGTGACAAAATATTACAACGTTGGAATGATTTTAACCTATATGAAATCACACGTGGTATTAACCGTTTTAAAGGATTAAGTAAAATATTGACAGAACTACATGAAACTGGTGTAACAGTTGATGGCTATATGGATATTAAACATTGGGTAGATACAACACCTGTATTTTCAAATCCTGAATTGACACGTGCCATTTTCAAAAATCCTGACCAAGAAGGTCTTAAATATATGCTGGCGTGGTCCAATAAAGTTAATGAACGAATTGAGAACTTACCAAGTATTGGGCCTTTTCCAAATGTCGACGATGCGCTCGCATATGCAAACCAATTTGCTGATATTGCAATTGTATCTTCAGCAAACTTATCAGCTGTTGATAATGAGTGGTCGACATACCATCTCACACAATATGTTACAGGGATGTTTGCTCAAGAATCAGGAACAAAAAAATATTGCATCGATGTCTTAAAATCCTTGTACCCTGAAGGGCAAGTGATGATGATTGGGGATGCTAAGGGAGACCTTGATGCCGCGACATACAATAACATCTATTTTTACCCTATTTTAGTTGGTAATGAAGCCGCATCTTGGCAATCTTTTAAAGAAACGTATGCAGAACAATTTCGTTTAAATCAATTTGATACAATCGTGCAAAAACAATTAATAAAACAATTTTATAATAACTTTCAATGAAAGGATGATCTTGATGGAAACTGTTGATTTAACCGCTAAACCTTATAATTTGAACAACACTCAAATTGATTCGGTAGAAAATACAATTAAAAATTTAACAGATGAAGAGAAAATTGGGCAACTATTTTTCAATTTATTTTCTCTAGAAGACAGCGGTGATTTTAACCAATCTGCATTAACGAATGAAGAAATTTTAAAAAAATACCATATTGGCGGTGCACGTTATCAAGGCGGTAATAAAGAACAAGTCCAACAACTCTTAAACCAATTACAAACGCACAGTAAACTACCGCTTCTCATTGCTGCTAACTGTGATTCTGGTGGTAATGGCGCATGTTCAGATGGCACATATATTGCATCAGCTGCACAATGCGAAGCTGCACAAGATCCCATCGTTGCCTATAACGCTGGACTTGTATCAGGTCGTGAATCAAAAGCGCTCGGAGTTAATGTCAATTTTGACCCATGTGTAGATATTCTAGAAAACTGGCGTAATACAATTGTTAATACACGTAGTTATGGGACAAAAGCTGATACTGTTATTAAATATACAAATGCTTTTATAAATGGCTTCCAACAAACATCTGATATGATTACTTGCATCAAACATTTCCCGGGTGATGGCACGGAAGAACGTGATCAACACCTTGTTTTAGGTGTCAATGAACAGTCTGTTGAGCAATGGGATCATAGCTTTAGAAAGGTGTATGAAAATCATATTAACAATGGTGTAGAGATGATTATGGCTGGTCACATTGCTCTTCCTTCATATTCTAAAAAGTTAAATCCATCATTAACTGATCATGACATTTTACCTGCTACGTTATCGCCAGAATTAATTACCAACCTATTGAAAGAAGATATGAACTTCAATGGTCTTGTGATAACAGACGCAAGTCATATGTTAGGTATGACAGCAGCTATGAAACGTGAAGATTATGTCCCACGTGCAATCGCTGCAGGCTGTGATATGTTCTTGTTCTTTAATGATATTGAAGAAGATTTTAACTTTATGCTGAACGGCTATAAAAAGGGTGTTATAACAGAAGAACGTCTGCATGATGCGTTACGCCGTATTTTAGGACTCAAAGCAAAAATACACTTACCAAACCGTCAAAATAATAATGAACTCACAGTTCCTGTCTCAGAACTTGAAGTGATTGGGTGTGAACAACATCGAAAAATGCAAAGGCAAGCAGCTGACCTAGGTATTACACTTGTTAAAAATACGTTGAATCAATTACCAATTCGCCCTGAAACTCATAAAAATATTCGCCTTTATATGATAGAAGGCGAAAAAGATGGTATTTATAAAGCAGATCAATCTGTTACGGATGAAATTGTTCATATTTTAGAATCTCGTGGCTTTAATGTGACTGTAAATGATGGATCTACAAGAATCAAAGGCAAAACATTAATGTATCGTGAACAAGTAGATGCTGCACTTGTCTTTGCTAACATAATTGGTTACGCTGCTGAAAATAACTATCGTATTCGATGGTCGACAGCAATGAGTAACGAGATTCCTTGGTATGTACACGAAGTTCCAACTGTCTTCGTCTCATTAAACTTCACCACACATTTACATGATGCAACAATGGTCAAAGCTTATATCAATGCATATCATTCAAATAAGACGAACTTAGAAGCAGTAATTGATAAAATTATGGGTGAAAGCACATTTAAAGGTATCCCAAATGATCTTGTTTGGACCGATAAATGGCAAGCACGGTTATAAGATATTTTGTAAATAAATACATTTTTATCGTTTATACACAAATCATATATTTCATAAAATAAAGGCGCTGATCAAATACATTAATCAGTGCCTTTAACATTACTTATTTTAAGTGTTCATATGGGCTATTATTAGCAAATGAAAGTATTTGATCAATGAATAATTTAGCTCGCAGCTGAAATTCATCATTTGATAAATACAATGAACCATCTTCTCGTTTATCATAATCTGAATCATGTGTTGCAATTTGTGTTGGTACCGCAATACCAAGTAATGAACGTACGATTAAACGTAAATGCGAAAGGGGTTCTGCACTAACAATTCCCCCACTGTTATTCACGAGTCCAACCGGTTTCATCTTGAAGTCATCCATTGTCAAATGGTCTAAAGCATTTTTCAAAATACCAGAGTATGAACCATGATAGTTGGGTGTTCCTAAAATAATGAAGTCTGCTTCACGTGCCAGATTTCTTAGACGCTCTGCATTATTTTGATAACTTTCTGGTACAGGGTTTTGTCCTGTAAAATCCAATGTATGCAGTGGCTGTTCTGCCAAATCAAAAATTGTTACTTCTTCGTTATGTGATTCAATTTGATCTTTCAAATATTGTGCGAGCGCATTCGTATGAGAACCGCGTTGTGCACTTCCTACAATAATAAGTCCTTTCATCTTTCAAAAACTCCCTTTATTTTTCTTCTTGATTTAATACATGATAAATGGCTTTTGCTACACCACTTTCTTCATTTGTATCTGTCGTAAATGTAGCCAGTGCTTTCACTGCTTCAACGCCATTCTCCATTGCAACTGGATGACCTACACGTTCTAGCATCGACGCATCATTCATATTATCTCCCACAGCCATTGCATCTTGCATATCAATATTTAGTTGATCTGCAATCGCTTGAAGTGCCATCCCTTTTTGTGCTTCAGCATGTGTCACTTCTATATTACCAATTGATGATGATGACACTGCTAGATTCGTATGTTGCGCAAGCACTTGTTTAACACGTGCTAACTTCTCTAAGTCTGTATCAAACGCTAATATTTTCATAATCAATTCACCTGGAACTGATTCAATTTGGTCATAGCTTGATACGACCTTCAACGTACCATTATCAATACGTGATTGAATATGCTGACGTATCACATCTACATCTGCATGCTGTCTTGCATGTTTAGCAATATCCACATAAATCTCCAAGTCTTTCTCAGGGTCTTCTGTATAAATGCCTCGATTCGTATAAACTTGATAATAAACGCCGGCTTGTTTCAATATATTTTGAATCGTATCAGACATTTCTTTATTCAAACTGGCTGTATGGACAATATTGAAACTTTCATCTCTGACTTCTGCACCGTTCAAACAAATATAAGGAACTTTTAACCCAGCTTCTGTCACAGGTCTACTCGCTTCATAAAATGCACGACCTGTCGCAATCACTACCGTCACACCTTGAGATTGTGCATATTTAATAGCTTCAATATTTTCAGGCGTAATTTCATGTGATGCATTCAATAATGTCCCGTCCATATCCGTTGCAATTAACTTGATCATCACTTTTCCTCACTTTTTAATTATTCTACTTTCCTATTTTTATGATAGAATTACTCAGACACCTTCAGTTTAACAAAATTTAACCGCTTTTTTTCAAAATTTGTTTGATTGATGTGACTTATTTTTACGTTGTCTTAATACTTTAAAAAAGTGTTTTAACTGTTGACTACATGAATATGCCAACACGCCACGTACTACTGTTGCTCGGTGATTCATACGGCTATCTTCTATGATATTCATTAAACTCCCACTACAACCCCCTTTAGGATCTTCCGCACCATATACAACTTGATCTACGCGACTCATGACAATTGTTCCCGAACACATCACACACGGTTCTAACGTAACATATAACGTACATCCTTCTAACCGCCATGTCCCCAACTCACGTGCTGCCTGCTCCATTGCGAGATGTTCTGCATGTGCAGTTGGTAGCTGTATTGTTTCTCTCAAATTATGTGCGCGTGCAATAACACGGTCATCTTTTACAACAACAGCACCGATTGGTACCTCACCCTTTTTGGCTGCTTGATATGCTTCATCAAGTGCAAGTGACATATAATATTCATGACTTCTCATACAGAAATAGCCTCACTTATGTTAAAATTTGTAATACTGACTACTATGAGATGGAGCGAAAACATATGACGAAACCTTTTATTGTTATTGAAGGACCGATTGGTGTTGGTAAGTCCTCACTCACACACAAGTTGAGTCAATCTTACCATTTTTATGAAGCAAAAGAAATTGTCGGGGAGAATCCTTTCCTCTCTGATTTTTATGAAGATATTTCCAAATGGAGCTTTCAAACAGAAATGTTCTTTCTCTGTAATCGATACAAAGCTTATCAAGATTTAGCAGAACTTCATGATGGTATTGTATGCGACTACCACATTTATAAAAACAAAATTTTCGCACGCAATACCCTTTCTGAAACGGAATATGAGAAGTTTTCACGTATTTATGATATCTTAACCGAAGACTTGATTACACCAGATTATACAATTATCCTTGATGCAGACTTGTCTATATTGAAAAAACGTATTGCAAAGCGTGATCGTAGCTTTGAAGCACACATTGAAGATAATTACTTGTTAAAACTTAAAGATGATTATGCAACATACTATAAGCAACTTTCTAATGAAGGTCATCAAGTACTATGGATTGATACAACAGAGATTGATTTCGTCAACAATCCAGAAGACTATGACCAAGTATTATCACGTATTAATGAATTAATCGGAGGACAAACACATGACACACTATAATATACCGTCAGACGCGGTCATTACAATTGCAGGGACCGTGGGAGTTGGTAAATCATCTCTCACACGTGCATTAGCTGATAAATTAAACTTCCGCACGTCTTATGAGAATGTTGATCACAACCCATATTTAGATAAGTTTTATGATGATTTTCGCCGTTGGAGTTTCCACTTACAAATTTACTTTTTAGCAGAGCGCTTTAAAGAACAAAAACGTATGTTTGAATACGGCGGCGGCTTTATACAAGATCGCTCTATTTATGAAGATGTTGATATTTTTGCAAAAATGCATCAAGAACAAGGAACTATGACGGAAGAAGACTTTGAAACTTATTCAAACCTTTTCGATGCAATGGTGATGACACCTTACTTTCCAAAACCTGATGTGCTCATTTATTTAGAATCTGATTATAACAATGTAATAGACCGCATCAATACACGTGGTCGTCAAATGGAAATGGACACAGATCCTGAATATTGGCAAATGTTATTTAAACGCTATGATGATTGGATCAACCAGTTCAATGCATGTCCTGTTGTACGTGTGAACATAAATGAATATGATCTATATGATGACCCAGACTCAATCGATAAGGTTATTGCGAAGATCGCACACATTATACAGACTCATCGACAAATCGACACACGATAGATATTGAACCCCCTTACTTTACAGAGCAAGGGGGTGTTTATTTAATATTTGATTTTATTAATCTCGTATACGACGCAATCACTAACAATATAAAGTTGCACTGATTAGACTCGTGATTGCCATAAATACAACAAGTTCGATATAAATAAAAATATCTCCCATTAAAGTTACAAATAGTCTATCACTTGTGTCACATCTTCCAATACAACATCCGCTTCTTCAAATGTTGCTTCTTGCCCTAAACCTGTTCGAACACCAATATTTTTAACACACTGTGCTTGTCTACCTGTTTTCATATCCAAGTCGGTATCACCGATCATCACCATTTCTTCTCCTTTGACACCAAGTGACCAAAGTGGTGTAAGAAGGCGTGGATCTGGCTTTTCATAATTGTCTCCGTTAGTTGAAATAACACACGCAAACATCTCTTCAAGTCCTGTTGTTGATAGAAAGTACGATACACCATGTGCATTATCACTCGTCACAATTGCCAAATGGAATCCGAGTGTTTTGAGTGTATTCAATGTTTCACGAACACCTGGAAATAACTCACTCTCAGGTATGCGTGTATCAATCAACTGTTGGCTACGCATACTCACCCAGTCATATGTATCTGTGTCTGTATACTTATTGAAGATACGTGCCATCTGTTCTAGTGAACCCGAAGCCATGATACTTCCTGATCGAAAAGCATCTCCTTCAATACCAATGGCATCATAAACCTCAGATTGTTGTTCAATTTCAAAGTGATTACACACATCTTCTACTAATCGGATTCCTAACTTCACCCAACTTTTATCGAACTGTATGAGTGTCCCGTCTTTATCAAATAATAACCATTTAATCGCCATCTCAGTCACCTATTCTAGTCCTTTTTCTTTAGCATAACATGATTTCGTTTTAAAACCTGATGCAAATGTTCACGTTAAAATCAAACAAGTACCTGTAATTATGCATGGCCTAGAAATCTCTGGCATATGTCATTCTTCCTTTGTTTGAATCAAATGTAAATGATCCTTTAGTTCACTCACAAAATGACTTCTCCCACTATTTTTTAAAATAACAAAAGGTTTTTCTGCCCTTTTAGCATATGCCTTTGCCTGTTCAGCCTTTACATGACTAACATGTGTTATAGGAATGACAATAATATCTGATTTATTCACAACTGCTTCCACACTGCTTTGACTGTCTGACTCTGTATGATGCACTTTCCCACCACGTTGTTCTACTTCTTCTATATAATTATTAATAAACTGACTCGCTCCAAATATACCGACTGCAATTCCTTTTAATATTGTGTCTTTCTTATCTTTCATCTCCGTTTGTTCTTGATATCCCTTATAATACGAAGCTTTTTTCTTTATGGGAGTTGGTAAAATTTCATCTGCATCATATTTCCATCTGATTCGTGAAGCGGTATGATGAGATGTGTGCGCAATACTAATAATATCTTCTTTATGTATGTTGAATTTTATAATATCTTTCTCATTCAATAGACAAATTGGAATATTCGTTAATTCTCCTTGCTTAAAATGTTTTTTACAAATGTATCGATGACTGCTTTCATCATATTCAACTATCGCATAGTCATAACTTATAATATCGAGCGCTGCAATTGTCTGATCCTTTTCACCACTAAGTTTATGGTATTTATGTCTTTGATAACCATTGCCATTTTCTTCAAAAGTAAGACGATCTCCATGCTCTAACATTTCATTTCGTACAACCGATTCAGGCACGAAAATTTTCTCCCCTGTTTCTGGGCGAATACCTTCTCCACCTAATAAATGTCTCACAAAAATAAAAGTATCTTCCTGACTTTCTTGCTCAATATTATCCGTACTTTCTTCGACCAAGCAATCTGTACAGACTGCTTCTGAAGGGACTAACCGTTCTAAATGCTTTAATATCTTTATATAATGATTATTTTGTTTTTCTATTAATCTAATCTCTCTGTTATTCTTAATATCTTCTATCCAAGCTTCTTTAATCAACGTTACAATTTGGTCTTTCATATCCTTGTTCATTTTGGAATCTCCAATCACGAGTATTTCATATTTGTATGCTTAAAGCATTGTTGATAAATCAGTTGCAAAGGTAACATAGAGATGCTTGTTATATCTATCTATAAATGAAAATCCCCCACATCAAAAGTCTATTCACCTTAGATGCGGGAGATATCTTCAATAACACATAATCTTATCTTTCGTAATGTGGTACAACCAAACGCCAGTTATGTGGATCGTCTAGCTTACCACTTTGAATACCTGTATAGTTATCATATAAAGCTTGTGTTATCTTACCTGTCTCATTGTTGTTGATGACAATCTTTTTATCTTTGAACTGTAATTCACCAACTGGAGAGATAACCGCTGCTGTACCTGTACCAAAGACTTCTTCTAGTTCACCTTTTTCATAGTGTTCGAATAATTCATCGATTGATACACGTCGTTCTTCAACTTCATAGCCAAGCGTTTCCGCTAAAGCAAGTACTGTTTTACGTGTGATACCTGGTAAAATACTACCATTCAATGAAGGTGTTACAACTTTACCATTAATCACGAAGAAGATGTTCATGCTACCTACTTCTTCCACATACTTCTGCTCAACGCCATCCAACCATAATACTTGGTCGAACCCGAGTGCATTGGCGTTGGCTTGCGCTAATAAACTTGCCGCGTAGTTACCGGCAACTTTTGCGAATCCGACACCACCACGTACAGCACGTACATATTCATCTTCAACATAAATCTTTGTAGGGCGTAGTGAGTCCCCGCCGTAGTATGAACCCGATGGTGATAGAAGAATTAATAATCGGTAATTTTTAGATGGGGCTACTCCTAATATACCTTGTGTCGCAAACACAACTGGACGGATGTAAAGTGATCGACCTTCTCCTTCAGGGACCCAATCACGGTCTACGTCTACTAATTGTTTTAAACCTTCTAATAATAAGTCTTCATCAATGCGTGGCATTTTTAATCGTTCTAATGAGACATTAATACGTTTGAAGTTCTCATCTGGTCTAAATAAGACCACTTCACCATTATGTTTATAAGCTTTTAACCCTTCAAATACAGATTGACCATAGTGCACGCTTTGTGCTGCTGGCGAAATCTCGATTGGCGCATATGGGACGATCTTCAAGTCATGCCAACCTTGGCCTTCTGTATATTCAAAGCTCAACATATAATCTGTAAATACCTCACCAAACGTTAAAGAGGATTCATCTGGTTTCTCTTTTAACGCCTGACGTTGTTCTAATTTTACTAAATCTGTCATAATAATTGCCCCCTGTAATTATGTAATACAAGCATTATATCAACTCAATCATCATAATTCAATGAGTTTTGCGAAAATTTGATATATTCTTAAATCCTTACTATCATAAAAAATAAGGGGCTGAGACATAGGCGCTCAATTTCCCTTCAAAAAAAGCCGTTAAAATTCTTTTTTAAGATTTTAACGGCTTTTTTCTTATTATTTACTAAAAAACTAGCACTTATCTGGCTAGTTTTCTGATGTTTACTGCCATAAGTGCGATTCCTAATTCGCATTCAACCTTTGATTGAGTGCGAACTGATAACCTTTGGAAACCCAAATTAGCCTTCAGATTTCCAAATGCTGATTCGACATCTATTTTTCGTTTTTTGTAGATGCCTTTCGTTTTTGGATCTGAAAGCTGCTTATTTGTGAATGCTTTAAAATAATCCCAAGTTGGATTTTTATATAAGCTTTTTGTTGTAGTTGGGTTGGTTCTGTAATTCATACATTCATTTCGTAAAGGACATCCAACACAATCTTCACATTTATATAATTTGAAATCTCTCTGATAACCATATCCGTCTCTTCTTTTTCTATAACTTTTGAAATGCAATTCTTTGTTATTCGGACATACATAATAGTCATCTATTTCATTATATTTCCAATTAGCTGTTATGAATGGATTATTTTTATATTTTCTTTTCTTCTCTTTTAAATACATACTATATGTGATGAGTGGTGTTTTCTCGAATTCATCAAGAATCATCGTATAGTTTTGTTCGCTACCATATCCCGCATCAGCTACAATGTACTCTGGAATGTCACCGTATAATTCTTTGATTGATTTTAAAAAAGAAGGAAGTGTTCGCGTATCACCCGGATTACTATACACACCAAATGCCAAAATGAACTGATTGTTCGTCGCAATCTGCAGATTATAGCCAGGCTTTAATTGTCCATTCTTCATATGATCATTTTTCATTCTCATAAAGGTCGCATCATGATCTGTTTTAGAATAGCTTTTTCTGTCACCATAAATTTCCATCTGCTCATCATATTTTATTTTACGATCTTTAAAATCTTTGATTGCTTTTTTATATTTTCTAACTTTACTTCTTTGTTTTCTTAATGTCTTTCTTATTTCTACACTTTGAGATGCTTCAATTTTAGAAGTGAGCGTTTCATTTTTATCATCTAAATGCATCTCAATACGATTTAATTCTTCTTTCGTTAGTTCATCAGAAGATTCTCTCTTAATTTCAGGTATGATCTTCTCTGAAATTAACTGTTTATACACCGCATTGGATTTTTCAATAACCCCTTTACTAAAATGCTTAGTGCTACCTAGCCATTGAAAAGTATATTTATTGGCATTAGCCTCTATCTTCGTTCCATCTATATAAAGGGCGTCTTCTGTAATCACTTTGTCTTCTAATAATTGCGCTCTAAGACCCACAAATAGAACTTGTATAAAATCTATCATGTGTGGATTAACTCTAAAGCGATTGATTGTACGATATGAAGGGACTTGTCCTTGAGCTAACCACATCATACGACAACTATCTTTAAGTAGAAATTCCATTTTTCTACCAGAAAAGACAGACTGTGTATAGCTGTATAAAACGATTTTTAACATCATTTTAGGATGATAAGATGAAGGACCTCTATGGTTGTAATATTGATTAAAAGTTTCTTGGGGAATAGATTCTACAAGTTTATTAATAATGAGGGCAATATCACTCTCGGGAAAAGAAATTTCAGTTTCAATTGGCAGACTAAGCTGAGAAATGTTATACTCTTTATACATATAAGGCACTTCCTTTCATTGTTTTTGTGGTTATTAACAATTATACGGGAAGTGTTTTATTTTTTTAAATGATATCTATAAAAAAGGTCTAATTTAGTGTTTTTCGACACCAAATTAGACCTTTTTTGTAAAAGAGCTGGGAATTATGTCCCAGCCCCTTATTTTATTCTATGCTATATTATGCTTTTTGATTCTCTTTCTCTCTGATACCTTCTAACATGCGCTTCGTCATCGCTGTCAAATCGTATTGTGGATCAAAGCCCCATTCACCACGTGCACAGCTTGTATCAATGCTATCAGGCCAGCTTTCCGCGATACCTTGACGAACAGGATCGACATCATAATCTACTGTGAAGTTTGGATCATGTTCTTGAATTGCTGCTTTCACCATTTCTGGTTCAATACTCATTGCACTTAAGTTGTAAGCGTTACGGTTAATCAACTTACCGCCATCTGCTTCCATTAATTTAATAATCGCATCAATTGCATCATCCATAAACATCATATCCATATAAGTTCCACGATCAATATAACTTGTGTACTTACCTTCACGAACTGCTTGGAAGTATATATCAACCGCATAATCTGTCGTACCGCCACCTGGTTCTTTGATGTATGAAATAAGACCTGGGAAACGAACACTACGCGTATCTACACCAAACTTTGTGAAGTAGTAATAACATAATAACTCTCCTGAAACTTTGTTCACACCATACATTGTGTTTGGACGTTGGATAGTAACTTGTGGTGTATTTTTCTTAGGTGTATTAGGACCAAATGCACCGATTGAGCTTGGTGTGAAGAATTGTAAATCATATTTACGTGCAGCTTCTAACGCATTGACTAAGCCACCCATGTTTAAGTTCCAAGCAAGCAATGGCTTTTGTTCTGCAGTTGCTGATAGTAAGGCTGCCATATGCATCATCGTATCAGGCTTGAAGTCAGCAATTAATTGTTCCATCTTTTCTGCATCAGTGACATCTAAAATTTCAAATGGACCTTTAGCTACAATAGACCCTGCTTCTGGTTCACGAATATCTGTTGCTAAAACATTGTCATTCCCATAAATTTCACGACATTTTGCAACAAGTTCTGTTCCAATTTGCCCCAATGCACCAGTGATAATTATTCTTTTCATAAATGATTACATCTCCTAACTGTCTCTCTGAGAAACACAAATGTTTTCTTGTTATGCTCATACTATAAACTATTTGTCTACATTATAACATTAAAGCGCTTACTTGTACACGTAGGGAAAACACTTAATATTACCATTTCTCTGTAATTAATCAAAAAAGCACAGCCACATATATAGATAATGACTGTGCTTATCATGATATTCGATTATGAAATGATATCTAATTCTTTACCAACACGTTCATACACAGCTAATGCTTCATCTAACATTTCTTTCGTATGTGCAGCTGTTGGCATATTACGTACACGACCTGTGCCTCGTGAAACTGTTGGAAAGACGATTGATTTAACATATACGCCTTCTTCCATCAAACGCTTACTAAATGCTTGTGTTTTCTTCTCATCGCCGATAATCACTGGTGTAATCGGTGTTTCAGACTCACCTGTATTGAAGCCTAATTTATTTAAGCCTTCTTTAAGGTAGTTGGCATTATCCCATAACTGGTCATGTAACTCCGTAGATGCCATCAACTTTTTCACCGCAGTTGTAATCGCCTTAGTATCTGCTGGTGCTAAAGAAGTTGAGAATAAGAATGGACGTGATTGGACCTTTAACCAGTCAATCAATTTTTGCGTACCTGCAACATAACCACCTACAACACCAATCGCTTTAGATAATGTACCGATTTGGAAGTCTACCTTATCTTGTAAACCGAAATGTTTCACCGTACCAGCACCTTTACCCATAACGCCTGAACCGTGTGCATCATCGACGTAAACCATAATGCCATATTCTTCACAGATTTCTACAATTTCAGGTAATTTTGCAACATCACCATCCATACTGAAAACACCATCTGTGATATACATTACTTTATTGTATTGACCTGACTCGACTGCATCTTTTGCTTTTTGACGCAAATCATCCATATCTGAGTGGTTTACACGAATAATTTTAGCTTTTGATAAACGACAACCATCAATGATTGAAGCATGATTAAGTTCATCTGATAAAATTGCATCATTTTTGTTCATTACAGCTGAAATTGCTGCCATATTACAGTTAAAACCTGATTGGTAAGCAATTGCTGCTTCTGTCCCTTTGAATTCCGCCAATGTTTTTTCTAATTCATCATGCAAATCAAGTGTTCCATTAATTGTACGAACTGCACCCGCACCGACACCATGCGAATCAACAGCTTCTTTTGCTGCTACTTTTAAATCTGCATCTGTCGCAAGGCCTAAATAGTTGTTTGATGATAAGTTGATATATTCTTTGCCTGCAATTTTGATTTTAGGACCATTTGCCCCTTCAATTGTGTCAATCTCGTTGTATAATCCATTATCTTTCAAATAATTAATATTCTCTTCTAGAAAGTCGTGTAGTCTTTGTACCACGATTTATTCCCCTTTCTTATTTCCTAATACTCCCTTATCATATCGCATTTTGAACAAACTTGAAAGCAAGTGTATAATTATTATCATAATCTTAAAAAGGAGTAGATGACCCATGACGGATTGGTTTCAACGTGCGAGCGAGAAGGAGAAGGAAACAATCGCTATTCGTCGACACTTACATCAATACCCAGAACGCTCATTTCAAGAAACGGAAACACATGCCTATATTCTTAATCGATTGAAACAGCTCAATTTCGATATTCGTGATCGGGTCGGTGACAATGGTATTGTCGCAAAGATTGGCAATGCAGAATCAGGACCTACAATTGCCTTGCGCGCAGACTTTGATGCATTACCTATTGATGATATGAAAGACGTTCCTTATCGGTCAAAAAATCCTGGCGTCATGCATGCTTGTGGTCATGATGGACATACTGCTATTTTATTAACAGTTGCTGAACTTTTACATGAACATCAGAGCGAGCTAAAAGGCGCAGTTGTTTTAATTTTTCAATATGGCGAAGAAGAAATGCCTGGCGGTGCAACGGGAATGATTGCGGATGATGCGCTGATCAGCGTGGATAAAGTGTACGGCAATCACTTATGGAGCGGTTACCCGACCGGTACCATTCATACACGTCCTGGCGCTATGATGGCACAGCCTGACGAGTTTAATATCACATTATATGGTAAGGGCGGACATGGGGCAAAACCACACGAAACCATCGACCCAATTGTCATTTTAGCCGAATTCATTTTAAGTGCCCAAAAGATTGTATCACGTACACTAGACCCTGTTAAACAAGCCGTTATTTCGTTTGGAAAAATTGAAGCTGGCGATGCTGACAATGTCATTCCAGATACCGCACATTGTCGCGGTACCGTTCGTACATTTGACCCAGAAGTACAAGAACATATTCAGACAAGATTAGAAAAACTACTGCAAGGCTTAGCTCTTGCTAATGATATTACTTATGATTTCGATTATCTTAACGGCTATTTGCCAGTGTACAACCATGAAGCTTCAGCAGAAATTGTAAAAACAGCAGCGAATCAATTAAATTTTCGCTATCATGATTCTGATTTAATGATGATTAGCGAAGACTTTTCATACTACTTACAAGCTTTACCGGGTGCATTCTTCTTCACAGGATGCGGTAATGCAGAAAAACAAACAGATTGGCCACACCATAGCCCACACTTTGATATTGATGAATCAGCTATGAAATATACAGTAAGTACATTTATGAAGATATTAGAATTAGAAAACGTACTTTAATGACAGAAAGACCTTAAATCTCAATAACTGAAATTTAAGGTCTTTCTTTAATTGTCGCAAGCATTAAATTAAACCATAAAAAATAACCACCACTTCGCTTTGACAAGAATTGGTAGTTATTTTTTAATTATTAATAATAGTCACCGTCTTTTTAACGGGCTCATGGGACATGTAAACGCATGTCCCTTTTATATAAAAATATTAACATAATTTATTTCGGAACACAATGTGCATGATGATTGCCTTACTAACTATAAATACTTTAAATATCATCTTTGAAATTAAAATTTTATCTCTAACCTAGAACTACAAGTAAATTCTTTATTGATGTATCTTCATAACTCTCTTTTAATAAAAATAAATATATAGTTTTAAAAATAAACGTTGTGCTAGAATAATATCGAGCAAGTTAAGTGGATGGTGGCTATCTGAGTATAGGGAGGTGATGCCTATGAATGGCATAACTGAAATCTTTAGAAAGGAGAAGCCCTTATGGTAAGTATTGCAGACACATTAACCTTAATGATTGCATTCGGCACTTTTGTCGTTTCATTATTAGGACTTGTTGTCGCAATCATTAAATTAAACCATAAAAAATAACCACCACTTCACTTTGACAAGAATTGGTAGTTATTTTTTAAGTACTAATGATAGTCACCGTCTTTTTAACGGGCTCATGGGACATGTATCCGCATGTCCCTTTTATATTTTAAATGTAGCATAGTTTACTTTTTTATGCAATACATCGTTAATTGGGATACATACAAAAAGGCTAGCGCAAACGCGCTAGCCTTTTCTATAATCTCAAAGATAAAGTTTTATCTTATTTGTGGATTTCAGTTACAACGCCTGATCCTACAGTACGTCCACCTTCACGGATTGAGAAACGAGTACCGTCTTCGATAGCGATTGGAGAAATTAATTCAACTTCCATTTCAACGTTATCGCCAGGCATTACCATTTCAGTACCTTCTGGTAAGTTAACAACACCAGTTACGTCAGTAGTACGGAAATAGAATTGTGGGCGGTAGTTAGAGAAGAATGGTGTGTGACGTCCACCTTCGTCTTTTGATAATACGTAAACTTCCGCTTTAAATTTTGTGTGTGGTGTAATTGAACCTGGAGCAGCTAATACTTGACCACGTTGTACATCTTCACGTGAAACACCACGTAATAATGCACCAATGTTGTCACCAGCTTCAGCGTAGTCTAATAACTTACGGAACATTTCTACACCAGTAACAGTTGTTTTAGCTGATTCGTCAGTTAAACCGATGATTTCAACTTCTTCACCAACTTTGATTTGACCACGTTCAACACGGCCAGTAGCTACTGTACCACGACCAGTGATTGAGAATACGTCCTCAACTGGCATCATGAATGGTTTGTCAGAGTCACGTTCTGGAGTTGGGATGTACTCATCTACAGCGTTCATTAATTCTAAGATTTTTTCTTCGTATGCAGCATCGCCTTCTAAAGCTTTTAATGCTGAACCAGCGATTACAGGTACGTCATCGCCTGGGAAGTCGTATTCAGATAATAAGTCACGAACTTCCATTTCTACTAATTCTAATAATTCTTCATCGTCAACCATGTCAACTTTGTTTAAGAATACTACTAATGCTGGTACACCAACGTTACGTGATAATAAGATGTGCTCACGAGTTTGTGGCATTGGACCGTCAGCAGCAGATACTACTAAGATACCACCGTCCATTTGTGCAGCACCAGTGATCATGTTTTTAACATAGTCAGCGTGACCTGGGCAGTCAACGTGTGCATAGTGACGTTTTTCAGTTTGGTATTCGATGTGTGAAGTATTGATTGTGATACCACGTTCTTTTTCCTCTGGAGCGTTGTCAATCATGTCGTATGATTGTGCAATGCTGTCACCGTGTTTTGCTAATACAGTTGCGATAGCAGCTGTTAAAGTAGTTTTACCATGGTCAACGTGACCGATAGTACCAATATTGGCATGTGTTTTTGAGCGATCAAATTTTTCTTTTGCCATTATGAAATCTCTCCTATTCAAATTAAGAATTATATTTTTTAATATGTCTCATGAAAGTTACTCACCTTCATGAGGCATATTTTCTTTATTACCTTTATAAATCATTTTGATGAAAAAATCAATTTATAAACAAGTGATAATTACATGTGTGAATTATTCACCTTTGTTCTTTTTGATGATTTCCTCAGAAATTGATTTTGGTACTTCTGCATAATGATCAAAGTACATTGTGTAAGTACCGCGACCTTGTGTATTTGAACGTAATGATGTTGCATAACCGAACATTTCTGAAAGTGGAACATAAGCGTTAACTACTTGTGCGTTACCGCGTGCTTCCATACCATCAACGCGTCCACGGCGTGCTGTTACGTCACCCATGATATCGCCTAGGTATTCTTCAGGCATTTCGATTGTAACTTTCATCATTGGTTCTAAGATGACAGGGTCACATTTTTTAGCAGCTTCTTTAAGTGCTAATGATGCAGCAATTTTGAAGGCCATTTCAGATGAATCGACATCATGGTATGAACCATCAAATAATTTTGCTTTTACATCGATTAATGGATATCCAGCTAATACACCGTTTTCCATTGCGTCTTTAAGACCTTGTTCAACTGAAGGGATGTATTCACGAGGAACAACACCACCAACGATAGCGTTTTCGAATTCGAAACCTTCACCAGTTTCGTTAGGTGTGAATTCGATGTGAACGTCACCATATTGACCACGACCACCAGATTGACGAGAGAATTTACCTTGTACTGCAGCTGATTGTTTGAACGTTTCACGGTAAGATACCATTGGCGCACCAACGTTAGCTTCTACATTAAATTCTTTCTTCATACGGTCAACGATAATGTCAAGGTGAAGCTCACCCATACCACCGATGATAACTTGACCAGTTTCTTCATCAGTATGTGCTTTGAATGTTGGGTCTTCTTCTTGTAATTTTTGTAAAGCTTGAGCCATTTTATCTTGGTCAGCTTTTGATTTAGGTTCAACTGACAAGTGAATTACAGGCTCTGGGAATTCCATTGACTCAAGGATGATGTCATTTTTCTCTCCACAAAGCGTGTCACCAGTTGCAGTGTCTTTAAGACCTACTGCAGCAGCGATATCACCTGAGTATACAGTGCTAATCTCTTCACGAGAGTTCGCATGCATTTGTAGGATACGACCTACACGTTCACGTTTGTCTTTAGTTGAGTTTTTAACATATGAACCTGAAGTTAATGTACCTGAGTACACACGGAAGAATGTTAATTTACCAACGTAAGGGTCAGTCATAACTTTGAATGCTAATGCTGCGAATTCTGCATCATCGTCAGCTTTAGCAATTACTTCTTCATCAGGATCATCGACACGGTGACCGATGATTGGTTTTACATCTAATGGTGATGGTAAGTAGTCAATAACTGCGTCCAACATTAATTGAACACCTTTGTTTTTGAATGCTGTACCACATAATACTGGGTAGAATTCAACATCTGTTGTTGCTTGGCGAATTGCCTCTTTAAGCTCTTCAACAGTTAATTCTTCTCCACCTAAGTATTTTTCCATTAAATCATCGTTTGTCTCAGCAACTGCTTCGATTAACGCTTCACGTGCTTCTTCAGCTCGCTCTTGGTAGTCAGCTGGGATTTCGATTTCATCAATTTCAGTACCTAAGTCGTTGTTGTATTTGAAACATTTCATTGTAACTAAGTCAATGATTGCTTCAAATTCATCTTCTGCACCAATTGGTAATTGGATTGGTGCTGCATTCGCTTGTAAACGATCATGTAAAGTGCTTACTGCATATTCGAAGTTTGCACCCATTTTGTCCATTTTGTTTACGAATACGATACGTGGTACACCGTAAGTTGTAGCTTGACGCCAAACTGTTTCAGTTTGAGGTTCTACACCTGATTGTGCATCAAGTACTGTTACTGCACCATCAAGTACACGTAATGAACGTTCAACTTCTACTGTGAAGTCTACGTGTCCAGGTGTATCGATGATGTTTACGCGGTGACCATTCCATGCAGCTGTTGTTGCAGCTGATGTGATTGTGATACCACGGTCTTGCTCTTGTTCCATCCAGTCCATTTGTGAAGCACCTTCGTGTGTTTCACCAATTTTATGAATACGGCCAGTGTAATAAAGAATACGTTCAGTAGTCGTCGTTTTACCAGCATCGATGTGAGCCATGATACCGATATTACGAGTGTTCTTCAACGAAAAGTCTCTTGCCATGGGTATTCTTTCTCCTTCCAGTATAATGGATTATATAGTCAGATATAGCATTACCCTAAGCAGACATAAGACAAACACCAAACTGCTAGGCAGCCTGTTGATAGATGTCTATACGATATGTGCTCAGGGGATTAGCGTTTATCTTACCAGCGGTAGTGAGCGAATGCTTTGTTCGCTTCTGCCATTTTGTGTGTATCTTCACGTTTCTTAACGGCACCACCAGTGTTGTTGGCTGCGTCTAAGATTTCGTTAGCTAAACGTTCCTCCATAGTTTTTTCACCACGAAGACGCGCATAGTTTACTAACCAACGTAAACCTAAAGTAGTACGACGCTCTGGACGAACTTCTACAGGTACTTGGTAGTTAGAACCACCTACACGGCGTGCTTTAACTTCAAGTACTGGCATAATATTGTTGATTGCTTCATCGAATACTTCCATTGCATCGCGACCAGAACGTTCTTGAACTAAGTCGAATGCTGAGTAAAGAATACGTTGAGCAGTCCCACGCTTACCATCTAACATAATTTTGTTGATTAATTTTGTCACTAATTTAGAGTTGTGAATTGGATCTGGTAACACATCTCTTTTAGGTACTGATCCTTTACGAGGCATAATACAAGTCCTCCCTTCCTATTATAATTAATTGTTGTTCTATTTGCGTTTAATGTCGATTAAACTTATTTTTTAGGTTTTTTAGTTCCGTATAATGAACGGCTTTGCATACGACCTTCAACACCTGAAGTATCTAATGCACCACGTACGATATGGTAACGCACACCAGGTAAGTCTTTTACACGTCCACCACGTACAAGTACAACACTGTGCTCTTGTAAGTTGTGTCCGATACCAGGGATGTATGCGTTGATTTCAATGTTGTTTGATAAACGCACACGTGCATATTTACGTAACGCAGAGTTTGGTTTCTTCGGTGTCATTGTACCCACACGTGTACAAACACCACGTTTTTGTGGTGAATTTAACTTAGTGAATTGTTTTTTCTGACTGTTGAAACCTCTATTTAAAGCAGGTGAGTCTGATTTTTTAGTTTTGCTCTGTCTTGGTTTACGTACTAATTGGTTAATAGTAGGCATTTTTCGTCCTCCTCTCTTATTCTCTTAATTCCACACATCCAGGTGGTTCATTTTTAAGTTAAATAAAATTTAGTAAGCATCACACTTACTAATCTCATTTCAGTAATGCAACGACTGTTGCCTTTACCTTTATACCAACATGTTCTCCAAGTGCTTGTCGACTCGGGAAGAACGTAATAGGTATCATATTTTGATTGGCAAAGCTTAACACGCGTGCTAATAAATGAATATTAACATCTTCACCGATAATCAATTGCTTGACTTGTTGTCTCTTCAACGCCTTGAGCGTTTGTTTGAGTCCAACAACATAAGATTCATTATCTAAGCGTGTGACTTTTTCATTAGACATTCTCATATCCTCCAAAGTACTGCTTGCATCAACCTTTACTATATTATCATCTCTATCAACAGTTCGTCAACACTTATTGCTAATAAAACATAGGTTTTTATAGCTTTGACAGTACCCGCTATTTCTTGTTCATACATAGAAGAAAAGAGAAGGGGCTGAAGTTGCCCCATTCTCTATTGCTATATAATTACTCAGTGATAAGTTCTGATTCTGTGTTTTCTGGTGCTACTTCTTTTTCGATAGATACGTCACTGTAACGTCTCATACCTGTACCAGCAGGAATCAACTTACCGATGATAACATTCTCTTTCAAGCCGAGTAAGTCGTCTCGTTTGCCTTTGATTGCTGCGTCAGTAAGGACACGTGTCGTTTCTTGGAATGAAGCCGCAGATAAGAAACTTTCTGTTTCAAGTGATGCTTTCGTGATACCGAGTAATACTGGTTTTGCAGTCGCTGGGCGTTTACGCTCTTTGAATGCATCACGGTTAGCATCTGTGAAGTGATGAATGTCTACTAATGAACCTGGTAATAACTTCGTATCGCCAGCTTCAATGATGCGGACTTTACGTAACATTTGACGCACCATCACTTCAACGTGTTTATCGTCAATTTCTACCCCTTGCATACGGTAAACTTTTTGTACTTCTTTAAGCAAGTACTCTTCAGTTGCCGTTAAACCAGCTACCGCTAAGTAGTTTTTCGGCTCAATTGAACCTTCAGTTAAGACTTCACCGCGTTCAACAGATTGTCCGATTTCTACTTTTAAGCGTGATGTACCTGATGCAAGGTAAGAACGTGTTTCGTTGGCACCTTTGATAACAATTTCTTGTTGTCTATCTTTACCAACTGTAATGTTGTCTACCACACCTTCGATCTCCGTAATCACAGCTTGACCTTTCGGATTACGTGCTTCGAAAATCTCTTGGATACGTGGTAAACCTTGTGTGATATCGCTACCGGCTACCCCACCAGTATGGAATGTACGCATTGTTAACTGTGTACCAGGTTCACCGATTGATTGAGCGGCAATTGTACCAACTGCTTCGCCCACTTCAACTTTTTCACCTGTCGCCAAGTTCTTACCATAACATTTTTCACATACACCATGACGTGTGTTACATGTAAATGCTGAGCGAATGTACATTTGTTCAATGCCTGCATCTGTGATTTCTTTTGCAATTTCAGCTGTAATTAATTCGTCTGGACGAATGATGACTTTGTCAGTCTCCGGATGACGAATCGTCTCTTTAGAGTAACGACCTTCGATACGCTCAATGAATGGTTCAATCATTTCTGTACCTTCTTTGATATCTGAAACGAGTAAACCACGGTCTGTACCACAATCTTCTTCACGCACGATAACATCTTGTGCAACGTCAACAAGACGACGCGTTAAGTAACCTGAGTCGGCAGTCTTAAGTGCTGTATCGGCAAGACCTTTACGCGCACCGTGAGTAGAGATGAAGTACTCTAATACTGTTAAACCTTCACGGAATGATGATGTGATCGGAAGTTCGATGATTTTACCAGATGGTGCAGCCATCAAACCACGCATACCTGCAAGTTGTGTAAAGTTAGATGCGTTACCACGGGCACCTGAGTCACTCATCATAAAGATTGGGTTTGTTTTATCAAGAGATTTCATCAGTTTTGCTTGAATTCTATCTTTTGCTTGTGTCCAAATTTCAATGACCGCATTATAACGTTCTTCTTCAGTTAATAAACCACGGCTGAATTGTTTTTGTACACGTTCAACAAGTTTTTCTGATTCATCTAAGATTTCTTGTTTGTCTGGTAATACAACGATATCAGCAACACCTACTGTAATACCTGCTTTTGATGAGTACTTGAATCCTAAGTCTTTCATCAAGTCAAGCATCATAGATGTATCTGTAATGCTGAAACGGTTGAATACTTCTGCGATGATGTTACCCAAGAATTTTTTATTGAATGGTGGAACAAGCTCTGTTTTTTCGAAGTATTCTTTTAATCCACCTTCACCTAGTTCAGTTGCATCCACAAAATATTTGTCTGGTGTGTTCTTCTCTAGGTTTGTCGCTGTTGGTTCGTTGATATATGCGAATGAATCTGGAATGATTTCATTGAAAATCACTTTACCAACAGAAGTCGTTAAGATTTTACGGTTTTGTTCTTCCGTAAACGTTGGGTTATTGAATGAACCTGCTTGTACACCGATACGTGTATGCAAGTGTACATAACCATTTGCATAGGCTTTAAGCACTTCATTCGTATCATTGAATAACAAGCCTGTATTCACAGCATCTTTACGCTCTAAAGTTAAGTAGTAGTTACCAAGTACCATATCCTGAGATGGTGTTACAACTGGTTTACCATCTTTAGGGTTCAAGATGTTTTGAGCGGCAAGCATTAACATACGTGCTTCTGCTTGTGCTTCTTTTGATAATGGTACGTGAACCGCCATTTGGTCACCGTCAAAGTCAGCGTTATAGGCTGTTGTAACGAGTGGATGTAGACGAATTGCACGACCTTCAACAAGTGTTGGTTCGAACGCTTGGATACCAAGTCTGTGAAGCGTTGGTGCACGGTTAAGTAATACTGGGTGTTCGATGATAACATCTTCTAAAACATCCCATACTTCGTCTTCCATACGCTCAATTTTACTTTTCGCATTCTTGATGTTTGTCGCAATTTCACGTTGAACTAGTTCTTTCATAACGAAAGGTTTGAAGAGTTCAAGTGCCATTTCTTTCGGCAAACCACATTGGTACATTTTCAAGTTCGGACCAACGGCAATAACCGAACGACCAGAGTAGTCAACACGTTTACCAAGTAAGTTTTGACGGAAACGTCCTTGCTTACCTTTTAACATGTGTGACAATGATTTAAGTGGACGGTTACCTGGACCTGTTACAGGACGACCACGACGACCATTGTCGATCAATGCGTCAACAGCTTCTTGTAACATACGTTTTTCGTTTTGAACAATGATACCAGGTGCACCAAGGTCTAATAAACGTTTCAAACGGTTATTACGGTTGATAACACGGCGGTATAAGTCGTTCAAGTCACTTGTCGCAAAGCGTCCACCATCAAGTTGAACCATTGGACGGATCTCAGGTGGAATGATTGGAAGTACATCTAAAATCATCCAAGCTGGATTGTTTCCTGAGTTACGGAATGATTCAACAACTTCTAAACGTTTAATCGCACGTGTTAAACGTTGACCTGTCGCAGATTCTAACTCATCGCGTAAAAGTCGAAGTTCTTCATCCAAGTCAATCTCTTCTAAAAGGTCTTTGATTCCTTCAGCACCCATTTTAGCTGTGAATTGACCTGGGAATTTATCGTAATAGTCACGATATTCTGCTTCAGAAAGTAATGCTTTCTTTTCGAGACCTGTTGGACCTGGATCTACCACAACGTATGATGCGAAGTAGATTACTTCTTCTAATGAACGTGGTGACATATCTAATAATAATCCCATGCGACTTGGAATACCTTTGAAGTACCAAATATGTGATACAGGTGCTGCAAGTTCGATGTGACCCATACGTTCACGACGTACTTTTGATTTTGTTACTTCTACACCACAACGGTCACAAATCATACCTTTGTAACGTACACGTTTGTACTTACCACAACTACATTCCCAGTCTTTTGTTGGACCGAAAATTCTTTCACAGAATAAACCATCTTTTTCTGGTTTTAACGTACGGTAGTTGATTGTTTCTGGTTTTTTAACTTCACCTCTTGACCATTTACGGATTTTTTCTGGTGAAGCGAGTCCTATTTTCATGTAATGGAATTTATTTACATCAATCAAGGAGCCTACCTCCTTTAGTTTAAATTAGCTATGCAAATTGATTGATAACAACATCTTATTTATATCGTTATAGCATGACTGAGATGTCATACTTAATACATCTATTATCGTAGACATGTTAAGTATGACTTTATCTCAATGCATCCTTGTCTATTTTTATAGTTTGTAATTATTCGTTCGTTTCGGCTGGTGACTCTTGAGCTGCAACAGGTTGTTGCGCGTTAATGTTATGGTCTGGCGCATCTTCGTCTTCGATATCGCTCATATCAATTTCTTGATCTTGTTCGTCCATCACCTTAACATCCAATCCTAAACTTTGTAACTCTTTCATCAATACTCGGAATGATTCAGGAACACTTGGTCTTGCGATGTTTTCACCTTTTACAATCGCTTCATATGTTTTCACACGACCGACTGTGTCATCCGATTTGTAAGTCAAGATTTCTTGTAATGTGTATGCTGCACCGTATGCTTCAAGTGCCCATACCTCCATCTCACCAAATCTTTGACCACCGAATTGTGCTTTACCACCAAGCGGTTGTTGTGTAACAAGTGAGTATGGACCAGTTGAACGTGCGTGAAGTTTGTCGTCAACCATGTGCGCAAGTTTCAACATGTACATCACACCGACTGAAATACGGTTATCGAATGGTTCACCTGTACGACCATCGTAAAGGACTGTTTTACCGTCACGTGCCATACCTGCTTCTTCAATTGTTGACCATACGTCATCATCGTTTGCACCATCGAATACTGGTGATGCAACGTGAATACCTAAGTTTTTAGCAGCCATACCTAAGTGCAACTCTAATACTTGTCCGATATTCATACGTGATGGTACACCAAGTGGGTTTAACATGATATCAATTGGCGTGCCGTCTGGTAAGTATGGCATATCTTCTTCAGGAACAATCTTAGAGATGACACCTTTGTTACCGTGACGACCACACATCTTGTCACCTACATGAATTTTACGTTTTTGAACGATGTAAACACGTACTAATTGGTTGACACCTGGAGAAAGTGAATCGTCGCCTTCTTCACGGTTAAACACTTTAACATCTAATACGATACCGCCAGCACCGTGTGGTACACGTAATGACGTATCACGGACTTCGCGTGCTTTTTCACCGAAGATGGCATGTAATAAACGTTCTTCCGCTGTTAATTCAGTCACACCTTTAGGCGTTACTTTACCAACAAGGATGTCACCATCTTTAACTTCTGCACCAACATAAACGATACCACGATCATCTAAGTTTTTAAGTGCACTTTCAGATACGTTTGGAATATCACGTGTGATTTCTTCAGGTCCAAGTTTCGTATCACGCGCTTCTGACTCGTACTCTTCGATGTGAATTGAAGTATACACATCATCTTTTACGAGACGTTCACTCATAATAACGGCATCCTCGTAGTTATAACCATCCCATGTCATAAATCCAACAACAACGTTGCGTCCTAGTGCCATTTCACCGAGTTCCATAGAAGGACCGTCAGCTAAAATTTCACCTTTTGATACGACGTCGCCAGCTTTAATGATTGGGCGTTGGTTGTAACAAGTACCTGAGTTTGAACGTTTAAACTTCGCTAATGGATAACGATCAAGTTCACCTTCGTACTCTTGACCATTCTCTTCAATCAAGCGTCTCACTAAGATTTCTTTTGATTGAACATGTTCAACACGGCCACGGTGTTTCGCAATCACTGCCGCACCAGAGTCACGTGCTGCTACGTGTTCCATACCTGTACCAACAAATGGTGATTCAGGGTTTAACAATGGCACCGCTTGACGTTGCATGTTCGCACCCATTAAGGCACGGTTAGAGTCATCGTTTTCTAAGAATGGGATACATGCTGTCGCAGCAGAAACAACTTGCTTCGGCGATACGTCCATGTAATCCATCTTTTCTTTTGCCATTGTTGTGTTGTTACCACGGAAACGACATACAATCTCATCATCAATGAAGCGACCATTTTCATCTAAACGAGAGTTCGCTTGTGCCACTACATAGCTATCTTCTTCGTCAGCAGTTAAATAGTCGATTTGATCAGTGATTGTATTCGTCTCAATATCAACTTTACGATATGGTGTTTCAATGAAACCAAACTCATTGACACGTGCATAACTAGATAATGAGTTGATCAAACCAATGTTTGGTCCCTCTGGTGTTTCAATCGGACACATACGACCATAGTGTGAGTAGTGAACGTCACGCACTTCCATTTGAGCACGTTCACGTGTTAAACCACCAGGCCCTAACGCTGAAAGACGACGTTTGTGCGTTAACTCAGCAAGTGGGTTCGCTTGGTCCATGAATTGTGACAATTGAGAACTACCAAAGAATTCTTTGATTGATGCAATCACTGGACGGATATTAATCAATTGTTGTGGCGTGATTGATTCAGTGTCTTGAATTGACATTCTCTCACGTACAACACGTTCCATACGAGATAAACCGATACGGAATTGGTTCTGTAACAATTCGCCAACTGAACGTAAGCGACGGTTACCAAGATGGTCGATATCATCTGTATAGCCAATACCGTGTAATAAGTTGAAGAAGTATGACATTGACGCAACAATATCAGCTGGTGTAATACATTTCACTTCAGAATCAGGGAATGCATTGCCAATCACTGTTGTTGTACGACCTTCTTCATCATTTGGTACATATACTTTGATTGATTGAATTTCAACCGGCTCGTCAACGATGCTATCTGGTAATTCGTATACCTGTGCATTCGCATTTGATTCAAGCACATCCATGATTTCGTCTAACTTACGACGATCAAGAACTGTACCTTCTTCAGCGACGATTTCGCCTGTTTCAGTATTAACGATTGGTTCCGCTAATTTTTGATTGAATAAGCGGTGTTTTAAATGTAATTTTTTGTTTGCTTTGTAACGACCCACGCTCGCTAAGTCATAGCGTTTTGGATCGAAGAAACGTGAATATAATAAGCTCTTCGCATTTTCAAGTGTTGGTGGTTCACCTGGACGTAGACGCTCATAAATTTCTAATAATGCTTGATCTGTATTTTCAGTGCTGTCTTTTTCTAACGTATTACGTAAGTATTCATTGTCCCCGATTAAGTCAATAATCTCTTGGTCTGTTGAATAACCTAAAGCACGTAATAATACTGTTAATGGAAGTTTTCTTGTTCTATCAATACGCACATAAACAATATCTTTCGCATCTGTTTCATATTCCAACCATGCACCACGGTTCGGAATTACAGTCGCATCATAGTTCACACGACCATTTTTATCTAACTTTTCATTGAAGTATACAGATGGTGAACGCACTAATTGTGAAACGATAACACGTTCCGCACCATTGATCACGAAAGTACCTGTTTCAGTCATTAATGGGAAATCACCCATAAATACTTCTTGATCTTTTACTTCGCCTGTTTCCTTAATAATTAAACGAACTTTTACACGTAATGGTGCTGCATACGTCGCATCACGGTTTTTAGACTCTTCTAAATCATACTTAGGTTCGCCTAGTCTGTAATCAACGAACTCTAAAGATAAATTACCTGTAAAGTCCTCGATTGGTGAGATATCTCTGAACATCTCTAAAAGGCCCTCTTCCAAGAACCAGTCATATGATTTTGTTTGAATCTCAATTAAGTTTGGTAACTCTAATACTTCTGAGATTCTTGCGTAGTTTCTACGTTTACGATGTCTTCCATATTGGACAAATTGACCTGCCAAACAGATTCACCCCTCAAATATTGTGTCGTACTTTACAGCTATATTACATATCAAGACAAAAAGAAAACGGTAGCACATATTTGATGACACCATTTTCTGTTCTAAATCCCGCTATTCTTCAATGTTACAATGAAACTTTACCCGTAAAAGTACACACTTGTTGAACATAAATTTTTCATCTTATTACTTTACCATACATATACTTCAAAATCAAGATTTAATGCTTTTTAATATATGATAGCCTTTACTGTTTTTAATCGACTCTGCATTTCCAAAAACGGACATCATCTTTTTCTTAGCAGAAGGCATACCTTGTTTCTTTTGAATGACTACATACAATGCACCATCATCTTTCAATTTATCATATGCATCTTCCAAAATTTGATGTACCACTTGTTTCCCTGCACGAATCGGTGGATTAGTTAAAATATAATGCTGTGAAGCATCTGCCACTTCAGCTAATCCGTTACTTTCTTGAATCGAAACGTTATCAATCTGATTGCGTTTCGCATTTTTACGCGCCAACTCTAAGGCTCTATGATTAACATCAAGCATCGTGAGTTGATCGTGTGGTGCTACCTTTGCTAACAACAGTCCAATCGGTCCGTATCCGCACCCTACATCAGCAATCAACTTCGCTTGACCAGGTGGATGCTCGCTTAAAAACGTTTGAATCAGCAAATCCGAACCAAAATCGACTTGGTCGCGTGAAAAGACCCCCGCATCTGTTGTTAAGATTAAACGCTGCTTATAACATTCATAAACAATGTCTCTCTCATCAGATTGCGTATCAGGATGTGCGTCATAATAATGACTCATAGACATTCACACCTTATCTTCATATAAAATAAATTTTGTTATTTACATATTCAAAAACCCGCTATTTTCATGAAATAGCGGGTTTTCACTTATCAATGAATTATTTTAATTCTACTGAAGCGCCAACTTCTTCTAATTGTTCTTTAAGTTTTTCAGCTTCTTCTTTAGGCATAGCTTCTTTGATGATGCTTGGTGCACCGTCAACTAATTCTTTAGCGTCTTTTAAGCCTAAACCAGTTGCTTCTTTAACTGCTTTAACAACTTTGATTTTTGATGATCCAGCTGAAGTTAATTCAACATCAAATTCAGTTTTTTCAGCTGCTGCGTCTCCGCCAGCTGCGCCTGCTGCTGCAACTGGTGCTGCTGCAGTTACACCAAATTCTTCTTCGATTGCTTTAACTAAGTCATTTAATTCTAAAACTGACATTTCTTTAATTGCTTCAATGATTTGCTCTTGATTAGCCATGTTAATATTCCTCCATTTTTTAACTGATTAATTTAATGTATTGATTACTCTGCGTTTTCTTCTTTGTTTTCACCAACAGCTTTAACTGCATAAGCGAAGTTGCGGATTGGCGCTTGTAATACAGAAAGAAGCATTGATACAAGACCGTCGTGTGATGGTAAAGAACCAACTGTCTTAACTTCTTCAGCAGTGATTACGCTACCTTCCATGACACCTGTCTTAATTTCTAAAGCTTCGTGTTCTTTAGCGAATCCAGCGATAACTTTTGCCGGTGCAACGACATCTTCAGTTGTGAAAGCAACTGCAGTTGGTCCAGTGAAATGTTCATCTAAACCTTCGATACCAGCTTGTTCAGCTGCACGACGTAACAATGTGTTTTTGTAAACTTTGTATTGTACGCCTGCTTCACGTAATTGTTTACGTAATTCTGTCACTTCAGCTACTGTTAAACCACGGTAGTCAACAACTACTGTAGAAACAGAAGATTTAAGTTGCTCTGCGATGATGTCAACTTGTTGTTTTTTCGCTTCAATGATTCCAGACATTTAGACACCTCCATAGATAATTTTTATGCTTTTAAATATCCAAGATGTCTCTCGAATAAAAAAAGCACTTTTTACCCTGGGCAAAAAGTGCTTGAAAGTTTTCACGTTCAAGTCAATTTAGCCTCGGTAGGATGAAGTATTAAGCATATCAATGCTCCTACTGTCTTAGGTAAAATATTCAACAAAGTTAAATATAACTGTTTTCCACTCAATAGTCAACATTTATTTCTAACTTTATTTGAAACAAAGCGCAAAACAATCAACTGATCATTTTGGGTCTTAATCTTTTGTGGTGGGATGGCATGAACTGCTGTCCCGCCCTTTTTTGTTTTTTAAATCATTTTGATACAAAAAAAGCGCTCATGCCTCTATAATTTTAAGTGCCTAAACAAAAAATGAGAGGAGACATGATGCGCCTATGTGTAATGATATATTAAAACTATTAAAAATAAAAGATGAAAATATTCAAGTTCTTAAAGTGGAAGAAGATGTAGAAGTGCATGGTCAGCTTTCTACGGTTGTTTATGGAACACTTTCTTATACACCAAAGGCATGTATGAAGTGTGGTTGTGTCAATGACGGACAAATACATAAGCACGGTAAACGTGTTTCGCGTTTAACACTATTAAAATCTCAAGAGTCTAATGTTTATCTTAATTTAGCGAAAGAACGCTTTAAGTGTCTACATTGTTTAAAGACTTTTACGGCTCAAACAAACATTGTTGATAGTAATTGCTTTATTACTAACCGTGTGAAATTAGCGATTCAGGACAAACTCACACGTGTACAGTCTGAGATAGACATTGCTAATGATTGTAGTGTTTCACCAAGCACAGTTAAGAGATGTATTCACCATATCTCACAATCATTAATAGTAAAACCTTCATCTGGATTGCCTAAACATCTCTCCATAGATGAATTTAAAAGCGTTAAAAATGTGACAACAGCGATGAGTTTTCTGTTTATAAATAATGAAACGAATCAGATTATCGATATCTTAGAAGATAGACGTATTCACAAACTTAAAGAGTACTTCTATCGTTTTGATCGTCGTGAACGATTAGCTGTCAAAACGGTCACAGCCGATATGTATGAACCCTACATTAACTTCATTCATGAAGTATTCCCGAATGCGATTTTAATCTTTGATCGTTTTCACATTGTTCAGCACCTTAACCGTGAACTTAATAAGCAACGTATTTCTATAATGAATACTTGTCGCTATAAGTCATCAACAGATTACACGAAAATGAAAAAACACTGGAAACTTTTCCTTTCTGACAGACAAGATATCAACAGCTATGAATACTTTTGGTCGAAGTCCTTCAAAACGTATACGACATCAAGAGATATTTTAGAGTATCTATTAAATCTTGATCAGCAGCTCTATGACACATATATGTTAGTTCATCACCTTCGAGAAGCATTAAAACAATGTGATTGGTTACGTTTCAAAGAAACTTTAATGAGTGTTGATAAGAAGCATGTATCACGTGGTGTTTGGCGTGTCATTCGGTTCTATAAAAAATACGAGTATATCCTTTATTCAACAATTAAACACCCTAAGTTAAACAATGGAGCGATTGAAGGTATCAATAATAAAATTAAGCTTATTAAACGTGTATCATATGGCTATCGAAACTTTAATAACTTCAAGGCAAGGATACTGATTATTTTTAAGCTATATCAACGACGTAAAAAGGATAGTTTACTAATAAATAACGCTGCATAAATATATTACGTAGTAATCGCTATCTAATATGTCCTAACACACTTAGAGATGTGTATCTAAAATCATTTCTAATACGAGACGCCTAAGGCAACAAGCCGAACGGAAAATCCATTTTGGCTTCTTTTATTCAATAAAGCCAAAATTAGTTGAAGTGAGGCGCCTTGGCAAGCGAGTATTAAAGAAATGATGGTATAGAAAAAGCGCACAATTAATAATTAAACTGTACGCTTAAATGAATGTAGAGATGACTACATGTTATGATTAAGTTAAAAATAAAATTAGTTACTTTTTATTATCTGCCCACCACAAAAAATGGACTTCCATCATTTTACGCTTGTGTTAATAAACTTATAGTTTGAAAGTTGCAGTATCTACTTTGACGCCAGGGCCCATTGTAGTTGTAACTGAAACTGATTTGAAGTAAGTACCTTTAGCTGATGCTGGTTTTGCTTTTGTTAAAACATCTAATAATGTTTTGAAGTTATCTACAAGTTTGTCAGTATCGAATGATACTTTACCGATAGATGCATGTACGATACCTGCTTTTTCAGCACGGTATTCTACTTTACCAGCTTTGATTTCTTCAACAGCTTTTGTAACATCCATTGTTACAGTGCCTGTTTTAGGGTTTGGCATTAAACCTTTAGGTCCTAATACACGACCTAATTTACCAACTTCACCCATCATGTCAGGTGTTGCAACAACTACGTCAAAATCAAACCAACCTTGTTGGATTTTGTTTACATATTCAGCATCACCAACGTAGTCAGCGCCTGCTGCTTCTGCTTCTGCAATTTTGTCGCCTTTAGCGAATACCAATACGCGTTGTGATTTACCAGTACCGTGTGGTAATACTACTGCGCCACGGATTTGTTGGTCATTTTTACGCGTATCAATTCCTAAACGGAATGCTACTTCAACTGAAGCATCGAAGTTAGCAACAGATGTTTCTTGAGCTAATTTAATCGCTTCTTCGATAGCATAGTATGCTTGGCGATCAATTTTGCTAACTGCTTCTTGATACTTTTTACCTTTTTTAGCCATTATTATTGTCCTCCTTTAGTGGTGTTATCGGAATGTCCTCCCACGTTTACTTGCCGTAATAGCAAGTTGAGCGCAGATAACCCGAGCGTCGTTACGCTTTAGCAATGTCATCTGTATAACAAAGGGGTCTATCTGCGTTCACTACAAAATTTATCATTTGTTCGTTTAAATTACGTGTTGACGTTAATACAATTACTCAACAACAATACCCATACTACGTGCAGTACCTTCAACGATACGCATAGCCGCTTCTTCGTCAGCAGCGTTTAAGTCTGGCATTTTTGTGTTAGCAATTTCACGTACTTGGTCTTTTGTTACAGTAGCAACTTTTGTTTTGTTAGGTTCACCAGAACCTTTTTCAACGCCTGCTGCTTTTTTAAGTAAAACTGCTGCAGGTGGTGTTTTAGTAATGAATGTAAATGAACGGTCTTCATATACATAAATTTCTACTGGAATAATTAAACCTACTTGTTCTTGCGTACGTGCGTTAAATTCCTTTGTGAAAGCCATAATGTTCACACCGGCTTGACCTAATGCAGGACCAACTGGTGGTGCTGGGTTTGCTTTACCTGCTGGAATTTGTAACTTAACTACTTTTTCAACTTTTTTAGCCACGATGTGCACCTCCTTGATATCGTGATGTGGTCACAGGGCTCATTTTTGCCCTCCCACTCTTAACATTTCGTGACGAAATGTAGCGCTATAAATGCGCGACTTCGTTATTATATCATCTAGATGTTTAGATTACAACACAAAACTTTATGATCTTTTTACACTACATTAAAGTTTTTCAATTTGATCAAATTCAACTTCCACAGGAGTTTCACGACCAAACATATCAACTAACACTGTTAATTTGAATTTATCTGCTTCGATACTTTCGACTTCGCCCACTTGGTTAGCAAACGGACCAGAAGTGACACGCACTTGTTCGCCCAATTCAACTTCAACGTCGATTGTTTTTTCTTTCATGCCCATCTGTTTTAAAATGAAGCGCGCTTCTTCAGGCAGTAATGGGTTCGGCTTAGATCCCGCACCCGCTGAACCAACGAATCCTGTAACACCAGGTGTGTTACGAACAACATACCAAGACTCATCCGTCATAATTAATTCAACTAAAACATATCCCGGGAATGTTTTCTTCATTGACTTCTTCGCTTTTCCATCTTTCACTTGTGTTTCCTCTTCTTCAGGAATCACAACGCGGAAAATTTGTTCAGTCATATTCATAGACTCAACACGTTTTTCCAAATTCTGTTTTACTTTATTCTCATATCCTGAATAGGTATGAACTGCATACCAATGTTTCGCACCGAAATCTTCAGACATGCTGACATCTCCTCACTCACTATTTTATCATTTTAATAACTTGACCAATTCCAATATCCAAACCGTAGAAAAATAGCAAGAAGAACACTACTGTACATACTACGATTGTCGTATATTTCACAAGTTCAGGACCCGTTGGCCAACTTGTCTTTTCCATTTCTGACTTAACACCTTGGAAGAAGCTCTCTTTTTTAGCCATAATCGTCTTTACCTCCAATTATTTGGATTCTTTATGAAGTGTATGTGTTTGACATGACGCACAAAATTTCTTCAATGTTAATCGATCGGTTTGATTCGTCGATTTTGGAAGATGGTAGTTGCGACTGCCACATTTTTCACAATTCAGTGGTACTTTTTTCACTTTAACTCACCTTAATCCTATAATACTCATTAACTATACATAAGGTCATGTTCAATTGTCAATCTACATTCATTTGCAGTGCCGCTTTCAACTTTTTGCGTACACGGTAAATTGTATTGTAGACCTTCTTCGGGGGGATATCCATTGTTTGTGCGATTTCTGCGGGTTTCCATTCTTGATATAAATACTGACAGACACGATATTCGACCGGTGTTAATGTTGCTAATGCTTCTTGAAATACTGCAAACAGCATTTCATTATGAATGACAATATCTAACGGGTCTCCATGTTTATCATCATAAGTGTGTTCATATTTAACAGACTGTGCATACCTGTCAAATATGCGCTGTCGATTCATCTTTTTCCGCCTGTAATCCAACTTACGCCGACGAATCGTTCGATTGATATAATGTTCAAATGGCGTAGTGTGCGGCTCTTCGGTATCTCGAATTTTTTGATACAAACGAATCACAGTCTCTTGGATCAAGTCATCACGATCATACTCATGAATACTATAATCAGCAAAAGACTGCGTCGCACGTTGTTTGATATCGTTCAATTGCGCTTCCATAAGGGGGACTTCATTTGTTGAGAAGGGTTGATTTTCAAAGTTGTTACGTTGTTCCATTCGCTGCATTGAATCGCCTCGCTTTGTTATGGGGTACTCAATAGCGTATGAATTCCCTTCTCAAAAATCAAATCGAGACTTGCCAATTATTGACGCTTACCACGTCTAATTTTTTCAAATTCTATCAAAACTTCTTCTGACAGATGCATTCTTGTGCGTGGTTTTTGTGCTTCAAATGACGATATCGTCTTGGAAACAGCTGTCTTGTTCTCTTTCAAATGACGCCACATTTCTCTAGATGAGATACGATAAGCACCCGTTCCAAAAATGGCGTGCTGTTCGCTCATATCACTCGTCACAACAGTGATATGTGTTAAGTGTTTATGATAGATATTATAAACATAGCGTTCAATAAAGCTATCTGCTGTTTCTCCCTCTTTGGTGAAAATGACCCTCACACCATGGTAGACCGTTTCTGATTGTGGTGTACCTTGTTCATACGCATCAAACACACAGATGATGTGACCTTTCACAATCGCATTATAGTTTGCAATCTCAATCAGCAATTGCTCACGTGCTTCTTCTAGATTTTCTTTTGCAAGGCGCATCAGTTCGGGTGATTGTCCAATCATATTATATCCATCAATAATCACATAATAATCTTTCATAGATTACTTGTCACCGCCAATAGGCTGACGCTTTCTCAACACCTCATACATCATCAAACTCGCTGCAACTGATGCATTCAAACTGTTAACATGACCAACCATCGGGATTTTAATATAGAAATCACATTTTTCTTTCACACGTCGGCTCATGCCTTGTCCTTCGCTACCAATCACAATAGCAAGTGGCATGTCCGCCTGCATTTGACGATAATCTGTCGCATGATTTGCTTCTGTGCCTGCTACCCAATATCCTTGATCTTTCAATACATCAATCGTTTGAGACAAGTTCGTAACTCGGATGACAGGAACGTGTTGAATTGCGCCTGTTGAAGCTTTTGCCACTGTCTGTGTAAGTGCAACAGAGCGGCGTTTAGGGATGATGATGCCGTCTACACCTGTCGCATCTGCTGTTCTAAGAATCGAGCCTAAGTTATGCGGATCTTCCAATCCATCGAGTATAAGTACTGTTGATAACTCATCCTTCTGCTTCTGCTGTTCTAGAAAATGCTCTAAAGTCTCATATTCGTACGGTGCAATATATGCTGCAACACCTTGATGAGGTGCTGTTGAGATCTGATCTAATTTTGATTTTGGAACAGTTTGAACGACTAATTTTAAATCTTTTGCTTGTTTTAAAATATCGTCAATTTGCTGTTTCTTAATACCTTCTTGAATTAATACTTTATTCACCGCATGTCCGCTCATAATTGCTTCACGAACGGCATGACGCCCAACTATTACTTCTGATTCCATTGCGTCTAACACCTCTTTTCTACTTGCCTTACAATCTCATTCAATAACGAGATGATACGTGCTTCTTGTTGAGTTAAATGCAAATAACCAATCACCGCTTCAAGACCTGAACTTTTACGATACGTTTGGATATCTGTATTTTTAGCTTTCGTATGACTTTTAGCATTGCGACCGCGCTTTACGATAGCCAATTCTTCTTCTGTAAACCACTCATCTGCTAACAATGCTTCCAAAGTTTGCGCTTGACTCTTAGCAGAAACGAACCGTTTGGCTTCTTGATGCAAACGGTTCGGTTTACTTTGATACTTTAAAATAATGTGCCCACGGACAAACTGATCCAAAACGGCATCTCCCATATATGCGAGTGTGAGTGGGCTTAATTGCTTAAAATCAATTGTGTTATACACGTTTAAATCTCACACCTTGTGGCGTATCTTCCAACAAGATATTCTGTGCTTTGAGCTGGTCGCGGATCTCATCTGCACGCGCAAAGTTTTTATTTTTTCGTGCTTCATTTCTCTCTTCAATCAATGCTTCTACTTCTGCATCAAGTAGTTCTTCAGCTTGTGCAGGTTGGAGTGGCACTCCTAATACATCACTAAAGATTTGGAACACTTCTTTAAAGCGTGTGATGACTGTTGTTGCTGTATTGTCTTCAAGCAAATATTTATTAGCTAGTTTCGCTAAATCATACCAAGCGGTAATCGCATTCGCTGTATTAAAGTCATCGTCCATCACTTTTTCAAACTGCGTTAAAATCGCTTCAATTTGATCGATATATTCTTGTGCCACAACGATATCTGTCGCTACTGATTCACGTGCAAGCAACGCTTCATAGCTATTGCGTATACGTGTTAAGCCACTTTTAGCTGCTTCAACTAATTCTAAATTATAGTTGATCGGACTACGATAATGAACGCTAATCATGAAGAAACGCAATACGTCTGGGTCTACTTCTTTGATAATATCATGTACTAAAATAAAGTTTCCAAGCGATTTACTCATTTTTTCATTATCAATATTGATGAAGCCGTTATGCATCCAATAATTTGCAAATGGCGCATGGTTATGACATTCAGATTGTGCGATTTCGTTTTCATGGTGTGGGAATTGTAAATCACTACCACCCGCGTGAATGTCGATCGTTGGTCCGAGTTTCTCAAATGCCATTACAGAACATTCAATGTGCCAGCCTGGACGGCCTTCACCGAATGGACTTTCCCAGCTGATTTCACCGGGTTTTGCACTTTTCCACAATGTGAAGTCTAATGCATCTTCTTTGTTTTCACCTTGTTCAATACGTGCGCCAACTTTTAGGTCATCCAATGACTGATGACTCAACTTGCCATACTCATCAAACTTACGTGTTCGGAAGTATACATCACCGCCACTCTCATACGCATAGCCTTCATCAACAAGCTTTTTAATAAACGCAATAATCTCATCCATATGATCCATTACACGTGGATTAGCAGTTGCTGGTTTGACATTCAAAGCACCTGTATCTTCATGAAATGCTTTAATATACCGTTCAGCAATTTCTGGAACAGTTTCGTTCAACTCTTGTGAACGTTTGATTAATTTGTCATCAACATCCGTAAAATTCGATACATAGTTCACTTCAAAGCCTTTGTATTCCAAATAACGTCTGACAACATCGTAATTGATCGCTGGACGAGCGTTACCGATATGGATGTAGTTATAGACAGTCGGTCCACATACATACATTTTCACTTTCCCAGGTTCAATTGGTTTAAACGGCTCTTTTTGGCGCGTTAATGTATTATATAATGTAATCATCTTTAATCTCCCCGTTTTTCGTTTGTTCCAGTTGTTTTTCAAGCTGTTTAATTTGTTCAAAGATTGGGTCTGGTAAATTCAAGTGATCAAAGTTTTTACCGATACGCTTACCATCTTGTTTCACGATTCGTCCTGGAATACCAACGACTGTTGTATAGCTAGGTACATCTCTTAATACAACAGAGTTCGCTCCGATATTAACATTTGAATGTACTTTGATGTTCCCCAATACTTTTGATCCTGCTGCAATCAGCACATTGTCACCAATGTCAGGGTGACGTTTTCCTTTTTCTTTACCTGTCCCACCTAAAGTGACACCTTGATAAATGGTCACGTTGTCTCCAATGGTACACGTTTCCCCAATGACCACACCCATACCATGGTCAATAAACAGACGACGTCCAATCTTGGCGCCGGGATGTATTTCAATACCTGTAAAAAATCGTGAAACTTGTGAAATCACACGCGCTAATATATAGTGCTTCTTTTGGTAAAGTTTGTGCGCAACCAAATGACTCCATACTGCGTGCAGACCAACATATGTGGTAATGACTTCAAACGATGAACGTGCAGCCGGGTCTTGTTCGAATACCATCTTCACGTCATCCACCATACGTCTTAACATATCTTTCCCTCTTTTCTCACGGTTTTAGTATTTATCTCGTAAAAATAGCACCTCTAACATCAAACTGTCAGAGGTGCTATTGCACGGTTCCACTCTTATTAACGTACACGCTGTCTTCACGTCATACGTTCACTCATTGGCTATATAAAACTGTTATCCTAAAGGTGCATTCGACTATACATGTGGTGTACTCGCAGCAACCGTACACTCTCTGAAACACTTGTTATAGTTTACTAATCCTTTATTCCAAATTCACCTTAATAGTAGTCGATTTAACTACCGATATCAAGTTAAACACTATAGTAACTTTTGAATTCGTGTCAATACTTTGTCTTTACCTAATACTTCAATCGTATTTGGTAACTCTGGCCCGTGCATTTGACCTGTCACAGCCACACGAATTGGCATGAAAAGATTTTTCCCTTTAATGCCTGTTTCTTTTTGTACCGCTTTGATTTCTTTTTTGATATCTTCAGCTTTAAATGATTCAAGTGCTTCTAGTTTCGCACTCAATACACGCATCAACTCAGGCACTTGTTCGCCATTTAGCACTTCTTGTGCTGCTTCATCCAATTCTTTTTCATCACGGAAGAACAATTCAGAAAGTGGTACGATTTCGCCTGCATAGCTCATTTGTTCTTGATATAGCGCCACTAATTTACGACCCCATTCAAGATCCGCTTCTGATGGAGATTCCGGTAACAATCCTGCCTTAATCATGTGTGGCAACGTCATTTCGAAGACTGTCTCCGCATCTTTTTCCTTCATGTATTGGTTGTTAATCCATTCAAGCTTTTGTTTATCGAAAAATGCAGGTGATTTTGAAAGGCGTTTTTCAGAGAAGATATCGATAAACTCTTGTTTTGAGAAGATTTCTTCTTCACCTTCTGGAGACCAACCTAACAATGCAATAAAGTTGAAAATCGCTTCAGGAAGATATCCTAAATCACGATATTGCTCGATAAATTGTAAAATTTGACCGTCACGCTTACTTAATTTTTTACGTTGTTCGTTAACAATCAATGTCATATGACCGAAAAGTGGTGGTTCCCAACCAAATGTTTCATAAATCATTAATTGTTTTGGAGTGTTAGAGATATGATCATCCCCACGAATAACATCTGTAATTTCCATATAGTGATCATCCACTGCTACGGCGAAATTATATGTTGGTACACCATCTTTTTTCACGATAACCCAGTCACCAAAGTTGTCTGATTCAAAAGACACTTCACCTTTAACCATATCATCAAACTTGTACGTGCGGTCTTGTGGCACACGGAAACGAATAGATGGTTTGCGCCCTTCCGCTTCAAATTGTGCACGCTCTTCTTCTGTTAAATGCGCATGCTTACCACCGTATCTTGGCATTTCACCACGTTCGATTTGTTCTTGACGTTCTGCTTCCAATTCTTCTTCCGTCATATAGCATTTGTATGCTTTATCTTCTGCTAACAATTGCTCGATTAGTGGTTGGTAAATATGTCCACGTTCTGATTGACGATAAGGTCCGTAACCTTTATCTTTATCCACTGACTCATCCCAATCAAGACCTAGCCATTGCAAGTTGTTAAATTGTGATGATTCACCATCTTCTAAGTTACGTTTTGAATCCGTATCTTCAATACGAATGACAAAATCGCCACCGTGATGTTTAGCGAATAAATAGTTAAATAATGCTGTACGTGCGTTCCCAATATGCAAATATCCCGTTGGACTTGGTGCATATCTTACTCTTACTCGTTCACTCATTGTATTCACTCCTGTTTTAATCTTCAATTTTTATATTATAACACGAGAGCACTCCAGAAATCTCATGTTTTACAAAGAATTCGTCGTAGTGCCAAGAGGTTGTGAGAGAAGCGATTTGAATTCAAGTAGAACCTAAGCCATTCTCAAAATAGCTTTTTTATTTTGTTGAATTGCGACGTTCTACCGAGAATTCTGCTTCTCGAACACTGACATCAAGAGGTTGTGAGAGAAGCGATTTGAATTCGAGTAGAACCAGAACAACGATCAAACTTGTTTTTTAAGTTTTGTAAAGCTGTGAAGTTCTACCGAGAATTCTGCTCCTGCCTCTCATTATCCTTGTTGCTTAATAATTGAAACAATTGCTTGTGCTGCAATACCTTCTTGACGCCCTGTAAAGCCAAGCTTTTCACTTGTTGTCGCTTTGACATTCACTCTTTCAACATCAATCTCGAATAAGTCTGCAATCACTTGACGCATTGTATCAATATGCGGTCTGAATTTTGGACGTTCCGCAATAATCGTCGCATCAACATTATTAATGACATATCCCAATGCTTTCACTTCTTTATAAGCTTCTGTCAATAATACCTTTGAGTCTGCGTCTTTAAATGCCATATCTGTATCTGGAAATAACTTGCCAATATCACCCAGTGCGCTTGCACCTAACATCGCATCTGTAATTGCATGTAATAAAACATCTGCATCACTATGTCCTTTTAATCCGTGTGTATGCGGTACTTCAATACCCCCGATAATGAGCGGGCGGTCCGCATCAAAGGCATGGACGTCATACCCTAAACCGACTCTAAACATGTTTTGTTTCACTCCTTTTTGCAATAATTGCTTCTGCATTTGTTAAATCTTCTTCCGTCGTTACTTTTATATTATCGTAGTTGCCTTCTACCATAAGCACGGAATGTCCTGCGTGTTCAAGTAGTGACGCATCATCTGTACCCACAACATGATTGGCTAACGCTTGATCATACGCATCTTTTAGTACACGATATGTTGCGCCTTGTGGCGTTTGTACTTGCCATAAATATTGACGATCTAACGTTTCAGTTACAAATTGATCATGGACGACCTTAATCGTATCTTTTGCTTTAACTCCTATCACTGCAGCACCATGTTCATTGATCGCATCTGCTAAATCATGGATAGACGATGCTGTAATAAATGGACGGGCACCGTCATGGACTAAAACGACATCATTGTCAGGTACATTCAATTGTGCAATCACTTTATGAATACTTTCTTGACGTTCTCGACCACCTTCAACAAGCTGTTTCACTTTATCGAAACGTGTAAGAAGATCTGTCAACTGCTCACGATCATCAGGTTGAATTGCCAAGTAAATCCCTTGGCAAGCTGGGTCTTGTTGAAAAACATTGACGGTATGTTCAATGATCGTTTGCTGAGAAAGTTCAATGAATAATTTATTGTAAGTACGTCCCATACGTGTTCCTTTTCCCGCTGCTGGGATAATCACGTGATAATCTGTCATTCACTTAGCCACCTTTTTACTTGATTACAACTCGTTATCATTATGATTTTAAAGCATACTTCAATGCTTCATGAACCGATGTCACACCGATCACTTCTATGCCTTCTGGGAATGTCCATCCACCAATATTGGTCTGTGGAATAATGACACGCTTGAAGCCTAACTTTGCCGCTTCTTGTACACGCTGTTCAATACGTGACACACGTCGTACTTCTCCTGTAAGACCTACTTCACCTATAAAGCAATCCAATCCATCAACCGCACGATCTTTGAAGCTTGTCGCTGTGGCAATGATAATACCTAAGTCTACGGCAGGCTCTGTCAACTTCACACCGCCCGCAACTTTAATATACGCATCTTGTTGTTGTAACAAGTACCCTTCTTTCTTCTCGAGTACTGCCATTAACAAGCTTAAACGATTGTGATCGATACCTGTCGCCATTCGACGTGGATTATTGAAAGTCGTCGGCGTCACAAGCGCTTGTACTTCGATGAGTAATGGACGTGTCCCTTCCATCGTAGCAACAATCGTTGAGCCTGGAACGTTGGATGAACGCTCTTCTAAAAACATCTCTGATGGGTTGACGACACTGTGTAAACCAGACTGTTTCATCTCAAAAATACCCATCTCATTCGTAGAGCCAAAACGGTTTTTCACTGCACGTAAAATACGATACGCATGGTGCTCATCTCCTTCAAAATACAGTACAGTGTCTACCATATGTTCTAATAAACGCGGACCTGCAATCTGACCTTCTTTCGTCACATGTCCAACAATAAACGTCGCAATATTCATCTGCTTGGCGATATGCATCAAACTTTGTGTACTTTCTCGCACTTGTGACACAGATCCTGGCGCCGATGTAATGTCAGGATGAAAAATTGTCTGAATCGAGTCAACGACAATTAACTCTGGTTCTAACTTCTTCACTGCTTCATGAATGATTTCTAAGTTTGTCTCTGCAAAGACATTCAAAGCACTGGCATCTTCTTCTAGACGATCAGCACGCAGCTTCGTTTGATTCAAAGATTCTTCACCCGTAATATATAAAATCTTGCGCTCCTTAGATAATGCTGCACACATTTGTAGCAATAACGTCGACTTACCAATACCTGGATCTCCCCCGATCAGTACGAGTGAACCTTGTACAATCCCGCCACCGAGCACACGATTCAGTTCTCGGCTTTTTGTTAAAATGCGCGGCGCTTGCTCTTGTTTGACATCATTCAGTTTTTGCACTTTAGCTGTCGATTCTGTACGAACACTATGTTTTGAGTGTGACGTTTTTTGTTCAATCGTCTCTTCCATACTATTCCACGCACCGCAGTTAGGGCATTTCCCCATCCATTTCGGCGTTTGATAGCCACATGCCGTACACTCAAAAGTCACTTTCTTTTTTGCCATGTCGTTAACACCCCCATCTCATTTATCTTCTCATCTATTTTATACTGGTGACCGTCACTTGACAACGACGACGCCATCATTCGTCCAAACAAAAAAAGATTGAGTGCGGAACCTTTATACCAAAGATTCCGTCATCCCAATCTTTACAAATGATTATGCAGTTGGTTCCGTAGACGGACGCTCTGTCACATCATATTGGAACGTTTCGCCATCATAATCAACAGTCACTAACTTACCATCTAATTCTTTGCCTTCAAGAATCAACTCACTCAAGTTATCTTCTACTGTTTTTTGGATGGCACGAACGAGTGGACGTGCACCATATTCTGGGTCGTAACCTTCTGAAGCGATCTTCTCTTTCGCTGCTTCTGTCACGCTCACATGAATATTTTGTTCAGATAAACGTTTTGTTAATTGATTTACCATTTTTGTGACGATTTCTTTCAATTCGTCTTTATCTAACTTGTGGAAGACGATGATATCATCAACACGGTTTAAGAACTCTGGACGGAAAGCATTTTTAAGACTCTTCATCATCGTGTTACGAATTGTTTCATAATCGCTGCCTTCTGATTTGCCACCAAAGCCAGCAAAACGTTGATCTTGTAATTCTTGTGCTCCAACGTTAGAAGTCATGATAATCACGGTATTTCTAAAGTCAACACGACGTCCTTTTGTATCTGTTAAATGGCCATCATCTAGCACTTGTAACAATACATTGAAAATATCTGGATGTGCCTTCTCAATCTCATCAAATAAAATAACTGAATAAGGTTTACGACGTACTTTTTCAGTCAATTGACCACCATCGTCATGACCAACATATCCCGGAGGCGCTCCGACTAAACGACTCACCGCATGTTTCTCCATGTATTCACTCATGTCAACACGAATCATCGCATCTTCTTCGCCAAACATTGATTCTGCAAGTGCTCGTGCAAGTTCTGTTTTACCGACACCTGTTGGTCCTAAGAAGATGAAGCTACCGATTGGACGTTTTGGATCTTTAAGGCCAGCACGTGCACGACGAACAGCTTTAGAGATTGATGTAACAGCATCTTTTTGTCCGATAACACGTTCATGTAATGTTTCTTCAAGGTTCAACAAACGATCAGATTCCGTCTCATTCAATCTTGTCAACGGAATACCTGTCCAACCTGCAATAACTTCAGAGATGTCATCTGCTGTCAATTTCGTATGTTGATCGTCTTGATTGTTTTTCCATTCATTTTTTGCCGCTTCATATTGTGACTCTAACTTTGTTTGTTTATCACGTAAATTAGCTGCACTTTCAAATTCTTGCGCATGAACTGCCGCATCTTTTTCATTTTTTACTTGTTCAATTTGTTGTTCAAGCTCTTTCAAGTTCGTTGGTGTTGTATGATGTCTCAAGCGTACTTTTGAACTTGCTTCATCAATTAAGTCAATTGCCTTGTCAGGTAAGAAGCGATCTTGAACGTAACGGTCACTTAACTTCGCTGCAGCTTCAACCGCTTCGTCAGAAATATTAATGCGATGATGTGCTTCATAGCGATCTCTTAATCCTTTCAAGATTGAAATCGTATCTTCAACACTTGGTTCATCCACTTGGACTGGTTGGAAACGACGTTCAAGTGCCGCATCTTTTTCAATATGTTTACGGTACTCATCTAGAGTTGTCGCACCGATGCATTGAATCTCACCACGTGCCAATGCTGGTTTTAAAATATTTGAGGCATCAATTGCACCTTCCGCACCACCGGCACCGATTAATGTGTGCAATTCATCAATAAAGAGAATCACGTTACCCGCTTGATGAATTTCTTCCATTACTTTTTTCAAGCGTTCTTCAAACTCACCACGATATTTTGTACCTGCAACAACAGTCCCCATATCTAATGACATCACACGTTTGTTCTTCAATGTTTCTGGTACTTCGTTCTTCACGATTGCTTGTGCTAAACCTTCTGCAATCGCTGTCTTACCAACACCCGGTTCACCGATAAGTACTGGGTTGTTCTTCGTGCGACGGCTCAATACTTCAATCACACGTGTAATCTCTTTACTGCGTCCAATAACTGGATCCAGTGTGCCATCTTTTGCGATAACCGTTAAGTCACGTGCTAAGCTATCTAATGTTGGTGTATTGTCTGATTTTGAAGCTTGTCCATTATGTGATGCCATTTCTGGACTGCCAAGTGCTTTGACAACTTGTGCGCGTGCTTTCGTAATATTCAAGTCTAAGTTCGCAAACACACGTGCTGCAACACCTTCATTTTCACGAATTAAGCCTAATAAGATATGTTCTGTTCCAACAAAGTTATGCTGTAACTTACGTGCTTCGTCCATTGATAATTCAATGACCTTTTTAGCACGTGGTGTGTAGTGTAGTGTACCGATATGCTCTTGACCATGTCCGATCAATTTTTCAACTTCATTAACGACCTTTTCTTCAGTAATATCAAAGCTTTCTAATACCTTAGCAGCAATACCTTCTGGTTCTTTCATCAAGCCTAATAATAAATGCTCTGTTCCAATATTTGAATGGTTGAAACGAATTGCTTCTTCTTGTGCATGTGCTAATACGCGTTGTGCACGTTCTGTCAATCTACCAAATAACATAAGTGACCCTCCAATTTATAAATAATGTCTTAATATGTCTGCACGTTTTGCTTCAATGGATTGTGCGCTTTCTTCATCTATTAAAAATGGTGATTGTATCGCAATCATCATGGCATTAAAATCAAACGCTGGCATATCGAGCACACCTAAATCAATACCGAGCTTAATATCACTCAAACGATATGAAGCTTCATCTACCGAAATACGGCGGCTATATTTTAAAATACCGAGCGATCGATAAATGCGATCTAATGTCTCATTCTCTTTGTGTGCCAATAAACGCTGGCGCACCTCTAACTCTTCATGAATAATCTGTGTCACGAGTTCAGTCAACGCCTCGATAATCTCGTGTTCCGACTTCCCAAGCGTCAGCTGGTTCGACACTTGGTACACATGACCATACACTTGTGACCCTTCACCGTAAATACCACGAATCGTAAATCCAAATCGATTAATCGATTGTGCAATACGATTCATGCGCTTCATAATCGACAACCCCGGCAGATGCAACATCACACTTGCACGCATCCCCGTTCCGATATTCGTCGGACACGTCGTCAAATAACCGAGTGTCTCATCATAACTAATATCAACTTCGGCATCCAGTTGATCATCAATTTCCGAAGCCCGTTGATACAGAGCATCCAGCGACAAGTCTTGTCCCATGACCTGAATGCGCACGTGATCTTCCTCGTTGACCATCACACTGACCGTCTCATCATCGTTCAGCAACACTGCTGCTGCAGGTTGCTTCGTCAGATCTGGACTGATCAAATGCTTCGCTACAAGCTTGTATGCACTTTGTTGATCCATATCGGACAATCGCTGTACCTTCAAGTCCGTCAGCGCATCTTGTACTTCGTTGACGACGCGATGTCCCTCATCTTCGTTTGGAAACATCAATGGATGCACATAATTTTCAAGATTACGTGCCAAACGAATGCGTGAAGACATCACGACCGGTTGCGTCGCCGTTTGTTGGTGACCATTCGTCAACGGTGCATCATGTTCATTCGTCATCGTGTCTCGACACCTCGCTTTGTTGCGTTTCTTCCAACGCTTGGATTTCATCTCGAACAATAGCCGCTTCTTCAAACGCTTGTTGTGCAACCAGCGTTTCTAAATAGGACCGTTTTTCTTCGATTTGTCGTTTCAAAGCACGCTTTGTATGTGACGACTTCGGATACTTGCCGGAATGTTCCAAGTGACCGCCTTGCACACGACGTACAATGTCAGCCACGTCATCACGAAACGTCTCATAACAATCATGACAACCAAACTTGCCGACATGTGCAATATCTTTTAACGTCATCTGACAAGTTGGACAGCGCTTTGCTTCACGAAACATCATTTGATCGACATTTATGCCGTGTTTCGCTGCGAGATGTTGTAAAATCTGTTGAATGACAAAAGTCCCTTCAACATCATCACCTTCGTGCCATTGCGCATCCGAATGCCCTTGCGAATATTCATGAGACAGATGGATGCCCGTTTGTTTATCTGCGTTTGATTTTTTCAGTTGTTGCTCTTCTTCATGACGATACATGACGCATCACCTTCTCACCTTTAATAATAATTAATCACTGGTAACAGCCGTTTCATGATATTGGCACGAATAATATCTCTCGCTGCCACATCTAACTTCAATGTTTCACGATCAATAACTGCCGCAATCATTTTTGCTTCCCGTTCCGTAATCAAATCATTCTCGAGCAAACCATCAATAATATAATAGGCTTGCTGCTGTGATAAGGATGTCCCAATCAGTGACAACAAGTGTTTAATATAACTCGCATGATCTTTCGTTTCTATCTTAGTGATGCGAATATAACCACCACCACCACGCTTACTCTCTATTTCATATCCATGTTCATTCGTAAATCTTGTCTTTATCACATAGTTGAGCTGAGATGGTACGCAATCGAAACGTTCAGCAATATTCGCGCGTTGTATCTCTACAACATCGGCTTGTGCTTCTTCAAACAACTGCTTAATATATTGCTCTATGATATCTGACATATTGTGCATCATATCACCCCTTTTGACCATCTTTGACTATATTATATGACCCCCTTTGACCTTTTTCAACCAATATGTTTTCCAATTTATCAATTTGTTATGTTATTGCTTTCATTTATGTTGTATTATAGAGTTAGTGAAAATATTAATAAATTTGAATAAGAGGTGTCATGCATGCATATTATTATTGGGATTGTCGGCATCATTGTTTTCTTAGCGCTCGCGCTACTTGCAAGTTCTGACAGAAAAAATGTGCGCTGGCAATACATCGGTCTTATGCTTGCCATCCAAGTCGTTTTAGCCTTTTTCTTACTTAAAACGAGCATCGGGATTAAAATCGTTGGTGGCGTAGCATCAGGGTTTGGATACTTGCTTCAACAAGCATCTGAAGGGATCAACTTTGTATTCGGCGGCTTAATGAATGAAGGGGAATCTACTTTCTTCATTAACGTGTTATTACCGATCGTGTTCATTTCAGCATTAATCGGTATTTTACAATATTTAAAGATTTTACCAGTTATCATTAACGTACTTGGTTTCTTGATTTCTAAAGTAAACGGTATGGGGCGTTTAGAATCATATAATGCTGTTGCTTCAGCGATCTTAGGTCAGTCTGAAGTATTCATTTCATTGAAAAAACAATTGCCGTTTATTCCGAAACACCGCTTGTACACATTGACAGCATCTGCCATGTCAACAGTTTCTGCGTCAATCGTTGGGGCATACTTCACAATGATCAAACCAGAATTCGTTGTAACAGCTGTTGTCTTAAACTTATTTGGTGGTTTCATCATCGCATCAATCATCAATCCATACAAAGTGGATGAAGAGAATGATAAATTACTGATCGATACAGACGAGAAAAAACAATCATTCTTTGAAATGTTAGGGGAATACATTTTAGATGGTTTCAAAGTTGCTGTTATCGTAGGTGCCATGTTAATTGGTTATATCGCATTGATTTCATTATTAAACGGAATTGTTGGCGGTATTATCGCAATGGTTTCAGGCGGTTCATTAGACTGGAACTTCCAAACATTAATCGGCTTTATCTTCGCACCACTTGCATTCTTAACAGGGATTCCATGGAGTGATGCAGTTGACGCTGGTTCAATCATGGCAACAAAATTATTATCAAACGAATTCGTCGCAATGACAGAACTTGGAAAAGTAGAAGGGTTATCAGATCGCGCAGTTGGTGTCGTATCTGTCTTCTTAGTATCATTCGCCAACTTCAGCTCAATTGGTATCATCTCAGGTGCCATCAAGTCATTAAACGATGAAAAAGGTGACGTTGTTGCTCGCTTCGGATTAAAACTTTTATTCGGTGCAACACTTGTATCATTCATCTCTGCAACAATCGCAGGATTCTTTATTTAAATAGGAAGTCCATTTTTTGTGGTGGGCAGATAATAAAAAGTAACTAATTTTATTTTTAACTTAATCATAACATGTAGTCATCTCTACATTCATTTAAGCGTACAGTTTAATTATTAATTGTGCGCTTTTTCTATACCATCATTTCTTTAATACTCGCTTGCCAAGGCGCCTCACTTCAACTAATTTTGGCTTTATTGAATAAAAGAAGCCAAAATGGATTTTCCGTTCGGCTTGTTGCCTTAGGCGTCTCGTATTAGAAATGATTTTAGATACACATCTCTAAGTGTGTTAGGACATATTAGATAGCGATTACTACGTAATATATTTATGCAGCGTTATTTATTAGTAAACTATCCTTTTTACGTCGTTGATATAGCTTAAAAATAATCAGTATCCTTGCCTTGAAGTTATTAAAGTTTCGATAGCCATATGATACACGTTTAATAAGCTTAATTTTATTATTGATACCTTCAATCGCTCCATTGTTTAACTTAGGGTGTTTAATTGTTGAATAAAGGATATACTCGTATTTTTTATAGAACCGAATGACACGCCAAACACCACGTGATACATGCTTCTTTTCAACACTCATTAAAGTTTCTTTGAAACGTAACCAATCACATTGTTTTAATGCTTCTCGAAGGTGATGAACTAACATATATGTGTCATAGAGCTGCTGATCAAGATTTAATAGATACTCTAAAATATCTCTTGATGTCGTATACGTTTTGAAGGACTTCGACCAAAAGTATTCATAGCTGTTGATATCTTGTCTGTCAGAAAGGAAAAGTTTCCAGTGTTTTTTCATTTTCGTGTAATCTGTTGATGACTTATAGCGACAAGTATTCATTATAGAAATACGTTGCTTATTAAGTTCACGGTTAAGGTGCTGAACAATGTGAAAACGATCAAAGATTAAAATCGCATTCGGGAATACTTCATGAATGAAGTTAATGTAGGGTTCATACATATCGGCTGTGACCGTTTTGACAGCTAATCGTTCACGACGATCAAAACGATAGAAGTACTCTTTAAGTTTGTGAATACGTCTATCTTCTAAGATATCGATAATCTGATTCGTTTCATTATTTATAAACAGAAAACTCATCGCTGTTGTCACATTTTTAACGCTTTTAAATTCATCTATGGAGAGATGTTTAGGCAATCCAGATGAAGGTTTTACTATTAATGATTGTGAGATATGGTGAATACATCTCTTAACTGTGCTTGGTGAAACACTACAATCATTAGCAATGTCTATCTCAGACTGTACACGTGTGAGTTTGTCCTGAATCGCTAATTTCACACGGTTAGTAATAAAGCAATTACTATCAACAATGTTTGTTTGAGCCGTAAAAGTCTTTAAACAATGTAGACACTTAAAGCGTTCTTTCGCTAAATTAAGATAAACATTAGACTCTTGAGATTTTAATAGTGTTAAACGCGAAACACGTTTACCGTGCTTATGTATTTGTCCGTCATTGACACAACCACACTTCATACATGCCTTTGGTGTATAAGAAAGTGTTCCATAAACAACCGTAGAAAGCTGACCACGCACTTCTACATCTTCTTCCACTTTAAGAACTTGAATATTTTCATCTTTTATTTTTAATAGTTTTAATATATCATTACACATAGGCGCATCATGTCTCCTCTCATTTTTTGTTTAGGCACTTAAAATTATAGAGGCATGAGCGCTTTTTTTGTATCAAAATGATTTAAAAAACAAAAAAGGGCGGGACAGCAGTTCATGCCATCCCACCACAAAAGATTAAGACCCTTTAAATATGACAAAAGCCATTCAACAATGACGTTGAATGGCTTTTTCTTATATATTATGAAGCAATCACGTTTTCAATAAAGTAGCGCATCATGGTTGTATCTTCTGTGAGTTCTGGGTGAAAAGATACGCCTAGATAGCGTCCTTGTTGCACGGCAATGATCTTGTCATCAATTGTACCGAGTACAGCAACACCTTCACGTACGGATTGGATGTGCGGTGCACGGATGAAGACACCTTCTACCGATTGTTCAATCCCTTCAATGTCGAGCATTGATTCAAAACTATCCACTTGGCGACCAAATGAATTACGTGCAACCGTAATATTCAGCTTTTTCAAGTAACCTTCTTCACCTTCAATATCATCTGCAAGTACAATCAACCCTGCACATGTTCCATACATCGGTAATGATGATTCACGTAATGCCTCTCTGAAGCCATATAACGTCATCAGACGGCGTAACGTCGTAGATTCACCACCGGGTATCACTAAACCATCTAACGTCTCTAGCTGTGCGACTGTCTTCACAGCGACTGCTTCATGACCACATGCCTCAATTTGTCGCATATGTTCACGAACGGCCCCTTGTAATGCTAATACACCGATTCTCATCTTACCAACCACGCTCTTGCATACGTTCTTCTAATGAAAGTTGGTTGATATCCAAACCTTTCATTGCCGCACCTAAATCTTTCGCAAGGCGACCGATTAATTCGTAATCTTGATAATGCGTAGTCGCTTGTACAATCGCTTTGGCAAATGTCTCAGGATCCTCAGACTTAAAGATACCTGAACCAACGAAGACACCATCCGCACCAAGTTCCATCATCAATGCGGCATCTTGTGGCGTTGCAACACCGCCTGCCGCAAAGTTTACGACTGGTAAGCGGCCATGCTTTTTAATATCTTGTAAGATATGGTATGGTGCGCCTATGTTTTTCGCTTCCGTCATCAACTCGTCGTCACTCATCACTGTAATGCGCGCGACTTCTTGATTCACTTGACGCATATGACGTACCGCCTCAACGATGTTTCCTGTTCCCGGTTCACCCTTCGTACGTAACATTGCTGCACCTTCACCGATACGACGTGCAGCTTCACCTAAGTTACGGCAGCCACATACGAATGGAACCGTATAGTCGCTTTTCTTCAAATGGAACACTTCATCCGCTGGTGTTAATACTTCTGATTCATCTATGTAGTCGACACCCATTGCTTCTAATACACGTGCTTCTGTAATATGACCGATACGGCATTTCGCCATCACTGGAATGGATACAGCATTCATTACCTCTTCAACAATCTTTGGGTTGCATGCACGTGCCACACCGCCTGCTGCACGGATATCTGATGGTACACGTTCAAGCGCCATCACTGCTACTGCACCTGCTGCCTCCGCAATCTTTGCTTGTTCTGCATTCACGACGTCCATGATGACACCGCCTTTTTGCATTTCTGCCATCCCACGTTTTACACGTTCTGATCCAACTTGTTTCGTCATAATTTATTTCCCCCTTTATAGTTGTTTAGATGTAGCTTATACTAATAACTGAACTGGTTAAAGTATCAAATTAACAAAAAATAAAAGGGTCAGATTGGAGAATACCAAATGGAAATGCTCATGTTTCATATCGATAAGTCACAAAAACAACCGATTTACATGCAATTATATGAAAATATTCGCAACAGCATTATTAACGGACAACTACAAGAAGATGAGAAATTACCATCAAAACGTTTATTAGGAGACTATCTATCCATCAGTCAAACAACCATTGAAAATGCTTATGCACAATTATTGGATGAAGGATATATTTATAGCAAACAGCGTTCAGGTTATTTCGTAAGTGATATTGATACATTACCACTCATTACACCACAACGACATATTGTAACCAAACCAAAAATGGCACAATCATCACGTTACAACTTTCAATTAGGTGCTATTGATAAAGCTTATTTTCCATTTGAACAATTTCGTAAATTTTCCAAAGAAGCATTCGATACGTCGCAAGATAACTTGATTGAGTCTGGAGATCCACAAGGTGACTTCACTTTACGTCAACAAATCAGTCATTACCTTTTTCATAGTCGGGGCGTCCAATCAACACCTGAACAAGTCATCATTGCCTCATCGACGGAACAACTGTTATCTATCATTACAGATTTATTGCCTAAACAACACACATTCATGCTGGAAGACCCAATCTATCCACAAGTGCCACAGTTATTGACCCGAAAACACATTCCGTTTCAATTTGTTCCCGTACAAGATGATGGTATTCACATTGACCATATTGAACGATGTCAACATAACATTGTTTACATCACACCCAGTCACCAGTTTCCGACAGGTGTGACCATGAGCCTACAAAACAGAGTCAAATTGCTCAAATGGGCCAGTCAACATACCGAACGCTACATTATTGAAGATGATTATGATTCTGAATTTCGCTATGAAGGAAAGCCAATTCCTGCACTCCAAAGTTTAGATAAGGCAGAGCGTGTCATATATGTCAGTACCTTTTCAAAATCCATTGCACCAAGTATTCGTATTGCTTATGCTGTTCTCCCTATTCATTTAGCAGAGCGATATCAGAACACAACAAATATAGAGGGGGGGACGGTTCCACGTCATACCCAGTACATGGTCAGTCAGTTTATGGAAAGTAATCAGTTTGAACGTCATCTCAATCGCATGAGAAAAATCTATCGTCAAAAACGTGATATACTCATTCATCATCTATCACAATACCCATCCGTATGCCAAATCGATGGCGCACAAACAGGGATGCATTTCATCATTACCATTACAAATGGATTAAGTGAACAAGCGTGTTTAGAACGCTTCAAAGCATTCGATATCAACTTACAACCATTATCATATTATCGTTTTCAACAGCTCGATACTCCCCCAAGTTTTGTCATAGGATTTGGTGGTATTGATGATAACGCACTCCAATGTCATGCTGAACAACTCATTCAAGCATTACAAGCGACATCATAAACAAACCTCCTTACCAAGCCACAGAAGACTTGATAGGAGGTTTTCATTCAATCTGCTAATAAATGTGGGTTCCGTTGATCACCCTTGTCATACAATGCAATCTCTTGCAACTGCATCAATGCTCGTCGTATTTGCGCATAATTATTCAACATGGGTAATGTCATCATTTCATCTTGTGCAATCCCCTGCTCAAAGTGTTTAGCAATATTTTCAAATACAAGCAAGTACGTCCCCATTGTATCTGTATTCAACAAATCTTTTGGTGGGAATTGAAAACACTGAAGTAACTTAAAATGAATCTGTTGTAACAAAAACATAGCTGGATAATAATACTGTGTTCGCTTGCGGTTAGAAGACCATTCCCCATACGCATGTCGGTAGAGCGTCTCCATATTATCCAACATCACCTTTAATCGTAAAATATCCCGTCGTGCTGTTATCTCAACAGGATACCCATTATTCGAGAATAAATAATGAAACATTTGACTTTCAATACGTGTCACATGCCCCATCATTTCAGGTAGACGCTTACTTGCTAAACGTCTACCAATTAACAGCACACCGAGAACCGCAATAAAAATACCCACCGTCGTATCAAGAAAACGCGGTAACGCAATCATCATCGTTAAATGACCTTGTGCCAAACCACCAAGCAAAATGACCTGCACCGTAATCACACTCATCGCCAAAGCATAATTTGCTGCAATAAACATCTCAGTCAATGCGCTACAAATACACATGACGAACACAACCACTATGAGACTCGGTTCAAACCATAAAAGTCCAATAGCCATCACGATACCAATCAATGTACCAATCCAACGACCACCTGCTCGCTCTATACTCGCAATCGTCGTACCACCGATCAATACCGTGTGGGCACTTAACGGGATCCAATAAGCCCGTTCAAAGTCAAAAGCTAATGCCACAACAATCGCACACCCTACAATGACTGTGTATTTCATCGTCGCAATAAAATTCATTGATTCTGGTGTTAAATTGTATCGCAACCTTGCTAAATATTGCGGAGACTTTACCTTTACTTGACGTTTTACTTGATCATCTGGCATATGCAATACTTCATCTATCTTATAAATCAGTTGAATCAAACTATCATATTTATCTGGAATATCTATACGCTTACGCCAAGGCTCGTCTGGTGAAACACCTTCAATAATACTCGAAGTCAGATAATCCATCATTTCAAATACAATTGGAGGTAATGGACGATAACCCTTCGCATTTAACTCCAGCAACTCAGAATAGATACCTTCAGCTACATGATGTAACAAAATAAGGCGCTGATATGCGGGTGACTTTCGTTGTAAAGCTGAGCGCGTCGTACTTAGAATATCCGATGACATCATCAATGTGTTCACTGCCGATTTGGTTAAATCATTAAATGTCACTTGATCATTAAAATGGTACACTAATTGTCGAACATGTACAAAATCTTGTTGCACCGCTGCTTGTTCAGGTTGTTCACCTTTCAACTTACTTTCGACATATACCAATAGCATACCTAGTAACCCACCACAGCCAACCAAAGCACCTCGATATAAAAAAGCATTCGGGTCTTCAGGCATCACACTCGATAAACTGTATGCAATAATAAAAAATGTTGAAGATGGTCCTGGAATATGTAAAGTTGTAAAAATATAATAAGGAATTACTGCTACACATAATAAACCGATACCGAATAAAATAGGATAACTGACTGTGAGCGTTCCTATCATCATCGCAACAACCAAACCACAGGTTGCGAAAGTGACTGCGCGCATGCGAGATGTAAAAGTACCTTTGAAAACATAAATATGCGCAAACGTACCAATTGAAACGAGCAGTGCTAACGGCATCTGATTCATGTAGACACCAAATAAGAACGGAATCAACATCAATAATCCTTGACGTATCCCTCGATTTATATCAATCTTATCAGTCGCAACAAAAGTGACATTCTTCAAATACCCTTTCATCTTAATCTCCTTTCTTAAACGCAAAAAAAGAGAAGTCATAATGACCTCTCTTAGAAGAATTACCTGGCACCGTCCTACTCTAGCGGAACGTCAGTTCAACTACCATCGGCGCTAAAGAGCTTAACTTCTGTGTTCGGCATGGGAACAGGTGTGACCTCTTTGCCATTGGCACCAGATAAAATTGAATGTTATACATTCAAAACTAGATAGTAAGTATATCATTTACACAAACAAAACCTTGTGAAAAAATTTTGATTAAGTCTTCGATCGATTAGTATTCGTCAGCTCCACGTATCACTACGCTTCCACCTCGAACCTATTAACCTCATCATCTTTGAGGGATCTTATAACCGAAGTTGGGAAATCTCATCTCGAGGGGGGCTTCATGCTTAGATGCTTTCAGCACTTATCCCGTCCATACATAGCTACCCAGCTATGCCGCTGGCGCGACAACTGGTACACCAGAGGTATGTCCATCCCGGTCCTCTCGTACTAAGGACAGCGCCTCTCAAATTTCCTACGCCCACGACGGATAGGGACCGAACTGTCTCACGACGTTCTGAACCCAGCTCGCGTACCGCTTTAATGGGCGAACAGCCCAACCCTTGGGACCGACTACAGCCCCAGGATGCGATGAGCCGACATCGAGGTGCCAAACCTCCCCGTCGATGTGAACTCTTGGGGGAGATAAGCCTGTTATCCCCGGGGTAGCTTTTATCCGTTGAGCGATGGCCCTTCCATGCGGAACCACCGGATCACTAAGTCCGTCTTTCGACCCTGCTCGACTTGTAGGTCTCGCAGTCAAGCTCCCTTATGCCTTTACACTCTTTGAATGATTTCCAACCATTCTGAGGGAACCTTTGAGCGCCTCCGTTACTCTTTAGGAGGCGACCGCCCCAGTCAAACTGCCCGCCTGACACTGTCTCCCAGCACGCTAAGTGCTGCGGGTTAGAAATCCAATACAATTAGGGTAGTATCCCACCAATGCCTCCACGTAAGCTAGCGCTCACGCTTCTAAGGCTCCTACCTATCCTGTACAAACTGTACCGAATTTCAATATCAGGCTACAGTAAAGCTCCACGGGGTCTTTCCGTCCTGTCGCGGGTAACCGGCATCTTCACCGGTACTATGATTTCACCGAGTCTCTCGTTGAGACAGTGCCCAAATCGTTACGCCTTTCGTGCGGGTCGGAACTTACCCGACAAGGAATTTCGCTACCTTAGGACCGTTATAGTTACGGCCGCCGTTTACTGGGGCTTCGATTCGTAGCTTCGCAGAAGCTAACCACTCCTCTTAACCTTCCAGCACCGGGCAGGCGTCAGCCCCTATACGTCACCTTACGGTTTAGCAGAGACCTGTGTTTTTGATAAACAGTCGCTTGGGCCTATTCACTGCGGCTCTTCAGAGCGTGAACCCTAAAGAGCACCCCTTCTCCCGAAGTTACGGGGTCATTTTGCCGAGTTCCTTAACGAGAGTTCGCTCGCTCACCTTAGAATTCTCATCTTGACTACCTGTGTCGGTTTGCGGTACGGGCACCTATTTTCTAGCTAGAGGCTTTTCTCGGCAGTGTGAAATCAACGACTCGAAGAAACGTGTTTCTTCTCCCCATCACAGCTCAATCTTTACGAGTGCCGGATTTGCCTAACACTCAATCTCACTGCTTAGACGTGCACTCCAACAGCACGCTTCGCCTATCCTACTGCGTCCCCCCATCGCTTAAAACGAATTTAGGTGGTACAGGAATATCAACCTGTTATCCATCGCCTACGCCTTTCGGCCTCAGCTTAGGACCCGACTAACCCAGAGCGGACGAGCCTTCCTCTGGAAACCTTAGTCAATCGGTGGACGGGATTCTCACCCGTCTTTCGCTACTCACACCGGCATTCTCACTTCTAAGCGCTCCACATGTCCTTGCGATCATGCTTCAACGCCCTTAGAACGCTCTCCTACCATTGTCCTACGGACAATCCACAGCTTCGGTAATATGTTTAGCCCCGGTACATTTTCGGCGCAGTGTCACTCGACTAGTGAGCTATTACGCACTCTTTAAATGATGGCTGCTTCTAAGCCAACATCCTAGTTGTCTGGGCAACGCCACATCCTTTTCCACTTAACATATATTTTGGGACCTTAGCTGGTGGTCTGGGCTGTTTCCCTTTCGAATATGGACCTTATCACCCACATTCTGACTCCCAAGTTAAATTATTTGGCATTCGGAGTTTGTCTGAATTCGGTAACCCGAGAGGGGCCCCTCGTCCAAACAGTGCTCTACCTCCAATAATCATCACTTGAGGCTAGCCCTAAAGCTATTTCGGAGAGAACCAGCTATCTCCAAGTTCGATTGGAATTTCTCCGCTACCCTCAGTTCATCCGCTCACTTTTCAACGTAAGTCGGTTCGGTCCTCCATTCAGTGTTACCTGAACTTCAACCTGACCAAGGGTAGATCACCTGGTTTCGGGTCTACGACCAAATACTCATTCGCCCTATTCAGACTCGCTTTCGCTACGGCTCCACATTTTCTGCTTAACCTTGCATCAGATCGTAACTCGCCGGTTCATTCTACAAAAGGCACGCCATCACCCATTAACGGGCTCTGACTACTTGTAAGCACACGGTTTCAAGTTCTCTTTCACTCCCCTTCCGGGGTACTTTTCACCTTTCCCTCACGGTACTGGTTCACTATCGGTCACTAGAGAGTATTTAGCCTTAGGAGATGGTCCTCCCAGATTCCGACGGAATTTCACGTGCTCCGCCGTACTCAGGATCCACTCAAGAGAGGTCACGTTTTCGACTACAGGATTATTACCTTCTATGATTAACCTTTCCAGGTTATTCGTCTAACATGTCCTTTTGTAACTCCGTACAGAGTGTCCTACAACCCCAACAAGCAAGCTTGTTGGTTTGGGCTCTTCCCGTTTCGCTCGCCGCTACTCAGGGAATCGATTTTTCTTTCTCTTCCTCCGGGTACTAAGATGTTTCAGTTCTCCGGGTCTGCCTTCTTACATGCTATGTATTCACATGTAGATAACACGACATAACTCGTGCTGGGGTTCCCCATTCGGAAATCTCTGGATCACAGCTTACTTACAGCTCCCCAAAGCATATCGTCGTTAGTAACGTCCTTCTTCGGCTTCTAGTGCCAAGGTATTCACCGTGCGCCCTTAATAACTTAATCTTTGTGATGTTTTGGTAATCGCTACTTTACGACACCAACATCCACCAGTTATTAATTATGTGAGTCGTCATTTGACGACTAGCGATAATTTTTTAGTTTCAAGCTTTCGCTATTCACTCGGTTTTTGCTTGGTAAAATCATTTATACTTACTTATCTAGTTTTCAATGTACAATTTGCATTAAATGGTGGGCCTAAGTGGACTCGAACCACCGACCTCACGCTTATCAGGCGTGCGCTCTAACCAGCTGAGCTATAGGCCCATTTAAAATATTGAATCCTCAAATATGAGCATTCAAAACTGAATACAATATGTCACGTTAATCCGCTTATCACCTTTAGGTGATATTCCGTATATTATCCTTAGAAAGGAGGTGATCCAGCCGCACCTTCCGATACGGCTACCTTGTTACGACTTCACCCCAATCATTTGTCCCACCTTCGACGGCTAGCTCCAAATGGTTACTCCACCGGCTTCGGGTGTTACAAACTCTCGTGGTGTGACGGGCGGTGTGTACAAGACCCGGGAACGTATTCACCGTAGCATGCTGATCTACGATTACTAGCGATTCCAGCTTCATGTAGTCGAGTTGCAGACTACAATCCGAACTGAGAACATCTTTATGGGATTTGCTTGACCTCGCGGTTTCGCTGCCCTTTGTAATGTCCATTGTAGCACGTGTGTAGCCCAAATCATAAGGGGCATGATGATTTGACGTCATCCCCACCTTCCTCCGGTTTGTCACCGGCAGTCAACTTAGAGTGCCCAACTTAATGATGGCAACTAAGCTCAAGGGTTGCGCTCGTTGCGGGACTTAACCCAACATCTCACGACACGAGCTGACGACAACCATGCACCACCTGTCACTTTGTCCTCCGAAGAGGAAAACACTATCTCTAGTGCGGTCAAAGGATGTCAAGATTTGGTAAGGTTCTTCGCGTTGCTTCGAATTAAACCACATGCTCCACCGCTTGTGCGGGTCCCCGTCAATTCCTTTGAGTTTCAGTCTTGCGACCGTACTCCCCAGGCGGAGTGCTTAATGCGTTAGCTGCAGCACTAAGGGGCGGAAACCCCCTAACACTTAGCACTCATCGTTTACGGCGTGGACTACCAGGGTATCTAATCCTGTTTGATCCCCACGCTTTCGCACATCAGCGTCAGTTGCAGACCAGAAAGCCGCCTTCGCCACTGGTGTTCCTCCATATCTCTGCGCATTTCACCGCTACACATGGAATTCCACTTTCCTCTTCTGCACTCAAGTTTTCCAGTTTCCAATGACCCTCCACGGTTGAGCCGTGGGCTTTCACATCAGACTTAAAAAACCGCCTACGCGCGCTTTACGCCCAATAATTCCGGATAACGCTTGCCACCTACGTATTACCGCGGCTGCTGGCACGTAGTTAGCCGTGGCTTTCTGACTAGGTACCGTCAAGACGTGCACAGTTACTTACACGTTTGTTCTTCCCTAATAACAGAGCTTTACGATCCGAAGACCTTCATCACTCACGCGGCGTTGCTCCGTCAGGCTTTCGCCCATTGCGGAAGATTCCCTACTGCTGCCTCCCGTAGGAGTCTGGACCGTGTCTCAGTTCCAGTGTGGCCGATCACCCTCTCAGGTCGGCTACGTATCGTCGCCTTGGTAAGCCGTTACCTTACCAACTAGCTAATACGGCGCGGGTCCATCTATAAGTAACAGCAAGACCGTCTTTCACTATTGAACCATGCGGTTCAATATGTTATCCGGCATTAGCTCCGGTTTCCCGAAGTTATTCCAGTCTTATAGGTAGGTTACCCACGTGTTACTCACCCGTCCGCCGCTAACGTCAGAGGTGCAAGCACCTCGTCTGTTCGCTCGACTTGCATGTATTAGGCACGCCGCCAGCGTTCATCCTGAGCCAGGATCAAACTCTCCATAAAAGAAGTAAGCTTGATTAGCTCGTTTTGATTGTTTAAGTCAATCACTCTTGAAAGTACTACTCTGAGTACTCAAATTATCGGAATTAACGTTGACATATTGTCATTCAGTTTTCAATGTTCATGTCTTTCTTTTGACTCGACAAAAAATAATTATAAACACTTCTTAGTCAAAAGTCAACTCTTTTATTAGATTTTTTCAAAAGAAAAATGACCGTATGGTCATAATAAAATAATTACCTGGCACCGTCCTACTCTAGCGGAACGTCAGTTCAACTACCATCGGCGCTAAAGAGCTTAACTTCTGTGTTCGGCATGGGAACAGGTGTGACCTCTTTGCCATTGGCACCAGATAAAATTGAATGTTATACATTCAAAACTAGATAGTAAGTATATCATTTACACAAACAAAACCTTGTGAAAAAATTTTGATTAAGTCTTCGATCGATTAGTATTCGTCAGCTCCACGTATCACTACGCTTCCACCTCGAACCTATTAACCTCATCATCTTTGAGGGATCTTATAACCGAAGTTGGGAAATCTCATCTCGAGGGGGGCTTCATGCTTAGATGCTTTCAGCACTTATCCCGTCCATACATAGCTACCCAGCTATGCCGCTGGCGCGACAACTGGTACACCAGAGGTATGTCCATCCCGGTCCTCTCGTACTAAGGACAGCGCCTCTCAAATTTCCTACGCCCACGACGGATAGGGACCGAACTGTCTCACGACGTTCTGAACCCAGCTCGCGTACCGCTTTAATGGGCGAACAGCCCAACCCTTGGGACCGACTACAGCCCCAGGATGCGATGAGCCGACATCGAGGTGCCAAACCTCCCCGTCGATGTGAACTCTTGGGGGAGATAAGCCTGTTATCCCCGGGGTAGCTTTTATCCGTTGAGCGATGGCCCTTCCATGCGGAACCACCGGATCACTAAGTCCGTCTTTCGACCCTGCTCGACTTGTAGGTCTCGCAGTCAAGCTCCCTTATGCCTTTACACTCTTTGAATGATTTCCAACCATTCTGAGGGAACCTTTGAGCGCCTCCGTTACTCTTTAGGAGGCGACCGCCCCAGTCAAACTGCCCGCCTGACACTGTCTCCCAGCACGCTAAGTGCTGCGGGTTAGAAATCCAATACAATTAGGGTAGTATCCCACCAATGCCTCCACGTAAGCTAGCGCTCACGCTTCTAAGGCTCCTACCTATCCTGTACAAACTGTACCGAATTTCAATATCAGGCTACAGTAAAGCTCCACGGGGTCTTTCCGTCCTGTCGCGGGTAACCGGCATCTTCACCGGTACTATGATTTCACCGAGTCTCTCGTTGAGACAGTGCCCAAATCGTTACGCCTTTCGTGCGGGTCGGAACTTACCCGACAAGGAATTTCGCTACCTTAGGACCGTTATAGTTACGGCCGCCGTTTACTGGGGCTTCGATTCGTAGCTTCGCAGAAGCTAACCACTCCTCTTAACCTTCCAGCACCGGGCAGGCGTCAGCCCCTATACGTCACCTTACGGTTTAGCAGAGACCTGTGTTTTTGATAAACAGTCGCTTGGGCCTATTCACTGCGGCTCTTCAGAGCGTGAACCCTAAAGAGCACCCCTTCTCCCGAAGTTACGGGGTCATTTTGCCGAGTTCCTTAACGAGAGTTCGCTCGCTCACCTTAGAATTCTCATCTTGACTACCTGTGTCGGTTTGCGGTACGGGCACCTATTTTCTAGCTAGAGGCTTTTCTCGGCAGTGTGAAATCAACGACTCGAAGAAACGTGTTTCTTCTCCCCATCACAGCTCAATCTTTACGAGTGCCGGATTTGCCTAACACTCAATCTCACTGCTTAGACGTGCACTCCAACAGCACGCTTCGCCTATCCTACTGCGTCCCCCCATCGCTTAAAACGAATTTAGGTGGTACAGGAATATCAACCTGTTATCCATCGCCTACGCCTTTCGGCCTCAGCTTAGGACCCGACTAACCCAGAGCGGACGAGCCTTCCTCTGGAAACCTTAGTCAATCGGTGGACGGGATTCTCACCCGTCTTTCGCTACTCACACCGGCATTCTCACTTCTAAGCGCTCCACATGTCCTTGCGATCATGCTTCAACGCCCTTAGAACGCTCTCCTACCATTGTCCTACGGACAATCCACAGCTTCGGTAATATGTTTAGCCCCGGTACATTTTCGGCGCAGTGTCACTCGACTAGTGAGCTATTACGCACTCTTTAAATGATGGCTGCTTCTAAGCCAACATCCTAGTTGTCTGGGCAACGCCACATCCTTTTCCACTTAACATATATTTTGGGACCTTAGCTGGTGGTCTGGGCTGTTTCCCTTTCGAATATGGACCTTATCACCCACATTCTGACTCCCAAGTTAAATTATTTGGCATTCGGAGTTTGTCTGAATTCGGTAACCCGAGAGGGGCCCCTCGTCCAAACAGTGCTCTACCTCCAATAATCATCACTTGAGGCTAGCCCTAAAGCTATTTCGGAGAGAACCAGCTATCTCCAAGTTCGATTGGAATTTCTCCGCTACCCTCAGTTCATCCGCTCACTTTTCAACGTAAGTCGGTTCGGTCCTCCATTCAGTGTTACCTGAACTTCAACCTGACCAAGGGTAGATCACCTGGTTTCGGGTCTACGACCAAATACTCATTCGCCCTATTCAGACTCGCTTTCGCTACGGCTCCACATTTTCTGCTTAACCTTGCATCAGATCGTAACTCGCCGGTTCATTCTACAAAAGGCACGCCATCACCCATTAACGGGCTCTGACTACTTGTAAGCACACGGTTTCAAGTTCTCTTTCACTCCCCTTCCGGGGTACTTTTCACCTTTCCCTCACGGTACTGGTTCACTATCGGTCACTAGAGAGTATTTAGCCTTAGGAGATGGTCCTCCCAGATTCCGACGGAATTTCACGTGCTCCGCCGTACTCAGGATCCACTCAAGAGAGGTCACGTTTTCGACTACAGGATTATTACCTTCTATGATTAACCTTTCCAGGTTATTCGTCTAACATGTCCTTTTGTAACTCCGTATAGAGTGTCCTACAACCCCAACAAGCAAGCTTGTTGGTTTGGGCTCTTCCCGTTTCGCTCGCCGCTACTCAGGGAATCGATTTTTCTTTCTCTTCCTCCGGGTACTAAGATGTTTCAGTTCTCCGGGTCTGCCTTCTTACATGCTATGTATTAACATGTAGATAACACGACATAACTCGTGCTGGGTTTCCCCATTCGGAAATCTCTGGATCACAGCTTACTTACAGCTCCCCAAAGCATATCGTCGTTAGTAACGTCCTTCTTCGGCTTCTAGTGCCAAGGTATTCACCGTGCGCCCTTAATAACTTAATCTTTTTTGATTGACAAGCGCTCGCATTCTGCTTCATCATTTCACAATCGCTCGATTACTTACGAATAGTAAGCGCACTCGCTCTTGCTTATGATTCATAGACTGACAAGCGTTTTCAATTCAAAACTGTGTTATTAATTATGTGAGTCGTCATTTGACGACTAGCGATAATTTTTTAGTTTCAAGCTTTCGCTATTCACTCGGTTTTTGCTTGGTAAAATCATTTATACTTACTTATCTAGTTTTCAATGTACAAGTTTATTAAAATGGCAAGCCTTCGCATTCTGCTTCATTTCTCTCTTCACTTGCTCAGTTACGCTTAGTAATCTTCGCTGCGCTCATCAAGAAATTCATAGACTGACAAATGCTTTCATTTTAATTTTTATTTTGTTGAATCCTCAAATATGAGCATTCAAAACTGAATACAATATGTCACGTTAATCCGCTTATCACCTAAAGGCGATATTCCGTATATTATCCTTAGAAAGGAGGTGATCCAGCCGCACCTTCCGATACGGCTACCTTGTTACGACTTCACCCCAATCATTTGTCCCACCTTCGACGGCTAGCTCCAAATGGTTACTCCACCGGCTTCGGGTGTTACAAACTCTCGTGGTGTGACGGGCGGTGTGTACAAGACCCGGGAACGTATTCACCGTAGCATGCTGATCTACGATTACTAGCGATTCCAGCTTCATGTAGTCGAGTTGCAGACTACAATCCGAACTGAGAACATCTTTATGGGATTTGCTTGACCTCGCGGTTTCGCTGCCCTTTGTAATGTCCATTGTAGCACGTGTGTAGCCCAAATCATAAGGGGCATGATGATTTGACGTCATCCCCACCTTCCTCCGGTTTGTCACCGGCAGTCAACTTAGAGTGCCCAACTTAATGATGGCAACTAAGCTCAAGGGTTGCGCTCGTTGCGGGACTTAACCCAACATCTCACGACACGAGCTGACGACAACCATGCACCACCTGTCACTTTGTCCTCCGAAGAGGAAAACACTATCTCTAGTGTGGTCAAAGGATGTCAAGATTTGGTAAGGTTCTTCGCGTTGCTTCGAATTAAACCACATGCTCCACCGCTTGTGCGGGTCCCCGTCAATTCCTTTGAGTTTCAGTCTTGCGACCGTACTCCCCAGGCGGAGTGCTTAATGCGTTAGCTGCAGCACTAAGGGGCGGAACCCCCCTAACACTTAGCACTCATCGTTTACGGCGTGGACTACCAGGGTATCTAATCCTGTTTGATCCCCACGCTTTCGCACATCAGCGTCAGTTGCAGACCAGAAAGCCGCCTTCGCCACTGGTGTTCCTCCATATCTCTGCGCATTTCACCGCTACACATGGAATTCCACTTTCCTCTTCTGCACTCAAGTTTTCCAGTTTCCAATGACCCTCCACGGTTGAGCCGTGGGCTTTCACATCAGACTTAAAAAACCGCCTACGCGCGCTTTACGCCCAATAATTCCGGATAACGCTTGCCACCTACGTATTACCGCGGCTGCTGGCACGTAGTTAGCCGTGGCTTTCTGATTAGGTACCGTCAAGACGTGCACAGTTACTTACACGTTTGTTCTTCCCTAATAACAGAGCTTTACGATCCGAAGACCTTCATCACTCACGCGGCGTTGCTCCGTCAGGCTTTCGCCCATTGCGGAAGATTCCCTACTGCTGCCTCCCGTAGGAGTCTGGACCGTGTCTCAGTTCCAGTGTGGCCGATCACCCTCTCAGGTCGGCTACGTATCGTCGCCTTGGTAAGCCGTTACCTTACCAACTAGCTAATACGGCGCGGGTCCATCTATAAGTGACAGCAAGACCGTCTTTCACTATTGAACCATGCGGTTCAATATGTTATCCGGCATTAGCTCCGGTTTCCCGAAGTTATTCCAGTCTTATAGGTAGGTTACCCACGTGTTACTCACCCGTCCGCCGCTAACGTCAGAGGTGCAAGCACCTCGTCTGTTCGCTCGACTTGCATGTATTAGGCACGCCGCCAGCGTTCATCCTGAGCCAGGATCAAACTCTCCATAAAAGAAGTAAGCTTGATTAGCTCGTTTTGATTGTTTAAGTCAATCACTCTTGAAAGTACTACTCTGAGTACTCAAATTATCGGAATTAACGTTGACATATTGTCATTCAGTTTTCAATGTTCATGTATAATAAATAATGGTGGAGACTAGCGGGATCGAACCGCTGACCTCCTGCGTGCAAAGCAGGCGCTCTCCCAGCTGAGCTAAGCCCCCATATATATTTAAGAAGTCGGGAAGACAGGATTTGAACCTGCGACCCCTTGGTCCCAAACCAAGTGCTCTACCAAGCTGAGCTACTTCCCGTTATTAAAATGGCGCGCCCGATAGGAGTCGAACCCATAACCTCTTGATCCGTAGTCAAACGCTCTATCCAATTGAGCTACGGGCGCTTATTGTACTACTAGATGGTGCCGAGGACCGGAATCGAACCGGTACGGTAATCACTTACCGCAGGATTTTAAGTCCTGTGCGTCTGCCAGTTCCGCCACCCCGGCAAAATAATGGAGCAGAAGACGGGATTCGAACCCGCGACCCCAACCTTGGCAAGGTTGTATTCTACCGCTGAACTACTTCTGCTTTATAAAAACTGATATGATGAGCCATAGAGGATTCGAACCTCTGACCCTCTGATTAAAAGTCAGATGCTCTACCAACTGAGCTAATGGCTCAAAGAATGGTGCCGGCCAGAGGACTTGAACCCCCAACCTACTGATTACAAGTCAGTTGCTCTACCAATTGAGCTAGGCCGGCAAAAATGGTGGAGAATGACGGGTTCGAACCGCCGACCCTCTGCTTGTAAGGCAGATGCTCTCCCATCTGAGCTAATTCTCCATTATGTAACAGACCGGCAATGTCCTACTCTAGCGGAACGTCAGTTCAACTACCATCGGCGCTAAAGAGCTTAACTTCTGTGTTCGACATGGGAACAGGTGTGACCTCTTTGCCATTATCACCAGACAATTTAATTGTGTAGTGCGTGATGACTACTTTATTAATGATACTAGCTTTGCAATAACTTTTCAACAGTTAATTTTACACTTTATTGATGTTTTTCGCAAATGTTTTGTTTCTTTTGTCGGTTGATTTCAGCGACTTTTATATAATAAACAATCCAATAATAAAAGTCAACACTTTATATAATGTTTTTATTAATTTCTTTATCCAATAAAGAGTTTCTTTGTAATAGGATCTCTTCGTATTGATTCACTTAAAAGAAGAAACAGCAAACGCAAGTATTCGCACTGCATCTGCTGTTCAATTCTATTCATTATTATTTTTGACGCATGTATGGGAAAAGTAATACATCTCGGATTGAAGGCGCATCTGTTAATAACATAACAAGACGGTCAATACCAATACCGAGTCCACCTGTTGGCGGCATACCGTATTCTAAAGCTTCGATAAAGTCATCATCCATTTCGTGTGCTTCATCGTTACCTTGTTCTTTTTCTACAAGTTGTGCTTCAAATCGTTCACGTTGATCGATTGGGTCATTAAGCTCTGTGAATGCATTCGCATGTTCACGTCCTACGATAAATAACTCAAATCGGTCTGTAAAACGTGGATCTTCTGGATTCTTTTTCGCTAATGGTGAGATTTCAATTGGGTGACCATAGATAAATGTTGGTTGAATAAGTGTTTCTTCCACTTTTTGTTCAAAGAATTCATTTAAGATATGACCATATTTCATGTGCTTGTCTACTTCAATGCCATGTTCTTTCGCTACTTGATGCGCTTCTTCGTCTGATGAGATATCAAAGAAGTTTACACCTGTTGCTTCTCTAACTGCATCTACCATATGTAGACGACGCCATTGTGGTTCTAAGTCAATCGTTTCTCCAGCATATTGGATTGACGTTGTACCTAATACTTGGCGTGCGATATGTGCAACCATTTCTTCTGTAAGAGACATGATGTCTTTATAATCTGCATATGCTTCATATAATTCAATCATTGTGAACTCTGGGTTATGACGTGTAGAAACACCTTCATTACGGAATACACGACCGATTTCATACACTTTTTCAAGTCCACCAACGATCAAGCGTTTCAAATGTAGCTCAATCGCAATACGCATGTAGAGTGTTGCGTCTAATGCATTGTGATGTGTAACGAATGGACGTGCAGCCGCACCACCAGCGATTTGGTGCATCATTGGTGTTTCAACTTCTAGAAATCCTTTACTATTTAAGTAGTTACGCATTTCTTGAACGATACGACTACGGTTGATAAATGTTTGTGTTGATTCTTCATTTGTAATCAAGTCTAAATAACGTTGACGATAACGTTGTTCAATATCTTGAAGGCCGTGATGTTTATCTGGTAATGGACGTAATGCTTTAGACAAAAGTTTGAATGATTTCGCCTTAACTGACAATTCGCCTGTATTTGTTTTAAACATTACACCTTCAATACCTACGATGTCACCTAAGTCTGCTGATTTCCAGATATCAAATGCTTCGTCACCAACTTGGTCTTTTCTCACATAAATTTGTAACTGTCCTGTTAAATCTTTAATATGTGCAAAGCCCGCCTTACCTTTACCACGTTTTGTCATAATACGACCTGCAATAACTGCGCGGCTTTCATCTTCTTTTTCTGCGAGTTCTTCTTTAGAATATTGATCCCAATCTGCTTTTAAGCTTTCTGCTGAGCCTGTGCGTTCAAACTTCTCACCGAATGGGTCAATTCCTAAGTCACGTAATTCTTGTAATTTTTGACGACGCACCTGCATCTGATCATTCATTTCTTCTGTCATTCTTACCTCTCCTTTTTCTTCTTATACTTCTACTTTTTGTTGTGAGTTCATTTCATCTCGAAAATTCGTAAGTATCTCAATCATTTCCACTTCCGTCTCGGCTTGGTTCAAAGCTTTACGTGCCTTTCCGTTACCACGCACTCCTTTGAGGTACCATGATGCATGTTTACGCATTTCCATAACGCCTACTTTTTCACCTTTTAATTCTACTAGACGGCGCAAATGTAATAAAGCAATATCAACTTTTTCATCGATTTTTGGTTCTTCAATGAGTTCACCTGTTTCAAGATAATGAACTGTTCGGTAAATCATCCACGGGTTGCCGAGTGCTTCACGACCGATCATTACAGCGTCTACACCTGTTTCATCGAGCATTTTTTTTGCAAGCTCTGGACTTGTGACATCACCGTTACCGATGACTGGGATCGACACCGCTTCTTTCACTTGGCGAATGATATCCCAATCCGCTTCGCCTTCATACATTTGTACACGTGTTCTACCATGAATTGAAATGGCCGCTGCACCTGCCCTTTCGGCTGCTTTTGCATTTTCAACAGCGAAGATATGATCTTCATCCCAACCAATACGCATTTTGCATGTTACAGGCTTGCTGACACGTTCTGTTACAGCTGAAACCATTTCATATATTTTGTTCGGGTCTAGCAACCAACGTGCACCCGCCTCGCATTTAATGATCTTAGACACTGGACATCCCATATTGATATCAATAATGTCTGCAGTTGTATGTTTATCCACATATTCTGCTGCTTCAACAAGCGTTTCTTTTTCTCCACCAAAAATTTGGAGTGAAAGGGGACGTTCGTTTTCATCTATATATAACATTTTCATCGTCTTAGGGTTGTTAAACAAAATAGCTTTGTCACTCACCATCTCGGCGCATACAAGCCCTGCCCCAAACTCCTTCACCGTAAGACGAAAAGCCGCATTACATACGCCTGCCATCGGGGCAAGAACGACTCTGTTCTCTATTTCAACATCTCCAATTTTCCACATAAATATGGATTCCTCCATTCATTCCATTCTATCTATTCAACGTGCGATTATTAGCCGTAGCGTATAACCGTTTCGTCAGGCTTCACGAGTGTGCGAATTGCCTTCCCTGATCTCGGTTCAATCACATCTGGTGCAATATCATTAAGCGGAATCATTACAAAAGCACGTTCTGTCATTCTAGGATGCGGGACTGTCACGCGTTCTGTTTCAATCACATCCTGCCCATACAAAAGTACATCAATATCAATTGTACGCGGCCCCCAACGTACATCACGCACACGATGAAGTGCCGCTTCAACTTCAAGTCCTACGTCTAGTAGTTCTGTCGCTGACAATGTCGTTTGCACATGCACGCACACATTGAGAAAGTCTGGTTGCTCTACATAACCAACTGGCTTTGTTTCGTACATCGGCGATACGGCAACAACGGCAATCTGCGCATGTTGATCCAATCGGGCAATTGCTTCGTTTATCTGCATTTCACGGTCCCCGATATTCCCACCGAGTCCTAGATACGCGTCTATCATTTATTTCATCCTTACTATCTCAATCCCAACACCTTGGTAATGACCTGGTATGGGCGGATTTTTCTTAGTGATTCTTACTTTCGTTTCCATTACACGATTATAGTGTGAATTTATACGCTTTGCAATACGTTCCGCAAGATGTTCTAACAAATTAACTGGGTCACTCTCCATGATTGCTTTCACATCTTCATAAACCTCACCATAATGCACCGTATCTTCTACACGGTCTGAATGCCCTGCCTCTTCAAGGTCCACTTTCATTTCAATATCGACTGTAAAAATTTGACCGATATCATTTTCAGCGGGTAATGCCCCGTGATAGGCATAAAACTCCAATCCTTGTAAAAATATTTTATCGTTCATCTTCATAACCTCTCAAACTATCCATCGCTGTTGCTAAACGTGCGTTCATCAATACATTATGCACTCTTACACCATGTACACCTTTCATAATGCCATAGGCTGTTGTTGCCGCAGTGCCTTCATCACGTGCATCAACCGGACTGTCGCCACCGAGAATCTCGTTGATAAATCTTTTACGACTTGTCGCTAACAATACTTTAAACCCTGTCGCAACAAGTGCATCGAGTTGTGCCATCACTGCGCGTTCTTCTTCACGTGTTTTAGCAAAACCAATACCGGGATCGAGCCAAATTTTTTCTTTCGGGATACCTGCCAGTACAGCCTTGTTCGCTTGTTTCAATAACGTCACGAGCATTTCATCCATCACTGGTTCATCACGTTGACCGTCACCATTGTGCATCAAAATAATCTCAGCATCATGTGCAGCAACCACCTTGAAAATATCTGGATCATAAAGTCCTGCCCACTGATCGTTAATCATTGTCGCTCCCGCTTGAAGTGCTGCTTCCGCTACTTCACTGCGATATGTGTCCACAGACAATGCCGCTGATATATCTTTCAACGCTTCAACAACAGGGACGACACGTTTTCTTTCTTCTTCAACTGATATCTCTTCAAAGCCCGGACGTGTTGAAATCCCTCCAACATCAATAATGTGTGCACCATCATGAATCATTTGCTCAGCGTGCGCTACTGCCTTGTTAACATCATTATATTGACCGCCATCAGAAAATGAATCTGGAGTGACGTTTAAAATACCCATAATCTGTGTTTCACGCATTAAAAAACTTCCCTTCATCGTTATCACGAAAACGTCATTTAATTCAATGGCTTTATTATAACAAAATTTGACGAATACAACTGATTTGTAAGCTTAACAAAATACGATATATCTACAAAAAACAAAAAATCCCGTTAATGACATGTTGTCGCATTAACGGGATAAAAGTATTCATTAGTCAAAGTTGTAAAGTGGTGTAGAAAGGTAACGTTCACCGTTACTTGGTAAAACAGTTACAACTGTCTTGCCTTTACCAAGTTCTTTTGCTTTTTGGATTGCTGCATGAATTGCCGCACCTGAAGAAATACCACCTAAGATACCTTCTTCTTTTGCAACACGTCGTGATGTTTCCATCGCTACCTCGTTACCTACTTTGATAACTTCTTCATAAATGTCAGTGTTCAATGTACCTGGTACAAAGCCAGCACCTAAACCTTGTAGTTTGTGTGGTCCTGGTTCTCCACCGCTCAATACTGGTGAATCTTCTGGTTCAATCGCAACGATTTGAATATCTGGGTATTTCTCTTTCAAGACTTTACCGACACCAGATAATGTACCACCTGTACCAACTCCTGCTAAAAAGGCATCAATTGTTTTTCCTTCGAATTGTTCAACAAGTTCTGGACCTGTTGTTAACTCATGTACACGTGGGTTTGCAAGGTTTTCAAATTGTTGTGGTTCGAAATAACCGTGTTCTTCTTTTAATTCTTTTGCCTTCTTGATTGCACCTTTCATCGCTTCTGATCCAGGTGTTAAAACAAGTTCTGCACCGTAAGCTTTTAATAAGTTGCGACGCTCTTGGCTCATTGTTTCAGGCATTGTGAAAACTGCTTTGTAACCTTTTGCAGCACATACGAACGCAAGACCGATACCAGTGTTACCGCTTGTTGGTTCAACAATCGTATCACCCGGTTTAATTTTACCTTCTTTTTCGGCTTGCTCAATCATTGCTAATGCGATACGGTCTTTTACCGAACCACCCGGGTTTTGGTATTCTAACTTCACATAAATGTCTGCTGCATCTTCACCTGCTTGATGGCGTAACTTCACAACAGGTGTTTGACCAATAATTTGCGTAATGTTTTCTACGGGTTTTCTTACCATAATCGACAACCTCACTTTTAATATATAATTTACTCGAATGCTTAGTTAATATATCGGATATAAACAGTGTATCATTGTTCAGACAATTTCAAAAGTAAAATCTTACATCTCACACAAAAATTTCACATTATTTCATCGATACAAGCAATTCTTCTAAGTCAGCTTCAGAATAATGGTATTTCGTACGACAGAAGTGACATTCCGCTTCTGCACCATGATCTTCACGAATCATGCTTTCAATTTCCGCTTCTCCCAATCCTTTAATTGCTGTTAAAAATTTATCGTGCCCACAGTTACATTCAAATTCAACTGGTAACGTTTCTAGAAATTCAACGTTATCCGCGCCTAAAATTTCTTGTAACATACTCTCTGGCGTGTGACCTTGGTCGATTAATTTTGAAACAGGCGTCATGTTGTTAATTGCTGCTTCTAACTTAGCAATTGTTTCTTCTTTGGCACCTGGCATCACTTGGATAATGAAACCACCTGCCGCCTTAATCGTATTATCTGGATTCACAAGTACGCCGACACCTACTGATGATGGCACTTGTTCACTGTTGGCAAAATAATAAGTAAAGTCTTCACCGAGTTCTCCAGAAATAATTGGGCTATTACCCGTATAGTAATCACGTAAACCTACATCTTTGACAACATTGATATAACCTTCTGTTCCTACTGCACGTCGCACATCTAACTTCCCTTGTTCATTCAATGAGAAGTGTGTTTGTGGATTTGTCACATAACCTCGCACTTTCCCTTGTGCATTCGCATCTGCAACAATTTTACCAATCGGACCGTCGCCATTGACTGTCACTGTTAATTTTTGTTCACCTTTGAGCATCGCACCCATCATTACTGTCGCTGTCATTGTACGACCTAGCGCTGCTGATGCTGTCGGCCATGTATAATGATGTGTTTGTGCTTCCTGAATCGCATCGGTCGTTTTCGCACTATATGCACGAACTTCCCCACCATATGCGAGTGCTTTTACAATATAATCTTGCGTCATGTTCTATTATCTCCTTTTTTATATGATACCTATACGATACGCATGTCAACGTACTTCTTTCATTTCACGTGAATATCACCATCGCAAAAAGACGTAGACTTCGTCCAAATCTGATCATCATATTTTCTCTATGTTGCATTATCATACTCGCGTCATCACATAAGTACAACTGAAATGACTTACCCAACTATTTCAAGCTACTTTCTCATAAAAAAGACTTCCCCAATAGCTGGAATCACTCCATCTATGAGAAAGTCTTATACGCCAAATCAATTATTGACGTGGTGGTGTTTGATCATCACCCGGTTTATCTATCTCCGGTGCTTGATCGTAAGCTGTTGTATCTTCATCGTCTGATGCCGCTTCATCACGATCTGATGTACTTGTATGTGCACGGTTCGTCATTTCTTCTTGTTCACGACGAATCTCTTCGTATGACTTACCATACTTTCCTTCGTTGAATGCGTCATCTTCAGAACGATCAACAACTTTTGCATCATCATAGTTCACTTCAGGCAGATGCCCTTCATGGAATAATGATTGAATTTGTTCAGCAACTAACGTCTCTTCTGTTAATAATGTCTCAGCAATTAAACGCAATTGCGATTCGTGTTCTAATAAGATTTGTTTACTACGCTCATACTGTTCTTTGATGATGCGCTGTACTTCTTTGTCAATCTCATATGCAATTTGTCCTGAGTACTCAGGTTCACCTGACATATCTTTACCTAAGAAGACTTGACCGCCACCATGCGAGAACTGTAAAGGTCCAAGCTTTTTACTCATACCATATTGCGTCACCATTTCACGTGCAATTTGCGTCGCACGTTCAAAGTCATTTGAAGCACCCGTAGATACCTCATTGAAGATAATATCTTCTGCAACGCGGCCACCTAATAGACCACTAATTTTGTCTAATAACTCTGGCTCCGTCATTAAGAAACGATCTTGTTTTGGTAACATCATCGCATAACCACCTGCTTGACCACGTGGTACAATTGTTACTTTATGCACGACTTCTGCTTCATCGAGCACCATACCAATCACAGTATGACCCGCTTCGTGGTGTGCCACAATGTTACGTTCTTTCTCAGAAATAACACGTGATTTCTTCGCCGGACCTGCGATAACACGGTCTGTTGCTTCTTCGATATCACGCATATCAATTTTCTTCTTACCACTACGTGCCGCAATTAACGATGCTTCGTTCAACAAGTTCTCTAGGTCTGCACCTGAGAAGCCTGGTGTACGTTGAGCGATTGCTTTAAGATCAACCGTCTCATCTAACGGTTTATTTTTCGCATGTACATGTAGTACCGCTTCACGACCTTTAACATCCGGACGACCGACTTGGATTTGACGGTCAAAACGACCTGGACGTAAAAGCGCTGGGTCTAGAATATCAGGACGGTTCGTTGCAGCGATCATGATGATGTTTTCATTCTCACCGAAACCATCCATCTCTACTAACAATTGGTTCAATGTTTGCTCACGTTCATCATGTCCGCCACCAACACCTGCGCCACGTTGACGACCCACTGCATCGATCTCATCGATAAAGATAATACATGGTGCATTCTTCTTGGCGTTTTCGAACAAGTCACGCACACGACTCGCACCGACACCAACGAACATCTCAACGAAGTCTGAACCACTGATTGAGAAGAATGGTACGCCTGCTTCACCTGCGACAGCACGTGCAAGCAATGTTTTACCAGTTCCCGGTGGTCCGACTAAGAGGACACCTTTCGGGATACGTGATCCCATTTCTTTGAATCGTTTGTTGTCTTTTAAGAAGTCAACAATTTCTACTAATTCTTGTTTCTCTTCATCCGCACCTGCTACGTCTGAGAAACGTACGCGACCTTTTTGACTATCGTACATTTTTGCTTTGGATTTACCAAAGTTCATCATACGACCGCCACCACCGCCGCCTCCTTGTACTTGACTCATAAAGAACAGGAAGAGTAGTGCGATCACTAAGACAGGGATTAATGTTGAAATGATGCTTACAAAAACACTCTGTCCTTCTTCTTCTTTAACTGTGAATTCTAATCCTTTTTGGTTCTGAGCTGTATCAGTGATTTTATCGAGCTCTTTATCATTATTAAATAATACCGTTGACGCAAAGTCATCGTTATTTTTCAACTTACCGCTCACTTTATACACATTATTCTCTGGTTGAATCTCTAATGACTTAAGGTCACCCTTCTCCAACTTTTGCATAAATTGATTATAGGTAAGTTCTTTTGGAATGTTCCCATTGCCATTCACCCATGAGAATAAACCAAAGATGACGACGCCTATCAGTGCTATAAAAAGCACATTACGAAAAGCTTTCTGCATGCGACGTTTCCTCCTACTCCAAATATAAAGCTAACAAAAATTTTACCATAATCTCAAGACATGTTGCTAGTAATTGCGCTTGCTATCAATGGTATATAACAAAAGACAGATTCCCACGGTTTTCCACATCATTTTCGAAGCTTCGTACGGGCCATCTGTCTCTCGTCATACGACTATCCCTGTGTATAAATTTCAGGTTTTAACGTACCGATGTACGGTAAGTTACGATATTCTTCTTTGTAGTCCAAACCATAGCCTACAACAAACTCGTCTGGAATAACTTTTCCAACATATTTGGCTTGAATATCTGCTTTGCGACGATTCGGTTTATCTAACAATGTCACAATTTCTAATGAGTTAACGCGACGTGATTGCAACAACTCTGTAATCGACTTCAATGTCGTACCTGTTTCAAGAATATCTTCAATAATCAACACATCTTTATTTTCAATCGATGATCCCAAGTCTTTCAAGATTTGTACTTCACCTGTTGATTCCATACCACCGTGATAACTTGACACGTCCATAAAATCAATCGCAAGTGGTGTATCAATACGCTTAATCAAGTCTGTCATGAACAGAATAGACCCTTTTAAAATACCGATACAGAATAAGTTTTTACCTTTGTAATCTTCTGTTAGCACACGCCCAAGTTTCTCACAAATTTCTTGGATTTCCTCTTCTGTTAATAAAATTTCTTTTAAATCATTTCTCATTTATGTCATCTCCCAAATATTGAATGTGAATGTATTGTTCGTATGTCCTGTGATGATAACACGTCCCAACTGCTAAGATATTACCGTCAACCGTACTGATTACCGGCATATGTGAACGCTGTGCTTGTGGGACTTTGTGGTCAATCATCAAACGTGTTACTTTTTTATGTTGGCCGTTCGCAAGCGTGATACGATCGCCTGTCTGTCGCGTTCGAATATGTAGCCTTTCATGTGAGCGAAAGACATACTCTGCAATTTCGATACGATACGCTCCGAATCGATAAACACCTGCCGTTGTGACAACTTGTTGTGTCGGTATCATTTCCATCAATGCAGGCGCTATGATTAATTTATCATACACGATATCGACATGCCATTTGTTTGTATGCATGAGCGCACTTTGTGCCACATCACTGCAAATTTTGACAAACCAATCTTGGTATGTACGCTCACTTACTGTCACAACTGGCTCGAAATATGCCAATATAATGTCCAAGACTTTCATTTTAACATGTGTCGACAATTGATTGAATGCCTTTCTTGGTATGTGCCATTGTTTTCCGTTTTTTTGAATCACTTCTTGCTCAATGAATTGCTGTGCGCGTTGTGTAAAAAGCATCAACGCTTCCGCGTGAACATCCATCAACTTAAGTAATTGTTGCCCTTGTAACTGTGGATTTTGTTCAATATCAGGCAGCAGACGATTGCGAATATCGTTGCGTACATACGCATTACTAGCATTGCTTTCATCTTCAAAGTAAGGTACTGCGTACTGTTGCTGATACGTACGAATTTGCGCCTTGGCCGTAGTCAGCAGTGGACGAATGAGATGGTAGGTACCCCGTTCTTCACAAGTTTGAATGCCTAACGGTCCACGGTCAACACGTCCTGTAAAGATACGATAAAAGATGGTCTCTAGTTGATCGTCTTGATGATGCGCAGTAAGTAAACAGTCTGCTTGGAGATTGTGCATCATTTCATCAAACCAAGCATAACGCAAGCGTCGAGCTTCGTTTTGAATACTTCGCCCTGCTTCAGCAACGTCTGTAAGATCTAAGTGGTGGATATGCAATGGAATCTTTCGTTCCTGACAGTACGCTTGCAAAAATTGTGCTTCATTATCAGATGCCTCACGCAAACCATGATGCACATGCAAACAAGTGAGTTGATGATATGTATCAGCGTATTGCGTCAATAATTGATGTAACAACACCATACTATCTATTCCAGTCGACACAGCTACTACGATATGGTCAGTTGTTCGCCAGAATGGTTTCATTACATAGACACTCCTTCATCTGCTTCGTATCTTCCACGCTTTATTTTAACAGTGAAAAAGAGGTTGAGATTCAAAGTTCCCTTCGTTTCTCAACCCCTAGATTGTGATGACTTATCGACGTGAACCTCGGCCACCACGTCTTGACTCTGCTTGACGTTTTACAGAATTAAGTTTATCTTCACTATCTTTTAAGAAGTTTGATAGTTTTTTCTCAAAGTCTTCCGGTTTTTGTGCTGGTTTTTGTCGACGTGGACGTTCTTTTGCTTTTTTGATAGATAAGCTAATCTTACCATCATCTGCAATAGAAAGTACTTTTACTTCAACTTCATCGCCTAATGACAGATGATCTTCCACGTTCTCAACGTAATTATCAGCCACTTCACTGATATGCACAAGCCCGCTCTTTCCTTCTGGCAACTCCACAAATGCACCAAATTTTTTGATACCAGTGACTTTACCTTTGACTTTACTTCCTACTTCGATTGCCATTGTTATAATGAATCCTCCCGAGTTCGATATTTAACTCTATTATACGGTTGTTTGACTATTTACACAACGACAAAAACCGATTTAATCCTTTTCTTTAATATTTTTATAACGAGGTTGTGAGAGAAGCGTTTAGAATTCGAGTAGAACCCGAACATTGATCAAAATTGATCCTCAAATTTTGTAGAGCTGTGAAGTTCTACCGAGAATTCTGCTTCTCGAACACTGACATAACGAGGTTGTGAGAGATGAGGGACTGACGCTCATATATTTACACAAAAAGACATTATACTGATTTCTAATTCAGTAAATGCCTTTTTATGTGCTTTATTCTTGTTTTTTATTTTTCTGATCTTCAGGGAGTTTGAAGATGACTTCACCATCATTGCTCAAGTAATACTCATCTCGTGCAATTTTTTCGATATATTCTTCATCGTTCAGGTTGTTCAACCGTTCTTTTAATTCAATCTCTTCGTCTTGTATTTTCTGGTATTCTTCTTCCTTCGCTTGCCGCTCTTGAGAGGCTTGTTGATTGTTGTGCATTTGCACCCCGACCATGATTAGCAAGACGAGAATTATTGCAAAGAGTCCACCACCAAATACGAGCATTCGCTTCTTAACGACTTTTTTTAATCGTGCATGACGCTGACGTTTCGCATTTTCTTCAGATGTGTATTGGTTGCCAATCCCTTGCACTTTCTTACTCATGTGGTCTCACCTCTCTCAACGTCAATTACTGTAATCGTTCTTCTTTAACAAGCTCGTACATCCCTTTAGCATTTTCTTTCGTCGCATGTTCATTCAATGCTGTCACTTTAATCGTTACCACTTTTTGACCAAATCGAATGACGAGCTCATCATCTACTTTTACAGTCGTGCCCGCCTTAGCTGTTTGACCGTTTACCGCAACACGTCCCTGATCACTTAATTCTTTCGCAAGTGTACGACGTTTGATGAGCCGCGATACCTTTAAATATTTATCAAGTCTCATGGCTACCTCCTTGTGCCAAATATTGGTCTAATGTTTCTTCCGTAAAGTCCTTATTTTTGACTTCATCATACAGTTTTAAGAAATGACGTGCAAATACTTTCTCAAACTTTACACGTGTTTTTTTACCTTCTGCTGCCTTTTCTGTTTGCCAGATTGACATCACATCTTCTACATCATCTGCCTGTGCCCCGTTAAACACATGAGGATGACGACGAATCATTTTATCTGATAAGCTTGCGACAACTTCTCGAATATCCATATAACCCGACTTCTGACCGATATGTGCATGGAGTAACACTTGAAGTAAGATATCCCCCAGCTCCTCTATCATATGCCAATCATCTTCATTATCAATTGCTTCAAACAATTCAAATGTTTCTTCCAATAAATAACGTTTTAACGTATCATGCGTTTGTACTTTATCCCACGGACATCCCGTCTCATCATCAACAAGTTGTGCAATGACTTGATTGGCAAAGTCGAAATCTCCATACAATGCCACTTCATCTGTTACGGCTGGTATAAAGACGCTCGTCAAATTTGTAAAAATCGCTTGGTGGTCCAGTTCATATAACGGAACTTGCGTCACTGTCGCACCCGATTGATTTGCACCATCAACAATATACACTTCAAAGTCATCTGGATAACGTTCCATCAAACTGAGTTTCAACTCACCCGCAACCATATCGCTATACACTTGCGTCAAGATTGTCGCTGTTCTTGGATTCAATGCAGTGATGTCCAATGCCGTTGCATCAAGCATTGTAAAGCCATCATTCGGATCTACATTAACTGCTGCAAAAATGTCGTCAATAAAACTTCGTCCACCTTTCACTACAACATGAACGTCATAGTCAGCTGCACGTGTCAATAGTAACTGTGTCGTCGTTTCTGCAACACGTGGATGTCCCGGTACCGCATAAACAATATCTTCATGTTGCGCACGTTCCAATAATTGCGTCGTAATCGCTTCATAAACGGGTTCAAATGTGTCATATTGCTCATAGACTTCATCAAATGATTGAATGTCCATTTCCGGTAGTTCTTGAATTACCGGATGATCTGATGTTCTTACATACAACTGCTTCTGTTGTGTGATCAAACGATAAATCCCCATCGGCAACTCATCTAATCCATAGTTACCGAGACCAATGATTATTAATTGATGTGTCATCCTTTTCTTCCCTTCTTCCAATGATACATTTTATCTCCAAACGGTAAATGCGACCATTCTTCTTCGTCTAAAATATTCAGGCGCACGAGCATCCAACCAATCGTTAAGACGCCCACGAGTGTTGCGATAAGTAGTTCGAATAAGCTGCCAAACCGTGATGTAACGGGTATCAGCCATTGGCAGAGTTGGACGCTCGCCGTCATCACAAGCAGCGCAAGGACTAACTTGCTGTAAAACTTTCGCAATCGCTTAAGTTGATAACACTGTACGACACCTTCATGTAATATGATAACTGCGATGACAAGCGATAATACCGTCGCAAGACTCGCACCTAACATTTCAAAATATGTGATAAGCAAAATGTTGAGAAGCAGCTTACTCACTAGCCCCGCAACAACAGCTCCGATAATCAAACGGTAATAACCATAAATCTCCAACAATGCCATATACATCATCATCATTGAAACGCAGATGACCGTCAACATGTATACGGTCAATGTCGCTGTCAAAGCATTACTCTCGAAAAAGACACGGTTCAAATTAGGCAACAAGTTCATCAAGCCGATACCACTCGCACTACTTATCACAATCGTAATCTTCAATGAAGCATTCGCATAACTGTTCATCTCATCAATTGCACCACGTCGTTTCGTATCCGTCAGTAACGGCACAAGTACAAAACAAAAAGTCGTCGTAACAATGAGTCCCATTTGGATGAAAGAAGCCCCACGGTCGTAAATACCTTTTTGTACGATCGCATCTTGGAATACAAAACCTGCCCCTGAACGCAACATATTCACAATCGTAAAGCTATCCACCACTTGCCATAATATGACGATTAAGTGACTTACCGCAAAAATGGCGATCGCAATAAAAAATTGTCGGAATGAGATGCTGTTAATTCGTTCATGCTCAAACGACTCCATATCACTGCGCCACCACAAGTACAGCGTAGACATAACAAAGCCTGCTGTCGATGCATAAATCGCCCAAGTTCCTGCGGTATAAATGGACAGACCATGGCGAATGAAATAGACGATAACTATACCAATAATGCCAACTCGTATTAATTGTTCAATAACTTGCGAGTAGGCAGGATAGACCATCTGATGTTGTGCTTGAAAGTGTCCACGTAATAGACCTAAAAAGCCAACGACTAAAAAACTAATACTTGCCGCCTGCAACATCGGTGTTAATTGTGGATCTCCCATCCATTGTGCTACTTGTCTCGAACCGACATACAGCATGCTCCAACAAACCACGCCAATCATTTCAATCGTCATAACTAAGCGACGAAATGTAGGACGGCTCGGTTGCCGACCGTCTAAAACTTGTGTGAAGGCGCTCGGGATTGCATTGCTTGATAGAACAACGCCTAATGCAACGATTGGATATATTTGTTGATACGCATATAACCCTTCATCGCCCAATACGTTCTGATACGGTACACGGTACAGCGCACTAAGCACTTTCACCGCAATGAGTGCAATCGTTAAAACAACGACACCATTAAATGCCGCTTTCGATTTCATCTTCTAACCTCAAACTTTCTGCTAGAATTTTTGCTAGAAATTTTAGTGATTCAAGCCATTGATTCCCTTTCTTCAATGTCACTTTCATACACCCATCTTTCACGCCGAGTGTCATGCTGCGCCCAAGCGGCTCAGATTGTCGGAATAATTCCTCACCGTTAATACGATTGGTCCCGGCTTGTGTCAGCAAGACTTCGATCGCTTTTCCAGTGTCCTTCACATGTTGCACACCTACCTGCAATAAGTATGTTTTAATTTCTACGGAATCTAACAAATGTGACACTTCTGTTGGGTATTCATTAAAGCGATCTAGCAATTCATCTTTAATATCCATCAATTGTGTGTGCGTCTCTGTGGCACGCAGCTTTTTGTAAATTTCAATTTTAGCTTGTTCATTTTGAATGTATGATGCCGGTAAATAAGCATCTAATCGCAAGTCCATTTCAAGTTCTGGTGCTTGTGTTTCGACCTTGACACCACGCTTCTCATTAACCGCTTCTTCTAGCATTTGTGCATAGAGATCATAACCAACAGAATCAATGAAACCGTGCTGTTGCTTTCCTAATAAATTCCCAGCACCACGAATATTTAAGTCACGCATTGCAATTTTAAAGCCACTGCCGAGCTCTGTAAACTCTTTGATTGCTTGTAGACGATCTTCCGCTGTTTCTGTTAACACTTTATTTTGTGGATGCAAGAAGTAAGCATAGCCGATACGACTTGAACGCCCGACACGGCCTCGCAATTGATACAACTGACTTAAACCAAAGCGATCTGCTTCTTCAATAATCAATGTGTTTGCATTTGGTACATCGACACCCGTTTCAATAATTGTTGTTGTGAGAAGGATATCGTATTCACCGTTGATAAAGTTAAGCATCGTTTCTTCAAGATCTCGTTCTGTCAGCTGTCCGTGTGCCACACCAATTTCAGCTTCTGGCATGAGCATGCGTAACTGTTCTCGCTTTTCATAGATAGATTGGACTTTGTTGTACAAGTAGAATGCTTGCCCTTCTCGAGATAATTCACGCTCCAACGCCTCTTTAACGAAGTTCGCATTTTGTTCGAGCACATATGTCTGAACAGGGAATCGGTTCTCGGGTGGTGTTTCAATCACTGACAAATCACGGACACCTAACATACTCATATGCAACGTTCTCGGTATCGGTGTTGCTGTCAACGTTAGGACATCCACGTTTGCTTTGAGTGCTTTAATTTTCTCTTTGTGACGCACTCCAAAACGCTGTTCTTCATCGACAATTAGCAAGCCTAAGTCTTTGTATTCAATCGTCTTGCCTAATAACTTGTGTGTTCCAACAACAATATCGACAAAACCAGATTTCAAACCTTCTTTTGTCGCTTTGATTTCTTTGGCTGTACGGAATCGACTCATCAACTGAATCTCTACTGGGAAGTCACGCATTCGTTCAATCAGCGTTTCATAGTGTTGTTGCGCTAAAATAGTCGTTGGTACAAGGAATGCTACTTGTTTACCTGACATAACCGCTTTAAATGCGGCACGGACAGCAACTTCCGTCTTACCATAACCCACATCACCACAAAGTAGACGATCCATTGGACGTGCACTTTCCATATCCGCCTTGATTTCACGTATCGACTTGTCTTGATCTTCCGTCAGCTCATATGGAAAGTCCATTTCAAAGGCATGTTGCTCTTCTGTATCAGGCGCAAACTGGTAGCCGACAGATTGCTCACGCTCTTTGTATAACGCAATCAACTCATCTGCAATATCTTCAACATTGCTTTGTACTCTCGCTTTCGTTTTCTTCCACTCACTGCCACCTAACTTGTAAAGCTTCGGCGTTTTATCTTCCGAACCGACGTATTTTTGAACTTGATCCATCTGGTCAACAGGGACAAACAATTGATCCGTCCCTTTATATTGTATTTTCATGTAATCACGATGCACATCGCCAACTTCGAGTGTTTCAACACCGAGATAACGCCCCACACCGTGATGGACATGAACAACGTAATCTCCTACATTCAATTCTTGATATGACTTAATCTTCTCGGCATTCGTCAATGTTTTACGACGTTTTTTGGACGTTTTCTTCTGTCTTGACTTGAACAATTCTCGCTCCGTGATGACGACGAGAGACATGTATGGTAGTTCAAAGCCTTCTGACAAGCTGCCTTCAACAATCGCCGCATGTCCTGGCAACATCGCTTCAATATCTGGCTCTAATAAGGTCGGTACATGCATCTCACTCAACATTGCTTGAATGCGCTCTTTTTTCGTTTCCGTCTCCGCAACAACTACAATGCGATAATCTTGGCGCATAAATCGCTGAAGTTCAGACGTCATAATATCGTACTGACCATAATATTGTTGGACTGGTTTACATGAAAACTTAAAAATCTCATCTAACTTCACAGGCATCGATGACGTAAACAATGTGAAATACGTAACCTGTCGCTGACGGATCAGTGTTTCAAAAGCATCATCATCCATAAAGCGCTGACCGAGAAAACCTTTCCCACTTTCCACAAGGTTTTGTAAAAAATCTGTCGTTTCGGCGGTCAATGTATCTTCAGTTTCTTTTACTCGTTGGTATTCATCAACGAGCACAACCGCATTGTCTTTAAAATAATCCATAAGCGTTTCAGACTTATCATACATAAACGCAATCAGTCGTCTTAAAACTTGTGGATCGAATCGTTCTTCATCAGTAATATGGAAGGCATCATATGTGTCTTTCAAATCTTGACGTACTGATTTTTCGATTTTTGGTCGTGTTTGTTCATACGCAGCCGTTAACTGTTGCACCGTATGTTCTCGCACTGCTTCCGTCATAATAAAATCATGTGCTGTTGTAATTTCAATTGTATCGATATTTTCCAGCGAGCGTTGTGTCTCAACATCGAATAAGCGCATCGAGTCTACTTCTGTGTCAAACAGTTCAATACGCACAGGTTCTCCAAGTAACGGATAAATATCGATAATACCACCGCGTACGGAAAAGTCACCAATATTCGTTACAACAGATTCTCGACGATATCCCATACTCACAAGTTTTGTTAGAAAAGACTCAAGATCTAAGTCATCACCAATATTCAAAACCATCTGATGAGATTGCCATAACGCTTTCGGTGTGAGTAGCTTCTTCAAGCCATTCAACGGGACGACAAATAACCCGCGACGTTCATGTGCGAGTGCCGTCAACGTACGGACACGCTCACTCATAAACTCTGGGCTTTGTGTTGAAAATTCTTCTGTCATCATATCTTGTACTGGATATTTGTATAACTCATCATCTGGTACAAATTGTAGTAAGTCTGCTTCTAACTTGTCCGCTTGATACAAGTTGTTTGTCACTAATAAAACTTGTTCGTGACCCGACTGATAGACTTCCGCAATCATCGCTGCTTTAGCTGAAGGTGTTAAGCCTGTAACCAATACATTGCGATTACCAATATGTTCCGTTAAATTTTGAAACTGTGTATCTCTATGAATGATTTCGTTGATGATTGGTTTCAATGAATTTCACCGTTATATTGTGTCATGACGTTCTCAAACGTTTCACCATCAATAAATGCTTCAACTGCTTTCGCAACATGTTCAATGACAGGTTGCATCGTTTTCATTTCCGCATCCGAAAACTTTTGCAAGACATAATCCGGAACAGACATGCCATTAGTCGGGCGGTCAATACCGATGCGAATGCGTTTAAAATCACTCGTTCCTATATGTGCAATAATCGACTTCATCCCATTGTGTCCACCTGCACTCCCTTTTTGTCTCAAACGTACTTGACCTTGTGCCAAATCAAGATCATCATACAGTACCAACAAATCTTCAATTTCAACATTGTAATAATCCATTAATGAGCCGACCGCTTCACCGGACAGATTCATTAAAGTTAGGGGCTCGATTAGCATTACCTTCTCCCCATTTATACGGGCGACTGTATATGCACCTCGAAACTTTTGTTTATCCAATGTTATTTGATGTTGATCCAACAAATAGTCAATGACTTCAAAACCAATATTGTGTCTTGTGCGCTCATAGCGTTTGCCAATATTTCCTAAACCCACAATACATTTCATCACATGTTCCTCCGTTACTTTTATTACACGTACATTTTGTGTTATTAATCTATGGTTATTTTATAAATAATGACCGGAAAGGAGGAAAATACTGTTTATATAAACTTTCGTTTTCCACACTTACTGCCATATTCCTATCTCAATTTACAATCAATACCTGCTATGTCTCAGATTATATCGTAACACAAAAGCGCCCTTTCTCGCTCTCTCAAACACCGTCGTATATAACAAAAGAGCATTACCCATCGAGATGGATAATGCCCTTAGAAGATATCTTATGCTTCTTCTTCAGATTCTTCTTTTTCTTCGCCTACAACTTCAGGCTCTTCAGTTGTTGCTTCGCCTTCCATTGCTTCGATTTCTTCTTCAGTTGGTTCTTCTGTTGGTGCAACAACAGATACAACTGCTTCTTCAGCATCGTTTTCGATTGTGAAGTCGCCTGATACTTTAATGTCTTGTACGCTTAAAGTATCGCCAATGTTTAATTCGCTGATATCAACTTCGATGCTTTCAGGAATGCTATCAGGTGTAGCAGTAATGTTTAAGTCGAATAATGGTTGTTCAACTACGCCACCTTCTTTTGCACCAGGTGCTTCACCGATTAAGTGAACTGGTACTTCAACAGTACGCTCTTCGCTCATGTTGATTGCTAAGAAGTCGATGTGTGTAATTTGGTTTTTAAGCGGATCAAATTGGTAATCAGATACCATTACTTTGATTTCTTTTGAACCCACACCTAAAACGATAACACCGTTACGTCCTACTTCACGGATTACTTTGATGAATTCTACTTCATCAACTTTTACTGATACGTTTTTAGTACCGTAACCATATACTACTGCTGGTACTTTACCTGATTCACGGATTTTACGTAAGTCTCCGCGTGTTTGTTTACCTTGACGAATAATAGACTTTAATGAAGTCATATTCATTTTCCACCTTTCCGTTGCACGTCTCTCGTGCAGCATTTGCCCATCAGCCATTTCGCTGCTTGCAAATGTGTATTTGTCCGTCATGACACGAACAGAGTTATTCTACACAGATTTTGACAAGAAGTCAACCTATCTTAGACAAATAGTACACTTACTGATTCGCGCTCATACACACGAATAATAGCTTGTGCTAGTAATTCAGCAACAGATAGTTCTTTAATATTTTTCGGTTTTTGCTCATCTTTTAATAAAATTGAGTTCGTTACAATCAATTCTTTAATTGCTGAGTTTTCGATACGTTCTTTTGCAGGACCTGATAATACAGGGTGTGTACAACAAGCATATACTTCTGTTGCTCCCTTGTCTTTCAGCGCCTGAGCAGCTAATGTAATTGTACCTGCTGTGTCGATAATGTCATCAATAATAATCGCTGTACGTCCTTCAATCTCGCCGACAATGTTCATCACTTCTGCAACATTTGGTTTCGGACGGCGTTTATCGATGATCGCAATTGGTGTTTTCAAAATATCGGCAAGTTTTCGTGCACGTGTCACGCCACCGTGGTCTGGAGATACAACGACACATTTTTCTGGGTCGATTTCTTTGTTATTTAAGAAATAATCTGCTAAAATCGGCACACCCATTAAATGGTCGATCGGAATGTCAAAGAATCCTTGAATTTGTGGTGCATGTAAGTCTAAAGCGATCATGCGATCTGCGCCTGCTGTTTCAAATAAATCGGCAACAAGTTTTGCAGTGATTGGTTCACGACTACGTGCTTTACGGTCTTGACGTGCATAACCGTAGTAAGGTACAACAATTGAAATTGTTGCTGCAGAAGCACGTTTACATGCATCAATCATAATTAATAATTCCATCAAGTGAACATTCACTGGATTTGAAGTTGGTTGAATAATAAAAACGTCACAACCACGAATACTTTCTTCAATATTGATTTGAATCTCACCATCGCTAAAACGCTTAACCGTACATTTTCCAAGCTCTACGCCCACATGGTCTGCAACTTCTTTTGCGAGTGGTTCATTACCTTTCAACGAGAAAATCTTCAGAGACGAATTTTTATATTCGGTGTTTAACATGATAAATCCTCCATTAATTGTTTTGATCACTAATTTATTTAAATTTTAATTTCACTTACTTCATGCTTATGATTCTTTTGATTCCTTGTTTAAGTATCCTTCTTTTGTCACTTGTCTTGCACGCCCTAATGCCAAACTATAATCTGGCACATTGTCAGTAATCGTTGACCCTGCTGCTACAAGTGTTCCATCTCCAATTGTAACCGGCGCAACTAAGTTTGCGTTGCAACCGACAAAGACATCTTTGCCAATCGTTGTTTTAAACTTATTCACACCATCATAATTCACCGTGATTGCGCCACAGCCAATATTCGTGCGTGCCCCCACTTCTGCATCACCGATATAACTCAAGTGTGATACTTTCGCACCATCATCGATACGTGCTTTTTTAACTTCAACAAAATTACCAATTTTTGTCTCTTGTCCAAGATCTGCACCCGGTCGTAATTGTGCAAAAGGTCCAATTGCGGACTTGGCACCGACAACCGCTTCGACGATTACAGATTGTTTAATGACTGCACCATCGTCAATCTGACTATCACGTATCTCAGAATATTGACCGATACGCACATCGCTACCAATCGTTGTTTTACCTGTAATTCTAACACCCGGTTCAATCACCGTATCTTCACCAATCGTCACGTCAGGACCGATATACGTTGTGTTAGGGTCAATGATTGTAACGCCTTCACGCATGTGATATTCGTTCATACGTATGCGATAAACTTGTTCCGCACGACTCAATGCGACGCGATCGTTCACTCCCATAATCTCATCAAAATCATCAGTATGATACACGCCAATATGACCTTGTTGTTGCAAGATGAGTGTCAACACTTGCGGAAGATAGTACTCACCTTGTGCATTGTTGTTATCCACTTGATCTAACAATGCAAATAACGTTGCATTATCAAAAGCAAAAATGCCTGAACTGATTTCTTGAATCATCTTTTGTGCTTCTGTTGCGTCCTTCTCTTCAACAATTTCTACTAAGTCGCCTTGTTCATTCCGAACAATACGTCCATACCCATATGGTTGTGACGTTGTTGCTGATAACACTGTTGCTTGCGCTTGTGACGCCTCATGATGTGCCATCAAGTTCGATAACGTATCAGACGTAATCAGTGGCATGTCCCCGCATACAACTAATGTTGTTCCTTGTTGTGCTGCTAAATGCTCAGCTGCTTGCTTAACTGCGTGTGCAGTGCCTAATTGCGCTTCTTGAAAACTATATTGTGATGCCGTGCCAAGTGTTGCTTTCACTTGTTCAGCACCATAACCCACAATCGTAACAATGTCCGCGATACCAGATTGTTGCACCTGATCAATCACGTGTACAATCATTGGTTTCCCTGCGACTTCATGAAGCACCTTGTATTGCTTTGATTTCATCCGCGTGCCTTTGCCAGCTGCTAAAACAATCGCATGTCTCTGCATGGTAATGAACCTCCAGTATTTTTGCACTTCTCTATAATTATAATTTAAGGAGTCATACACTTTCAAGAAGTAAAAGCATATTCCTACTTTTACTTCATCTTCTCCAAACAAAAAAGGCTAAGATAGGACTTTGCTTAAAAGTCTGCGTCTTAGCCTCTTTTGTAGACAACGATACGTATATGATTGCATCGATTGTCTACGTTTCAGTGTTATTATTCTTCTGTTTCTTCTTGCTGCACTGGAAGTACTTCGTCTGTCTCTTCATATACCTTCATTACCGCATCTTGAATCTCTTGTCTCATGTCTGAGTTGATTGGATGTGCAATGTCACGGAATTCACCATCTGCTGTACGCTTACTTGGCATCGCGACAAAAAGGCCTGAATTCCCTTCAATGACGCGTAGATCATGAATAACGAAAGCATCTTCAAGTGTGATAGATACTAACGCTTTCATTCTCCCTTCCGTTTGTATTTTTCTAAGTCTAACATCTGTCACTTTCATAAGTGCGCCCCCCCATAGTTTTGTATATAATTTTTTAGAAGTTCATCTTGAGTTAAAGATGATTATTCTTTAATCTCAGCAATCACTTCAATTTCAATCTTTACATCTTTCGGTAAACGTGCAACTTCTACCGCACTTCTCGCAGGTTTATGCGCATCGAAGTACGAACCATATACTTCATTTACCTTTTGGAAATTTTCCATATCAGATAAAAAGATTAAAGCTTTGACAACGTGATCTAAGTCAGATCCAGCTTCTTCAAGTACAACCTTCAAGTTTTCAATCACTTGTTTCGTTTGCTCTTGAATACAGTCACTGACAATTTCACCCTCTTGATTGAGTGGGATTTGACCTGACGTAAACACCATACCGTTTACGATTGCTGCATGTGAATAAGGACCAACTGCTGCTGGTGCTTTTTGTGTGTTAATTAATTTCATGTTGTTTCCTACTCCTTTTTAAAATTTAGATAAGCTATTGCCTGGCTCTACCTTGAAATCTTGATTGTATTCATCGACATCAGATAGGCGGACAAGAGAAGTATAATCTTCAATCAATCGCTGCTTAACTTCTTTAGACTCCACAAGTACAGATACCCCTTTTACTTGTGCTTTAAACTCTGCCATCAAATTCATCACGCCGTTGATTGAACCACCCGCGCGCATAAAATCATCTACAACAAGTACATTTGAGTGTTCTTTCAACGTTCGTTTCGATAATACCATCGTCTCTATCTTTCTAGAAGAACCTGATACATAGTTAATCGACACGGTAGACCCTTCAGTCACCTTGTTGTCTTTTCGTATCACAACTACTGGCAGATTGAGTACACTTGCAACGGCATTCGCAAGGGAAATACCTTTCGTTGCAATCGTCACAATTGCGTCAAGTTCTTCATCCATATAGATGGTTGCAATGAGCTTTCCTACCTTCTTCAACAGTGTAGGATTCCCCATCAAATCAGACAGAAAGAGATATCCACCAGGTAGCAGTCTATCCTTCTCTTGCAATAGCATCGTGACTTCTTGTACAACCGCCTCAGCTTCTTCGCGCTGCATTTGCGGTCGATACCTAACGCCACCACTCGCGCCCGCAACCGTTTCAATCGAGCCGAGCCCTTCTTTAACAACCGTGTCTTTAATAATTTGGACATCTTCGCTAATCGATGACTTTGCTTGTTTGAACTTCTCTACAAAGTATGTCAGCGGTACGAGTTTATTTGGATTGCTGATTAAATATTGAGTCATGTAAACAATTCGTTCACTTCTTTTATATCGCACCTTTATTATTCATCCTTTCTCTTTATGTCAACCAAGTGTTCTCACAAGGTAAACATCATTGCAACAACCACTTACAGCATTGTAAATATGACGTGCTTGACGCTCTCGTTGTGCGAATCCGTAAACAGTCGGCCCACTACCGCTCATCAATGCACCATCCGCACCACTGTTCAACATCGTTCTTTTGATCTTCTCAATTTCTGGTTGTAAACGCATCGAGACTGGTTCAAGTCGGTTGGAGAGACTTTTGCACATCTGTGCATAATCCTCATTCTCAATCGCCATCAAACATGCTTGTGTATGAACTTCAAACGGCTGTGTCAAATCAAGCCCACCATAAATATCTGGTGTAGATAATCCCGCTTGTGGTTTCGCAATAACCACCCAAGCAGATGGTGGTCGCTTCAAAAGCTCAATCTGTTCTCCGCGCCCCTTACACAAAGCTGTCGTACCGTATACACAGAATGGAATATCTGAACCGATCTCTGCAGACAGCGTGCTGAGTTCTTCCAACGATAAACCTAACTCAAATAAACGATTCAGTCCACGCATGGTTGCAGCGGCATCACTAGAGCCACCTGCTAAACCAGCCGCCACAGGAATATTTTTATCTAAAGTAATCGTCACACCTTGTTGAATATGATATGTCTCTTTCATCAACTGTGCTGCACGATAAGCCAAATTACGTTCATCTGACGGGATGAAACTCTCATCCACCTTCAAAACAATCTTATTATCACGACGCTTCTGAAACGACAATCGATCATTCAAATCAATCGTTGTCATAATCATCTCAACTTCATGATAACCATCATCTCTCTTGAACAATGTGTCTAATGTCAAGTTAATCTTAGCTGGCGCTGTTTCATAAATCATCACAATTTCCTCTTTCAAGTTGGTATTAAAGTGATTTTACCATAATTAGCCACATAACTCGAAAGTAAATTTCAGGATGACGAAAAGTACATACAAAGTTTTATAAAATATTACATGAATCTCATATTCGTATGATAACTCCATTCAACAACGAAAACAACCGCCATTCTAAAAGTTCTTTTAATATTATGAAAAAGTTTAATCATCGCTAATTAATGTAGGGAACAACCAAAATTTTTATATTTTTAGTCAATTAGCTATGGCAATTAAAATAGTCTTCCATATATCCTAAAAAATACCGTTAAAACGACTAAAAACCACCCAACCTGAAGATTGAATGGCTTTCTCGTAAATATGAATGCTGTTACGCACAGTTTATTTATCTCGTGCTAATTTCTTAGATGGCATCTTCATCAACAAATGAGACGTGTACATTTTGTGTTAGCACGTCAGCATATGTATAAGATACACGCTCAAAGTTGTGTTTATCCGGATCAAGCTCAACAACGAACACTGATGGGTACGTCTCTGTTAAAACGCCACAACGTTCAATTGTTTTCTTTCGTCCCCCGTTAGCTTTAAGTACAATACGATTCCCTAACTGACAATCAAGTTTATTTTTGATGTCTACAATAGATTTTGGCATATCGCTCCACCTCGCTATGAGTGTATTATAACACAAAATATGCGAAGAAGTCAATAGAAATCTTTAATTTTAACAATGTGATTTTGCAATGTCAATCATTTTAAAACGTTAAATCCGGGAAATTTTTCAACTCGTCATACAATCGTGCATATTCTTGTATTGACAGCGCTTCCCCACGCCTTTTAGGGTCAATTCCTGCTTGTTCCAGCCAGACGTGAATTTCTTGTTTGTGTGCTTTGCCATCTACAAATAAATTTTGATAATTATTTAAAATGGTTTTACGTCTTTGTGCAAATGCACCTTTCGTCATTTTGAAGAAGCTAGCCGAATCATCAACTTCAACGAGTGGCTGAGGTCGTTTCATCAATTTAACGACAATAGAGCCTACATTAGGCGGTGGCATAAAGACTGTCTTCGGCACCGTCATCACTGTTGATGTTTCTGTATAATACTGTGTCACAATAGACAGGGAGCCATACGCTTTTGTCCCAACTTGTGCATTCAACCGTTCTCCTACTTCTTTTTGCATCATCACAACATAGCCATCAATTGGTAAGTTTTGTTCTAAGAGTGTTAATAAAATAGGTGTTGTAATGTAATACGGTAGGTTGGCAACTACCATAATTTTGTCGCAGTCTTGTAGATGCGCTGCAATCTCACTGGCAACATCTGCTTTTAAAATATCTTGATTTATCACTGTGACATTGTCATAAGGTGAGAGTGTCTCACCAAGTACTGGAATCAAGCGTTGATCAATTTCAAACGCAAGCACACGCTTGGCATGCTTTGCTAATTGTTGTGTTAAAGACCCCATGCCCGGACCAACTTCGATGACACCTGTATGCTCATCAATACCTGATGCATCAATAATTTTGTGTATAATATTAACATCGATCAGAAAGTTTTGTCCTAAACTTTTCTTAAAACTAAATCCATACTGATTCAACAACGCTTTCGTTCTCGATGGCGTCGCAATATCTTTTTCGAACATATCTGTTTACTCCTCTATTTCCAATGCGCGTCGCACATCTTCTTCTGTATAACCAAACGCATTCAGCTTCTTCAACAATTGTTTACCATTTGAATGTCCTATATGAAGCTTTCTACCTAATATTTCACGTCTACGTCTTGCATCTGGCCCAATAATCAATCCTAAATCAATCAAGACAGCTTTGTCGATAGTTTCCTCACCTTCTGACAAAGGAGTCGCAACGTGCATTAACGCATCTCGAATATCTTCCAGAGCAGCGTGCTCTACACCAATCTTTCCACGCTTACTTTTAGCCGCTTCACGATCAATAAATGCATGTTTCACACCGGGAACTGCATTGCGAATTGTTGTGCGTATTTTATCACCCGGGAAATCAGGATCGGTTAACACTATAACACCTTTCGTCTCATGTGCTTGTCGTATCACATCGAGCACATTCTGATCAATGGCACTCCCATTCGTCTCAATCGTTTCACATGTCACTGCACTTTTCACACGTGCTGTATCATCACGACCCTCCACGACGATAAATTCATTAATTTTCATGGCGATACCTTCTTTTTATCGTTTTTTCATACGTATCATAAGTTAAAGAGACGTTCAGCGTTCGCTGTCGTTTGTCTCGCAACTTCTTCATACGTGATGCCACGTAATTCTGCAATTTGTTCAGCCACAAGTGTCACACGTGCAGGCTCATTGCGTTTACCGCGATAAGGATGCGGCGTTAAATATGGTGCATCCGTTTCTACTAACAACCGTTCTAACGGCACATGCTTGGCGACTTCTTTCGGTTGTTTCGCATTTTTGAATGTCACTGGTCCACCCAATGAAATATGGAAGTTAAGCTTGTTGATAACAACATCGGCAATTTCTGGTGAGCCACTAAAACTATGCATAATACCGCCAACTTCTTCTGCATGCTCTTCCATTAAAATATCAATACAATCTTGCGTTGCTTCACGATTATGAATCACAATCGGTAGTTTTACGCGCTTTGCCAATGCAATCTGTTTACGAAATACTTCTTTTTGGACATCTTTCGGGGATTTGTCCCAATGATAGTCAAGCCCCATCTCTCCAATACCAATCACCTTTGGATGCTCTGCTAACTTCTCAATCCAAGCTAAACGCTCTTCTGTAAAGTCAATCGCATCAACAGGATGCCAACCAATAATGGCGTATATAAAGTCATAGTCTTCAACCAACTTCATCGCTCGTTCAATCGTCTTCGTATCAAAACCAACGACAAACATTCGATCGACACCTGCTTCTAACGCACGGTCGATCACTTCTTGTAAGTCTTCATCATATTGATCTGCATTTAAATGCACATGTGTGTCAATTAACATGACGCTTCCTCCTTCAATGTTGAACTTATAGAAAAGAGGTGAGTCTCCAATACACGGCCTCACCTCTTTATACATCATTATTTAATCACTGCACCATTTGGCACGGCATTCGGTAAGCTGATCAAAGTCAGCACACCGTCTTTTTCAGCTGATAAAATCATACCTTCAGATTTTTGGCCCATTAATTTCGCTGGTTTTAAGTTTGTAACAACCGCTACTTTTTTACCAATAATATCTTCTGGTTGATAAAATTTTGCAATACCAGAAACAATTTGGCGTTTTTCATTGCCTAAATCAACTTGAATTTTTAACAATTTATCTGATTTTTTAACATTTTCCGCATCAATGATTGTTGCAGCTTTCATCTCTACCTTATCGAATGACTTGATGTCGATTTGCTCTTTGCTTGGCACAGCATCCGCTTCTGCTGTTTTAGGCTGCATAGACGTTTTAATATGGTCTACTTCAGCATCTACATCTAAACGAGGGAAGATCGGTGTTGGTTTGTCAATCACTGTTATCGGCGCTGTCAAATGACCGTATGTTGTCAGACTATCTAATTCAAACAATGATGCCTCATTAATGTTCAGTTGTTCAAAAATTTGCTTCGGTGCATTTGTTAAGAACGGACGTAACAATACAGCAGCAAAGCGAATGTTTTCAACAAGATGCGCCATTACATTGCCAAGCATATCTTGTTGTTCAGGATCTTTCGCTAAAATCCATGGTGTTGTTTCATCGATATACTTATTCGTACGACTGATGAACTTCCATACTGTTGATAATGCCACTGAGAATTGTAAGTTTTCCATGTTTTCATGGTACGCTTTAACCGTATCAAGTGCCATCTGTTCCATCTCAGCATCCAACTCATGTTTTGGACCTGCATAAGCTGGTAACTCACCATCGAAATATTTGTTAATCATTGAAATGGTACGATTCACAAGGTTACCTAAGTCGTTTGCTAAGTCGTAGTTTGTACGCTCAACAAATGCCTCTGGTGTAAATACACCATCAGAACCGAATGGGAGTTCACGCATTAAATAATAGCGTGTTGCGTCTAAACCATAACGATCGATGAGTACATTTGGATCTACTACATTCCCTTTAGACTTACTCATCTTACCGTCTTTCATTAGGATCCAACCATGTGCAAAGACTTTCTTAGGTAATGGCAAGTCGAGCGCCATTAAGATGATTGGCCAAATAATAGAGTGGAAGCGAACGATTTCCTTCGCCATTAAATGAATATCTGCTGGCCAGTATTTACGGAACAATGTATCATCGTCCGTTAAATAACCTAATGCAGAGATGTAGTTCACCAATGCATCTAACCATACATATACAACATGTTTCGGGTCTGATGGGACCTTTACACCCCAGTCGAATGATGTACGTGACACAGCTAAGTCAGCCAATCCAGGCTTGATGAAATTGTTGATCATCTCATTTTTACGTGACGGTGGTTGGATAAACTCTGGATGCTCATCATAAAATGCGAGTAGACGATCTGTATAATTCGACAACTTGAAGAAGTAACTTTCTTCTTTAACAAGTTCCACTTCATGTCCTGAATCTGGACTTTTACCGCCGATGATTTTACCATTTTCATACACAGGTTCAACGAGTTGTGTTTCTGTATAGTATGTCTCATCTGGTACAGAATACCAACCTTCATATTCTCCAAGATAGATATCACCTTGTGCTAATAGTTTTTCAAAAATCTTTTCTACAACTACCTTATGACGTTGTTCTGTCGTACGAATAAAGTCATCATTGGAAATATCTAACTTCTTCCAAAGGGCTTTAATATCCTTAATCATACCGTCTAAATAGTCAATTTCAGATTGACCTGCTTTTTGAGCCTTTTCTTGAATTTTTTGACCGTGCTCATCTGTTCCTGTCAAATAGCGTACATCATATCCTTGCATTCTTTTATAGCGGGCAATCACATCTCCAGCTACTGTTGAATACGCATGACCGATATGCAAGTTACCGCTTGGATAATAGATAGGTGTCGTAATATAAAATGTCTCTTTCACCATCAGCGCTCCTCCTCATTTCTTATCTTATCTAATATATCTAAATTCCCTTGTATTTTCAATATATGCCTACGATTGTGCTTCTATATCATGGTAGATGTTGTAGATTGTTTTAGATGGCATTTCTCGTTCTTGCGCCACCTGCTTAATCGCTTGTTTAGGCTTCATTTGTTGTACAATATAATGCTCGACGTGTTCTTTGATGGTCAGTGATTCAAACCATGCCGTTGTCGCTTGCGGCGCAGCCCCTTCGATCAAAATAACAAACTCCCCTTTTAATGGGATAGATGTCTCCAACTGTGACATCAGTTCCGTCACAGAGTTTGTTTCAATCTGTTCAAACTTCTTCGTTAGCTCACGACCTAATGTTACATTTCTCTCAGAATCTATCTCTGCAATCGCTTGTAACGTATCTTTTACACGAAATGGCGACTCATATAAGATGAGTGTACTTTCTTGAAACATTCTCATTCTCAAGACTTCTAGTTTTTCACGTGCTTTACGTGGTAAAAATCCTAAAAAAGTATAGGTGAACGACGGAAGACCACTCGCCATAAGTGCTGTGAGTCCTGCATTGGCACCTGGAATGGGAACGACATGAATTCCTTCTTCTCTCGCACGTACAACTAGTTCATACCCCGGATCAGATATGAGCGGCAATCCGGCATCTGAAACGAGCGCCACATCTTGCCCTTCTTCTAGCAACGCAATCAACGCATCTGTCATCTGCTCCTTATTATGCTCATGGTATGACTTCAAGGGCGTCTCAATATCGAAATGATGACACAACTTCCGTGTCACACGTGTGTCTTCACATGCAATGGTAGACACTTCTTTCAACGTACGAATCGCACGAAACGTAATATCTTCCAAGTTTCCAATCGGCGTCCCTACTAAATATAACTGTGCCATGCTATCGCTCCTCAATTAGCGCTATTTTTTGTTGACGTGTCAGCTGTTTGATTGCATATTCACGCTTTAGCGCTTCTGACTTCGTCTCGTAAATTTCATAATATTTAAGACGTACGGGACGTCTTGTTTTTGTATATTTGGCACCTTTGCCCTCATTGTGTTTGTGTATGCGTGCCGTCAAATCTGTCGTGTATCCTGTATAAAGCGAACGATCAGCACATTCCACCATATATGTATAATGTTTAACCATAGTATACACGTCGCATTTCTGATGTGTAGGTATCATCGTCATCATACATATAAAAAGGTGGTGCAATATGTAAGCCTTGATTGCCACCTTTGCGCGCTTCAACTACAATCGTTTGCGCATCTTTTCCTGGCTTGCTGTAAATCATCTGCAATTGCTTCGGCTCAAGTTGATAGTGCCGCATAGAAGTAAACACATCTAATAGCCTTTCAGCTCGATGCACCATCACCATCCGCCCCCCTTGTTTCAAGGCATGATTTGCCACACGTAAACAGTCATCCAACGTACAATAGATTTCATGTCGCGCAATTTTATGTGCTTCCAATTGATGCTGATGCACTTGATTCGCCTTAAAATAAGGTGGATTACATGTGATTAAGTCAAACTGTGCAGGTTTAAACTGCCGGGGTATCGCATTGATATCCATTTCTCGAATTGTAATACGATGTGATAGGTTATTTGCTGCAACGCTTCTTTGAGCCATACTGACAAGTTGCGGCTGTATCTCTACCCCTGTAATCTCGTTCTGCCCTTTATCTGACAAGAGTAATGGAATAACACCATTCCCTGTACACATATCTAAAATACGATCACGCTTGCGGACATTTGTGAAGTGTCCAAGTAACAGTGCATCTGTTGAAAAAGAAAAGACCGCATCATTTTGAATAATGCGCAGATCTTCTTTCAATAAATAATCGAACCTTTCATCGCTTTGTAGCATAACACCCCACCTATCACAGCTTATCATTGAGAATATTCATACAAAAAATACAATCCTGACCGTTACGGTGCTTTCCGAATACATCATGACAAATATGGAAGCCTTCATGATATAACGTCGCAAAATATTCTCTACTTTGAAGCTGTTTCTTTTGCGGTGTTTTTTTCTCTTCCGGTTCATCTGACACACGTTCAACCGGTGTTGCATCAGGCTCTTGATTCATCAATGTCTTCAAGTTATCATTCTCTATTTGCAACGCCACATTCTCTTCCACAAGTGCAACAGTCAAAGATTTAAGCGCCTGCATATCTTCTTGGATACGATTCACATTGTTCTCAAGCTGTGTCAAATGGTTGAATAGTTCATTTCGATCCAATAGGCTGCCTCCTTACTTTAATAACTCTAATTCTTCAATATGATATTCCATCAATTGATTATCACACTCTAAACGAACTTGCATCGTTACATCTATAATATTGAGTCCTACAACTTCTCCCGTACCTTCTGGTGTTTCAACAGACGCACCGATATCTGGTAAGCTTGCACGTGCGGACTCATAAAAATCATTTTCATATTTCAAACAGCACATCAAACGTCCACATGCACCTGAAATTTTCGTTGGGTTTAATGACAAATTTTGATCCTTTGCCATTTTGATCGAAACCGGCTCAAAGTCACCTAGAAATGTCGCACAACAAAGCGAACGTCCACACGGTCCGATACCACCGAGCAGTTTCGCTTCATCACGCACACCAATCTGACGCAGTTCGATACGTGTTTTAAGTTTTTGTGCTAACATACGTACTAGTTTACGGAAATCAATACGCTCATCCGCTGTGAAATTAAAAATCACTTTGGCACGATCTAACGTATATTCACAATTGACCAATCTCATATCTAAACCAAGTGTTTGAACGTACTCTCTGCACAACTCAAACGCCTGCGCTGCCTTTTCTTCATTGTAGCGGTATGCTTCCATATCTTTCTCAGTTGCTACACGCAGAATCTCTTTTAGTGGCAAGACAACATCTGCTTCATCGACCCATTTCGGCGCATATTTAATCACACCCATCTCGATACCACGATGTGATTCCACTACCACGTGTGCTCCTTCAGTCATCACGTCATCGATTGGTGCATAATATTCCAATGTATTTGTCTTTTCAAAGTATATTCCAACAACAAGGTACACTTGCGTCACCCTTTCATCTTAATAACAATTTGCTCAAATACGAGCGTTGGATTAACGTTTTGCGTTAACTTTTTGTGGGCTTCAGTTATGATCTCAACGACATGCGTGAGTTGACGATAATTTAATTGATGCACCATCTCTTGATAACTTTCTTCTAGTTCTGTAAAAATTACTTTTTCTGGCATACCTACTTTGGTATACAGAATATCTTGAAAATAAGCATTTACAGCAGCTAATACTAGTTGTTGCAACTGTCTATTCTTGGCCTGTTTCAATAGGTCAATCACACCAATCAACGCCATATCTGGTTGTCTAACAAGCTTATCACACCACTGTATCGTCGCTTGTCTGAGCGGTGCCAATTCATAGTTTTCTGCCAATTGACGTGCCACCTCGACTTGTGTCGTATACGTACTCATCAACGCTGCTATTGGCCTTGAAAAGTCTGCATGCGTCTCCAAATATGAGACGAAATCTGTACGTGACATCGGTTTAAAATAAACATGTTGGCAACGTGAATGGATCGTGTCCAATATTTGTTCTGGCTTGGTTGATAACAGAATGGCCACTGTCTTTTCGGGTGGCTCTTCTAAAAATTTCAAAATGCTATTTTCACCTTGCACCGTTAATTTTTCAAAATCTTGAATGACATAAACTTTATAGTCACTTTCTATCGGTAGGCGATTCATATGGTGGACCAATGCTTCAATCTGATCCTTCTTGATATTCGCTTCATCTGTTTGCACATAATGAAAATCAGGATGATTGCGCATCTCTACCTTCATACGACACACTTCATGATCTTGACACAAAATGAGTTGTGCAAACGCTAAAGCTGTTGCTGACATCGCTTCTGCATCATTGCCTTCAAACAAATAAGCATGCGACAATTTCCCATTGCGATGCGCCGCCGTCAAACGTTCTATTTCTGTCATTGTGCACAACCCTCCTTATTGCCAAATTGATGCACGTATTATTTATCAAATTGAAAAAGGTTGAGACAGGCTGCTATCCTAAGACGTGCATACACTGCCACAACCTTTGCGATCGTTTTTAAAATTGATGAAAGGCATCTACTGGCATCACAAAAACTGTTGCCCCGCCTACTTCCACTTCAACAGGATATGGAATATAGGAATCTGCACTTCCGCCCATCGGTGTAATTGGAGAAACAAGCTGTTCTCTGTTACCACACGTCGCATTAATCAAATCTAAAATCTCATCAACGCGTGCATCGTCTACACCACATAAAAACGTTGTATTTCCTGCACGTAAAAAGCCACCAGTCGTCGCTAATTTTGTTGCACGAAAATTATGTTTTACAAGTTGATCCGAAAGTTCTTGGCTATCTTGGTCTTGAACAATCGCTATAATCATTTTCATTTTTTGTCACACCTCTTACACAGTATTATAACATATCTTAGTATGTGGCTATATGAACATCCATCTAATTTTCTAATGATTTTCTCTCAATTTGTTGACGAATTACCGTCACCACATCTGTTACAACTTCATCTACCGATCGACTCGCGTCAATGACCGCAAAACGTTCTGGATTCTGTGCAATCAACTGTTTATATCCTGCAATAACCGCATCATGAAATGCGACATCTTCCTTGTCCAATCGGTTCTGTTCACGCTCATTGATTGCAATACGTTCGCGTCCCAGTTCAGCTGGAATATCTAAATAAATTGTCATATCTGGATGATGATGTTCTACTGCAAAGTCATTGATGCGTTGTACACCTTCAACACCGATTTGACGTGCATACCCTTGATATGCAAGTGAACTATCTACAAAGCGATCACACAATACAATACAGTTCGTTTCAAGAGCCGGAAGAACCTTTTGTACAAGGTGCTCACGTCTTGCTGCTGCAAACAGCAAAGCTTCTGTTCGACCATCCATCCCTTCTCCATCTAACAAAATATTGCGGATTGCTTCCGCCGTTTCGACACCGCCCGGTTCACGTGTTGTCACAACAGCATGTGCTTTTTCAAGCTCTGCTGCAACCGCATGTAACACCGTTGTTTTCCCTGATCCTTCTGGACCTTCGAACGTAATAAATAATCCCATGTTAGTCATCCTTCACTTTTATTTTGCCGTCTTGCAACCCTTCAACTCTCAAGTTAGCGTCACACCATTTTGTCATTAATTCTATCATAGGTGCCGTCACTTTTTCGCCTTTAAGCATACTCGGAATACCTGGTGGATACAACACCAAATGTTGCGCTAACACTTTTCCTTCAGTCTCTTTAATAGGAACCCAATGACTGTGTGCTATGGGTTGTGGTTCGTAATATCCACTACCCGTATATAACGTATGCCCTGTCACTGTGTCATCTTTCATGTCTTCTTTGAGCGTCATTCGACTGATGCGTGTAATCAATAAGTCAAACGGATACATATCTCCTTCATGCCACAATGGCAACACCCATAACACATGCTCACTATCTGATAATTCTACATATATTCCAATCTTTTCCATCACTTGTTGTAATGTTCCACCCGTCATATTCGGATGATAGATTAACAACTTCAATGGATCATCCATCTCTTTAAAAGATAACCCTTGATTGCTTAAAACATCTAATAACTGCTGACGACGTTCAAAAAATAACTGACTATCGTATCCTTCATAAAAGTCATTTGCAGCCTCTAAACTTGCCATTAACAAATAGGACGGACTCGATGATTGGAACGTTTGAAGTAAGCGAATGACTTCATCACGTTGCGGTGCATTTTTATGTATAAATAACACCGAACTCATCGTTAAACTCGGTAATGTCTTATGAAATGACTGCACCACAAAATCTGCACCAAAATTTAACGCTGATGATGGAAAGCCTTTTAAGTCAAAGTGTGCACCATGTGCTTCATCAACTAAAACAGGACAGCTATTGGCATGAAGCTGCTGAATCACTTCCAAAACATCAAAAGTTTGCCCATAATAGTTCGGGTATGTCATAACGCCCAACTTGGCAGATACTCCTTGTATATCAGTCGCATCAGGTCGAATATATTGGTACGTCGTCTTATCTATCTTCGTCGGTAAAATCATCGCCTGTTGTCCACCCAAATCTAACGCATTAAAGACAGACTTATGTACATTGCGCCCTAAAACGATACGCCCTTCTAATGATCGAAAAGCATGAATAACAGACAAAATACCACTCGTCGTCCCATTCACAAGATAAAATGCATCATAGTCTGGATGGCGTGTCACAGATGACATACTCTCTTTGAGTACTGCTTCAGGTTGGTGTAGATCATCAAAACCTGTAATTTCCGTAACATCATACTTCGCTTGTAAAAAGGACATATTGCCAATCGTTCCATTTTTATGACCTGGTACATGCATTGATATCGGTTCTTTATCTGCCCAGTCAATCATTTGTTGCCATAATGCACGCTTCATATGCGACGCCTCCGTTTCTCACTCTTTAATATGATAGCACAGACACATTTCTCTATAAACGCAAAAAAAGAGAAGTCATAATGACCTCTCTTCGTAAATTACCTGGCACCGTCCTACTCTAGCGGAACGTCAGTTCAACTACCATCGGCGCTAAAGAGCTTAACTTCTGTGTTCGGCATGGGAACAGGTGTGACCTCTTTGCCATTGGCACCAGATAAAATTGAATGTTATACATTCAAAACTAGATAGTAAGTATATCATTTACACAAACAAAACCTTGTGAAAAAATTTTGATTAAGTCTTCGATCGATTAGTATTCGTCAGCTCCACGTATCACTACGCTTCCACCTCGAACCTATTAACCTCATCATCTTTGAGGGATCTTATAACCGAAGTTGGGAAATCTCATCTCGAGGGGGGCTTCATGCTTAGATGCTTTCAGCACTTATCCCGTCCATACATAGCTACCCAGCTATGCCGCTGGCGCGACAACTGGTACACCAGAGGTATGTCCATCCCGGTCCTCTCGTACTAAGGACAGCGCCTCTCAAATTTCCTACGCCCACGACGGATAGGGACCGAACTGTCTCACGACGTTCTGAACCCAGCTCGCGTACCGCTTTAATGGGCGAACAGCCCAACCCTTGGGACCGACTACAGCCCCAGGATGCGATGAGCCGACATCGAGGTGCCAAACCTCCCCGTCGATGTGAACTCTTGGGGGAGATAAGCCTGTTATCCCCGGGGTAGCTTTTATCCGTTGAGCGATGGCCCTTCCATGCGGAACCACCGGATCACTAAGTCCGTCTTTCGACCCTGCTCGACTTGTAGGTCTCGCAGTCAAGCTCCCTTATGCCTTTACACTCTTTGAATGATTTCCAACCATTCTGAGGGAACCTTTGAGCGCCTCCGTTACTCTTTAGGAGGCGACCGCCCCAGTCAAACTGCCCGCCTGACACTGTCTCCCAGCACGCTAAGTGCTGCGGGTTAGAAATCCAATACAATTAGGGTAGTATCCCACCAATGCCTCCACGTAAGCTAGCGCTCACGCTTCTAAGGCTCCTACCTATCCTGTACAAACTGTACCGAATTTCAATATCAGGCTACAGTAAAGCTCCACGGGGTCTTTCCGTCCTGTCGCGGGTAACCGGCATCTTCACCGGTACTATGATTTCACCGAGTCTCTCGTTGAGACAGTGCCCAAATCGTTACGCCTTTCGTGCGGGTCGGAACTTACCCGACAAGGAATTTCGCTACCTTAGGACCGTTATAGTTACGGCCGCCGTTTACTGGGGCTTCGATTCGTAGCTTCGCAGAAGCTAACCACTCCTCTTAACCTTCCAGCACCGGGCAGGCGTCAGCCCCTATACGTCACCTTACGGTTTAGCAGAGACCTGTGTTTTTGATAAACAGTCGCTTGGGCCTATTCACTGCGGCTCTTCAGAGCGTGAACCCTAAAGAGCACCCCTTCTCCCGAAGTTACGGGGTCATTTTGCCGAGTTCCTTAACGAGAGTTCGCTCGCTCACCTTAGAATTCTCATCTTGACTACCTGTGTCGGTTTGCGGTACGGGCACCTATTTTCTAGCTAGAGGCTTTTCTCGGCAGTGTGAAATCAACGACTCGAAGAAACGTGTTTCTTCTCCCCATCACAGCTCAATCTTTACGAGTGCCGGATTTGCCTAACACTCAATCTCACTGCTTAGACGTGCACTCCAACAGCACGCTTCGCCTATCCTACTGCGTCCCCCCATCGCTTAAAACGAATTTAGGTGGTACAGGAATATCAACCTGTTATCCATCGCCTACGCCTTTCGGCCTCAGCTTAGGACCCGACTAACCCAGAGCGGACGAGCCTTCCTCTGGAAACCTTAGTCAATCGGTGGACGGGATTCTCACCCGTCTTTCGCTACTCACACCGGCATTCTCACTTCTAAGCGCTCCACATGTCCTTGCGATCATGCTTCAACGCCCTTAGAACGCTCTCCTACCATTGTCCTACGGACAATCCACAGCTTCGGTAATATGTTTAGCCCCGGTACATTTTCGGCGCAGTGTCACTCGACTAGTGAGCTATTACGCACTCTTTAAATGATGGCTGCTTCTAAGCCAACATCCTAGTTGTCTGGGCAACGCCACATCCTTTTCCACTTAACATATATTTTGGGACCTTAGCTGGTGGTCTGGGCTGTTTCCCTTTCGAATATGGACCTTATCACCCACATTCTGACTCCCAAGTTAAATTATTTGGCATTCGGAGTTTGTCTGAATTCGGTAACCCGAGAGGGGCCCCTCGTCCAAACAGTGCTCTACCTCCAATAATCATCACTTGAGGCTAGCCCTAAAGCTATTTCGGAGAGAACCAGCTATCTCCAAGTTCGATTGGAATTTCTCCGCTACCCTCAGTTCATCCGCTCACTTTTCAACGTAAGTCGGTTCGGTCCTCCATTCAGTGTTACCTGAACTTCAACCTGACCAAGGGTAGATCACCTGGTTTCGGGTCTACGACCAAATACTCATTCGCCCTATTCAGACTCGCTTTCGCTACGGCTCCACATTTTCTGCTTAACCTTGCATCAGATCGTAACTCGCCGGTTCATTCTACAAAAGGCACGCCATCACCCATTAACGGGCTCTGACTACTTGTAAGCACACGGTTTCAAGTTCTCTTTCACTCCCCTTCCGGGGTACTTTTCACCTTTCCCTCACGGTACTGGTTCACTATCGGTCACTAGAGAGTATTTAGCCTTAGGAGATGGTCCTCCCAGATTCCGACGGAATTTCACGTGCTCCGCCGTACTCAGGATCCACTCAAGAGAGGTCACGTTTTCGACTACAGGATTATTACCTTCTATGATTAACCTTTCCAGGTTATTCGTCTAACATGTCCTTTTGTAACTCCGTACAGAGTGTCCTACAACCCCAACAAGCAAGCTTGTTGGTTTGGGCTCTTCCCGTTTCGCTCGCCGCTACTCAGGGAATCGATTTTTCTTTCTCTTCCTCCGGGTACTAAGATGTTTCAGTTTTCCGGGTCTGCCTTCTTACATGCTATGTATTCACATGTAGATAACACGACATAACTCGTGCTGGGTTTCCCCATTCGGAAATCTCTGGATCACAGCTTACTTACAGCTCCCCAAAGCATATCGTCGTTAGTAACGTCCTTCTTCGGCTTCTAGTGCCAAGGTATTCACCGTGCGCCCTTAATAACTTAATCTTTGTGATGTTTTGGTAATCGCTACTTTACGACACCAACATCCACCAGTTATTAATTATGTGAGTCGTCATTTGACGACTAGCGATAATTTTTTAGTTTCAAGCTTTCGCTATTCACTCGGTTTTTGCTTGGTAAAATCTTTTATACTTACTTATCTAGTTTTCAATGTACAAGTTTATTAAAATGGCAAGCCTTCGCATTCTGCTTCATTTCTCTCTTCACTTGCTCAGTTACGCTTAGTAATCTTCGCTGCGTTCATCAAGAAATTCATAGACTGACAAATGCTTTCATTTTAATTTTTATTTTGTTGAATCCTCAAATATGAGCATTCAAAACTGAATACAATATGTCACGTTAATCCGCTTATCACCTAAAGGTGATATTCCGTATATTATCCTTAGAAAGGAGGTGATCCAGCCGCACCTTCCGATACGGCTACCTTGTTACGACTTCACCCCAATCATTTGTCCCACCTTCGACGGCTAGCTCCAAATGGTTACTCCACCGGCTTCGGGTGTTACAAACTCTCGTGGTGTGACGGGCGGTGTGTACAAGACCCGGGAACGTATTCACCGTAGCATGCTGATCTACGATTACTAGCGATTCCAACTTCATGTAGTCGAGTTGCAGACTACAATCCGAACTGAGAACATCTTTATGGGATTTGCTTGACCTCGCGGTTTCGCTGCCCTTTGTAATGTCCATTGTAGCACGTGTGTAGCCCAAATCATAAGGGGCATGATGATTTGACGTCATCCCCACCTTCCTCCGGTTTGTCACCGGCAGTCAACTTAGAGTGCCCAACTTAATGATGGCAACTAAGCTCAAGGGTTGCGCTCGTTGCGGGACTTAACCCAACATCTCACGACACGAGCTGACGACAACCATGCACCACCTGTCACTTTGTCCTCCGAAGAGGAAAACACTATCTCTAGTGCGGTCAAAGGATGTCAAGATTTGGTAAGGTTCTTCGCGTTGCTTCGAATTAAACCACATGCTCCACCGCTTGTGCGGGTCCCCGTCAATTCCTTTGAGTTTCAGTCTTGCGACCGTACTCCCCAGGCGGAGTGCTTAATGCGTTAGCTGCAGCACTAAGGGGCGGAAACCCCCTAACACTTAGCACTCATCGTTTACGGCGTGGACTACCAGGGTATCTAATCCTGTTTGATCCCCACGCTTTCGCACATCAGCGTCAGTTGCAGACCAGAAAGCCGCCTTCGCCACTGGTGTTCCTCCATATCTCTGCGCATTTCACCGCTACACATGGAATTCCACTTTCCTCTTCTGCACTCAAGTTTTCCAGTTTCCAATGACCCTCCACGGTTGAGCCGTGGGCTTTCACATCAGACTTAAAAAACCGCCTACGCGCGCTTTACGCCCAATAATTCCGGATAACGCTTGCCACCTACGTATTACCGCGGCTGCTGGCACGTAGTTAGCCGTGGCTTTCTGATTAGGTACCGTCAAGACATGCACAGTTACTTACACGTTTGTTCTTCCCTAATAACAGAGCTTTACGATCCGAAGACCTTCATCACTCACGCGGCGTTGCTCCGTCAGGCTTTCGCCCATTGCGGAAGATTCCCTACTGCTGCCTCCCGTAGGAGTCTGGACCGTGTCTCAGTTCCAGTGTGGCCGATCACCCTCTCAGGTCGGCTACGTATCGTCGCCTTGGTAAGCCGTTACCTTACCAACTAGCTAATACGGCGCGGGTCCATCTATAAGTGACAGCAAGACCGTCTTTCACTATTGAACCATGCGGTTCAATATGTTATCCGGCATTAGCTCCGGTTTCCCGAAGTTATTCCAGTCTTATAGGTAGGTTACCCACGTGTTACTCACCCGTCCGCCGCTAACGTCAGAGGTGCAAGCACCTCGTCTGTTCGCTCGACTTGCATGTATTAGGCACGCCGCCAGCGTTCATCCTGAGCCAGGATCAAACTCTCCATAAAAGAAGTAAGCTTGATTAGCTCGTTTTGATTGTTTAAGTCAATCACTCTTGAAAGTACTACTCTGAGTACTCAAATTATCGGAATTAACGTTGACATATTGTCATTCAGTTTTCAATGTTCACACGTTTTGTCTTTCGACTCGACAAGAATTAATTATACACAAGTTATCAATCGAAGTCAACAACTTTTTTAATTCTTTTTTTGTCATTTGATTGAGTGATTTATTTGTCGCTCAACAAGATATAACTATACAGCCTTTTAGATACCTCTACAATACTAAAATTTACACTCTTTAAAGCCTTTTATCTTTTTCAATATTTATTACCCATTTTAATTGCGATTATTTAATAACAGCTGAGACAGATATACATCTGTGCCTCAGCTGTAAAATATCTCGGGTGTCTGATTCCGACGTCATCTCGAAATACATCTCCCTTTTTATCATGTTACATTTCTGTTCGTCCTGAAATAGCTTTTGACAAAGTAACTTCATCTGCATATTCTAAGTCGCCACCAACTGATAGTCCTTGCGCAAGACGTGTGACACGAATACCGAGTGGTTTCACAAGTCGTGAAAGGTACATAGCTGTCGATTCACCTTCTAGATTCGGATTCATCGCGAGTATCAATTCTTGAACACCTTCGTCTTTCAAACGCTCTACAAGTGACGGAATATTAATATCTTCCGGTCCGATACCATCCATTGGGGATATCGTGCCATGTAAGACATGATACAGTCCTTTGTATTCTTTCATTTTTTCCATTGCAATCACATCTTTATCATCTTCAACGACACAAATAATTGAACGATCTCGTTGCTTATCCTCACAAATATAGCACGGATCTTGTTCTGTAATATGACCGCATGTACTACAATAGGTAAGTTCTCGCTTTACATCTACGAGTGCTTTGGCAAACTGTACAACGTCATCTTCTTTCATCTCTAATACATGAAAAGCCAGACGTTGAGCCGTCTTGGGGCCAATGCCTGGCAATTTCATAAAGCTATCAATTAGCTTCGATATCGGTTGTGGATAATGCATCTTACATCAATCCTGGAATGTTGAGACCTTTAGTATGTTTGCCAAGACGGTCTGCTGTCAGTTCGTCTGCTTTGTTCATTGCTTCATTTGTCGCAGCAAGTACTAAGTCTTGTAACATTTCAACGTCTTCTGGATCCACTACTTCTTCATTGATGATGACATCTACTACTTCTTTATGACCTGTTACAACCACTTTGACCATGCCACCGCCAGCTGATCCTTCAATTTTTTCTTCTTTTAATTTATCTTGTTCTTCTGCCATTTTCTTTTGCATTTTTTGCATTTGCTTCATCATTTGTTGCATATTACCGCCACCGCGCATAATCTAGTTCCTCCTTTATTAGCTATCGAGCTCGGACATTTTGTCTCAACTGCTCTTCAACATTTGTTTCCAATTATACATGCCTTTTTTTCAGTTGTCATGTCTCGCTATCCACTTCATGCACAATGTCTGCACCAAAAATATCTCTTGCCGCTTGGACGGCACTTGGCTGTTCTTGTGATGGTTGAGATTGTACAGGTTGTTCATTGCCATTGCGCTTCAAACCTTCTATATAATCACTGCGCACTTGCATCCATTTATCTGCCGGTACGCCAACAACTTCGACAGATTTGTTAATGATGTCTTTCACGACTTTCTCAACACTTTGCCGTTTCTCTTCGTCTTTTTGCAAAATTTCACAGTGGATTTCTTCTTCAAACTTAATCAACACTTTATCTTCACTCGCTGCAACGGGTTCAGAATTTTGTAACAAGCTAACCAATGCTTTTTGTTCTCGGTCTTTGGCATACTGAATCACATCAAGCCAACGTGCTTTAATGCTCGCAATATCTTCCTTATTCGCATTGTCTAACACCTTCGCAATACGTTGCACCGAGTACGTCATTGCGCTACCACGACGCTTCATCGGTTGTGTCTTTGGAGGTGTTGGGCGACTCGTACCTTGTGATTTGAGTGTTTTGAGTTCTGATTCCAGCTGGTCTATACGCGCAACAAGTGCTGTATCCACCTGCGCAGGTGCTTGCGTTGGTGTCGCATCCATCGTCACACTCGTCAACTTGATCATCTCGGACAACTTCACAAGTAATACTTCAAAATGTACATTTTGATTGACACTAAATCGTATCGATACAAGTGTATCATTGATGACATCTATCATTTGATACAAAACACTAAGGTCCAAGCTGCTCAAGGCATCATATTCGACCTCTGCATGGGTTGTCTTAGCCATAATGGTATCTCGAACGAAGTAAATCATGTCGTTGATCAAACGATTGACTTCCTTCCCTTGACTTACAAATGTATGATAACGTTCGAAAGCAGCGTGAACATTGCCTGATACAACATCCGCCATCAGCATGTTCAAGTCTGCATCAGCAAGACTTCCTGTCACATCTAACGCATCTTGAAGTGTTAAATGGTCATCTCCAAATGCAATGGCTTGGTCCATAATACTGAGCGCATCACGCATCCCACCTTCTGATACCTTAGCAATAAAATCTAATGCCGCTTCATCGTATCCAATCTCTTGTGTTTCAGCGACATACTTAAGTCTGGATACAATTTGTGACTGATTAATCGCCTTAAAGTCAAAACGCTGCGCACGTGAGATGATTGTTGGAGGGATTTTATGTGGTTCTGTCGTTGCCAAAATAAAAATGGCATGTGCAGGGGGTTCTTCAAGTGTTTTTAAAAGTGCGTTAAAGGCACCTGTCGTCAACATATGTACTTCATCAATGATATAGACTTTATAACGTGACTCACTCGGTGCATATTTCACTTTATCACGGATATTTCGTATCTCATCAACTCCGTTATTACTTGCAGCATCTATCTCGATGACATCTGAATTTGTTCCCAGCGTAATCCCTTTACAAATTGCACAAGTGTTACATGGTTCACCATCGTGATTCGTTTCACAGTTAATTGCTTTCGCAAATATCTTCGCAATACTCGTTTTACCTGTCCCTCGAGGCCCGCTAAAAATATATGCGTGTGATTGTTTCCCTTTTGCAATAGCATTTTTTAATGTTTTCGTCACATGCTCTTGACCCACGACGTCTTCAAAACTCTGTGGTCGAAACATACGATATAGCGCTTGATAGTCCACTGTTGCACCTCCGAATATACAATGTTCTTATTATATCATGTTCCCTTCATTTTGTATGTGATGATCGGTCACCATACAAAAAGTTTGAACCATCCTAACAACTGACTGTTATCATTACCACGTCTTATTGTCAAATTCAGTTCAAACTTCACTCCTACTATTTATATTGTAAAAAAGTGATCCGGATAATGGACTACTCCATGCGGCGGATCTTCTAATGAATCCCACAAAAACTTCACACGCACTGCTTCATTCGGCACATCGAATGGCACCGTAATATCATGGTCATCTGCTACTTCATAATCCAGCTGTTCATAGAAGTCAGGATATCCAACAACAACAATTGTTGTATACTCTTGTGCATAAGCACGCTCTTCTAAAGCCTGTACCAATGCCTGTCCAATACCTTTATGCTGGTATGCCTGTGTCACAGATAGTGGTGCGAGTGCAAGTGCAACATATTCATGATCATCACTTTGTATCGTTACTTCACTACACATCGCATGCCCAATAATGTCATCATCTGCAGTTTTTGCGATCACTTCTAATTCATAACGATAATCCGGTGCCATACGCAACCCTTTCACAAGTTGTGCTTCATTTTGGTTGGACTCTGGTACATCTTTAAAGGCATCTTCAATCATTTGTAAAGATGGCTCGTAATCCATCTCCGTTAATGTACTAATAAAAATCGACATCTTAGCGCCCCCTTATTCGTTTCAGTTAAATATGACTTAATCTCATCATTGAAAGCAAATTTCTTCCAATCTACCATTTCTATTATAACATTTATTCAACATACGATGATGCATACAACCAAAAAAGAGAGTTGAAACAATCGCTTAACGCGCATCATCCCAACTCTCTCTATATCAATATATCTTATATTTAACTATTAAAAAAACGTGCACCTTTGTGTTGAATGTGCATCACAAGCGTTACCAAAGTCGATAGCTAAACCTCGGCTACCCTACGGCACATATGAGAATCCACTTAATGCTGCTTCCGTCAGGACCTGACATGGTTCATGGGTTCATATTGCATAGGACCGAAGTCTTCAAACACCTCGTGCTTTGGGCAGACCTCACAAATACACACCCGTGACAAAGGAATTCAGCCTCGCATAAAGCGGATTTCGAGTCTAGGGAACCGCTACCTCCCCGCTTAGCACGGTACGATTAATATTACTATACATCCTTATCATTTTGCAAGCGTAATCCTATATGGACCACATTATTTTTGTCGACGTGAAAAATCCACAAAACAAAACTCCGTAGCTAAGTGCTTCGAGATGTTGTATTGGAACTTTGTTGTATCTCTCAGATGTACTATCCCTCTCACTGTTGCTGTGTAATTCGGCGTCACATCTCCAAAAGCCTCGTATTCTTGTGCGCCAAACGCTTCAAATGTAATTGATTTACTTGAAAAGCTAATATCATACCCTTTAATTCGTTCGATATATGCATATAAAGAGTCTAACAAGTGACTTTGCGATAAGTCAGGGAACAAGTCATATAACAAATAATCTTCATCAATAATTTTAGTGTGACCATCCATTTTTCGATGACGAACGATATGCCATAAAGGTGTATTCAACGAAACATTTAACGCCTGTTGGATAGTAGGGACATCCCCTGCAACTATCTTTTCAAAGACATGCAATTCTGTATGATGTGCCTTACCTTGCCTTTGTTGTACTTCTTTATAACTCACTAGATCGGCGAAAGGAAATTCTGTAATCCCTTGATAAATCACAACAGATCCTTTGCCACGTATCTTTTGAATCATGCCGTCAGCCACCAACATATTTAAACTTTTCCGGACTGTTTCACGTGACACATCGTATTGTTCCACAAGTCGATTTTCTGATGGAAGTTGTGTTCCATATGCGTATGTGCCTTCAAGAATACCTCTTCGCAATTCTTCATATATTTGCTTAAACTTATTTTGTTTGATCATGACATATCTTCGCCTCTTGCTTTGATTCTATGGACAAAACGTACGCCGCATATGGTTCAAGATAACCGTCTACCACTGCGCCATTCTCTACAATCATGTCACCTTCTCGCTCAATATCCTCTGGCAACTTAGCAGGTTCATTCGTCATATTCGCTACTACTAACCAAGCCTGTCCTTCGTAGTTCCGCTCATACACAAATAATTGTTCATGCTCCATATAGCGTGGCACGATATTCCCATACGTGACAATATCATGTGAATGACGCAATTCAATCAATTTTTGATACATATAAAAAATTGAGTTCCGATCTTCCAACGCCGCTTCAACATTAATCATTTCATAGTTTGGCGCCACATCAATCCATGGCGTTCCCGTCGTAAAGCCAGCATGCGTCTCTGCCGACCATTGCATCGGTGTACGAGAATTATCACGAGATTTCTGTCCGAGAATCGTCAGGATTTCTTGTTCATCATATCCTTGATCCTTCAATGAATGATATGCATTCAATGACTCGACATCTCGATATTGTGCAATCGATGTGAAGTGTGGGTCTGTCATCCCAATTTCTTCGCCTTGATAAATGTACGGTGTCCCTTGCAATAAATGTAGCACAATCGCAAGTGTTTTTGCACTCTGTTGTCGCATCGCTTCATCTAAATCTGTCCCAAAGCGTGACACGACACGTGGCTGGTCATGGTTACACCAAAAAATGGCATTCCATCCACCACCTTCATAGATGCCCGTTTGCCAGTCCATCAAAATAGTTTTCAACTGTTGTAAATCTAACTTTTGGTTCGTCCACTTCTCACCATCTTTATAATCTACTTTGAGATGATGGAAGTTAAAAACGCTGTTAAGTTCTTGTCGTTCAGGACGTGTATACTGAATACAGTGGTCAATTGTTGTAGAAGACATCTCTCCCACTGTCATCAATCCTTTTTCGCCAAATGTTTCTCGATTCATTTCGTGAATATATTCATGGACATGTGGCCCATCCGTATAGAACTCTTTGCCGATTGCTTCGGAGTCTTCAAACGCCCCTTTGGAAATCAAGTTAATCACATCAAAACGAAAACCATCTACACCAAAATCTATCCAGTAGTTTAAGATTTTGTACAATTCTTTGCGCACATTTTCATTGTCCCAGTTTAAGTCTGCTTGCGTTACATCAAACAAATGTAAATAATATTCGTCTGTTTGCGCATCGTATTGCCAAGCATTCCCACCAAACTTCGACATCCAATTTGTCGGTGGTCCATCTTGAGATTCCTTGAAAAAGTAATAATCTCGATACGGACTCTCTTTAGACTGTCTCGCTGATTGGAACCATTCATGTTCTGTTGATGTATGATTAATCACAATATCTATGATAACTTTAAGACCACGTACATGTGCGGCATCAAGTAGTTCACGAAAGTCTGATTTATTACCGAATCGTTCATTGATTTCATAATAATTACTGATATCATAGCCGTTGTCATTCATTGGTGAATCATAAATCGGTGTCAGCCATAAGTAATCGACACCTAAAAATTGTAAATAATCCAACTTATCGATAATCCCACGCAAGTCACCTTCTCCATTACCAGTTGTATCGTTAAATGACTTGGGATAAATTTGATAAACGACTGATTTTCTCCAATCTTGTTCTTTCATCATTCTGTCACCTTCCAAACGTTGTATATACATAAAAAAACAATAGGAAGGGGCTGAAACACAAGTATTCAGCTCCTCCCCTTTATTATATTTGATTCACTTACACTTCTTCAGATTTGTCTACCATCTTTTTTGTTTTTTCTCGACTGAATTTTGATAAAATGATCGTTAAAATAGCTGGCACAATCATTGAAATCACTGTTGCAATCGCAAAGATACCCCAGAATTCACGATTAATTGAAATAATTGCTGGTACTCCGCCGACACCAACCTTACCAAGTACGCCAGCGCCGCCAATCAACGCACCTGTGAACATTGTTGTAATGATACCTGCAAAGAATGGATATTTCAATGGTAGGTTGACACCAAACATCGCTGGTTCCGTCACACCTAAAAAGCCTGATAAACTCGAAGTTGCTGCCAAACCTTGTTCTTTTGCCATTTTACGCTTTTTGAAAATATACCAAGCACCTAATGCCGCAGAACCTTGCGCAATATTAGATTGTGCGAGTATCGGCCACAAATAAGTCCCTTGTAATTCACTGCCGATTAATTGGAAGTCCACTGCTAAGAACATGTGATGCAACCCTGTAATTACTAGCGGTGCGTAGAAAAGACCATAAATGGCACCACCGAGCCAACCGGCACTTTCGAATAATGCTATGATAGGAACAGTAATACCTCTACCAATCCATAAAGCAGCTGGTCCAATGACTAAGAATGCTAAGAATCCTGTCACTAACAATGCAACCGGAGCTACGACCAACAATTTGATTGAATCAGGAGTAATCTTGTTCATTCCCTTTTCGATTTGAGCAAGGACATAAGCAGCGATTAATACTGGCAACACTTGACCTTGATAGTTCAATTGCTCAATAGCCAGACCGAAAATATGCCACTTCGGAATCTCATCAGCTGTTCCTAATTCATATTGAGACAATAACTGTGGATGCATTAAGACAAGACCTAACACAATCCCAAGTACTGGACTACCGCCAAATACACGCATTGCACTCCAACCTACTAATGCAGGAAGGAAAATGAACGCAGTCGTCGCAATCACGTTAATAATATTCGCAACATCTGCAATTTCTGGGAAGCGCTCAACAATCGATGGCGCACCTTTTGTCCAATTCATCGTTAAGACATTATTGATTCCCAATAACAGACCCGCTGTAACGATTGCTGGCAAAATAGGAATGAAGACATCACCTAACAGCTTAATTAATCGTTGTAACGGATTCCCTTTCTTCGCTGCTTGTGCTTTTGCTTCATCTTTAGATACCGCTTCAGTACCTGTCTCGCTAACAAAGACTTTGTATACCTCATCCACTGTTCCTGGACCAATCACAATTTGGTACTTATTGTCAGCTTTAAACTGCCCTTTGACCAACGCATTGTCACTCAATCTTTCTTTATCCACTTGACTATCATCATGCAATACCAATCTGAGTCTCGTCACACAATGCGTCGCAGATTGTACATTTTCCGCACCACCAACAGCTTCAATAATATCTTGTACATCTGTTCGCTTAACCGCCATATCCTTCACTCCTCATCTCTCTATCTTGTATAGACAAATTATAACTTGTATGTACAAGTTATGCAAAGGCTTTCATAATTATTGGATTTTTATTTTTTTGAAACAACAAAAAACAGAGTGAAAATCTATTCCCTAAAGATTTTCACTCTGCTAATATTCAATATTTATGACGTTACTAGAAAAAGAATGTTGCCATAATCAATGTACTCATACCTACTAATATACAGTACAACATAGCAGGACCGAGTGTTTTACTAATCACACTGCCTTCTTTACCCGGCATATTAACAACCGCACATACCGCAACAACGTTATGCACACAAATCATATTCCCTGCTGCAGCACCAATCACTTGTGCACCGAGCACTGTGTAAACATCCGCACCAATCGCTTGGGCAATGTTTGCTTGAATTGGTGAGAACGTCAAGGTAGATACTGTCGCACTACCTGTAATGAAAGAACCGAGTGCACCTAAAAACGGCGCGATGACCAGCCAAACACCACCAAATGTATTGGCCATACCGTTAGCGATAAATTCCGGCATACTCAACAATTCATGACCGTTTAGTCCTGAGTTGCTGAATACGTGCACCATTGCCAATGTTGCAATCAACGTAATGGTTGTAATCCGAATTGTTCTGATAGAATCACGACAAGCTTTTGTAAAGTTGCGCATTGATTTGCGCTGAATAAGTACCGCTAAAAATGCTGATAACAGTAAGATCGTACCAGGCGAGTAGAGCAATTCCCAACTAGAAGAGATACGCTCATATCCTAAGATTTCATTCCATGACAGGTTGAATACAGATGTCGTAAAATGTTTAACTGGTGCGACCACACGTGTTAGTAACAAGAGTGCCACAACAATGAGATAAGGTGACCATGCAGACAACAGACTCATCTCATGTTTCCCTGATACAGCTGTTGTATCATAGCCATCTTCAAGTACATCCTGCCAAATCGTTTTCGGCATCAAAATACCTTTTCTCGCTGTCAAAACAGCCACTACAAGAACTGTGAGCGGTGTTAAGATTGATACAAACTCTGGACCTGTCAACATCGCATAAATCCATGCAGTGACTACGTAAACAACACCAATTAACATTGTCCATGGTACGATTTCTAGCACCGACTTGAGTCGATTGCCTTTCCCGAAGAAGATTACCATTGTTGCAACAATAATGAGTGGAATAAACACACCGCTTAACAAGTCAATTGCTGTAATGCGCAATGTTGTCATATTGAATAGTGTTTCATTCGCATCTTTCAACGTACTGAGTCCTACTATGATTGGCGTCCCTACTGCCCCGAATGATACAGAAACACTGTCTGCAATCAAGGCTGTTACAACACTTGTCAATGGCTTGAACCCGAGTGCAACCATTAACGGTGCCGTTACCATTGCAGGCGTACCAAAGCCTGATGCACCTTCAATCAATGACCCAAATAGAAATGCTACGATAATCACTTGTACACGCATATCATGTGATACATTTTGAAACCCCGCATTAATACGTGCAACTGCGTTTGTTTCACGCAATGTGTTAAGTAATGCCAAAGCACCAAATAAAATTAAAATAATCGTCAGTGTTTTATGTACACCTTGCAGGAATGAGGCAGCAATCACTCCACCTTCAATTCCCCAGACGAAGTAACCTAATATTGTGACAACGATCGTGCTAATCGTCATCCCAACGAGTGCAGACATACGTAAAACAACTAAACAAATGAATGGTACAATTACTGCACTTAACGCTACAAGCATTAATAAGGCATTCATCTAAATTCCCCCAATAACTTAATAAATTTGTCATAGTCATCAGATGACCTTATGACTTATTTAATCAAATTGTAAGTGCTACGATATATTAATTCAATATTTATCTTATTAACTTTGCATTCATTTTAAGGATGAATTTAGCAATCATTTATTTTATATAAATAGACACTCCTCAAACCCTTGATATGACTATTCTCAAAAAGTTTTTTACTCTGCCAATTATCTCCATAATTTTGCCATTTTTTGTACGCATTTTATCGGATGATTTTTAATAGATACCATCCTCTTCAAAAAGGGCACAACACGAAAAGTGCCGATATACTCATAATTATTCTCATACACCCTTTTTATGTTTTAATACTCCCTTTGAAAGCGACAACACCCGATTAATTATGACAGTTATATGATATTTTTTAATATCATTAAGCATATAGCATTTAAAATGAAAAAAGACTGGTATATAATAGAGCATAACAAGGTAAACCCCATGCCTTGCTCTTAAGCCAAACAGAAAGGTGATCGTTATGACAAGCAAACACAGCAAAGATATTATTATTATTGGAGCAGGTGTACTCAGCACAACGTTCGGTTCATTGATCAAAGACCTTGAACCTGACTGGAACATTAAGCTTTACGAGCGTTTAGATCAGCCTGGTGAAGAAAGTTCAAATGAGAACCATAACGCAGGTACTGGACATGCCGCACTATGTGAGCTTAACTACACAGTACAGCAACCTGATGGCTCTATTGATATTGAAAAAGCGAAAAGTATCAATGAAGAATTTGAGATTTCAAAACAATTCTGGAGCTATCTTGTAAAAAGCAAAAACATCGACACACCAAGAGACTTCATCAATCCACTTCCACACATTTCATTCGTACGTGGCGTAAACAACGTGAAGTTCTTGAAAAAGCGTTACGAAGCGATGAAACAATTCCCTATGTTCGATAATATCGAATATACAGAAGATATCGAAGTAATGAGAAAATGGATGCCATTAATGATGAAAGGTCGCAGTGCAAGTGACATCATGGCAGCAAGCAAAATTGATGAAGGTACAGACGTAAACTTCGGTGAGTTAACACGTAAAATGGCACGCAGCATTGAAAAACACCCGAATGCAGCAGTTCATTATAACCACGAAGTAACTAACTTCCACCGTCGTGAAGATGGCAAATGGGAAGTAAAAGTACGCAACCGTAAAACAGGTAACGTTCAAACTGAAATTGCAGATGTTATCTTTATCGGTGCTGGTGGCGGAGCGATTCCGTTATTACAAAAAACAGGTATCCCTGAAAGTAAAAACTTGGGTGGATTCCCAATCACAGGTCAATTCTTAGCATGTACAAACCCATCTGTTATTGAAGAACACGGGGTGAAAGTTTACGGTAAAGAACCACCTGGCACACCTCCAATGACAGTCCCTCACTTGGATACACGTTACATCGATGGTAAGAAAACAATCTTATTCGGACCATTCGCAAGTGTTGGACCTAAGTTCTTGAAGAACGGTTCAAACTTAGACTTATTCAAGTCTGTGAAACCTTACAATATCACAACATTGTTAGCATCAGCTGCGAAAAACCTACCGTTAATCAAGTACTCTTTTGATCAAATTTTAATGACAAAAGAAGGTTGTATGAACCACTTACGTACGTTTGTGCCTGAAGCACGTGACGAAGATTGGGAATTATACACTGCTGGTAAACGTGTTCAAGTTATCAAAGATACTGAAGAATACGGCAAAGGATTTATCCAATTCGGTACAGAGGTTGTGAACTCTGAAGATCATACTGTTATTGCATTACTTGGCGAATCACCAGGAGCATCAACTTCAGTATCAGTTGCATTAGAAGTAATCGAACGCAACTTCCCTGAAGAATTATCAGCTTGGAAAGCTAAAATCCAAAAAATGATTCCTTCATACGGCAAATCATTAATCGATGATGAAGCATTAATGCGCAAAACACGTGAACAAACTTCTAAAGACTTAGAATTGAACTATTACGAATAAAAGGAGTGCACACCGGTATGAAAAAATTAGTTGTTATTTCAATTATTCTTGGTGGAGCAGTAGCTGCGTTAAAACGTTATCAACAACATGTTAACAAAATGCCAAATATCGAATATTAATCTATAAAATAAACCTCTCCCCTTAGGACATTACGCCTTAAGGAGAGAGGTTTATTTGTTTATCTAATAAGAAAGAAGCAGCAGACCTGTTAATGGTTCTGCTGCTTCTTGTAGTTAGTGCCTATTTACTTTCTTTTTCTTTTTTACGTCTTCTGAAGAACAATAGTCCACCTAAAGCAGTGATTAATCCACCAAATAATGTAATTGGTTGCTGTGAATCTTGTCCTGTTTTTGGTAATTCATGAAGTGTTTGTTTTTTACCTTCTGAATCTATTTGAGACGGTGTTTCTTTCTCAATTGTCTCTCCATCTTCAGTGATTGTATCATTGTCTTTTTCTGTTGGCTTCATTGGTGAAGAGATAGTGCCATCTGGTTTTTCTTGCTTGTCACCTGATTTAGTGTCTTTACCTGGTTTATTTTCTGTATCTGAATGATCACCCGGTTTATCACTATCACCGATATCAGTTACTTCTGGGACTTTAATACCAGTTAACTTATCAAGTTCTTCTAGCAAGTCACCTTTTTGATCGGCTGGTAATGCTTCTACTTTTTCTGTTGCTGTTGCTTTCTTCACTTGCGCATCTTTTTGAAGTCGTTCTAACTCAGCTCTTTCTTCCGCTGTAATGATGCCATCTGCTTGCGCTTTTGCCAATGCATCTTTTGCTGCTTTATCCGCTTTCTTCGCTTCTTCTACCGCTTTTTCCGCATCTGCACGTTGAGCATCTACATTATCAGCGATACCATTTTCGTCAGAATCGTTTACTTCTGGAATTGTAATTCCGTCTAGCTTATCTAATTCTGATGGTAAATTACCTTTTTGATCTTCTGGTAACGCATCGACTTTTTCTGTTGCCGCAGCTTTCTTATCCGCCGCATCTTGTTGGAGTTTTTCTAGCTCAGCTTTTTCGGTTGGCGTGATTAATCCATCTTCATTTGCTTTAGCTAATGCGTCTTTTGCTGCCTGGTCTGCTTTCTTAGCAGCTTCAACCGCTTTTTCTGCATCTGCTTTTTGGGCATCTGTATCATCAGCAATTCCATTTTCATCTTTATCATTAATCTCTGGAATTGTAATTCCGTCCAACTTATCTAATTCTGATGGTAAGTCACCTTTTTGATCGGCTGGTAACGCATCGACTTTTTCTGTTGCCGCAGCTTTCTTATCCGTCGCATCTTGTTGTAGTTTTTCTAGTTCAGCTTTTTCTGTTGGCGTGATTAAGCCATCTTCATTTGCTTTCGCTAACGCATCTTTCGCAGCTTGATCCGCTTTCTTCGCTTCTTCCACTGCTTTTTCCGCATCTGCACGTTGCGCGTCTGTATCATCATCAATGCCATTTTCGTCGGCATCTGTTACTTTTGGAATTTCAATGCCGTCTAGTTTGTCTAACTCTGATGGTAACTCACCTTTTTGATCTGCAGGAAGTGCTTCTACTTTTTCTGTCGCCGTTGCCTTTTTGTCAGCAGCTTCTTGTTGAAGTCGTTCTAATTCTGCTTTATCAGCTGGCGTAATTAAGCCATCTTTACTTAATTCTGCTAATGCTGTTTTCGCAGCTTCATCTGCTTGTTTCGCTGCTTCCACTGCCGCTTCCGCTTCTTTACGTTGCTCATCCACTTCGTCAGCTACGCCGTTGGCGTCATTATCATTAATGTCTGGAATTTCTATACCATCCAACTTAGACAACTCTGTTGGTAACTCACCTTTTTGATCAGCTGGTAACGCTTCAACCTTATCTGTTGCTTCGGCTTTCTTCGCTGTTGCTTCTTGTTGAAGTCGTTCTAATTCTGCTTTATCAGCTGGCGTAATTAAGCCATCTTTACTTAATTCTGCCAACGCTGTTTTCGCAGCTTCATCTGCTTGTTTCGCTGCTTCCACTGCCGCTTCCGCTTCTTTACGTTGCGCGTCCACTTCGTCAGCTACGCCGTTAGCGTCATTATCATTAATGTCTGGAATTTCTATACCATCCAACTTAGACAACTCTGTTGGTAACTCGCCTTTTTGATCGGCTGGTAACGCTTCAACCTTATCTGTTGCTTCGGCTTTCTTATCTACTGCAGCTTGTTGGAGTTTCTCAAGTCCTTTCTTCTCTTCTGGTGTGATTAATCCATCTTTACTTAATTCTGCTAAAGTATCTTTTGCGGCTTGGTCTAACACTTTTGCCGCTTCCACTGCCGCTTTCGCTTCTTTACGTTGTTCATCCACTTCGTCGGCTACGCCGTTAGCGTCATTATCATTAATGTCTGGAATTTCTATACCATCCAACTTAGACAACTCTGTTGGTAACTCGCCTTTTTGTTCGGCTGGTAACGCTTCAACCTTATCTGTTGCTTCGGTTTTCTTATCTACTGCAGCTTGTTGGAGTTTCTCAAGTCCTTTCTTCTCTTCTGGTGTGATTAATCCATCTTTACTTAATTCTGCTAACGCATCTTTCGCGGCTTGATCTGCCACTTTCGCTTCTTCTACTGCTGCTTTTGCTGCGTCTCGTTGCGCGTCCACTTCGTCATCTACGCCGTTGGCGTCTGAGTCGTTCACTTTTGGAATTGTAATTCCCTCTAGTTTCTCTAACTCTGCTGGTAAGATGCCTTTTTGATCTTCTTGTAAGGCATTGACTATTTCTTCTGCTGCTGCTTTCTTGTCTACTACATCTTGTTGTAGGCGTTCTAACTCAGCTTTCTCTGTTGGTGTGATTAAACCATCTTCATTTGCCTTCACTAATTCCGCTTTCACGTCTTCGTCTGCTGTCATAGCTGCTTCCACTGCTGTCAAAGCTGCTTCGAAATCATCAGCAATACCATTTTCATTTTGGTCCGTTACAGACGGTATATCAATACCTGTTAAACCTGCTAATGTTGTTGGCATATCACCTTTTTGCTTCTCTGGTAATACGTTGACTTTTTCCGTAGCTGCTTCTTTCTTCTCTACTGCTTCTTGTTGAAGTCGTTCTAATTCTGATTTTTCCGTTGGCGTAATTAAGCCATCTTTACTTAATTCTGCTAACACATCTTTTGCGGCTTGGTCTGCCACTTTTGCCGCTTCCACTGCTGCTTCCGCTTCTTTACGTTGTTCATCCACTTCATCATCTACGCCGTTGGCGTCATTATCATTAATGTCTGGAATTTCTATACCATCCAACTTAGACAACTCTGTTGGTAACTCGCCTTTTTGATCGGCTGGTAACGCTTCAACCTTATCTGTTGCTTCGGCTTTCTTATCTACTGCAGCTTGTTGGAGTTTCTCAAGTCCTTTCTTCTCTTCTGGTGTGATTAATCCATCTTTACTTAATTCTGCTAAAGTATCTTTTGCGGCTTGGTCTAACACTTTTGCCGCTTCCACTGCCGCTTTCGCTTCTTTACGTTGTTCATCCACTTCGTCGGCTACGCCGTTAGCGTCATTATCATTAATGTCTGGAATTTCTATACCATCCAACTTAGACAACTCTGTTGGTAACTCGCCTTTTTGATCGGCTGGTAACGCTTCAACCTTATCTGTTGCTTCGGCTTTCTTATCTACTGCAGCTTGTTGGAGTTTCTCAAGTCCTTTCTTCTCTTCTGGTGTGATTAATCCACCTTTACTTAATTCTGCTAATGTATCTTTTGCGGCTTGGTCTAACACTTTTGCCGCTTCCACTGCCGCTTTCGCTTCTTTACGTTGTTCATCCACTTCGTCGGCTACGCCGTTAGCGTCATTATCATTAATGTCTGGAATTTCTATACCATCCAACTTAGACAACTCTGTTGGTAACTCGCCTTTTTGATCGGCTGGTAACGCTTCAACCTTATCTGTTGCTTCGGCTTTCTTATCTACTGCAGCTTGTTGGAGTTTCTCAAGTCCTTTCTTCTCTTCTGGTGTGATTAATCCATCTTTACTTAATTCTGCTAACGCATCTTTCGCGGCTTGATCTGCCACTTTCGCTTCTTCTACTGCTGCTTTTGCTGCGTCTCGTTGCGCGTCCACTTCGTCATCTACGCCGTTGGCGTCTGAGTCGTTCACTTTTGGAATTGTAATTCCCTCTAGTTTCTCTAACTCTGCTGGTAAGATGCCTTTTTGATCTTCTTGTAAGGCATTGACTATTTCTTCTGCTGCTGCTTTCTTGTCTACTACATCTTGTTGTAGGCGTTCTAACTCAGCTTTCTCTGTTGGTGTGATTAAACCATCTTCATTTGCCTTCACTAATTCCGCTTTCACGTCTTCGTCTGCTGTCATAGCTGCTTCCACTGCTGTCAAAGCTGCTTCGTAATCATCAGCAATACCATTTTCATTTTGGTCCGTTACAGACGGTATATCAATACCTGTTAAACCTGCTAATGTTGTTGGCATATCACCTTTTTGCTTCTCTGGTAATACGTTGACTTTTTCCGTAGCTGCTTCTTTCTTCTCTACTGCTTCTTGTTGAAGTCGTTCTAATTCTGCTTTTTCCGTTGGCGTGATTAATCCATCTTTACTTAGTTCTGCCAACGCATCTTTTGCGGCTTGGTCTGCCACTTTTGCCGCTTCGACTGCTGCTTCCGCTTCTTTACGTTGCGCGTCCACTTCGTCATCTACGCCGTTGGCGTCTGAGTCGTTCACTTTTGGAATTGTAATTCCCTCTAGTTTCTCTAACTCTGCTGGTAAGATGCCTTTTTGATCTTCTTGTAAGGCATTGACTATTTCTTCTGCTGCTGCTTTCTTGTCTACTACGTCTTGTTGTAGACGTTCTAACTCTGCTTTCTCTGTTGGTGTGATTAAACCATCTTCATTTGCCTTCACTAGTTCTGCTTTCACGTCTTCGTCTGCTGTCATAGCTGCTTCCACTGCTGTCATAGCTGCTTCCACTGCTGTCAAAGCTGCTTCGTAATCATCAGCAATACCATTTTCATTTTGGTCCGTTACAGACGGTATATCAATACCTGTTAAACCTGCTAATGTTGTTGGCATGTCACCTTTATATGCTGCTGGTAATTGATTGACGATATTTGTTGCTGCTGTTTTCTTAGCTACTGCATTTTGTTGTGCTGCATTTAATGTCTCTACTTCTGTTGGGGTAATTAAGCCATTGTTATTCGCTTTAGCTAATGCATCTTTCGCAGCTTGATCCGCTTTCTTTGCTTCTTCCACTGCGGCTGCAGCTTCATCAATTCTACGCAACGTATTTTTAATATCGTCTGAAACATTCATCACCGCATGGCTTTTATCTGTTGTGAGATTATCCCACTGCTCTGCACTATTATCAAATGTGTAAGTAAGTGGTACTTTTAAGACTTCTTCGTCTTTATCATAGTACTTTTGAAATGTTTACCATTTTGTCGTGTTGTTCTCAATATCCGCTAAAGTCAAGTCATGACTTGCTGTGATTGGTAAGTCATAAATCTTGTTATAGTACGTTGCATTTTTCAATAAACTTAAATCTTTATTGCCGTTTCTACCAGGAACAATTTTTAAGTTATTGTCCGTGCTCGCACTCTTGTCTGCTGTAAACAATGATGTTGTATTTTCTTTTAACGTCAGCTTAACGCCTTCTGGTGCTTGAACACCTAACGTAAGATCTGTTGGTAATGTGTTCGTTTTTCTTACATCACGCATTGGAACTGTTTGATGTATGACGAATTGGTCGTCTTGCCCTGTTGTTATCGATATATCTTCCACATGATATGGTGGTACTTGTAATAATAAAAGACCATCAGGGTGGAATGCAGGGCCTTCATCCCCTGAACCTGTGATTGTATAGTTCAATTGACTTTGGTTTTCAAATGTCACTGTCACACGTTTATTGTTATCATAAGTACCCCCTCTTCCATCAGGCCCTGATGTAATGGTTAAATTGTCTCCAGTTAGCTCCATTAAAGCTGATGCTTTTTGTCTTGCTTCATTACTTACATAAAGATTACTTACTTGATCACGTTCAAACGTAATTGACTTTCTCGATTCTTTACTCTTAATTGCACTGTAATCATCTAAGTCATAGACGTTTAATAGACCACTGACTGGTGTTTCTACTCCTTTGATATTATTCAGTTGTTGAAGTAATACATCTTTAGTCGTTTGTGATGTTTGAACTGTATTATATAAGTTATCAAACTCACTTTGATCTTTGTGTTCTACAAACGTTAAGTCTACTTTTGCACCTCCACCATTTTTTGAAGCAAGAGAAAGATAGTCTCTACCTGACATAAAGAAATATCGCGTATTCGCCGCATCTCCGTCTTTTGATGGGATGACAGATACTTTCGCAATGGCATCTACAATATGACCATCCGCAATACCGACATTACTCAAATATACATATGCTTCTGGTGTATTAGTATTCAACTCAACATATGTCCCCCTGTATGCAACTACACCACCACTACTTGTTGTTGCAAGCTGTTTCTTCGTAATCGTACCATCTGGATTTACTAAGAAGGCATACGACTTACTTTTTCCGTCTACAAACCTTGGAGAAAAGTTAATATTACCTGGCGCAAGTGCTGTCGATGGATCATCTATTTTTTGAACTAAGTCACCTGGGTAATCAATGATTTTCCCTGTATAAGTTTCCGCTGCACGTGTTGTTGGAGCGCTGCGGAAAACTGAACGGAATGCTGTACCACTTGTTGTTGCATATGATTTATTTTTCTCTAACTCTTCAGATAGCGCCACTGCCGCATCATATCGTGTCGCTGGCACGTCTGGTGTTTCTACTGTTTCATTAGATTGAACAGTTTCACCCGCTGTCACTACTTCTTCTGGTGTTGTAGTTTCATTCGCTACTTGATTCTCAGCAGGTTGTTTTACTTCTGAAATTGCTTCTGACACTTCTGAGATTTCTGTCGCACTTTCTTGTTTACTTTCTTCCGTTGATTGCGTTACTTCTTGCGATTCAATAGACTTTTCTTCTGTTGTTGATTCTTCTTTTTTTGCTACTTCAGTTTGTTCTTCAGTTGCTTTCTCTTCCGGTACTGCTTGCGTATAATTTTCATCTGTCACTACATCTGTTGTTTCAGAATCAGACGTAACGGTTGTTTCTTGTTCTGATAAGGCCTCTGTCGTCTCAGTTCCCGTTGGTTCTGATTGTACGTCTTCTGGCGTTTCTGTTTGTTCAGAAACGTCTGGTGTTTCTACGTCAGATGCGTCTAAACTGTCAGCTCCCATTTGACCTTCTGAAACGGCGCTATTTGTCATCTTTTCAGATGCTTGTACATCGTTGTTGACACCGAATAGTAATGTTGCACCGATGAGTAGTGATGCTGTTCCAAAGTTGACTTTTCTAATCGAATATTTATTGAGACGATTAGATAAAAAATTATTCTTGTTATTCATTAAATAAAACCTCCTAATATAAGTGACCTATGATGACTGTGATTAAATTATGTTTCGATAATTACATGAGCAAATGTGTTGGATATTGTTAATAAATGGGAATAGTCGTTAATAACTTCTAAATTGATGTATACAAATGAGAAACGAATCGAAAGTGGTGTCTTGAGTTGGTATGAAACTATATTTCTATCTATAAGTTCTTTTCTATACGATCTGCAGAGATACAATTTTTTAATTTTAGTTATATTATTTAACAATAAAGGTGATTTTATTAACATGCAACTTTTATCCTACTTTATATTTTAGACTATTACATAATTTTATAAACTCAATATATAAATTTAAGTCATTTGCACAAAACAAAATAAAAAGCAATAACCTTATTATGATAAGATTATTGCTTTTAAAACTTATTTAATTGTTAATACATCACAACTTATTCAAGTTGATCATCCATATAAAATGCCAATAAGATCCCCATTGGAATTGCTAGAAAAGGTGTGAACAATATACTTAAAATAAATGCGAACAGGACACTATAAAAAATAACATTTATATTGACTTCTAGTTCAAGTATTTTAGATATAACTTCTTTTATTTTCATAATTATCCCTACCTTACTTATAAAATTTGCGCACTCTTAAGAGATAGCCAAATATATTGTACGCGAATAAGAACACTAAGATGATAAGTCCTAAAGATTGATTGACGCCTGATTCAATGGAAAAGAAACTAAGTAATAAAATACCAATCATTAGAAAAGCACTATTCATCGTATACACTTTATACATAGATACTAGTGTAATATGTCGTTCTCCTTCATCCATTAATGCTAATACTTTTTCAGTGTACTGTTTCTCACCTACTTTTGGAAATCGTACATCATACTTTCTAACGAAGAGACTGTATGGTATGGTACTAAAACTTGCAATGACGAAGATGATCATCATTAATACTGACATAATTGAGCTGCTGTTATTCAGTACTGCAAATATCATGAAAATAAAACTCAACAACACGTTGAACTGATTGATGGCTCCAACACGCCAAAATAACAATGATAAACGAGACTCCATCTGATCTGTTTCTGTACATACATCAGTCATTGTTTGTGTCATTTCTTTCTTCTTTTTTAGAATGTGTTTTTGTAACCATAGTTGATAGAGAAATAATCCTGCAATCACAGCTAGAACCATATATCCGATGATTGACATCGTCCAATCGTCTACAAAATGAAACTCTGTTAAAAAGCGAAATCCTTTTGTATCAGCGAAAAACAAACCGACAAAGCCACCAATGAGACCACCGAACAACATGGATAATATGAAACGCATCACCTTCATAAAATATCTCCCTTCTCTCTTTTTCGATATCTATCATTTATATAAAGCGTATAATAAATAGGTCAAAAAGACAAGTATATTTGTCAAATCATGCATAAAAAAGAGTGATATTTTGAAAACACCACTCTTTTAAAGATGCTTATTAAGGAATCACACGTGTCATCACTTGATTGAAAGCTTTATCAGTGATTTCATGTGCATGTGCTTTTTGATAATTGTGTCGTACTTTGAAGTAACGTTTCTTTCTTTGAATGTCTTTCAATGCTTCAATCAGATGCGCTGCATGATTATCTTTATCAAAGAGATTTTCCGGTGCCGTTACATTCATATTATGTGCGTTGACTCGATAGCCTAATATGAGCATGTCATGATCGAATGCCCGTTGTACAGCGTCAATAATCTCGCCACCTTCATTGATGTCTAAATAGACGTCACACTCGTGATATAACTTATCGACCGTAGCGCGCTCAATCGCTGGGTACAGACGTACATTCGGATATTGATCCATCGCCATCAGAACGTCAGACATCTCGGTCACTGCCCCGATATGAAAGGTCGCCTTTGGACATGCTTGCACAATGTCTGTCAAATGATGAATTTGACCCGAGTTCGTCATCGTTAAAATATTAGCTGTATATTGGTTCGTTCGTGCATATTCATAAAGGTATCCAGCGCGTAACAGTCGCTGTTGTGCCTGTGTATCTAATTGTTGTGATAATATGTCATATTCTCGTTGATCCGGCACAATGACATGGTAGTCACGTATGTTCTCTTCTTGTAGCATTAACGACATATTACCCGGCATATGGCCACCACTCTTTTCTTGCCAGAATAACAAATCATGCCCTGGCTCATTCAAACGATATAGGATAGAAAATGGGAGCCCTAGTGAATTGATGACAAACTGATTCATAGCGATTCCTGCTTCACGTAGAAAAAAGTGAATGAACGCAATTTTATGATTGAAGTGATGTGATTGTCCTTGCCAGTTCACGATAACAGATTGCGCAACAAAGTTTTCATAAATCACTTCATGGCCTTGCTGATCTAAATATTTGCGAAAGATTTTGTTTCCTGTCAAATCATAAACTGTTTGTGCAAAACGGACACCGTGTTGTGTATAGTGATCGACATACTGTAAACGCCCAGCATCATCTAACCATTCGACGTGACTCACAATACGTGGTTTCGAACCACGGTAATAGCGAATGTATGCACGGACCTTGCCCATATCATTCACTGTTGCTTCGGTATTATTGCCGATAATTTCCCAATAACGCGGTACTTGTACTTGATTGAAATAAAGTGCCTTGTGATGACCTCGCACCTGATACTGTGAAAAAAAGCGATACGGTGTCAAAATCTGTTCTGGCAAAAAGCCGTCATCTTCTAATACAATCGTTTTATTATTGTGCCCAGCAAGTTTGAGCGTTTGATACAATGTGCGCGCTGCTTTATCAAAGTGTTCAAATAAATTAATCATGCCATACCTCCGAAATCAAATCTTGCCATTTTTGTTGGATTTCTGTCGTTAAATAAGGACGTGCCAATCGATAAGACGTACGATGCGGTTGGTTGGGGCCACGTTCAAAAAACCGAACAATATGTGCTGCATACGTTGTGATGATATGTTGTGTGCTGTCTTCTTTTGGGTTGACTGGTATTAAGTAGCCATTTTTTTCATGTTGAATAAAGGTAGGATTCCCATAGTTGACGTCGAACCCAATCATACCCAATCCTGAACCGACAGCTTCTAACAATGTTAAACCGAACCCTTCACTCGTTGATGCAGAAACAAACAACTTATAGTTGGCATACACTTTTTCAAGATGCACATGCCCTTTCAAATGAATATAATCTTGAGCATCTTGTTCTTCGATAAGCGATGCTAGTGCTTTTCTCTGTCCACCCTCTCCGTATATATCAAATTGTAATTCTGGTAATGATTGCTTGGCGATTACTACCGCACGTATCAACCAATCGATATGTTTTTCACTCGCTAATCGAGACGCTGTAATCAATGTATAGGGCACTCTTTTTTTATCTGGGTATCTCAACTCTGGTAGACTTCCAACAGGGATTGTGACGATTTTCGGCTCTGCATCCAAATATTTTTTAAATTGTGCAGTTAAGATTTGATTTTGTCGTTCTGTCGCAGTGATATAAAAATCAATCTCTTTATGTTGTGCAAAGGGATATTCATAATAATTATTCCACAAGATATGATCATCATCTGTTGCGTGCTCACTGAAATGTTCGGCATGTACAACGATACCTACTTCACTGTCCCCTTTGTTCTGAAGAATTGCTTGTCCAACATCTGTCGAACGATCAATGATAATGATATCTTCTGACGTTAGATTAAGTTGTTGAAAGAAGTAAGACACGAATGCTTCTCGACTATAAAACTTTTGATCTGGAAAGACATATAAGTTTGTGTCACCATCAATATATTCAGTAAATGCAATCGTCCCTGCTTCATTGTAAAACTGACGCATATAAAGCTTTGCAACGTTATTACTCGGCGCATAGTATTCAGAGAACGTGCGTACATAGCTATAATAATCTTTACGTACAAGCATGCCATTAATAACAAATTCTGCACGATCAACAATTTCTGATCCTTCATTTTTTAAGTAACAGGTGATGAAGCTTTGTTGACCTTCGAAATACAAACGTCTCACTTTTCCTTCTTGCGTTTCATGTACGACTGGTTCCGCTACATCTTTGAGAATGTCTTGTACCGTAAACGTTGTCGGTGCAATGCGTATGTCTGTGAAATATTGATAAAGCCATATGACTTCATCGTCTTGAAATCCTATATTTTCCGTCAATGTTTGAATATTTTCATTGCTGATAAACTCTAAAAATACAAACTTCATCGGTGCACTGATTGCACGTAGTAGCTTGGCTCTGTACATTTGTGCATATTCGACACCACTACTCGCCCAACCGATACCAAAGTTAATATTATAAATTGTCACCTTTTCTTTCACCTCTTATTTTGGAAAGTGTACGAAGAGTTTGCCTTTTTTATCAAACGTCGGCACACTTTGACATAAATTGTTTACAACTTGTGCTTTTATGGCATCACACATCATTTCAAAAGATGTTAATGCGACTCTATGATATTCAAAAATAGCGTTACGTGAACCATTTTGCCTGTTGTTAATATTACTGCGGAGTTGTTGCAACGTATCTACTTGATCAATCCAATGGCTGTCAATTGCTTTGAGAATAACCTTTTGCATAAATCGGACATACATGTAATGATTGCCAATAACTCGTTCTTGTTCAACTAAGCGATCTTCAAATAATGCCACTAGCATGTCTACTACTGCTTGCTTATTATGTAAGTTCATGCCATTCAGATCACCGTCATATTGAAAACTGATATGTTGGTAAATATATGTTCTCAATGCTGTATGTTTATGTAATTGATGTTGATAGTACGCATCTTGAAACACCTCTCGTGCCAGCATGCTCAATGTCTCCATACTAAATGCTTCTTGTTGAAGTACGCGATTACGCTCAGCATAGACAATGTCTCTTTGTGCACTAATACTTTTCTCATATTCATTCGCCATCTCTCGAACTTGCTCTCCTTGTTCTTCCGACACACGTTGTGCCCGTGTGACAATCTGCTTCACACGTTGTTGAAACAACCGACTCTCTCGTAACATTTCGTCATCCACTCGGTCTAGTTTCCCATCTTCTAACAACTTGTGCTTGCCCCATCGTTCGACGATATAATCTTCTAGTGAAATGTAAAATTGAGACGTTCCTGGATCTCCTTGACGTCCAGCACGTCCTCGAAGCTGTCGATCGACACGACTATTCTCCATATGTTCACTCACAATAACCGCAAGACCGCCTAATGCCTTTACACCGTCCCCTAGTTTAATATCTGTTCCACGTCCGGCCATGCTCGTCGCAACAGTCACTGCTCCAAGTTGTCCCGCTTCCGCAATCATCTGTGCTTCTTTCGCCACGTTTTGCGCAATCAACAAGTTATTCGGAATATGGCGTTCAAAAAACTGCATAGAAAAATATTCTGCTACTTCCGCAGTGCGTGTGATTAATAACACCGGACGTTTTTGCTGATGAAGTGTACACACACGTTCAACAATCGCTTCGTTTTTCATTTCAATGTCTTTAAACACACGATCAGACATATCCACCCTTTCAATCGGCTTATCCGTTGGAATTTGCACAACGACTTTACTATATAGATCCAAAAACTCTTTCTCGCCAAGTTTACTCGTTGCTGACATTCCAGCAAACACTTCAAATTGCTTGAATAAGTTTTGAAATGTAATTGTCGTCATGGCACTCATGTCCTCCGATATGTCGACACCTTCTTTCGCTTCAATCGCTTGATGTAGACCGGATTGTAGCTTTGTCCCTGGCAACATACGTCCTGTGATACGATCAATCAATACGACTTCACCGTTGAATAGAAAATAATCTAAATTCGCCTCGAAAAGATGACGCCCTCTTAACGCCAAATTGATATTACGCACGAGATCAAACAGTTCTTTTTCATAAATATTTTCAACACCGAAGTAGTGATTAGCTTCTGTCACCCCTTTTTGTGTTAGCCATATCGCCTGTTCATCTTTCTTAACTTCATAGTGAACATCTTCTTCCAATGTCTCTACAAACGCCTTTGTAATTCCGAAAAGATTCGACTGCAGTCGTGGTGGTGCACCTGATATGACTAACGGTGTTTGCGCCGAATCTAAAACGATCGAATCGACTTCATCAATAATTCCATAGTAGAGCGATGGTAAAAACTTCGATTCGATACCATCAGCAAGATTATCAATCAAATAATCAAACCCTAAGCGCCCATTCGTTGTATAAATAATGTCATGCACATAGATCGCCGCTTTTTCACCTGGTGCATACTCATAATCAGGTTCATCGACAAAACCGAGAGAAATAGATAACCCAAGCCATTCAAACAATGGCGTCATCTCTTCACAATCACGTCGTGCTAAGTAATCATTCGTCGTGATTAGATACGCTCCCCGCCCCGTCAAACCATTCAAATAGAGAGGCATCGTTGCAGTGAGCGTCTTTCCCTCACCCGTCTGCATCTCAGCAATATGTCCTTCATGCAATACAATCGCACCTAGCACTTGTACATCTTTCGGATACATCCCGAGCACACGCCAACTCGCTTCACGTATCACCGCGTATGCTTCTGGCAACAGAGATGTGAGTGTCTCTCCATCCGCAAGTCGTTTACGAAATATTTGCGTCTGGCGTTTCAACGTCTCATCACACGCTTGTCGAAACGTATCCTGATAATCATTGATTTGCTTCAACGTCTTCTTTAGTCGGGATAATCGTCGTTTATTGACGATCCTATCCATCTGTCGTCTCATCATACGTCCCTCCATTCAACTGTTCCATATCCAAATATTGCAGCTGATGACTTGGTTGCAACAAAGGTGTGACAATCGACATCGGAAAATCAAATACAGTTGTTCGTCCGTATTGTCTTACTTCCACTGTTGCCACCTTTTCGGACACACTTTCTGTCACCCAAGCTGTCTCTCCCATAGCTGCTGCTAAATCATATGCCATTCGATTCGATTGCTGATCATATCCGATAAAATTAAGATGATACCCTTGTTGTAATGGACGTAAGCAATACACAATCGTATCTCTCACATCAAGGTCCCAATGCTCAATGAGAATCACATTGTCCCATCCTGCAATCACATCTCGTGACAGTCCATCAGATTCCTGAAAAATGACATTCATCACTGTACTATGTCCACTTTCTTGATATATGCGAGAAATATAAAGTTCTGGTTTATCCCCATCATTCTCATCGTACGCACTGACTTCAATCGATCGAAAATGTACTCTAGTCGCAGCCGCATTAATCAGTTGTAATTCATATGTAAAGGCCTCTGTTGGGTAGGTCACTACAATCTCTTTACTTTTAATGATGACCGGTTCTAATTCCGAACCATTTCGTCGTTTGAAGATCATTTTCGCATAAAGGTGTCCTTCAGGGATCACATCATAGTCAAAGCGAAAACGATATGTTTTTCCATGCTTCAAAATAGGTAACTGCGGTACCATTTTCTCCGCTGTATAATCTGTTATCATCTTCCATGTGTGCATGATAACTCCCGAAGGCATGCGTTCATTTTCAAACACTGTTTCATTCTCATGAAATGTCAACCGTGTTCCATACATAAACGTATCGGAGGTAATCTCTGTCCATCGAATGACATGACTTTTATTTTGCATGTTTCCGTCCCCTTCCAAACTGTTGCGCCAGAATCATATGAAAAAAATTTACAAACCAACTTGTAATCGTTGATGAATCATCATTATGACGGCCTGGAACACCACGACTCATCACACGCGCATGCTGTCTGCTTAAAATGGGAAGCATCATATCAAATGCTTGTCGGTCATAATCATCATGAGCCATATATGAAATCGCAAATGTTGTCTTTGATAGGTCAGCCTGATTAAACTGATCCCAAAATTTTTGATTCATCATTGTGAGCGATTCATCCGTCAAGTTACCTTGATTCTTATAAATCACATCAAGAGCTGTTCCGAAATCTTCTGGACGTACAAGTGCCATATTTTCCGCAATGGTTCCGAGATTTACTAAAGGCTTTCCAACAACTACTGCGGCAGGTTGTATTTGAGCACCATAATACAAAGCACCGAAAGAGCCCATCGATAATCCTGACAAGATAAGATCCTCTCTTTGAAAACCAAGTTCGTCCAACCGCTTCTGAATAACATCTTTAATCGCCTGTTCATATGAATCTGAACCGAGATAAAAAGCACCACCTTCTGTTCGTGGATCTCCAATCAGCATGAAGGGAGACTGGAGTTTATTCATCATAAAGTAACCTTCAAATCCCTCCGCAGAGCGATAACCACTAAAATATACATTGAGTGGTGGTTTGCGATCCCCCGGGTTAAAATAGTGAATAAATTCATCTGTATTCTCATTCACGTAGCGTTCGCCACCTAAAATAAACTGCCCCATATCAAGCCGAGACCATCGTTTGTGGACGGCACCTACACGGATAACACCTTGTCCTTTTGCATGCATGCTGACAACAATATACGCATCTTCTTCTCTCGGTGGAATCTCCAGTGGGACTTTCAAATCTTCTTGCCGACGAACAAACACCGTATCTACTTCGTTGTTTGAATTAAATGGTACAAGATGGAAACGATACTCAACTTCGACACCTTCCGACACTGTATACTGGGGCCACACTTGTATGATTTTGTGATGATCATAGATGAGATTTTGTTTCCATGAGAGTAGTGGTCGCATCTCTTGACCGAACACTCCTTGAACAACCAATACATCGTTGCCCTCGTAATGACTGTTCCCTTTGAAATTAGCATTCACCTGACATTGAATAGGCGAGATTTTATCCCCATATTGCCCGGGAAACGCGACAGCTCTCAACTTACAATGTCTATCACGCTCATCTAGATAAACGAACGGACGAATGATCTTTTGTTGAATAAGTGAATGATTGTCGAACTGTTCATCCCAATATATTTGATCAATATATGTTGAATAAGGTTCACTATAACGCTCTAAAACGGTCATTAACGTCTCTGAATAGGGCGCTTGAACATAAATGAGGTCGAATGGCCCCGACTCTTCCAAGGCATCAATGTCACTCACCCCTTCTATCGACGGTCTAAAATGCCATTCTGTATCCTTTTGTGGCGTAAAATACGTCGTCTCATCTATACCACCGATTTGTAACACTTTAAATTGTCGTGCCATCTGTTTCACCTTCTATCAATACATCTAACTGCGCAATAATCTTATCTGATGTATATTGCTTTGCTAACTTCATCGCATAGGCATAACTTTGATTCCAATTTTTCAGATGTTTTAAATACACATCTAATGCCGTCACAAGCTCCGTCTCACCAGCAACTATATATCCATTCATTCCATGCATCACATAGTCTGTCGCACAACGATTGATTTGTGGAAGCCCCGCACTCAAACAACAAATTTGTAAATACAAATCAGGTTCTTTCGATAAATCCACCACAACACGTAATGTTGAAATTGATTCAACCAAGTCAGATTCGAATGGTAAATACTTCATTTTGACATACTCAATCGGTTCCGGCTGCTCCATTAAATCTGCTTCTGTTTCCGAAACCGTATTTTCTGTGTTCAACTGTGTATTCACACGTGCAATTGCTTCATGTATCCATTGTGGATGTGCATGTGGTTTCTTTTCCGTTAATAGCGTTAAGCGTAAAGTGTCATCTTGTTCAAGATAACTAACTAGTTGTGACCACATCTTTTGACACATTGTTTCATCTTCAATATCTAACCAGACACCAATATATGTTTCGTGTAGTTGACTACTAATGTTCGACATCGTCTGCACATCAAAAGGTGTCACTCGCATCACAGGGTGTCCCCCTTGCACAACTGCCTGATGCGCTGTTAATATTCGCTCATTCTCAAGGGTATCCACTAACCAGTAAATGTTGGAAGCAGCAGGAGGTAATGCACGTTCGTCTAGATAATCCCGCTGTTGAAATACAGAAAAACAGAGCTTATGTAATTCAAAAAGCGATACAACCATCTGTTGATGTCGCTTATCCGCAGCTGCAATAACGACATCATCTGCTTCAAGTACCGTTGTACAATATGACTTCAAATACTCATGAATCACTGATGTCATCGACTGATATTGATTGTGTTTAAAATAATCTTGATATCGGGCATTCACTAAGACACTACCTGACTTCAAGCACTCCTGTATAATCCAATCACCTTCACCTGTCAGGTAACGTTGTTGCACTTCATCACCAAACGCATCAAAAAATATCACACTCGATACAAAACCACGATCATCAATCAAATACCGATACCGTAGAGTATTTTGTTGAAATACCTCTATCCATATCACATAGCCATCTTGGTTAAAGTGGATATTGGCATACATCTCATTCGGCATACACGCACGTATCATTTGAGACATTTGTAAAAACGCTGTCCCCTCTGGCCAATTCAACTCACGATAGTCCACTGCACGAGGTGTGCGATGGGTAAATCCTTGAATATCATCGAAGACAGACCAATACTCCACATCATAAAGGTCATATCGATGCAGAAAAGTACGTAAATCCGGTGCATAATTGAGTATGATTAATTGAAATGGGCTTTTATTTTTACGATGCATAGACATGAGACTGATCATATCATCAAAGGCGGTTACCGTACGTCTATGAATCAGTGGTTTCGCATTACTCTGCCACCATCGCTGTGCATCATACCAAGCCGGTACAAAATACTTCATCCTAATCTCCTTACCAATATTTTGTTAAAAACTGTCGATATTTATCAAAATAGAAATAGGTACGCATCGTCTCTGCGATATTCATACCGATATATATTAAGATCATCAATTGAATTGCAATATAAACTTGTTGTGACAAATGCGGCAACATCAACGACAAATAGAGTGGCACTCCCATAATCATGCCAACAATGAGTGTTCCCATCCAACAGATAATACGTGCCTTTTGATGAAGATATGTTTCAGTTTCTACGCCCGGTGAAATGCCATCAAAATAATGCCCTGCTTTCAAAAACTCCTTTGCCTTGAGCTTTGTATTAATGAGCAATCGTGAAAGTCCGTATCCCAACAAGATCTGTACAACAATATATAAGGTAACTCCTACTGGATGACTCAACTGCGTAACAGATATCGTTTTAATTGTGCCAGTCAAAAAATAAATCCCCATATTAAACAAGCTATTCAGCAAAATATAAACAGATAAGCTCATCATAATCGCAATACTCCCAGCTGGGTTCAGCTTCCAAGCAACAAATGATGTCACTTGCGTTTGTTCCACCTGCATGATGTTAAAGTATCCCAATCGATACTCTACCAATTCTAAAAATAATAAAATAACCATAATCATCACAATAGCACCCATAACGATAGCCATCGTACGACCATCCATTGAAAAGGAAGGCATCTTTTGATAAAAAAGTGTCCTAATAATGCTTAACAAAACAATAGGCATTGCACCTGCTATGCCATACCGCACATTTTGATCTGCCAACCAAATAAGCAACATTGTTCCTGTGACAAGAACAAGTAACAACATCCATATATTGACCTTCTCAAGTTGTTCCATTCGTATATATTGATGAATAACGAAGTATCCCTGTATGAGACTGAAAACAACCGTTAAACACTTCTCTTGACGATGACGTTCTCTACGTGTCTGTCGCAACATCTTCTCACTATTGCGATAGCGCCATAGCATTAGAATCACCAAAGCTGTCAACCACGGACCTAAACCCAATGTAAATACATTCAAGGTATTAATATTTCCACCTACATTTGAAACAGCTAGACGATAAAATGTCTCGTCATGCATCCGCATATCTGATTGATCTACAATCGTCATGTGGCTGCCTAATATGTATATCAATAAAATAAACAACGTAAACGCTGCTCTTTTATAAACAATTTTATATTCGTACTGATAAAAAATACGATGTAATAAATTTTTCTTCACTTTAGACCTCTTTTTCACATAATGCCAAAGAGACAATAGGAGAAGGGATAGCACTTGATCATTCGCTGAGTCCCTGCCCCATGTCTCTCTAACACATGTTTTATTACTTATAATCGTGTCTATTATTCTTGATGTTTGTCTTTTCTAGATCGTTTCATGAAACCTAATCCACCGAGTATTGCAGTAATTGCTCCAATCATACCCACATTATCAGAAGGTGACGATTGACCTGTATCCGGAAGTTGTCCTTTAGCATGTGTAGCTATTCTCGGCACATCCTTCATCACAATACTGTCTAGTGTTGGCGTATGTGATAACGATTCACTTGTATAAACCGAGTCACTTGTCGACTTAGGCTCGCTCGCATGTACTGTACTTGAATCAGATTGACTGATCGATGTCAACGATGGCGCATGTGGTGCTTTTCGGAATCCAGCCAAAGGCGCCAATGAATTCGCAGTGATATCACTAATCAATACCGATGTGCTTAATGATTCACTTGTCGATACTGAACTACTTACTGATAATGATTCGCTGAATGATCTTGAAGTACTTTCGCTTATCGATTCTGAATCACTGATTGACGTCGATTCACTCTCACTTGTTGAAACTGAAGCGCTCAGTGACATTGACTCGCTCTCACTTGTTGATGCTGATTCACTCGCTGACATTGATTCACTCTCGCTTGTTGATGCTGATTCGCTCGCTGATATTGACTCACTCTCACTTGTTGATGCTGAGCCACTCATTGATGTCGATTCGCTTTCACTTGTTGATGTTGAGCCACTCATTGATGTCGATTCGCTCTCACTTGTTGATGTTGAGCCACTCATTGATGTCGATTCGCTCTCACTTGTTGAGATTGAAGCGCTCAGTGACATTGACTCGCTTTCACTTGTTGATGCTGATTCACTCTCGCTTGTTGATGCTGATTCGCTCGCTGATCCAGAGTCTCTTTCTACATTTTCCGAGTTACTTTCTGATGTTGATGTACTTTCGGAAATTGATACACTTTCACTCACCGATTCTGAATCACTGATTGATGTCGATTCGCTTTCACTTGTCGAGGCTGATTCACTCAGTGACATTGATTCGCTCTCACTTATCGATGCTGATTCGCTTGTTGAGACTGAACCACTCAATGATGTCGACTCGCTCGCTGATCCAGAGTCTCTTTCTACATTTTCCGAGTTACTTTCTGATGTTGATGTACTTTCGGAAATTGATACACTTTCACTCACCGATTCTGAATCACTGATTGATGTCGATTCGCTCTCACTTGTTGAGACTGATTCACTCAGTGATGTCGACTCGCTCTCACTTACTGATACTGATTCACTCAGTGATGTCGACTCGCTCTTACTTACTGATACTGATTCACTCAGTGATGTCGACTCACTCGCTGATTCAGAGTCTCTTTCTACATTTTCTGAGTTACTTTCTGATGTTGAGATACTTTCTGATATCGATGTACTTTCACTCACTGATGTCGATTCACTCTCGCTTACTGATACTGAGCCGCTTATTAATGTAGACTCGCTTTCACTTGTCGATACTGAAGTGCTTAATGATATAGACACTCTTTCACTTAATGATGCCGACTCACTCGCTGATACAGAATCTCTTTCTACGTTTTCCGAGTTACTTTCTGATGTTGATGTACTTTCGGAAATTGATACACTTTCGCTCACCGATTCCGAATCACTGATTGACGTTGACTCGCTTTCACTTGTTGATACTGATTCACTCAGTGATGTCGATTCGCTCTCACTTGTTGATACCGACTCACTCTCGCTTGCTGATACTGATCCACTCGCTGATGTCGATTCACTCTCGCTTACTGATACTGATTCACTCAGTGATGTTGACTCGCTCTCACTTGTTGATACCGACTCACTCTCGCTTGCTGATACTGAATCTCTTTCTACATTTTCCGAGTTACTTTCTGATGTTGATGTACTTTCGGAAAGTGATACACTTTCACTTGCTGATTCTGAATCACTCAGTGATGTTGACTCACTCTCACTTGTTGATACTGATTCACTCAGTGATGTCGACTCGCTCTCACTTATTGATACTGATTCACTCAGTGATGTTGATTCTCTTTCACTTGTCGATGTTGATTCACTCGCTGATACTGAATCTCTTTCTACATTTTCCGAGTTACTTTCTGATGTTGAGATACTTTCTGATATCGATGTACTTTCGCTCACCGATTCAGAATCACTGATTGACGTTGACTCGCTTTCACTTACTGATATTGAATCACTCAGTGATGTCGATTCACTTTCACTTGTCGACACTGAGCCACTTATTGATATCGATTCGCTCTCGCTTGCTGATGCCGACTCACTCGCTGATTCAGAGTCTCTTTCTACATTTTCCGAGTTACTTTCTGATGTTGATGTACTTTCGGAAATTGATACACTTTCGCTCACCGATTCGGAATCACTTATTGACGTTGACTCGCTTTCACTTGTTGACACTGAGCCACTCACTGATGTTGATTCGCTTTCACTTGTTGATACTGATTCACTCACTGATGTCGATTCGCTCTCGCCTACTGATACTGATTCACTCAGTGATGTCGACTCACTCTCGCTTGCTGAGACTGAATAACTCGCTGATACAGAATCTCTTTCTACGTTTTCCGAGTTACTTTCTGATGTTGATGTACTTTCGGAAATTGATACACTTTCGCTCACCAATTCGGAATCACTTATTGACGTTGACTCGCTTTCACTTGTTGACACTGAGCCACTCACTGATGTTGATTCGCTCTCGCTTGTTGATGCTGATTCACTCTCGCTTGTCGATACTGAAGTGCTCAGTGATGTTGACTCGCTTTCGCTTACTGATATTGATGTAGATTCACTTGCGCTTATTGAGTTTCGTCTTACATTTTCTGAGTTACTTTCTGATGTTGAGATACTTTCTGATGTCGATTCACTTTCACTAATCGACGTTGACGTACTTTCACTCTCTGATAATGACTGACTCTCACTCACCGATCTACTTCCTGAAACCGATGTACTTTCGCTTTCAGACAATGACTGACTTGCACTCGCCGATCTACTTCCCGAAACTGACATGCTCTCGCTTTCGCTGATTAATGTTGACGTACTTTCGCTTGCTGACTTGCTTCCTGATACCGATGCACTCTCACTAATTGATGTCGATTCACTTGCACTTATTGAGTTTCGTCTTACATTTTCTGAGTTGCTTTCTGATGTTGAAATACTCTCTGATATCGACGTGCTTTCGCTCTCTGATTCGGAATCACTGATTGATGTTGACTCACTTCCACTTACTGATAATGAATCACTCAATGATGTCGATTCGCTCTCGCTTACCGATACTGATTCACTTGCTGATTCTGATTCGCTTATTGATGTAGACTCGCTTTCACTTGTCGATACTGAAGTGCTTAATGACGTTGAATCAATTTCACTCACTGATATTGACTCGCTCTCACTTAACGACACTGAGCCACTCACTGATGTCGATTCGCTTTCACTTGTTGATACTGATTCACTCAGTGATGTCGACTCGCTTTCGCTTACTGATACTGATCCACTTATTGATGTAGATTCACTTGCGCTTATTGAGTTTCGTCTTACATTTTCTGAGTTACTTTCCGATGTTGAAATACTCTCTGACGTTGATGCACTTTCACTTTCAGACAATGACTGGCTTTCACTCACTGATCTGCTTCCCGAAACCGATGTGCTCTCACTTTCGCTGATTGATGTCGATGTACTTTCACTCTCTGACAATGACTGGCTTTCACTCACTGATCTGCTTCCTGAAACTGATGTACTTTCACTAATTGAAGCTGATTCACTTGCGCTTATTGAGTTTCGTCTTACATTTTCTGAGCTACTTTCTGATGTTGAAATACTCTCGGACGTTGATGCACTTTCGCTCACTGATCTACTTCTCGAAACCGATGTGCTCTCACTTTCGCTCACTGACGTCGACGTACTTTCGCTTTCACTAATTGAAACTGATTCACTTGCGCTGATTGATGCCGACGTACTTTCACTCTCTGACAATGACTGACTTGCACTCACTGATCTACTTACTGAAACTGATGCGCTCTCACTTGCGCTGATTGATGTCGATGTACTTTCACTCTCTGACAATGACTGGCTTGCACTCGCTGATCTGCTTCCCGAAACCGACATGCTCTCGCTTTCGCTTACTGATGTCGATGCACTTTCAGACAATGACCGGCTTTCACTCGCTGATCTGCTTCCTGAAACTGATGTACTTTCACTTTCACTAATTGAAGCTGATTCACTTGCGCTCACTGACGTCGACGTACTTTCACTTTCTGATAACGACTGACTTTCACTCGCTGATCTGCTTCTCGAAACCGATGTGCTCTCACTTGCGCTCACTGACGTCGATGTACTTTCACTCTCAGATAATGACTGACTTGCACTCACTGATCTACTTACTGAAACTGATGCGCTCTCACTTGCGCTGATTGATGTCGACGTGCTTTCACTCTCTGACAATGACCTACTCATACTCGCTGATCTACTTCCCGAAACTGATGTACTCTCACTTGCGCTGATTGATGTCGACGTACTTTCACTTTCAAACAATGACTGGCTTGCACTCACTGATCTACTTCCCGAAACTGATGTGCTCTCACTTACACTTGATGATGCCGATGTACTTTCACTCTCTGATCTACTTCTCGAAACCGATGTGCTCTCACTTGCGCTCACTGACGTCGAAGTACTTTCACTCTCGGATAATGACTGACTTGCACTCGCTGATCTACTTCCCGAAACTGATGTGCTCTCACTTGCTGAGTGACTCACGGATGTCGATGTGCTTGTGCTCACTGAGCGACTGATTGAATCACTTGTGCTTGCACTTACAGAACGACTCACGGATTCCAATACGCTAATGCTTTCCGACGTTGATTGACTCTCGCTTAATGACGTCGATGTGCTTACGCTTGTACTCAATGATGTTGATGTACTTGCACTTGTCGACAATGATTGACTTCTGCTCGTTGAGATTGATGCGCTTTCCGACGTTGATGTACTTTCGCTCTCTACCAACGACTGGCTCAAGCTTGCTGATTGACTAGCGGATACCGATGCACTTGTGCTTTCGGACAATGACGTGCTTGTACTTGTTGAAGCACTCTGACTGTTGCTTTGACTGATTGATTGATCACGTTCACTCACAGACTGAGAGTTTCTAGTTGAAACGCTGTTTATTATTGATTGTCTCTCAGATTGACTTCTTGACTCTATTTCACTAAAACGACGACTTGCTGATTCCGATTCACTCTCTTCAGCAAGAATGGATCTAGACTCCGAAACAGAATTAGAATAGTCTGCATTTCGTGAATCAATTTCACTATATAAATCACTGAGCGATGCAGAACGACTATTGGACGCATCATTGCTCGTAGACTCTCTAGTAGAAATACTTTGTGATCTTGAAATGCTATCGTGTTCTTCTATTTCAATCGATCGACTACAAGAATCACTTATTGACCCCTCAATATACGCACTTTCTGATGCACTTCTTGATGCTGAATCATCACCAAGACTACGTGATTCACTCTCACTGAGCCTTTGACTTTGCCATTCTGATTCACTTTGCTCCTCGGATCTTCTAATAGACAAGCTTTCTGATTCTTCTGCTCTATGTCCTGCACTGCTATTTGGTGTGAGGATATCGTGATAATAGTTCACACGCCCTTGTGACGGATCATCTTGTGTTGCATGTGGTATGAAGCAATAATCTAGCTCTTGAGATGGATCAGAAATTGGGACTGTTACGATTGATGTCAAACCATAACCTTCATTTGCAATTGGTCCTGTTAAAACACCGGATGTCCAAGTGTAGTCCTGATTACCAGTCCACTCATGAACCGCAACATTTTGTGATTTGCCATTCCTAAAAACATCCGTATTATACCCTGGTAATGTCAAACCAATTCTCGCTGGCACTGGTGCACCAAATCCTGGACTTAGCTTCAATAACGGGTATGTCCCCTGTCTCGTACTTGTAATCGTCACGTCTTTAGGTAGATTTGGCGTTTCAATATTTGGTGTATCTGGATTGTCATAAGATACCGTATAGATAAATGTAAGTTGGTGACCATTGTTGAGTACTTTCAATTTATAGTAAATTGGTAAGTCTACTTTTGTATCTCGTCCAGAACCAGTAAATACTTCTTCTGCTGGAATTCTTGAAGCAGCACTATAATACGAATGATGTACTGAACGAAAAGCTGCGCCACCTAAATGTTGTAAATCATTTTTAATTGTTTTTGAAATAAATGCTGACTGTGAATGTGTCATTTTAGCCGTTGATGTATGTGCAGGGGTGTCATTATCCTTCGCTATGAGTGATGCAGACTGTTCGTGATGTAAGCTTTCCGAAGTTGTCGTACTTGTAGAAGTATCTGACTGTTCGTGTCGTGATGATGTTGATGTTTCAGTATGAGACAATGATGTAGAAGTATGCTCCGTTGACGTTTCTGAAACAGATTGGCTATCTGATACTTCAGAAGTTGATGTAGACTCACTGTTAAGTGTGAGTGACGTTGTACTATCTTCTGATTGTGATGTGTCACTACTATTTGTTAATTGATCTTCGCTTGATACAGAAGTTTCACTTACAACTTGTGATTCATCGAGAGTTGATGATTCACTCTCTATTGTTTGCTATTGATCAATTGCCACTGAAGTTTGATCTCCAATGGTTTGACTATGTACTGTAATTTCCGATGCGATGGGCGTTTCTGAAGCTGCTAAAGCATGTTGATCGTGCAACATGTTGAAAGTAAATAAACCACCCGATATGGCAGTGGTTTTCAACGCATTGTCTTTGATTCGGCTACCGATCGTTGCTGTATCGTCATTTGTTTTCTCAACCGTATCAGTTAACAACGACAAGCCTAGCATCTTTAGCAACTGAAATTCTCTAATACCTGCTTTGACCCAGTTTTTACCAGACTTATACAAACGCACTCTGGCTTTTTCTTCACTGAGACATTTTTTGAATTCTCTCATTTTTCTCGTCATTGCAAATCTCCCGTATATAATTTTGATATCAACATAACGTATATCTTTCATTCTTTAATCTATCGAAATATATAGCTATTCTGATATTCTACACACAAGTGATTCTCTTACACAACTAAATAATTATTTTTATTTAAATGTTCCTAAGACAAAGTATCAATATAAACGCAATGAGAATTCATTAAATAACAAGGCGGCGGAAACCTTGTATTCCCACCGCCATGCATGTAATCTCTCTTAAAATATAGGCAATTGCACAATAAAAACCATATAAGAAATTGGGGCATAATAAGTTTGTTTTCTGTGAAAGCAACAGTCTCCCAACGTCGTGATATCAGTGTTCAAGAAGCAGGGCTTTCGGCAGAACGTCACAATTCTTCAAAATAAAAAGCTATTTTGTGAATTGCTTGGTTTCTGCTCAATCCCTAAACGCTTCTTTCACAACCTCGTCCCTACGATTAGTTAATTATTTATTCGTAACATTTGATGCGCTAATTGTCAGATACCCTAACTTTTTATACTCTATCTGAATTCTCTTGAAGAATGCTTTTCAGTTTTTCTAAAAAGAATTGAGCACTGTTCGATAAAGGTTTGCCGCGTTTCCAAATGATACTCAATTTGGATGTTATCTTAGGTTCAAGCGGAAGAAATATCAATTCGGTACCGGTTGTATTGATAATTCCATCTAGTGTCACTGCATGTCCAACATTTTCCTGTACGAGTAGCGATGCATTATATAGCAAGTTATATTGCGCTACAATATCTAACGATGCTTCATCCAGTTCTAGTTGGTTTGCAAGCATCCGCGTTGTTCCTTGTTGTGCCGATACGATCAAAGGTATCCCAATTAATTGTTCCGCAGTGACACGCGTACAATGTGCGAACGGTCCATTTTTCTGTGTTAACACCCCCCATATATCTTCGTCATTCAATGACAGGGTTTCATACTCCACTTTGTTAATGGGTTCCACTATCACACCGTAATCTAACAAACCACTGTCTAACTGTTCTAATACTTGTTGTGCGTTGCCACTCTGTATATGAAATCGTGTGTTCGCATACGTTTCTTGAACCTCTTTTATCGCTTTGGCAATTGAAATAACCGCTCGAGATTCTGCTAATCCAATCGTGACATTTCCATACATATCATGGCTTTTGGCTAAGTTTGATGTTGTCGCATCAACAAGGTTTAAAATATTCTTCGCTTGTTCCGCTAGATAACGTCCTTCTTGTGTTAATGTCATATGTTTTCCTTTTCTCTTGAACAATATGACACCTAATTCTTCTTCTAATCCTTTCAGTTGACGAGACAACGTTGGTTGGGTGACATGTAATAACTGTGCAGCTGCACTGATATTCCCTTCTGATACAACGGTTAAAAAATAACGTAAGACTCTATTTTCCATCTGCTCACTCCTATGCTTATAAGGCATAATTATACATTCATTATAGGTATTGGTAATATCATTCTCTTCATTATACGATAAGGTTACATACTTTTTATACTGATTGGGGTGAAATAAATGGTTCATTATTTGTGGGACGACATACTCATCGATACTCCGATACATGTCGACAATCCACTTTTTACAAAAATTCATGAAGTCGTTGATGAGAATGCACCACACGTCATGCAATTGAACACACAACTACATTCAGAAGATGAGAAGCGCAACAGACTTGAAGAGATAACGGGACATCCCATCGATTCTTCAGTTCATATCAACTTGCCTTTCAATACAGACTTTGGCAAACATATCTCAATCGGCAAACATGTGTTCATCAACAGTAATGTCATGTTTACAGATCTCGGTGGTATTACTCTAGAAGATCACGTATTGATTGGTCCTCGTGTCAACTTGATAACGGTCAATCATGATATCGATCCACAAACAAGGCGATCGCTCATCTTGAAACCCATTACGATCAAGCGCAATGCATGGATTGGGGCTGCTGCAACCATTTTACCCGGTGTAACGATTGGTGAAAATGCAGTCGTTGGTGCCAATGCTTTAGTCACAAAAGATGTGCCGCCTAACACCATCGTTGGTGGCAATCCTGCACGTATACTCAACACTATTGAATCATCATAGGAGGCATTATTATGACATACACAACACATTCAAATATCACACAGACTTGGGACAAAGTATTTCCAAAAAGCGATAAAGTGACCCATTCAAAAGTCACATTTCCAAACCGCTTCGGCATTACACTCGTTGCGGATTTGTACCTTCCTAAAAATACTGGTAACGAACAATTGCCTGCACTTGCAGTAAGTGGCCCATTCGGTGCAGTCAAGGAGCAATCTTCTGGGTTATATGCTCAACAAATGGCCGAGAAAGGATATCTCACGATTGCCTTTGACCCATCTTATACGGGGGAAAGTAGTGGTGCACCACGTTATATGGCTTCACCAGACATCAACACAGAAGACTTTCAAGCTGCCGTTGACTTCCTAAGCAACTATCACCTTGTCGACAAAGAACGCATCGGACTGATTGGCATATGTGGTTGGGGTGGCCTATCATTGAACGCCGCAGCAATTGATACACGTGTCAAAGCAACCGTTGCGACAACAATGTACGATATGAGCCGAGTGAATGCGAAAGGCTACTATGACTCAGAAGATAGCGCTGAGCAACGTTTAGACAAGAAAAAACACCTGAACGCGCAGCGTACACAAGACTTTGCCTCTCAAGATCCCGAACTTGGCGGTGGTGTTGTTGATCCGTTACCGGACGATGCGCCACAGTTCGTGAAAGATTACTACGCTTACTACAAGCAACCACGTGGCTATCACGCACGTTCACTGAACTCAAATAGAGGTTGGTCTATCACAATGCCGCTTTCATTTATTAATACACCTTTATTGCACTATATAGAAGAATTAGAGAGTGCCGTACTACTTATTCACGGTGACGCTGCACACTCTTTCTATTTCAGTGAAGATACTTATAAACGTCTGAAAGGTAACAACAAATCATTCCATAAGATTCCAGGTGCTTCTCATGTTGACTTGTACGATCGTCTCGATATCATTCCATTCGATACGATTGATGAATTCTTCCAAAAACACTTAAAATAAACACACAAAAGCCGTATCGTTCAAGCAACTTCTGCTTGTGATACGGCTTTTACTGAAGCTATTTAAAAAGTTGTGACATCATACAAAACTAAGTTTCATCATGTTATACAAAAACACTTATTTTTATAATATCTCACAGTTCTAGATAAAAAAATATTCTTATATGCGAATAAACAAAGTGACTTCGCGCCTTTTATTAACATATGTTACGATGAATATATAATCATGATTCACTAAAATGGAGTGATAGAAATGGATAATATAATCAGACAGCTAAAAGAAATTGTAGACGCTTCTGAACGGATTGTATTCTTTACAGGAGCTGGCGTCTCTGTCGCAAGTGGCATTCCTGACTTTCGATCAGCAGGTGGTTTGTATGATGCAATTGAACAAAAAGGGGCATCACCGGAGTATTTGTTGAGCCATGATTATTTAAAGGCAGATCCTGTTGGTTTTATGGAATTTTGTCATCAATACTTACTCTTTGCGGACAAAAAACCAAATCCTGTACACGAATGGATGGCACACCTTGAAGCAACAGGACGCTCACTTGGCGTTATTACGCAAAATATCGATGGTTTACACTCAGATGCAGGTAGTCAAAAGGTCGATGAACTGCATGGGACATTGAACCGTTTCTACTGTATACAAGATAATCATTCGTATACAAAGTCTGAAGTTATCAATCAGCATTTACTGCGTTGTCCAGAGTCCAATGGCCCTATTCGTCCGGACATTGTTCTATATGGTGAGATGCTGAACGAACAAACCATTTTCAGTGCATTGAACAAGTTACAAAAAGCTGACACACTCATCGTGTTAGGTTCTTCACTGCTTGTACAGCCAGCTTCTGGTATCATCTCAAACTTTACTGGTCAGAATCTCGTCATCATCAACCGAGATCCAACACCTTTCGATCGCGACGCACAACTCGTCATTCACGATGATATGGTCTCTGTCATCAAACAACTACAAAACTATCAATAAACGCAAAAAACCTCTATCATTAGCGTGATAGAGGCTTTCTTATATTATTTCAATTCAGCTAAATAACTGCGTCCAAATTCTGGTAATTCAACACCGAAGTTATCAGCAATCGTCGCGCCGATTGAACTGAACGTTGTGTCGCCTTCAAGCGCTGCGCCACCTTTAAACTTCGGACTGTAAAACAATACCGGAATATATTCACGTGTATGGTCTGTACCCTCCGCTGTCGGGTCATTACCATGGTCAGCGGTAATGATCAACAAGTCGTCTTCACGCATGTTGTCCATCAGTTCAGGCAAACGTTCGTCGAAATCCTTCAACGCTTGCGCATAGCCTGGCTTGTCTCTACGGTGACCGTAGAGCGCATCAAAGTCTACCAAGTTCAAGAAACTCAAGCCTTTGAAATCCTTCTTCACAACGTTCATCAGCTGATCCATACCGTCCATGTTACTCTTCGTACGAATCGCTTCCGTCACACCTTCACCGTCATAGATGTCATTGATCTTACCAATCGCAATGACATCATGATCGGTATCCTTCAATGTATTCATCACCGTACGACCGAACGGTTTCAACGCATAGTCGTGACGGTTACTCGTACGTGTGAAGTTGCCCGGTTCACCGACATACGGACGGGCAATAATACGTCCAATCAAGTACTTCGGATCTTTCGTTAACTCGCGGACTTTCTCGCAGATATCATACAGTTCTTCGAGCGGGATGATATCTTCGTGTGCCGCGATTTGTAGCACAGGATCCGCAGATGTGTAGACGATCAAGTCGCCTGTCTCCATCTGGTGGGCACCCCACTCATCGATGATTTGTGTGCCTGACGCTGGACGGTTCGCCACGACTTTACGTCCAGTGAGACGTTCAATTTCCGTAACGAGTTCGTCTGGGAAGCCGTTCGGGTACACTTTGAAAGGCTCGTTAATGTTTAAGCCCATGATTTCCCAGTGACCTGTCATCGTATCTTTCCCAACAGATGCTTCACTCATCTTCGTATAGTACGCCGCTGTCTCGTCTACACGACCGATGACGGGTAAGTCATCGATATTACCGAGTCCAAGACGTTCCAAGTTCGGTAGCTTTTGGTCGAAGCCTTCTAATGTATGTTTTAACGTATGTGATCCTTCATCGTTGAATGCCTTCGCATCAGGTGCTTCCCCGATGCCGACTGAGTCCATCACGATCAAATGAACACGTTGAAATGGTGCTGTCATCACAATCACTCCTCGTATGATTTGTCTCTCTTAGTAATCCGTGTCTGCTTCTAATCCTTGCATAATTTGTACGCCTGCACTTGCGCCTACACGTGTTGCGCCTGCTTCTAACATCGCTTGGAAGTCTGCCAAGTTACGCACACCACCTGAGGCTTTCACTTCAAGAGCATCACCGACTGTGTCTTTCATCAACTTCACATCTTCCGGTGTTGCGCCACTGCCTGCGAAACCTGTTGATGTCTTCACGAAGTCTGCGCCTGCTGCTTTAGATAATTCACATGCTTTTACTTTTTCTTCGTCTGTTAATAACACTGTTTCGATAATCACTTTCACTGTTTTATCGCCAGATGCTTCTACCACTGCGGCGATATCTGCTTTTACATCATCGTAACGTCCATCTTTCAATGCGCCGATGTTGATCACCATGTCAATTTCATCTGCACCTTTTGAAATAGCATCTTTCGTTTCACATGCTTTCACTTCAGATGTTGAAGCACCCAATGGGAACCCGATGACTGTACATACGAGTACATCTGAATCTGCTAATTTCTCTGCTGCATATACCACATGTGTTGGGTTGACACATACTGATTTGAAGTGATATTCCTTCGCTTCTTCAATAATTTTATCAATTTGTTGACGTGTTGATTCTGGTTTTAATAATGTGTGATCAATATATTTTTCGTAGTTCATGTTATAACTCCTTTTACGCTTCTGTTTTTGTCCAACGGTTTAAGATAATAAATAATACAAGTCCAACAATACTCATCACGCCTAAGATGGCTAAGATGATACCAAAGTGTGATGTGAGCGCTGTATTACCCGGGAAATTAAGTGCTTTGAGATCGATTAAAGCTGCCGCAATCGCAATACCAACTGATACTGCAACGTTGATGATTAAGTTGTAGAACCCAATCGCTACACCTGTCATGTTCACGTCGATCGTACGAATGGCTTCGTTTAGTAACGGTGCATACATTAACGCAAAGCTACCTGCGAAGAAGATCATTGAGATAACAAAAATTGACACATGTTGTCCAACTGCGAATGCTGGTAAGAATAAGCTCAAGGCAATTAATGCAATCGCCGTAATAATGGCTTGTTTTGAATTTAAGAAGTTCGCAATTTTACCACTCAATGCACCGACAACTACAGCCACTAAGTATCCTGGAATCAGCAATAATGATGTTGTATCTAACTCAAAGTGGTAAATCTGTTCCATAATGAATGGGAACGTGAAAATATAGCCAAGTTGTATCATATACATTACAAATACAATAAATAAGAATGATGCGTAACGTTTGTTTTGGAAGAATTTCTTATCAACCAATGGGTGTTTCGCATTTTTGATATATAGTGCGAAGATCGCGATGACAACCAATGCAGCTGCTAAGTACCACCAGTTAAAGTTCGTGATAAATAACATCACTGTTGTTGCAATTGTAGACACTAAGACTAAACCAATGAAGTCAAGATGCGCTTTGTTCTCTGACTCTTCTTTTGGTAACAGTTTGAATAAGAACGGTAACGTAAACACAACGATCAACGCGATTAAGAACATATTTGTCCAGTGCAGATACGTTGAAATAAAGCCACCTGATAACGTTCCGATAACAAGTGATAATGAATAACTACTTGTACTCAAACCAAGATATGTCTTCTGGTCTTCTTTAGACAAGTACTTCGCTACATAAATAACATATAACGTTTCTGCCGCTGCAAGTCCTGCTGTTTGAATAATACGTCCTGCTAATAACAGTGGGAAGTTGCTTTGGAAAATATAACCAATAATAGAACCAATAATGATTAAAAATACGCCATAAATAAACAATGTACGAATACTGATCGCATCAGACAGTGATGAGTACACCACTGCTCCGATACCAATCACAAGACCTGCAAGAGTTGCTTGCCAGCTTACTGTTGTTACAGAAATATTTAAATCATTGGCAATTGCCACTGAGATTAATTTGAATGAATTATCAATAACTAAACTAAATACGAATAGAAAGAGTAAAATTGGTACAGCTTTTTTAATTTTGTCATATGATGCTGTTGTCATCGTCCCCACTCCTTAAATGAGAGACAGTGCGATTTCAATCATATCCGTAAACGCACGTTCTCTTTCTTCTGGTGTTGTTGCTTTGTTATGAATGATATGGTCACTCACTGTGAACACACCTAACGCTTCAACACCTGCATATGTTGCATTCATGTATAATGCTGCAGATTCCATCTCAACGCCTAAGATACCCATACGTTGCCAACGCTCGTTCGCTGTCTCATCAGCATTGTAGAAAATGTCACTTGATAAGATGTTACCTACGTGATAGTTAACTCCTTTTTCACGCGCTTTGCTTACCGCTCCCTCTAGTAAGTTGTATGATGCAATAGGTGCGTAGTGTCCTGGTAAGTTGTATTGCTTCACATAGTCTGAATCAGTAGATGCCCCTTGTGCAATGATGACATCGTATAAGTCGATATCTTCTTGCATTGCGCCACATGAACCGACACGGATTAACTTCTTACATCCAAATGTGTGAATCAATTCATATGAATAAATACCGATTGACGGAATCCCCATACCTGAACCCATAACAGATACTTTTTGTCCTTTATATGTTCCTGTGTAACCGAACATGTTACGTACACCATTGAACTGTTGTACATCTTCTAAATACGTCTCCGCAATGAACTTCGCACGTAATGGATCACCTGGTAATAAAACTGTCTCTGCAATTTCAACGCCATTCATTGGCTTAATATGTGGTGTAGCTTTCATAAATAACAACCTCCAACTTGTATAGTAATTTGTCTATTTGTCTAACCACTTATATCTTACATCTTGTAGATAGCGCTTTCAAGATGTAATTTGTGACAAATTAACGAACAGCATCAAAATAGTAAAAAAGCCATACAAGGACATATGTTTCAAACATATCTCATCGTATGACTTTCATTTGTTTTCTATTAGACAACTCATCATTATTTTAGACAACTTCACTTTTCTATATGAATTTGTCTATGTCGTTTCTTTCATTCGTGTGACATTAATATCGGCTTGAGTATTTGGCACATACCACTTATTAATCATTACAGGACTCTCGTGTCCATTGTACAATGTCTCTATAATAAGCCAGCAGTGGTCACCACCATCAAACGAATGCGTGTCATGTGCAAAGTGTGGTTTTTGCGTCATTGAAAACTTCAAATCAGATTGCGCCGCATATTGATATACCTGTTGCTCCACAAACTGACGTACTGACAATTCATTCTGTGTTGATACTTCATACAGATCAATCACATTAATGGGGATGAACGTGAAACACATCGCATCTGCTTGTTGCGTTGAATTGCCTTCTCGTACATAATAACGCTCCATCGCCACAACCGCTGAAGGGTGGTCGGGAAACAGATGATTCGTATATTCACTTTCTAAGTCCACACGGTAGTGAATCGCTTCTAACGTCATCTCTTCACGCGCCATTTGTTGGAGCGGATGCGCCAAGTGCGCCATGCTGGACGTACTGTGATCCCGATGTTGTGACACGACAAAATGTCCTTTCCCACGAATACTCTCAACAACACCATCTTCCGTCAATAACTTAATCGCCTGACGCAACGTCATGCGACTCACACCAAAGCGTTCACACAGTACCTTCTCCGTCGGCAATGATTCACCACCTGGAAATTTACCCATTTGTATTTCTTCATAAAGTGTATTATAAATTGTTAAAAATTTTGGCTGTGCTTGCGTCACCAAAATAACCCCCAGTATCTTCATGCTTATATCTTCATCATACACCAATTTCATTCACAACATAATGGCAATATTGAGACAGTCAAAGTCAAGACTTCCCTCTGAGTGACGGAAGTGTGACGGTAGTCTGACCTACAATCTTAATATACACTTTAACAAGGTCCAACCCTCAAAAGGTATATCGAAATTAAAAATTGGGAGCTGTATGATCTCTATATCTCTAAGTTATTGTGGCAATTATGAATGATAAAAGCCGTACAAAAAAGTGTTTTCTCACTTCTGTACGGCTGTTGTTTATGATTTTTTAGGTGGTTTCCCTAATAAAAATATAATAAGTGCACCAACTAATAGTCCGTATACTAAGGAAAAGATAAAGATGTGTTCATGGACAACTGACGATGGCACGATATACCGCATCGTACATTGAACAAGCATCGCAATGATTCCAATTTTTAACATATACATAAATCGTTCCATAGCCTCACCCTTTTTCATTAGTATAACAAAAGGGAGATCGTCATACATTTCTCATAACACGAGAGATTGTAATGTCTTGTAACTTTCTGCACATTATAATATGTACTGTCTCTAATAAGGAGATCTAAACATATTAAGTAGAAACTTAAGCCCTTTAATGACAAAGTATAGATATATCACAACTTCCATAATGAGCAATATGATTGACCCTGGTATATGTAGTGACTCAGGGAGTAGTTCATGTAATCTTGAAGATGTGAGCATCATCATGAATGGCACGAAAGCAAACGTAAACCCTATCAATGGAACACCCAAAATTATAAAAATTATAAAACTCCCAAATAAATCATCTTTATCAAATCTTGAATAGCGCATTCTTTTTCTCCCTTTACTATTAACTAATTTTTTCAATCTTACTGACATGAATAATCCCCCCTTTTTTCAACATGTTGTTATCTTAAACGTATATAAAGTATTCAGTTAGAATTTTATTTTTACTGATTCATAAAAGACATTGTCGTTGTGAAATTTGACAAAGACAAATAATTAAAGATTTTCTATATCAAAGTCACACTTTTCCTTTAAGAAGGAAGACTAAGATTTAAGATATTTAATAAACTTAATCACCAAATATATAAAGACACATGGTACAAGGAATAACAAAATGGTAGGAAGTATGTCAAAAACAAATTTGACAATCGCCATCTGAATAAATCCAAAAACAATTATGAAAAGAATAATTGCAACGAAGCAACCACATCCCGCAAGAATTGCGCCCCCATCACCAGATGATACACTTTCATATTCTTTGTAAATTTTCCCCGTTGGTTTATAACCCATGAATACACTCTCCTTGATTCACTATATACTTTCAAAACAATATCGCATTGATGCGCGTCAATTACGACTTTTAATATATTCAACCAGTCTCTTCACCAAATATGTCACTGCAATTCCTGCAACGATGAACAAAATAATCGGAAGCATCACTATGACAAAAAATTCAAATAAAGTCTTCAAAATTGCAAATAGAACCATACCAGCTATAATGATAGCGCCTATCCAAAATAAACACCCTTCACCATCATTTACTTCTTCATACTCGACTAATATTCTTCCTGTTTCTCTTAATGCCATAATCATGTTCTCCTTAATTGAATTGGTTTTAGGATATCTCTATTCTTCAATACCTTTTTCATCATATTTTGTTACGGTGCCATCTTTACTCACAATATATGAACCTGCTAGATTTCCTGCTTTATTTAGAAATGAAAAGCCCCAGTTACCATCATCCATCTGTTCTGGTTCTCTATATGTGTATTTCTCTGTATCTAGTGCATGCCCTTCGTATTCTTCCACTATGTCAATTACATTCTCACGTGTCACTGTTGTATCTGATGAGCTTGACGTGTCCGTATTTGAGCTGCTTTCTTCTGAATCACTCGTAGTTGACGATTGTGTCGGTTCATCGCTAAATTGTCTTTTGGCTTGTGGTGGCTCTGGACCAAATGCAATCTTACTTGCAAGTTCCTTATAGTCTTGATCACTGTGCTTGTTATATAAATCTTTTATATTGTATACATTGGCTGCATCACTACTTGTCTGATCTAAAAGGTCTTGATATCTTGGCGCATGTTGCGTCGCATATATCATAATTTGATCATTCGAGATTGCAACATAGCCAGTCGACCCGCTCGACTTTTGAGGATATGGTTTATACAGTTTCAAATCACTTGGTGCACCTGGAATTGTCGCTACTGTTTCGGGTGTCAATATGAGTTGAGATACTGGCAAAACTCTGTCTGAAGTTCCCGGTGGACCATATCGTTTCTGTGTATATTGACCACTCATCAATTCATCCTTTGAAATACTCACTTCACCTTGTATGATACCTACTTCGCCAAGAGAAAGTTCATATAATGCGAGGGCAACTTTTTCTTCATCCGTTAACTTTTCAACCGCTTCATCTGCCGATATTTGTTTTTCAGATGATTGATTGGATGATTGATTCTCTTCTTTTTTCGTTTGTTCATTTGATTTATTTTGAACTGTTTCTTTCTTATTGCTCTTGTCTTTTTCTTGATTATCTTGTTCATGATTTCCATTTGAACAAGCTACTAATGCTATCGCTAATACTGTTGTCGTGAAAATGCCTAGTACTTTTTTCATAGCTCTATCACCCTTATCCTTTAAATCTTTATGATTATGTTCAAACTATTATCTCACAAATAAATCTATTATTAAAGTACTATTTCAATGATTTACTATATTAATTTCAAGGAAATCATTTTATAATCTCACTTAAAAAACACTACAATGATATTTTTATTTCTACCATTGTAGTGCTCGTTTATCACATTATATTCAATTTAACGTACATTTTGTGTATTATTCTACTTTGTCAACATATTCATCATCTTTAGAGTCCAAAATAGACTTTTCAACCTTGTCTCCTACTTCAGTCACGATATATCTTCCACGATTACTATAAAGTCCTGCGTATCTCTTTTCATGAACATCAACTGGATCAATAGAACCTATTAATGTTAAATCATGTTCCTTCTCTTCAGAGTCTGAAAAAATATTTGATTTTTTAAATACAAACATTTCTTCCCCTGTCTCATCTTCAGAATCACCTGCAAAACCTGTATACAATACTAATTTCATTTTTTTAAATTCAGGGTCTTCATAGTGCGTTCTCTGAGTTTTAATAAGCGCTTGATTTAATTCATCATATTCCGCATCAGTTTCTTCAATTTCATATTCAACCAAAGGATCACCTGCATCCTTATGTAGTTCATGTAATTCATCTTCTGTGCTTTCCATTTGATCTTTTATAGAACTTATCACTTCTCGCTTCTGGGTATTAAACGCCTTTTTGTCAGCTTCTAATGCTTTATCTTCAATTTTTCTATCTTTCATTTTTGCAAAATCACCTAACGCATACTCACCTTCATACACATTATATAACTTTGTTTCACCTTTTTTAGAGACAATCACAAATTCTACTGGTGCATCTCCTTTAGATTCTTTCGGGTCATACGTTGTAATGTAACTAATGTGTTCTTTACCACTATTAAAAACTTCTCCCATTTTCAATTCTTTTGAGTTTGTTTCATTTGAACATCCGGTTAATAGAAACATTGCAGTAATTCCACCAAGCAAAATTTTTTTCATGTGCTTATCTCTCCATTTCATATAATGATTCGACTAAATCTTATGTTGCTTATATTCTCTCATATAAAATTAAATAACTAAAGTACTAATTTAATATTTCATATATAAAAGTGCGGAACTTTTTTTGTTAAGAATGTTACACTTGCTTTGTAGATTTAACGATAAAACAAAAGGAGGACATGTTGATGCCTTCATATATCACCATTCTCATCATTATATGTATTCTGGCACTTCAATATTTTATGGCAAGTCGTAGATCAATCATATGGGGAGCTATCCTTCCAGTACTATACGTCATAGCAATGATCTATTTATATGTGATACACCACTTTCCTAGTTTCCTATCATTCTTCCTATTCTTAATTTTAGGTGAAATTTTTCTCATTCAAGAATGGCTTCATGGTCGTAAAAATATCAAAAAATAATACAAAAAGTGTGAGCAAGATATCGCCGTATCTCGTTCACACTTTTCGTTTTTGTTATTAAAATTTTATTTACTCTTCAATGCCTTTTTCATCATATTTTGTTACGGTGCCATCTTCACTCACAATATATGATCCCGCTAGATTCCCTGACTTATCAAGGAATGAGAATCCCCAACTACCATCGTCCAATTGTTCAGGTTCTTTATAAGTGTATGTGTCTTTATCTAATTGATGGCCTTCATATTCTTCTACTAAATCAATGACATTTGCACGTGTCACTGTTGTACTTGATGAACTTGATTCGTTTTCGTCTGAATCACTCGAGTCTGATGAAGAAGTCGATGATCCTTGATCTACTGCTGGTGCAGGGCCAACTACAATTTTACTTGCTAACCCCTTATAGTCCTGATTACTGTGTTTACTATATAAATCTTTGACATCAAATACCATCGTATATTCCTGATTCATAACGTAGTCATATGTTACTGGTGATTGCGTCGCAAAAACTATTACTTGATCGTTAGTTACCACAATAAATGGGACAGCATTAATTCTTACTGGAGATACCCCATAAACCTTGAAATCGCTTGGTGCACCTGGAAGAATTGTCTGAGTATTTTTCGGTGTTAATGTAAGTTGTTCTACGGATCTCATCTCAAGTGACATGTGAGTCATAGGTTGGTACTTATATTCACCACTTGCCAATTCATCAGCAGTAATGATTGTTGGATCTACACTCGTTTCATAAAGAACCAACGCAACTTTTTCTTCGTCTGTTAAGTTTTGGATTGCTTCTTCTTCAGATTGGCTTTTCTGAGCCGATTTGTTTGTATTACCATCAGTTTGACTATTTTTGTCACTATGATTGTCATTTGACTGACTTTGACTTGCTTGATTTTCATTACGTTTCCCTGAATGATTCTCTTGTTTATCTTGTCCATTGTCCCCATTTGAACATGCAGCCAACGTTGCAACTAAGGCAGTTGTAGTTAAAATACCCAATATCTTATTCACAGTCATATCACCCTTATTTTTATATTGATTACAACTATATTATCTCATAGGCTTTTTAGACATTAAAGGTCTATATCCTTTGATGACTTATATATAGAATGTTAGTTACACAAAAACGCCATATTCCCTAATAAGAGAATATATGGCGTAACATTAAAATTTTATTCATTTACGATAATATCACCGGGCTGGCACTCTAAATAATTACAAATAGCTTCCAATGTACTGAAGCACACAGCCTTAGCCTTCCCTGTCTTTAAAATTGATAAGTTTGCGATCGTAACATCCACCGCTTGTGACAATTCGGTCAGTGACACATTGCGTTCTTTTAACACTTCATCTAGTTTAATTTTGATCATCACTGCACCTCTAAATCGTTAAATCATGTTCTTCTTTAATATCTAAAGATTTTTTGTACAAGGAAATCCCCTTTAAACACCTTAGTTAGCTTTATCGAAAAACAATAATTTTTATTGATAAACAGTAAAAGTTAGGTTGTAAGTAATGACTCAATAAAGCGATCGCTTAATTCATAAACGGCAGGATTTCTTTTTAATTGTACAAGTTGACCTTCATATTTTTGAATAACATCATTAATTTTATTTCTAGAAAACTCTGTAACGTTTTCAATCTGTTTCAATGGAATACGCGAATAATGACTTCCGAATATTTTGTCTTGTAATAATATAAATAGAACGCCATATTCATATTTGTCTGATGTCATATTTTCTAATGCGTTACTTAACTTTTCTAATAACATGTTATTGTGTTCGAAGCGTTCTAGGACTTGTTGTTGTCCTTCAATCAGTAAATCTAACATTTCTTCGATAAAGGTTGTTAACTCTCCTTTATTATAAAAGTGAGAGGTGTTTTCAAATGCCTTGTTATATTTTGATTTATTGCGATTGACTGTGTATGAAAAAGTGAGGGCTGTGAATGGATCGAGTGTATCGTGCAAGAGTTTAGCTAAGATATATCTTCCAACACGACCATTTCCGTCATAAAATGGATGAATATATTCAAAGATAAAGTGACTTGCCATCATCTTAAATAGTCGAGGTGCCTCATCATATTTAATAAATGTAAGCATCCCTTGTAAGTACTCAATGATTTCTTGTTCACTCGCCACATTTCTATGTACCCATCTATCTCTAGATCCATCATGTACACCAACAGGGGTTGTCCTAAACATAACACCATCTGGCATATCTTTCTCTTTGATCTCAGTTGACACTAATTTGTCAAAGAGCCGTCTAATATCTGAAACCACATTTATTTCTCCATCACCATCGTTCATCATCATGTATTGGCTAACCAACCCATCAAATCGTTTATGGCTGGATTTAACCTTATTAATTGATGCCGCAATTTCTTGTTTTGTACTTCTGATATTCTCAGTTTCGTTCGTACTTTGTAATTCGTTAATTAATAAATGTTTCATGTATGCATGATTCGCTACGCCTGGTAATAATGCAGATAAAGTCTTAATTTTTTCAGTATTCAATAGTACAGTTTCTAAATGAGAAGTCAGCTTCTTTGTCATAGTAAAGAACAGTGGATATGATATCGAAGTTTTTTGCTTCTCATCCTGAATTGGATGAATTTCTAAATCTATTAAATAAGTTGAAAAGCTATTAATTCTCGACTTATATTCTTGTTCTACTCCCTCTAACCCATACATATGAAAAATCGTTTTTAATGATTTATAAGACATGACAATCACCCTTATATTTATCATATTTAAAGAATATGATGTTTATGTTTACAAATAGTATATATGTATTTCTCATCATACGGAAGTTTTTTGTAAGTCATTTAAAAATATTGTATAGCCACTATCTATAAACTGATCTATGCAAGAAAAAGTTACGTGTAAGTTAAACAACGATTTCTCATCCCCATCTCTTTTCTCCCTTTCACGACACGTGACACTATTTAGTGCTATACTTATGGCAGACATTTATATCTACCTGCCGAACGTCTAAACAGTAAGAACATATTAAAGGGGTACGCACAATGAAACACATGCAACACTTAGCCTTTACTGCCAATGAACAGATGGTGTTGAAGGCAATCTTTAATCATAAACCCATTTCGATGACGGAAATTGCACGGCTGACGGAGACGAATAAGGCGACGATATCAGGTGTCGTCAATGGTTTAAAGACACAAGGCGTCGTTCGAGAAGCAGGACAAGGTGAGAGTACGAAAAAGGGCGGGAGAAAGACCATTTTGCTGGAGATTAATCCAGATTTTGGCTATACCGTATCGCTAGATTTCACGTACGACTCTGTGGATATGATGATCAATGCGTTTAGTGGCAAGATGATGGATTATCATTCATATCCCCTACCAGAGAAGACGATGGCACATGCCTTGTCGATTGTAGAGACAGCACTCAATCCACACGACCAACGCGACACGCAACATGGCTTGCTCGGGATTGCGGTGTCTATTCACGGGATTGTAAACCAAGACCAATCGATTCGTACGCTGCCATTCCTTGAACTAGGTAATATCTCAGTCACTGACCGATTGGAACAATATGCTGAAGTGCCTGTACTTGTTGAAAATGAAGCAAACTTGGCTGCGCTCTATGAACATGCACTACGCAATCATACGTGTACGGGAAGTTTGGCAACGCTCAGCATTCACAAAGGGATTGGAGCGGGTCTCATATTGAACAATCAACTGTATCGTGGTGCCGATGGTAGTGCAGGGGAAATTGGACAGTCACTTGTACGTGTCTCAGGAACGCACTATGACAAAATTGAAAATATTTGTTCTCAAGATGCGTTGATATCACATCTTTCCGACCGTCTAGATGAGTTACTAACGCTTGAAACGATCGCAACCTATTACAAAGATCAACATCCGATTGTTTGTGAAGAAGTCGAAAAGTTTATTGAACGTATTACTGTACTGATTCATAATTTTTCAATTCAACTGAACCCAGCACATATTTTCATCAATTGCCCTATTATGAACGAAATTCCAAACATCTTAATTCAAATTCAAGACAAGCTTCACGCTTATTCTCAGGATGCAACGATGATTCGCCTCACTTCCAATGTCCAATATGCAACGTTCTTTGGTGGTACATTGGGGATTACACAACGTATTCTCGACATCGACAACATCAAACTTGATTTTTCATCATAAAACAATCCAAAGTTTGGGTTGTTTTTTTATTTACGAAAACGTTTACAAAATTTTAAAAAGGTGCTATATTCTAGTTAGTTAATTTATTAAACAAACTAACATGTAGGAGGTTTTCTCTATGACATATTTCAATATAGACAAAGTAACTTATGAAGGACCCACTTCAACAAACCCATTTAGCTTCAAATATTACAATGCGGATGAAAAGATTGGCGACAAAACGATGAAGGAACATCTTAGATTCAGTGTTGCTTACTGGCATACATTCACTGCTGACTTATCAGACCCATTCGGTACAGGTACTGCACAACGTGACTGGGACAACTTAGACGAAATGGATAAAGCGAAAGCACGTGTAGAAGCTATTTTTGAATTTATGGACAAAACTGGTATTGAATACTTCTGTTTCCACGATGTCGATATCGCACCTGAAGGCAAAACATTAGCTGAAACAAATGCCAACTTAGACGTCATCACAGACTTAATCAAAGAAAAAATGGACGCTACTGGTAAGAAGTTATTATGGAATACAGCGAATAACTTCACACATGAACGCTTTGTTCACGGTGCAGCCACTTCATCACATGCTGATGTTTTCGCATATACTGCCGCAAAAGTTAAAAAATCATTAGAAATTGCGAAAAAGTTAGATGCGGAAAACTTTGTATTCTGGGGCGGTCGTGAAGGTTACGAAAGCTTACTCAACACAGACATGAAGTTAGAGTTGGATAACTTAGCACGTTTCTTCAAAATGGCAAAAGCTTACGCAGATGAGATTGGCTTTACAGGTCAGTTCTTAATCGAACCAAAACCAAAAGAGCCAACTTCACATCAATATGATACTGACGTTGCGACAGCACATGCGTTCTTACAAAAATACGGCTTGGAGGATGTCTTCAAATTCAATATTGAAGCGAACCACGCAACACTTGCAGGACATACTTTCCAACACGAATTACGCTATGCACGTGACAACGGCATGTTAGGTTCAGTCGATGCCAACCAAGGTCATCCATTGCTCGGTTGGGATACAGATGAATTCCCATCAGATGTTTATGAAACAACACTTGCGATGTATGAAATCTTGAAAAACGGCGGTTTGACTCCGGGTGGTCTTAACTTCGATGCCAAACCAAGACGTACATCATTCGCACAAGAAGACTTAGTCTTAACACACATTGTTGGTATGGATGCCTTTGCACTTGGCTTACGTGTGGCACATAAAATGATTGAAGATCGTTTCTTTGAAGACATTGTCGACAATAAATACGCATCATACAAAGATGGCTTAGGGGCTAAAATTGTGAATGATACAACATCATTTGCAGAGTTAGAAGCACATGCATTAGAACTTGGCGATATCAAGTTAGAATCTGATCGCTTAGAAGTCATCAAGTCACGCATTAATCAATATATTTTAACGATTAACAACGAAGGATGATCCATATGAACTATGTTATTGGCATGGACATCGGTACGAGCGGCTTGAAAAGTCTCAAAGTCAATATGGAAGGAGACGTTGTAGATCAATACAGCGTCTCTTATCATACAGACCACCCACATTCTGGATATAGTGAAATGGATCCAGAAGTATGGTATCAAGCCACGATCGAGAGTCTCTCATACTTTTTCAAACAGGACGATGCACAGCATATCGTTGGGATTAGCTTTTCCGGACAAATGCATGGTCTTGTAACGATTGATGATCAAGGCAACGTGATTCGCCCTGCTATTTTATGGAACGATACACGTACAGCAGATGAAGTTCACACGTTACTAGATACAGTTGGGTTAGAGACGTTCTTAAAGGAAACCCAAAACACGGTCTTAGAAGGCTTCACTTTACCAAAGTTGATGTGGGTACGTCGTCATGAACCAGATCATTACAATCGTATTCATAAGATCATGTTACCGAAAGACTATATCGCCTACCGTCTCACAGGCAACGTCTTCAGTGAATCGTCTGATGCATCAGGAACGTCACTGTTTAATGTCAAAGAAGGCGTATGGTCAACACCTTTATTACAACAATTAGACATTCGTGCTGATATTTTACCGGATATCATTCCGTCACATGGTAAAAATGGTTCGTTGACGGACGCTATCAAGCAACAACTTGGCATTTCACATGATGTTGCCATTTATCAAGGCGGTGCTGACAACGCATGCGGTGCGCTCGGTTCTGGTATTACAGACGACAAAACACAAATGGTCAGCATTGGCACATCTGGTGTCGCACTATCTATCCAGAACGATCCAAAGTTTGAAAATGACGGCAGTGTACACTACTTTAATCACTGTGTGCCTAATCAGAACTACATGATGGGTGTGACACTGTCGGCAGGCTACAGCTTGGGCTGGCTCAAAAAACTTTTACGCCCTGATGAAGACTTTGAAGCATTTCTGAAAGGTCTTACAGAAACGAAAGCGGGCGCGAACGGTTTATTGTTCACACCGTATCTTTTAGGTGAACGTACACCTTACAACGACACGACGATACGTAGTAGCTTCATGGGTCTTGATGCGACAACAACAGATAACGACTTAAAACGTGCCGTCATTGAAGGCATCACCTTCTCGATTCATGAAAGTGTCAACATCATTCGTCAGAGCGGCACACCGATTACACAAATTGTCTCAATCGGTGGCGGTGCGAAAAACGCAGATTGGCGTCAAATTCAAGCGGATATCTTTAACGCACAGATTATTACGCTGACACAAGAACAAGGCCCTGCTTACGGTGCCGCTATCCTTGCAGCGATGGGCGCAGGTTGGTTTGACGACTTCCAAGACATTCGTGAACAATGGATCAGTTACCGAGACACCGTTCAACCGAACACAGAACAGCACCAGATTTATCAAAAACTGTTCCCAATCTATCAGTCAGTTTATCAACAAACACAAGCCATTTCTCAACAATTACTGTCATTCAAATAAACGAGGGGATGCATTCAATGAGAAACTATGATAATAAAAAGTTCATTTTCACCATTGCCTTAATTGCCACGCTCGGCGGTTTATTATTCGGTTATGATACAGCCGTAATCTCAGGTGCCGAGCAATCATTACAAAAATACATTACAGCTGACTATAACGACCTCATTCATGGCCTTACCGTTTCCAGTGCCTTAATCGGATGTGTCATCGGTGGGATCCTGTCATCGTCACTTTCTAGCCGATTAGGTCGTAAACGTACATTGCAAGTTGCAGCGATTCTTTTCGTCATTTCAGCATTACTGTCAGGCTACCCAGAATTTCTATTCTTCACACCTGGCGAACCGACACTTGCGTTATTGATTATGTTCAATATTTATCGTGTCATTGGCGGAATTGGTGTCGGACTGGCATCTGCGATTTCACCGGTATATATCAGTGAAATCTCACCTTCCAGCATTCGTGGACGCCTCGTATCATTCAACCAATTCGCGATTATCTTCGGGATGCTTGTGGTATACTTCGTCAACTACGGCATTATTTATGGCGAAACAGCACAGTGGATTCAAACAATTGGATGGCGTTATATGTTCGCCACAGAAGCCATTCCAGCTGCTGTCTTCTTCTTCCTGTTGTTCTTCGTGCCAGAAACACCACGTTACTTAACGTTGATCAACAAAGAACAAGAAGCATTATCTGTACTGAACAAAATCTATACATCCGCAAACCATGCACAAAAAGTCTTTAACGACATCGTATCAACAAAAAATAAAGAAACAGACATCAAAGCGCCACTTTTCAGCTTTGGTAAAACGGTAGTGATTGTTGGAATTTTCCTATCAATTTTTCAACAATTCATTGGTATTAACGTCGCATTGTATTACGCACCGCGTATCTTTGAACAACTCGGTGCCGGTGGTAATGCAGCTATGGTTCAAACCGTTGTGATGGGCTTAGTCAACGTTATCTTTACCGTTGTCGCTATCTTGTATGTTGATAAATTTGGACGTAAACCATTACTTATCATCGGTTCAACAGGTATGGCTATCGGTATGATCGGTATGAGTGTTCTTACAGCCAACGGAACATTCGGTATCATCACACTATTATTCATGGTCATCTACACAGCGTCATTCATGATGAGTTGGGGTCCGATTACATGGGTATTACTCTCTGAAATCTTCCCGAACCGTATTCGTAGTGGTGCCATGGCCATTGCCGTTGCAGCACAATGGCTTGCCAACTTCACAATCACATCAACATATCCATCTATGATGGCATTCAGCGGTACATTCACATACGGATTCTACGCATTGATGTGTATCTTATCTGGCCTCTTCATCTGGAAATTCATTCCAGAAACAAAAGGCAAAACACTCGAAGAACTCGAAAACGTATGGCAAAAATAACAACAATCCCCCAGCGATACACCGTGAAGTGTTCGTTGGGGGATGTTTATTTGGAAGCTCTTTTCGATACACTTGTCGTACTAAAAATATCAGCATTAAAAGACCGTGTATGATTGTTAATCCTTTGAAAACGGGTGAGCTGAATGAAATAAAGGCATAGTTAAGACTGCTCTTTTTGATTAATATCATCTAAGTATGACTTTTTGAACTGTTTATTAGCTGTTTGAAATTTAATCACTTTCTGTGTTTGAAGCGCTACTGTAAAGACTACTATCAACCCTAAAACAATTATTTTTAAAATATCGTTAGGGATATGATCATAGAAAATAGTATAAATGACTAGTAATAATGGCAATACGACATTAAGAATAGAAACAATCCAACCATTTAATTTAAACCAAGGTCTGATGAGATGCTTTCTTTCTAGCATTTGAATGTCAAGCGCAGTACCATCTTGATTGTACAACAATTTGTCTCGGCGCACATAAAGCTTTTCAATTGCTTTGTAGTCACATCCTTCAATCTTTAATTTTCTATTAAAATAATCTTTATTTGCCACTTCAATTCTATCTTTACGCAATTCACTATATCCCTTTAAAACAAGAGCGTATTCTTGATTTTGTTCGCACTTATAAATATAGAACTTATTAATCAATAAATAGTAAATTTGTACATGTGTCATATAAATATAAATAAGACCAAATATAATTATATATGCTATAAACTCAATTATTGATTGAACATTATCACTACTTTTCATTATTACTGTACTAATTGTAAAAACTGAGATTATAGCGGGTATTAATATAATAAATAGACTAACCAAGCTTGCTAATATCATTCTGATTATAAGATCTTTGTCACTAGTATGGAACTTAGTAAAATAATACAAAAACACACCCACTAAGATAGGCGCACCAATCACTCTAGCTAATGGTTCTATATATTCCAAAATCTCATTAAGCATCACTATCACCCTACCTTACAGTAAATATTCACTTATTACACTTTAGTTCTTCTAAACTATAATAACCATCATAATTATTAATCCAGCTTTCTATTTACTCGCCAATACACCACAATAAAAAGAACTAAAAAGACAATAACCTGAGAAATAGTAGATCTGATAAACACCGTATCATTCTTCATAATTAATAATACGATATCAATAATAAGTGGTACAACTGCGACTATTAATGCATAACGACAGACTTTTACAAATAGTTCTGTATAAAGCTTTTGTGCACGTTCCCAATTCTTTTGACTCTTCATCTCCTTCTTAGAGCGAAATCCAGAAAAATAGTTCATATGTATTGGGGGGCACCCACGAATAGACGTGTGATCATTAAACTAATGAAACTACATATGAGTAAAGTCATTGGTAAACTCCTTTGTATCGTTAACATAATGTAGTAAAAAGTCGATATCAGTAGTAATATAAATATAGAAAGTTTCATAGTATAACGTTTGGTCTTTATTTTTATGATAGTTTTTTTAATCAACTTTAAAAATTAAGTTTCAGTCATTCAAATAAATATTTTAAAATAATGATTTCAACAACCAGAGTCTACTCTAAGATTGGAGAGTGAATAATGTCTAAACTAAATCGTATCCAGCATGAAATCAAACAACTGGAAGGAGGTAAATTTCAAAAGCTATGTGATTCTTACTTGTTCAAAAAAAGAGGTCTGAGTAATATAACGTCTTTAGGTTCTATGGACAGGACTGACAAGACTACTAAAGGAATTCCAGACGCATACTACCATAATCAAGACACTGATAAGTATACACTAATTATGTACGGGACACGAAAAGATTCTAAAACAAAAATTTTAAAGGACATTAAAGATGCAATTATGAAACCTAAAATCAGACCCATGTATATAGAAGAAATAATTTGTTGTCATACTTCTTCAAATATTGATGTTGATCAAGATAAGTCTCTAAGAGAATATGCAGGTGCTATTAAATTAACTTTGATAGGAATAGATACTTTGTCACAAGATTTATTAAATTTTAATTACCAAGATATTGTAAAAGACCATCTTGGTATTCAAAAATCTACAGATCAAGTATGGAATTTAAAAAGTTTTATTGAACTTCATGACAAAAGTAAGACTAATGCACAACTGACGACTAAATATATCGACAAAAATCAATTGGTTTATAAAATGATTGAAAAATTAAATGAAAATCAAATATTAATATTATCTGGAATTCCAGGTGTAGGAAAAACAAAATTGGCAATAGAAATACTTAAAAAATTAGAAATTGAAAATAATGTTATATCTGTAAAAAGTAACTCATTACCTGTTTACCAAGATATAAAAGATGCATTGAATGAAAGCAAAATAAATTATTTACTATTAGATGATGCGAATACTGTCAGTAACTTGGAACCTATTGTAAACATATTACAATTAAAGCCATTTGAAAGAAATTTAAAAATAATAATGACTGTTAGAGATTATGCCTTCTCAGATATAAAGAAGTATATTATGGAATATACTTCTTTTCATCAGAATATAGAAAAAATGAGTGATAAAAATTTAGAAGAACTTATAATTAGTATAGTAAATCCCTTAACAGTCCAGTTGAGAAAAATTTTAGATATTTCAAACAATAATCCTAGAATAGCAGTATTAGCAGCTAATATGTTAAAAAATAAAGATTTGGACTTTGTTTCAAGTAAGAAAATGATAATGGATTTTTATTATAGTAAAGTTTTAGAGGATAATTCATTATCAAATGAAGAGTTATTTAGTATATTTATTTTGAGTTTTTGTAATAAAATAAATCTCTCGCAAAGAGAAAGATTGGAAAGCTTGCTAAAGGTTTTTGACATTGATTTCATCACTTTTCATCAATCATTACTTCAACTACACGAAAAAGAATTGTGTGACATTTATTTTGATAAAGCAGCTAAAGTCAGTGATCAAAGCTTGTCTGATTTCATAATAGTACGATTTATTTTTACAAATAGAACTATAAAAATCAGAGAAATTTTTAAAGCATTATACCCACAATTTCAAAATGAGATAATAAGCGCGTTAAATATAGTCAATAATTTTACTGTAACGCACGAATGGAAAAATTATCTAAAAGAAGAAATAAAATATGTATATAGTGATGTCATTTCTGATAAATACAAAACTGATTTCTTAATACAATATGGAAAAATAATTCCCACACAGTCCCTTAAATATTCAAACTATGCTATTAAAACTTCAAGGGCAGAAGTATTCGAATGCAATCAAAAAGAATTTGAAAAGAAAAAAAGAAATATCATAGTTAATGATGAGATTGTGCAAATACTTTCATCCCTATTAGATAGCGATGAATATAAGAAATCCATTATATTGCTATTAAAATATCTCAAAAAAAATCAAAAAATGATTTTTGAAGTTTTTTCAGCAATTAAAGATAATGTTAATATAGATTTAAATTCTGTAAATTATCTTCACAAAAGATCTACACTTATAGAGCTATTTTTAGAAGAAAATTATATTGATGAAATTAGTGGATTACTGATGGTTAATATTTGTGAAGAATTTTTAAAACCTTCGACTGAAACCCTCACCACAAATGGGAATCATGGGGTTCTTACAAGATATAAATTAGTAGATTCACAATATTTGATTAAACTACATGAGAGTATATTTAATTTACTTTCAGTAATTTATAACTTTGAATATGCAAATGTTAATTTGTTCATTGACAGATTACTCCTTGATTATCCAATACACAAAGTCGATAAAGACTATCAAAATACTGTTAAAGCAGACTTAAAAATAATTTACGATCTGTTTCTTAATGATACTAATAATTTAACTTTAAGGAGAGAAGCAATATTATATAAAATATCATTAGCTTCAAAAAAACATTCTTTAATAATAAAGAAATGGGATAAATATAAACCTACAGAACATCAAAAGGCACTGCACCCTTAATATGGGACTCACATAAAAACACTTGAATTAGGCTGCTAATTTTCTGTATTGCACAGGGGATAAGTAGCCTAATTTTTGTTGAATTCGATTATTATTATAGTTTTCAATGTACTTTTCGACAATATCCTTTACAATGAAATTAGAGTTATTTAACTCATTGTTAAGATAAAATGTTTCACACTTTAGCGAGGAATGGAAACATTCTATCGGGGCGTTATCAGCAGGTGTACCTTTGCGAGACATACTTCTGATAATGCCCTTTTCTTCGCATAATTGGTAGTAAGCATGCGATGTATAGACGCTTCCTTGATCGCTATGAAGTAGACATTCTTCTGGAATATCAATTTGGTTTAAGGTGTCATTTACCAAACTTTGATCTTGTGTATCGCTAATCTTATAAGCCACAATTTCACCGTTATATAAATCGATGATTGAAGATAAATACAACATTGAATTACCAAAGGGAAGATACGTAATATCAGTAGTCAGTACTTGTAGAGGTTGATTTGCTCTAAAGTTACCATTCAGTTTATTGCTTGTAAGATAATATGCCTTCCCTCGACGTTTAGATTTCTTAATTCTAACTCTACAATTCAAATTATTTTCTCTCATAATTCTTTGTACACGTTTATGGTTTATCGGTTGTTTAGAGGCCTGATTCATCAGAGCAGTTATCTTGCGATAGCCGTACGTGTAATGATTATCTTCACATAATTCCTTAACCTTTTTAACTGTTGTATCTTCCGTTTTCTTCTTATTTTTCCAACGGTAGTAATTTGATTTAGGGACATTCAACACTTCCAAAATCAGCTTCACAGGATGCCTGTGCTTTAACTCATCCACTAATTCTATCACTACTTCAGGTACCACTTCCTTTCCAATTCCTTGTACTTTTTTAAAATATCTATTTCGGCTTGATTTCTTCTATTCTTTAACTTTAATTGTTCCAGTTCAGAAAGTTCCACTAATCCTTTATTATAGGAGTATTGTTTGCCTACTTGTTGACTAAATCGATATGTTTCACCCTTTCTATACCATCTCCACCATGTTTTTACCTGTGTGCTATTTCTAATATTTAATTCACACATAATTTCTTTAGTTGTATAACCTTCTGCTTTCATCTTCACTGCTTTAAACTTTGTTTCAACTGAATACGCCACTCTGCGCATAGAAAAAACACCTCCGTAAATTCATTTTAACTGAATTCAACGAAAGTGTTTTTATAAAGTTCCCACTATATGGGGTCAGCTCAATAATCATGCAGGTCTTTTGATTGTCGATTTTAGTAGAGAAATACCTAAAATATATACATGCACAGACGAACTCAAGCAAGATAACCTAATTGAACAAGAATATTCACTAGAATTGGCTGAGATTTCACCCATAGACTTACCCTATAAGTTATTAAAAGAATATAAAACTTTTCATGATGAAGAATACATTTTGAGATAAATCACTAAGAAAAATAAAAAGCGTTTATCATTGGCAAACCACAAAACGGTGAACACTAAGAAGCATATAAACGGACATGGCAAGCAATGTTAGAAGACTTTGATTTACATGACTTACCCCGTCTTCTATAACGCAAGCTTCGGTCATAACGAACCAAAATGTATCATTCCATATGGTGCAACCGCTTCTCTTGATGTCGCTAACAAAACCTTTACCATCCATAACAACGCCTGCATCTAAATAAACAGCATGCCATCTACACATTTGTTGTACATGACATGCTGTTTGATCTACAAACCTAATATTGTGGCCCATTCTCTACGGCAACGACGTATCCATTTCTCGTATGGACGTAAATACTGAAGCCGTTATTCGGGTTGTTGTCATATAACATCGGACTGGCCCCACCGATTTTAGGATCACCATGGAAGTTGGTGAATGCCTGTGTTGTGACATTATCCGGTGTAACGTAAACAGAGATGACCTTGTTATCAGCACCGTACAGTACACCGATGTTATTGTACCTTATAAGGCGTTTGTCTCTGAGTTGTACTGTGCCGGTAGACTGTCCAGTCGACAGTTCAACTTGGTGACGTGTCATACCAACATCAACCCCGTTATATCCACCAACATGGGGTTCGTTCATAAAGTTCGCACTAAAACTATCTGACAAAACATCTATGGTTGTTAGGCGTTCTGCCCGTTGCTGCTCGTTTGGTCCCGTAATCAATGCCGTAGCGGGCGTATCCGAACCATCCTGTGCTTGTTGGAGAGACTGTGCACCTTGGTTCGACCCCATGTTGTGATAGATTTGTAGTCCCGCAAAAATTAATCCCGCTAACAGTATCAAGACGCCAAGAATACCGAATATCCACGGCCATGCACTGCGTTTTTTCGGCTCATTGTACGCAACCATTCTACCAGCAACAGGTTGCCCACATCGATTGCAGAATCTCTGATTTTCTGTTAGCTGATTCCCACATTTTGTACAATACTTCATGTTTATCTCCACCTATATTTATTACTCTGGATCACCGTTCTCATCATATTTTGTTACTGTACCATCTGAATCAATAATATACGAACCTGCTAGCTCTCCTGTTGCTTTATCAATAATTGAGAAGCCCCAACTACCGTCTGATTGCTGTTCTGGTTCTTTGAATGTATATGTGTCTGTATCTAAATATCCTCCTTCATAGTCTTCCACTAAGTCAATGACGTTGTCACGTGTCACTGTTGTGTCGGAGTCATCACTTGATGAACTTGAAGGTCTCTCTACATCAAAGCCTTCAAATGCTTCGGCTGAGCTTGGTTCGGGTGTACTATGTGTGATGTACTGTGCGACATAATTGATATCTGACTGTGCTGAATCTTTAATCGGTACTGTACGTCCTTGATCGATTATTTTTTGTGACTCTCTTAATGAAAAATCATCTTCAAACCAACCATCATCGTGAAAATGATCTGGTGCATCAAAAAATGTCACCGTCCCATCATTGTTATCTCTAAACGTCACACTACCCGCCGCTGTTACTGATGGACCTAACACGATTGTGCCATCAGGATAATTCACTGTTGCATCTGGATTATAAGGATTGACAAGTGTGCCTGATGCATCTATCGGTGTATATGACACATCATTCATACTCGTAAATACCGATAAGTTGTCTCTGTCTGTCAACCAAATTTGCGCATAGTATTCTCGTGTGTTTTTGTCGTAAATGTATGACTCTTGATCATTCGTATTTTGTTGATGATTTTGATTGCTTTGTCCGTTTTGATTACTGTTTTGACTGTTCGTACTATTTGTCGACTGATTGTTATTTTGATTGTTTGGCGTCAACAAGTTGCACCCTGTCAACAATAGCGTACTTGCGATAACACCAACGAGAATGGATTGTTTTTTCATAAGGGCCTCCCACAAATCTTTTTATAAATTAATTATACATTGTACACAGCAAATAAATAAACTGCCTTTTGTGATGTTTTCGTCAAATATTAAAAAACTGCCGATATGGAGTGCGTCCATATCGACAGTTTTTAATTTTATATGTGATGTATTTGTGCTTACACTGGTTGTCCTTTTTCATCATACTTCGTTACAGTACCGTCTGTATCAATAATGTATGAGCCTTTCAGGTTACCGGCCTTGTCTAAAATCGAAAAGCCCCATCGGCCGTCTGACATTTGTTCTGGCTCTTTATACGTATATGTGTCTGTATCTAACATATGGCCTTCATAGTCTTCTACTAAGTCAATGACATTGTTACGTGTGACAGTTGTGCTGGATGAAGATGAACTGGATGACGCATTACTTGAAGACTTCGTTCCTGATGAAATGGGTGTGCTGTTTTCAATATGTTCCGCCACAAAATCAATATCTGATTGTGACACATTCTTAATTGGGTACGTCTGACCGCTGTTTATCATTTTTTGTGTTTCACTTAATGAATAATTGTCATCTTCAATCCATTGAAGGTCTTGGAACTTAGTTGGGACATCGTAAACTGTGATTGTCCCATCACCGTTATCTTTAAATGTAATTGAACCACCTGCTGTTGGTGTTGGCATTAATTGCATCGTGCCTTGTGGGAATGTTGCTGATGCATCTGCATTATTATAATTCACTGATTCCCCTGAACGGTCATAGACACCATATGACAATGACAAGTCATCAAAGCTATCGATATCATTTCGCACACTCAACCAAATTTGCGCATAGTATTCTCGTGTGTTTTTTTGATACACATGGTCAGTTGAACTACCTTTGCTTTGTTGGGCTTCGTTGTTTTTAGTTGTGTTATTTTTTTCTGTTTCGCTATTATTTTGGGTTTCATTTTTCTTATTCTGATCTTGTTGTGTCTTTTCTTTATCTTTTTGACTCGTTGTTTGTGTCTCAGATTGTGATGGTTTTTCTGAGTTATTATTTAAGAAACCACATCCTGCAAGTAACATCGTACTGGCCACGACTCCGATGAACATATTTTGTTTTTTCATGATAAACCTCCGTCTACTATTTCACTGATTTAATTATACACTATTTCATTCAGTTTTGTGACTTTTATGACATAACAATGAAATTTCATATTTTTAATTATTGACGGATTGTAAGAAGAATTTTGCGTGTTTGTAGTGATACACCACTTTTGAATAATCGAACGGTGTACCTGTCGCTAAATAAACGACTTGTTCCATATAGAGACCGGGTGATAATGGCGGTAAGTCTAACGTGTCTGCTTCCGATTCATTCAATTGATCGATGACTAAGTAGACATCCGCAAAGCTAATGTTCATCTTATACGCCGTTTCCAAATAATGGAAAATTGATTGTTCAGCAATTTCTTTATTCAAATATGGAACGACTTGGACGGGAAAGTACGACACTTCCTTACACAACTTTTCTTCGTCCATATATACAAGACGTTCGACTAAGTAAACGGCTGCTCCTACTTCAATATGCAAGTTGTTAGCGACTTCTTCGTCCGCAACGGTCTTTTCAACCTTCAATACGTCATAGCGAATATTACTGTTTTGGAAGTTGGCGCTGAAACCACTCGTAACGAGCAAACTCATATACCCTTCACGGCGTTGACGTCTAACGAAAATGCCACTACCACGTTGTTGGAATATCGCACCACGTTTCTCAAGCGTATCCAATGCCTTACTAATCGTACTTCTGCTGACATTGTAACGCTTCGTCAATGTATCTAAGCTATCAAGTTTCGTCCCTTGTGCTAAGTTGTGTTCATGAATATATTGTTCAATTTCATAGGCAATTTGTTGGTATTTGTTCATGCGTACGACTCCTTTATTAAACCTTTCACTTATTATACACAATTCACAATAGTTACGCACTTGAATAATTATACCGGTACAATTATAATGTTAATTAATAATAAGAACGTCAACGTATGAGGAGGCAATATCATGGCATTACCAAAAGATTTCCTATGGGGTGGCGCATTCGCTGCACATCAATTTGAAGGCGGTTGGGACAAGGATGGCAAAGGTCCTTCAGTAGTAGACGTCTTAACTGCAGGAGCACACGGTGTTCCCCGACGTATTACTGAGAAAGTGGAACCCAATGAATTTTACCCAAACCATGAAGCTGTTGATTTTTATTCAAACTATAAAGAAGACATCGCATTATTTGCGGAAATGGGTATCAAAGTTTTAAGAACATCTATCGGATGGACACGTATTTTTCCAAAAGGTGACGAAGCAGAGCCAAACGAAGCAGGTCTTCAATTTTATGATGATGTTTTTGATGAATTGTTGAAATACGGTATTAAACCCGTCATCACGTTAAGTCACTTTGAAATTCCCCTTCACCTAGCACGAGAATACGGTGGTTTCAGAAGTCGTAAGGTTGTTGACTTCTTTGAACACTTCGCAAAGGTTGTATTTGAACGCTATAAAGACAAAGTAGAATACTGGATGACATTCAATGAAATCAATAACCAAATGGACGTTAACAACCCATTATTCTTATGGACGAATGCGGGCATTGAAGTTCAACCGGGTGAAGATGCACGACGTGTGATGTATCAATCAGCACACCACCAATTACTAGCAAGTGCAAAAGCTGTCATTGCAGGCCATGAAATCAATCCAAACTTCAAAATTGGTGCGATGGTGTCTCACGTGACGGTCTATCCATACTCATGCCATCCGAAAGACATTATGGCGGCAGAAATCGCAAATAGAGAGCGTTTCTTCTTCCCAGACGTGCAAGTGCGTGGGAAATATCCAATGTACGCATTGAAAGAACTCGATCGTCTTGGCATAACACTACCTATTGAACCGGGTGATGAAGAGATTCTTGCGCAAGGTACCGTAGACTATCTCGCATTCAGTTACTACATGTCTACAACAGTGAAGCACGACGTTCAAAGCAATGAAACAGACAACATTGCGAATGGTGGCTTATCAAACGGGGTGAAAAACCCATATATCGGCGCCTCTGATTGGGGTTGGGAGATTGATCCGGACGGCTTACGTTACGTCTTAAACACATTGTATAACCGTTACCAAATCCCACTATTCATCGTAGAAAATGGCTTCGGTGCAGTCGATGAATTAACGGAAGACAACACCGTACACGATGTATCTCGTATTGATTACTTTAAAAATCATATCCAAGCGATGAAAGATGCCGTGGATCTAGACGGCGTCGACTTACTCGGCTACACACCATGGGGCATTATGGACATCGTGTCATTCACAACAGGGGAGATGAAAAAACGTTACGGTATGATATACGTAGATCGTGACAATGAAGGTAACGGAACAATGAAACGCTATAAGAAAGATTCATTTGATTGGTATAAGAATGTCATTGCGACAAATGGAGAGTCGTTATAATGCAAGATTGTGGGATGTGTTGCTATTCGAGCAACCATCCCATTTTTTGAAGGGATCCAGCTATGAAAAATATACCTGCACATTAGTTGGCATTCATCTGGTCAACATCACACGCACAAGTGCCTCTGTCTCTATTGATACAATAACGCCAGGCATTCAAAATCATTGTAAAGAAAATTTTATACAATTCGTTCGATACCTTTTTCACTGCTTAACTGTTGTATAAAGACTTCTCTTCTAACAAATATATAGTTTGGAGATGTCCCACTCAACATTATTCAATGAAAATAATATAGAGTTGACAGGTATAAGTAAGCTGCGAACAATTTCAGATCTATTCCACAATAAAACCGTGGTCTTGCCACTCTTTCATCCTTAAATATAAGATAACAGTTAAGCAAAATTCCATTGCCTTACTGTTATTTGAAATTACCTAAATTTACAGATAAGCACCTATATCGATAAAGTAAGGATTTTAAATCACATTGTATGTAAGGCATGATAACATGTAGTCAATCAATTAAAGGATGGTGTAAACGATGAAAGAATTATTCGAATCAACTAACGGTATTGTTACTTCAGCTATTAATCACGAATGGGTAGACTTAGGTACATCAATTGTTGGTACTGTTGAACATGGTGTTGGTTTACTTACTAGTATCTTAGGCTTAGGTTAAGATATAACTTATTAAAAACGGGTAAAGTACTACCCGTTTTTTTTCGTTTAAACAACTTCCATAATACTCTATGTCTCTACAAAAATTTCTTATCTCAAAATTTTTCTATAAATATATTAATATCCATCAATAATTCTATAAATTATTCTTTCAAAGCATTTCTCTATTTCTTTTATTAAAGTATCATCCTTCGATTTAAAATATCACATTACACTTATGCATGTTTTTCATTGCCTATTTGTTATTTAAAAGTTTCTATTTAGACAGATAGGCACTCATAACAATAATCTAGGACACTTTCGACACAATATATCTTACTAATGATAACATGTAGTTAACAAATCAAAGGAAGGTGAAAACAATGGCAGATTTATTCCAATCAATCAACGGTATTGTCACTTCAGCTATTAATCACGAATGGACAGACTTAGGTACATCAATTGTTGGTACTGTCGAAAACGGTGTTAGCCTACTTACTAGCATTTTAGGATTAGGCTAAAATCTATCACTTAATAAGTAATGGAGGTGTTCACTATGTTTATCATTGATTTAATCAAAAAAGCTGTTGAATTCTTCAAAGGCTTATTCCAAAAATAATTAATAGTCATTTAAAGAGGGTTGAGACAAAATTCTACCTTGGGACATTGTTTATCAGTTTCTCGCTGTACAATTCAATATGTCTCAACCTTTTATGTTTTTCAATACGTAAAAAAAAGCAACTTCTCACAAGGGAAGTTGCTTTTTACGGTTTGATTAGTCTTCTACAACGAATTCAACAGATGCTTCGAATTTTACATCTTTGCCTAGCATTACGCCGCCTGTTTCTAAAGCTTGGTTGAATGTAATATCGTATTCTTCACGATTGATTTTGCCAGTTACGATAAAACCAGTCACTTGTGAACCGTCTAATGGGTTTTTGCTTACGCCATTGAATTCAACATCGAATGTTTCTTCGCGTGTAACACCTTTGATTGTTAAGTCACCTGTCACACTATCTTCGCTCACTTTTTTAGTCACAAATGTAATTGCGCTGAAGTCATCAGTTGCGAAGAAGTCACCTGATCTTAAGTGATTGTCACGGTCTTCGTTGCCAGTGTTAATTGATTTTGGATCAATCGTTACATTTGCTTGAAGTGTGCTTAAATCATTGATGTCTCCTTCAACATTTACTGCGAAATCATCGAAGCTCCCTTTTGTACGTGATACCATTAAGTGTTTAATTTGAAAATTTAAATCGCTGTGTGCTTTATCGAAAGTAAATTGTGTCATGTTCATTCCTCCAAATAGTTAAGTATATTTTTTATATTAGAGTTAGTTTATCAGTTTTAATTGTATCGTGCAATGATTTTATCTCGAAATCGTAATATTTTTTTATTATTTAAAAAGAGATCGCTTTACACGATCCCTTTTCACTTCAGATTAAACGGTTATTTTACCATTGTCAGATGGTTTGAATACAGCAATAATTGCTTCAATAATAGCAATCACACCTGGAATACCTGTCCAACAAAATAGCAAGTACACGACACCCCAGCCTGTTTTTTTCGCATAAAACTTATGTGCACCAAGACCTCCTATAAAGAATGCAAGTAGTACATATGCAAATTTATCCACTACCATACGATCAACTCCTTCTATCTTTTATCATATATATTTTATTTGATTTGATCTCACATATCAATTCTGTACTTCTTCCAGCACACCATCTTCCATGTGATATACTTTGTCGCAATATGATGTCAGGCGCTCATCATGCGTCACAACGATACACGTTTTATTTTGTTCTTTAGACTGCTCCTTTAAAATACGCATGACTTCCATCGCATTTTCTGTATCCAATGCAGCAGTAGGCTCATCTGCCAAAATAATTGATGGTTTCGTATACAATGCTTTCGCAATCGCAACACGTTGCTTTTGACCGCCTGATATCTCACTCGGAAGTTTGTTTTCAATCGCATCCAAATTCAACTGTTTCATCAGCTTTTGATACGCTTCTTCACTCAAGACATCCTTCTTCTGTTTTGCCAACAACTTGAATTGTTGTTTCACGGTTAAAAATGGCACCAAGTTCGTTGCTTGTAGAATAAAACCAATCTCCTGCATACGTGTTTGTGCGAGCGCTTTTTGAGACATTTTGGAAATATCTTGATCATTAATTAAAATATCACCAGAAGTCGGTGTTTGTAGCGCACCTGCCATCGTCAAAAATGTACTCTTACCAGAACCTGAAGGCCCAATAATCGCAATTAATTCATTTTTTTCAAACTTTAAAGATGTCGGCTTCACCGCTTGTATAGTTTGATTTCCATCTTTAAAATCCTTCGTCACATTTTTAAATTCTAACATGTCGTTTTCACCTTCCTTTACCCGATTGCTTTCAGTGGATCTACTTTTCGAATTGTTAATATTGAGAATAAGCTACCGATAAGTGAGACAACGATTAAAACAACACCGTAGATAATGAGTGTTACCACGTCGAACTTAATAGGAACCGCACTTGGTAAAAATGCGCCTGTCAGTATCGTTAGACCTAAACCAATCAACGTTCCAATTAATGAAATAATGAAGGTTTGTGATAATACAACTTTCGCTAAATAACCATTTGTGAAACCTTGTGCCTTTAATACACCAAACAAACTTGTTTTTTGTAGCGTCATGACATATAAGAAAATACCGATAACCGTCGCAGATATCACAAACAAGAATGAAATCATAAAGTTCAATGTTAAATTTTGCGCTTGATAACCAGGTAGATTTTCAATAAAGCTTTCAATTTCAATTGCTTCCAGGTCACTCTCTATTGTTTTCTTCTCCCAATTGCTACCTTTAACAACCACTGCATTCGTCATTTTTTCGTTTAAAGAAGGATTCAGTTTTTCAATTGTAGCATCATTCGCAAACAGCACCGGTGACGCATTGTACTTCGCACTCTCGCTAAAGCCTACAATTTTAATGGTTTCATCAGATTGTGAAAGCGACAGCGTATCCCCAACTTTGAAGCCTTTTTCTTTTAATGTTTCATCCGCAACCACTTCATTATTCGATTTAAAAGGCTTCCCTTCTATTAGTTTCGGAATTAAAAATGATTGTTTTTCCACGCCGAATAATAAAGCATTCTCTTCTTTATCGCTATTCGATACGATAACTCCGACTTGTTTTAACGTAGCTTGTTTGTCATAGACGTCCGTCACATCTTCTTTTTCAAACAATGATTGTTGTACAGTTTGATTGGCGTCTTTATTTAGAATAATCGCATCTGCTTGCCAGCGATCAATCCCTTCTCTATTCATATTCATCAACCCACTTGCCAGACCAGATAGCAGAAAGAGCAAATAACTGATCATGATCAGCACACCGATAATGAGACCAAACTTTAATTTGTTGCGTTTAATTTCATTCCAAGCTAAAAACATAAACACCCTTCTTTCTTCTTAACATCTTGTTATATTCCCGAATATAAGCAAAATCATGTAGAGATTTCACTTTAAAATGATACACGTTTTAGGATCTTAATGTTTTATATCTTATCAACAATTATAAACAGGTGCAGTAAAACCACCTTTATCCAAGTAAAAAACACTCATATTTCCGAGAATTTACTATTTTAATATAACAAATAGATGGTGACTACAAAATCTTACTTTTTTAACTTCCCTTTTTCTACACAACATGTTATAATGCAATAGAAGTATACATTGTGCATTTTCAGCACCAAAACCCCCACACTAGTCTCGTAGTGTGGGGGTTTATTGGGTTTGGCTTCATTGTCTATTTTTTCTCGTCTCGTTTACGTAGCCAATGCGCAAACAAGGCTACCATACAACCACTTATAGCTGTGGTCATTACATGAAGTAATACATCATGCATCTTCAACTCCCCCTTTCTACGTCATTTGACGTCTAAAGGATAGACGACTTACTTTTATATTAAACTATTTAATCATTTTTAGTCGAACTCCAGTTTTTCTGATTTTGTTATGTTTTAATAATGATTTGTTTACACGGTTATACTTGTACCTATCATTGATATCACAACGATTCTGTTAAATGATAGTTATTTTATACCATTACTGTTTTCAATATCCTGACTAAAAATTGTCTACAGAATCTTAGCATTTCTAAATTTCGCTAATTTAACATAACGTATTTTTTATCAGTTAACGCGCTTTATTCGTATAACAAGTATGCTGTCAGTCTAAATTTTTGACTCCCATCAATTACAAGACATCTTTACATCATTGATAAACTTAAAAAGCGTGCAAAAACTAATTTTTTACACGCTTTTTGTTTTTTATTTATGTGTTTCTTTGATTTTTGTATTAATCTGCTCACTTTGTTTTATATTAATCATGAAGAATACAAACCAGATAGCAAGAAATATCAATGTGAAAATGATTGCTGCACCTATCAATGATTCTACTTTTAATGGTACCCAATGATTGATACTAGATATCGTGAAGAAAGCGATGATGCTACCACCAAAATGAACAAGTAATTTTAGCGGCAATGGTAAACGATCGGTTGCATAAACAATGGGTAAAAATCCACAAACCGCTCCGAACAAATACAGACCAAAGACGTCTTGAAATCCCATTTGAATATTGAATTTGGCCACAAATAACAACATAATACTACTTGCAATTCCAATACCGATAACAATTGATTTTAATATATTCATAACAATTCCCCCTTATATTCCTAAGATATTCATCAAATTTTTAACATATCTTCTAGATATCGTGACTTTTTGTTGGTTAGTCAGTGTCGCATACAGATTTCCAGAAAATGAAGGTGCAACTTTTGTAATATAGTCAATATTGACAAGAGATGACTTACTAATTTGGACAAATTGACGATCGGTTAACGATTGTTGTAGTCGTTGAAGTGTCATTCTCGTCGTATAAGTGTGCGCTGTTGTTACAATCGTCAGCTGTTTTTCAAATATCTCTGCAAAAATAATATCTGATTTAGATACAAGGTGGACACCCTGCTCTGTTTTTACACCAATTTTACTGCGTGGGACTTCATATTGTTCTATGTACTTCAACAAGTCAGTTCCCAGTGTAGAATCATTTGTGTTAATCGTTACATCCGTTGCTGTTGCTTTTGTATCTAATTTCAAATGAACTTTGAGTAGTTCTTTCATCATCATCACCCCTTCATATATATCGTATGCCTTATACATACTATTGTCAGTAGTTATGTCATAACCGGTTGGATTATCGGTATAAGTGGTTATTCCTTGCTTTCAATACAAAAAAAGAAGCATATCTCTATGCCCCTTTTTGTTATGGGCGGTCATAGCTTAACAACAGCCCTTATTATTTTGTTGTTGTTCTTTTTTAGTGTTATCTGCTTTTTGTTCTTTATTTTCTTCAATTTCTGCAGAACAACATGCTTGTTTTTTAGGCTTTAATTTAGAAATTGCTTTTTGGAATGCATTTTTTTCCATTTTAAACACCTCCTTTAATCTTGACCTAACAATTACATGATGGGCCACAACAGTCGTTTACACTCACGGTTGCTTCATCGACATCGATAAATTCAAAAAGTGCTTTATAAGGTTCTTGTTGTAAAATATGAAAAACTTTTTCGCATACAAAAGTTCTTTCTCCACGTTCAAAAATATGGTTATCATCGTCTTCAATATGTTTGAATGGTCCTTTATAAATAACGGAGTGACCTTTATCAATACACGGTCCTTCTTTGCCTTTATATGCGATAATCGTCATGCTTCTAAAATCAATCGCTTCAATCGTTTGCCATGTGTTTGCACGCTTATCAATTGACACACCATAAAATCCTGCATTTTCAAAAGCTTCGACAAATGACTTTTCTTCCATAGCCCCTGAGTAACAACCACTCCATAAGTCTGGATCTTGTCTCAACTTTTCTGGTACTTCAACACTAGACACAATATCTGAGATAACAGCTTTACCGCCAACTTTTAATACACGGTAAATCTCTTTGAAGAGTGCTTCTTTTTCATCAGTTGAAACCAAATTTAAAACACAATTCGAAATAACAACATCGATACTATTATCTAGAACCATTGTCATTTCGTTCTCCAAATAATCTATATATTCCTGAACAGACTGGTACGTCTCTATATTATTCACTGGATGTCCTTTTAAATATTGGTCCAGTAAGTCTAAATTTAATTTTAAGTTTTGTATTTTTCCTTTATAAAATTCAACATTGTCATAACCTAATTTTTCGACTATTTCTGGTTGATATTTTTTGGCAAGTGTCAACATGTCATCATTCATATCTACACCAATGACTCTACCTGACTCACCAACCATTTGTGAAACGATATAAGGTACTTTTCCACCACCAGAGCCTAAATCTAAGACCGTATCGCCTTCTTTGATTTTTCCTAATGGATCCCCGCAACCATAATCTTTTTCAATTATTTCATCGGGAATAATCGCTAAATATTTTGGATCATATTCTACTGGGCAACATAGGTTTTGTTCGTGTTTCTTTGCAGCATTTCCATATCTACTCATTACTGACGTTTCTTGATTCATAACGAATCCTCCCTTGAAGTTAAATAACTGCATTAATAATGAGACCGGTAGCAATTGCAACAATTAAGATTGCGATAACAAATGAAATGACAAATTTTTTCTTGAACAGTTTAGAAAGTAAGACAACTTCTGGAATACTCGCACCAGCACCTCCGATAATTAGCGCAATGACCGTTCCAAGTGACATGCCTTTTGATACTAGGGCTTCTGAGATCGGTAGCATTGTTTCTGGTCTGATATACATTGGGATACCAATTACTGATGCAATAAACACTGATATTACACTATCTCCACTTGCATATTTCGTAATGAATGCTTCTGGCACAAAATCATGTATAATCGCTCCAATCAAAACACCAATCAACAAGTACGGTAACATTGGATAGAGAAAGGCCCATGCATCGTTTAATGCCTGTTTGACACGAGATCCTGTCTGATTCGCAAAGAAACCTTCCCCTTTAACCGTTACCCCTTTATAGCTATCCGCCAAGTTCATTTTTGAAAATATAAGTCCTGTTAGTATACTAAAAATGGCAAGTACGATTAAATAAACCACGGCCACTTGCCATCCAAGCAACGTCCATAGTAAAAAGATCATAAGCGGATTCATCAACGGAGAAGCTACTAAGAAACTGATTGACGGTCCAAAGGGGACTTTTGAATTTAATAACCCTGCAAGTATTGGGATGGTTGAGCATGAACAAAATGGTGTCATCGCACCGAAAAGCATCCCCATTGTGTAATTAACGATCTGATTGGGTTTACTTAAAAGTCGTTGAATTCTCTCTTCTGAAACAACTTGTTGAATGAGACTTACGATGAAACTCACAACAATAAATAGTATTAGTAATTCAAAAAACAAACTAAAAAATGTTTTTATAAATTCCATTATTGAATCTATCATTATAATACCCCTTACAAAATGATTTAATCAATTTTTCTTGATATATTAATCAAAAAAAGTTGATTTATTGTAGTAAAAGAAAAGATACCTTTATAGTATCTTACAGCAAGTATCTTCATTTAAAACCACCTGTATTTGTTGCTCATTGATTCGATAGTAATTCCATGTACCATGCTTTTCAGAAATAAGAATATTGGCATCCACCAACTTCTTCAAATGATATGAAAGCTTGGATTGCTTCAACTCTAACAATTCTTCCAGATCACAGACACAGAGAGATTTCGTAGGACTTTGTCGTATTGAATTTAAGATTTTAAGTCGAATCTTATCAGCCAATGCATTAAACATCTTTTCATAAAATGCTAATTGCTCTTCTTCTGTCATGTTCGGCTTTGATTTAATCACTTCCATAGAATGCCTCCCTCTTATTAAATTTCTTATCATTATAGACCTTTTATATCAACTTTTTTTGATATATTAATTATAAATTGAATTTCAATATTTTTCAATCATATACCTCTCTCAGTAAATTTCTTCCTTCTTATATCATTTGTACTTGTACGGCCATATAATATTTTCTTTTAGTTGACAATTACACTTATATTGTATATGTTATAGTTAAATCCAAACGAAAGGGTGAACCAATTACATGAGCTATTAATCCTATTTTTGAACGTAAACAATTGAAGGTTTCTCATTTTTCGACAATGTATGAGTATGTCTTCAACTGTTTTCTCAGGATAGGATTGTGTGTATGTGTATTGGTATCTATGGGTGCGATATGTCTTTTAGATGACACCTATGTCGATGACGACCTCCTATTCTGAATGAAATAGGAGGCATTTTTTGTCTCCAATTATTTTAAGGGGGATAAATTTATGAAAATTTTATTAGAAGCTTCTCACATAAACTATGACGTCGCGGATCGCTTACTATTGAATATTGATCATTTACAAATACATCAAGGTGAACGTATTGGATTGGTCGGTTGTAACGGTAGTGGAAAGACAACATTACTTCAAATATTGAATCATACAATCTCAACTGAACAAGCGACCGTCACCTATTATGCGCAATGTGAAATGATACCACAATTAAAGCCTATGCATTCTCACAAAAGTGGCGGTGAAGTAACACAAGCATATATTCAGCAGGCATTGGATAAGACGCCCGAACTATTACTCGCAGACGAACCAACAGCTAATCTCGATATCACACATATAGAGGCGTTAGAACAGCAATTGAAGCATTGGCGTGGCAGCTTTATGATCGTGTCACACGATCGATCATTTTTAGATACGCTTTGTACGACAATATGGGAACTAAAAGATGGAAAAATCAACATGTATAAAGGGAATTACAACGACTATATGAAACAAAAAGAATTAGAAGCACGACAAAAACAACTGTCATATCAAGAATACGAAAAACAAAAAAAGCATTTGCAAGAAGCAATAAAAATTAAAAGAACCAAGGCACAACGTGCAACGAAAAAACCTAAAAACCTAAGTCATTCAGATGCGAGACAAAAAGGGATAAACGTCTATTTTGCGAATAAGCAAAAAAAGCTCCAAAAAACTGCAAAGTCATTAGAAACACGATTAAATCAATTGGAGATTAAACACCAACCGAGAACGGCTCAACCACTTAAAATGGATATTCTTCATTCCGAATCAATAAACAATCGTATCATCATTCGAGCAGAAGGTCTTACGGGAGTAGTTAATAACAAAATTTTATGGAAACCAGCTAACTTTAATATCTATGGTGGTGAAAAGGTAGCAATCATTGGAGACAATGGGGTTGGCAAAAGCACTTTGATTCATAAGATTGTTCACCACGATCCCAATATTTCACTCTCACCATCGGCTCAAGTTGGTTATTTCAGTCAAAACTTGGATATATTAAACCTTGAAAAATCTATATTAGAAAATATTCAAGATTCATCTAAGCAAAATGAAACATTGATCCGAACAGTCCTTGCAAGAATGCACTTTTTTAAAGACGATGTTCTAAAACCAGTCAAAGTTTTAAGCGGTGGCGAACGTGTAAAGGTAGCGCTGGCCAAAATCTTTCTAAGTAATGTTAATACATTAATCTTAGACGAACCAACAAACTTCCTAGACATGGAAGCAGTGGATGCATTTGAATCTTTATTACAAGAATATGAAGGAACTTTAATTTTCGCTTCTCATGATAGGCGTTTTATTGAAAAAGTGGCAAATCGCATCCTGATTATTGAAAATCAAGAAATCCACGTATTTGAAGGTGCATTTAGTCAGTTTCAATCTGAGCAAACAAAACGAGAAAGAAGTATAAAAGAAGATGAAAAAATGATACTTGAGATGAAAATAACAGAAGTACTCAGCCGGTTAAGTGTTGAACCAACAGATGCATTGGAGCATGAATTTCAACATCTCATTCAGAAAAAACGTGAACTTGATGAGTGATATCAGATAAAAAAGGAATAAGCAAACCGAACTAATCAATAGTTAGTTCGGTTTGTTTAATATGATATTCTTGTGATTAACACCCTTTGAAATACATAAGATAAGAATGACGGATATGTAACCTAAAATCGATATGAAAGATGCATCCATACCGTATTCGCCACCAGTCAACCAAACATTATCTATTTTGATAATGTACTGAAAAAGACTGTAATCTACTTCAACTTTAGTAACAGTAAAGACGCCGGCTATGTTCCAGCACATATGCAAGGCAACACCTGCCCATATGGAATTAAAGTAATATGAAGCAGTAGCATACATAGTACCAGCTAAAAATCCTGCTAAAATTAGCAAATATAAGTCAATACCTTCTAATTTACCATTAAATAAGTGCACAATACTGAATAAAAAGGAACTTAAAATTATTGAAAAAACAATATTCGTTTTCTCTTCAATATATTTTAGAAGTATACCTCTAAACACCATTTCTTCCACAATAGGTGCAACTATGCCTGAAATAAACACCGTATACAGTAGCATTTCAACATAATCCGTCATTGAATCTAATTGTGTCACTACAAACTCACCTGGTATAAACGTGATATAAATCAAATTTACAACTACTGGTAAAAATATACCTAGAATGACACACAGTGGAAATATCTTAATATGCGTTATACGATAATCAGACAACTTGCTCTTTAACCCTTTGTTAACGAGCCATTTAATCAGCATTACAGTTACAATAAGGTTCGTCACCCCATGCAATACGTACTCTAACCCTTTCCAATTGAAAAAATGCCATAATATCCCTAAATTCTGTGCAAATACTGAAATGCAGAATAGTAATATAACCATACCTAACATTTTGGCCGTCTTTGCCATCTAATGACCTCTTTCAAAAAATTATGTAGGTAACATTCTATCCGAAAATTTGTCCAAAAGTACCACAGATAATCAGAACAATGATTAAAATAAACCACCATTTTTCATTAGCCAATTCCCAAAAATTCATAGGTAATCTTTCTTTAGAATTTTTAGTCTGCACACCATTTACTAATTCATCAAGACTTATCTCAAACAGTGTTGCTAGTTCATTTAACATCTGAAGGTTTGGCTCCAAAACACCTTGTTCCCACTTTGAAACTGACTGTCGCGTTGTATTCAGTTTTTCTGCCAACGCTTCTTGAGTCAAACCCGCCGCTTTTCGATATTTTCTTATCTGAGTACTAAGTTCCATATATGTCACCTCTCAATAAATGTATCAAAGTTGCATGTCAAATTCTACATATCATATGGATCATCGTGTCACTCATTTCGATCGTTATGTCATATCTGTTTCGGATTCTACATGTTGTCTCTCTTATTACATAAATAATCAAAGTGATGTACAATTTCATCCCAGTTTTCAGAACGATTAATTATTTTAAAACTGTCCTCACTTCCGTTAATTATTTCTTTTTCCACCACATAATACATAGTTTTTTCTCTATAAGAAGGCTTCACAATCAAGTATCTATTTTTTTCGTTCAAAATAATATATCTTAATTTCAATTTTTCTCTATTAATTCTAAAAAATGCTCTATCGATAGGGATTTTTAGAATAAAAATAGATTTTAATATATATGAAATTAATATTAAAATATTGAGTATTCTTAGTCCTGAATTAATTTCAATTGATCTCTCACTCAAATAATCATAGCTGCCATTATTAAGAAATAACAATACAAGAAAATAATAAATCCAACACTTTGTAAGTATCAATATATATATAAATTAATAATTCTATTTATTGCGGTAACATAATTAACTGATCTACTTGTACCATCAGTGTACTCTTTTTCATTCAAGGTAAATTTATACATACCTAGCCCTCTATAAATGAACAAAATGATAAGAACTATACATATAAATATAAATGTACATAAAATGAGATGGTCGTATATCAATGAAAATGTATGTAAGACTTTATTCTTCAAATCTTTATTTACAAAATTGCTTAATTTATCTATTCGGTAACCTAAACACCAAATTATCAACGCTATGCCAAATAATACATAATGAAAAGGTATAGAGAACCTTTTTTCAACATCATTTTTAAATCTATGATAATAACCTATTATATCTAATGTACCTATTATTAATTTCTTCTTTCAACAACTACTTAAAAACATTTTAGAGAATGCTTTCTGCTACTTCCATATTTTTATTTATGATAACTTTCTGCTTATCAGTTAATGATGCGGTTTTTTCTCATTTCCAAATTCTATAGATTCACAAGAACAAAAACATAGACTATCATCTATATAGTTGATAGTCTATGTGGTATCTAGGAGGTATAGTTATGTCTTATCAAGAAGTAGCAACAATATTAAAAGTTTTATCAGATTCAAGCAGGTTAGAAATATTAGATTTACTTTCTTGTAGTGAGCTATGCGCTTGTGACTTATTAAAACACTTTCAATTCTCACAACCTACACTAAGTCATCATATGAAGTCATTAGTAGATAACGAATTAGTTACAACACGAAAAGACGGCAACAAACATTGGTATCAACTTAATCATGCTATTTTAGATGATATTATCCAAAACTTAAACATCATTAATACATCTAACCAAAGATGTGTATGTAAAAATGTTAAATCAGGTGATTGTTGATGACCATTTTAGCAATTGTGATTTTTCTTTTAACTTTAATCTTTGTGATATGGCAACCAAAAGGTTTAGATATTGGTATTACAGCTTTAATTGGAGCTGTTGTTGCTATCATTACAGGAGTCGTAAGTTTTTCCGATGTATTAGAAGTAACAGGTATTGTTTGGAATGCAACTTTAACTTTTGTAGCTGTTATTCTTATTTCATTAATATTAGATGAAATTGGGTTTTTTGAATGGTCTGCAATACATATGGTCAAGGCTTCAAACGGTAATGGCTTAAAAATGTTTGTTTTTATTATGTTACTTGGGGCAATTGTAGCAGCCTTTTTCGCAAATGATGGTGCAGCTTTAATCTTAACACCCATTGTATTAGCGATGGTTAGGAATCTAGGATTCAATAAAAAAGTGATTTTTCCCTTTATTATTGCCAGTGGTTTTATTGCTGATACAACATCATTGCCCTTAATTGTAAGTAATTTAGTAAATATCGTTTCTGAAGATTACTTCGATATTGGATTTATTGAATATTTTAGTCGAATGATTATTCCTAATATATTCTCTCTGATTGCTAGTATTCTCGTTTTATGGTTATATTTTAGAAAATCTATACCAAAAACATTTGATACTGAAAATCTTACAACGCCTAGAGATGCAATTAAAGATCCCAAATTATTCAAGATTTCATGGATTGTATTAGCCATATTGCTCGTTGGCTATCTTGTTAGTGAATTTATTCATATTCCTGTATCAATTATTGCTGGTATCATTGCTTTTATCTTTGTGCTCTTAGCTCGTAAATCTAAAGCAGTTCATACTAAGCAAGTGATTAAAGGCGCACCTTGGAACATTGTGCTATTTTCTATAGGTATGTATTTAGTAGTGTTTGGATTAAAAAACGTTGGTATCACCACAATTTTAGCAGATGTATTATCCAACGTTTCAAGTTATGGATTATTTAGCAGTGTCATGGGTATGGGTTTTATATCAGCCTTTTTATCATCAATTATGAACAATATGCCTACTGTCTTAATAGATGCAATTGCTATCGGAAAATCGAATGTAGTTGGAACAATTAAAGAAGGTATGGTTTATGCAAATGTCATAGGTTCGGATTTAGGTCCGAAAATTACACCAATTGGTTCTTTAGCAACTTTATAGTGGTTACATGTTTTAACACAAAAAGGTGTAAAGATTTCTTGGGGAACGTACTTTAAAACGGGAATCATTATTACTATTCCAGTACTATTTATAACTCTCTTAGGTTTATACTTTACACTAGTTATATTTTAAGAAAAGAGACTTTAATTATGGATAAAAACACAATTTATTTTATATGTACTGGCAACTCTTGTCGTAGCCAAATCGCCGAGGGTTGAGGAAAGAAAATATTAGGTGAAGATTGGAATGTCTATTCTGCTGGTATTGAGACACATGGTGTTAATCCTAAAGCTATAGAAATTATGAAAGAAGTAGATATTGATATATCAAACCATACATCAGACTTGATTGATAATGATATTTTAAAACAATCAGATTTGGTCGTAACGTTATGTAGTGATGCAGACGATAATTGTCCTATTTTACCACCAAATGTAAAAAAAGGGCATTGGGGTTTTGATGATCCAGCAGGTAAAGAATGGTCAGAATTCCAACGTGTTAGAGATGAAATAGGTAATACAATTAAAGATTTTAGTAAAAACATCAAGTAAATACTTGATGTTTTTTAAAATTAATATCACTCGATAACTTCATAACGGGTTATACTGCAGCTCAAACTGTACCCGAACCGTTATTTACGTTTGCTTCATACATTGATAAGTCTATAGAAGGAATTGGAGGAGCAATTTTGGCTACTATTGCTATTTTATTTCCAGTATTTCTTTTGTTGTTTGGAATTTTGCCATTCTGGGATAATATTAAATCTAATATTTATGCTGAAGGATTTTTAAAAGGGATAAGTGCAGACGTAGTCGGTATTATTATTGCTGCTTTTATAACTCGATTTGGACTTCAAAGATTACATCAGAATTAGATTTTAATTTAGTCAGCTCATTGTTCATATTATTAATTTATTTTAAATTTTCTCTTGGGCTATTGTTTTGATAGGTATTATTTTAGGTATTCTATTTTATTACTATAAACAATAATTAAAATACTTATACTCTATATACACTCCTCTTATTTAATAATTAAGGGGAGTATATTATTTATCTAAATGTCTGTATAATGTGGCTCTACTTATATTTGTTGTTGCTTTTATCTCATTTAATGTATATTTCTTACTCATATACATTTCTATAGCATCTCTTAAACTTTTATCATCACGCTTAGGTCTACCAAGACTTTTACCTTCTCTTGTATAATTCTCTAACCCCATACGTGTTCTAAATTTTACAATATCACTTTGAAAATCAGTAATATTATGTAATGTTTTTATAAAATTTTCATTACTATCTGTAATAAGATTTTTATTTAAATTAATTACATATAATGAAACTCCTTTGGCAGAAAGTAAATCTAGTATATCTACTAAGTGTTTTGTAGAATCTGCAATAATACATAAGTCTGTAATATACAATATATCGCCAAAAACTAATTTTGAATTTAATAATGTATTTAGTTCGTTTCTTTTTTTATTATTAGCATGCATCTCTTCTAGAATATTTTTTGTATATATTCCTATTTTCTTTGTTTGTTCAGTAACACTATCATTTATTGTCACAGGTCTAATATAGCCATATTTCATTTTAATACACCACCTTACATAAAAAAGTATAACATATAGTTTCATTAAGGGGTATACATATGAAACTTATCTGTTATACTTTATAATATAATTAATATAAAGGAGAGAAAACGATGGTTGAAAAATTAAAATCTGAATGGCTTAATCAGCCCAGAAAGAATATACTTGCTGGTATCGTTGTAGCACTAGCATTAATACCAGAAGCAATTGCGTTTTCAATTATTGCTGGTGTAGATCCGATGGTGGGATTGTATGCAGCATTTATCATCGCTACTGTTACTGCTATAGTGGGAGGTAGACCTGCAATGATTTCTGGCGCCACCGGTGCTGTTGCGCTTTTAGTTACACCTTTAGTTAAAGAACATGGTGTTGAATATCTTTTTGCTGCTACGATATTGATGGGATTAATACAATTAATTTTAGGCATACTTAAAGTAGGTCGTTTAATGAAATTTATTCCCCGTTCCGTTATGATTGGATTTGTTAATGCATTGGGTATTATGATTTTTATGTCTCAAATAGAGCATATTTTTAATATATCTATAGCAACCTATATATACGTTATTATAACTTTACTTATTGTATATATAATTCCTAGATTCTTTAAAGCTATCCCTGCACCATTAATAGCTATAATTGTTTTAACGGCACTGTATATGTACACAGGATCTGATGTAAAAACCGTAAGTGACTTAGGCAATATTAAGCAAACTTTACCTCACCTATTAATGCCTAACGTTCCTTTTAATTTAGTAACACTTCAAATTATTTTCCCATATTCATTATCAATGGCTATTGTAGGTTTAGTAGAAAGTCTACTTACAGCTAAAATTGTCGATGATGCAACAGATACACACAGTAGTAAAAACAAAGAATCAAGAGGCCAAGGGATTGCCAATATTATTACTGGGTTTTTTGGCGGTATGGGAGGTTGTGCCATGATTGGACAATCTGTAATCAATGTTAAATCAGGTGCAAATAGTAGATTGTCTACATTTACAGCAGGTATCGTACTTATATTTATGATTATTGTTCTCGGTGGCGTAGTCGTTCAAATCCCGATGCCAATTCTTGCAGGGATAATGGTTATGGTTTCTATCGGGACTGTTGACTGGAATTCATTTAAGTATATAAAAAAGGCACCTAAAACAGATGCATTCGTTATGGTTTTAACGGTTATTATTGTATTAATGACACATAACTTAGCTATCGGTGTAGTTGTGGGTGTTATTTTCAGTGCTATATTCTTTGCGACTAAAATTTCTAAGATTGAAGTTATTTATAAAGAATCAGATAAGCAACATCGTTTTTCTTTTAAAGGTCAAATATTCTTTGTATCAATTGATTCTATGATGGAGCAAATTGACCTTAATATTGAAGATAGTGTCATAGTGTTAAATTTTGATCGTGCTCACCTATGGGATGATTCAGCAGTTGATGCCATTGATACGATTGTTAGGAAATTTGAAGAGAAAAACAATATTGTGTATGTTGAAAAATTAAACACAGATAGCCGAAAAATCGTTTCAGAACTAAGCCAATTAAATGAAAATCATTTAAATTAAGGAGTGTTTTTTATGTATAATTCAATTTTGCTTGCAGCAGATGGTTCAGAAAATAGTACACGTGCAGCTCAAGAGTTACTAAACTTTATAGGTGATTATACAATTGTCACAATACTTACGGTTGTAGATATTGATGAATCAAAAACAGATGTTTTACATGGTCAACAAGGAACTAATTTAACTCAAGAAAGAGAAAGTAAATTACAATCTATTAAAAATTTATTTGCAGAACACAATGTGAATTACGAAATTAAAATTGTTCATGGTACTCCAACAGATAAAGTGGTTGAAATTTCAAATAGTGGTGAATATCAAGCTATCATTTTAGGTACACGTGGCTTAAACAGTTTTCAAGAAATGGTTCTTGGTAGTGTAAGTCATAAAGTTGCTAAACGCTCTCAAATACCTGTAATTATTGTTAAATAATTTAATATTTAGATACATAAATAAAGTCAAAAGAGAACTGGACTTTGTATTAATGGCACTTAATATAAGAAAAGTAATAGCTCAACAAGCTAACTATAATCAAAACAATTATGAAAAATGCAATTTCTATATTATTTTAATAGAAATTGCATTTTTCGCTTGTCCGAGAACTTTATGTCCCGTTCTTTTTTATAACTTTATAAACTGAAACTTATAACCAATATTAATTTATTTAGTTTTCTTTGTGCCATTTAAGACAAAAATTTTATGCCATATAACTCCAAAACTGACAGTATTATCTACTAAATTAATGCTATTGCTTCCAAGTTGAAAGCTTGAAACAGCCTTTTTAATTCATTGAACACCTTTAGGCATAATACTTTTCATATCTTTGCGTGAACTTTTTAAACTTGATACCTTAATACCAACTAAAGTCCATAACGGTTGATAATAATGATGTTCAGCCGCATCTATAATAGCTATTTTCCATTTAAGCTTTGATTTTTTAAAATAGTTCGATACCACTATTATACTAGCTGTACAACCACCCACAATAACAATTTGATAATACTTACTTATTTTAATGATTCTGGAAAACCTTGATAGCCTTCGCTAATATTCACGACATTTTCAAAGCCTTTGTTTTCTAATATACCCACTGCGATTGAACTTCTAACACCTGACTGACAATGTACGTATATTTTAGCCTCTTTATTAAATGGAATATTTTCATTTAATAATTTACCATGCGGAATATTGACTGCTTGATCTAAGTGCCCATTATTCCACTCTTCTTCATTACGTACGTCAAGTATAGATTCTTCTTTACCAGTCATATCAACGCTATGGATGGATTGTGTTAAAATTTCTGATTTTGGTAAACGATAACCTGCTACATTATCAAAGCCAATTAATTGTAAAGTATGCGCTGCTTGTTCAACGGTAGATTTATCACCAATCAAATCTATATTTTTTTCATAGTCTAAATACCAACCGATTTGGTTAATAAAGTTTTTATTGTAAGGAATATTGATTGTACCTTCAGTATGACCGCCATGAAAGGCTTCTTTACTACGAAGATCAAAGGCTATTCTTACATTATCTAAACTAGGAAAAATGTTGTATGGTTGATACATGTTCATACCAAACTGATTAATTTTTTTCATCTGTGCAAAGTGATGGGGTGGCGCTGGTTGATTTGATGTTAATGTTTCAACAAATTTAGATTCATCTGTCACATTAAATGCCCAGTTATTTGTTTTTTCGTAACCTAGCGTAGACATTGGTATGGCACCTAATGCTTTACCACATGGGCTTCCAGCACCGTGTCCAGGCCATATTTGAATATAATCTGGTAAATCTTTAACACCTTCTATAGATTGATACATCTGTTTTGCGCCAATCTCTGTAGTACCTTCCATTTGTACTGATTTTTCTAGTAAATCAGGTCTATCGATATCACCAACAAAAATAAAGTCACCACTAAATAAACCCATTGGAACACTTGAGCCGCCACCTTCATCAGTGAGTAAGAAACTAATACTCTCCGGGGTATGTCCTGGTGTATGCAATACTTCTAATTTAATATTACCTACTCGAATAATATCTTGATTTTTAACAAAATGTGTTTGTTTGGGCATATTTTTATAACTTAATTGCTCATCGCCTGCGCCAGACACATATATATTGGCGTTTAAACGTTTTGCCACATCTCGAATTCCAGAAGCAAAATCAGCGTGGATATGTATTTCTGCAGCTTGTGTAATTTTAAAACCTTCGCTATCTGCAACTTCGATATATTTTGTTAAATCACGAACAGGGTCAATTATTATTGCCTATCCTGTACGTTGACAGCCAACTAAATAAGATGCTTGAGATAAATGATTATCATAAAATTGTTTAAAAAACATAAAAGGTGGATTTTATAATCAACTTAGCCACCTTTAGACAAAAAAACGCCACGTGAATTTCATGTTATTATTGAGGCTACCAGACCAAATCAATAAAGGAATGAATTCACATGACGCATACTTATTCTAACATGACAAACCATAAAGGAACACACTTATGTTATGAAGAACGTGTTCAAATAGAAACACTTAAAAATTTAGGTTTTTCAAATCGTGCAATAGCGCGTGAATTAGGACGTGCACCTCAAACAATCAATAACGAAATTCATCGAGGAACAACACGTCAAATTAAACGACAAAAACAACAACATAAAGTCTATGAATATGAGACGCAAATTTATTTTTCTTCACTAGGTCAACAACGTTATCGACAAAACAGACAACAATGTGGTGCTCAGCCCTTATGGAAGAAGAGCCCATTATTTATTCCATGGGCAGATCACCTCATGAAAAAGAAACGCTGGTCACCTGAAGCAGTCGTGGCATATGCTCACAAGGAACAATGTTTTGAAAGAGAAGAAATCCCTTCAACAACGACAGTATATGCTTGGATAGATCAACAAATCATGGAAACTAAGAATATTGATCTACTAGAAAAATTAAAAAGACGTCACTCTACTCAGAATAGCTACCATAATCAACCACACAGTCGAGTGCTCGGTCCAAGTATTGAGACACGTCCTAGTGAAATTGAATCACGTCAGTCTTTTGGTCACTGGGAAATAGATACCATAATAGAAACTAAAGACAAGTCAAAGCCAGTTATCTTAACACTTGTTGAGAGACAAACGCGTTTTGAAATACTAGAAATAATAGAGAGTAAAAGTGCTGATGCGGTGTCTCACGCATTGAAAAACTTATTTGACTCCTTAGCCGAAAAAGCACCAAAAATCTTCAAATCTATCACATCTGACAATGGTTCAGAATTTGCATCGCTGTATGAAGAATTTGGCCATATGATAGAAATATACTTCACACATCCATTCTCATCATATGAACGTGGGACAAGTGAAAACCAACATAAAATGATTCGTCGTTTTATTCCAAAAGCACATGATTTATCCAATGTTCAAAAACACTTCATAAAAGCCATACAACAATATATGAATGACTATCCTAGAAAGACTTTAAATTACAACACAGCTCATCATAATATGGCAGAAAGTTTAAAGCACCTCAATCTGTATGAATCTTTCCAAAGCTAAAATCTTAGCTTTGGTTACCTGTTGAGTATTAATTGATTAAAACCAATCAATCCTCAACAGGTTCGAATACGGTTAACCCTTGTGTACACCTCAGTCATTATAGGTGGCTAACTTAAACTTGAAATCCTCGACTTATATTTTTATATAAATTATATATAATTATAAATAATTTATATAAAAAGAATTTACATTGACATTGTTGTCCGTTTATCATATGTATAATTATATTAAATATAATAATTTGGAATCTTTTAGTGTTGTCATCATTTTTAAATACTCTAATGGAAAATCATATTGATTTAGACATTGCAGTCCAAATTTTATTTTTTACGTATCATTAAGTATACACCATATTAGGATTTGTGATCTTAATTATTCAATTTATTTAGCTGTAACTGAATTCCTTCAAATTGGCTTAAGACGTATGTATCATGTGAAATAATGATTAATTGTGTCATCTTTAAGGAAATCAACATTTGAAGTATATCTTCTTCATTAATGATATCTAAATTGGTTGTTGCTTCATCCAATATGAGGATTTCTGGTTCTAATATTAAAGCTTTAGCTATCCATACCCGTTGAAATTGACCACCACTTAACGTTGAAACTTTTTGATTAAGTATATTGTATGGTAAGTTACACTGATCAAGTACTGTTTCAATGCTTGATGTATAACGCTGTTTATCAATCTTGTAATTCTTAAGTGGTTCTAATAGTGTAGCTAATACCGTTTTACGTTGATTTAAGGTATCGCGTTGATATTGTGGTACATATTGGATGTGCTTCATCCACTCTTTAGATGTATAAGATTCACGTAAGTTCCCATTAAGATATAATTTGCCCTGATAATCCGTATCTAAGCCAGCGATAATCTTGGCTAACGTAGATTTACCACAACCACTCTCACCACTTATGAGTAAGTGTTGGTCATTAATTGTACATGATATCTCTTTAAATATTAGTTTCGTATCTATATATTTGGTTAGACTCTCTATTTTAAGCATAAGGTTGTCTCCGATGTGCAATCGTAATTAATTTTTTCGTGTAACTATATGTCGGCTTAGTTAAGATTGACGCTGCCTCACCACTTTCTATCAATTGACCTTGCTGCATAATGCTAATATGCGTGGCAAATTCTTTCACTAAGTTAATATCGTGTGTGATAAAAACGATGGTCATTTGGTAGCGTTCTTGTGCCTTAAGAAGGTAATGCATAAACTTTTTAACATTTCCTTGATCAAGTGCACTCGTCGGTTCATCTAAAAATAAGTAGTCCGGACGTCTAATTAATGACATTATAAAGGCGACACGTTGTGCCATACCTCCACTAAGTTCAAAGGGATAACGCTCAAGTAAATGTTCTCCTTGCCTTAAACCAAGTAATTGCATCATCTGTAAGACGTCCTCCTTAATACACTGTTTAGTCAGATGTGTCCGATTGGCTTCATAAATGTATTGGAAATGCTTAGCTAATGTTATATTTTGAAACATATTACTTTGAACATCTTGAAACACTGCATCTGTTTTAGTTAAATCGATGTCAATATCTCCTTGATAACATAATTGTGGTCGTTTCATTCCAAGTATCGTTCTTGTTAACAATGATTTCCCACTGCCACTTTCACCTATAATGCAATGAAATGCACCTTTAGTTACTGTCAAATCAACATCTTTTAACAATACTTTTTTTTGATCTAAAATCGATAATTGATTGACGTTGACTACCGTATTTACTGCGTTATTTTTTTGTTGATGATTTGACATAATAAGGCGAAACCTCCTAACAATACACCAGGAAAGAAGAAGAGCCACGGTGCGCCGTTGAAATAACTTTTCCCATCAAAAAGAATTGTTCCTAACTCAGGCGTCGGCGGTTTAATACCTAGTCCTAGAAAGGCAAGACCAGATATGCTGAGCATCATTTTGCCAAAGTCAGCCGTTACCAAAGCGGATATATTACTCAATAAATGTGGAATCACATGTGTTACTGTCGTTTTGAATGTTGAGTTCCCACTCAATCGTGCATATTGAACAAATGGACGTTTTTGAATATCTCGCGTTAAATTTCTGAAGTAACGTAAATAACGTCCTATCCATCCAATCGTTAAAGCAAGTATCAAACCTATCATGGAGTTACTTACTAAACTTAAAATGACTAATGCGATAATAAATGACGGAATAGCCAACAACATATCGGCAACAAACATAATGATTTGATCTAACCATCGTCTTTCTATGCCTGCAATTAAGCCAAAGATAAGTCCCATACAAACACTTAATAGAATCACTATACCTGTTAAACTCAATGTGACAAGACTACCGACAATCAGTCTTACTAAGAAGTCTCTGCCTAATTGATCGGTACCCAACCAATGTTGTCCATTAGGTGACTCAAGTGGGTTCAAATGTTGCGTGTCTTGCATTAAACCATACGTCACTAATACAACTATCAAACTTAATAGTGAACCTATTGCGATGTACGTTTGATATTTTTTCATCACATCGCACCTCTTTTCTCATTGCCTGACTGCTGGGTATGACGTCGTCGAAGTCTAGGTTCATTCTTCAAGATAATCACATCGCCTAAATAATTCATTAGCATAATAAAGACGATGATAAAGATGACAATGCCCTGAATTAGTGGATAATCTCGTTGGTTAATAGCATTAATCAACAATTTACCTATTCCAGACATGCTGAAGATGACTTCAAGTATTACGGCTTTTCCAATTAAATGAATGACACTGTTAATTGAAATGGTCATTAGTGGTGCAAATATCTCTTTAATTTGTACGATGATACGCGCTTTTAACGAGAAATGTCTTAACTGCGCAAGTTGATACGCATCTTGATCTAACGTTTGCGCCATCAAATGTGCTGTCATCAATAAGATATGACACCCTTCTATAACAACAATTGTGAAGATTGGCAGCACAAAGTGTTGCCATGAACCACTACCTACAAATGGTAACAATTGCCAACGTACTCCTAAATAATAAATGAATAAAATAGCTAACCAGTATTCCGGCATTGAGGTCATCACTTGGGCGAATCCACGAATTCCATTAGCGTAACGTGTATGCGGACGCGTCCCAACGAAGTAACCAACAATATAGCCAAATGGCAACATGATACAACTAGAGACAATGATTAGCACAAGCGTTGGCATGATAGCTTCCATTATCATAGCGGTAACCGCTTCGTTGGTACTAAAGCTGTATCCTAAGTTGCCCGTAAGTGCATGTCCAACCCAATCGATATATCTTAGTAACACATGTTGTCCTAAGCCAAGTTTATGTTGTGCCGCTTCAATATTGTCTTGCGTAATCGACGTATAACCATGACGTTGTAGATACAGAATCGCTGGATTACCAGATGTCTTCTCAACTAAAATGAAGATAATAAACGAACTTACGGTTAAATAAAGTATGAATTTAATTGTACGTTTGAGCATTGTTATTCATTAACTTTCAACGCTTTATAATCAATTGGTGCATCCGTAAGTCCAGAGAATTTGAATTGTTTTACTTTATCACTCACTACAAATGTCTCATTAGGATAAGCAATTGGCACACCATAATATTGTTGATTAAAGTGTTTAAATATGTCATCAAACGAACGCTGTTGGTCTTCTTTTGATACAGTTGATGGGAAATCGTCTAGCTGTTTCGTTAATGTTTCATCATCAGCTAACACCCCTGGTTGACCATCATTATTTTTAAACACTGAACTCATAAAGTTGTAAGGCATTAATGCATCTGAATACGTTCTATAGAAAATCAAATCATAGTCTTTTTTCGTCCATAATGTATCATAGTATGATTGTGAATCTAACGTCTTCACATTTAACTTAATACCGGCTTGTTTAAGCTGGCGTTGCACTTTTTCTGCTTTATCTTTCCAACTTGGGAACTCTGCAGTTTGAATGACTAAGTTAAATGATAAAGGTTTGCCATTCTTTTCAAAGATGCCGTCATCGTTTTTATGATAGCCTTCTGATTTAAGTAAACTTTCAGCCGCTTTCATATCATAATCGTGTGGCTGTTGATTATCTTTAGTCACAAATTGTACGTTCTTCTGGAACAGACCATTTACAGATTTACCCGCAATATCTTTCGCATCGATGCTCTTACTTATCGCTTCACGAATTGCGCGATGATTTAATACATCATTTTTAGGGTTAAATGCCATAAAGTGACTTACTGTGCTAGGTCTATCTTCAATCGTTAAGTTCTTATTTTTCTTATCTTGTTTGATTTGTTCATCTGAGAGCATTCCTAAAGCACCACCAGAAATATCTACAGAACCACTTTGTACTGCAGAATTTCTTGAGTCCCCATCTTCAATCGTTTGGAATGCAAGATGATAATTGACTGGGTGACCGTTGTCGAAATATTTATTTGGCTTCATTGTCGTTTTTTCTTTCCCAGTTTTATCAACAACAAATGCACCTGTTCCAATCGCTTTTTCAAATTTACCGTTTACTTTACCATCTTCTACTGAATGTGGACTCATAATACGCAACGGTCTCACTTGTGTTAATTCATTTAACACTTGATTTGATGGAGATTTCAATCTAATTTGGACCACGTGATCATTTTTAACAACGACCTTATCTAATTTTTTTAACGTTTCTACAGTCGTATCTTTATTAATCGCTTTCGCACGATCAATCGAAAATTTCACGGCCTTAGCATCTAATGCTGAACCATCTGAGAATTTAACGTTCTTTTTCAAATGGAATTCATAAACTTTTCCTGATTCATCAACGCGCCATTTATCTGCTAAACCTGCTTTAAAGCCCTTATCTTTGTCGTATTTAACTAATGCATCATACACTGCACTATAAACGGGCATCGCTGCATCATAGCCTTGCGCGTCAAGTTTATCCGCCTTTGCTTCAGTAGGTAGCGATACCGTAACATCTTTATCTTCTTTTTGACCATTGCCACAACCTGCTAATAAGAGCGTAACACTTGCTGCTACCGTCATTAATATACGTTTCTTCATTTCTCAGTACCTTCTTTCACTCTTGCTTTGATTAAAAATGATTCTTCATATAATGTTTGTAAATAATCATTCGGTGATAAATAAAAATCGCTATAATGTGTTAAATCAATCACGTCAGGTACAGGCTCTTTCATTACTGCAACTTCAAATCCTGCATCCACAAAGCTATCAACGATATGTTTTAGAGAATGATTCTGAGACGGTGTGGCACCATATTGATTAATCGTGTCATCCATAAACTGACGACTCGAGTTATTAGTTAAATCCGCGAATGAAGCGTAATAAACGCCACCTGGTTTCAATACCTCTTTTAAATCTTTCGCATGTTGCGGAATATCCTCTATTAAGTACAAGACAGACGTACTTACAGCCGTATCAAATATGTGCTTCGTTTCTTGTGGTTTATCTGTTAAATAGTATGTAAGTGGACGTTGTCCTTTTAATGTCTCTGCTTTTTCCAAAGATAAACGTGCTAAATCGATGCCAACACCTTCTTTAAACGGTGTTGTATCGTATAATTGTCGTAAAAATCCGCCTTGATTACATCCCACATCTAAAATCGTTTTCCCTTCGATGTCAGATCTATCAAGCATTTCTATCGTTCTCTCCCAAGCTTCTTGATGGTCTCGTGCCATATCATCATCTGATTCTTGACCTTTTTGCCACCAAACGTCATAACTATCAGTCATTTCATTTTTCTCCTTACTTTAAATCGTAATTATTACGTTTTAAATAATACTATACTCTATCAATTTACACAATAAACTTTTTATCTCATAGCTTATTACTTAGTTTTATTACATTTATGTATATCTGTAAGAAAAATGATATAAACTATAAGTCTTATAGTAGTCAAAACACTTCAGACCATTAAAATTATGAAAAATGACAGCTATTAAATTGATACTTGAGTGAATGATGCTTTACCAAAAGTTTTCGACTAACATTGGTATTATCAAAAAATCTATAAAAGCTGTAAATTTACAAAATTAATTGAGTAATTGAATAACAGAATAACAAGTGTTAATAAAATAATCATAATTGCTAATAGATAAATAAACATTAAACGTCTTAATAAGATTGAAACGTTTTTTACTTACTTTTTGATTTATCTCCAGGATTAGCCATTTTTCTTATCTATTTATTTATAGTTTATTGTATATTTAGAGAAAAATAGAAAGGGATTTAAGAATGTTTAAAGTTAATAAAGATGAAAAGCAGCTAGTTAAAGCAGTAGTTCAATTACTTAATATAGCTTCTGAAAATTTAGAATTTAACGAAGAAATATTCATTAGCTCAAACCAAATGCTAAGTGCGCCATTTATCACTAATAAAATAAGCATTGAAATAAAAGATGATTTCAAACATGTTATCAATCAATATGGCGCACACGCTGGTTCTGTCTTAATACTTAACCGATTATTCGACGCTTTATATAAATTTTTGAAATATAGTTACGATCAAGAAATGCTAGATGAACAATTCGAACAGGTAAAAGAAGAAATCGTATCATATTTTATTGATAAAGAAAGCGTTACTCGTTACTTATAATATTTCTTACTACAAGATAACTTAATTGATTTAATTGATAAAGAAATAAAAAATATAAAGATAGCCATTACTTTCGGTGGATCAAAGGAATCTTTAAACTATCGATTTCATTTAACTCCTATTGTAAATAATATTGAATCTGTTGTTGCAAGATTAAAACAACTCCCCCAATCTAATATGAAGAATGCAAAAACTTACAGCCAATATGAAAAGATTCGATTAAGCAAATTAACTAAATCCTTAGCTGATACCAGTGAATTCAATCCAAATGGCCATTTCTATAGCGGTATTCAGTTTAAAAGAAAAGATATTCAAATAAGCTATTATGCGACGATGAAAAGTTATATTAGCTCAACCTCATCAATAGAAATGCCTACTAAGAAAGACCTGGATAAGGATATTGATAATTTAATGAAGCATGTTGCTAAAGAACAAGATAATGACTTTACTAAAGCATTTTATACATTTAATGATACTTTACTAATAATAACCAATTGTACGGTCAATAGGTTATTACTGTCTAACACGTATTGGCAATTATTAAATCACAATAAAAAGCTTTTATCTAAGTATGAAAATTCTAAAGCAACACTCACTCATACTTTATCAGAGACATTTATTGACACATTACTTACTTCTAATAATTCTAAAGAACTACTCAATGAAGATTTTTCTAAAGTAGTTGAACTACTCTCAAATATAATACCTAAGCATTTAATTATTTTGAGAAATAGCACTACTTATAGTTTAGAGGACCTTTTAGATGCGGATTTTCTCGATAATTATAATTTAATATTTCATTTTAAAAAGAGGGCATCTTACTACCCTTTACATCAAGTGTTTAAAGATTTTTATATTTATTACTTTAAAGGTTTCAATGATTTAAGAACATTAGCAAATTACACTCGAATTTTAATAAAGGAGGAAATGTACAACAGTTATACTAGAAACAAGTGCTTTGATATATTTGAATTTAATGATTATTTACATACTAAAATTAACAACTTTAATTTCAAAGATATAAAGTCTAATAGTAGTAAAGATAATACTTCTCAATCTCTAAGTATTTATCAGGATAAGCTATTTACGAGTTTAAATCATATACATTCTAAGAGCACATTTTCATTATTTGATGACGTTAATTTCTTAAACATCTATAAATCAAAACTAATAAGTAGTCGTAAATAAAAAATTTATATATTTTTTATTAATAGGCTGATAACTGATTTATTAGTAAACATTCATTAAAGTTGCACATTAATCAATTAGTGATTCTAAAGCGCAAACACTCATTCAACACTGTGTTTGTGCTGTTTTTTTAGGTTATTTACTAAAATTTCGAATGTGAAAAATTAAATAGGAAGATCAGTACTTTCTTTATATACTCTGAACATAAACAACAAGAACTAGTCATAGAAATAAAGGGCATATTAAGAAAGGATGTTTAATCAATGAAAGAAAAAAGAAACGAACAAGAATTACTATATGAAGGTGTAAAGATAGTTACTAAGAAGTTATCTCCAAATACAGATTATTCTTTTAATGAGTTAAAAAATATGGCAATAAAAATGCCACAATTTAATAATATGGATCTTTCAATTAATGAACAAAGAGAGGTTGGACGTCGTTATAGTTCATGGGTAAAAAATGTCCTCAAGCAAACGTTATTATAATCAACCGTAAATCAAATCGTAATTTAATTTACCGTAAGGTCAGTACAAATAATATTAGCAACCCTTCGAAAGGGGGTGTTCGCTAATGAGTCATCATGACTTTTTTAAACGATTTCCATACCATATAGATTCAATGGGATGTCATAAAACTATTCTACCTAAAAAAGATGGAGATGAGAAAAAAGTGGTGACTATGTCTAGTTGTATCACTGTTGAAGCTAAATTTTGGCATACCTCAGAAAATACAGAAAAGATAATTATTTCTAACGGTAAAGATAAAGAACATACATTTGAATCTGATATTTTAACAACTCGAAAGTTACCTTCCTTGGTTAAATATGGTCACAGTATCAATGAAAATTATATAAGAGATTTGAGCTATGCACTACAATTAATGCGTGATGAACTGCCCACTTCTGATTTATATGATGGCTCGGGCATCATAGAAACACCCCACGGTTATATTGTAATGATAAATACAATTTATACATCTAAACAATATGATCAATTATCATCTTTAGATCCTATTGTCGATAGTGCTTATCTATTAGAGTCTAAAGGTACATTTAAAGATTGGTTAAATAGGTATATTAACGAAGTCAAAGGTCATCTTCTTCTAGATTTAGCGGTCGTATTTGGAATTTCTGCCTTAGTGACAAGCTTTCTGAAGTACAAACGTGAAATCGAATTTGCAGGAATTATTTTTAGTTTTACAGGCCAGTCATCAACTGGTAAATCAACAGCGGCAGCTTTAGCAGTATCCGTCGCTGGAAATCCAACTAAAGGTAATCAAATACTTTTTCAAAGTTGGAATGCCACACGTAATGCACTTGAAGGTTACTTGAGTAACAATTTTGGTGTACCTATTGTATTTGATGAACTCTCATCAGCAACTTTTAAAGATACAACAGGGTTATTGTACTCTATCACTGAAGGTCAAGGGCGTCAAAGTTCCAATGTACATGGAGAAGTTAAAACGCCTAAGAATTGGGGCACTTCTATGATTTCAACCTCTGAATACAGTATCTTTACTGATTCTGCCCAAAATGATGGTTTACGCGTGAGAACTATTGAAATTAATGAACGGTTTACTAAAGATGCAACAAATTCTGATAATATTAAAAATCTGTGGCACTAAACTATGGTTATCTTTTACCGTTAGTAGCTAAATATCTTATAAACCGTGAAGATGAAGTCATTCAATGGTTTCAAGAGGAGCATCATTGGTTTAATGAAACATTGAAAGATGAAACAAATAATACTGGTGTTCGTATGTTTAAGCGATATGCGACTATCACTACTTCTGCCAAGATTCTAAGTCGTGTTTTAGCTACTGATATTGATATTGCTAAAATAAGAGACTACTTTATTGATTATCATGCTCATACAGTATCTGAACGATCACTGGCAGATAAAGCGATTGAAGTCATTACGTAATCTGTAGCTCAAAACCGTGGTAAATTTTCTGATGACAAAGCGTTAAAGAATATGACTGAGAACCATGGACTAATTGCCTTAAAAGATGAGTATATCGAAGTCAAAATCATTGCGTTTGTATTTAAAAATATGTTGGCAGAACATCACTTCCAAGATGTCAACAATGTCGTGAATGCACTAAGGGATAAAAGATTTATCGAATCTGACCATGATCGAATTATAACAAAAAGAACAGTCAAAGATGACAATGGCAAAAAACAGTCACTTGTCTTTTACCATTTAAAGCTAGATTCAAAATATGCGTCTATTTTTGATCTAACTAAAGATGCTGAACCTATTAAAGCTGAAATTAACTTGGATAACAAAAAGATGCTTGAATCATTGAAAAAACAGAATGATGATTTAATTGATTTTTAATAACTTAAAGATGAAATTGTGCAGGAGTGAATAAAATGGATGAGTTAATTGAAGTATTAGCTGACTTAGTCGTTGAAAAGTTACAGAACGATAACTAATCATGACGGGGCTGGGACATAATTCCTAGCCCCTTTATATTCTTGTATTCTACTTCCGATTTCATCTCTAACACGTTGAAATTCTGACCATTCTTTTCCTGCTGGATCATCAAAGCCCCAGTGTTCTTTTTTGACGTTAGGTGGTATGATGGTACAATTATCATCTGCATTGCTACATAATGTTATGACTAAATCTGATTGTCTTAAGATATCATTATCAATCAAGTCTGATGTATAATTTGAGATATCAATACCTACTTCTTTCATAGCTTCTACTGCTTTTGGATTAAAACCATGTGTTTCAATTCCAGCAGAATAGACATAAAAACTGTCACCTAAAATTTTCTTTTCCCAACCTTCTGCCATTTGGCTACGACAAGAGTTGCCAGTACATAAAAAATAAATTGTTTTCTTATCCATAGTTAAAGCCTCTTTTCTTAAAATATAATTAGTGTGAGATATAAACCTAAGAGTGTGACAAATAGTACCGGAATAGTAATAATGATTCCAGTTTTAAAATATATTCTCCACGAAATCTTTACACCTTTTTGTGTTAACACATGTAGCCACAATAATGTTGCTAAAGACCCAATCGGTGTGATTTTCGGTCCTAAATCAGAACCTATTATATTGGCATAAACCATACCTTCTTTAATGGTTCCTACTACATTAGATTGTCCAATCGCTATAGCATCGATTAAGACAGTAGGCATATTATTCATAATGGATGATAAAAATGCTGATATAAAGCCCATGCCCATAACACTACTGAATAATCCATGACTTGAAATATTAGATAATACTTCAGCTAAAATTGATGTGATGCCAACGTTTTTTAATCCAAATACAACTAAGTACATACCTATAGAAAATAGAACAATATTCCATGGTGCACCTTTAATCACTTGTTTAGTATGAACTGAAGGAGAATTACGAGCTAAGATCACAAAGATAAGTGCAATCGTACAAGCAATGATCGATACAGGGATTTGAATAAACTCACTAACAAGATAGCCTACAAGTAATATTGCTAATACTAGCCAAGAAATCTTAAATAATTTTAAGTCTTTAATTGCATCATTTGGGTTCATAAGATTCTTTTATCGAAAGTTTTTGGTATAGACGTTCTGAAATAAAGCCATAATACAAATATGCTAGCGATCAGAGAGAATATATTTGGAATAATCATTCGACTAAGGTACTCAATAAATCCAATATTGAAGTAATCAGCAGAAACGACATTTACTAAATTCCTCACATTTAATGGAAGTGATGTAGTATCAGCAATAAATCCACATGCAATAATAAAAGGGAATAACGTTTTTTTACTGAAACCCAAATTTCTTACCATCGCTAATACAATTGGCGTTAAGATTAAAGCTGCACCATCATTTGCGAAAAATGCAGCTACTATTGATCCTAATAGCATAATATATACAAACATTTTTAAGACGTTACCGTTTGAAGCTTTGACCATATGTATTGCAGACCATTCAAAAAATCCAATCTCGTCTAATATTAATGAAATAAGAATAACAGCTACAAATGTTAAAGTGGCATTCCAAACGATACTTGTTACCTCTAGTACATCAGAAAAGCTAACAACGCCTGTAATAATAGAGATGACCGCCCCAATTAAAGCTGTAATACCAATATCTAAACCTTTAGGTTGCCATATCACAAAGAATAAAGTTAAAAGAAAAATTACAATTCCTAAAGTCATCATCATCAACATTCACCTGATTTTATATTTTTACATACACAACGTTGGTTAGATGTGTCAATAATGTTTATATTTTGATTGATATCATCTAAAATAACATGATTAAGTTGGTACATATGTTTGTTACCATCTTTACGTGTATAAACTAATTCGTTATCTACTAATAACTTCATATGATGACTGAGTGTTGGTTGTGAGAATTGAAAGTGCTCCAACAAATCACAAGCACATAATTCACCACAAGAAAGTAAGTCTAATATTTCCAATATACTTGGATCTGATAACACTTTTAATATTGTTGAGAGTTCTTTATAAGACACATATCTACCTCCTAGATATTAAATAGATTAACAACTATATAGTTGTTTAACTGTATTATAATTACAAGTATTAAAATCGGGATGAAGAGTAGTTAATGTCGTTTCAATAAAAAAAGGCACATCCACATTATTGAACAATTCGTCAATATGTGTTGTGCCTTTATTACATTTATATATAATTAAATATTAAATAAATCATTAAATGATTCTATCATAGTAGGATGTGTATATATATTGTCACGTAAAACTGTATAGTCAATATTTTGGTCAATTGTCAGTTTTACTAAATTTATGATTTCCTCGGATTGTAAACCATATAAAGTAGCCCCAAGTACTTTATTTGTTGTTGCGTCTATCACAACTTTAAACAAACCTCTAGGATCATTATTAATTTTGTGACGAGGTATATTACTTACTGGTAGTTTACCTTCTTTAATTTCATACCCTTGTTCTTTTGCTTCTTTAGCAGTCAATCCCACACGAGATAATGGAGGATCTATAAATACCGTATAAGGTACCGCACCTCTATTTTCTGTAGTGCGAGCAACTGAACCGAATAATTTGTCTTTAACAATTCTAAAGTCATCTAAAGAAATATAAGTGAATTGCATGCCACCTTTTACATCACCTATTGCATAGATATGTTTTACAGCTGTTTCCAACTGATTATTGACTTCTATTTCGCCACGTTCACCTAGTTTAATATCAGTGTTTTCTAAATTTAAGTCAGTATTTGGCTTTCTACCAATTGCGAGTAATACCGCTTCTGCTTCAAAATCACCTTTATTCGTTTTAGCGATTGTATATCCATCTTTATCTTCAAATTCTGAAGTTTGAGCACCTAACTCGAATTTTACACCTTTATCTTCTAAATCTTTAATCGCATGTGAAACGATTTCTTCATCTTCTCTTGCCATTAATTTATCATTCGCTTCTAATACAGTCACTTGTGTACCAAAGTTTGAAAACATAGATGCGAATTCTAAAGAAATATATCCTCCGCCAACAATAACTAACCGTTTAGGTTGTTCGCTTAAATTCATTATTCCTGTAGAATCATATAAATGTTTAGATTCTTTAATGCCTTTGATATCAGGAATAACAGGTGTTGCACCAGTATTTATCACAATGTCATCTGCTGTTAAAGTATCTACAACTTTGCCTTGTTCATCTAATAAGTCTACTTCCGTATTGGATTTAAAGCTAGCCTTGTAATCTAATACTGTTATATTTTCATCGTCTGCTAAGTTATGATAATTCTTTTTATTAAGGGCCGTTACGACTTCTTCTTTACGCTCAAATGCTTGATTGAACGATCCACTTTCTAATCCTTCGTGCACTAATGTTTTAGATGGAATACAGCCGATATTGATACATGTACCACCATACATTTTTTTGGATTGTTCAACAACTGCTACTTGTTTCCCTTGAGCTGAAGCTGTTTTTGCTAGTGTTTTTCCACCTTTACCAAACCCTAAAATTAATAAATCATACTTTTTCATTGTAACCCTCCATTAATATATCGTTTAATATATCTCCAATAGAAATATTTTGATAATATTTTTCAATTATTTCAAATTCTTTTCGATGATAGTTGGACATTACTCGACTCATTTCATTTGAGATTTTACAGTCACTTTCTTTTGTACCTGTATAAATTCTGCCAAATGATTGACTAGAAGCGAATAATTTAAATAAATTGGATAATGGCGTATCTAACACATTACCATTTATACGATACCCTCCATATTTGCCCTTTTGTGTTGTAATGTAACCTTCTTCTAATAGTTTGCTCATAACTCTTCTTAATTGCACAGGATTAACACAAACTTTTCATGACAATTCGACACTACTAAATCTTTCAGATGAATGTTTACTTAAGAAAGTTAATACGTGAACCGCGATATTAAATTCTAAATTCAATGAATCATCTCCTTTTAAATGTAACTATAATAATTACATTTAAACATATCTACTTCTTAAGTTCAAATAAAAAAATCACGCCTATAATAAGACGTGATTTTTTCTTATAAAATTATTGATTGTTGTTGATATAAGAATCTGGATTAACTGAATATTCATTACCTACGCCACCTTGCATACGTTGGAAATGTAAATGTGGTGCCGTTGAATTACCAGTATTACCTGATTGTCCAATTTGTTGACCTGCTTTCACTTCGTCACCTTTATTTACATTTAATTTATTCATATGCATGTACCATTGATAATAATCACTATTTTTCTCTTTTATTGTTACTTGGTTACCACCACCGTAGTTACTCCAACCACTTTGAATCACAGTTCCATCTGCTAAAGCGTATACAGGGGTATTTTCTTCCATAGCATAATCTACACCGTAATGTGCACCTCCGCCGTGATATTGACCATATTCTTGTAACTTTTTATTTTTAGTAAGCCAATTTGATGAAGCTTCTGCATTACCTTTCGCTTCCTTAGTGCTAGTTGCATCGTTGTTATGAGTAGATTGTTCTTTAGAAGCAGTATTGTTATATTGAGCTGTTTCTTGATTATCATTTGTTTCATTAGAAATCGCTACATGTCCATTACTTCCTGTTTCATTATGCTTAGCTGTTTGATTATCATTTGCTATCGTTTCTTTATTTGTTTCAGATGTTTGATTCTCTTCTCCATTATTTACTTGATAACCTTTATCCTTAATTGATTGATTTGATTGAGATGGTGAATAATCATTATCATCTTTTTCAAAATAGTAATAATGCGTAACACCATTTTGATCTACTTCATACGATTTATATTCTTTATGTTCAAACATAGATTGATTCCAATTGCCATCTAATGTGTGATGATAATTCCCTTTACTATCTATTGTATAATAAACATCATTTTCAATTCCCGTATAGTTGTGAGTATTTTGCGTAGATACACTACTTTGTTCTTCAGCTTGTGCGTCTTGTTGAGCAATACTCATAGTTAGAATTCCAATAGTCGCTATTGAAGTTGTTAGTATTTTTTTCATTTTAATAAACCTTCCTTTTCTTAAACTATAGAACTCAATCTATCACGTGCTTAAATGAAAATAAATACTTGTAATCGATTTGTGTATAGTAAATAAAAAGTTGTAATATTTTCAAAATAATATTACTGATTTCTGAATTTTTGATATTAGTGTCATTCCTTATTACACATAGGATGTATACATTTAATGGGCTATTTTCAAAAAATTCATTACGCAAATTTCAAGTTTAAGTTAGCCACCTTTTCCGACTACATAACTTAGGTGTGTTCCTTTATGATTTGTCATGTTAGAATAAGTATGCGTCATGTAAATTCATTCCTTTATTGTTTGTGTGGTAACTTCAATAATAACATGAAATTCACGTGGCGTTTTTTGTCTAAAGGTAGCTAAGTTGGTTATAAAATCCACCATTATTTAAAATAAAATCTTTTTGCAATTTAATTATAAAAAATTGCAAATTATAAACTAATACTTTTACTAAAATAATAGTTTGGTTTAGAATGAATGTTTGTAAACAATTGTTGGTGATTGTTTTAAGGGGAGAAAAACAAATAGAGAGAGAGTGAGTAAAAGTATGGATTTATTAATTGCTTTATTACCCGCGTTATTCTGGGGTAGTGTAGTTTTAATTAATGTTCTTGTAGGTGGAGGTCCTTATAATCAAATTAGAGGGACAACTTTTGGTGCGTTAATCATCGGTATTATCTTATTACTTACAGGTAATGCTAAATTTGATGACCTTACGATTATTATCGTTGGTTTAATTTCTGGTGCTTTCTGGGCATTAGGACAAGGTTATCAATTAAAATCTGTCAGCCTTATAGGTGTTTCAAAAACAATGCCTATTTCTACAGGTTTACAATTAGTTGGTACAACGTTATTTAGTGCTATTTTCTTAGGTGAATGGAGTACTGGTGTGCAAGTTACATTAGGACTTGTTGCTATGGTATTACTTGTTATCGGTATTGCTTTAACATCTATTAAAGGTAAAAATGAAGAATCAGAAAGTACCAAAAACTTTGGTAAAGCGATGCCTATCCTTTTAATTTCTACTGTTGGTTATGTTGTCTACGTAGTAGTAGCACAAATATTCGGCGTAGATGGAATGAATGCTTTATTCTTCCAATCTATAGGTATGGCTATTGGTGGTTTAATACTATCAGCTAAACATGAAACATCAGTTAAAAGTACACTATGGAATTTAATCCCAGGTGTTGTGTGGGGTATCGGTAACTTATTTATGTTCTACTCACAACCAAAAGTTGGTGTAGCAACTAGTTTCTCATTTTCACAGTTATTAGTTATTGTATCTACACTCGGCGGTATTTTCCTATTAGGCGAGAAAAAAGACAAACGTCAAATGATTGGTATTTGGGCTGGTATTGTACTTATCGTTATTGCAGCCTTTGTACTCGGATATATTAAAGCATAATTATAATTAAGAGATATGACCATGCTTTAGATTGTTACTAATTAAGGAGGAGTTTGAATATGTTCAAAGATTTAGAAGGCAAAGTAGTAGTTATCACAGGTGGTAGTAGCGGCATTGGTAAAGCAATGGTAGAACAATTTGGTAAAGAAAAAGCTAAAGTTGTTATTAACTATCTTTCAGAAAGTTCATTAGACGATGTTGCTGAATCTATCAAATTAATTGAAGATGCAGGCGGACAAGCAATTAAAGTACATGCAGATGTATCAAAAGAAGAAGATGTAAACAATTTAATTAAAGCAGCAGTTGATACATTCGGTACATTAGATATTCTTATTAATAATGCTGGTTTCGAAAAACCAATTCCAACTCATGAAATGCCTCTAGAAGAATGGCAAAAAGTTATTGATATCAACTTAACTGGTGCATTTATCGGTTCAAAAGCCGCTGTTAATCAATTTCTTAAAGAAGATAAAAAAGGTATTATTCTTAATACATCAAGTGTTCACGATAGAATTCCTTGGCCAAACTATGTAAACTACGCTGCTAGTAAAGGTGGTTTGAAATTAATGATGGAAACAATGTCTATGGAATATGCTCAACACGGCATCCGCATTAACAATATCTCACCTGGGGCTATCGTAACAGAACATACAAGAGAAAAATTCTCTGACCCAGAAACACGCGCTGAAACATTAGAAATGATTCCAGCCAAAGAAATTGGTGAAGCTGATCAAGTTGCAAATGTTGCACGTTTCTTATGTTCAGATCTAGCTGACTACATTCATGGTACTACAATCTATGTAGATGGTGGTATGACAAACTACCCAGCATTTAAGGGCGGTAAAGGCTAACTTATATTTGTCAATTAGACTTAATCTTGTCTAGCGACAAATCGTTTGCTAAGACCATTTAAACTGAAATGTCTTATTATTCTTGTTTTTCAATTAATAAAGCTAATAAATAGAGGAGAGTTTAAGCTACTGCCCATATAACGATTAAGGTTGCGGCAATTAATTGCCGCAACCTTAACATGTGTTTGATAAATAAAGTATTCATTAAAAACGTTTTATACAAATAAAGCTTGATAAATATATAAAATGACAATGCTAATGACAATCGTTAAATTAGTGACCATACCTACCAGTGGTAAAGTTTTATATTTAAATTGTATGGAGTAAGGTATGATAGCTACGCCAACTGGTAATAACCAGGCAACTTGTAGAGTTGTTTTGATCATCTCATCATCAACTGGTAAAAAGAAATGTACTAATAAGCCAGCAATAATACCTAAGCCATAGTGTATAGCTAAATATTTAAGAGCAATTGGTAAGAATCTCTTATCAATACTGAAGTTTAACATCAGACCTAGTAAAATCATTGATAATGGCATATTCGCACCTGATAGCACAGAGAAGAAATCAATTACTGGCTCTGGAAAATGAATATCAAGCATATTTAAGATAAACATTATAATATATGTCATAAGTGGCACCGATTTAAGCAAGTTTTTCCCTAAATATTTAAAGTCGAAACTATCCCCTGCACTACTAAAATAGCTACCGACAAAGTAAGTTACACCAAACATGATAATAGCCCCACCTATATCAGCCATACCAAAGTATATCATCCCTGTTTGTGGCCATATCGCTTCAACGAGTGGATACGCAAATAACCCTATATTTAACGAAGCTATCATCATGCCAGTGGCACCACGAATCTGATTATCATAATTTATAAATAACCAGACCACAATAATTTTGGCAAGAATACCATAAATAATCATCATTATTGGTAAAATTGAAAGTGATAAATCTAATTCTGCACCGTTCAAATTAACTATTACTAGCGAAGGCAATGTGACATTTAATACTAAGGTAGAGAATACTTGACTATCATTCGCCTTAAAGTAATTAATCCTCTTTAATGTATAACCCAATGCAATCAGTATAATAATTATGATAAATTGTTGAGTCACAACAATCCTTCTTTCATTACATTTTTTCGTTTTCAATCCATTTTCATACTTTAACATAAATGTTGGTTATTTTAGAAGCTTTCGATTTCATGTTATAATTCTAGTCAAACTCGTGTAGTCCAATGTCCTTGTCTATACCTATAAAGTTACGTCCTTCTAATAGTGCAGAAACTAAAAATGAACCACTACCACAAGTATTATCTAAAATGGTATCACCCAAATTAGAATAAGTTTTTACTAAATATCTGCCTAAATCTATGGGTTTTTGAGTCGGATGGTAAACTTTACCTTCAGATTCTGCCGTTTTAAAATAAGTTAAATCAATTGGATATCTCGTTCCCTCGCTTTTTACTTCACTAGGGGAAAATAGTCCATAACTACCTGTTAACTGATTTTTACGTGTACCCTTATTATAAGGATTACCTTCTGACAGGTTCTGTTGCAAAGTTGAATTTATAGTATAATTTTAACAAAAAGGAGTCTTCTGTATGAACTATTTCAGATATAAACAATTTAACAAGGACGTCATCACTTTAGCCGTTGGCTACCATCTAAGATATGCATTGAGTTATCGTGATATATCTGAAATATTAAGGGAACGTGGTGTAAATGTTCATCATTCAACGGTCTACCGTTGGGTTCAAGAATATGCCCCGATTTTATATCAAATTTGGAAGAAAAAGCATAAAAAAGCTTATTACAAATGGCGTATTGATGAGACGTACATCAAAATAAAAGGAAAATGGAACTATTTATATCGTGCCATTGATGCAGAGGGACATACATTAGATATTTGGTTGCGTAAGCAACGTGATAATCATGCAGCATATGCGTTTATCAAACGTCTCATTAAACAATTTGGTAAACCTCAAAAAGTGATTACAGATCAGGCACCTTCAACGAAGGTAGCCATGACTAAAGTTATTAAAACGTTTAAACTGAATCCCGACTGTCATTGTACATCGAAATATCTGAATAATCTCATTGAGCAAGATCACCGTCATATTAAAGTAAGAAAGACAAGATATCAAAGTATCAATACGGCAAAGAATACTTTAAAAGGTATTCAATATATTTACGCTCTATATAAAAAGAACCGCAGGTCTCTTCAGATCTGCGGATTTTCGCCATGCCACGAAATTAGCATCATGCTAGCAAGTTAAACGAACACTGACATGACATATTAGTGGTTAGCTATATTTTTTACTTTGCAACAGAACCTTACATATAATAAAAAAAGAGATGATTATAATCCTCATTTTCATGTGTTAATTGCAGTAAATAAATCGTATTTCACAGATAAAAGATATTATATTAGCCAACAAGAATGGTTAGATTTATGGCGTGATGTAACGGGCATTTCAGAAATCACACAAGTTCAAGTTCAAAAAATAAGACAAAATAACAATAAAGAGTTATATGAAATGGCTAAGTATTCTGGTAAAGATAGTGATTATTTAATAAATCAAAAAGTATTTGATGCATTCTATAAATCACTTAAAGGTAAACAGGTTTTAGTTTATTCAGGATTATTTAAAGAGGCTAAAAAGAAATTAAAAAATGGGGATTTAGATTATTTAAAATAAATTGATCCAACCGAATATATCTATCAAATTTTTTATATTTGGAAACAAAAAGAGTATTTGGCTAGTGAACTTTATGATTTAACAGAACAAGAAAAAAGAGAAATTAATCATAAAATGATAGACGAAATCGAGGAAGAACAATAACAAAATATAAGTGTTAACAGCTGACCTCCCGATAACATCATGTAGTTATTGGGAGGTCAGCTGTTGAATTATGCACGAGTATTTTAAAAGTTATTGTGATGACGGCGATAAACGATTATCAAAAGTATAATGTTAAAATGTTTTATTATACTAACGTTATATAAACATTATACTTTTGTTATACAAATTTTAACCCTGTTAGGAACTATAAAAAATCATGAAAATTTTAATTTGCATGTAACTGGGCAGTGTTTTAAAAAATCGACACTGGATTTTTTAAAAATTGATATCTGGATTATCTGCAAAATAAAAATCGTAAAGTTTAAGAAATTCAAAATCAGTATCTGATATGTTTTGGTCTTTCATGATTTTAATTATTTTTTGGATTCTTTGGTCGTTAGGGATATTACATAGTTCAGCAATTTCTTTTGATGTTTTATCAAATACAGAAAAAGTGAATACAAAGTTTATCGTCATAAAAACACCTCTTATTTGGCTCATATTTACGTTTTAAGAAACAAATATAATTATACAGGTAATGAACTATATATTTTTAAAGTTTGCTCTAAATACACCTTTAAAATGCAAATAAAGATATTTGATTATCACACGCAAATTTTGTTTTTAGCACTATACCTTTTTAGGTATGTAAGTGCGCCCTTGGATATTTAAATTTATTTATGTCGGGTCTACTAGGTCTATCGAGTAGACAAAGGAGCTAGATGTATTTATGCCGAGAAAATTTATTGATGTTGAGAAGAACCCTTAACTAAACTTGTAGACGAATGTCGGCATAGCGTGAACTATTAAGCCGACCATTCGACAAGTTTTGGGATTGTTAAGGGTTCCGAGGCTCAACGTCAATAAAGCAATTGGAATAAAGCAATTATTTATAACTAATTCATTAAGTTTGAAAGCATATCTGCTACATATGTTTCAGTGAATGCCGCTAATATGACCATTGGCAAACATATAAATAAATATGCTTTTAGTAGGTTAAATAAACTTGTTTTGAAAGAGTGATTTTCCTTTTTTTCTTTTCTGAACAGATTGGTTATTTTTCTTATAATTGATTTATTTAGCATATAGAGACCGCTAGTAAATATACAAAAACTCATAATTTCTAAAGTGTAATGTGGTATATAAGCGATTAAGCTAGTTAGACCTTTGTATGTGTCAAAATGGATAAAAAAACCAAATAGTATTCCAGGAATAATAACCGATACTATTAAGTTTATAGTATATAAAATGGTATTGGTATTAATGCTAACAAAAGCATTTGTATTGGTACATGAAAGCCATTATTTTGTATAAAACCCCAAACTTTTTTTAATCCATGTGTTTTACTAACGCTTTCAGGTGAACTGGAACCTAATTGTTTTATAAATTCTTCTGAAGGATGAAAAATTAAAGCAATAGGAATTGTTACTAGTAATAAAGCTGTTGATAATATAAAGATTTTTAATGCCCTTTTAAAATAATTTTGATCTTTGATACTCAGCATAATTAATCCTTTCTTTCTTGTTTTTTGAAACTCGTTTCACTCGTTTCTAAAAACCAAAAGAAATAAGCCCAATAAACAAAGGTAAGACTAAACCTAAAATAAAAATAAAAGAAGTCACAGTTTCATATTTTTCAGATCCAGACAATTTTTTTAAAACAGGATTTGCAATTACTCTAATCAAACCCAGACAAATCACAATACTAATAATGAATACAGCTTGATTATCATTTAAATAAACTATAGAAATTAAAAACAAAATTGAGAACGGAACACCTAACAAAAAAGAAAATAAATACTTCATCAAAACTCTCCTTTTCATAAACTAACACTATTTAAATTTTATTCCAATTTCCTTTTGGTGTGAACCAACAGCGAAACAAAAAATAAAAAAGCTGTCAAATGGCAAAATTGATACCTAACGGTATCCAGCCATTCGGCTTTTTAGTATGTTTCCGTTTCGCTTTTCCCACCAAAAATTTTCTCGGCATAAATGCGTCAACTCTTTTATTCTTCAGAAATACTTTTAGTTAATAAAGTTGCTCCACCAATTAACATTCCAATGCCCAAAATAAAGAAACCACTAAAGGTTGCAAAAAGACTTCCTAAAGATAAGAAAATAGAAAATAAATTACGTTCTGTTTTTTTCAACTTCAAAACTCCTTTTTAGCAAACTTTATCACAATAGTTATTGTTTTGCAGGTCTATTTTTCATGGTTTTTTCTTATCTTGAATTTAAGTGAAAAAAAGCGGTTCTGTTGCAAAGTAAAAAAATATAGCTAACCACTAATATGTCAGTGTTCGTTTAACTTGCTAGCATGATGCTAATTTCGTGGCATGGCGAAAATCCGTAGATCTGAAGAGACCTACGGTTCTTTTTATATAGAGCGTAAATACATTCAATACCTTTTAAAGTATTCTTTGCCGTATTCATACTTTGATATCTTGTCTTTCTTACTTTAATATGACGGTGATCTTGCTCAATGAGATTATTCAGATATTTCGATGTACAATGACAGTCGGGATTCAGTTTAAACGTTTTAATAACTTTAGCCATGGCTACCTTCGTTGAAGGTGCCTGATCTGTAATCACTTTTTGAGGTTTACCAAATTGTTTAATGAGACGTTTGATAAACGCATATGCTGCATGATTATCACGTTGCTTACGCAACCAAATATCTAATGTATGCCCCTCTGCATCAATGGCACGATATAAATAGCTCCATTTCCCTTTTATTTTGATGTACGTCTCATCAATACGCCATTTGTAATAGGCTTTTTTATGTTTTTTCTTCCAAATTTGATACAAAATCGGAGCATATTCTTGAACCCAACGGTAGACCGTTGAATGATGAACGTTGACACCACGTTCTCTTAGAATTTCAGATATATCACGATAACTCAGTGCGTATCTTAGATAGTAGCCAACGGCTACAGTGATGACGTCCTTGTTAAATTGTTTATATCTGAAATAGTTCATATAGCATACTCCTTTTTGTTAAAATTATACTATAAACTCAACTTTGCAACAGAACCATAAAGCGTTTTGCAATATGTCTGATAGGTATATATCTTTATATATAATAAATCCACCTATAAAAAATGTCACAAAAACAACAACAGACTTCACTTTCTTTATATAATCATTCTTATTTTTTCCTATGAATTTTTTATAATAGTACAAGTAAATAAAGGTAACAACACCAGACAATAAAAATGCCAAGCTGTATCGTAAAAGTAAACCTAATTGTCCAATTCCAATATGAAATAGCCCGAAAAAATCTTCACTATAACCAGTGAAACCTGCTACTTGAATAAGTATAAAAACAACAAATATAAGAGCCAAAAACCATGGCTTTAAAAATTGAACTATATCTTTAGGTTTAATCAATTTAATTTCTCCTCCTAAGATTTACTCAAAAAATTCATAATGAATATTATTGTTCAACCTCGTTTTTTTAGTTTTATTTGTGATATGCTTCTGAGTATCGGTTAATGATGCGGTTTTTAATTATATAATTTCAATTAATAAGGTAATGAATAGTTTTTTTTATAAATTTTATTCTTCTAAAATTCTTTTTAATTTACACACTAAAAAATATCCTCCTTAACAATAATAAGTTATTTAAATTGTTGATTAAGAAGGATATTTTTATATCTATTTATTTCTCAATTTAGAACTAGATTTTTATCGTGCTTTCAGCTCATTTCCTGTCATCCATTTATGATTTTTAATGATTTTACCATTATCTTTGGATTTGTAATCAACTACGTAAACAGTAGTCTTTTTCACGTTATCTATATTGGCTGTAGCACCTTTCATACCAGACATATGACTTGCTTCTAATTTAACAGTATCGCCCTTACTAAATCCATCTTTAGGTGCATCTTTAATCTCTTCGTTTACGACCCATTTATGATTGTTTACTTTTTCATTTCCATTTGTGGGTTTATAACTTACAACATAGGCATATGTTTTATACGCACCTTTTACAGTAGCTTCTGCACCTTTCATACCTGGCATATGCTCTGCTGTAATCGTTACTTTATCTCCCACTTTAAATTCACCCTCATTAGTCGATTTCATATCTTCTGGAACTTTACTTTCATCATTATGCTTCATATGGCTCTCACTTTTTTGGTCATTAGGGTCTTTATCTTTTTCATCATTATTGGAGCAAGCTGATAATATTAGTAATGATCCTAATATCATAAAAATAATTTTTTAATCATAATAAAACTCCTATCTTTTATTTTAATTTTAATGTAAAGGCATTAATTGCAACAATAACCGTACTTAGTGACATTAAAATAGCACCTATTGCAGGTGATAAAATCAAGCCGATAAATGCTAAAATACCAGCTGCTAAAGGTACAGAAACAATATTATAACCTGCACCCCACCATAAGTTTTGCACCATTTTTCTCATAGTATTATTTGAAAGGGTCAAGAAATGAATAATATCTGATGGATTACTTTTAACAAGTATGATATCACCTGAATCCACTGCAACATCTGTGCCTGCACCAATTGCTATACCAATATCGGCTCTTATAAGACTCGGCGCATCGTTGATACCGTCTCCGACCATCATGACTTTATTACCGTCACTTTGATAATCTTTTATAATGCTTTCCTTATCTTCTGGCATGAGTTGTGCGTGGACATCACTAATACCTAATTCTTTTGCGACAGCGTGTGCCACTTCATTATTGTCACCTGTAAGCATGACTGGTGTAATATTTCTTGATAGTAAATCAGCTACCATTTGTTTTGAGCTTTCTTTAATTTGATCTCCTTGAGCAATCATGCCAATGACTTGTTGTTCCTCAATTAAATAGCTGATTGAATTACCTTGTTGAGCTAATTTAGTAAACAAGTCATCGTCATAATTAAGTTTATGTTTATCAAGATAAGAGACATTTGTTATTTTATATGTTTTATTATCAATTAGACCTTCTAATCCGACACCTGGAATATTATTAACGTCTTGTGGATTAGTAAATGAAACATTTTTACTTTTCGCAAAATCAACAATACTTATAGCTAATGGGTGATTAGATTGACTTTCTAATGAGGCGAAAAGGCTTAATATTGTATCATTACTCAAATCATTTTTAAAGCTCTCATAATGATTCACAGAAAAGTTACCCTCAGTTAAAGTACCAGTTTTATCCATCATTACATAATCGATATGTTGAGCTATTTCTACAGACTCTCTATTTTTAATAATTAAACCATTATGTGCACCAATTGAAGTAGAACGTGCAGTGACTAAAGGTATTGCCAAGCCTAAAGCATGTGGACAAGCAATGACTAACACAGTTACAAGACGTTCTAATGCAAAATCAACATCATTTTGAATGAGCATCCAGACAATAAACGAAATCACGCCAACACTTACAGCAAAGTAGAATAAATAACCCGCTACTTTATCAGATAACAATTCAGCACTAGATTTATCATTTTGTGCTTGATTAACAAGTCCCATAACTTGAGAAAGATATCCATCTTCTCCAACAGCTGTAACCTTGACTTGTATTGTTCCAGATCCATTAATAGAACCCCCAATAACGTTGTCATTTTGATTTTTTTGTACTTTTTTTGATTCTCCAGTGACTAGGGATTCATCTATGGATGTTTGTCCTTGAACAATAATACCATCTGTTGGAATGCTTTCTCCGGCTTTTACTTCGACGACATCATCAGCCATGATCTCTGATATTTTAACTTCTTCGCGTTGACCATTGTCCATAACTTTAATAGCACTATTAGGTAAAAGTTCTGCCATTTTCTTTAAGGCATCTCCAGCATTTCCGACAGCATTCATTTCTATCCAATGTCCTAATAACATAATTAAAATTAAGGTAGCTAATTCCCAAAAAAAGTCCATTGTATGACCAGTTGCACTACTAAAGTTATTCATATAAAAAGCATACAAGCTATAAATATAAGCTACCGAAATGCCTAGGGCAACTAAGGTCATCATGCCTGGTTTTTTTGCAGCAATTTCATCTTTACCACCAGACAAGAACGGTTTACCACCATAAAAGAATAAAATTGTACTTAATATTAACACTACCCATTCAGAACCTGGAAATGTGAATTGAAAAGGTAAGTTAACACCCATCAGTGGCGATAAAAGAATGATAGGTATTGCAAAAATTAATGAAACAAAAAACTTAGCTTTAAAATTCCCATGATGATGTGCATGGCCACTATGATGATTATGTGATTCATGGTTATCATGATGCATTTGATTGGAATGATTCATGTGATTTTGATGCTTAAGCTCTTCACCATTATTCTTCAAATTAACTCCTCCTATTTATGAAAATATTATATTAGCTATACTTATACTATAACATATACCCCTTAGGGGTATAAAGGTTTTCGATTTATCTACTTTTATGAATTTATATAATTCCGAAACTTATGTCTACACGTCCTACATTAGACCTTGTCATCGATATTTAAAACAATGTTTTAATTAAAAGATCTAATCTTAACTATCGCATGACAATACACTCTGACCAAGGTTATCATTACCAAAACAAGTCATATATTAATATCCTTAAAGAAAATAACGCATTTCAGAGTATGTCTAGAAAAGCAAATTGTCTAGATAATTATTTAAAGAAGCCAGTAAATGAATTTATAATAAACTCATTTACTGGCCATTTTTCTAGTATTTATGCTCAGTCTCTTCAAACTATATTAATCCTTTTTTGATTCTCAAATTCTACGCCACAATAGCTGCATTTTATTAAAGATACTATATATTCAATCAATTTCAAAGTGAGTTACATACAACTTATTTTTTAGTTTTATTTGTGATACGCTTCTGCGTATCAGATAGTGATGCGGTATTTTAAATAACTTTTATTATAGATAACTTTATTAATTTATACCTTTATTGTAATTAATGTAGTTCATATAAACTCCAAATTAATCAATCATGCCCGATTCAATCCATTTATTAAATTCTATTTTTACAACATCCCCATGATAATATGTACCATTATGTTCGTCACCGTTTTTCATCCACCAATTTTTTGAATTTTCATTCTCTTCAACATCAATATAATTAGTATAAAAAGTGCCTGACATCACAATGGGACAAATGCCCTCTTTATTACCAAGATCTGCTAAATTTGATGCTGTTGTTACTGCTTTTCCAATCCATACAAAATCATTTATACCTGAACTCTTTCTACCTGCCTTCACTGCCAAATTTTTATCTGCAGCCAAACCAATACCTGCTTTGATATTTGGAAGATTTCTTTTATCTAATAATTTATTCAACATTTTTAAATAGGTATTAATGTAAACTGCACGGCTGTAGACATCATATATTTCTTCTTTGCTAGCAGTTGAATATACAGCAAATACGCAATCTCCCCTAATACCAATTTCTTTCAATTCATTATCTTGAGTATCCTTTTGTAAAATCTCTATAACTTCAGACGTAAAGCCTCTAATTACCTTGGCAACATCTACTTCACTATTTTCAGTGAATAATTTAGTAGAATTTCTTAAATCTATAAAGATTGCACTAAGCCAAGCTTTATAGCCATTCTCATATGTAAAATCATCGTTATTAGGAAATCTTTCCACTTCATTTATAAAGTTGGTATTCTCTAATATTTCTTCAACTTTTTTCTTTCTTGACTTGTAATCATAGCCTCTTATTTTCATATTTAAAAACCTCCCGCTTTAACTAAAATAATACCGATAGAATGCAAAATTAAAATTCCTAAAATCCCCCAAAGTACCAATGCTAAGCCTTTCTTATAAAAATGATATTTTCTTGTAGATATTTTTGAATTTATATAAATCTGGGATAAAATATCATGGATTTCTTCTTCTGATGTTCTATTAATCCTTTGCTTTTTATACTCAGAATAAGTCTTGCTTGAAATGCTTTCAAAATAATATAAGGAGTCATTTTCTATTCCGCTATAAGCCTTAACAGATTTTTTCAACTGGGGAAAAAGTACCCTAATTATATTAAATAACCCATCAAAAAATAAAAAATAGACCGCTCCTTCAAACATTAAATAAATTAAATTCGAAAAATTTATATTGTTCAATGCGTTTAATACTATTTCTTTTTGACTATCTAAGAATACTTCAGAAGAAATAGTAGCAATAAAAATCCCTAACATTGCTAAAACAATTGAAGCTTTTGTATCACAACTCCTTATCCATTCTAAATGTCTATCTAACTCGTCTAAAAGATCATTTTTTAAATTATTGTTTCTCATTAAATTAATCACCCTTTTAAAAATTAAAATTTTTAAAAAATAATAAATATAATATTTTAATTTTTATTGTACATCCACTTTATAACGAAATTACTTAATACAAATAATTATAACAAATCAAGAACTTACGTTCTATATATATATTCATAATTCTTAAGATATAATTATTTAAAAATTAGAAATGAGTGATTTGATGTATCGCAATTGGGGACGTGAGTTACAATCAATAATAGAAAATATGGACACGAAAGACGTAAAAGAAGTGATGAGTCAAGCAAGTAAGTCTTATGAGGAATTAAATATTAAACGCAACACTCGTAACAAAGAAAAATATCCAATGATTTTAACTGACATAGTTAAATATGAATTATATCTTCTTGATGGATGCAATAATGTAGATGAGGAAAACAAACCAAAAAAGTGGGAAAACCATGATTTATTTGTGCCAACTAAAACTAACTTTTCAGCAAATTTCAAAAAGTTTTGTCTTGCACTTGGTATTGATTCTGAAAATTTTAAAATTGGAAAATTCTATGCATTTAAATATGATAGTAAACTTGTTATACATGATATATTGTCGAATAACTCTGATTATATCCATTTTTTAAAAAATGGCGTTAATAAAAAAGACTTAGAATCTACAAATAAAATTAATGATAACATATATTATTTTATAAAAAATGAAATTACTAATGCTATTGATTATAAAACTGCTATGACAAATTATTATTTATATTTCTTAATCGATTCAAATATCGAAGTTGGTATAAAATCTAAGGTTATCGATATTATAACAGCACCAAATGTTAGCAGTGCTCAAAAAATAGATATAATTAATTACTATATGGATGAATTAGATGAACTCAAGGACGAAGTTAATGCAAGATTAGCTGCAACCCAATCTTATAGCTATAGTGACTATTTAGAACAAGAATGCCGTGTTCAAATTGACGTAAATCTTGCAAAGTATTTAACTAAAAAAGAAACTCAAGCATCTGCCCCTAAATCCTTAGTAACTAGATTGTTAAGTCAAAGCGAGCTAGTAGATCCACCAGATTACACCAAAGAAAATCGTAACAAACTTATCTCTGAATTAAAAAAAGCTTTAAATTATCATTTAAAGAAGAACATCAATGATAAAAATAACCTTGATGATTCTGAATATTTTTATATCACGACAAAATAGTAACCATCATTATAGAAGTGCCGATTTTCATCGGCACTTCTTTTTGTCAATATACTTCTTCAAAATTTTGTCTGGAATTTTTAAGTCTTTTTTACAGACTTACTCTTCACACTATTACCTATATAGTTATATATGTATTCGGCCGATACACAAATTAATACATTCGGAGGTAAATAATTATGAAGTACAAAGGTGAAGATTTTAACGAACTTAAGAGAATACGTTTAGGTGCTGCTTTCAGTCTATCTGAAGACACTACATTTACATTTCATGACTTAAATGTAAATACGGACATTACATGTTCAACTGACGTACAACAAGATGTTGGTCGCTGGTTTGCATACTTTGTAAAGAACATGCCAAATGTCCCATTTGTCATTATTGGTAAGAATAGCAACGGAAACTTAGTTTATCGTAAGACAGGACCTAATCCAATGCTTCACAAACATAACTGGAAAGGTGGTAACAACTAATGCCTAACAACATATTCAAGCAATATCCATATTTTTTAAATTCAAATGGCTTTTATGAAGTGATTCCACCTAAAAGTAACAATGATGTAGAAAAAATCATTCAATTGTCTAGTCCCATCATTATTGAAAATAAATTTCTCGACCCGTCTACAGGGGTTGAGAAATTGATTATTACAGATGGAAAAAATATTAAACGTATTGAGGCATCAGATATCTTAACATCTTTCAAGCTACCTGGATTAATTAAGTACGGCTTCAACATCAATGAACGGTACATTAAATCATTAAGCTATGCGTTACAATCGATGCGCCAATCACTTCCATTATCTAAATTATATACCGGCGTAGGTGTATTACAGTCTGATGAAGGTATGGTCATTTCATTGGATAAACCATACTTTTCAAAAGAAATAGAGCAATCCCAAGCTAATGAAATCATTTGTGAAACACACTATGATTTACAACCAAAAGGTACTTTCAAAGACTGGTGGGAGATGTACTTAAAACAAGTTAAAGGGAACTTACTACTAGAACTTGCAGTAGTATTTGCTGCTTCTTCATTAGTTACTGCGTTCCTAAAAACAAGACATGAGGTCGAGTTTGCGGGAACCATATTCTCATTTATGGGAAATTCAAGCACAGGTAAATCGACTGCAGCTGCTTTAGCTGTTTCAATAGCCGGCAACCCTACTAAAGGCAGTAATACCCTGTTTAGATCATGGAATGGTACTAGAAACGCGCTTGAAGGATATTTAAGTAGTAACTTTGGTGTGCCTATCGTATTAGATGAATTGTCAGCTGCAACCTTCAAAGACACTACTGGATTGTTGTACAGTTTGGCAGAGGGACAGGGCCGACAACGCTCTAATATTGATGGTAATATCAAAGAACTCAAAAATTGGGGCACTACAGTGATAAGTACCGCAGAACACAGTATTTTAAATGATAGTGCACGTAATGATGGTTTGAACGTCCGTACGATTGAAATATCTGAAGCCTTTACAACAAGTGCTGACAATGCAGATGCAATTAAAAGGGCTACATCGGTCAATTATGGCCATATAATGCCATTAATAGCTGAATATCTTTTAAAACGTGGAAACGAAGTAATTAAATGGTTTCATGCGGAACATGATTGGTTCAAAAACCAACTAAAAAATGAAACGAGTAATACTGGTATTCGTATGTTCAAACGCTATGCAGTGATTGTGACATCAGCAAGAATATTAGCACGTGTAATTGCGACACCCATAGATTTGGATGCAGTAAGAGAGTACCTAATTAATTATCACGCTGATTCCGTAAGTGAAAGGTCCCTGGGGGATAAGGCCATCGATGTAATTGTGCAGTTCGTCATGAGAAATCGTGGGAAATTTGCTGAAAATGGAAAACTCTCAACAATGATTGAAAATTATGGCCTTATTGAGCTGAAAGACGACCACATTCAAGTCAAAATGCTTAAAAATATTTTTAAACATATGTTGAATGAAAATCAATTCCAAGATGTAAATATTGTAATTGATGCTTTACGAGACAAAGGTTATATCCATTCTGATCGGAACCGTAAAACAACAAAACGTAGCGTTCCAGATACTAATGGCAAAAAGAAGACTATTGTCTTTTATCATCTTAAGCTAGATATGACTTATGCTTCAATGTTTGGTTTGAGTTCTAAAACAGAACCTAGTATACCACCATTCGTTGATAATACAAATAAAAATTTGCTAGAAGATTTTGTAACGAAAGCTAAACAATCCGAAGCAAATGACGATTTAGGATTATAAAATATCGCTATAACACCCTAAAGGCTGTTGTAGCTTACTTAATCAAATACTTAGAGGAAATTAAAATGAATACCAAATTCAAATTAACACAATACACATTATGCTCTTTGGTCGAATTAGAGAATCAACAATTAGTCGTAAACTATATTGATCATAACTATGATATAGAATCCTATACGTTAACTGAGACACAACGTAAACTCTTGATACTTTATAAATTTCACCCTGAATTTATAAATGAGGTAGCTCTCACTAATTTCTTTGTGAAAAGTACAAGAGACGACAGAATGACTGTTTATCATATTATCAAATTTTTAAATATTTTATAGAATCGGAGGTCTTTTCATTGGACGAATTAATCACATTACTCGCTGATTTAGTGATTGAAGAAATCAATCACGTTGATGACTAATAATAACGCCCAACACCTCACTGGTGTTGGGCTTATATATAAATTCGTTCATAAATATATATTATCAATTTGGAAGGAGGAAACAGGATGAAACAAGCAATAGGTTATCTACGTCAAAGTACACTCAAAAAACAATCACTCTCAGCCCAAAAACAAACCATCAAGGCATTAGCCGAAAAGCATAATATTCAACACATTACCTTTTATAGCGATAAGCAATCAGGTCGAACTGATAAACGCAATGGTTACCAACAAGTCATTACGCTAATTCAACAAGGTCACTGTGACGTATTATGTTGCTACAGACTGAATCGATTACACCGAAATTTGAAAAATGCTTTGAAACTTATCAGATTATGTCAAAAGCATCAGGTTCATATCTTAAGTGTCTGTGATGGCTATTTCAACTTAGACTCATCTTTTGATCGTTTAAAACTTAACATTTTCATCAGCCTTGCAGAGTTAGAATCTGATAATATCAGTGAACAGGTCAAAAATGGACTACGCGAAAAAGCTCGCCAAGGTAAACTCATTACAACTCACGCCCCTTTTGGCTATCACTATCACGATGGGACATTTACTATAAATAAGGATGAAGCACCTACTGTAAAAGCCATATTCGACGACTACGTGGAAGGTTACGGATACAAGAAAATTTCTCAACGCTTAGAAAAATCCAATCACCTCATCAACCGAAAACCTTTTCAAGTGCGTTGTATTATCCTAAATCCTAATTACTGTGGCCGAGTGCTAAATCAATATGGACAATACGATAATATGTTCCCCCCTATTGTTTCAGTCAGCTTGTATGAATACGCTCAAAAAGTTAGAAACCAAAGACAAGTTAAACGTAGATCTTCAGACAACCAACTCAAACAAAAAATCAAATGCCCTTGTTGTGGTTCAACGCTCACCAATCTGACCATTAGGAAAAAGAAGCACGCATTGCGTTATTATGTTTGTCCAAGAAATATGAATGCTTCACGTTTTGTCTGTGATTTCAAGGGCATCAATGCACAAATGCTAGAAACAAGGGTCTTAACAACTTGTAAGGACTTTTTTCAAAATCAACAGCTCTATTTAAAAATTAATCAAACAATCCAACAACAACTAAAAAACCAAAGAACTTTGGAAACGAAACATATACTCACCCAAGAACAACTAATAGAAAAGCTCGCTCAAGGGACGATTACTGCAGATACATTCAGAGAAAAATCTCTACTGTTACAACAACAATCAAAAACCAATTCATCCATTAGCTCGACTCAAATTCAAAGGGCTTTTCAAAATGTCATTCAACAATGTTTCACGTTAAATATGTTATACCCCTATATTGATGAAATTCATATTACAGAAAATAAAACGCTTACAGGAATCTATTTCAAAAATGAACCCTTAAACATCGTCAATCAAGATATGCAATCATCGATTGCCTAATCAGAAAGGATGAAAAATCATGCAACAACTCAAACAAAAACGTGTTGGTATCTATGTCCGCGTATCAACAGAAATGCAAAGTTCAGAAGGATATAGTATCGACGGACAAATCAATCAAATCAAAGAATATTGTAACTTCCATCATTTCGAAGTCAAAGATATATACGCTGATCGTGGTATTTCAGGAAAGTCTATGAACCGTCCTGAACTCCAACGCATGTTAAAAGATGCAAATGAAGGATTAATCGATTGTGTGATGGTGTATAAAACAAATCGACTTGCACGTAACACCTCTGATTTATTAAAAATAGTCGAAGACTTACATCGCCAAAATGTCGAATTTTTCAGCCTATCTGAGCGGATGGAAGTCAATACGAGTAGTGGAAAATTAATGCTTCAAATCCTTGCGAGTTTTTCTGAATTCGAGCGTAATAACATTGTTGAGAACGTCTTCATGGGCCAAACCCGACGTGCCCAAGAAGGCTATTATCAAGGCAATTTGCCGTTAGGTTATGAAAAAATACCCGATAACCCGATAGTAAACATGAACTGATGATTAATCAACATGAAGCCAATATCGTGAAATATATATTTGAAGCTTACGCTAAAGGTCATGGTTACCGTAAAATTGCTAATGCGTTGAATCATAAAGGTTATGTCACTAAAAAAGGCAAACCCTTTAGTGTGGGTTCTATAACCTATATCCTATCTAACCCCTTCTACATTGGACAAATTCAGTTTGCGAAATACAAAGACTGGAATGAAAAGCGTCGTAAGGGGCTAAACGATAAACCTGTCATCGCTCAGGGAAAGCATTCTCCTATTATAAGCCAAGATTTGTGGGACAAAGTCCAAATGCGTAAGAAACAAATCAAAGAAAAGCCGCAAGTACATGGTAAAGGGACTAACCTACTCACGGGTATTATACGTTGTCCCCAGTGTGGCGCAGCCATGGCCGCTAGCAATACAACGAATACACTCAAAGATGGCACTAAGAAACGTACCCGTTACTATTCCTGTAGCAACTTTCGCAACAAAGGATCAAAGGTATGTTCAGCCAATAGTGTTAGAGCTGATGTTATCGAAAAGTATGTTATGGATCAAATACTCGAAATAGTCAAAAGTGATAAAGTTATCAAACAAGTTGTCGAACGTGTCAATCAAGAGAATAGAGTCGATGTAGCTGCGCTCAATCATGATATTGCTTATAAACAACAACAATTTGATGAAATTAACACTAAACTTAAAAATCTAGTTCAAACCATCGAAGACAATCCAGACTTAACATCTGCACTCAAACCAACCATTCATCAATATGAAACACAACTCAATGACATTACAAACCAAATGAATCAACTAAAGCAGCAACAAAATCAAGAGAAACCATCTTATGATACGAAACAAATCGCTGCCCTATTACAACGAATATTTCAAAATATAGAATCCATGGATAAATCACAACTCAAGGCATTATACCTTACGGTCATTGACCGTATTGACATTCGTAAAGATGAGAATCATAAAAAGCAATTCTATGTCACACTCAAGCTCAATAATGAGATTATTAAACAACTTTTCAATAATAAACAACTCGACGAAGTGCACCTCAGCACTTCGTTTTTATTTTTGCCTCAAACACTCTACTTTCAAATCTAGGACAAGTGTACTGTCCTTTCGTCATTCAATAACACTCAACTAAAGAATAACTCAAAATATACAAAAGAGTCACAACTCGACGTGAAGCTTATATTGATATGACGAAAGAACATCCCAAAACAAAATGTGGGCGGGATAGCAACGGGATTAGACAACTTCATGTAGCAGAAGGATTACGCAAGCGTAATCCCGAAATCCCATTATTATTTATAAATAAATAATATAAATGAACAAGTAACTCGAAACACTCCCAAAAGCCTAAATGATATATAAATATATCGCTATATTTCTCGTGAAACGAGCGGGATAACGGGATTTCCTTGTCATACCAACGATTGTAGCGATTTCTACATGGGATATTTTTTAAATTTCAATGGGATTTTTAACCGAAACAAACGTGATTTCAAACTTATATTATCAAAATGATGTAATACCTACTTACATCAATCAAATACACTAGGAGGTCATAAACATGACGTTAGAACAACAACTCAAAATCTATATCACAAATTTGTTTCACCTACCCCAAGAGGAAGTATGGCAATGTGAAACCATGGATGAGATTGCCGAAAACATCCTTCCTGACAAATATGTAAATCTTGGACCCCTCAGTCAAAAATTACTTCATACCTACACCTATTATTCAGATACATTACACGAAAGAAATATCTATCCTTTCATTTTGTATTATCAAAAACAACTCATAGCCATCGGCTATATCGATGAGAATAACGATATGGATTTCTTATATCTGCACAACACCATCATGCCCCTTTTGGATCAACGATACTTACTAACAGGAGGACAATAATATGCATAAATATATCAAAATCACACAACTCGTCATTACCGTTCTAAGTGAAATAATGACTTGGATGAAAGAATCAGAAAGAAAGGAAAACGCTTATGAATAGATATATTACACGTGGTATTGCCAATAACTTATCCCCCACCTTACAACATCAAATATGGGACCTCGTCCTACAAAAAGATACCAAACCATCTAACGAACAAGAACCCTTGGACTATTTTCATATCTTTCAGTTTATTATGCATCAACAAAAGCTTTTTATAAGACATACTCTAGAAAATCCCGAATACTTTCAATATACAAAAGCAAATGACAATCATCAGGTAAACATTAGTAAAGTCTACGTCATCCGAGAGGACGATGTAGACTTTTCTTATTATGTAATGTTACTACCCGAAGAATACTAAGGAGATAAAATCAATGGAAAATATCACAAATACACTTGTCACCACTGCAATATTTGACGAAAAGAGAACTCACCGCTACTTACTAACAAAGACATGGGACGATAGTAAGAAGACTGCTACAGTCATCACAATGTATCCAAACTACGATGGTATTATAAACATCGATCTCACTACACAACTCATTATCAATCAACTATTACAACAAGATATTGGTACGGTACACTTTGTTAATCTTTATTCAAATATTACTACTCCTAAAAACCTAAAACACTTAAAAGAGGCTTATGATAAACACACAGACATTCACTTGATGAAAGCGATAAGTGAAAGTGAAACAGTGATTCTAGCTTATGGAGCTTATGCAAAGCGGCCTGTTGTCGTCGAACGTGTTGAGCAAGTGTTGGAAATGTTAAAGCCTCACAAAAAGAAAATTAAAAAACTCATAAACCCAGCAACAAATGAAATTATGCATCCACTTAACCCTAAAGCACGTCAAAAATGGACTTTGAAATAAAAGGAGGATTACTTATGAATCATGAAACTACACAATCAAACTGGCAAACGGTTGCTAATTGTTTAGCATCACAAAATTACGTTTCAATAGTAAAAGGTCTAATAAGTCATTTCACAGCAATTGAATTTGATGAAGAAATATTGGATAAAATCTATGATGATTTTATGGATGATGATTGTATTACAACGGTGCTTAATAATGATTTACAGACAATTATTAACCATTACCTATCAAAGTGAATATTATAATACTTATAAAATAGTAGAGCATCCTTCACTTTGCGGTGAGGAATGCTCTATTTAATATCATTTGATTCATTGGTATTATTATCTAATTAAAAAACAATAGAATACTTAGTTTGACTGTTCATGATTAAAATATTCTTTTAATTCTTCCCACTAAATACGAATAAAAGCATATTTTTACTGTTCTTACGAATTCTTCCGGTTAGCTTTTCTATATCGTTTTTCATTCAATAATAATTTTCTTAACATCTTCTAAGTAATCATCTTCAATCATTGGCTTTAAAGTATTTCCATCAATAGCATTTAACATTACATCTTCTTTTTCTTTCAACCGATTATAAACTGCTTTATCGATAAAACCTTTATGAGCTCTATCTCCTTCAGACATTAAATAATAGTATCGTGTATATTGATTATTACTTAATCCCAAACGATGTATTCTATCACGTGATTGCAACATAAACGTTAAATTAAAGTTATATTCAAAATATATTGCATCATGTACTGTCTGATGTAAAGATATGGACTCGCCTAATGTATTAGGATTAGATATTAGAACTTGTGCATTTCCATTCCTAAAATTATTGATCATATCTACCCTATCTTCTTTAGGTGTTTCTCCATAAATCAATATTGAATTAATATCACTTTCTAGTAACCTTTTATTGATTTTATTCATTGTACCTACAAACAATCCCCATACTAGAACTTTTTTTCCTTGGCTAACTAAGTTTTCAATCAATTCAATACCTTTTTCGAATTTTGGAGAAGTTACATTTTTTAAATCAAAAGAATTATAAATTTGTTGTTTTACTTGATTTTCTTCTTCTTTATTTAATGCTTTATCCAAATCGAAATTTAATTCATCATTCAACATTCCTAGTTCACTATAGTTAATATTCTTTTGCAATAATTCTGGGTTAGTTGAAGCTTGTAGTAACCTTATATAAATTGCTAGTATCCCAGATTCATTTTCGTATATCGCTTTTGCTAATTCAATTTGAATATTACTAGGCTTAACACATAATATAATATCATTTTCTGCTTGGGGCACTTCCAAATCGTTCTTATTTGTACGCCAGAAAAAAGGGTTCAACTTGTCATTAATTTCATTAGGATCAGGATTTTGTAAATCAGCAACATTCCAACCAAAATAAGTATCATACTCATCTTTATATAAAATATTTAAGAAGTTAAATATGTCTTGATAACTATTTGGAATTGGGGTACCAGTTAAAACGTATCTATAATAACTTTTAGGACCTAAAGTTAATGCATAACTTGCTCTGCTACTATTAGTACCTTTTATCCTATGAACCTCATCATAAACTATCATTGTCTTATCATTAATAAGTTCATTTAAAACCCCTACATACTTTTGTATTGCTTCAAAATTCAAAACAATGACATTTGCACTTCCCCAATCTGTTCGTACTTTACCTAAATCATTATATTTTTTATCTCTTAGGTTCATAAAGTGTAATTCTCTTTTATCTTGAAAAACTTCAATAAATTCTGAACGCCAAGCTTCAAATGCATTAATTGGAGAAATAACTATTAATTTATCAACTTTCCCCTTTATTTCACTAGACAAAAAAGCAAATGTGCCATACATCATAGCTGTTTTACCAGCTCCAGGTACAGAAAAATTGGCTGCTCTTTTCATGGTGGCTAAATAAAAACTCGCTCTTACTTGAATAGGTTTTAATGGTCTTGTAATCTCTTGATTTATAACATTATTAAAATTTGAAAGTTCTTCTTGCCATCTTGAATCATTTTCTTTAATTGTTAAGCCAGCAATTCTTTGTTCATTAATAGCATAAGCATTTTTACTAATAAAACTTTTTATATTATTATCTATTAATATATCAGGTTTCGATACTTTAGCTAATGCTTTATTCAGCTCTGAAACTAATCTTTCTATTTCAAGATGTGATAAATCCGCTTTTAAAACATAATTAGTGAAATCAGAAAAATAACTTGTGAATTTCTTTAAAGTTCTATGAACCTTTCTGTTCGTAAGATCACTGTCTATACTATCAACAAAAACAAATTCATTATTAACTTCAACTAGTTGTATCTCAGATTTCATGTTCATAAATATCTATCAACTCTCTACTACAATTATTTATTCTTATTAGCATTTCTCTAATTTCTTTTAATTGTTTTAGATTAAATTGTTCAAAATTAAGACTACTAGGTAAACCATTGCCTTTTTCCATATCATTGAGACTTTCAGACATTGATTTAACATTTTCAATAAAACTTTCCACATTAGCATTTCGTTTACTTTTGCTTACAACTTTGTTATATGAAGAACTTACTTCTCGTAGTTCAGGTATCGATTGGCTTAGTGTACTCTTTAAATCTGCGGTAGATTCTACACGTTTTTCTTCTAATTTATCTCTCAAACCATCGATAGCATCTTCTGTTTCTGTATTAAATTGATGACTACCCTCATTTGAAAAAACGATATTTTCAAAATAATCTCTTCCAGCATATGCCCGTGTGCTTGTCCCTGATTGAATTTGCAAAAGGACAAAACTAAAAAATTTTTCAATAGCATCTTCTAACGAAGGTCCACCTTTAGGATAAGCTTTATCTAACTTAGGTACTGCTTCTTCAAATAATGAATAAATGCCAGCATCTTTTATAATATAATAAGAATTCTCTTGTGCATTAATAAAATCTAAAAATTTTCTTATTAATTTTGCAGAACCTAATTGCTTTTCAATAGTTTTTTTTGTTTTATTTGACTCATTTGCATAGTCCGCTACAGTCATCAACTTTTCAACTTCAATTGTTTGATAAATATCCACCGCTTCATCAACTTTATCATAATCTTGCTTTCCTTCTATACCCATTTGTATTGCAAGTTCTAATTGCTTGATTTTAGCTCGATCAGTCTTTTTATCATAAGTAAATGGTAAAATAACAGCTTCAAAATAAAAAGTATTTCCTGTTTCTTGCTCTAATTGCCTGAGCGCAGTAAACCTTCTATTTCCGTCAATAACTCTACCATCATCTAATACATAACCAAATACTTGCTGACCTTTATCTTTAATAGATTTTTTAGTGCTTTTTAAAGCAGAGGTATTAGTCTCATATATCATATTTTCAATACTTTTATTATAATTATTATCTTCAAATTCATAAGCAACCTTTATATCGTCGCTTACTCTAGATATTACAGAAGCAATTCTTCCATTTCTATCATTATAATACAGAAACTTTAGTGGTATTCTATATACCTCTAAAGTTTCTTGATTTAAATCAGTAATAGTTGTTGGTAACTTAGGTTTTGCTCCTGTTTTATCTACTAAACCATCTCGGACTTTTTCAAGTAATGAAATTTTTTCTGTTTCTCCCACTATATTCTCCTCACTTTGAATCATATAATTTTTTAATTTCATTATAAACATCTTGCGCGCTAGTAGCTAATTGATATTTAATATTCAAATTATCTAATGTGTTAAAGAAATTTTTTTGTATTTCACCAATACTTTTATCTCCTAGTCTCATGTTTTCTGCTTTTGTTTCAACAATAAGATATTTTACATCTTGTTCATCAGTTTCTATCATATAGACAAAATCAGGCGTAGTAGTGCCACCAGTATATTTAGGAACTTGTATCGCTTTTTTAGGCAAATTACCAAATACAGTTACATTTTTATCGTAATTTCTTTTTAACAACTCTAACTCAGGTGTTACACTATCATATCTAACTGGTGGTCTTTCATATAAAAATCGTTTTTCAGTTTGAATGTTATTTTCAACGTTAGTACCTAAATAATTTGCATCTACCCAATCTTTAAACTCTGATATTTCTGAATCATAAATGGTTGTAGTGGCAGAAAAATCTAATTTTTTATATTCATAACTTTGACTATATTTTTCTTCAAAACGCTTGTTAAATTCTCTTATTATATTATTTAAACTTAATTCACTCAAGAATCGTTCATCACTATTATATTTATCTTTTAAAACGGAAAGTAAATTTTTATGCATTATAGATATTGGTACATTAGTTTTAAGTACAATTTGTTTTAAAAACTTACCATAGTTCATATAAATAAATTCATTTCTATAATTATATTCTGAAATTGATTCCTTGATAACTTGTTTACCTTCATCATCTTTTTCCAAAGATTGATGTATTCTTTCTGGTTGTTGTTTAACAAATATATCATCGTCGTTCAACAATCTTTCAACAAAAAAATACAGATCATCTTCACTCATCTTTTTGAATTCTAACATATATCTTTTAGATAAATTTTCCCATAAGAATCTCAATTTATTCCAATTCTCTTTATTTAACTTCACTTTTAAATTGGGTGGATTTTTTTTCATATCTCTGACTTTATCTGCATTCAATTTAGATGCATTAACTTCTGGATATAATTCTAACAACCATTCAAATCCTGATTTTTTAACTCCATCAATTTCAACATCTGTTTTAAACTCATTTTTCCTATTAATTAGATTTCGTTCATCTAATTGTTCTAATAACACTTCATCATTATAATGAGGATTCATTTGTTTTCTATGTTCAACTATTTTATTAATCATTTCATCAGTTAATTTGTCTTCACTTAATTTAACGTCAACATCAGAATTTATTTCTCCAATTAACTTTTCTGCGAAATCCTTTTCATCATATCCAATTAAAAATGAAAGTCTACTTGGAAATTCATCTTGTGTTAACCTATGACCAGTCTCATCAACAGGTAAACGCAAACCTCTTCCTACTTCCTGTAACTTGCTATTTTCAGAACCAGAAGTTCTCAATTTCGCAATAACGAAAACATTAGGGTTATCCCAACCTTCTCTTAGTGTCCATTTTGAAAATAAAAATCTTCTTGTAATCCAATTACCATTCGAATCCTTAAAACTCAACATTTTCTCTTTATTTTTAAGTATGTCATTTACTTCAGCTTGTATTGCTTCTTCACCGGAACCTCTGTCTTCACCAAAGTAACCTGCATGAACCATTTGATTTTCACTATTAAGACTCTCGTATGTAGCTTTTAAAAAATCTGAGTATTCGATCTCTCGTGGTAATTTTTTAAATTCAAATTCTTTTATTAATTTTCTAAGTTTAACTTTTAAAAGTCTCTCAAAAGTCTTTTTCAACCAGCCATCTTTATTTCTATATGACCTAATAGAATCAATAAAAAATAGTGAAAGTGTTTTTACTTTTGGTTGAAAATTTTCTTTTAGGTTTTCTCTCATAAAATTATTAATTTCATGCTCAAAATGCTGATTAATCGCATCCTCAATAATGTGTTCCTGATAACTAATAGTGTAAGTACTAGGTATTAATTCCATATCTTCATTAATTTCTAATCCATTAGATAAATTATTATTACCTGAATAACTCAAGCCGCCTTCAAATGATGAGTCCACATTAGCTAAATTCTCGCCTACACTTAAAGTCCATCTCTTCTGACCTTGTTTTAAAACCAATTCTTTAGTTTTAACACTGTCAATTTTATATCGATTTTTTGCTTGTTCTGGAGTCAAGTTAGGATAAAATATATCAATTCCTTTTACTAAACCTTGATTAAAACTATCTATTGCATTTAATTCAAATTGTGGTACTTTACGATAATAATCTTTACTTTTTATCTTATTTTTACCACTGCCTTGTTGGATTTCAGGAAACGTAGCTCCTAATCTTAGTATCATTTGTGGACTAAGATTCTGTACTGCTTTATAAAACTCTCCATTTCTTGGAAACTTGTGTGGTTCATCGATTAGCACGATCGATTTCGTTGCTTTAAGTGCTTCAATCGGCTTAGTGTACCCTGTTAACAATGTTTGATTGAATCGTTCCCTTCCTTTATTTTTACCTCTTGATATAATACCTTTCATATTCTCTGAGTTTAACATTGATGCATTTATTAGTAATATTTGAATTGTAGAAGCATTTAGTGAATCTCCTTCAATAAAATCTATTAAGTGTGATGGAATCACACCTTTATTACTATTAAAATCTCCTGCGTTAATTATATTTAAATTAATTTGTATATTTTCATAATAATTCGAAAAGTGTTGCTTTGAATAGCTTGACTCTATAAATTTCTTCCACCCTTCTTTAATTGCAGGAGTTGGAACTACTATAATAAATTTAAACAAACCATAAGATTTAAATAGTTGATATATAGTTCTTAATCCAACATAAGTTTTACCCGTCCCAGTTTCCATCTTAATATCAATATTCGCCTTATTTTGACCAGTATAATTTATTATTGGATTTGCATAAGGAGTTGTATTTTCATTGAATGTAAGGTCTTGTCTTATTCCATAGAAGGATTCATTTATTGCTTTAATTGCATTCATTTGATGCGGCAATTCTTCCAAAAAAATTTCCATTTTTGTAATTCTCCTAATATCTTACTTGTATAATAACTTTATTTTCTAATTGATTTAAAGCAATTTCAAGTTCACGTAGTATTTCCATTTCTATTGTATATCCATAAATCACAATAGTTTGAACTGAAATTTCATATTTACCAATGGCATTTATAAGAGCTTTTGTATTTTTTGTTTTCCATTTATCAGTAATAATATATATTCGTTGATTATTAATATAAGGAACTGTAATCCCATCAAAGTTTTTCATTTCTATAGGTACATCAAATCTATAATTATCTCTCACTAAATATGTGGTTAATATAGTTTCAAAACCTGATGAATTACTTTGTAATCCCAGACTCTCACTTGAAAATTTATCAATCATGTTATCAAAAATATCTAGTTGAATATCACCATCCAACACAATTTCTTCTAATGATTCTTGACTCGGTGAAACAATATTGAAATGCTGAAAACCTAAATCCATATTTTTATTAGTATATTCTTGTCTTATATTTTCACTTGCTCGTATTATACGATTACGCGAAATTTCATCGATAGATTTATACCCCTCTCTATAAGCTGCCATCCCCCCATTAGTAGCAACTTCGTCTCCCTTAGAATTAATAAAATAAGTTTTTTCAGGCAAAGTACACATTATAAATTTTCTATTGCCTTCATCTTCAGCATTTAATTGCATCACAGCTTCAGCTGTTGTGCCTGAACCGGCAAAAAAATCAAATATAATTGCTTCAGGATTATCAAAAGTAATCATATTAATTAAATATTTAACAAGTGAAACTGGTTTGGGATAATCAAATATTTTATCAAAACCTAATTTTGATAAGTGTTTAACTGCTTCTTCATTAGTACCTATATCTAATTCCTTGTAAAGTGCAGTATTGGGAGTTTTAAACCTTTCTGATTGAGACCTTTGATAACGTGGATTCATATTCTTTGTGTTAAAAGTAAAATAGGTTCCATTTTTAACTTCATCATTTATTTTTTTTTGTGTCCATCTAATTTGTGCAAAAACTCTAAATTCATTTTCATTTATCCCATTTTTAATATTTACTTCATCTAATAACTCAATTCTATCGAACTTGCTTGGAGGGATAGTGCCATTTTCAATAAAACCAAAATTAGCACTTTTTGCAGGAATAACTACCTCTCTTTTTTTATTACTTGCATTTAACAATGAGACAGATCCATTATCCAAAAGGGAACCAAAGTACTTTTTAGAACTTATATTTTTTTCATACACTAATATATATTCAGTTGTACTTCTAGACTTATTAGATAAAGCAGGTGGAGTTGAAGTCTTTGCCCATATGAATTGAACAGTAAAACTTCCTTCTCCAAAAATTTCATCCATTAATATTTTTAAATTTGCTTGCTCATTATCATCTATGGAAACAAATATTACGCCTTCATCTTTTAATAATTTTTTTGCTAAATAAAGCCTTGGATACATGAAAGTTAACCATGCATCATGTGTAGACCTTCCTTGAATAGACTTCAATCTTTTAAGTTCTTCATCACTAAGTTCAAACATATCTTTCAATTGGTCATCACTATAATCAAAATTATCCGGATATACAAAGTCATTTGAATTAGTATTATAGGGTGGATCAATATAAATAAAATCAATAGACTTAGCATAGTTTGATTGTAAATATCTTAACAATTCTAAATTGTCACCTGTAAAGAATAAATTTTTACTATTTATATTTATTGGTTTAGTATTATGATCTTTATCAGGTACAATCACAGATTTAGGAATTTCTCCCGATTGTTTTTTAGCATAATTTTTTCCAATAAAATTTAACTGATAACCACTAGATAACTCACCAACATTATATTCTTTTAAAGCGTGTTCAAATTTATCCAAATTGAATTTAGCACTCTCTATTAAATTCCCTTTATCATCGTATTTTTCTGAAGTGAAAAATTCGGGTAATTTATTAAATAACTCTTCCATAAAAGAAGAGTTAGATTTAACATTTTTATTATAGTTTTCATTATCTTTTAACATTTTATACGACCTCATTATTTTAATATTTGATTTAATTTCCGTTAAGTAATATTTACAAAATTTATTGCTTATATAATATATATTCTCTTTATCTTCTTTTAAAATTTAAACTCTCAAAACTCTATATAGTATAACAGTTAATTTTATAAGATTGCAATGCAATAACAAGTTCTCTTATTTAGGTATTAAAAAACCGCATCATTTATGATAAGCTTCCCCTTATCGGTGATATTGCTAAAAAAGAGAAGACACATTGTGTCTTCTCTTTTTTAAACAACTTTATAATTTATTTAACAGATTAGAGAAAAATTGAATGATCGATTGAATAATTTCCACAATACCGTCCCATATGCGTTGAAGGAGATTTCTATTTTCTTCTGTATTCAAATCTTTGGCTTTATCCTTCGCTTTATTCAATAAATCATCAGAGTTTTTTTCAATATTTTTTAATACATCTTTAGCATTTTGTTTAAATGCTTTAGGATCAGAGGTTAAGGCATTAGAATTTGCCACATTAATCATATTATTATTAATCATTTGAATTTGATTATCTGATAATATCTCTGATAAGCCACGCTCATCGAGGACTTTATTAACAGTGTCTTCAACTTGTTGTTGTGTGATTTGTTTATCTTGATTTTGTTTAATATCGGCAAGTTGTTCTTTAATATCTGCTATAGAAGCATTCAAAGCTTCATCTGAATACCCATCTTTACCTTTATTTTCTTCCGAAATTGTACCTAAATCATTCATTTCTTGGTTTGAATTTTGAATATCTTCATTATTTAGATCGTTACCTTTTTCTTCATAAGCTTTATAAATACCTGCTAAAGCACCTTCACCCGTTACTGGTTCTACAGAAGCTATATGTATTTTTGCATTTTTAATTCCTGCCGTAATTGCAGCATTTTGATATTGTTCGGATGTCACTTTTGTAATGTTATCTGGTGTATCAATTTTCACATCAACACCTTTACCCCATTTTTTATGTTCAATCGTTGCACTTGAATAAATATAATTTAAATTACTACTATTGGGGATATAATTACTCACATCATTGACGTTAACACTATAAGTTTCATAGTTATCATCAACACCTAAATTATCTTCAGTTTGTTGTAAATCTTGCCCTTCTAGGTCAGCACCTTTAATAAAAACAGGTTCATCCCAATCTGCTTTATTATCAGCTGCTTTAACAACTCCTGAAGCTGATAACAATAATGTAGCTACTGCTAAACTAGTTACTGTTTTTTTCATTTTCAAATACACCATCCCTTAAAATATTTCATATATTTATATTAATCGTATCCAATAACATGTTTTTGGATTGTTTCAATCATTTCTGAATCAGCCTGTGTCATGTCATACTTATAAATTTGGTTGAACCTTGGATTATAAATACCAATGTAACGTATATTCTCAAAGATAGGCTTTTGAGATGCCTTACCCATTAAATAATATATCACTAATTGAAGCGTACTATTTTTCTGTGGCAATTGTTTTGAAACTTTAAAATCCCACAAAGTATCTTCAGTTAGAAAGTCGCCATCTCCAGTATCAATAATGCTTGTATAACCCCCCTCAAATGTGAAACCATCCATTTTAACTTCACCAATTTGATTAAAAAATGAAAGACTTCTGTTTATAAGTGATTTTATATTATTAATTGTGTCTTGATCTGGAATTTTAAATTCTTTAGGCATGCTTCCTGCTCTATATACCATATCGTAATTTACCAATTGACATGCTTTAATAATAGATAGATCATCATTATCATTAATATCTTTTAACAATGATTCGGCTGTTTGTAATTCCCCAGCTAATTTTGCGCCAGTTAACGATATGGCAAATGATTTTTCTTTGTCTTGATTAGTCATCATACGAGTAAGGTAGTCTACGACTAAACCAATTGTTTGAGGTGCTATATTTTCATTTTTTGTATCTATAAATGTTTCTGGTTCTAGTTGCTTAACTTCAAATGATTTTCTGTTTAAATATCCACCACGGGGTTGTTTAACTTGTGAAATTCTTTGTGTAACACTAACCAATTAAATACTCCTTTTGATAATAATAATTTTATATTTATGAAGCGTTTGAAGTTTCTTTGTCATTTCCTGAACTTTTTGATTCTACATCTTGAGATTATTCATTTTCATAGTTGTTATCATCAGTATTTTCATCATTGTTTTGGTTGTTATTTTCTTGTGTTGCACCTGGATTTTGCTTATCCTCGCTAGATGGTTGTTCTATTTGTTGATTTGAATCCTCACGTCCCTCATTTTGCGAAGCTTCCTCGTTACTATTTTCTTGCTGTTCTTCATTATTTTGTTTTTGATTTGATTTATTATTATCTTCTTCAATGTTGTCTCGGTTTTGTTCATTTTTTGTATTTTCATTCGTTGATTGTTTACTATCATTATCTGTTTGATTATTTTCTTTTTTATTTTGAGACTGGTTGTTATTTGATGTTGATTGATTTGACTCATTGTCATATCCTTGTTCTTTTTGCCAATAATTACCTACGATTTTTGAAAGTTCTTTATATTTTTGTTCTGGTACATCAGAGTTGGCAGTTTCAAACTTAGGCATTCCTTTTTTGTATACGTAAGTATTGTAAAAATCAGCAGTTGAATTATAGATATCTTTATCTATATAACCGTTTTCCGCTTTTATAGGACCATCTGGATGTGTAATAGCGCCACCCGTTTTGATAATTTTTCCTGTATTTCTATCTATAATGGCGTGGTGCTTAACGGATTCGTTTATCCCACCAAAAGGCGTTTCAATAAAAATTTTATCATCATTACTTTTATCTTTATTGTAAATTAGATCATCTTTATTTTGAGTAAAATTGAGTATATCTTCGGAGTTAAAAGCAATAGATTTTGCTTCATCAATTGTTATAGGTTGACTATTTTGATTATTTGCTTCATTTGTTGTTTCTGCAGCATTAGACTCACCTTGAGATTGATTCTTTGTATTTTGATTGTTTTCTACAACTTCATCATTTGATTGATTTTCAGTTTGATCTGATTTTTTATCCCTTTCGTGTGCTTTATTATTGTCTTTTTTATCATTATCTTCCGTATTTTGACTGCAGGCACTTAAAATAATAAAAGAAGACAAACCTAATATACCTAACTTTCTAAATTTCATTAAATACATCTCCCATATGTAAGATTCACTTTCAATGTTATCAAAAAATAAAGCGTTATCAAATACAATAAAATAAAAATATACTATACTTAATACAACTAATATATTGATACTGTAATAACAAATGATTCATCTGTTTGTCTGTATTTCCATAACAATTTAAATGTTATAATTATTAATAAGATAATCGTTGATCATAATAGAAAAAATAAATTTAGAGGGATGTTATGGTATATCAAAGTGAATTTGCGTTAGAAACTGAAATGATGGAACAGTTAAAATCCAACGGCTATGAAACGGTAACGATCAGAAATGAACAACAATTATTAGATAATTTCCGTTCGGTATTGAATGAACGTCACGCTGATAAATTAAATGGGGAACCTTTAACAGATAAAGAGTTTCAACGCTTGTTAACCATGATTAATGGTAAAGGCATTTTTGAAAGTGCCCGTATATTACGTGATAAAATGCCTTTAAAACGTGATGATGAATCTGAAGTGTATTTATCATTTTTGGATACGAGGAATTGGTGTCAAAATAAATTTCAAATCACCAACCAAGTATCTGTAGATGACACATATAAAGCGAGATATGATGTCACAATTTTAATTAATGGCTTACCATTAGTACAAATTGAACTTAAACGTCGTGGTATTGATATCAATGAAGCATTTAATCAGGTTATGCGCTATCGTAAACAAAACTACACGGGCCTTTTTCGTTACATACAATTATTTATTATTAGTAATGGGATCGATACACGCTATATCTCTAATAATGATGGCGAAATATATAAAAGTCATATGTTTTATTGGAATGATAAAGAGAACAATCGTATCAATACATTAAATGAATTTACTGAAACATTTTTAAGACCGTGCCATATCGCTAAAATGATTTCACGCTATATGATTTTAAATGAAACAGACAATATCCTTATGGCCATGCGTCCATATCAAGTCCACGCTGTTGAAGCCTTGATACGTCAAGCTACAGAAACAAGTAACAATGGTTATATTTGGCATACGACGGGTAGTGGTAAAACATTAACTTCCTTTAAAGCGAGTCAAGTGTTGTCAGAACAAGATGACATCAAAAAAGTCATCTTCCTTGTCGACCGTAAGGATTTAGACAGTCAGACCGAAGAGGAGTTTAATAAATTCTCTAAAGGTTCCGTGGATAAAACGAATAATACGGCGCAGCTCGTTAAGCAATTAAAGGATAAGAGTTTACCACTTATTGTCACAACGATTCAAAAAATGTCTAAAGCAATTCAAAATAATGCAGAAGCATTGGATCAATATAAAACAGATAAAGTGGTATTCATTATTGACGAATGTCATCGTAGTCAATTTGGAGATATGCATCGCATTGTTCGTCAACATTTTAATAATGCGCAATATTTTGGTTTTACGGGTACACCGCGTTTTGAAGAAAACCAAAGTCAGGATGGTCGGAGTACTGCGGACATCTTCGGTCGCTGTTTACACACTTATTTAATTAAAGACGCGATTCATGACGGTAATGTATTGGGCTTTTCCGTAGACTATATCAATACCATTAAAGCTCAGAACATAGATACAGAGACAGACGAATTGGTTGAAGGTATTAATACTGATGAGGTTTGGTTATCTGATCAACGCGTTGAACTTATTGCACGTCATATTACAGAAAATCACGACAAATATACAAGAAACAGACAATATTCAGCGATATTAACCGTTCAGAGTATTCCAGCCCTTGTGAAATATTATGATACGTTTAAAAAGATCAGTAAGGATTATGAACATCCTTTAAAAGTCGCAGGTGTGTTCTCTTATGCCGCCAATGAAGAGCGTAATGAAGGAGAAGTAGATGAGGCACATTCTAGAGAAAAATTGGAAGAAGTCATCAAAGATTATAATGATAACTTTGGCACCAATTTCTCGACAGATACCTTCCAAGAATACTTTAATCATATCTCTAAAAATGTCAAAAAAGGTGTCAAAGGCAACAAAATTGATGTTTTAATCGTCGTTAATATGTTTTTAACAGGCTTTGATAGTAAGGTATTAAATACATTATATGTCGATAAAAAATTAAAATATCACGACTTAATCCAAGCCTATTCACGTACGAACCGCGTGGAAAAAGAAACTAAACCATTTGGTAAGATTGTGAATTATCGTGACTTGAAACAAAATACAGATAACGCCTTAAAGCTGTTCTCTCAAACGGAAGATACAGATCGTGTGTTAATGAGAGATTATGATGAATATAAAGCGGAGTTTGTTGATGCATTAGCTGAACTAAAAGCTGCTGCACTAAAACCTCAAGATATGGATCAAGTTCAAGATGAAAATGAGAAAAAAGCGTTTGTGGAGGCTTTCCGTTTAGTTTCAAAACTCGTGCTGAGATTGAAAGCCTTCGATGAATTTAACTTTACAAAGGCAAATATCGGTATGGATGAACAAGAATTTGAGGACTATAAGAGTAAGTATTTTGCGATATATGACGAAGTGAAGCCTAAACGAGGTGAAGTTGAAAAAGCCTCTATTCTCAACGATATTGATTTTGAAATTGAAATCTTACGTAATGATCGAATTAATGTCTCCTATATCATGGATCTCGTCAGACAAGTTGATTTAAAAGATAAAGCAGAACAGCAGCGTAATCGTGAACAAATTAGACGTATGTTAGACAACGCGGATGATCCAACTTTACGTTTGAAACGGGATTTAATTCGCGAATTTATCGATGACGTTATACCTGAATTGTCTGAAGAAGACAATATAGATGAAGCCTATATCCTATTTGAAAAAGCGAAACGTGAATCAGAATTCAATCAATTTGCACGTCAACAATTGGTTGATGAACAGATACTTAAAGATATCACCGGTGAATATGAATATAGCGGTATTGTCAATCAAGATCACCTTAAGGATCTTGTAGGAAATAAAAAGTTACGCGAAAAACGTCAAACGAAAAAAGCCGTAACATCATTTGTCGAAGAAATGACAGAAAAATATAGTAGCTAGAAACTATATCAAACCTTTGTGATAATAAATATTGCAGAGGTTTTGATATGTTCTACAAACACATAAAATAATTATATAAGCAAAGCAAAAGCATTTTAATAAATGGAGGAAATAACATGTCAATTACAGAGAAACAACGTCAGCAACAGGCTGAATTACATAAACGTTTATGGTCCATTGCCAATGATTTAAGGGGGAATATGGATGCGAGTGAGTTCCGTAATTATATTCTAGGACTCATCTTCTATCGCTTTTTATCAGAAAAAGCTGAAACAGAAGTTGCAGAAGCATTATCAGGTGAAGATTTAACATATGAAGAAGCATGGGAAGATGAAGAATATCGTGAAGACTTAAAAGCTGAACTGATTGAAAATGTGGGTTACTTTATTGAACCTGAAGACTTATTCAGTAGTATGGTTAAAGAAATCGAAAACCAGCGTTTTGATATTGAACATTTAGCACAAGCCATTCGAAAAGTAGAGACGTCTACGCTTGGCCAAGACAGTGAAGAAGACTTCATTGGTTTGTTCAGCGATATGGATTTAAGCTCAACACGTCTGGGGAATATGGTCAAAGAACGTACTGCCCTTATAGGTAAAGTAATGGTTAACTTAGGCGACCTACCATTTGTGCATAGCAATATGGAAATTGATATGTTAGGTGATGCTTACGAATTTCTAATTGGGCGTTTTGCGGCCAATGCAGGTAAAAAAGCTGGGGAATTCTATACACCTCAGCAAGTGTCAAAAATATTAGCGAAAATCGTTACATTAGGTAAAGACAAATTAAGAAATGTCTATGACCCTACGTGTGGTTCAGGCTCATTATTACTGCGTGTCGGTAAAGAAACAACGGTTTACCGTTACAATGGTCAAGAACGTAACAATACCACATACAACTTGGCTCGAATGAACATGTTGTTACATGATGTGCGTTATGAAAACTTTGATATTCAAAATGGAGACACTATGGAAAACCCCGCATTTTTAGATGAAAAATTCGATGCGGTTGTCGCTAACCCGCCTTACAGTGCGAAATGGTCGGCGGACAGCAAGTTCAATGATGATGAACGCTTTAGCAATTACGGGAAGTTAGCGCCTAAATCAAAAGCAGACTTCGCATTTATCCAACATATGGTGCACTATTTAGACGATGAAGGAACAATGGCGGTCGTCTTACCGCATGGTGTGTTATTCCGTGGAGCAGCTGAAGGCACGATACGTAAATATCTTATTGAAGAGAAAAACTATTTAGATGCAGTTATTGGTTTACCAGCCAATATTTTCTACGGCACTTCTATTCCAACATGTGTCCTTGTATTTAAAAAATGTCGTGAAGAAGCTCAAGATGTGTTATTTATTGATGCGTCTAATGAATTTGAAAAAGGTAAAAATCAAAACCATCTCACAGACGAACAAGTTGAAAAAATTATCGCTACGTATAAAAACAGAGAAACAGTTGATAAATATAGTTATACGGCAAGCCTCAAAGAAATTGAAGACAATGACTATAATTTAAATATTCCAAGATACGTTGATACATTTGAAGAAGAAGAACCGATTGATTTAAACCAAGTTCAACAAGAACTGAATCAAATCGATGATGAAATCGCAGACGTAGAACAAGAAATTAACGAGTATTTAAAAGAATTAGGAGTGTTAACACATGACTAATGAAATTAAGAATGTACCTGAATTGAGGTTCCCAGAGTTTAAAGAAGAGTGGAGCAAATTAAAATTAGGAGAATTAGCAGAAATTGTTAGAGGTTCATCTCCGAGACCAATAAGCGACCCTAGATGGTTTGACATTAATTCTGATATAGGGTGGCTTAGAATTTCAGATGTAACTGAACAAAACGGAAAAATTACAAAATTAGAACAAAAAATATCTAAAGATGGCCAAAAAAAGACTAGAGTTTTGCATAGTAAACATCTATTACTAAGTATTGCGGCAACTGTAGGTAAACCTGTTATTAATTATGTTAAAACTGGAGTACACGATGGTTTTTTAATTTTTCTTAGACCATTATTTGACATTGAGTTTATGTATCAATGGCTTGACGCGTATAGACCTAAATGGAAAAAATATGGGCAACCAGGCAGTCAAGTGAATTTAAATTCCGAATTAGTGAAGTCTCAAAAAATATATATGCCTCATTCTGTAGAACAAAAAAAAATCAGTGATTTTTTCAGCAAACTCGACCACCAAATTGAACTCGAAGAACAAAAATTAAAGAAGTTAGAAGAACAGAAAAAGGGATATATGCAAAAGATTTTTTCTCAAGAGTTAAGATTTAAAGATGACAATGGAAACAGTTATCCTGATTGGTCTATTAAAAAGATTGAAGATATTTCTAAGGTTAATAAAGGGTTCACTCCAAATACAAAAAATGATGAATACTGGGATGAATTAAATGAAAATTGGTTATCTATAGCAGGTATGACACAGAAATATTTGTATAAAGGAAATAAAGGAATTACTGAAAAAGGAGCATCAAAGCATGTAAAAGTAGATAAAGATACTCTAATAATGAGCTTTAAATTGACTTTAGGTAAGTTAGCTATAGTAAAAGAGCCTATCTATACAAATGAAGCTATATGTCATTTCGTATGGAAAGAAAGTAATGTTAATACTGAGTATATGTACTACTATTTAAATTCTATAAATATAAGTACTTTTGGTGCACAAGCAGTTAAAGGAGTAACATTAAATAACGATTCAATTAATAGTATTATAGTAAAGTTACCAGTGATACAAGAACAAAATAAAATAGCATACTTTTTCAATGAATTAGATAAATTAATAAGAAAACAATACGCTAAAATTGAATTACTAAAACAACGTAAAAATGGATTACTACAAAAGATGTTTGTGTAGTTCTGATAAAAGACCTATTATGTTAATTGAAATTAGAAAAAAATAAGCATTAGAGCATCCCTCACCGCAAAGTGAAGGATGCTCTGTTTTTATTGTAATTAGTATAGTCTTTATTTTGATAGATAATTATTAATGATTGTCTGTAAATCATTGTTAAGTACCGTTGTAATAGAGTCATCATTTATAAAATCATCATAGATTTTATCAAGTATTTACTCATCATCGATGGCTGTGAAATGATGCACCAGACCTTTTACTATTGAAATGTAATTTTGAGATGCTAAACAACTAGCAATTATTCGCCAGTCCGATTGTTTAGTTCCATGGTTCATAGATAATTCTCCTTTATTTTAGTGTCCATTTTTGACGCGCTTTAGGGTTCAGTGGATGCATGACTTCACTTGTTACTGGATTAATGAGCTTTTTTACTTTCTTTTTATGAGGTTTTAACATTTCCATCACTTGTTCAACACGTTCGACGACAACTGGTCGCTTCGCATAGGCTCCATAAGCAAGAATCACTGTGTCACTTTCACTTATCGCTTTCATCAAGTGAATATCTGTGTGCTCATCGTATGGCTCTTTGATATGTTTGAGGTTTTCTGGTGTTTTGATATTAGAGAATAGGTTCACAAGATATACAGAACCATATTTATCAGACTTCGCTAATTGGTTAAGAATTAGAACGGTTGTTAGATCGAGGGAAAGTATGCCATCTAAATGAGGGTACATCGTTATGACTGTACATGCGGATTTCTTTTCATCCCACGTCTTTTTGAGTAAGTAGCGATGTTGTTCATCGTCGCTAAATATAGCTTCTGTGTGTATCGTACTTTTGATTGTATTCATAGTATTCACTTCCTTTAGTATTCTTCCGGTAGTAACATGACGTAATAAGAAAGGTCTACATCATCTTCTCGGATAATGTAGACCTTATTTATATTGATAGCTTTTGAATAATTAGCTTTATGTGTTTTGATGTACTCAGGACGTTCTTGTTTGTGTTTGATATATAGTCGATCATTGTGCATGTTGAACTGGAAAATATGAAAGTAATCTATTTCTTCTAGTTCCTTAGACTGTTCGTTTTCACGTTGAGCTACAAGTTGCCATAATTGATGTTGTAAGATGATAGGTAAGCTATTGGCAATACCACGAGTGATATATCTATTCATAAGCGTTTTCCTTTCGTTCTGATTCTTTCATCCAAATGATAATTTCACTAAGAATTGTAATGACGAGTTGTGTAATTTTGATGTATTTATGCATATTATTGTCCTCCTGTTAGTAAGTATCGTTGATCCAAAAGGGGCATGATAGTGTTGTGTAGGTATAAGAAATCCATATCGTGGTTTTCATCAATATAACCAATGGCTATGAGCTGTTTCTGATAGTAGAGGATAAAGGGGTATATATGTCTTTCGTGAAGTGTATCAGAGTAGTAAATATACGTATGAAGGATTTTATTGGTAAGTGGGCCAAGTCTTACATATTGGTCAGGAAGGATATTATCTGCCACTTCCTCGATAGATTCACATTCCCATTTTTCGACCTTTGGTAGATTAAATAAGTTGATTATATAGTGCTTGAGTTGTTGTTCTAGTGTCATTGTTATGACCTCCTAATGTATTGGATTGACGTATGCATGTGATACATCATTTTGATAATATATATTTGATTTTTATTTCATTTCTCTCACTTTTTTCACTAATAACTAAGTGGTAAAAGTGGAAATTTGGTCGATGAAATAATCATTTTGACCATATATTTCAAATTGGAATTTGGGCATAAAAAAAGACCCCCAATCTTTTTTCAAAGATTGAGGGATAAGACTTTCGTCAATTTTATACCTTACAAGTTTTACTTGTTTATCTGTCGTAATTTCAATAGAGTCAATCAACATCTTCATAAGTTGATTTTTTGCTTCTGGTGTAGCTTCTCTCAAGTAGATACTAAATCGGCTAATCATCATGGTTAAACGGCTTTTAAGTTTATCAAAATCAGGTACTTCAGCTTGTGATTCCCTAGCTTGTTGCGTTTCTTTAATTTGCTTATCTAACATCTCTAGTTGTTCATTTATCTGACTTTGTTTTGCTTTTAACATTTCGCTATCCATTTGATCATCTAAGAACAATTCTAACAATCGTTCTTGTTGTGTTTTAAGCTTAGCTTTTTGTTTTTCTAAACTATCAATGTCATATTTAATTTCTGTTTGGTTACTATGCTTTTGTTTCAGTTCTTCTATCACATTTGATGCAATCTGCTTAATAACATCAGGTTGTGAAAGAATACGATTCAAATGAACATTGATTACGCGTTCGACGACTTCAGCATTAATCGCATTACTATGACATGCAGAACTCCCTGAGCGGTTGAATAATGAACAAATGTAATAGCGTTTGATTGTCCGTTCTTTCGACTTTTTCGTTTTATAATAAGTCCGTCGGCATACCATATTATTGCCGCACTCTGGACATTTAATGAGCCCACGAAGATAGAAATCTCCACCAATAGGTCTGCCCGGTTTAAAACTTTTAGAAGCTAATTTTTCATGAACTTGATCAAATACCTCTTCACTTATAATGGCTTCATGTTTACCTTTGACCAATATCACATCATTTTTATCACTTTTACCACTTCTTCGCTGTACAGCCCAATTTTGATGGTTATTGAATCTGACATAGCCTTTATAGACTGGATTATTCAAAATATATTTAACCCCATACACTGAAAATGGCTTTTGATTAATGGTACGATACCCCTTTTGATTCAGTACGGTTGTAATAGCTTTGAGTCCTTTATTATGATTCAAGTATAAATCGAAGATTTCACGTACGATATTAGCTTCATTTTCATCAATAACTAAATCATTTTTCTGTGTCAGTGGGTTAAGTGATAATTTGTAGCCGAGCACTCGACCAGTTATTGCTTCTCCACTACGTGCTTTGGCATTCATGGACATTTTGACGTTACTGATAAGTGTTGAACGCTCGATGGATCCTATTAATCCAAACATTGTAACGAGTACTTCTCCAGAGGCATTGGATGTATCAATATTCTCAGAAATCGATTTATACCCTACGCCATGTTCTTTGAATTCATGAATGATATTAAACACATCTCTCATTGATCGTGAGATACGATTCAATTTCCAACTTAACACCATTTCGATTTTATTATCCTTAACATCTTGTAATAGACGTTTCATTGCTGGTCGACCTTCAATATTTTTACCTGATATACCGGAATCGATATAAGTTTCATAGTCATAACCTGGATAGTTTTTCACAACTTCTTTGATGAGCACTTGTTCTTGTTCATGGATTGAATATCCACGTTCAGATTGCTCAGATGTGCTTACACGTGAATATAGTGCAATTTTCTTACTCATAATGTACCGCTCCTTTTATTAGATTATTGTTACAGACCATCGGTCTTGTAACATCACATGGATAATATATATTTATAACTTCGTTTCATTTTTATCACTTTTGCCACTTAATAATATGAGTACTACAGGCATTAGCCTGTAGTACATAATTAGCTTAAATTAGCTTACTTACTTTTATTCATACGCTCTTCTATAAGAGGTACAAGCACTTCTACAAATGCTTCAATTTGTTCATTATTCAAATTACTTCTCACCTTTCAACACCTGGTTTCACAGTCATTTTGTTATAAATCATCATTCGAACTTTAAATTCAATGTTTCAGCAAGTTTTTTGTCAATTTTTATGTGATAATAGACAATTGATTCCATTTCGCCATTATTATTCTTTACTTTTCTTTGATTTGTTTTTCTATCTTTATCTGTAACTAATTTATTGTCGTTAGCTAATGATTTAATTACATTTTTTGTATCTTCAAACCCATTGTCCCTTAATATGCGTTCGAAAACGGAACGAATAATCCTCACTTCTATATAGTCATTTTGCGCTATTATCACTCCATTGTTTTCTATCATATTAGACAATGGACCACCATGGCTAAATTTGCCTGAATTTACAGCTATATACTGAATAAGAACTTCCATTGCTTTCTCTGTTAATGAACGTTCTAATATTGTGCTATTATGATAATTTAATAGATAGTTTCTTATTTCCTCTATGCCTAGCTTTACATCTAATGCTAATTCAAAAACTGTTGCCGAAGTCAATATAACAGCATACCTACTTATCATTCGTATGCCTGTTTTGCTTTCTTCATTTGCTAATGCTAATTTAAACCACTGTCTATGTTCTTCGTAAATAGTCACCAATTGCTCTTCATTATTTAATAAATACTCAGATATTATTGGCAATACATGACCATAATTTTTTCTTACAACTTTTTTGATAGCATCTGAATTCGAAGATGATGATGTAATTGCCTCATTAATTTCAATGATACGTACTCTTAATCCATCATTTTTGGCAGAGTTACTAAAAATGCTATACTCGCCTGTTGAAATAATAGAAGTACCTGAATTAAATTTCTCCCTTGTATTACCATTTTTATCTGCTCGCTCTCTTCCTTGCCCTTCGCTTATTGAATATAACAAGTTGGTTAGATTACTAATTGTAGAAGTCGATAACTCATCAAATATTACTGGGACACCAAAATTTGAACTCATGATATTTTCAACCCCAACTTTAGTCGCATTCCAACTACAAAATAAAGTATTATCTCCTTTATTAACATTTCCCGCTATTGAACCAGCTAACATAGCTGCTGTAGTTTTCCCACTTGAAGACTGTCCTGTCAATGAATACACTATTCCTGTATACTCAATTTCATTTAAAAAGAATAAATATCTAGTAACTAAAGCACTCACTCCAAAGATAGTAACTAGTTCCAATAGAACATTGCCACTCACTTGTTCCTGAAACATTGTTAACCATTCACTTAATTCACCCTTAGGAGCTAAATCATATTTATTATCACAAACCACTTGATTCATATCTTCTTCAGTCATTGAAGGACTAAAATAGAGATCATCTAAAACAATAACTGTTCCTTTATTTGTAGGTATAACACCAACACCTTTATAAAAACTACTTTTCACTGTACTATCTCTATACTCTTGTAAAGCATTACTCAATTCTTTAATCCTATTTTCATTAATAGTGAATCCCATTTCTATCAATTTAAACAAGTTACGTGAACTTAATATACTTGAATCTAAAATGTATTCATCACCATCTATGTCTTGTATGATAATCTGTTCTTTTTTATATACTCGATCTTTATACTTAGCGACTATAAAAATTGGAGAAGCTAGTTTAACTAGCCTCTCACCTTCTCCATCATTGCTACCTTTCATTTTCTTAAAGCAACCATTTGAATCAATTAAATATTTATCATTTTCAAACTTCATTTCTTTTTTCCTCCATGCAAAATCTTATTTACAAATACTAGCTAAATATCATCGATACTGTAAAAATCTGTTAGTCTCACGAAAATACGTTGATTTTTATTGCAAACCATTTCAAAGTGTGAAGATCCATGCAACATTACATAATTTCGAAATCGATGTTCGACATCTTCTATTAAATTTGCTGCCGGATCTTTTACACCTATATCTATTAGCAAATTTTTTACAGTGAATCTTTCATTTGCTCTTTTACTTAGCGCCTCTGGTTTACATTTTAAAAACAATTCTCTGCTCATATTACCTAACCTCTTCTATTTCGAATAAAAACTTCATTATCTAATCCATCCATATAAATGCACCCTTTATATTCGTAAAAGAAGAGATGAAACAACGTATTGACTAATTTATATTCAATTGGATTGCTAAATTCATGAATTAAATCTACGCCTAATTCTATTTCACAACCTTCTAATGAAAACGATTCTTCATCTTGTGTATCTATTCCTATTGAGATTAATTGATATAATACTTCAATAGCATGTTGACTTAATTCAGTTTGAATTGATGCGTAATTATTATTACCATCCATTGATATTAAAAAATTATCTGTTTTTATTTCCATTTTCTTTGCCTCCTAAATTAATTATTTATCTTTTGAAAATTTTAATTATTATATTTTCTGCTTCCCCTTCTTGTAACTGGCATAGCGTGAAATGTTCTTCAAGATACATTTCAAGTAAAATGTTTATAGCATATACTTCATCATCGTAAATATCGCCATAAACATTGTCACCAACCATATCCAATAAGTCGTATATTGAAAATTCAGTTCCCCTTGGCAACATCAAAGCTTGTCCAATCAAAAGAGTAATTAAATTTTTACAATCACTTGTTATTGTGAATTGTGTAGTATACTTAAATTGCTCTCCTTTTATAGTTTCAATTTCTATGTGATGAATATCCTCATCCTGGGTATAAAGTTCTTTTATTATATACGTTTTCATAATAAAAACCTCCTTGGAATTATGCTCAAGTAATAACTTAAGCTAGGTATAATATACATCCCTATAGGGAAGAAATTTTCCATTTTTGAAAAAAATAAATGGAATTGGACCGAGCAAAATATTTGACAAATTAATATTAAGAGGTGATTTTTTGGAATTGAAGTTCAAACAAACCGAAAGTAATAAGTACATCTTTTTAGGATATATTTTTGATTATTGCAGAGAGTCATTAAAGACATTAGATATTAATAAATCTTTAAATATTTCCATAAAACGCTTAAGCATAGAGGATAATTTTAGAGAGTATGTTTGCAATGGTGTTGTGATACACATTTCTGATGAAGATATAAAATCTATTATTAAATATAGTAATCCAAAGGTAGCATATAAATTGTTAATTCGACGTGTTTTAGATGCACTTTATGATGCTTTAGAAGATGATTTAAACAAGGAGACTAAATTGGCACTTTGGAATAATTTTGAGAGATCAACACTTGATTTTTTCAAATTAAAATTTGTTGACAAAGATATGGTAACACTACCAAAGATGATGTTTGAATATGATTATATGGGTAAGTACTTAATGAAGGATATTGAGAAAAAGAAATTACGTATGCAAAGACATACTGAAATCAATAGAAGTTTTGGAGATTCTTTTACTCCATCATTTTTTGATTTTTCAGGCCAAACAATTATTGATCATGAAACAGATAGAGATGGTATTCAAGAGTTATTTCAGAATTTTATTAGTGGGGATATTCAAAAGATAACTAAGCCTCAATTACCCAAATCAATTAGTTTAATAGACACTAATGAAGAAGCTAATTGTTTATGGGAATACAAACCTGAATCTATTTTTGCTCTACACAATATCATGGAGTATTTTGACAAAAAATTCTATACTATTGTGAATGAGAATTTGACCTTCGACTTATCTGATGTTAAAGACTTTGCAACAGATGACATTAATTCATCTAATCAAGAAGCCATCGGAAATGGGGCTATATACAATAAATTTAATCCTCAAAGTTTTGTATTTCATGAATTTGTTATTATTTCTGCCATAGCCAATTTTTACAAAAATCCATACTTAAAAATGATAAATATGGGAAAGTTTTCGTCACAGCCATCTAATACTTTTAATATATTTACCAAAGATTTTAATAATATACCTTTGTATATGAGTGACTTCATTATAAAAAAAAGTAGTACTTTTGCTGATGACTTAATTGACTTTATATGGGTAAAACTTAAAAACAAAATTAATAAAAGTAAACAACAAGATGTAGCATACTTAATTGAGAAAATTTTTAGCTTAAGCTTTACACCTTTAAATACAAAAAAACATTATAATGCAGTTCAAAGTACATATAATATTACACAAGCGTTAATATCTATTATCAATGATACTTCTAATTTTAATAATTTTATTAACTACGAAAATTTAATTAACAATGTAATTGATTTAATTAATGATTGGATAGAACAAAACAATCATTTTGTCCAACAAATGGAAAGTGACATAGCATCATTGAACCTTGTGTCAGATAATTATTACCTAGACATATTAGAAGTCAAAGAGCTAGACAATGATTATAATGATGATGGACTACTTAATTCAATAGCTTCTTTCAACTTATTTTTAGATAACCTAACTAATAAAGTAGATGAAAGACTAGTTTGTACCCTAGTTGCAAAAACTATTAAAAAAGTTTAACAAGTAACTTTATATAAACCACAAAACCTCTTAAAATAAAATACATTTTTTGATAAAATAATTATTATACTAAATCTATATTTATATTTTATTACTTATAAATTTTAAGTGGTTTTGTGGTTTTCCAAATAATTTTATATATTAACAGCACTTTAAACCAAAACTTACTATAATCATATATTTTTAAGTATATCCCAAGAACGCTCTCGTTTTAATTTTTGACGTGAGTAGCACAAACCATTTTGATATTATACTTATTCATTAATAAATTTATTTTATTTATTTATATAATATATTTTAAAAACCCGATGATATTGAAATTTACAATATTATCGGGTTAGCTATAATATTTTATAATGATATTGATTATAATGATTTCATCATTTAGATATCCGTAATTCGAGCAAAAATATAGAAAAGTTTTTAAATAAACAACTTCAATCTATAATTCTAAATTCCCTACTACTTTCATAGCGACTTTATTAATCTTTTTATCAATAATTTCCTTTTTATTTTTACTTCTATTTAAATTATCAAGGTGGTATGTTGTAATTTTATATATTCCCGCAAGGTTTAATGGATATTTAAGTACATGGTATCCCATTCTCTTTTTTAATTTATGAAAAATTTCTGGGCCTCCCTGCGTGTACAAAATGATTGCTTTTTTATCTTTCCATAAACCCTTTTTAAAATATTGCTTTCTTTTAAAACTAAATGCATTTTCTGGCCAAAATGCTTGATCAATAAAACTTTTCATTATTGGTGGAACATTGAACCAATATAGTGGATAAATAAAAATTAATGTCTCTGATTCATTTAAAGTATTGATTATATACGTTTGCTGTTTTGTTGGTTCTGAATAGTAACCATTCTCCAATATTAATGAAAGATCCATTTGTTGCAAATTAAATATATGTAAATCATTTTTATCTAACTTCTTTAAAATTGTCTTATATAACTCAAAGCATACTCCTGACTGGTTACCTCCGTATATAATACTAATCATTATGTTCTCTCCTTTGATTGAGTTCTTTTAGAATTGTTTCTTTATTTAGTTCATATTGGTTATCTTTAGATAATTCATGAATTTTTTTAAGCTTATTCAGTATCAATATTTGATTATTCAACTCATCTTCTTTTTCTTGTATCACTTTATTTATATACTCCACAGAATTAATATTACAAGTCTGCGTTGTCGGCTTATGAAATAATTCAATGATGTACTTCATATCTTCTAACCCTATATCTAACGCTTTTAAGTCCATAATCATTTTCAAATCTATCATAGCCGTGTCATCGAAATACCTATATTGGTTCGTGTCTCTCGGTATTCTGAGTAAGCCAATTTTTTCATAATATCTGATTTTCGATTTAGCGATATTTAGTTTTTTGGAAACTTCATCAATTCTCATGTAACACAACCTCCTTATTTTCAAATCTACCATTAAACATTACTTTAAGGTCAATTGTTCTTTACTATCATCTATGTATTATTGGTCATTTATTATTGTAAAATAGTTTTTAAGATATAAAAAATGAAGGACACATCTACACGATATTGTGTCCTTCACTTAATTACATTAACTTATCGAATCCATTAGTTTATAAAAATATTTTGCTTTATGTGACTTATTCAACTCATACCATGCTTCCAATGTATCTGGTTCAAATACGTCTATCTTTTTCAATACTTCCATAGCAAATTCTAGCGGCGCAATACCTGACGCAGTAATTAAATTTTCATCAGACACAGCCGACTTCATTTCAAAATATTTTTCTCCTCTATAATTTGGACACGTCATTTTAGTATATTCTAAGTTATTACTCGTGTGTTTCCTAGTATCTATGTACCCACTATTAGCTAAAGCATCCACTGCACCACAAATTGCAGCAATAATTGTTCCTTCATCTAATGCAGTACCAACTCTTTCTAATATCGGTTTATGTACTTGGTCATTCCAATTCATTCCTCCAGGTAAAATTAGAAGATCATTGTGTTCTACCTTACATTTACCGAAAGTCATATCTGGCGCTATATGTAATCCACCCATTGTTTTTACTGATTCCTTAGTAGCACCTACAGTTATTACGTTTAATGGTTCTAACCCATTTTTAAAATATCTTCCTGAGTTCAATTCAGCAATTAAATAACCGTACTCCCAATCTGACATTGTATTAAATACATAAAGATATACTTTTGATATTTTCATAAAATCATTCTCCATTCACTATTCATATAACAAAATGTAACATAGCTTCCCTGACAACTAACGTCAAGGAAGCTATTATTTTTGATAGAATTCAATTAAATCGGACAAGTTCTTAATCATTTCTTCTTTTAAACTCAAAGGCTCTACAACTCGAACCCCTTTACCATATGACAACAATAATTGCGGTACGTATTTATTCATAATTGTTTCTTCAAGCTGAAAAACTGCTTGATTGAATGTTCTTTCTTTTAAGTAATGTCCTAGAAACCAATGGTGACAAATTTCATCTAATGTACTTACATCTCCATTAATTACTAAAGTTGTTGTTGCATCTTCATTTTCCTTAATTGGCAACAAATTCCCCATAAAAAAGTTTTCTGCTGAAAAGTCTTCGGGCTGTTCAAACGTTTCATCAGTTAATATGAGCCTTTCTATTCTATCCACTCTAAATGTTCGAACATCATCTCTAAGATGGCAATATGCGACTAAATACCATTTGTTTTTCCAGTAAATAATTCTGTACGGATCCACCTGCCTGTCATTTGATGTGTCATCGCTTCTTTTCCAATATGAAATAATGACAGAATTTCTATTAACTACGCAATATTCTAATGCTTCTAAATGGCTATATGAAGGATATATGTTATTTTGCTTAATTACTTCAAGACTAGACATATGTTTCTCTATTTCACTTTCTTGATCCAATTTCGAATGGTTTCTTAACTTTCTAATAGCACTATTTAACGAATTTCCACCATAATAACCCGCTTCTTCTGCAAAATTTGCGGCATGACATAATGCAATTTGTTCCTCAGAATTAAAAAAGAGTGGCGCTTCAATAAAATCATTTAACAATGTATATCCACCATTATGTCCAGTATCTGAAATGATGGGCACGCCACTTTTTGAAAGTGTATCCATATAGCGATACACAGTTCTGATATTCATTTCTAGCTTGTCTGAAATTTGCTTGGCAGTAACTTTCTTATCTGAACTAAGCATCCATAGAACTGCAAGTAAATTATCCATTTTAGCCATCATACTAACCTCTTTCATATAAATGTTATTAAAAGTAATCATTACAATGTATTTTCAAATTTCAACGTACAGTGACTATCAGTGACTATTACTCAAATTATTCTTTCATTAAATTTTTATATAATTTTAAAATAGGATATGCATTAAACATTTCCAAATCTGCATAATCAAGGTTTTCATATCGTATTTTTGCTTCCTGTTTACTCCCAGATAATACATTTATATATAATGTTGCTATTTTTTCATCAATATTTATTAATTTTTCCCTCAACTCGATTAATTTACTTATTACACCATCATCTATTATATTTCTTCTTTTCATAATTTGTGCTTGATTAATTAAGTTCATAAATTTTTTATCATAATCAAAATTGAGTAAATTTTTCAATATATAATCAGCTAAATCTAATAAATCAACTTTTTGGGTTTCATCATAAGAAGCAATTAACTCTAATGCAAAATTATTCAATTTTTCCCATTTTATCTCAGATTTACAATCAAGTTCATCATTTACAATGATTTCCTTTATAACATTAATATCAAAATTAAGTACATCAACAATCATATCTCTAGTTAAGGTATATATAATTGGCATCTGCACTTCTCCCTCTTCTTCTTTAACCACTGCTTGAAATTTACTTAGGAAATCATTAGAGTAGGCATTATATAATAGGTCATCGTATCTGAATAAGACTATATATTTTCCACTAAATTGCATTTTACAATATCCATTATTTTGTATATTGTAATTTTCAAATCGCTTATATTCTAATAATTCTATTAAACCAACTATTTCATTCATTTGGTCATTAAAATCAATTGGTTTAAGTTTTTTATCAATTGGAATTAAATTTCTATATTCTGAGATTTTATTCTTCAGATTATTTATTATATCTCTTATTTCTGTTACATTTATGTTAAACGGATTTATAGATAGTTCGATATTATCTATATTAAAATCACCACCCTTAGATATCTCATTAATAATATAAAAAGATTTTTCTTCTATATTTAATTTATTAAAGGGCATCATAGAATATGTACTTTTATTACTATTTTCAAACACTTGTAGTTTAAAAATATCATTTATAATTATAGACGTAGATTCTTTTGCTACAACAAAACTTATTTTACCTTCGAATAATACTTCTCCATTTTTTATTACTTTTCTTTCTTTTACCCTTTTTATTTTTTCCATACTTAATATTGAATCAGGAATAGTTGCTTCTAGTTCAGGTGAATTTATATCTATATATCCATAAAAATCATTTAATGGGAATCCTCTATGATCCATAACAATATTTTCTGGCGTAGCAACATATGAAAGATTTTTTCCAGTATTTTTTACTTTAATTTGTTTTAATGGATTATGACTCTGTTTTTCGCTTAAGTATTTCACACAATTACTATATAAAACATTTTCATTTTCAATTTCGTACATTTCAATAGTGACACTCTTCTGCTTTTTTTGAAGTAAACGTCTTAAATCTAATAAATGTAGTTGCTTACCATAAACTTGCTTATCAATAACTTTATTATTAACGACAATCAAGTACACCACAAAATAGTAGACGCCACCCTCTTTTTCATATACTTTCAAATCATTCACTTTGACATTATTACGATGTATGACTTTACCACCTCTTTTAGCTACTTGCTTTCCTTTAACCTGAATCTGTATTTTTCCAATAAAATTACTTTTTCTTAAATCTTCTGAGTTATATACAACTAATTCACCATCAAAAGAGATTTTTGTATCATTAGAATTAACATCTGGTTCAATTTTCATAGTACTATTTGCCATCGATTCAATTTTTATAGTGGCTTCTCTTTCAATATTTTTTGAATTCAAACTTTTAATTTTAATGCACTCCTTTTACATTATGAACAACCTATTTTTTAGTTTTATTTGTGATACGCTTCCCCACGCATAATCTTAAACGCACGATACACTTGCTCCAACAATATCACACGCATCATTTGGTGCGGGAAAGTCATTTTACTGAATGACAACGCATAGTCACTACGGTTCATCACATCTTGATGTAAACCATTAGACCCACCGATGACAAATGTAAAGTCGCTTGTGCTACGTGTCATACGTTGCTGAATTTCTTGCGCAAGTGCTTCTGAGCTCAACATCTTACCTTGTATCTCTAATGTAATGACGGTAGATTGTGGCTTGATTTTGGCTAGAATGCGTTGGCCTTCTTTGTATTTCACTTGCTCTACTTCTTTATCGCTCATGGTTTCAGGTGCTTTCTCATCAGGGACTTCTACAACGTCTATTTTTGTATAGGCACCGAGTCGTTTTTCGTATTCTGCGATCGCTTGCTTCCAGTATTTTTCTTTCAATTTTCCAACTGCAATCACTGTAATTTTCATTTTATGCTCCTTATGTGTATAAATTGGTGAGTTATCCACATGTTATCAACTTATTCACACGATACATGCTTTTTATGCACCATATGTATAGAACAACTATGAAGAAATAAGCATTTCTGCTTCATTTTGTGGATAATTCTGTGGATATGTGTATAAATCTGTTGGTAAACTCTTTATTAACATGTGGATAGTATGTTTTGTTGATGTTTTTGTGCACAGTTTTGGGGATAATTCATTGCATATCTGTGCATTTATTCATTTATACTATACACAAAAAGGGCCATGACGTACACAGCTGTTCGTTGTCTGTGATAATCATGACCTCATTGTTAATTTCCTTATAATGTATAGATAGGTGTTGCTTGTTCTTTATCTGTATCACACAGTTTTACTTCGTTCGTCGTATCAATATCATGATCTTGTAAAATCTGTCCAACGCTCATACGTGCCAAGTCTTTCATATTGTTATCTTGAGACAGATGCGACAAGTAAATGCGTTTCGTCTGACCTGTGATGACGTCTCTCATCGCAAAGGCTGCATCTTCGTTGGATACGTGCCCCATATCACTCAGAATACGTTGCTTTGTTTTCCACGGATAACGTCCCATACGCAACATATCGACATCATGGTTACTCTCGAATACGAAGGCATCGCTGCCACGAATCATGCCTTTCATGCGATCGGACACATAGCCTGTATCTGTGATTAATGTCAATTTCTTATAATCATTATGAAAAATATAAAATTGCGGATCAATTGCATCATGAGACACGCTGAATGATTCAATATCAAAGCCTGCAATTGACTTTGTTTCATATGGATTAAAAATGAACTTCTGATCGGTTGGAATCTTGCTGTCTTTCTTTTCGATGCACGACCATGTTTTTTCATTCGCATAAATAGGCAGTCCGTATTTACGTGCAATTACACCTAATCCTTTAATGTGATCGACATGTTCATGTGTCACTAGAATGCCGTTCAGATTTTCAATTTTGCGGTCTATTTGTTCAAATAAGCCTTCCATCTTCTTACCTGTCAGACCAACATCGACAAGTAGACTGCCTTTGTCATTCTCTATATAAGTGGCGTTTCCTGTACTGCCACTTGCAAGTACACTCATTCGTATCAAGTGACCACCCTTTCTACTGTTCTATAATTTTTGGATTCGATGAGACAGCCTCAACATAATACGTTTTCGTCTGATTACCACGCTTTACTTGAATTTCCCAATTGGCTTGAAGCACTTGCAGATTCGTCTCTTTTACGACGGTATAATAACCTAACCGCAAGCCCTTCACTTCATCGCCATCTTTAAGGTACTGATTGTAATAAAGTGCTTCTAATGCTTCATACGCACTGATGACTTTGTGACGCTTATTATTCGCCCCTTTAGACGGACGGATGTCTTCCATAGCAGCTTGCTTATATGATTTTACCTGATTATCTGCAACGACAAATGTCAGGGCAGCACGCTTATTGTTCATGATTGGGAAGCCTTCAAATGTTTGTTCATATTTGATTTCTTCACCTTTTGTTTCTTGATATTGATATTCATTGCCTTTGTAGACGTTATCGTTAATGTACGGTTTAAGGTGAGAAATTGGGTCCAATTTGACATCGACCGTTTCATTGACTTCCTTCGTCAGAACATATCCGTTTTCACTTTGGCTTGAGTCGCTCCGATCTTCTGTGTCTTCTTCAAAGTTACGTGAACGTGCTGTTATCAGCTGCATTTTCACTTTGCTTACTTCGGGAATATTTTTCGGTAGTTTGATGTTTTCTTGTGCGAAGTTGACGCCGTTCTCCGTCGCTGATGGATTCAGTTTTGACTTGTTGTACTTATCAACATACAAAATGACAAGCACGACATTAATAAGGAAGAATACGATAATGAATAATGTTTTGGCGTGTTTCCAATTCATTGTTCGATCAACTCCCCATCATTGAATTCATACCATTTCCCTTCATGTTTCACAAACCATGTCGGTTCAAACTGACAATTTTCTTGAATTTCCAATCGATTGTCCGGCCCTTTCTTCGATACCATACGGTAACCGACCACCAATTGTTCCACTTTTCGATAGTCGACTTGGTTACTGCTTGCCAATGCACCACGCACATCTTCAAGTGTTGGTAACTTCTTAGGTTTTTCACCGTTATCGATTGTTACATTCGTCTTCAACAATCCTCTGCTGTATTCAAAGATCCCACGTTCTCCCCAACTCACCAAAATCTGATTCAATTGATTCGGATAAAAGATTGGGCGTCCATTTAGGAACATCTGATACGTAATCAATCCTTGATCTTTGTTCGTATTGAAGAGACGGAAGTCATCAGTGAAGCCACCGTGCTCGTTGATATAATCAAAGGTTCTCGGAATACTGATATTCATATCTCGTGTACTGTATTCATCTTCTGTCAAGTTCGTATAATGATATGTTTTTCTATCTGGATCGTAGTTCACGACACCTGTGTTGTTGTTGTATATCGTATTCCCACTCTTCGTTGTACGAACAATCGGTGTGTCATCAAACAGAATCGCATTCAAAGCTTCTACACTAATATGATTGAAAATGGTACGATACGTTTTTAAATTATCAGGTGCTTTCGGCGCATAAAGATATGTCGCTTTATTAACGGTATCTTCATTTGTCGAGACGTTCATATAAGGTCGCAATGCCATCTTCAGTTCTTCTAAATGATTTTTTGCACTGCTTGTTCTAATCGATGTTGTCATTTTAACTGCACGATGACGCGTTTCATCAATTGCATAGACAACGAGATGCTCTGCCGAGTCAATATCGTAAATCAAGCGATCAAATTTGAAGTGATTCGGTACTTTGGCCTGCACATCGAGTACATCACCGAGATACATCGTAAGCGGGATGTCTGTCGGGTAGTCTAAAACAAGGAAATGGTCACTCAGTTCTCTCAACAATAAAGACTGATCATTTTCAACGTATAAGACTTTATTGATGTGCTGCTTGGCAAACATATCTGACAGTTCATTCACTTCACGTGTTGCCGGCATGCCTTCCACGTTCGTGCCGTGGACATGAACCAGTTGTAACGGCGCAATGACTTGATTGATTTGTGATTCGAATCGTGGTCCAATCGATTTCGTATTCTCTTTCGCTAGTTCACTGTCTACATCCGCAATATCTGGCGTAAAGTTCCAGATTAACAGTGTCAGGACAATACTTGATATGACAAGCACAGTAAGCATGATGAATTTGATTAATTCTTTAATTCGCATCCCAATCACCATCTTCTATGACTTCACATGGTAACGTAATAAAGATAGACGTTCCTTGACCTTCTACACTATTCGCCCATATACGACCATTGTGTGCTTCGACAATCTCTTTAGAAATGGCAAGACCGAGTCCTGTACCACCCATCTTTCGTGTACGAGCCTTATCCACACGGAAAAAGCGATCAAAGATTTTATCGACCTTGTTTACCGGAATACCGATACCATTATCTTTAATACGAACTGTGAGTCGTTGGTGTGTCGCATTATGTTTCACATGGAACTCTACCCGCTTCTCACCACGTGAATACTTCAACGCATTGGTGATGACGTTATCAAACACTTGTGTCATCTTGTCCGGGTCAATTTCTGTAAAGATCGTCTGACTCGGAATATCACGTACGAATGTCGTTTCCTTCGCTGACATCTCATGACGGTTGATGATTTTGTTGATAAACATGTTGAAGTCGACAATCTCTTTCGTAATCTGTTCCGACTTGTTATCCATTTTCGATAAGTGTAACAGATCGTTCACGAGTCGAATCATGCGTTCCGTCTCTTCTCTCGTTACTGACAAGAATTGCGGCGCGATCGACTCATCTTTCCATGCGCCTTGTTCTAACGCCTCGATATAGCTATTCATCGACGTCAGAGGCGTGCGTAATTCATGCGATACATTGGCCACGAATTCTCGACGTTCTCGTTCGATTTGTTGCTGTTCGGTCACATCATGCAACATCGCAATATAACCGTTCACAAATCCTGTGTTTTGGACAATCGTACTAAAGTTCAGGCGTGCAATAATACCGTCTTCTTCGTTGATATCAATCAGTAAGCTTTCATTGTTATCATTCAGTTCATCTAAGCTGAGTTCGTCATTCAAGTCCAATACGTCAAAGATGAACGCACCTTCGACATCTTCCTTCGTCTTACCGAGCATTTTCAACGCCATGTCGTTAATAATCTTAATCCGCCCACGTCGGTCCGTCGCAATAACACCGTCACTCATATGACGGATCACCGAGTCCAGGCGCCGCTTCTCACTTTCTGTATTCGCCTGTGCTTCTTGTACACGCTTCGAAAGGTTGTTGAACGCCAGTGCCAGTTCACCAATTTCGTCATTACCGTAGATTTTCACACGTTGTGTGTAGTTCCCTTTCGACATCTCAACCGTCTGGTTACGCATATCTGTGATTGGTTTCGTAATCGTACGCGCAATGAAGAAACCTAAAATCACTGTAATAATCAGTGAAATACCTGTACCGACAATAAATATCTGGTTGATATCACTCAGTTGATCGTACACTTGGTTAATATTCGATTCAATGTAAATATTACCGATGAGCCCCTTACTCGTTGTCACCGGCATATTTTTAATCCATACACGCTGCTTGCCCTCTCCATAATCTTTCAAGACCACTTCCGAGTTCGATTGGCGCAACGACAATGCTTTCTGAATCGCACTGTCATTCGCCTTCTGATTGATGAGGTGGCGATTAGACTGCTTCGACGTCGCAACGATAATCTGGTCTGTATCAATGAAGCGAATTTCAATCATTTCATTGCGGTTCGCATATTCATTCAGCAAGTTCTGAATTTCTTTCTGTGTGTTGGTTGTATTGTTACCTTCTGCATAGATCCTTTCAATACTCAACTCGATCTGCTTAGCATTTTGTGCAATGTTCGTTTTGAATGTCTCGGTCATTTCTTTTTCTAGACTATTGGTGAAGTACAGACCGATAATCTGCATACCGATAATAATCAACAAAACATACACGATAACCAGTTTGGTGTGAAGAGATTGAAATTGTTTTAACCACTTCATAAATGCAACATCCTTCTACTCATGATGTTGTAGGAAATATCCCACACCTCGACGTGTCACGATATAGTCTGGATGTGATGGATCATCTTCAATCTTTTCACGCAAGCGACGAATTGTCACATCTACTGTACGTACATCTCCAAAATAATCATAACCCCATACGGTTTGTAATAAGTGTTCACGTGTCATCACTTGTCCCATATGTTTAGAAAGATAGTGGAACAATTCGAACTCACGGTGTGTCAGATCAATTGACTCACCACGTTTTTTAATTGAATACGCATCTGGATACACTACGATATCTTTAATCGCAATCTCGTTAGACTGCTGGCTACTGTCAACGCTTGGTTGTGCATGGTGACGACGTAAATTGGCTTTGACACGTGCGATTAATTCACGTGTACTGAACGGCTTCGTTACATAGTCATCTGCGCCGAGCTCAAGCCCTAACACTTTATCAATCTCAGAGTCTTTCGCCGTTAACATAATGATTGGCATATCATGTTTTTTGCGCACCTCACGGCAGACTTCCATACCGTCTCGACCTGGTAACATAATATCGAGTAAAACAATGTCCGGCTCTTGGGCATAGATTAACTCGACTGCATCATCACCATCGTAGGCAACAAAGACGTCATATCCTTCTTTTTTCAAGTTAAACTCAAGTATATCTGCAATTGGTTTTTCGTCGTCTACTACAACTACTTTTTTCGCCATCATCCATGACCTCATTTCTTCATTCATCCAACGCCGAAACGCTGAACATGTTTTAATATGTGATGAGCCACTATACATAGCGCTCAAGTTCACACTCCTATACCTTATAATGTATCACTTCTAAAGTGTGAATTCTATCCTTTTACTTTTCTATGCCATCCATACATCAGAAAATAATTCCATAAAAAAACTGGATAACATGCTCAGTTGTCATGCATCCAGCTGTATTTCAATTTTATTGTGTACGCTCTGTATCGAATTGAATCAATACTTTGCCATTTGTACGTTGATTGAATGTATAATCAAGTGCTGTTTCTATTTCGTCGATATTGAAGATACGTGGGTCTACGGCCGGAACGATATTTTCACGCTCAATCATGTCCGTGATGACTTTCAATTGTTCACCATCAGCACGTACAAAGATGAAGCGGTATGTCACACCTTGTGCTTTCGCCTTGCGATCAAATTTTTGCCCAGCTAATGTAAATAACAATGTTTTAAACTTCGAAAATCCTTGTTTCTCTGCAAATGCTTTGTTCGGTGCATTGATTAGGCTGACAATCTTTCCACCCGGCTTCATAATCGACAATTCCTTCTCAAATTCTTTTGGCCCTAATGTGTCGATAACATAATCCACATCGGATAAGACTTCCCAGTAGTTTTCCTTCGTATAGTCGATATATTGATCAACCCCTTTTGCTAAGAAAGCATCTTTTGAGCGTGTATTTCCTGAAATTATAACTTTAAGCCCCATTGATTTTGCAAGCGGGACTGCCATCTGTCCGAAGCTACCTGAACCACCAGAGATGAAAAGTGTTTTCCCTGCTTCTACTTCAAGTTCTTCTGTTAATGCTTGATATGCTGTTAAGCCTGTTAATGGTGCTGCAGTTGCTGTTTTTGCATCTATATTTTTAGGAATGGTTGTCAAAAAGTCAGCTTTTACGGCAACATATTCAGCAAATGCTCCGATGCGTGTGATGGGTAGGCGTGTATAGACGACATCCCCTGCAGCCAAACTTTGAACGGCTTGTCCTACTTCTACAACTGTTCCTGACAATTCATTGCCGAGTGTGACTGGCTTAGGATAGTCTTGAATTAGTTTTACAGCACCTGTAATTGTCAACTTTTCTAAAGGGTTAATTGCTGCATATGCGACCTTGATTAATACCTCATCTGTTTGAATGGTTGGGACAGGTATTTCATTCACTGTTACATTTAAATCTTTATTATATTTCTGTAATTGCACGGCCTTCATATAAATTGGCACCTCTTCTTATTTTAGTTTTTTGTGATAATATAGTATTTATGGAAAAACAAAAAATAACCAAATCATTAATCATTACAACAGCACAAACGATAATTCAAGAAACACAGCAGACAGAGATCTCACTGTCCAAAATTGCTGAAGCACTGGATGTCACACACGCTGCTATCTACAAACACTTTGATAACAAACAAGCCTTATGGACTGCTGTTTGTAAAGATTGGTTTATGACGCATATCATCGGACGCATTGACATCGATGACGCTACATATACGGACAAAACGCAATGGCTCCATGATTACCTTTGGGCGTTTGTAAATGCCAAACGAGAGACATATCATTCGAACAAAGTGATGTTTGATCTGAATACACGTTATATCGATAAAGATCCGTTTATGTTGCGAGAAGTTTTAACGCCTTGTTATGTGCGTATTCAACAGCAAATGGGGTATGATGTGTCTCATATTGAAAAAGCTGAAGTTATTCTTTCTGCATTTTCTACCTTCACATTACCAATGTTCAAAGATATGTGGGATTTACCCGACTATGCACATCGCTTTGAGATGACGTTTGACTTAATCAAACAAAGTGTTTAAATCTCCTTTAATTTATGTTGTTTTATTAACATAAGTTAAAGGTTTTTTGTTGTTTAAATAATTAGCTAGTTACAATTTTGAATTTTTGTAACTGAAATATAACATAATTTTTTTAAAATGACGACTGATTCAACTCTCTTTTTTCTTATAAAAGTATTAAAAAAAGCGCACACCATTCGGTGGACGCTTTGGACGTTATCAGTAATACTTTTACATAATAAAAAAGCTCATCCTATTGGATGAGCAATTAGCGGTCCCGACGGGAATCGAACCCGCGATCTCCTGCGTGACAGGCAGGCGTGTTAAACCGCTCCACTACGGGACCATAAATGGTGACTCCTACGGGACTCGAACCCGTGTTACCGCCGTGAAAGGGCGGTGTCTTAACCGCTTGACCAAGGAGCCGTTCTTTAACACAAAAATTATTATAGCATCGTCTTTTCTCGTTGACAAGATTTTTTTTGATTTTTTTTGTATAATTTTTTATAGACGACTAAAAGGGGGACAATATATGGAAATTCCGGAATCACAAACTGTATCTTACAAGCGGGAAAAGCCTAAACGTGCGACGTATTTTGTAAAACGCTTTTTCTTTATCACACTCGGCGCACTATTAATGGGTGTCGCATTAGAATTATTTCTCGTTCCGAATCAATTGCTCGATGGGGGCATTGTCGGTATTTCAATTATTTTATCACATCTAACAGGATGGAAGCTCGGTGTGTTTATCTTTCTTCTTAATTTACCGTTTTTCTTCTTAGGTTATAAGCAGATCGGTAAAACTTTTGCGATTTCTACTATTTACGCAATCACAGTGCTATCTATCTCTACTATTTTACTTCATCCTATTGATCCGGTGATTGATGATAAGTTTCTCGTGACAATTTTTGGTGGTGCCGTACTCGGTATTGGTGTCGGTATCGTTCTAAGATATGGCGGATCACTCGATGGGACAGAAATACTGTCTATTCTCGTACAGAACAAAGTTCCATTTTCAGTTGGTGAAATTGTGATGATTATCAACTTCTTTATCTTCGCAGTTGCAGGCTTCGTCTTCACATGGGAAAGTGCACTGTTTAGTGTTGTTGCCTATTTCATCGCATCAAAAATGATTGATACGGTATTACTCGGCTTTGATGAATCCAAATCAGTATGGGTCATCAGTGATGCTTACAAAGACATTGGTGAAGCCATCAATTCACGCTTAGGACGAGGTGTCACATATTTGAAAGGAGAAGGCGCTTATACAGGTGAAGATAAACGTGTCATTTTCTGTGTCATTACACGTCTAGAAGAAGCAAAATTGAAAGACATTGTAATGGAAATTGATGACAGTGCATTTCTTTCTATCGGTAACGTATCAGAAGTACGTGGCGGTAACCATAAAAAATGCGATATCCACTAATCATGCAATCTATTTACATATTTATCACTTAAGTCGCTTAAGTCCTAAATATGTAAATAGATTTTTTTAGCATAAAAGCCTAAGACAGTGCATGTCTTAGGCTTTTATTCAAGGGGCAGTCTTTCCGAAGTGTATCCGGTAGACTTACCGCATCATTCAATTATACCCACAATTGTTCTACAACATTTGTTTGGTTACGGTCTGGACCTACTGAGAAGATTGAGATATGAACGTTACACAACTCAGAAATACGCTCTAAATAACGACGTGCGTTATCTGGTAATTCGTCTAATGTACGAACACTTGTAATATCTTCTGTCCAACCTGGTAACTCTTCAAAGATTGGTTTGCAGCGTTTTAAATCATTTAAGTTTGCTGGATACTCTGTAATCTCTTTGCCATCTAGCTCGTATGCTGTACAGATTTTCACTGTATCTAAGCCAGTCAAGACATCGATTGAGTTGATTGATAAGTCTGTAATACCGCTCACACGACGAGAGTGACGTAATACTACTGAGTCGAACCAGCCGACACGACGTGGACGTCCTGTTGTTGTTCCGTATTCACGACCAACTTCACGAATATGGTGACCGTCTTCGTCGAACAATTCTGTTGGGAATGGACCATCACCTACACGTGACGTATAGGCTTTACATACACCGACAACTTTTGAAACATTTGTTGGACCCACACCTGCACCAACTGTTACGTTACCTGCGATTGGGTTACTAGATGTAACGAATGGGTACGTTCCGTGGTCGATGTCTAACATGACACCTTGTGCCCCTTCAAATAGTACACGCTCATCTGCAACAAATGCATCGTCCAATACTTTCGCTGTGTCCGTTACATACGGCGCAAGACGTTGACCTGCTGCGTAGTATGTTTCAAAAATATCTTCAAATGCAGGCGCTTCTGCGTTGAACATTCCTTTGAAATAGTCATTTTTGTAGTCTAAGTTTTCTTTTAAGCGCTTCTCGAATACGTCTTTGTCTAAAAGATCAGCCATACGGATACCGATACGTTGTGCTTTGTCTACGTATGCTGGGCCGATACCTTTTTTCGTTGTACCAATTTTGTTATCACCACGACGGGCCTCTTCAAGCTCATCTTGCATTAGATGATAAGGTAAAATCACGTGTGCACGGTTTGAGATACGTAAATTATCTGTTGCGATACCACGTTCATTTAACGCATCTAATTCTTTTAAAATTGCAACTGGATCTACAACGACACCGTTACCGATTACGGATAGTTTGTCTTTGTAGAAAATACCAGATGGTACCAAGTGCAATTTGTATGTTTCACCGTCAAACTTAATTGTGTGACCTGCGTTGTTTCCACCTGAAAAACGTGTAATCACGTCTGCTTGTTCTGCTAAAAAGTCTGTAATCTTACCTTTACCTTCGTCTCCCCATTGTGTCCCAACTACTACGATTGATGACATAAGAGCACCTCCAAGTTTTCTCAATTAACCAAGTGTATTCTACCAATAACTCTCTGCGAATGCAAATGAAAAAACGAACATTCATTTTGATCTAACTCTCGGTATCACTGTTCGATACACAACAACGCACAACAGTGTCAACCACGCATTATACAAGGTTTTTTATAGTACATTAAATGATTTTAAAATCCTAACTAAATTTAAAAATTATCATCTAATACAATACAAAAACCGCACATAAAACAAATAATTAGTTTTAAAGTACGGTTTTTGGCGTAATATTTTTTTATGCCATTTCTGCATGTGCATAATCAATATCTGTAAATTTATTGTATTGTTTCATGAAGTGCAGTTTAACAGTCCCTGTTGGACCGTTACGTTGCTTGGCGATAATGATTTCAATTTCACCATTTTCATCGTTCGTTTGTGGTTCAAAGCTTGCATCATCATCGTCTTCATCACTGTCCCCACGATTATAATAATCATCACGATATAAGAAGGCGACGATGTCCGCATCTTGTTCAATCGATCCTGATTCACGAATGTCACTCATCATTGGTCGCTTATCTTGTCGTTGCTCTACACCACGTGATAGCTGACTGAGCGCTATGACTGGGCATTCTAGTTCACGGGCAATTGCCTTGAGCATACGTGAAATTTCAGAGACTTCTTGTTGACGGTTATCTGACGCACGAGAACCGCTTCCTTGAATCAATTGTAAGTAGTCGATCACAATCATATCAAGCCCATGTTCTTGCTTGAGGCGTCGACATTTCGAACGAATATCTGTAATACGTATGCCCGGTGTATCATCAATAAAAATCTTCGTTCGTGACAGCTTACCGACAGCCACTGTGAAGCGATTCCAGTCTTCTTCTGTCATCGTTCCTGTTCTCAGACGATTCGAATCGACATTTCCCGAACTACATATCATACGTGTTGCTAACTGGTCGGCGCCCATCTCAAGAGAAAAGATACCGACCGTATAATTGTCTTCGTGTGTTGCGACTTTTTGTGCAATATTCAGTGCGAAGGCAGTCTTACCTACCGATGGACGGGCTGCTAAAATAATCAAATCATTGCGGTTGAAACCTGCTGTCATCTGGTCAAGATCGCGATAACCTGTTGGAATCCCCGGTGTTTGACCGCTGTTTTGATCGAGTTCTTCTGCATTTTCATATACTTGACTTAAAACATCACGAATATCTTTGAAACCATCACTTTCACGGGTTGTAGACAGTTCTAAAATACGTCGTTCTGCATCATTTAAAATGGTATCTAAATCTAATTCGTCGTTATAGCCATCACTTGCGATACTATCTGCTGTATGAATCAGTTTACGTTTCATCGCATGCTTGAAGACAACATTCGTATAATATTCGATGTTCCGTGTTGTCGGCACGCTAGACGTAATCTCAGCTAAATATTGTGCGCCACCCGCTTCATTGACAACACCGTCTTGTGTTAAGCGATCTAACACGGTCACGATATCTATGTCATTACCATCTTCATTTAAATGCATCATGGCACGGAAAATATGTTGATGCGGCGCACGATAAAAAGATTCCGGCATTAAGATCTCCTGTGTCGTGGAGATAAGTTCAGGATCTAAAAATATCGCACCTAATACAGATTGTTCCGCTTCATGACTATGTGGCATTTGATTATGTTCAAACATACCATCCATGCCATCAGCCTCCTTTAACTAAATTGCACATTTATTTGATATTTTAAGGCTGGAACATGTCATTATGCCCCAGCCTCTTAACACGCTCCATCACGCTCTTATTGTTCTACTGTATGAACACGAATCGTACCGTCTACATCTTTGTGTAACTTCACAGGTACGTTTGTATAACCTAACGCATGAATTCCGTTCGGTAAGTCCATTTTACGTTTATCCAGCTTGATACCGTGTTGTTTGTTCAATGCTTCAGCGATTTGCTTCGTACTGATTGAACCGAATAATTTGCCGCCTTCACCTGACTTTGCTTTCACTTCAACTTCAAGTGTTTCAAGCTTTTCTTTTAACGCTTTCGCATCTTCAAATTCTTGTTGTTTTTCTTTTTCAATACGTTTATTTTTTTGTTCAAGTTGCTTTAAGTTACCAGGTGTCGCTTCAACCGCATAACCATTTTTGATTAAGAAGTTATTCGCATAGCCAACTGGCACATCTTTAATTTCGCCTTTTTTCCCTTTACCTTTTACGTCTTGTGTGAAAATTACTTTCATGATTCGTCACTCCTGTCTATTTGTTCCGCAATTGCTGTTTTCAACTGTTCGATTGCTGCTTCCACCGTTACATCTTTCATCTGCGTCGCCGCATTTGTAAGATGGCCGCCACCTCCGAGTGCTTCCATCGTTAACTGAACGTTAAAGCCACCCAGTGAGCGTGCAGACATTCCGACTAAGTCCTGCTCTCGGCGTGCAACGACATACGACGCCTCCACACCGTCCAAACTCAACAATTCATCTGCCGCTTGGGCAACTGTTACAGGGTGATAGATTTTGTCATCTGCACCGTGTGCAATCGCAATGCCGTTATCTTGTAACACAACCGTACGTATTAGTTCAGAACGATTAATGTATGTCTCGATGTCATCTTTTAAGAAGTGTTGTGTCAGAATCGTATCGGCACCGTGTGCACGCAAGTAGCTCGCTGCATCAAATGTCCGTGATCCTGTACGCAACGTGAAGTTACGTGTATCGACGATAATTCCCGCATACATGACAGTCGACTCAAGTCGTGTCAAACGTTGCTCTGTCGGCTGATATTCAAGCAACTCGGTAACAAGTTCAGCCGTAGAACTTGCATAAGGTTCCATGTAAACAAGCAATGGATTCGAGATAAAGCTGTCGCCACGACGGTGGTGGTCAATCACAACTTTGCGGTTTGCTTTATTTAAAATGTTCTCATCCATCACCATTTCTGGTTTATGCGTATCAACAACTACCAAAGTTGTTCTAGATGTCATCATATCCCATGCTTCATCAGATGTAATGAAACGTTCTTTCAGCTCTGGTTTTTCATTGATCTCATCCATCACACGTTGAAGTGTTGGATCAATATCTGAATCATTCAACACGACATATGCATCCAAATTATTCATCATTGCAAAGCGTGTGACACCAATTGCTGCACCAATCGCATCTAAGTCTGGGCGCTTATGTCCCATCACGATTACTTTGTCACCTTCAAGCAAGATGTCTTTCAGCGCATGCGAGATAACACGTGCACGAACACGTGTCCGTTTTTCCATCGGGTCAGTCTTACCCCCGTAGAAACGAACGTTACCATTAATATTTTTAATCGCCACTTGGTCTCCACCACGACCCAATGCCAAGTCAAGACCTGATTGTGAAAGTTCGCCAAGATCGATTAAGTTTTCGGAGCCTTCTCCAACACCAATACTGAATGTCAGTTGTGCACGGTAACCACTACTCTTCTCACGCAATTGACTTAAAATGTCAAACTTGCTCTCTTCAATTTCTCGTAAAATACGTCTGTTCAAATACGCAACGAATTGATCTGAGCTATAACGCTTGAAGTAAACGTTATGTGTCTGTGCCCAACGGCTGATAACACGTGTTACCATAGCGTTAATCTCTGAACGCTGCGTATCATTCATATTTTGTGTAATTTCATCGTAGTTATCCAAAAACAACGTTGCAATAATCGGTTGTTGATCTTCATATTCTTGTCGAATTTCAGTTTCTTCTGTCATATCAAGGAAGTAAAGTATTTTCTCTTCTTCTGAATATTTGACACGATATGCGTATGGACCATCTTGGTATTCAATTTCTTTCGCTTTTTCTAATCGTTTCAAAATATTTGGGTACACTTCATTGATTGGATCTGAAATCACATTGCGTTCGATACGTTCTGACATAAACGGATTGACCCATTCAATTTGTTCTGCATCGTCTAATACAATCAATCCCATTGGCATCGTTTTGACCGCTCTATCACTTCCAACTGAAATCTTACCGCTCAACTGATCAATGTAGCGATCAAAATGTTGATACATACGTTTCAGAAGTACTGCACAAATGATAAGCACAACGAACAAGCCTAATGCGAGCGCGAGTGCAAACATCTTGTTAAAAAGCACCAAGACACCAACGCTTATCATGGCAGCAAGCGTCATCAATACAAACGGGATGACCAGTGCCTTCTTTATAGCATGACGATTCATTTTGTCACCTCTTATCGTTTTTTAATCATAGCTTTTAAATTTAAACCTATATCTAACAATCCAATTAAGCGTGTTAAAGGATAAAATGCAATACCTAACATGACAAACACAATCGTCAAACTAATATGTAGACGGTTCATCACACATACATAATGGATAAAACTCAAACCTTGAATAACTAGTAAAAAGCCGAGTACAATTTGAAAATTCACACTGATACTATTCATTGTCGTTGCAGGTTCTGTTGTTATGCCTACCAACAAAGCGATCGCATAAATAATGAAAACTGAACGTCCCATCTGCCATAAAAAGAGAGGTCTGAATACGGGCGTTGCAATCTTGAACTTACGCAAAATAGGACAAATAATAACGAGTGTTAAAAACATGAAAATTGCCAATGCAATGACAATCAAACCTGGCATTTGTATAGCAAGTTGTTGTACCGATGCATTCAATACTTCTTTTGATGCTTCATCTACATCTTGCATTGCAGCTGCTTGATCTACGACGGCTTGATAAGGTTCTAACATTTCATGAGCATAAGGTAATTGTTGAATGCTTTGTAAAAACATCATCACACCTAGCGTTAATACACTCGATACCAATGTTGTCATATACAAGATGCGCTCTTTAGAAGCACGCTGCTGTAACAGACGTCCAATCAATGCGCTGATTACGAAAACAATCATCATAAAGCTCATCAACAAGACACTACCTGTTAATGTGGCAAAGATGAATGTAACAAAGACGCTAAAGCCGAACGAATGGATTGAGCGATGCCATAATATAATACCCGGGAGTGTTGCAAACAGTGCAACAATCAATCCTAATGCGGGTAAGAAGTCTATTACTAAGATGACCAACAGCCATGCAAGTGTACATAGCAACATTGGCTTAAACTGTATTTTTGAAAACAATAACGCCACTTCCAAACTAATTTATTTCTTTATCGCTTATTTTACAAATTTTGCCGTGTGAATACAATGACTTGGATTGATACGACACTGACAAAATATGAATAGAATGAGGCGTCTACGTCTTGTTATGCATACGCATATTCAAAATTTTACCCCTTCTTTTCTTCATTCCTTTGATTATAACAAAATGTCGGATATCCGTCTAAGCCTAGCGACGAAAACGGGAAACTTTTAAGAAATGATAGAGATAAGGTGCCCAATCATTGAAGTTTAGCAGGAAGCCGTCATGACCGACGTTGTCAGGAACGAAGAAGTGACGATGATATCGAAAATGTTGACCGACCGCTTCAACTTGATCATCTGGATACAGCAAGTCATCGACGAAACCTATCGTTAAAACTTTCGTGTCGAGCATGCGAAATACAGCACTAACGTCATCACGACCACGGTAAATATCATGACTATCTAAGACATCGAGCAGTGTTAAGTAACTCTCTAAATGAAAAGATGACTTGAACTTGTCCCCTTGATGTTTTTGATAAGCGACGACTTCATCAGGTGTGAATCTTGACTCGTAACTTTTCGAAGAGCGGTAAGTTAAGAACCCAAGTTGTCGTGCAATGCTCAAACCTTCCGTCCCCCCTATATGAATGGCTTGACGTGCAATTTCGTTAAATGCACGACTATACGAAGACGTCTTCGCTGTTGCTGCAAGAATCACCGCTTTTTTCACGTGAAACTGTCGATTGTATAACAGCTCCATCACCTGCATGCCACCGAGTGACGCTCCAATCAGAATATCAATTTCTGTATAACCGAGTGCCTTCACGCCGAGTTCGATTGCTCTAACAATATCACGCATCGTTAAATGCTCTGGAAAGTCGCTGTCATTGGCACGTGAACTCGATCCAAACGGACTACCGATGACGTTAAATGTCAAAAACTGATAGTCGTGAAATGGCATATACCCACCATCGATAATTTCACGCCACCACCCTGGCTGTTCATCTGTGCCATAAGTTAGGTGATTGCCCGTTAAAGCATGGCAAACGAGAACCAATGGCTGCCCTTTGTAACCGACGTATTCATAGCGCAATTGTAAATCTTGAATTGTTTCGCCTGATTCTGTTGTGAATGTTCCTAAATGTAACGTATCTACGGTATAGTTGCTCATTGCTCGCCCTCCTAAAAATTAAAAACTGTATCATTGAGCCAACAACGATACAGTCTTATCTATATAGGATGACTTATTATCCGACCGCAATCGTTGGTTGTAGCACCGTTCTTGTATATAAGTGGTTGCTGAAGCGTCAACGGGCCAAATCCCTCAGCTTCTCTCAATAAGTTTTCAGCATATTTAAATTAAGTGTTATGATACACTATTTTTGTCTATAAAACAACATCAAGGAGCCATCATCAGTCTCAATAACGCCACAGCTACCATCCCCACCAATACCGTTATTGTCAAACTCCGTGTACGTAATGCAATCCATATTGTTGGAATGAGCGCAATGACAAACGTCCAGTTGATCGCATAGCCAAATACACCGCTTTGCTGCTTTATCAAGCCATCGACGACAAGTGCTGTAAATAACGTAATCGGAATAAATGAGAGCCATTTGATGAATTTCTCAGAGAGTTCGAGTCGTGAAATCATCACAAGTGGCAAAATGCGCACGAGCAATGTTACAACGCCTGATAAGACGACCGCAATTAAGAAATAGCATGTCATTGTTCCATCACCATCCCTAATGTCGCCGTCAATATTGATGCAATCATAATTGCGAGATAAGACGGCATAAATAGACTTAATACAAGCATTAATACGGTGACAACACAGATGAGCAACATATATAGACGTATCTTAGACTTCTGTACGCCCTCTAATTGTGCCGCTGCCAAGAAAACAAACATCGCTAATATCGCATAATCAAGTCCAAACATTTCCGGTCGACTCACAAAGTCACCGAGCGCAGCACCAAGAATTGTCGTAAAAATCCAAAATAGATATGCTGTAATATTCAAGCCATGCATCCAGTTACGACCAATCATCTCCCCTTTTGAATAAGGTGTGATGGCTACACCAAATGTCTCGTCCGTCAACAATGCGCCGATGCCGACACGATGACCTAATGTTTCTGATTTGAAGGACGGAGCTAACGTCATACTCAACAAAAACATTCGACTGTTGACAATTAACGTGGTTAAGACGATGACCCATACGGGCGTATGAACAGCCATCAAAGCAATCACGATGAATTGCGCTGCTCCAGCATAAATTAAAATGGACAATAATGCGATTTCGAATAGATTGAAGCCAGAGGTACTCCCCACGACACCGAATGAAAATCCAATACCTGCGTATCCAAGCAAGGTTGGAATACAATCTTTGATGCCTTGTCTGAATGTCTGATATGCCATGATGTGACCCCCTTCATCAAAATTAAACTTATTGTATTACAAAACAATTTCAAAATCTACATTGTTAGACAACCTTCACAGTGCATGCACACAAACCGATGTCTAAAAACACTGTTAAAACACCGTTTTATATCACTAAATTTTCTGACAATAGAGAGTCTAGGGATGTCTTAATATTAAAAAAGACCTTTCAAAGTGAGAGAGAATTCACTTCGAAAGGCCTTCGTGTATCTATATTAATTTAGAGAGTAAATATTGGTACCGAGAATTATTTTGGTTCAATGACTGTTTGTCCGCCCATGAATGGTACAAGTGCTTCTGGGATTGTGATAGAACCATCTTCATTTTGATAGTTTTCAACGATAGCTGCAAATGTACGACCTACTGCTAAACCAGAACCGTTTAATGTGTGTACATATTCAGGTTTTGCATCTTTGTCGCGTTTGAAGCGGATGTTTGCACGACGTGATTGGAAATCAACACAGTTTGAGCAAGAGCTGATCTCTTTATAGTCGTTGTAACTTGGTAACCATACTTCTAAATCGTAAGTTTTACTTGAACCGAAGCCAATGTCTCCAGTACATAAAATCACACGACGGTATGGTAAGCCTAATTCCTCAAGAATCGCTTCTGCGTTACCAGTCATTTCTTCTAATGCATTCCAAGAATCTTCAGGTTTTTCAATGCGCACCATTTCAACTTTTTCGAATTGGTGAAGACGGATTAAGCCACGTGTATCACGACCAGCAGATCCTGCTTCACTTCTGAAACATGCAGATTGTCCTGTGAATTTTTCAGGTAACACACCCGGTTGAATCACTTCTTCACGGTAGTAGTTTGTTAATGGTACTTCTGCCGTTGGAATTGTGTAAAGACCTTCTTTTTCAACTTTGAATAAGTCTTCTTCAAACTTAGGTAGTTGACCTGTTCCATACATTGAGTGACGGTTTACAAGTTGTGGTACATTCATTTCAGTGTAACCATGTTGTGTTGTATGTTTTGTCAACATGTAGTTGATTAAGGCACGCTCTAACTTCGCACCTTCGTTTGTTAAGAATACAAAGCGTGCACCAGATACACGTGCAGCACGTTCAAAGTTTGCCATACCTAACTCTTCAACAAGATCCCAGTGTGCTTTTGCTTCAAAGTCAAATTCACGTGGTGTGCCCCATTTTTTCAATTCAACGTTTTCAGTATCGTCTGCACCTTGTGGCACATCATCATGAATTAAGTTAGGAATACGTGATAATTTATCTTGTAATGCATTATCCACTTCTTTAAGTTCTGCATCGATTTCTTTTACTTTTTCTCCTGCTTGGCGTTGCATTTGGATTGCTTCTTCAGTGTCTTCGTTATTACGTTTCTTTTCAGCAATTAATTCAGATGCTTTATTGCGCTCTGCTTTTAATTCTTCTGTTTGTTTAATTAGTTCACGGCGTTTTTGATCAAGTTCTAACACTTCATCAACAACAACCGGATCATCTCCACGTAATTGAATCTTCTCTTTAACTTTCTCAGGCTCGTTTCTGAATAATTTAATGTCTAACATAGTGCGACATCCTTTCTTTGTGTATTAGTGAGATTTATTTTTTGGGGGAACCCATAAAAAAAACCACGTCCCTATTACAAGGGACGTGGTTACTACGCGTTGCCACCCTATTTAACAAGCATATTAAAAATATGCCTGCGCTCAACAAAAGTTAACGGTTTTACCCGAATTGTTCTTAATATGTGGGTAGATTTCATATCTTTATCACCTGTTTGTTCACACCGACCACAAACTCTCTGTTAGGATTCAGATATTACTTAGTCCACAAACAATTAATTATTCTGAATTTATATTTAATATATCAGACTATTTTATAAATTGCAAGCCCTATCATAATACGCACCTTTTTGTAAATAATTCGCCACATCTTCAATATCTTTATGGAATTGGCGATCTTCTGTAATTGACGGCACGATTTCACGTAGTGCTTCGTACTGTTCTCGTGTTTTTGGCGAAAGCCCTTCAATCCCTCTCAATTCAACTGCTTGCAATGCAATAATCGCCTCAATCGCAATCACACGACGTACATTTTCTAATATTTTGTATCCGTGTCTTGCCGCAATCGTCCCCATTGATACATGATCTTCTTGATTCGCTGACGATGGAATAGAATCAACGCTTGCTGGATGCGCCAATGTCTTATTCTCTGATACAAGACTTGCCGCCGCATACTGCATAATCATCGCACCACTTTGTAGCCCCGGTTCTGGGCTTAAAAATGCAGGTAAACCACCATTCAACTGTGGATTAACAAGACGTTCTAGACGTCTCTCTGATACATTAGCCAGCTCGCTCAAACCAATTTTTAAGAAGTCCAATGCAAACGCAATCGGTTGTCCGTGAAAGTTCCCACCAGAGATGACTAACGTTTCGTCTCCTTCATCAAAAATCAATGGATTGTCATTGGCTGCATTCATCTCGCATTCTAACTTCTCACGTACATAATTGAATACTTGAAAACTCGCACCATGTATTTGTGGAATACAACGTAATGTGTACGGATCTTGTACACGTAACTCTCCTTGTCGTGTTGTCAGCTTTGATCCTTCAAGCCAGTCTAACATCCGTCTTGCTACATCTGTCTGTTCATCAAAATTCCGCACTGTATGAACAGACGTATGATACGCATCTGTTATCCCTCTCAGCGCTTGATGTGTTAATGCAGCAATCCACTCTACCTCATAAGCCAAATGCTCCGCTTCAATCATTGTCACAACTCCTTGTGCAGTCATTGCTTGTGTTCCGTTGATTAATGCCAAGCCTTCTTTGGCTTGTAACTTTAATGGGGCTCTATCTAAACTATCCAAGACATCCGAGCTGTCTAACATCTGTCCATGATAATAGACACGCCCTTCTCCTATTAAAGCTAAAGCTAAGTGTGATAAAGGGGCTAAGTCCCCCGATGCCCCCAGTGAACCTTGTTGTGGAATTACCGGAATGATTCTTTGATTGATAAAGAATTGTAACTGTCTGACGAGATCAACTGTCGCCCCAGAGTGCCCTTTTAGCAGCGTGTTCAGTCGTAATACCATCATGACTAATGATACTTCTTGTGAGAACGGGTCCCCTACCCCGCATGCGTGTGAGCGTATCAGATTGACTTGTAGTTGATTGTATTGTTGTGGATCGATCAACACATCACTGAACAAACCAAATCCTGTTGTAATACCGTAAACAGTCTCTTTGTTTTCAATAATACGTTCTACGATTGCCCGACTCTCTTTGACACGTGTGAGTGCATCTTCTGTAATTTCTACGGTTGTCTGTTCATGTAAGAAGTCACGTATATCATTTATCCTAAGTTGATCACCTGTTAAATATAAAACCATCTTATCCAACCCCTTTGCTATTTCTTGCCATCCTCATTTCAGTATAGATTCCAGCTATCACTTACACAATAGCTGGGGTCATATTCGTTATTAGGTAGCGCGTTACTTGAATGCCACGCTAAATCGCCTTATTTTATCTATTGACGAATAAGTCACACCCGTATATCATATCTTGTTGTAATAATGGAATATCAGATAGGAGGTTCTTGCTCTATGGAAATATTGTCGGATGTTAGAATACCGAAACGCAAACAAGATACGCACAAAGGTGACTATGGTCGTATTCTTCTGATCGGTGGTAATGCAACGTTAGGTGGCGCGATTATGTTAGCCGCACGTGCATGCGTGTATAGTGGGAGTGGTTTGATTACGGTAGCAACGCATCCAACGAACCATGTCGCACTCCATTCACGCTGTCCAGAAGCGATGGTGATTGATATTAATGATACGAAGAAACTGACAAAAGTCATCGAACAGTCAGATTGTATCTTAATCGGTCCAGGACTTGGGCTCGACTTTAAAGGGAACAATGCGATGACATTCTTGCTACAAAATATTCAATCACACCATACGTTGATTGTTGATGGCGATGCGATTTCTATTATGAGTAAGCTCAAACCAGAAATCCCACCATGCAAAATCATTTACACACCACATCAAAAAGAATGGGAACGTCTCAGTGGTATTCCAATTGAAGAACAGACGTATGAACGCAATCGTGCTGCTGTTGATAAGATTGGCGCAACAGTTGTTTTGAAGAAGCACGGCACTGAAATCTTTTTCAGAGACAATGAATATAAGCTAGAAATTGGTACACCTGCTATGGCAACAGGCGGAATGGGCGATACACTAGCTGGGATGATTACAAGCTTCATCGGTCAATTTGATGACACAATTGATGCCGTGACAAGCGCTGCCTATACACATAGCTACATTGGAGAAAAATTGTCGAAAGATATGTATGTCGTTCCACCTTCAAAAATCATTGACGAAATTCCTTACGCAATGAAACAACTCGAACAATAATATAGACGCAAAAAGGTTCAGAACATCCGTATGCTCTGAACCTTTTTTATATGGACTGTTATTCGTCTATTTCATCTTCATTAGCAATGTCTTCTTCAACACGTGCCATGAAGTCTTCTCTCAATATCTCTTTTGAACCGTCAGCATTATCGCTGCCTGTTTCAGACACTTTAGACACCCCGCCGTCTTGTTCTTCCGTTTCTAAGTCATCGGGTTCCTGCTTTACCTTAGCAACCGTAGAAACGAACTGATCATCATCAAGACGAATCAAGCGCACCCCTTGTGTATTACGACCATTTACAGAAATGTCTTCTACTTCCATACGGATGATGACGCCGTGATCTGTTACGACCATCACATCTTCATCACCTTCAACTGTTGCGATACACACAAGCTTACCGTTACGCTCAGTAATATTGGCTGTCTTAATACCCATACCTGCACGACGTGACAAGCGGTATTCACTGATCGGTGTACGCTTACCGTATCCTTTTTCCGTCACGACAAGAATTTCCGCTTCGGTATCTTCATCTGCAACACCGAGACCAATAACTTCATCGTCCCCACGTAATGAAATACCTTTCACACCCGCTGCAATTCGGCTCATCGCACGAATATCTGTCTCTTTGAAGCGAATGAGTGAAGCTTGTGATGTACCGATGAGAATGTGTTTATGGCCATCCGTCAAACGAACCGCTACAAGCTCATCGTCATCTCTAAACTTAATCGCAATTTTACCGTTTTTGTTGATGCGGTTAAAGTTGCTTAATGCTGAACGTTTCACCAAGCCATTTTTCGTGACAAAGACTAGGAAGTTATCTTCAGAATCCAAGTCTTTCACAGCAATCATTGTACTGATTACTTCATCACTCTCAAGCGCAATCGCATTGACGACTGGAATGCCTTTAGACTGACGTGAGAGTTCCGGCACTTCATAGCCACGTAACTTATACACACGTCCTTTGTTCGTAAAGAAGAGGACATCATCATGCGTACTTGTCGTTACGAGTTGGCTTACGAAGTCGTCTTCAAGCGTATTCATACCTTGAACACCACGTCCACCTCGATTTTGTGCACGATACGTCGATACTGGTAATCGTTTAATATAGTTGTTGTGACTTAATGAGATCACAATTTGCTCTTCTGGGATTAAGTCTTCATCTTCCAAGTGATCAACGACACCTAATTGAATTTCTGTACGACGATCATCACCGTAACGCTCTTTGATATCTGTTAACTCTTCACGTACCAATGCGAGTAACTTTTCTTCGTCTGCTAGAATCTCTTCTAACTCAGCGATATAAGCAATCAACTCGTTGTATTCATTTTCAATCTTGTCTCGCTCTAGACCTGTCAAACGACGTAAACGCATATCTAAAATAGCTTGCGCTTGGCGTTCTGACAATGAGAAACGTGTCTGTAAACTATCCATTGCGACTTTGTCTGTCTCTGATTCACGGATAATCGCAATAATCTCATCGATATGATCGAGCGCAATACGCAATCCTTCAAGAATGTGGGCACGGTCTTTTGCTTTACGCAAATTGTATGCAGTACGACGACGTACGACTTCCTTCTGATGCTCTAAATAATGGTATAGTGCTTCTTTCAAAGTAATCAGCTGTGGACGACCATTCACTAATGCAATCATGTTGAAACCAAATGATGTTTGCAATGGTGTTTGTTTATACAAGTTGTTCAAAATGACACTTGCATTGGCATCTTTACGAACGTCAATAACGATGCGGACACCTGTACGTAAACTTGTCTCATCACGCAAATCTGTTATGCCTTCAATCTTCTTATCACGAACGAGATCCGCAATCTTCTCAATCATACGTGCCTTGTTCACTTGGAAAGGAATTTCAGTCACAACGATGCGTTCACGACCACCACCACGTGATTCGATATCAGCTTTTGCACGCATCATGATAGAGCCACGTCCTGTTTCATACGCTCGACGAATGCCACTCTTACCAAGAATTAAACCCGCTGTTGGGAAGTCTGGTCCTTGGATGTCTTCCATCAGTTCTGCTGTTGAAATATCTGGGTTATGACTCAAACTCAACACACCGTCAATAACTTCACGCATATTGTGCGGTGGGATATTCGTTGCCATCCCAACCGCAATCCCTGATGCACCGTTCACTAATAAGTTCGGGAAGCGAGACGGCAAGACGCTCGGCTCTCGTTCGTTCCCATCGTAGTTGTCGATAAAATCAATCGTATCTTTGTTAATATCTCTTAAAAGTTCTAGCGCAAGCTTCGTCATTCGCGCCTCTGTGTAACGCATTGCGGCAGCACCATCACCGTCCATTGAACCGAAGTTCCCTTGACCATCTACCAGTGGGTAACGGTAGCTGAACTCTTGTGCCATACGTACCATGGCTTCGTAAATAGATGAGTCACCATGCGGGTGATACTTACCCATTACGTCCCCAACGATACGTGCTGATTTTTTGTAAGGTTTATCCGGCGTCATGCCTTGTTCATTCAAACCATAAAGTATACGGCGATGCACAGGCTTCAAACCATCTCTTACGTCTGGCAATGCACGAGATACGATAACACTCATGGCATAGTCCAAAAATGATTCACGCATCTCTTTGCTGATATTCCGTTCATTGATTCTTGATTCAGATGTTTCAGCCATCAAGATATCCTCCTTTTCATTTTCAAGTGTTCATATTAGAAATCCAGGTTGGCATAGACAGCGTTATCTTCAATGAACTGGCGACGGTTCTCAACGACATCGCCCATTAACATTTCGAACGTTTGATCCGCTTCAATCGCATCGTCTAGCGTTACTTGTAACATCGCACGATTTTCTGGATTCATTGTTGTCTCCCACAACTGATCGGCGTTCATCTCACCCAAACCTTTATAGCGTGCAATCGACCATTTCGGTGTTGGATTCAGCTGTTCTTTTAACTTGTCTAATTCGCGATCATTAAAGACATAATATTTTTGTTTACCTTGCGTTAATTTATAAAGTGGCGGTTGTGCAATGTACACATAGCCCGCTTCAATCAACGGACGCATAAAGCGATAGAAGAAAGTTAGTAACAACGTACGGATATGTGCACCATCGACATCTGCATCGGTCATGATCACGATCTTGTGATATCTTGCTTTTGAAATATCGAATTCGCCACCAATACCCGTTCCGAATGCTGTGACCATTTGACGGATTTCGTTGTTATTTAAAATCTTATCTAATCGTGCTTTTTCTACGTTAAGAATTTTCCCACGCAATGGCAAGATTGCTTGAATACGTGAGTCACGTCCTGACTTCGTAGACCCCCCGGCAGAGTCACCCTCTACTAAGAAGATTTCACTTTCTGACGGATCTTTACTTGAACAGTCCGCCAGTTTACCCGGTAAGCTCGAAATATCTAAAGCCGTTTTACGACGTGTCACTTCACGTGCCTTCTTAGCCGCAATACGTGCTCTGGATGCCATAATACCTTTTTCAACGATTGTACGACCTACTTGTGGATTTTCCAGCAAGAAGCGCTCAAACAGCTCTGAAAACGTACGGTCTACAATTTGACGCACTTCTGAGTTCCCTAACTTCGTCTTCGTTTGTCCTTCAAATTGTGGATCACCATGCTTGATAGAGATAACCGCAGTTAAACCTTCACGTGTATCTTCACCAGAGAGACGCTCCTTGTCTTCTTTGATAATTTTGGACTGTAATCCATAACTATTAAGAACACGTGTCAGCGCCCGTTTAAAGCCGTCCTCGTGTGTCCCACCTTCATACGTATGGATGTTGTTCGCATATGTCAGCAAATTAGTCGCATAGCCACTGTTATACTGTAAGGCTATTTCCACTTCAACATCATCACGTTGTTCATGCACGTAAATAGGCTCTGGATGAATCGGCTCTTTCTTCTCGTTAATCAACTCAACGTAAGACTTAATCCCGCCTTCGTAGTAGTAGTTATCTTCTCGTGGCGCCTCATCATCTCGTTCATCTCGCAATGTGATTTGTATCCCTTTGTTCAAGAATGCTAACTCTCTAATACGTTTTTGTAATGTCTCATAGTTATAAACCGTTGTTTCTTGGAAAATATCAGCATCTGCCTTGAAGCGGATAACTGTTCCCGTTTTATCTGTATCATCAATCTGTTTCAAATCAAATTCCGGCACGCCGCGTTTGTATGATTGGTGATGAATACGACCATCTCGGTGCACGTATACTTCGAGTGTCTCACTCAATGCGTTTACAACCGACGAACCTACACCGTGTAAACCACCTGATACTTTATATCCGCCACCGCCAAACTTACCGCCGGCATGAAGCACTGTAAGAATAACTTCGACAGCTGGACGTCCCATCTTCTCTTGGATATCGACCGGGATACCACGACCGTTATCTGTTACTTTGATCCAATCGTCTTTTTCAATGACGACTTCAATCGTATCTGCATAGCCTGCAAGTGCCTCGTCAATACTGTTATCTACAATCTCCCATACGAGATGGTGTAGACCACGTTCTGCAGTCGAGCCAATATACATCCCTGGTCGCTTACGAACCGCTTCGAGACCTTCTAATACCTGAATCTGACTCGCACCATAGTTTTCTGTGTTGTTCACATCAGCCAATGCTTCCACCTTCACTTTCTACTATTTCTTAATATTTCCTTCTGCAATTCGATATATTTTAGCATCTTTCATTATTTCATGGTCGATACCATCCACGGATGTCGTTGTTACAAATGTCTGTACTTTATGTTGTATCGTGCTCAACAAATGCGTTTGTCGAGAATCATCTAACTCACTTAATACGTCATCAAGCAACAAAATGGGGTATTCCCCCACTTCTTGCTGCATTAATTCTATTTCAGCTAGCTTAATTGAGAGTGCCGTTGTACGTTGCTGCCCTTGAGAACCAAACGTCTGCGCATCCATCTCATTCACTTGAAAGCCAAGATCATCTCGATGTGGTCCTTGCAAACTCACACCACGCTCAATCTCTTTCGTAAGGGAGGCTTGTAGTGATTCAAACACATCATTGGTTAAGCCTTCCTCACCTTGCGCGACGTCTTGTATCTTGATACTCGGCATGTACTGCAATGTCAAGCGTTCCTTGCCATTCGTAATCCCTGAATGAATCGGTGCTGCGAGTGTTTCAAGTTCTGCAATAAACTGCTGGCGTCTCAAAGTCACCTTGACTGCATATGTTGCAAACTGTTGATTCAACACCTCTAGCATTGTCGTATCTTTTTGTTGCTTGAGTTGTAGTTGTTTCAAATAATGATTTCGCTGTTTGAGTATGCGTTGATATTGCGATAAGTCATTCAAATACAAACTTGATATCTGTCCAAGCTCCATATCAATAAAACGACGTCTCACTTGTGGCGCGCCTTTTACAATATTGAGATCTTCTGGCGCAAATAGAACAACGTTAAGATGACCGATGTATTGCGTCAAGCGACTCTGTTCTAAATGATTGACCTTTGCCTTTTTGCCCTTTTTCGTAATGAACATTGTCAAAGGCATATGACCATGTCTAAAGCTTAATTCACCTTCTATTTTAGCATACTCTGCATCGAACCGAATCAACTCTCTGTCGTTCGTTGTTCTGTGACTTTTAGCTAAGGCCAATGTGTAAATTGACTCAAGTAAGTTCGTCTTACCTTGTGCATTCTCTCCAATGAGTATGTTGACTTCCGGATGACATGCCAAATCAACTTGCGCATAGTTCCGATAGTTTTCCAACTGGAGTGTTGTTAACTTCATTGTTCACCAATTTTAATCACATAAGATCCTACTTCAGGAATCTCAATCACATCGCCATCACTTAACTTTTTACCACGACGTGTCTCGTGCTCACCGTTCAAAAACACATCATATTCTTGTAAAAACCATTTTGCTTGGCCACCTGATTCGATAATACCTTCATAGTTCAAAAACTGACCTAATGTCAAAACGCTATCCACTGTAACTTCCTCAGCCAAAATTATCACTCCATTCGTAATTGCTCACCTAGTCTATTATACCTTTTTATCCGCTAAATTTCATGTAGAAATGCATATTTATTTAAGGTGTGTCGCTAAAAGTTTCATGTGAAACAAATGAGCAACACACCTTGTTCTTTGATGTGATAGCAGCAGACAAAATCCACTATCTGTTTATTTGTTTTTCTGTTCGTCAAGCGCTTGATCAATCGCACCTTTGACTGCTTCATAATCAGTGACATCTTTTACACGTTCACCATTCACATATAAAGATGGCACTTTAGATACTTTGTATTGTTTCGCCAATTGATCATCATGCTTCGCTTGTTGATGAAATACTTTATCGTTGTAAGCATTCAAAATTTGTTTCTTCTGTTCTGGCTTAATCTTCAACTTGTTGATTTCTTTTTCAACAAGTTGTTCTGTTAACCACTTGTCATCTGACACGGCTTCTTTTGACTTCGGCTGCGCGCGATATAATGCTTCATGGAATGACCAATACGCTTCTGGTGCAAATTTATTAACCGCTAATGACGCACGTGTCGATAACTTAGACTCCTCGCCATGAATGAGTACATTCACATAACGGAGTTCAACTTTATTCGTTTCGATATAGTCTTTTTGAATTTTTGGTAATATTTGGCTTTCAAAATCTCCGCAATACGGGCATTTATAGTCACCGAAAAGTACGAGTTTCACGTCGCTCTTCTTGTTGCCGATTTGTGGCTGTAAAGCAGTGTCTTTATGCAAGGCTTTACTGTCCAATTTATCTTTTGAATCGCTTGAAAAAGAGAATGTTCCTAAAACAGCAAGTACAAATAAACAAATGACAACGCCAATCAACAGCGTCTTTTTAACTTTCATATTCTGTTCCTCCAAGATTACATATAGTTTTATTATACTCGATTTCGCCCCTACATCACTACACGTATGAGTAAAATATATTACTTCTGTACAGAACGAAAAAAGCTAAGGCGTATCGCCCTAGCTTTTCTCTCTAGTATGTGCGGATTGGCAAGATTAATTGCGTCACCGTATCATCGTCTTTTGGTTTTAAAATAAATGGTTTCATCGTACCGAAAAATGCGACTTCTACTTCATCGTGATCAATGGCTTTCAATGCATCCATCATGTATTTCGAGTTGAAAGAAATTTTTAAGTTGCCACCTTCAACATCATTTGCTGTAATTTCTTCTTTTACCGTTCCAATCTCAGGTGATGTTGATGACAATTCAATTTGGTTCTCTCCCGTGCTGAGCTTGATGACATTGTTGCCACCTTCACGCGCTAATAATGATGCACGGTCGATCGCGTGATAGAATTCGCTGTTATCGAGACCTAACTTAATCTCGTAGTTTTCTGGGAACAAGCGAGACGTATCAGGATAATGCCCTTCTAATAAGCGTGAAATGAAGTTGACATGACCTACTCGGAATAGCACTTGGTTCGAAGCAAAGTAAATGTCAATGTGGTCATCACTATCTGACATAATTTTGTTCAATTCAGCTAATGCCTTACCTGGAATGATGACATTTTTATCACTGATATCTTCGTCTTCTAATTTCAACTTTCTTACAGCCAAGCGGTGTGAATCGGTCGCAGTGCATATTAATTCATTTTCTTGTATAAGCCAGTTGACCCCTGTTAGTACTGGGCGTGTTTCTGAGGTGGACACTGCAAAGTTTGTTTGTGCAATGATGTTTTTCAATACTTTGATTGGTAGTTGTAACGCATCTTCACTTGAAATTTGTGGTAACAGTGGGTATTGATCTGGATCTAAACCACTTAAGTTAAATTCTGAATGACCTGATGTTATCAGCGTTTGAAATTGTTCGTTTGTTATTAATTTGACGTCTTTTCCTGGTAATTTTTTAATAATATCCACGAAGAAACGACCTGGTAATACAACTGATCCTGGTTCTGTCACTGTTACTATTTCTTCACCATCTATATGGTTTGGAATAGTAATCTCAATAGAAATTTCAGAATCAGACCCTGTCAATACGACACTTTCGTTTGTCGCATGGATCTTAATCCCTGTTAGAATCGGTAAAGTGGTTCTCGGTGAGATGGCTTTTAATGTATCGTTCAATTGCGTAATAAAATAATCACGTTTAATTGTGAATTCCATAAAGTATAAACTCCTTTCAGTCGTTTATATAAGTTATAGTTATTATTAAAAATCGTAATAATAGTAGTAGGGTTTGTGGATTAGTGGATAACCTTTACGAATTAAGAAAAATAAAGGATGTGCACATGTGGATAACTTGTGCATGATGTGTACAACTTCTGCACACTATCCACAATCTAACTTCTAAGCTCTTTTTCAAATTGCTTGATTTCTTGTCTTAACGGAGCATTATTTTCAAGCTCTTTTTTGATTTTATCGTGTGCATGTATCACGGTCGTATGATCGCGCCCGCCAAACTCTTCACCAATTTTAGGTAAAGAAAAGTCGGTTAGTTCACGAGATAGATACATTGCGATTTGGCGAGGGTATGCGATTGATTTTGTACGTTTTTTTGCTGCAAAATCTTCAATTCGCACACCATAGTATGCACCGACAACCTTTTGAATATCTTGAATGGTAATTTTTCTGCTTTGTGATTCTTGAATAATATCTTTGAGCGCTTCTGCTGCCAATTCTGTCGTAATGGGTTTACCTTGCAAATTCGAGAAGGCATTGACACGGTTGAGTGCACCTTCTAATTCACGAATGTTGGTTTGGATCTGATTGGCGATATAAGTAAGTGCTTCAATAGGTACATCAAGATGCTCTTCTTCCGTCTTTTTCTGTAAAATTGCCATTCGTGTTTCCAAATCAGGCGGTGTAATATCAACGATGAGTCCCCACTGGAAGCGGGATTTTAGACGTTCTTCCAAAGTTGATATTTCCTTTGGTGGACGATCACTAGAAATGACAATTTGCTTGTTGTTTTGATGTAATTCATTGAAAGTATGGAAAAATTCTTCTTGTGTCTGTTCTTTTTTCTGAATAAATTGAATGTCATCAATAAGTAAAACGTCGATATTACGGTATTTTTCACGAAATGATTCCGTATCATTGTTTCGAATGGATTGAATGAATTCATTCGTAAACTTTTCACTTGTCGTATAAAGCACTTTCGCATCTTTGTTATTTTCCATTACAAAATGCCCAATCGCATGCATCAAGTGTGTTTTACCTAGACCGACGCCTCCATAGATAAACAATGGATTGTAGGCTTGTGCTGGTTTTTCAGCTACGGCAAGACTTGCAGCGTGCGGGAAACGGTTGCCCGGTCCAATAACAAAAGTATCAAATGTATTTTTGGTATTGAATTGTTCCCCTTGTGCGACTACGGGTTGAACGGGTTTGACGTCATTCTGAGCTGTTGTAAAATTCGCACGTAGTTCATCTAAGTCATCTTCAGTTAGCACTTCTAAATGCGTTACGTTTTTTCCAGTAATGGCATTCACAGATTCAATGATTACGCCCTTATAGGATTGTAGTAACCAGTTCGCTTCAAAAGCATTATTGACGACTAAAACAACTTTTTCATCAGAAAGCGAATGCAGTTTCGTTTCTTTAAAAAAAGTGTCATATGATGGACCTTTTACGTGTTTATTACGAATCAACTCCAGAACGTTGTCCCAAGTTTCTTGTTCTGTCAT